>JABCZH010000007.1 GCA_013289795.1 Acidobacteriota bacterium
GACTTGTTGGCCCTCCGTTTGGAGGGCATGCGCCGTCGCTTTGCGATGTATGTTTATGGATATGTCGTCATGCCCGAGCACGTTCACTTACTGCTGAGTGAGCCGCCCCGAGCCCCGCTGGCCGAGGCCATTCACTTCTTGAAACTGTCCTTCTCCAAACGAGCCGGAGCCAGGCTCGGAAAGCCGGGGACGTTCTGGCAAAAACGTTACTACGATCGCAACGTGAGGGACCACCGCGAGTTTGCCATCAAACTGCGGTACATGCACCGGAATCCGGTAACGCGCGGTTTAGTCATGCGGCCGGGGGAATGGAAGTGGAGCAGCTATCGCCACTACGCGTTGCGTGAAAGCGGGCCGGTGGAGATCGAATCGCAATGGATGGCTACCGATCGTGAAGCGCAGGATGGACAGACAAAGCGGATATTCCTCCGCCCAGGTTAGCGCCCCGAAAGCGAGGGCGCTGGGGCTGGAGGCGTCGCACTGAGGGCGCGAACCTGGGGCACCGATCGCTAACGATCGTGAACTGCAGGATGGACAGACGAAGCGGATATTCCTCCGTCCAGGTTAGCGCCCCGAAAGCGAGGGCGCTGGGGCCGGAGGCGTCGCACTGAGGGCGCGAACCTGGGGCACCGAGCGCTAGCGATCGTGAACTGCAGAATGGACAGACAAAGCGGATATTCCTCCGCCCAGGTTAGCGCTCCGAAAGCGAGGGCGCTGGGGCTGGAGGCGTCGCACTGAGGGCGTGAACCTGGGGCACCGAGCGTTGGCTGTTCGACATCTTCAGCGGCGAACGGACTTGGCTCGACTTGCCTCAAAGGCGAGGACATCCTGTGCCGCTTTGAGCAGCACCTGAATGAGTGTGTCATCCAGCGGGGCGAACGCCATGCGATAAAACTTTGTTTTGGCGGCAAGCACGCGACGCGTGACTGCTGCCCCCTTGGGAGTCAGGCGCACAAATTGTTCCCGGCGATTCGCCGGGTTTCGAACTCGCCGGACGTGACCACTTTTCTCCAGACGGTCGAGCAGCAGCACCAGAACATTTTCATTCAGCGCGAGGTGCCTGGCGATTTGTTTCTGGGTTACCGGTTTCGCGCAGCGGGCGGCCAGCAATATCCAAATCTCTCGTGCGCTTAAACCGAATTGCCGCGTGGTTCCTTTAGCCACCCGTTGCCTGACGATGAGAGTGCACTTAGTTAACTGCAAGAAGCCAGCGGCCGCGAGCGCCGACTCGAGTTCTCGTTCTGAGGGCTGGGATCGAGGCATCTTTTCAAGTGCCGACATTTCGGCACATCACCTTAACATATAGGAACATAAGATGTTAACAACAAATTCATGTCAGGAAAATGGCGGGCAATTCTCATGCCACGTGACTATATGCGGACAATATGATGGCCTGCTTCGATCGCCGGCTTGGTGCCGTAATGGGAGCATGGAATCTTTCGAGAAAACTACGGAAACAAGAAACCTCTTTGATTCCAGCCGTGGTTTGTCTATTATTCTTGAGCATCAGTAGTATGCCGGTGTTGGAAAAGATTTGCACGAGGGGGGCACCGTGGGCTCGCGCAAATGGTTCCTGCTGGCCACTTCGTCACGCGCAGTGATCTCCGGCGCCGGGGGATAGTCCCGTCGCGTGCGGGATCGGTGTATGTTCTTGCTTTAGCCCCGTCTGACTGGCATGCGGGGTCTCCTCAGACTTGCCCTTGTCCGGCTTTGACAAGCCGATCTCCTCCCCGCCGGCCTCTTTCATCCTTCTGCAACTGGCGGAATATTTTCCTAGATAAACAGCGGAGTCTGTGGAGTCGTATCGATGCAGTTTGATGAAGTCAACGCCAAGCGGGGAGATGGCGAACAGTTTCTTGAGCGTGCGGCCACGACGACGGCGCAAGAGAATTGGGCCAGCTTTTTCGATGTACCCAATGTGGGGTTTGTCATCTGCGACGAGAGTCTCCGCTATGTGAAGATCAACGATGCGCTGGCACGGATGAATGGAATTCCTGCGGCTGCGCACCTGGGTAAAACCGTCCATGACGTCCTGGGTGAAGTTGCGGCTAAAGTGGAGCCGGCCTTCCATCACGTTTTCACGACCGGGGAACCGCTGTCGAATTTTGAGTTGGTGGCGAAGTTGCCGACCAGGACGGAAGCGGCCCGCTGGATTGAGAACTATTTCCCGATCAAGGACGCCGAGGGGCGGGTCCGCCAGGTGGGCGCGGTTGTAGTTGAGGTCCCCGGGACTCCCAAACCAGAGGAGGGTCCCCCAACCCAGGTTTGGACTCAGATACAGCGACTGGAGGCGTTGGCTGAGTTCAGCACGCTGTTGACATTGAACTTGGGCGACCAGGAGTTGTTTCTTGCCACCTCTGATTTCCTCAGGAAGACTGTTCAGCCGGATTTCGCCGGCATTGCCCTCTATGATGAGAGGATAAGTCAAATGCGGGTGTACGCGCTGGACTTTGAAGTCGCCCGGCGTGTGATTGGCGCCGAGATCAGAGTGCCAGTTACTGAGGAAGCGTGGGGCCCAGCTTTTCTGAACGCCGAGACGATCGTTTACAATCGCGAACGATTGTCCGCCAGTCATTCCTCGTATCTTACTCAGTTGTTGGAATCGGGTATTCAGTCTCTGTGTTGCTTTCCACTTACAACTCCCAAGGGCACGCTGGGAACCTTCAATTTGGGATGGAGACAAGACGCTGCGTTTTCCGCGGATGAGATTAGCTTCTTGAAACATTTTGCCTCCCGGATCGCGAGCGTGTTGGACAGCGTCGGGGCCTATCGCGAGATCGCGAGGCTTTCGGAGAAGTTACGTCGGGAAAGGCTCAGCCTGGAGAGCGAGGTCCACTCCCCTCAAAATTTCGCGGAAGTCATCGGCGAAAGCCCGGCGCTTAAACATGTCCTGTCACAGGTGGAGACCGTCGCTCCCAGCGATGCCACCGTACTCGTTTTGGGTGAGACGGGCACCGGGAAGGAACTCATTGCGCGAGCGATTCACCGCCTGAGTTCGCGGCGGGGAGGAAGTTTTATCAAGTTGAACTGTGCAGCCATCCCCACCGGGTTGCTGGAAAGCGAGTTGTTTGGACACGAAAAGGGGGCGTTCACTGGAGCAATCCGCCAAAAAGTGGGTCGCGTGGAACTGGCGGATGGCGGCACGTTGTTCCTTGACGAAGTGGGGGACATTCCGCTGGAACTACAGCCCAAGCTGCTGCGGGTGCTGGAAGACCAGGAATTCGAACGGCTGGGCGGCACACGTACCATCAAGGTGGACATCCGTCTGCTGGCAGCGACGAATCGCGACCTGGCCCAGTGCGTGTCCACCCGAGAGTTCCGCAGCGATCTCTATTATCGGTTGCACGTCTTTCCCATTCGCATGCCAGCTTTACGGGAGCGGGACAAGGATGTCTCTCTGCTGGTGCGCTACTTCGTGCAGAAGTTTGCCCGCAGCATGCACAAGAAGATCGAGAACATTCCGGTGGAGGCAATGAACGCTCTGGCTAATTGGCACTGGCCGGGGAATGTAAGGGAGCTGGAAAATTTTATCGAGCGATCGGTCATCCTGTCAGAAGGACCAACCCTGGGCGCCCCCCTGGCAGAGCTGGATCCGCCTGCGAACCCTCCCACTCCGCTGCGATCGAATGTCACCCTGGAGAACATAGAACGTGAGCACATTCTGCGGGTCTTGCGCGAGACGGGAGGAGTGATCGCAGGGGTTCGCGGGGCAGCGGCCCAACTGGGGATGAAGCGTACCACGCTACAGTCTCGGATGCAGAAACTGGGAATCACTCGCGAGGAGTATCAGAATTGAGAATGTTCTGCTCGGCCTTGCCTCTTTACATATTCGAGGTGCCGTGGTGTCGGCACGGTGCCGGGTGGTCGTCAGCCGACGTTCTTTCCGCGCCATTTTCCGCAGCGGCAGTCTGCCAGCCTGCCCCATGTTTGTTACCACTTAGGGTGAAGTTCCAGTATGGCACTACGGGTGCCAAAGGAGTCTATCCGTCGGGAAAAGTTGCTTCCCCCATTTTTGGCCGCGACGGCTGTGTCTTAAGACACAGGCTTCGGTCAATCCCCGTCCCTCATCGGGGTTCTCCGGGAAAGGACAAAGATGTATACGTCGCACGCACATCACGGGGAAAGTCGGAGCCTTGGTGATTTTCCAGTGGTCGGACAGTGGCCACTCGTGTCCCAGACGGAACTACAAAGCTCGCGCACCCCGGGGCGCGGTTACCGCCTACAGCAGGAAGCCCCGGTGGATCCCCTGTACCTGCTGGGTTGCAGTCTGAGATGGCATCGGGAAAGAGACACAGCAGGGGGTTGGGAACTGGTTCACTTCCTAGGCTCGACCGACCATAACGCGCGGGCATTGGCCGCGGACTTACTGGCAAAGACGAAGCACACACGCCTCTTAGTGCGGCAGTTGCGCCGTGCTAAAGCCAAGCTGAATCACACGGCCACAAACCATACTCCTGCGGTCGAGGGGAGAGAGACTAAGAAAGCGGCGGAAATGAACACTCCGTATGGATTGGAAATCATTGAAAGTTGCCTTACCTGCAAGTTGCGAAGAGACAACTGGTTTTGCGGTCTTTCTCATGAGGGGCTGAAGTCACTCGCCGAGGCCAGCCACTTGACCACGTTTCCGGGGGGAGCATTGCTGTTTGTAGAGGGGCAAATACCGCGCGGCGCGTACGTGTTGTGCTCGGGAAAAGCCAAGCTATCAACCACTTCCCGGGACGGCAAAGTCCTGATCCTGAAGATTGCGGAAGCTGGAGAAGTATTGGGTCTGAGCGCTGTCATTTCGGGTCAGCCATTTCAGGTTACCGCGGAAACCGCCGGGCCTTGCCAGGTGAACTTTATTGAACGGGAGGCCTTGCTTCAGCGGATCGAAAAAAGCGGCGAACTGGGGCTGCATTCGTCGCAGGCCCTGAGCCGAGAGTTTCAATCGGCCTATCAGGACATTCATGACCTCATATTGGCCCGTTCGTCGGCAGGGAAGCTGGCGAAGCTGTTGTTGTCCGGGGCGACCAGCCGGGAGAAGGCAGGCTGCAACGAGATCCGTATTCGTCCCACCCTGACCCACGAAGAGATGGCGCAGATGATCGGTTCGTCACGCGAAACCGTGACCCGGCTGCTGGGCGACTTGAAAAAGAAAGAACTGATCCGTCTAGAGGGATCGACGTTGGTAATCCAAAATCGGACGGCGCTGGAAGCGCTGGCCGCATAGCTGATGTACACCTGGAGTGCGGCCGGGTCTCTCCTTTCCCGGCCGCGTTTTTCACGAGTGGCTTCTCTAAAAGTGGAACCCCAACTCCGCGGTCAGTGCGCGCAGCGTGACGTAGTGGGTGCCGCTGAAGGTGGACAGGAAGTTGTACAGTGCGTCCTTGTTGGTCAGGTTAATGGCGGTCAACTGGAGACTCCATTTGTACCTATCCCCGTGAAACAGGTTGTCGTGACCAATGGATAGGTCGAAGAGACTTCGTGGCGCGATTCGCTGCGGATGGTGATCGTCATTTTCCGTTCCGGGTGCGGGTACTCTGATCAGGGTTGACCCGAACTGCGACGCCAGGCACGGGCTAGGCAAGAGGCGCGTAGGAGTTGCGGCCACACCATTGCAGGTGAACCCGGCCTGAAACTCCTGATCCGCAGTTAAGGGAGCGCCTGAGATGGTGTTAATCAGGCTGATGGCGGGTTGCCCATTGAGAGTGGTGGACGCGCCTGCGCAAGTGGCGGTCAGAAGGTTGAAGCAGGGTGTCGCACCGGCCACGAGCCCGCTGTCATAACGCCAGTTGAATCCGACCCACGGCCCGCGCTTCCAGGGCTGATATTGCAGGTGGGTGGTTTGATTGAAAAGTTCGTCGTGGTCGATGCGGAAGACGCCGGTGGCGGGAGGAATGATGGGCAATCCCGCGACTTGGGGCAGGAAGAAGCGTGCGGCTACGCTGGACATGACGACCAGGGCTGAAAATCCGTGGTAGTTGGGCACGCTGACGCGGAGGGCAAATCCCGGAATCTTGGAGTTGTGCCACTCAATGGGGAAGAAGATGGGGGTGGCGCCTACATCGCCGAAGTCATAGCCGTTGTGAGTGTACTTCCAAATGTAGTCACCGCTTACAACCAGGTATCTACCGATCGCCTGTTGCAGGCCAGCATGGAATTCGTTGCGAAAACCCGGAGCGATCGGTCCCAAACTACAAGGGACGCCGGGTGGTGGGACGAGTGCGGCCAGGAAGGGGATGCTGCATCCTGTGCTTGCAATTACCAGATTCTCGTTGAAAGGACTCTCTAGCGTTCGCGCGTAGGAGAGGCGAAGGACCGTGTTGGTTGATTTGATGTTGTAGGCAATCCCCAGGCGAGGCTCGGCCTGGCTGCCTGTGGACAGTCCGTTGTACAAATCGCCGCGAAGTCCCAGGTTGAATGACCAGTTTCCCTTGTTGATTGTGTCCTGCAGGTAGAGCGCGAGTTCCTTTACGTCGGTGTGTCCGTGAAAGAAGAACGGAGTTCCTTTTGCGAATTGCCCGCCACCTCCGGTCTGGTCATGCGGAGCCAGGACCGAGCAGGGCGGGCCCAAGAGCACGCCATTCACCAAGCAAGGATCATTGGGGATGGGAGCACCACTTGCGTTGACCAGGTTGAGTGACGGAATCAGAGTTGGATCGACGATGGCAATGGTGTCATCTTCGGTAAGGAATGTTTGGTCATACGTGACTCCGAGCTTCACGTTATGAATACCCTTCGCATAGGACAGATTCGATCGCAGGCCTGCGTTTGTGAGCTTGCGATTCTGACCGACGGTTTCGCTCTGGAGGTCCGGAGACAGATCCGCGAACGGATCGGCGCTCGGATAGTAGTTGTACTGGTCCTTCCGCACGAAACCGCCAAACGTGAACACCACAGTGGAACCGATGGCACGGGTCCAGGTTGGCGCAATGTTGAAGGTCTTGATTTGGGAGCGTTGATCGGTGGGGCCGAGAGGAGCACCGGTGAGTGGATTGGTGAGTTGAACGCCGTTGACATCATGAAACTGCTGGTCGAAAGAATTGGGGTTCTGAAACCAGGAGCGGGTAAAGCCGAAGTTCAGGTGCAGAGAGTCTACGCTTGAAAGCTGATAGTCGACCCGGTCGAAGACGTTTTCCTGGTTGCCCTTGTCATGCATTACGGCGAATTCAGGCGGGTCGAGAAATCTTCCACTGTTCAGGCCGCTCACCGCGACGAAGTTTCCCCACTTCTGCCCTCCGTACCCGAAGTTGAGGTCCACATTGGACGTGCCAAAGCTGCCGTAGGAAGCGGTGATGCCGCCATGAGGGCTGGTCATGCCCTGGCCGGATCGGGTGGTGACGTTGATCACCACGCTGGTCTTGCCCCCGTATTCCGCGGGGGGAGCGCCCGCGATGACTTCCAAGGACTGCACAGTGTCGAGAGGAACCTGGTTGGAAAAAATCTTACTTTGTTGGTCGGTGATGGGCTGGCCGTCGAGAGAAAACGAATTCTCCGCGTGATCGCCCAGCCCATGGAAGAGGCCGTTCGAATCCGCGGCGATGCCGGGTGTGGCGAGGGTGACCAGTGAACTGAGGGACGAAGATGCGCTCTCGAGGGGAAGTTTGTCGAACAATCCACGATCCACGTCGGTATGAAACGTGGGATCGTTCTCCAGCAAATCTTGCCCGGTGCTTTCAACGGTCACAGTTTCGGATGAGCTTTCGACCCTCAGGCTAATGCTGAGGTTCATGGAGACGAGGGACCGGACATCAACGTCCTGAGCATAAACCGCAAACCCCTGGGCGGTGACGGTGAAGTGATAGGGATTGAAGGGAACGTTGGGAATACTGAATTTTCCGGAGTTGTCAGTCACCGTGGTCCGGACGAAACCGCTGACCGGGTTGTGGATCTCGACGGCGGCGTTTGGCACCACTGCTCCGGACTGGTCGACGACCGTGCCATTCAACGTGGTTGAGCTTCCGCCGGATTGTGCGTAAGTGTTACAACAGAGTCCAAGATAGACAGCCAGTACAAAAGTCGCGCGAAGCGACTTCACATAAGAAGCCAACATGATTCCTCCCAATAAATTAGGTAAATAGGATTACGAACGAACCTACATCGCTATCAGTCGATGATTGGTCGAACCCTATGCCGCGGGAGGTGGGCGGATGTGCAGAGAGGATGCAAACTCGGAAGATCGGAGTGTTGTGTCAGGGGTGAGAACCACTGCGGCACGAACTACCAAAGGCGCAGGGTCGTGCACTACATTGTTCAGCAATCCGGAATGCGCTACGGAGCAGGTGGAGCAGGCGTGGTTAGGCGCTTTGGAATTGTCAGCATGGACGTGAATGGCCTGGACTGCACCCGTGAAGGCAACCAGCAGAACACACAGTAAGCACAGGAACCTAAACTGCTTGGTCGAGTGCGATTTGTGTCCGGTTTCCATCAAACGGAAATGCCCCTAAGCCGAAAGCATACCCCAATGACTGCTGCGATGCAGCAAGCGAATATGGGGTTGCCATTACTTCGGATTATAGTCCGGGTTACAGTCCGAAGAGTTCGCGCAAGCGTTTGGTCTGAGCGCGGCTGACGGGGACTTCGGTTTGCTTCTTGTCGTCCATGCGCAACTGGTAAGAACTCTTGAACCAGGGGACAACTTCTTTGATGCGGTTAATGTTTACCAGGTAAGAGCGATGAGCGCGCCAGAAGAGAGTGGAGTCGAGGCTGTCCAGCAACTCTTCCAGAGTGCGGCAGTTGGATTGGCCTTCCATCCCGTTGACGCCGGTGGTCACGACTGTAATAATCCCGTCCTCGATGGATGCAAAACAAATATCTTTCTGATTTGCCAGGAATAAGCGGCCGGCGGTTTTCAGCAGAATCTTGGAAGTCTGAGGCTTCTGCGATTCCAGCATCTTTACCAGAGTTTCCAGTTTGTCGGAGGCTGGGTTGGCGCCGCCCAGCTTAGCACGGGCCTTTTGCACCGATTGGGCGACGCGTTTCTTGTCGAATGGTTTGAGCAGGTAGTCGACTGCGTTCACTTCGAATGCTTTTACGGCGTATTGATCGAAGGCGGTGGCAAAAACGATCTGGGGCAGCGTCACCTTGCGGTCGAGCAGTTTCTTGATCACGCCAAAGCCGTCAAGGCCGGGCATCTGCACATCCAGGAAAACCAGGTCAGGATTGTGTTCGCGGATTAGATTGACAGCCTCGACGCCGTTCTTGCCCTGGGCCACAACGTCTACGTCGCCGACATTCTTGAGCAAAAAGGCGAGTTCGTCGCGGGCCAGTTGCTCGTCGTCCACGATGACTGCCGACAATGACATATCTTCTCCTGGTAGATGGCCAATCAGCAGCGCTATAGGCGCGATTTCCCGAGCCGAACGCCGCCCATCAGCGGGGCGGCATATTGGGCATTCCCCCCGGCATCTGGAATCTCTGATAGTCGGAAGGAATCTCAAACAGGCTTGCCGGCTGCGAACCCTCCTGGATGTTCTGCAACTCGCCGCTTCCACCTTTTTCACCCTCCCACTTGATGGGGAAGGCGATCTTCTTATCGAACCAAACGCTGCCGGTCTCGCCCTTCGAGTTGGTGCCGGTGTACTTGACCGTGCTGCGGCCGTTGACGGTATCGGAGCCAACTTTGTGGCAGCTGCCGCCCTGGTTGTAGGGTAACTTCATCCATTCGCTGCAAGCATCGTCAATATCGCGTGCGTGGTAGAAACTCCACATCTGTTGGCCGGCGGGACCCTGGCCCTGGGGGAACTCCATGTACATCTTGCGCTCCGCCATGAGGATATCGCTCATTCGGGTTGCCAGATTGGTGATAATGGCGCCGCTCATGCGGCCTTCCTGGAGGCCTTCGATGCGCCACTTGTCTTTGGTGACGAAGATTCTTGCGTGGCTCTGGTTACCGCCATCTTTGTGGTTCACGACATCGGCGGAAAAGTCCTGCTGGGCGAATAATGGCAGAGAGAGCAGGGACAAAAGAATGGCCACCAACAGGCGAAAGGATTTACCCATCAATCGAGCCTCCTGGAATCGGCAAGATGCTGGTGATCCGGACGGAGTGAGATCGACACAGCCGGGATGCCGTACAGGCAGGATACCAGAATCAGGCCAGCAGCGAGGCAATCACGAGACTGCCACCGGCCGCGAACGCGATTTGATTGTCTGATAGCGATTCTCGCGATAGTAGCGGTTGAAAATCAGAGCTACAAGCAGTAGGGCAATCGGTGTCAGGACGCTGGCCTCGGGGCCGACGATTCCACCCGTGAGCCATTGCGGCCCGCTAAACGTGGAATTGAACAGATTGTGGTAGGGCACAATGCCGCTGTTGGGAACTCCGTAGAAAGAAGTTTGTCCCCAGTCGTATCCCATGTGAAAGCCGACGGCACACCAGAGATTCCCTGTCCGTCGTAAGAAAAAGCAGAGGAGGAGTCCGAACAGCACAACCGCGACGATGCCCACGCGGGTCTCGTTCGCATTGAAGATATGACCTGCGGCAAATAGGCCCGACGTCACGAACGCCGCAGGCCAGAAGCCGATTCCCGACGCCAGCGTGTACTGGAGGTATCCACGGTCCATGAACTCCTCACACAACCCTACTATGAGGAACGTGATTCCCCACTCGACTACTGACGACAAGATTGCTGCGCCGTGAAGAGCCAAGCCGGTAACGCGGAATCCGTGAAATAGGAACATCGTGAAGAGGGTGCCGCTGATCGCCAGAAAGCCGATCAAAGAACCAACCCAGAAGTCCTTTCGCAGGGCCTGACGCAAAGACAAACCGTATTCGCTGAATTTGCGACTTTCGATTTTTCCCATGATCAAGGTGACGACGCAGAGAAGCAGGAACGCGATCGCTTCAGACTTGCTCATGAAAAAAGGTGTGTGTATAGTTTGCCCGAGGTTCCGTTTTGCATCCCGAACGCCTTGAAGTCCGCCGAAGCGAATAAGAGTAGCACCGGCAAACAAACCTCCAAACAAAGCGGCGAAGATGAGCAACCGCCAGCCCGCTCGTAGGCCGTTGGGCCCGATGAAGATGCGGCGCGCCGAAGAGCTCTCTACTGGCGGAACTTCGATGGCGGAGCGTGGCGTAGTTATTTCCTCGGAGATCGGACTCATGGTAGTGCGCTCCTGTTCGAACTAAACCGTCTGAACCAACCTCACCGGCGAGCCTCAACCGGCGCCATGCCCGTTCGAACGGCTTGCTCAGGCAGCGAGGTTCCGCAGTAAGGGCAGTAGGTGTCGCCGGGGCGGACCATACGCTGGCATTGCGGACAGCTGGGGTTCAACTTGAAATTGCACTGGGGACAGAAATTGAAACCGTGCTGCACTCCGTGTCCACACTGGGGGCAGTTGCCGACCACGGGCTGGCGGAGGATGAAGTACAAAATGATTCCCAGGCCGTTGGGCACCAGGACGCTAACCGTAGTCCAGAGCGCGCGGCTCATGCCTCGCCGTCCTGAATCGCGATTCACGTAACCAATCAGCAACAGGTAACAGGTCAGAATAAGACCGACCAACAATCCCAGCAGGGTCCGTTCCCAGGCAGGCGGAGCATCGTGATCCCGGGCTACCACCACATTGAATAAGAACTGCATACCGAGAAAACCGATCGCCGCGAGAATCCATGCCCAGCGGGAGACGAGTTTGAAATCGCGGTTCACGTACCCGATCATCAACAGATAAAAAGCCACGACCAGTCCGACGGACACGCCTAGCAGAGGCCGTGCCCAGGCTGGCGGCGCATCCGGCTGGTGCGCAACCACTACATTGAACACGTACTGCATGGCGAGGAAGCCAATCACCGCCAGAACCCACGCCCATCCGGCGATGAGTCTGATCTCGGCTGCGAATCCGGTTAGTTTTTGATTTGTTTCCTGCATAAGTTCTCCAATTCTTATCTCAGAGATGCCAACGGCCGGCGTCATCGGTCGCGTGGGTGCCGCGAGCCAGCAAAAGGACACTGACCAGCAGCGCCGGGGCAATCACAAAAACGCCGAAACCGGTTTCCCACACCGGACTGGAAACTCCAGCCCAGGCTCCCAGCCAGGAGAAAACCTTCCACATGAGCGGAATGGTCACGGCCGCGGAAAATCCAACGCCAGCACAGGCGATCCCTACCATCCACAAGCGTTCCCTATGCTGACGGAGCAACTGTGCGTGCTGGCGGACGCGGGCTTGTGTCGTCCTCACCAACCATGGAGTTGCCGCCATCGGCACGGAGCGCAGGGAGCGAACCACTTGGCTGATGGTGTCGGCATATTCGCGGCAGAGAGCGCACTCCCGCAGATGCGCCTGCAACTGTGAGTGTTGGGCATCGCTTAGGCCGTCGGCCCCGGTGAGGGCAATCCACTCGCGAGCTTGCTGGTGAACGTCGCGGCTCATGCCTGAGCTCCTTTCAGCAGCGGCATCAGCAGATTCAGGCCCCGATACAGCCGCGACTTTATTGTGCCTAAGGGCGAGCCGGTGACGGTGGCAATTTCATCCAGGGTCAGTCCTTCCTGAAAACGCAGAACTACCGCCTCGCGGTACTCGGTGGGGATGCACACCAAGGCAGCGCTGATGCGATCAGCGTGCTCGTGCTGCTCCGTGATCTCCAGTGCGGACGGGCGATGGTCAGGGGGATCCAGCGGTGCGCGGTCGTCGTCATGATTGTCGAGCAGTCCATCCAGGCTGACTGGATTCTTCCTTCGCATCGAATCGATGGTCAAATGCCGGGCCACGGAAAAGAGCCAGGTGCTGAATTCGTGTTTGCCGTCGTACTGATGGCCGCGTTCGAGAACCCGAATCCAGGTTTCCTGGAAGAGATCCTCGGCTAGTTCGCGGTGTCCGGTGAGGTAGGTCAAATAGCGCAGCAGGCGATGCTGATACTGCTCGATCAAACGGTCGAGCAGATCCGGATCGCGACGGCGAAGACCACGAGCGATCGCGCTGGTCTCGGACTCCATTCCATTCACGAAATATAAGGCTGCGGCGTTCATGCTACCGGATATACGGGTGAGGTGCGCGAAAAGATGCAGGAGGTGGGGCAGAACGGGTTGATCTCGTAACCCCTTTTGTTGCAGCTAATTACTAGGAAACATTCGGGTTGTAGCAGCGGGCCAACTTGCTGGCTGTCCCAGTGTGAGTCGGCGTTCAGGGCCGTAGCACGCGGAAATAAATCAGTAGGATCGCTGAGAACCACGCAATACCCAGGCAAACCAACCAAATCGATCGATTTGATCCACGACGAAATAGGGGCCACAGGCGGCGAGATCCTAACGCAAGAAGCGTTATCGCCATGACCCCGGCGGGGACGACAACCCTCAGATCACGAAACCATAGAACTGCCGCCCAACTCAAAATCGATAACGTCATTGGCGCAGCACTCTTGAGCGGGAGTCGCTTCACCGGATCAGCAAAAGCATGGTGCTTTGCAAGCTCAGCGCGAATCACTTCAAATCCTTCAACATTATCTGGGATTGCAATTTTCCTTTGGGGCTCAGTACTCTTAACTACCAGCCACCGCAGTTCGTCGCGTAGCGTGTCCACTTCAGAAAAGTCGATCCTCACATCAGGAAAGCCTTTCCTCCTTCGGGCGATACCGTTGTCATCCAAAACAAAGACCATTTTGCGTTCGGCATAGCGCAGGGCTTCGCGGATTGCCAAAATAGAAGCACCGATAACCGCGCCCAGGCTGGCGGGTACTAATAACCATCCCAACCAATGAAGGTCCGAGCCAACACTCAGCAGTCCTTGGAACCCAAGGGTGAGGATCAGTACAGTAATTGCGAATAACAACAACACCACGCCCCAAGACAGGAGCCGGCGCTTGGCCTCGCGCCTTTCGTTCGCGGAGCCACTCTCGATTTTGAACTCAGGCATTTGTTGCGCTCCCCAACCCAATCAGCTCCCAAGGACGGATGGCCCCCACGATCGCTGCCGGGACGGTGGCCCTAACTTAGGCGTCTACATTCTCGATCGCCAACGCCATTCCCATGCCCCCGCTCACGCACAGCGTCGCGACGCCTCGCTTGGCTTTGCTGCGGATCAATTCGTGGAGCAGTGTGACTGTGATGCGGGTTCCGGTGCAGCCGATGGGATGGCCGAGGGCGATGGCCCCGCCGTTGACGTTGAGTTTGGCGTGATCGAAATGCAGCTCGCGGTCGCAGGCGATGACCTGGGCGGCGAAGGCCTCGTTAAGTTCGACGAGATCGAAGTCGGAGAGACGGAGTTTGTGTTTCTCCTCCATTTTGCGCAAAGCGGGAACCGGGCCAATGCCCATGATACGGGGATCGACGCCGACAGACGTTACCGCCATAATGCGGGCGAGCGGTTTGAGGTTGTTCTTTTTGATGAAGTCTTCGCTGGCCAAAACGACTGCTGCCGCGCCGTCGGTTATACCGGAAGAGTTGCCGGCTGTGATGGTTCCGGTCTTAGAGAATACTGGAGCAAGTTTGCCAAGCTTTTCAATCGTTGCGCCGACGAAGGGATGTTCGTCGCGGCTGAAAATCTGCGGGCCTTTCTTGCTTTCCAGAGTTACGGGCGCGATTTCGTTCTGAAACTTTCCTGCTTCAATGGCCGCGGCCGCGCGGGTTTGTGAGCGCAGGGCAAACTGGTCTTGCTCTTCGCGCGCAACCTTGTATTGCTCGGCCAGTACCTCGGCGGTTTCGCCCATCACCATTTTCGCCAACGGACAGAAAAAGCCGTCGCGATACATGCCATCCACCAATTCCTGGTTGCCGAGCCGATAGCCCCAACGGGCGCCGTCGAGGTAGAAAGGAACCCGTGACATGGATTCGGTGCCTCCAGCGAGGACGCATTCAAGATTGCCGGTGGCGATTTCCTGGAACCCGAGGGCGATGGACTTGATGCCCGAGGCGCAAGCTTTGTTGACGGTGTATGCGGGAACCTCCTGGGGGACACCGCTACGGACGGAGATCTGGCGAGCGGGATTGGGGCCGCCTCCGGCTTGGCGGGCGTTGCCGAAAATCGCTTCCTCAATTTGATCGGGGCGAACGCCAGCGCGCTCCATAGCCGCTTTGGCGGCTACGACGCCCATATCGGCTGCGGTCATCGCAGCGAGGGAGCCGCCGAACTTGCCGATGGGCGTGCGGACGGCTGAGAGGATGAAGACTTCGTGCAAGCATGCCTCCGAGATATTTAGTCTAGCATCCGATTTGATGCGCCTATGGTGTTGCGGGACTCCGGGCGTGTCTCAACCGCAGTGTGGAGTTCGACAAATACAAAACCTTGAAACGCGGAGGTCGCAGAGAACGGCTGCAGAGTACGCGGAGAGGACCACTGACTCCGTCAGTCGCGGGCTTAGGCTAAACTTGGAAGTTCATGAACTACATATACGGAATCAACTCGGTGGCCGAGGCGCTAAAGGCACGAGGGCGTGCCTTCGCCTGGGTGGGAGTCGCGCAGGAGCGGCATGATCTGCGCTTGCAGCGGGTGGTCGAGGAGTGCCGGCGGCAAGGAGTGGCTGTTCGTTTTGTAGGGCGCGCCGAACTTGATCGCATGGCGGGAAATAACGCGCATCAGGGTGTGGTTGCAGTTACTTCGGCGAAGCAATACAACGAACTCGAAGATGTGGTCGCGGCCAAGCGCGGGGAGTATTCGCTGATTGTGGTGCTGGACGGAGTACAAGACCCGCACAATCTGGGCGCGATACTGCGTACCGCCGATGCTGCTGGAGCGGACGGCGTGGTGATCCCCGAACGCCGGGCTGCGGGCGTGACTGCTACCGTTACCAAGGCTTCTGCCGGAGCAACTGAGCACATGCCGATCGCTAAAGTTACCAACATCGCGCGCACGCTGGAGGAATTGAAGGCGCAGAATCTGTGGACGGTGGGGCTGGATGAGCGTGGCAAACAGTCCTACGATTCCCTGGATTACAACATGGATTGCGCCATCGTGCTGGGGGCGGAGGGCAAGGGAGTGCACGATCTAGTGGCCAAGAAATGCGATTTTCTGGTTTCGATTCCCATGCTCGGCAAGGTGCCTTCGCTGAATGTGTCGGTGGCGGCGGGCGTGATGCTGTATGAAGTGGTTCGGCAGCGGCGAAAGAAGGCTGAATGAAGTTTTTGTGTGTCTTCTGCGTTCTCTGCGGTGTAGTTGTTCCCGCAGTTGGGCTCGACCGCGAGGCGTTCACCTTCACTCACTATGACCTGAATGTTCGCGTCGAACCGGAGCAGCAACGGCTCGGCGTACGCGGCAAGATCAGGCTGCGCAATGATTCGCCGGTTGGACAGAAGAACTTAGTACTGCAGATTTCGTCGACGCTGGATTGGAGGTCGGTCCAGGTTGATGGAAAAGCGGTTCAGTTCGAGACGCACGAATACACCACCGACATTGACCACACCGGCGCACTGTCTGAAGCCATTGTCACTTTGCCGCACGAGGTTGCGCCCAAGGGAACGGTTGAGCTGGACATCGGGTACGAGGGTGTAATTCCGTTCGATACCACACGCTTGAAACGAATCGGCGTCCCCGAAGGCAAAGCCAAGCAGAGTGACTGGGATCAGATCAGCAAGTCGTTCACAGCAGTTCGCGGGATCGGATATGTGGCGTGGTATCCGGTGGCGACAGAAGCGGCGAGTCTGGCCGACGAGGATGCCGTTCCTAACACAGTCGGCAGGTGGATTGTGAAACATGCTGAGACCTCGATGGAGCTAGTGTTTCAGTCCAGCTCTGACCAAAACATCTATTTCAGTGGCACGCCCAGTCTCGACGAGGCACCGCCGGATCCGTCGATAAAAGCCGCACGGGCGTTTCACTTGGCCGCACCCGGCGTGAGCGTACCGACAGTGGTTATTGCCAACTATCAGAAGCTTCCGCCGCAAAACTTCGTAGGTGTCGAATACCTTCCGGGCCAGGAGGAAACGGCGAAAGACTACGTCGAGGCGGCTGCTCAGATTGATCCCGTGGTTCGGACCGGGGGTGGTTCGAGAAATCTGCAAATTCTCGGTCTGCCGGAGGCCAACGCGTCGTCGTTTGTCACTGAAGGCATGCTGCTAACTCCGCTTGGGGCGGAACTGACGAACGAGGCGGAGTTGGATATGGTGTACGCGCTTGCCCGCCAACAAGTGCCGTCCCCCCGCGCGTGGATTCAGGAAGGGCTTGCGCACTATGCTCAGATTGCCTTTGTGGAACAACACAAAGGCCTGCAATCCGCGCTTGATTATCTGAGCGCGCACAGGGCAGGGTTAGCCGATGCCGGCAAAGTGGCAGGTCCGGAATCCACACGCTCGCTCATCGATGCTCCCGATGATCTGTACCTGCAAGCCAAGGCGATGTTTGTCTGGTGGATGTTGAAGGACATGCTGGGGAGTCTGCCCAACGAGGCCTTGCTTAAATATCACGCGAATGAAGACAAGGATCCGACGTACATGCAGAGGCTTCTCAGCAGCAGTACCAAGCGTGATTTGCAGTGGTTCTTCGACGATTGGGTCTATCACGATCGAGGGTTGCCGGATTTCCGGGTGGCTTCAGTCTTCTCGCGCCCCCTGGAGAGCGGCCGCTTTCTGCTGACCATCAGCGTGGAGAATCTTGGCCGCGCCGGTGCTGAAGTGCCGGTGCTGCTGAGGATGGAAGGTGGCGAGGTCCGTCAGCGCGTGGAAGTCCGGGGACTATCGAAAGCGTCGATTCGGATTGAGGCTTCGTCGAAGCCGCTGGAGGTTGTGGTGAACGACGGCAGCGTGCCGGAGAGCGACACCAGCAACAACACATACAAGATTGAGTCAGTGAATCATTGAGGCATTGAAATCATAGGGTCGAAAGGGAGCATCTTGGCCTACATACAGTTTCTAGGGGCTGCCGGAACCGTGACCGGCTCGAAACATTTGATTCACAGCGGAACCGATTCCACCGGCAAGAACGGCTTCCAGGCGCTCATCGATTGCGGCATGTTTCAAGGGCTGAAGGAGTGGCGGGAGCGCAACTGGCAGGATACGCCCGTTCCCGCGCGTGAGATCGACGCGGTTGTCCTCACCCACGCCCACCTCGACCATTGTGGATGGATTCCGCGTCTGGTGAAAGAAGGCTTTCGCGGCCCCATCTATGCCACGCCTCCGACCATCGATCTGTGCGGCATCATCCTGACGGACTCCGGTCATCTGCAGGAAGAAGACGCGCGTTTTTACAACAAGCACAAGAAGTCCAAACACGATCCTGCGCTTCCGCTGTACACGCTTGCGGAAGCACAGGACGCCTTGCAATATTTCCGGGCGGTGCAGTTTGAACAGGTGCAGCAGCTTTGTCCGCAGGTATCGTTTCGCTTGGTGCGGGCTGCGCACATTCTGGGATCGTCGATGGTGGAACTCTCGCTTCAAATCAACGGCCAGAGCCGCCGTCTTCTGTTTACGGGAGACATCGGCCGGGTCTGCGATCGGCAAATTGCTCCCGGGGAAGTAGTGTGTTCCGGGCCTACGGAAGGTGAGACGGCGGATGTACTGGTGATGGAGTCCACCTACGGGAACCGGGAGCATCCGACGGACGATCCGCGTCCCAGGCTGGCGGAGGTGATTCGCCAAACCGTGCAGCGCGGCGGAAGCGTGGTGGTGCCTGCGTTCGCCGTCGAGAGAACCCAGAAGTTCCTGTTCATGCTGAAGCAATTGATGGAGTCGGGGCAAATTCCGAAGATCCCTGTGTATTGCGACAGCCCCATGGCGATAAAGGCGGTCGAGATATTCATCAAGCATTCCGGGGAATACACCGACGAGACTCGCAAGCTGATCAGTCAGTATGGATCGCCGCTCCAGTGGCCCGGTTTTACTTTCGCCGTGACCTCGGAGGATTCGAAGAAGATCAATGATTCAAAGTATCCTTGCGTCATTGTGTCCTCGAGCGGCATGGTGACGGGCGGGCGCATTCTGCACCATCTGGCACAGAGGCTGCCTGATCCGAGAAATGTGGTGATGTTCATTGGCTTTCAGGCGCCGGGAACGAGAGGCTTTATCATCAAGAGTGGAGCTCCGGAAGTGAAGATCTTCGGCGATATGGTTCCCATCCGCGCGCAGATCGCGGTGTTCGAGCAGTTCAGCGATCACGCGGACACGCCGGAATTGTTGAAATGGCTGCATACCTTTACTCAGAAGCCCGGCGTGACGTATTTGGTGCACGGAGAGCCTGCGGCGTCATCACAATTGAAGGATGCGATGACCAAGCAGCTGGGATGGAATGTGCAACTGGCGCAGTGGATGGAGAAAGTACAGATCGGTTAGCGATGAGGTCCCTATGACTGAAACAGAACTGAAAAAGCATCTCGACCTGGCGGAGAAGAGTCCCAAGCAGATTGCGGCTGCGGTCTTAGGTCTGCCCGACAAAACCCTGCGCTATAAGCCAACGCCGGACAAGTGGTGCATCCTGGAGATTCTGGCGCATCTGGCGGACATGGAGACGCTGTATGCCTACCGCATGCGGCAAATGCTGGCGGACAAAGATCCGGTGCTGGCGCCGATCGACCAGGATGCATGGGCGAAGAACCTGGGATATATGGAGTCGTCGCCTCCAGAGTTGGTCGCACTCTACGGATTGAATCGCCACGCGACTTTGCAGTTGTTGAGGCGGCTGAAGGCGGAAGACTTGAAGAAATCCGCACGTCATCCGGAGAAAGATCATCCCGTCACCGTTGCCGACTACGTGCAGATGATGTCGAAGCATGGGCCGAACCATCTGGAGCAGATCGAGCGGTTGAAGAAGGCGGCGGGGAAGGCTTAACCACAGGGGACACAGAGGTACACAGAGGAGCTTTCCTCAGTAAGACTGTGTGCCCTCTGTGGTTACCGATCTTGCGTAAATCGCACCAAGGCCGCGAGTTTTGAAGCGGCTGCGCCCGAATCGATTGATGTTGCAGCCAGCGGTATCGCATGCGCCAGATGCTCAGCTCTTCCTGCCACCACCAGCGCTGCGGCGGCATTCAGTAGGACTACGTCACGCTTGGGAGAGTGCTGACCGCTTAGCACTTCACGGATAATTGCGGCGTTGGCGGCGCCATCTCCGCCTGCGATGTCCTCGAGCGAGGCACGCTTCATGCCGAATTCTTCTGGCGTGAGCTCGTAGGTTCGGACCGAACCGTTGTTTACTTCGGCAATGCGTGTGGGACCGGTGATGGTAATCTCGTCGAGCCCGTCGAGTCCGTGCACTACCATGACACGGCGCAGACCGAGCATGCTGAGCGCTTCCGCCAATTTCTCCACCAGATCGACCGAGTAGACGCCCACGACCTGGGCGGTAGCATTAGCAGGATTCGTAAGTGGGCCGAGCAGATTGAAAACCGTGCGCAGGCGAAGCTCACGGCGGGCGGTTTGCACATGCTTCATGGCGGAATGCATTGCCGGGGCATAGAGAAATGCAATGCCGATTTCGGCCAGACAAGCCGCCAATCGGTTTGCGGGCAAATCAATCTTGACGCCGAGAGCTTCCATCACATCGGCTGATCCGCATTTCGAAGTCACGCTGCGGTTGCCGTGCTTGGCCACGCGTACTCCGGCGCCGGCCACGACGAGGGCGGTTGCGGTCGAAATGTTGAAGGTACCGCTGGCGTCTCCGCCGGTACCGCAGGTGTCGACCAGGGCGTCGCGTCCGGTGCCGCTGACGTCCACGCTGGAATTCGACAACGGCAAGGGCGTGGCTGCGGCTCGAATCGCTTCCGCGAAACCGACAATCTCTTCGACCGTCTCGTTTTTCATGTGCAACGCAACGAGTAGGGCTGCAATTTGTGAGTCAGTGCATTTACCGCCGAGGATATCGGACATGACAGAGCGTGCTTCTTCGCGAGATAGAGACTCTCGCTGATTAGCGATGCGATGGAGGGCGTCGGTGATCATCGAAGCAGCTCTAGGTTAGCATCCCACTCATCCAAAGCTTAAAACGCAGAGAACGCTGAGAACGGCCGCGGAGTTCGCGGAGAAAGGCTTAACCACAGGGGGCACCGAGGGAAGAATTTACGGTCTATGTGCGTTTTGTTTGCCCTATCCCAGGCGCTTCTATAGAATCAATTGTTTGCAGCCCGCAGTTAAGCCGCGAGCGAAGTCCTGCCGATCATAAAGCTAAACGAGAATCATTATGAAGATTCATGAATACCAGGGCAAAGCCATCTTGAAAAAGTATGGCGTCGCTGTGCCCCGAGGCGAGATGGCGGAAACCCGGGAACAGGCGCAGGCTGCGGCCAAGGCACTGTTCGATGCTGGGGCTACCGGCGTGGTGGTTAAAGCCCAGATTCACGCTGGCGGCCGGGGCAAGGGCGGGGGCGTCAAGATTGCGAAGTCGGTCGAGGAGGCAGCCGAACTCGCAGGCAAGATTCTGGGGATGACGCTAATTACCCACCAGACTGGGCCTGAAGGCCGGGTGGTGCGACGACTGCTGATCGAAGAAACGCTGCCAATCGAGAAAGAGCTTTATCTTGGGATCGTGATTGACCGAGTCGAAGCTCGGTCGGTGTTTATGGCGTCGGCGGCGGGCGGGATGGAGATTGAGCAGGTGGCGGCGGAGAATCCCGACGCCATCCTGAAAGAATACATTCAGCCGGGGATGGGGCTGGAGGCGTTCCAGGCGCGCAAGTTGGCGTTCAAGCTGGGCCTGAAGCCTCAACAGATCAACGAAGCTGTGCGTTTCATGACCGGGCTCTATCGCGCGTTTCAGGAGACTGATGCCTCGTTGTGCGAGATCAATCCTTTTGTGAGTTGCAGCGACGGCCGGCTGTTCGCGCTGGATGCCAAGATGACTTTTGACGACAACGCGCTCTTCCGGCATCCGGATATCAAGGAACTGCGTGACATTACCGAGGAAGATCCGCTGGAAGTCGAAGCTTCGAAGTACAGCCTGAATTACATCAAGCTCGACGGGAACGTGGGGTGCATGGTGAACGGTGCCGGATTGGCGATGGCTACGATGGACATCATCAAGTATGCCGGTGGAATGCCAGCAAACTTTCTTGATGTGGGCGGAGGGGCTAACGCCGAACAGGTGGCACATGCGTTTGAAATCCTGCTGAGCGACAAGAATGTGAAGGCGGTGCTGATCAATATTTTTGGCGGCATCTTGCGAGTGGACACGCTGGCCAAAGGCGTGGTGGAAGCCGCGACCAAAACGAAGATTCAGCTTCCCATCGTGTTGCGTCTGGAAGGCACGAATGTGGAAGCGGGACGCGAGATCTTGCAGCAGTCGGGGTTGAATTTTATCGTGGCGGCGACGATGAAGGATGCGGCCGAGAAAGTGGTTGCGGCGGCGAAGGGATAATTACCGAGACGTAGCATGCTGCGTCTCTACGGAAGAAAGAAATTCATGAGCATTCTGGTAGATAAATCGACGCGAGTGCTGGTGCAGGGGCTAACCGGGCGTGAGGGGACCTTTCACGCCAAGGGATGCGCTGAGTACGGAACCAAGATTGTTGGCGGAGTGACGCCGGGGAAGGGCGGCACGACTCACGAAGGCTGGCCGGTCTTCAATAGCGTGCAGGAAGCGGTCGATAAGACCGGTGCCGATGCGTCGATGATCTTTGTGCCGCCGCCGTTTGCGGCTGATGCCATCATGGAAGCTGCCGACGCGGAGATCGAGTTGATTGTTTGCATCACCGAAGGCGTTCCTACGCTCGACATGGTGCGGGCGTGGGAATTCTTGCAGACCCGGCGATCGCGGCTGATCGGACCCAATTGTCCGGGGATTATTTCTCCCGGCAAGTGCAAGATCGGAATTATGCCGGGACGCATTCATCAGGAAGGTCCGGTTGGAATCGTTTCACGGTCCGGCACATTGACCTACGAAGCGGTCTATCAACTGACCACGCGCAACATTGGGCAATCAACCGCGATCGGAATCGGCGGAGACCCGATTATCGGGACGAATTTTCTGGATGCGCTCGAACTGTTCAACAAAGATCCGCAAACCGAAGTGGTCGTGATGATCGGGGAAATCGGTGGAAACGCGGAAGAAACTGCTGCGGAATACGTGAAGGCGCGGATGAAAAAGCCGGTAGTGGGATTCATCGCCGGACAAACCGCGCCTCCGGGACGCAGAATGGGCCATGCCGGCGCCATTATTTCCGGGGGCAAGGGGACTGCGGCGGAGAAGATCAAAGCCATGGAAGCAGCCGGAATTCGGGTGGCCAAATCACCGGCGGACATCTGTGAGACCGTAGTGGCCGCGATGGGAGCTGCCGCCAGAGCGTAATAACGCCGCTTTCAAGATATTCAGAAGTTTAGCCAACGACGGACGACCAAGGACGAACCACGAAATCATGAAAACCCTGCAACGTACTTTTACCATTGTTAAACCTGACGCGGTGGCCAAGAATGCCATTGGCGACATTATTGAGCAGTTCGAGAAGAATGGTTTCCGCATTCTGGCCATGAAGATGCTGGAAATTTCCAAGCATCAGGCGGAGCAGTTCTACGCTGTTCACGCGAACCGGCCGTTTTACAATTCGCTGACCGATTTCATGTCGAGCGGGCCGATCGTCGTACTTGCGCTGGAAAAAGAAAACGCCATTGCCGACCTGCGCAAGCTCATGGGAGCGACCAACCCGGCCCAGGCCGAGGAAGGAACCATCCGCAAGAAGTGGGCGACCAACATCGAGCACAATGCGATCCATGGTTCGGACGGCGACGACACCGCCCGCTTCGAATTGAGCTACTTTTTTGCGGGATACGAACTGGCACAATAGGAGACTTCATGCCCTTGGTTCAGATCACGATGCTCAGCGGACGCACGGTGGAGCAGAAGCGAAAACTCGCGCAGCGGATCACCGACGTCATGGTGGAAGAAGCTCGAGCCCAACGGGAAGCCGTCGTGGTGACGTTTCAGGAAGTGTCGAAAGAGAGCTACGCTTCCGGCGGCGTGCTGATCGCGGACAAGAAGTAATGCTCACCCCAGGGGTTCGTACAACTGCCCTTCCACGCGGTCGCCGACCCGGGGCAACTCCTTCTTAACATATTGCAGGAAGTGCGGCGAGGCACGATGGGCTTCGAGCGCGGCATCGTCTTTGTATTGCTCGTAAATGAAGAAGCGGCGCGGCTCGGTCTTGTGCCGGTGAACCTGGAACATGACGCAACCAGGCTCTTTGCGGGATTCCTCAGTGAGTTTCGTAAACAGGCTGGCCACGTCAGATTCGTGACCCAGCTTCGCCATCCACGTCACAGCCAGAACGACCATCGCTTGCTCCGTCCTCACGAATACTGGTACGAGTTGTACAGTCCAAGTTCGGACGCCACGGCCCTTGGCGTTGTTAGCCCGTATATCGAATCCTCAAACCTCTGGTCATAATGCACGACGCTCGAGCCAAATACGTCATGGAAACCACTCAGGTTTGTTGCTGTGCGAGTATAGATCTCAACAAGCTTTCCTCGTCCGCATTCCCGGAAGAAGTCTCTGGTCTTCTCGTCGTACCTAGGCATCGAATAACCGATGAACACCAGCATCTCGCGCTGCGCAACGACCCTCTCGACGTCGTCCCAGATTAACTTAAGGCTGTGGTCCTCGTCGATGGACTCCTTGTCGCCGGGGAAAAGCATCCAGCGCGTTTCGTTAATGTCGTCCTGCCTAAAAGGGTTAGCAAAGGGATTCAGAGAATCGTATGCAAGCTGACTGTCGGGGCCTATCGGCGTCCAGCCGCCGTAGGGACTCACTAGGCCGCGGCGTGTGTGGTCGCTCCAATTGATCGATCCGTGTGGTTTCAAAACGGGGACGAGGTCGTTGCGGGGCAGACCGGTGGCTGAGTACTGGAGGCCGTAGGTGAAATTCGCTCCGCTTTGTTCTACCGAAAGCTCGGCGACCAGGTCCCAGTTAAATGTGACTACCGCGTTGCTGAGACCCACTGTTGTGCGATTTACCCATTCCGCAAAATTCTGGTAGCAAGCCGGCAGGTTCGAAATTGCATTCTGCCTGTGCCAAAACTCACGGCCGCAGGCGGTCTTTAGGGCCCTCAGAGTATCAATCGCAGGATGACGGTCATTTGTAGCCGCCCGCTTGAGGGCAATCAGAAGCTCTTCTAACCCAAGTCTGCCGTGGTCCTTCACATGGTTTAGACCTTGGTTGAACCGGCCGTTGTCTTGGTGGTACCGAGGCAAGTGCTCATGCTCGATCCGACCGGCGACGATACCCCGCAGATCCCGCGTCAGCGGAAGCCCCGCCGCAACGGAAAAGCCAGCACCAAGGACGAAGGTCCTAGTGACGCCTGGATCTCGCAGGTCGCGCCGCATGGCTTACCGCTCCGCCTCCGTCGTACAGCGTGCATTCGCTCTCACAACGACCATCGCTTGCTCCGTCCTCAGTTTTTAGCCTGCCCCCTGGTCTTGGATCCTGTCAATTCCGTAAGCTTTGCCGCAAACTCATCGACCATGATGGTTTGCTCGCGGCCCGGCCCGGTGGAAACCATGCCGATGCGGGTTCCACTTTGTTTCTCCAAAAATGACAAGTACTCACGCGCCGCTTTCGGCAACTCCTCAAGCTGTGTGGTCCCCACGCTGGAAGTTTGCCAGCCAGGCAGCGTTTGATAGATGCATTCGATCTTCCCGAATCCACTGTCTTGCGCGGGAACATCTTCGACTTTCTTGCCGTCGATCTTATAACCGACGCACACGGGAATCTCCGCCAGTTCATCCAGCACATCCAGCTTCGTAACCACCAGCCAGGAGGTTCCGTTAATCATGCCAGCGTAGCGCAGCAGAGGCAAGTCCAGCCAACCGCACCGGCGCGGGCGGCCGGTGACCGCGCCGAACTCGTTGCCGCGTACGCGCAGCATATCTCCGCTGGCGTCGAGCGCTTCACTGGGGAATGGACCGCCCCCGACCCGCGTGCAGTAGGCTTTGCTGACGCCGATGACGGTGTCAATCGCGGTGGGAGCGACACCGGTGCCGGTAGCGGCTCCTCCTGAAGTCGCGCTGGAGGAAGTGACAAACGGATAGGTGCCATGGTCAATATCGAGCATGGTGCCCTGCGCGCCTTCGAACACGATCGATTCGCCGCGGACCAGCGCCTGGTTCAACAGTACCGCGGTGTCGCAGACGAACGGTGCAATCCTGGCGGAGGCTGCGGCATATTCCTCGAACATCTTGTCGGGATCGAGCGGCTCGGAGTTGAACAACGCATGCGCGATCATGTTTTTCTCGCGGCAGGCGTTCTCGATGTGGATCTTGAGCAGTGGCAAGTCGAGCAGATCGGCCACGCGGAGGCCCCGACGCCCCATTTTGTCTTCGTAGGTTGGCCCGATGCCGCGGGAGGTGGTTCCGATTTTGACTCGTCCGGGGGCATTTTCAGCAGCCAGTTCGATCAGACGGTGATATGGCATAATCACGTGCGCGCGGTTGCTGACGAACAGGTTGCCGTCCACCTTTACGCCCGCTTCGCGAAGAGCGCCGATTTCTTTGAGGAAGGCCATGGGGTCGAACACGACGCCATTGCCGATGACACTTCGGCAGTCCGGGCGCAGGATGCCGCTCGGTACCAACTGCAAAATGAACTTCTTGCCCTTGATGATGACGGTGTGCCCGGCGTTGTGGCCGCCGGCGTAGCGGGCGACAACCGGGAAATTCTCGGAGAGCACGTCGACAATCTTACCCTTGCCCTCGTCGCCCCACTGGGCGCCGACGATGACCGCAGCCTTGCCTTTTTTCAAATGCCAGCTCCACCGAACTGATTCGCGCGGCCGACCCGGGCCGCAAATGCGGGGTCGCACACACTCGTTGCCCGCGCCAACGACCAAATGCTGAATTACAAGGATTTACGCGCCGCAGAGGTGTACTTGCAATGATAACCCGCCGGGAAGACGATGGGCAATCGAAACCTCGGTGGCGCTGAAGCGCAATGCCCGGAGCTTGTAAACTACCTCCATGCCGGAACTCCCTGAAGTTGAAACCATTGCCCGCGGCCTCGACAGCCGGGTTGCTGGTGATGTGATCGAGTCGGTCTGGCTGGGATCGAAGCCGGAGCCGCTGAAGTCGCCGGCGAGAGAGATCGTGGCGACGCTTGAGTCGAAACGTATTGCCGGGGTACGGCGGGTGGGCAAGCATATTGTGTTCGATCTGGAAAATGGAGGGCGGGCGTCGACCAAGAAGGCCAGAGTCGGACACAGAACCGCACGGGCGCGGACGCCCGCGCCTACATTAACCAGAGCTCAGTGGATTGTGCATCTGGGGATGACTGGACGCGTGCTGGTGTGTCCGCCTGATGAGGAAATCGCCAAGCACACGCACGCCATCGCAAGGCTGAGATCGGGAAGGGAACTGCGATTCGTTGATCCGCGGCGCTTTGGGCGGTTGAGCGTTGCGAGTGGTTTCCAGGCGCCGGGATCTGAGCCGCTGAAAGTCGACTTGGCAAGTTTCTTAGGCTTGTTTCGTGGCCGCAAGACGCCGATTAAGAGCGCCCTCCTGAATCAGAGGCTTTTGAGCGGCGTGGGAAATATCTATGCTGACGAATCGCTTTTTCGGGCGCGAGTCAGGCCGCGGCGGCGGGCGTCTTCTCTCACACGGGACGAACTCGGCCGGTTGTACCGGACGGTTCAGGAAGTCCTGAAGGAAGCGATCGCTCTGGGAGGTTCCTCAATTTCCGACTATGTGGATTCCGACGGGGAAGAAGGTTTTTTCCAATTGCAACACCGCGTTTATGGACGGGAAGGTGAACCTTGTCTGGCCTGCCGAACGCCGGTCAAGCGGGTTGTGATTGCCGGGCGCAGCGCCCACTATTGCCCGAAATGCCAGAGATAATCCGGTGAGGTAAGTCTTGTAGACGACGCCGGAAACGATTTAATTGGCAATCTATCATCGACAGCGGCAACTTCCAGTGGTACTCTGACGGCTCTTGCTCATGAGTAATTATTCCATCGGCGTGGATCTTGGTGGCACCAATCTTCGCATTGCGGCCGTGGATGAGCGCGGCAATCTGGTGGAAAAGACCACGCTGGGGACACGAGTTGCGCTCGGCCGCGACTACGTAGTCAACGACATGTGCGCGGCGATACAGCAGATGGCGGAAAAACACAAAGGCTCAGGAAAGCTGCTGGGGATCGGAATCGGTGTGCCTGGGATCATCGACATGGAAACCGGCATGGTGCGGGAATCGCCGAATCTGCCGGATTGGGCCGATTATCCGGTGCGGGGGGAGATCGAGAGGCGACTGGGGACGCGGGTGGTTCTGGAAAATGACGCCAACTCCGCCGCTTTCGGAGAAAAGTGGTTAGGCGTCGCCAAGGATGTGGATGACATGGCAATGCTGACGCTGGGGACCGGCGTCGGCGGGGGGTTGGTACTGGACGGGCGTATTTGGCACGGGATGGCCGGCATGGCGGCGGAGTTCGGCCATACGACAGTGGAGCCGGAAGGCGCGCTGTGCGGTTGCGGCAACCGCGGTTGTCTCGAAGCCTACGCCTCGGCGACTGCGGTGGTGCGCATGGCTCGCGAAGCAATTGCCAGCGGCTCGGCTCCAGGGCTTGCCGAGGCGGCCAATGCAGACGTGGAATTCAGCGCCAAAGCCGTATTCAACCTCGCTATTCAGGGCGATGAAGGGGCGCGAAGAGTCTTCCACCAGGTCGGCCGGGCACTGGGGATCGTTCTCTCCGACATGGTGAACGCTCTGAATCTGCCTATGTATGTGGTCGGCGGCGGCGTTTCGAGCGCATGGGATGCGTTCGCTCCGGCGATATTTGAGGAACTGCGGCATCGCTCCATGGTTTATGCGGCCACCGCGCCAGAACCTTCTCATGGCCAGGGGGCATCGGGAAAAGTGAAGTCGATGGGTGCCAAGAAGACCATTGTGACGCGAGCGTTGCTGGGTAGCGATGCGGGCTTGTACGGCGCGGCACGTTTGCCGCAGGTGAACGGCAGCTAGACCTACTTCACCATACTGCGTTCCATCACTCTCTTGAACGCCTTTAGGAATATTGCGTTCTGTTCCGGAGTTCCAATGGTGACGCGAATCGCGGTCGCCGCTCCCCAGGGACCGAGCGGTCGAATGATGACGCCTTCGGCTTGCAGGCGTTCGGCAACGGAAGCAGCATCTTCGCCGAGCTCACAGTAGAGGAAGTTTGCCCAGGTAGGTACCGGTTCATATCCCAGTTCCCGCAAGCTTTCGCCGAGACGCTCGGCCTGTTCCGCATTGTTCACCAGCGCCTTTTGAACGTGAGCTTCATCTTGCAACGCGGCCAGTGCTGCTGCTTGCGCCGGGGCGGAGACAGAAAAGGTCGTCCGCATGCGGGCGAAGTAGGACATCAACTCGGCCGGTCCAATTCCATATCCCACACGAACTCCGGCGAGTCCGTGCGTCTTTGAAAAGGTCCGCAGCACTACGACTTTGCGGCCCTGGTTTACATATTGCAGGGAGTGCGAGTAGTCCAGGCCGCGCTGGGTGGCGAAATGCCGGGCGAAGTCGTAGTAGGCCTCGTCCAGAATCAAGATGACGTGTTCGGGAAGCTTATCGAGAAAACCGTCAAGATCGGGCGCGGCCACAAGCGTCCCGGTGGGATTGTTGGGGTTGGAGACATAAATGATGCGGGTGTTGCCGTCCACGGCCGCGGCCACGGCTTTCAGATCAAAGCTGTCGCGGCGCATCGGAACCTGGATCAGTTGGCCGCCGGCGGCCTGGGTCGCAATTGGATAGACGATGAACGAACGCTCACTGGTTACCGCGTTGAGTCCGGGTGCTAACAACGTACGCGCAATGATGCCCAGCAGTGAGGTTGAGCCGGCGGTCAGGACGATCTGGTCCGGTTGCACTCCATGGCGATTGGCCAACGCATCGCGCAGATCGCTGGAGTCGTTGTCAGGGTAGATGTTACAGTCGTTGAGAACAGCTTGCATGGCGGCTACGGCCTTGGGCGACGGTCCCCAGGGGTTTTCATTCGAGGCCATTTTGATGCAATTCACGTGGCTCTCCCGCTGCGCTTGGCGCGGCGATTTGCCGGGAGTGTACCCGCCCAAGCTCCGAATATGAGCGGGCACAAACTGGCTGAAGTCGGTCATGCTGGCTACTTAATCTTTATCACGTTGTTGGGGAAGGTGTCATCTGCGGCTCGGTCGAAAAGCCTAACCACAGAGGACACAGAGGAACACAGAGAAAATTCTATTTGCGGCGGCTTGTAGGAATAAGCGCTTTCAGTTTGTCGACTTCATCGGCAGAGAGCTTGCGATATTCTCCGGGATGCACGTCCAACTGGAGCGGGCCATAGCGCACCCGCTTGATTTTTTCCACGTGATGGCCAATCTCTTCGAACATGCGCCTGATCTGGCGGTTTCTGCCTTCGGTCAGTGTGACTTCGTACCAGGGGTTGGCGGCGTTGCGGATCACCTGGATTCTGGCAGGCGCCGTTCTTACTCTTTTTCCGTGGTCGGTTGGGATCGAGATCCCCTCCCGCAGGCGATCGAGACCCTCCGGCGGAGGGGTGCCTGCCACTTTGACCATGTAGGTCTTGGGCACATGCGAAGCGGCTTTCATCATGAGATTGGCGAATTCGCCGTCATTGGTGAGAAGCAGCAGGCCTTCGCTTGCGTAATCGAGGCGCCCGACGGGGTAAACGCGGGCTTTCACCCGATGCAGCAGGTCCATCACGGTGGGGCGGTGTTCGGGATCTTTCAGGGTAGTGACGTAGCCCTTGGGTTTGTTCATCAGCAGGTACACATGCCGTTCCGCCCCATGCAGTAGCTTTCCATTGACGCGAATGTGGTCGTGCTCGGGGTCGGCTTTGCTCCCTAGTTCTGTAACCACTTGCCCGTTGACCGATACCAATCCGCCGGTGATCAACGCCTCTGCCTTGCGGCGGGAGGTGATGCCGGCAGCGGCGATGATTTTCTGTAAGCGCTCAGTGGGCATGGGAATTCGGGCAAGGATTGCTGCCATCTAGATGTCCGCGGGGTTCAAGCCGCGGGATCATTCTCGCTGGGTTGAACTGCGGCCAGCGTGTGTTCTTCGGTGCCGTCGCCGGGGGCCTTCGATTCGGCTGTCTCCTGCACGGGCAACAAGTCGCCTTGAAACGACTCGGCAACCAACTTCTCAAACTCTTCCATGCTGGGCAGTTCGCCGACGTCGCTCAAGCCAAAACGCAGAAGAAACTCTTTGGTAGTTTTGTAGAGAATCGGACGGCCAATCACGGCTTTGCGTCCAGAGGTTGTGACCAGCTTACGGTCCAGAAGGGTGGCGATGACGCCACTGCAGTCCACGCCGCGAATTTCATTGATTTCGGGCACGGTGACCGGCTGCTTGTAGGCGATGACGGCCAGCGTCTCCAGCGCGGGCATGGAGAGGCGGATGGGAGGCTTTAAACTCTTGGCGAATGCCCGCACCACGTCATGCTGCTCAGGCTTGGTTGACATGCGATATCCGCCGGCGACCTGGCGGATCTCGATGCCGTGGTCGGCCGTCGCAAAGTCCGAGGCGAGCTCTTCCAGAGCTGCACGAACTTGGGAGCGAATCTCGGCTTCATCGGCAGCGCCGTCGTTGATGACCGACTCCTTCGCCAGTTGGATGAGCTGATCGAGCGTAATGGGAGTTTCCGCGGCGTAGATGATGGCTTCGACTTTGGCTTTAAGGCTCATAGATTCGCGGGCAGCTTTATACCTGCCTCTTGGTGATGCACGCTAGCGCCAATCATCCCGTACCGCTGCTTGGGCGGCGATGACGGACTCAAAACCAACATGTTTGCGTACCAGGATCTCGCCGAACAGGCGGTCCTGTCGCAACTGGATTGCCTGCAATCGTACCAGTTCCAGCAGCGCCAGGAACATGCAAACCAGCGTCTGGCGGGATTCGATGTTGCGCAGCAGCAGTTTCAATCGGATGGGCCGGTCTTCCAGCGCCAGCCGCCGCCGCAGGTATTCGATCATCTGGCTGACTGTGACCGTCTCCTCGTCCACCTGAATCATGGGGCGATGGCGGGCGCGATCCAGGATTACCTGGAATGTCTTGACCAGGTCAATGACGTCGGCCGCGATCTCTGGCTCTGTCCCCTCGGCGTCCATAAATTCTTTGATCGCCGGGTTTGACCAGACTGCGTCTTCGATCTGCTGCTTCTGCATCAGCATCTGCGCGGCAGACTTGAACTTTTCATGTTCGATGAGCCGGTTGACCAACTCTGCCCGCGGGTCTTCTGCTTCTTCCGAACCAACCGCCGGATCACGGGGCAACAGCATCTTCGACTTGATGTGGATCAGTACCGCTGCCATGTAGATGAAATCGGCGGCGATGTTCACATCCAGCTCGCGAAGTTTCTCGACGTAAGCCAGATATTGGGCTGTGATCTTGGCGATAGGAATGTCGTAGATGTCGATGTCTTGCTTGCGGATCAGATCGAGGAGCAGGTCGAGAGGACCCTCGTAGACGTCGGTAACGGCGACGGAGAAAGGCGAGTCGCTTTCTTTCTTCTGCGGAACGGGAGAATCTGGCAGCGCGGTCTGTGCCAGTGCATTTGCCCCCGCGGTTTGGAAAATGTTTGGCATCGGTCCACTACTTTGCTAACGGCCCTCGTAATCCAGCGACATGTGTAATGCGTCCCGAACTTCCGCCATGGTGGCCGACGCTACCTTGCCAGCCTTGGCGGAGCCTGCCTCAAGAATATCCCACGCCAGCCGCGGATTGTCTTCGTATTTCTTGCGGCGCTCCTGCATGGGGACAAGAATGTTAACCAGGGCGTCCGCCGCCCAGCCCTTGCATTCGATGCATCCGATGCCCGCCGAACGGCACCCGGCGTTCACTTTGGCCATGGTGGTGGAATCGCTGAAGATCTTATGCAGGTCGCCCACCGGGCAAACGTCGGGATTGCCGGGGTCGGTACGGCGGATGCGGGCCGGATCGGTGACCATGGTCTTCAACTTCTGCCGTACCACTGGTTCGGGATCGGTAAGCATGATGGTGTTGCCGTAGGACTTCGACATCTTGCGGCCGTCGGTGCCTGGGAGCTTGGGGGTGCGCGTCAGCAGCGGCTGAGGCTAAGGAAAAACGGCCTTTCCGTTGAGATTGTAGAACTGATTGAAGCGGCGGGCGATCTCGCGGGTTAGTTCCACGTGCGGCACCTGATCTTCGCCGACCGGCACGAAGTCACCTTTGTAGATGAGAATGTCAGCGGCCTGGAGCACGGGGTAGCCCAGAAAGCCGTACGTGCCCAGGTCTTTCCCGGCGATATTCTCCCGCTGTTCTTTGTAGGTCGGCACCCGCTCCAGCCAGCCTAGGGGCGTGATCATCGAGAACAGCAGATGCAACTCGGCGTGCTGGGGCACGTGCGATTGAATGAACATGGTGCAGCGTTCGGGATCGAGTCCGGCCGCCAGCCAGTCCAGTAATACTTCTATCGAATTCTCTTTCACGTGCGCGGTGTCGGCGTAATCCGTGGTGAGCGCGTGCCAATCGGCCACGAAGAAAAAGCATTCATACTGGTCCTGCATGCCGACCCAGTTTTGCAGGGCGCCGACGTAGTTACCGAGGTGCAGCTTGCCGGTGGAGCGCATACCGCTGAGGACGCGTTTGCGAGCGTGGGGTGAGGGCATCGGACTCGTCATGATGGCGCCATGGACAGCAAGGCCGCGCTGAACGCACCAATCACCGGACCGATCAAGCGGCCGAGAAGCCCTGGGGCTAGATACACCAGCGCCATCAGGCCGAAAATTCCCGCCATGTCGTAGACCTGCCGCACTCGCTCGGGCAGGAAATGACGTAGTACGTGACTCCCGTCAAGTGGGGGCACAGGGATCAGGTTGAAAACCCCCAGCACAACGTTGATGATCATAAGGTCGTAGAGAAGCAGATCTACCGGAACAAACAGGGAGTCGCTGGCCATGTAACCATTGACAACTCCGTGCAGGACTGGCCAACCGCCGGGCGCAAGGAAAGCAAGACCGCCCAGAACCAGCACCGTGGCAGCGGCAACCAGGAAATTACTGGTAGGCCCAACCACTGCAGTTAGTATGTCGTCCAGAACCGGATTCTTGAAATTGCGTGGGTCCACAGGAGTGGGTTTTGCCCAGCCCAGCAGGGGAAAATGTGTCACCATCGCGATCAGTGGCAGGAGGATCGTCCCGACAGGGTCGATATGCTTGATGGGATTCAGGCTGATTCGTCCCAGCATTCGGGCGGTGGGGTCGCCGCGGCGGTTGGCCATCCAGGCATGCGCCGATTCGTGAAAGCTGATCGCGAACAAGAACGCGATCACTTTGAAGAAAATGTCAACGTGTTGCAGGGTCATTCTGGGCTGGAGTTGATACTAACATGGGGAGGCGTGATAGACCCTTGAGAGCGCTCCTTCCTAGCCGCCAGAGAGCGTGAAATTAAACGTGAATGTCGTTTCCACTTCGACCGGCGTACCGTTCAGCACGTACGGCTTGAACTTCCACTGCTTGATTGCATCCATGGCCGCCTCGCCGAGTTGCTGGTCGCCATCGATCAGCTTGATGCTCTCGACGTCTCCTGTCGTGCTGATTAGCAGGAGCATATGCACTGGCCCCTGAATTCTTTTCTTTTTCGCATCCTTCGGGTACGTAGGGTAAACTCTGCTCACGATCGTCTTTTGCAGGACTCCCATTGACACACGAACGCGTTTCGGTGGGACTTGCTCTGTGGCCTGTGATGTGGAAGGTTCCGCCTTTTCTTGCGCTGGCGCGAACCCAGATCCCAGCACGAGTAGAACAACGAGCATTTGAACAATTCTTCGACGATTTCTCATTAAGATTACTACCGTTTCACAAACGCCTTCTGCACCTCTTCCGGTGCAATGGATTTCACTTTGATGGTCTTGGCCGGAATGCCACCGACGATGTGGAACGGCTCCACATTCTTCGACGCCACGCCCATCGATCCCACCATTCCATGCTCGCCCACCTTGACGCCGCTCATTACGGTGGCGTGATAGGTGATGCGGGCTCTCGGTCCAATTTCGGTTTGTTCATTGCTCACGATCATGCCGTCGTTCAGGTCGTGAGCATGAGAGTAAACGTTGGCGTAATCAGAGACTGACGAGCCTTCGTGGATGATAATTTCGCCGCGGTCGTCCAGCAGCACGTACTTGTGAATGGTGCAGTTGTCTTCCACGGTGAGGTTGTAGCCATAGGAGACTTCGACTCCGTGGAAAATCTTCACGTTCTTTCCGCAAAACTTGAAGACATGGCGGGCAAGCATGGCGCGAACCCGATGTCCCAGCCAGTGGTTCAAGCCAGCCGGTGAGCGGTCATACATCATCCAGAACCAGATCAGGGGCTTGCGCTCGTTGTACCTGGTGACGTCAACGTCACCGTACGACTCGGGCTCGAGCGTGGCATTCCGAGAATCGAAGGAGTGAATCATTACCTGCTCGGCGAGCGGAGCGCTCGGGTGCGGCGCGCTGTAGGGACGCGCCAGGTAAAGTTCATGCAGCGCGTTGCGCACCACGTTGGCACGATGGTCGGGATCGCGGTTGATAAACTCCTGTTCGAGCTTGTCGATCCAGGTTAAGAATGCCTTCTCGGCCGCTGGAATCGGACCGATGGCGCGATATTCGTATCGGGGCATAAGTGCCTCTTGAGAAGAATGACGAAGTTAAAACATAGCACAGGCAGCGGCTGCGACGGGCAACTGCAGCGATGCTTTATAATTCGCGCCTTATCCCGTGATTACTCTCGCCCGCAAGCTGCGCGCCGTGGACTACTTCGCCCTGGGGTGGGGAAGCATGGTGGGGGTGGGATGGCTGGTCGTGATGGACGACTGGCTGCTGCGCGGCGGCACACTGGGCGCAATTCTCGGCTTCGCAGTTGGCGGGGCTTTGCTCTTACCCATCGGCTTCGTGTATGGGCGGTTGGTGGCAGCAATTCCGGATGCCGCGGCTGAGATCGCATATACCGCCAAAGTGTTTCCTCAGCCGGTCAGCTTCGCTACGGGCTGGATGATGTTTCTGGCTTACTTCATTGTGTGCCCGTGGGAGGCGGTCGCGATCGGCAGGATCGCGGGCTACATCTTTCCCGCGCTCGATTCCGTGGAAATCTATCGCATCGCTGGGCGACCGGTGTACCTTCCTCATCTAGTCATCGGCTTGGGGCTGACGGCATTGCTCACAGGGATGAACTATCGCGGCATCCGGCTGAGTGCTACTTTCCAGAACTGGGCGACTTTCGGAACATTGGCGCTGTTTCTGCTGATCGTCGCCGTCGGCGTCAGTAAGGGTTCGCCGCGCAACTTTCCACCTCTCTTCACCCATAGTGGGTTTGTCTCGGTGCTGCTGGTGATGCAGATTGTGCCTTACTTTATGACAGGTTTCGAATCCGTCGTGAAAGGGGCCGAGGAAGCGAGGCCGGAATTCAAAGCACGTCAGTTTTTCACTGCGATCTGGATGGCGATCGCGGTCGGAATCTTGTTCTATACCATCATCATCGCCGCGGTCGGATACGTTGCACCGTGGCACCAACTCACGAATGACAAATTCATGACGGCGGTGGCATTTGAGCGAGCAGTGGGATCGCGCTGGATTGTGAGTTTGATTCTGGCGGCGGCGCTGCTCTCGTTGCTCAAGGTGTTCAACGGCAATCTGGTGGCCGCAAGCCGCGTGCTGTTTGCCATGGGTCGCCGTCGATTGGTGGATCCGCGAGTCGGTGAGGTGCATCCCCGGAATCGGACGCCGTCGGTGGCGGTGGTGTGGGTTGGAATGGCGACTGCGGCGTGCATGTTTCTGGGGGATGCGATTCTGGTTCCGATCACAGAGGTTGGTTCAGTGGCTTCCGCGTTAGGCTGGCTGGGGACGTGCGCTGCCTACTTCTGGATGCGGCCGAAGCCGGTGGAGCGGGCAATCGCCATGGCAGGTGTGGCGGTCAGCCTGCTCATGATACTTATGAAGGTTGTGCCCGCCATTCCCGGACACTTCAGTTCCTACGAATGGCTGGCATTGGGAATTTGGAGCTTGATGGGATTGACGCTGGCATGGAGAGCACGAACTTCAAGCGGAGGTCGTACATGAAGGGATTGTTTCGCGGTGGCGAGTGGGCAGTTCTGGCTGTTGTTCTCGCAATGGTTTCGGCGAGCCCGATTGCTCCGGCACAGACGGCTGGTTCACGCTTAGCTTTCGACCTGGTCATCACCAACGGCCACATTATCGACGGCACTGGCTCCCCGTGGTATTCGGGTGATCTCGGAATTCGTGACGGCAGAATCGCCGCCATCGGCAATCTGAGGGAGGCTGCAAGGGCGCGCACCATCGACGCGCAGGGCAAGGTGGTGGCGCCGGGGTTCATTGACATGTTGGGGCAATCGGAGTTGACCATCCAGGTTGAACCGCGTGTGCCTTCGAAAATCTACCAGGGCATTACCACCGAAATTACCGGAGAAGGGAATTCGGCCGGGCCACTCAACGATGCCATCATCGCAGCCGACCGCGCGACCTATGATCATTACCATCTCAACCCAGAATGGCGGACCTTGGGCGAATATTTCGGCAAGCTGGAGAAGCAGGGCATCGGTATCAATCTGGCCAGCTACGTCGGTGCCACGCAAGTTCGGCGCATGGTCCTCGGCGACGACGACAAACAACCCTCGGCAGCGCAGCTCGAACAAATGAAAGCCATGGTGCGGCAGGCCATGCTGGAGGGCGCGGTGGGTGTTTCGACGGCCTTGGAGTATGCGCCGGCGCCCTATGCCAAGACCGAAGAGCTGATTGCGCTGGCGAGCGAGGCCTCAAAGCTTGGCGGCATTTACGCGACCCACATGCGCAACGAGAGTGACGCAGTACTTACCGCGATTGACGAGGCTCTGCGCATTGGACGCGAAGCTCACATCCCGGTTGAAATATGGCACATCAAAGTCGCCGGCAAGGAAAACTGGGGCCGTATGCCGGAGGTAGTGGCCAAGATCAATGCGGCGCGCGCTCAGGGAATCGATGTCAGCGCCAATACATATGCCTACCCCGCATGGTTCAACAATCTTTCTGCGTTTGTTCCGCAATGGGCGCACGATGGCGGCGACGCCAAGCTGGTGGAGCGGTTGAAAGATCCGGCAGCACGCGCCCACATGCGCAAAGACATGGAGACTCCGTCGACGGAGTGGGACAACGAGTGGCAGGAGATCCCCGGACCGGAGTCGGTTTTGATTGGAGTCGTGCAGAATCCGAAGCTGCTGCCTTTGCAGGGAAAGACACTGGCGGAGATTGCCAAGCTCTGGAATAAAGACCCCATGGATGCATTGTTTGATCTGCTCATCGAGGACAAGGCTTTCACCTTTGTAGCGGTATTCGGAATGTCAGAGCCGGACGTTGCTTTGGCCCTGCAGCAGCCGTGGGTGTCGATCGACAACGATTCGGAGGGGGCATCGCCTGAGGGCATTTTGGGGCAGGAGCATCCCCATCCGCGAGCCTATGGGACGTTTCCGCGCATTCTTCGGAAATACGTTCGTGAAGAGAAAAAGTTAACGCTGGAAGACGCTATCCGCAAGTTCTCTGGTCTGCCGGCCCAGCGTATGCGCTTGACCGATCGTGGAGTGCTGAAGCAGGGCATGTGGGCGGATGTTGTGATCTTCGATCCTGCGACCGTGCGCGATCTGGCCACGTTCGCAGAGCCCAACCAGTTGTCGCAAGGCATGGAGTATGTGCTGGTGAACGGGGTTGCGGTGATTGATCAGGGAAAGATGACGGGCGCCAGGCCAGGGAAAGTGCTGCGGGGGCCGGGGTATGTGGCGGCAAGGTGAGGGATCAACCTAAACCTCTCAGTAGCGAACGTATGGAGGCTTTCTGAAATGTTTGCACTTCGGTTCTATCGTTCTGGTTTCCCGAGTAGAAGAGCGCGGCTTCGCGTTCCAATTTGTCTCTTGTGGGCTGATTTCTCGTGATGGTCTTAGATGTTTTCATCGCGGGTTCTCCTAGTGTTGCAAGGCGGCTTGTGCGTTCGGGGCGACGAGCGGCGTAACGCGGGGTTGGATAAGCGTGCCGGTGATGTTGAAGCCGGGGGCGCCGTCGCGGGTCAACTTCAGGTTCAAGACTCGTCCCAAGGACGCGGTGCCGGTCAACTGATATTGCGCGACTTCGGTCTCGAGTTCACCCTCCCGAATCTCGAACTTGCCATCACGCAGGGCCAAACCGGCGGTCAAATGTCGCATCTGAGGTGGCCCGTCACCTTCAGAGAGAACGACATGGCGCAGCAGTCCGTCCCTGGCTTCGACTCGAAGCGTTCCGGTTGCGGAGGCAACGACCTCGTTGGCAGTGAGTCCGGAGGCATCGACGCGGTACTTTGCGGTGACGGTGCCAGTGATCCAGGCATTATCGATAGCTGTGGCAAGCTGGCCGAGGGCCAGGCGATCAACCCCTCCACTCGCCGTATATTGAGGCGGCTGGGAGGTGAAATCCACCCTCCAGTCGCCGAGATGCCGGCCTCCCAACAGTTCGGCACGCAAATCCTTCATCTCGATCTTTCCGCCCTGCACCTGAGCTTTTGCGGACACCTTGTTCACGATGATGCCGTGAACCACAATCTTATCCGCAGTGAGGTTTCCGCTGGCATCGAGCGCCAGCAAGCTGGAACTACCGGAGCGAATCGGGGCCGAGCCGAAGCGATACCACGGCTCTTTCTGAGCTTTAGGAAACAGCAACGCGGCCCACTGGTCGGTTGCGATGTGGTCGGCGTGCAAATCGAAGCGAATTGGGCATGGATTCGGCGCGGCACACGGTCGCGGAAGGGCCAGTGATCCGCGCCATGAAGTTCCCGCCATGGTCGCGGTCAAGTTGTTCACTTGGGTGAGACCGGGGCCAAGATTGATCTCGGCAACCACGATGTCGAACGGTACATCCAGTGCACGCATACGGGCTCGAACTGAATGAAGGTGGGCGTTTCCGGTGATTTCCGCCGGCGCAAACCTTGCCCAAGTTCCAGCAATGCGAACATCCAGTTTGGCGGAGCCTTCTGCGGCGGTTTGTAGAGTGGGGATTCCGACCGTCTTCGCCGCTTGCAAGAGCCTCTGCAGTTGCGCCTCTCCCTTTAACTCGAAGTCGTAGTCATCATGCGAAAAAGTTCCCTGCAACACCGCAGGAACCAGGTGCCCGAGAGGAAGACGGAACGGGTTCACGGTGACGCGGGGGGCCATTCCGTCCGAAGCGATGGTGAACGAAACATCACTCGGCGTAAGATCGGTGCTGTTGACGCCGTCGCGCAACCGGAATCCGATAATCTCTCCGCCTCCCTGCCAACCTGATGAGGTCTTGCGTTCCTGGCCGGGGCTCACGATTTTCACCGTCGCGTTTAGCTTGCCGGTTGCGACCAGATCATCCGGCAGGCCGAGCTTGGCGTGCCTGGCGAGCGACGCCAGGGGTTGCATGGGCACGCTCTCAGCCTTGAGCACGAGATCATAGCTGCGCGGCCCCAAAGGATTGGCGACCCTGCCGGTGAGGAGGATCGCGCCATCGGTCATGGGGGCGGTGCAGCTGCCATCGAAAAGCGTGTTGTCGATCGAACTGTACTGAGCCGTGCAATGCGCGGCCAGACGCACGGCGCCACCACCCTGAATGTCATAGCGACGGAAGTCTTCCGCCGCGGCCTCGGTGGTTACGGCGAGATGAGCCGGTGTACCGGAGAGTCCTGCTGCGATCCGCACGGTGCCCCGCCAGCCTTTGTCGCTGCCGTAGGTCAGCTTGGTGAGTTGCCCGAGTTGGGCGCGGTCCCAAAGAAAGGTGAACTGGAGAGGAGTGTCCCGCAATGCCCCAGCTCTCTGCCATGATCCTGTGACCCGGAGAATGCCGGTGTCACTGAGATTGAAGTCGGTGCGCGTAGGCTGCGCTTTCAGCCGCATGCTCCAGGTGTTTTCCGAATCCTGCCACAAGGAAAAATCCGCGTCGGTCAGGGCGTAAGGCTTTTTTTCCGGACCGAACTTGAAGTTGACTCGGCCGTGGCGGGCCTCGATGTAAGGGAAAGCTGGCCGTTTTTCCGTTTTCGCTTTGCCGGTGGGAGCTGCCGAGATCTTGTCGGCACGCTCCACCAGGTTTTCCAGATTCCAGTGGCCTTCCGGGTTGCGTACCAGATTAAGGCTCGGTTCGGTAAGGCTGAGAGTGGCGATCTCCAACCGTCCACGCAGAAGTGAGCTGATCCGCAACAGGGCGGTGACTTCCTGAGCCCGCAACACTGGCTCAGCACCGAATTCGGGAGAATCATGTACAACGAAGTTTCCCAGATCAAATCCCGGCTGGGGCAGAAAACGCAGGCTCACAGAAGAGACATCCACCGATCGCTCCAGAGCCAAGCTGATAGAAGTGACGATCCGGGCCCGCAGCCAATTGGCTCCGGGCCGGACCAGGCAGATCCCTGCCAGGAGAACGAGTCCCAGGACGATCATTCCGCGTCTGGAGCGGAGAAATCTCACTGCACCACCTTGAACGTGCGGCGCCAGCGGGTTTCGTCGAAGAAGTGAATCAACACGTGCGCCAGGAACCCGATCCGTTGGCTGACTTCTCTTTCCAGATACTGATTGGGTGGAGTCTCGAACGACCAATAAATGAACATCGGCCTGCCAATCACATTTTCCCGCGGGATAAACCCCCAATAGCGGCTGTCGTAACTGACATCGCGGTTGTCGCCCATGCCGAAGTAGCTGTCTGGGGGGACGACGATGTCGTCTCCCTGGATGTGATCCTTGAGGGTTAGTTGCCAATTTGGTGCGACGTTGTTGAACTCCGAAGGCGGCACCGCAGGAAAGTTGTCGCGGTAGGGGTTGTAGGCCATGCCCTGATGGATCACGTAGGGCTCCTCGAGCTTTCCGCCGTTGCGGTAGACGACGCCGTCGCGCAAATGAATGCGATCGCCCGGAATGCCCATGATGCGCTTCACGACGTAGAGACCAGGCTCGGCCGGCGAAAGAAAGACCACAATGTCCCCGCGCCGTATGGAGCGATAAGGAAGAAGTGGGCCCATCCAGTGTGTAGTAGGCGCGAACTGCTCCCGGTTCACGAAAACGTGGTCACCGATGAGGAGGGTATTCTCCATGGAACTCGACGGAATTTCGAATGCCTGGAGGACAAATGTGATGATGAACAGGCCGGTCACCAACACGGCCGCCAGTGACGCGAGGAATTCCATGGTGGTTTCGCGCGGTTTGTCGGGCTGGGGGTTTTCCTTGTTAGGCATCAAGTTCCTGTCTTCTCGCGGTGTCGTTGCCGGGCGAGGCCCGGTCCTTAGTTGACCAACCGAAACGTGCGGTCCCAGCGGGTGATCCGAAACAAATGACTGACCGCATAGGCGAAGTGATAAAGTTTATCACCCGGCGTGGACGCTACCTGCATATCTTCATCAATGCTGCGCAGCGACCAATAGATCAGCAAAGGCCGTCCGATAATATTTTCCCGGGGGACAAAACCCCAGTAGCGGCTGTCGCTGCTTTCGTCACGATTATCGCCCAGCACAAAATAGCTGCCCTGCGGAACAATCAGTTGACCATCTTCCACTAACTTCTTCATTTGCAGCCACCAGGCCCCGTCCAGGCCCGGAACCGGAAGGTTGAGGCGGGGGAATTCGTCGCGAAAAACGTCGTGCACCACCGAGCTATGGACCACGTAGTTTTCCCGCAGAGATGTACCGTTCACATACACTTGCCGATCGATGAGCCTTACCCGGTCGCCCGGCACTCCTACCACTCGCTTCACAAAATGCTGCGTAGGATTGAGCGGATAGCGGAAAACAATGATGTCCCCTCGATGCACGGGACGGTACGGCATCAGATAATTCCAGGTTCCACCGCCGCCGTAGCGCAGTTTGTCCACCAATAGATAGTCCCCGATCAAAAGAGTGTTCTCCATTGACTCCGAAGGAATCTGAAAAGCCTGTACCACGAACACAATGACAAACACGGCGATGACTATGGTGGTCAGCAGCGATTGCATGGAACTGGGCCATTCGGCTCGCGGTCGGGAGGCCACTTCTGTCATGGCTTTGCCACGGGTCCTTCGCCCGGCACCCGGCTGCGTTTGCCGGACGGCGGCGATTCCAGATATTCGAGCAACTGGCGGGCAACTCCCTGTTCGGCATTCTTCTTCGTCGATCCTTCAGCTTGTCCCACCAGTTCGGTTTCGGGCTGATCGGCTTTCAGCAGCCGCGCCTGGACGGTAAAAGTCTTGCTATGCTCGGGGCCGCGCTCTTTCACCAAAACATAGGTCGGCTGGGGACGTCCCATGGCCTGCAGCTTTTCCTGCAACGCGGACTTGTAGTCGTTCAGGGGCAGGTTACTGCCATTGCGCGCGATAATTTCCAGTTCTGGGGACACAATGTGGTTCAGCACGACCCGGCGCACGGTCTCCAATCCGCTGTCGACATACATGGCCCCCAAAATTGCCTCCAAGGCATCCACCAGCAGAGCAGTCTTGTTGCGACCTCCGCTCTTTTCTTCGCCCCGCCCCAGGCGCAGATACTGACCCAGTTCCAAAACCTGCGCCACCCGTATTAGATGCTTCTCGCTCACCAGGTGGGCCCGAAGCTTGGATAACTCGCCCTCACGGAACTGGGGGAAGTGATGGAACAACTCTTCGGTCGTGATGAGTCCCAAAACCGCATCGCCCAGGAACTCGAGCTGTTCGTTATCGCCGTTGCGCTTGCTGGCAACGGGTTGGGCCGACTCCACCTCCCGCGCTTGCGAGCTGTGGGTCAGAGCCTGTTCCAGCAATTCCCGCCGGACGAACTGGTAGCCAAGAGTTTGCTCCAGGTCCGCCATGTCGCGTGATTTCATCAGTTCAAAAGGGGCGCAGCATATCCACCGCAGTCAGCAAGCAGAGGCCCGGTAATGGTTTCTAGCTGAATCTCCCGTTAATGCGGAGACGGGTTCTGGTTCTGGGCAGCACCCGCAGGTGGTTTGGACGCTGGCGCGGGACTGCTGCCCCCGGTTAATTGCACTAACCGGTCGCGTTCCTGACGTGCGAGCTTCCCAGCCACCGACGCTTCCTGAGTCAGGTCCACCGCATGATTGGCTTCCTTAAGGGCTTCCGGATACTTGTTTTGCTTGTCCAGGGCAATCGCCAGGCGCAGAACCACGACCGGATCCGGCTGCGACGGTAAGGCGTCAACCGATTTGCGGAAATAGTTTTCAGCATCAGGATATTTTTCCTGGTTGAAGGCGATGGTGCCCAGAACAGAATATGCGGAGGAACGCACAAATCCCTTGTAAGCGTCGATCTTTTCCTGGGGAGTGCCGGCGGGGATGGCAACATCGGTTTCGACGGTATCGATGGCGTGCGAGGAGTATTTCTGCGCCTGCGCCAAACGTTGGTCCTTGTCGAGGTCGGTGTCGCGAGTATGCTCCGCGATGTACTCCGCAGCGCCAACCAGGGCCTCAGGATCATCGGGATCAATCTTCAGCACCTTCTCCGCCGCCGCATTCATCTGCTCTCCATTGTTGGCGTATTGAAAGGCATGCATCGATACTTTGAACAACAGAATACGAAGTTCACTGTCGGGGAACTGGGCGGCGAAATCATCGGCAACCTTCGCCACCGCGACTGGGTCGACGGGGGCGCCCGGTGCGGCAGCCGCAGTCTTAATCGCGGCATTATACGCATCGTACTCGGGCTTGGTCTTGGCCTGAGGCGGGCGTTTCCCCTGCGGAGGTGCGGCGGTCGCGCCCGGCTGAGTTGTTGCCTGGGGTTGGGCCGTATTCGGCTGCGACGAGGGTTGGCTCTGTGGAGTCGTCGCCTGTTGCGCTGGTACGAAACTAGCCCACGCCAGCATCACGATGGTTATGGCTGCTCGTTTCATGCTTTCTCCTTAAAAGTTGTGATTCTGGCCTTCTCTTCAGTATCACAGAATGCATTTCCCCCGGCTCCAATTCGCTACTGGGGACGACTGGGCGGTTCATAGGGTTGCTGAATGCCGCGCTCGGCCGCGGCTTTAACCTCGGGCAACTGCGCGCTGGCGGTCAGGGCCGCGCGATAGTGGTCGAGGGCTGCGGCCCGCTCTTCCTGCAAATCATAGATCCTCCCCAGGTAGATATGTGACCAGGCCACCACTTTGGGCTCACGCGCCACACCCAGGGCCTGCTCGAAGTAGTTGCGCGCACCCTGCAGGTCACGGTTCATAGTGGCCACTTGCGCCAGGATGAAGAAGGCCCGGCCCGGGTCTTCACTCTTCGTGTCCAGCGCTTGCTGGGCGAGCTTCTTGGCCCCGTATGAATCTCCGGCCGACAGGCGCTGTTCAGCGGTCACCAGCAAGCGGGGTTCAGCCGGGCGCGCCGCCCGCAAAAGTTCCGGATCGGCTTCGGTAGAAAACTTGACTTGCGCTTCGAATTTTTGTTCCTTGCCGAGGTCGATGTCGGCAATCAAACCGGGGTACGCATTTCGCAGGCCGACGGGCCCCTTCTCGAACTTTGCCAGCGCATCATAAAAATATCGGGTCAAGATGTAACCCTGCTTGACCGATTGTTCCACTGCCGCTTGCCGCTGATCTTCCGGCACCTTGCCGGGTCCGCTGGTCCGCACTTCAATGGCGCGGATGAAGCATTCGGTGACCAGAAGGGAAACATCCTGCTTGAAGCTCTCATCCATCGGCGCTTTTTTCACTCCAAACAGCAAGGGGGTCAGACGCCTGATGTTGTTGGGATACTTCGCCGCCATCGGATCCAGCAGATAATGCAGATAGGTGTGGCGAATCTGCTCCATCTTCAGCGCCGATCCTAAGCCGGGGGAAATCACTACGTAGTAATCCGCGCCGTAGTTGCGGGCGTTGGTCTGGCCCGGCGCTCCCATGGGGTCGAGATAGACGGTGAAGGTGTGTCCCAAATACCCCGCGGACTGAAGCCGCAGATAGATCTCAGTGTCAAACAGGACCTTGGAGAGTGGGTCATGATAGCGGACTGTGAGACCTGAGTACACCACCTGATGGCGCAGCCAGATGGCGTGCAAACCCGCGACGTCGTAGAACTTCTGCAGGATGGGTACGATGCCGGCCACCTGAGCGGCGTCTGGGGGCAGATCGGCATCTTTGACTTTGAACACGAACCCCGGCGGGGCTTCCAAGGTGAGCGCCAACGAGACGTATTGTGCCAGCGTCCGCGAGGGCTCGGGCTGCTCATGTTCATGATAGAACTGGCACAAGAGCAGGGTTTCTTCCTTTGCCTGATCGAATGCCTGCGACGCCTTGGCCACCTCGGCACGGATCTGCGAACGCACCGGGTCGGACGAATCCAAGTCTGCGTTGTAGCCGCAGGTATTCATCGCAGCGAGAACGCTGAATAACGTCTCGCTTGTGTCCAAGGTCACGTTGGGTTGGTTCTCCGCCAGGCACACCTGCGCTGTCAGCCCAAGGAGGGCGGCGATGACCGCAATTCGAAATCGATGACCCAGGAAAACCCTCCTGCAAGGACGGTGAGATGTGCGGCTGCTCTGTCAGTTTAAGAGGTTCCGGGCAGGGGGTCAACGGAACAAGCTTCGAAGGCTTAGGATCCGCCGCTATCCCTTCACGCTGATACGCGAGAATGAGAGCACAGCCCTACCCGAAGTCGGCCGGCCCATCGACATGGCAGGGCGAAAGGTGGTGAAGATCAGCATGTTCTTCACTTGCGAGGGCAGTTCCTTGACCGCGTCGGGGCTAGACAACACGCGGTAGTCCTGCACCCGGCCGTTCGCGTCGACGTAAGCTTCGATCACCAGAGAATCGTCTTTGATGGAATCAAGCGCAGTACCGAAGGCGGACGCCTGGAGTTGCGGCGCCGTGTTCAGCATCAGTGGGACATCAGCGCTGCCGGCTTGCAAGGGCAATGCCAGGAAGCCCATCAGAAAGCCGAAGATCACCACGGCAGTTACCAATCCGACCGTCGCCGGAACCATGAACGCGTTGAGGACATTCTCCACACGAACCCAGAAGGCAGACAGCCTCGGCTGACGCGACTGGGCAGCTTCGCGAGAGATCGCCAAGCGAAGTTTCAAAGCCAGATCGCTCGGCACCCTCCGGCGGCCAGCCGTGGCCAGCAACTGCTGCGTCTGACGCAGGTCAAGATATTCCTGCTGGCAGCGATCGCATGTGTCCAGATGCCCGGCCATAGACAGCATCAGCTTGCCGGTCATAGCGCCGTCAAGATACGTCGAAAGCAACAATTTGACCTGGCTGCATGTCATGATCCCACCTCACATCGCCGTCCTGCGGCGACCGCCTCTGATCGTGGAGCTATTCGCGGTTCCGCGGTCCGCAATCCCATCGCCGGGCCGACTTCTCTCGCATAACCAATAAGGCGTTCCTTCAGGGCTTGCCGTCCGCGGGTCAATCGTGATTTCACTGTCCCCAGAGAAACCTGAGTGACTTCGGCAATTTCCTCATAAGACATTTCTTCCAGATCGCGCAGAATCACGGTAGTGCGATAGGGCTCGGCAACCTTGCGCAACTCATCTTCCACCCGCGTTCTTACCTCTTCATGAGCGAAGCGATCGAAGGGTGACTCGGCATCGTCGGCTAAACAGTCTTTCAGGGCTGCGGTCGAACTTGCATCGGTTTCCAGCGGCTCAATCGAAGTCTCGCGAGCCTTGTGCCGGAACCACCAGCGGCGGCGGTTCGAGGCCTCGTGCAGAGCGATGCGGTAGATCCAGGTCTTGAGGCTGGATTGACCGTTGAAATGCTTCATGCCGCGAAACACCTTGAGAAAGACTTCCTGGGTGGTATCGGGGGCATCGGCGGGGTCGGAGACCAGGCGGTAAATCAGGCTGTAAACCGGCTGCTGAAACTCGCCGATGAGCCAGGCGTAGGCGTTCTCGGAACCAGCCTTGAGTTCACCTACGATCGCCGATTCCTGCTCTCGGACTCCAATGGTTCCCGCGAGATTCCCCACGCTGGACGCTCCCGCCATCACTCCCATGGCTCAAACTCCATTATAGGATCTTTTCTCGCCGCTGAATCGACCCGAAGTTCCACCCACAAGGGTTACCGCCGGGCCAAACCCTGCCTGTATCCTTAGACCCCAATTCGCAGGCGGAAGTTCCACGATGAAAGTGGTTTGTTTTCAGAATGCTAGAGTCAGACGCCGAGCCTATTGCGGAGCCGGGTTGGCGGTGGAGGGTGGAGCCGTCGCGTCGGGAGTCGGCGAAGTGCTGGCCGGCGGCTTGGGCACTTTGTGGGCGGGCTTTTTCTTGACCGGTTGCTTTGGCGGCTCGGTGTCGTCGACCACGGTTTTCTTGGGTGGGGCGGCGACTTTCTCGGTCGCGCGGGCTGCTTGCAGGTCAGTCCGGAGTTTTGACAGCTCGGCTTCCTTTGAACCGGCCAGCGTTTCCATGCGGTCCGCAAACATTCGCCGCGAGGTCTCAACTGAGCTCAAGTCGTTTTGCAACGTCTGGTATTCGTCGCGGGCGCCAAAAGCGCCGGTGGATTCGGCCAGCGACACGAACACATCGTAGAGTGCATCCAGATTGCGATACACCTTGAAGGTTGAGGGCAGACTGTCCGGGGAATTCCTCAACTCGGCGACGATCTCCGGAAGCGCCGTCTGCAGGTTTCGCTGAATGGAGGCAGCGTCAGCCTGCGATCTCCGTTTGCTGTTGGCGTCGGTCTTCCATTTTTCGATTCGCAAGCCGGACAAATCTCGCTGCATAGATTGGGAAGTCTGTTCCAGTTGGGAAAGCAGCAGATTCACCTGGCTGACAGAAGAGTACGGAACCGGTGCAGGGGCGTCCGTCGGCTTGGCCGGCGCCGGCGCAGCGCTCTGCGCTACGACCAGGGCGGGATAGAGAATCAAACTGAATCCGAGGGTGAGTTTCATAAGCCGGGCTGCCCTCAGGATACGCATTTTCACCGAGTTCGTAAATTTGCGGAGTGGAACCGTCGGGCTGTTCCCCAAGATCGGATCATCAGTTCCATGGTACCGCGTTTGACTATCCCTACTGGGTAGGCGAGAATTGATTTGTCCCCACCGCAGTGTGGGCCTGTGGCGCAGCTGGGAGCGCGCTTCCATGGCATGGAAGAGGTCGTCGGTTCGATCCCGACCAGGTCCACCAAATTTCTCAATAGGTTAGACAGGGCGTGTTCTTAGAGTCTCGACATTTGTGTCGTGACTTGTGTCGTAACCCGCTGTTTTGGTGCTCACAGCAAGGGCTTCCATCGCTGTCCGCTTGGCTTCCATCCTCACGTGGCTGTACCGTTCCAACATGCGGCGGCTGACGTGACCAGCTATCGCCATGATGGTCGAATCAGACGTTCCGCCCTCGGCGAGCTGGGTGATCGCGCAGTGGCGGAGATCGTGGAACCGGAACCCCGGCAAGCCCGCTTTCTTCGTCAGGGTTCTCCAGGCCGTCCGCCAGCTGTTGACGTGCCGGGTCGGGTCGAAGCCGGTGACGTTGTAGCCAATCACTTTCTTGCCGCTGAAGGTAAACTTGGGAACGAAGGCGGCAAAGACGTAGTGCGACTGCTCCACCTTGCCAAATCCTTCAGCCCTACGGCGCAGCCTTGCGAGGGCTGAAACAGCCACATCAGTCAAAGGAACCACTCTCTCACCAGCAGTGGTCTTGGAGGTGCGGATTGTCAAAGTTCGGGCGAACAGGTCAACGTCCGACCATTGCAGGCTCTTCAACTCGCAGCTTCTCGCGGTCGTGTTCAGGCACAGGATCGCAGCAAGATACGCCGTTTCCCACTCAGGCCGCATCACCGCCGTTTTAAGAAGGCGTTGCTTGTCTTCCTCGGTTAGGGCGCGCCCGATGGTCGCAGGTTCCTTGAGAGGGCGCACATCGTCAGCAACACGCGCCCAGAGCTTCGCGCGCTTTAGAACCCGCCGCAAAATGCCAAGCTCTGCGTTTAACGTCGCTGGCCCGACACCCTGATCGGACCTCCAAGCCCTGTAATCAGTAATCCGCTTCGCTGTGATCGCCTTAAGCGGTTCCTGTTTGAAGTAAATCCTGAGTTGCACAAGGAGCTGCTTCTCCTTCGCCTGGCTAGCCGCCGCAAGCTCCAGCTTCCGAGCATTAACGTAATCGTCCGCAGCCTGTCCAAAGGGCTGACGGGCCATTGTTGTGGAGTTATGCGTCAGCTTTCCGTCGGAAGCCTCCGCTATCAGTTTTTTCTCGTTGGCTTGAGCCTCCCGCCAGTCACTAGTTTCGAGCGACTGCCGGAATCGCTGGCCGTTAACGAAGAAATGGGTGTGCCACGTCTTGTTGCGCTTGTAGAGTGCCATTGGACTACCTCTCCTTTGTTTCTTGAGTTCCTGCAAAAGTGACCTCACGTCCGAGAACTTGACTGTCTACCCAATTCAATGTTTCGTCGAAAGGTATAACGCACAAAGCACGTAGTGTCCCGAGTCGAAATTCCTCCGCTATAGCGTTCCGGGGGCGCAAAGCAACCAATGCTCGTTTCCCGGGAGCGTGTTTCCCCTTCCATTCGGGAGGTGCGACGGAGCGGCTGTCTTCCGGCAGTTGGGTCATCCAAGTTCCTTTGGAGTATTCGTAGAGATCAATCAAAAGGCAGCGTGCGCTTGCCTCGTCTGTTGCTCTTTCCTTCACAGCGATTTCCATTGGGGCTTTGTACCTCGGAAACAATTCTCTGACTGCGTCACCAATGAGACGAGCGTTTAGGTCGCATAGGAACATTCTGTACGCGGTCGCAATCTTGTACACGTCCCACAAGGTGTAGAGGCCCTTCTTCCCCCGCCCTTTGCCCCCAGGGAGGCGGGGAGCGAGGCCATACGGATACCGGCGATCTGCGAAGTTGGCAAGCAGCCAGGGGGGAATGTGCAGCAGACGGGCCAGGTCAGTCCTCCCGAAAAGTGCGCCTGAAAACGCCATGGTGCTCAATCCCCCTCTCTCGTGTTACAATTAAAGCTTACAACATCCAAGTAAGAGTTAGCAACATATTTTATGAGAGGAGCGTTAATGCAGCAGATGACCGTTGAACCTAGACTGTTGAGGCTGGAGCAGGCGAGTGCCGCTCTCGGAGTATCGCACTGGACCCTGCGGCTGTGGGCGAAGCAGGGCAAGTTGAGGACCGTCAAACTCGGCAGCCTTCGCCTTGTGCCCGCCAAAGAACTCGACCGGGTTGTCCAGCAGGGAATAGGCCGACCAAGCCGCCGTCGAACAACCCACAAGGAGCTGAAGCATGGGCCCACCGCCTGAGCTGATGGCCTACACAATCCACGAGGCAGCCCAGATGGTTAGGGTGAGCGACCGGACAATCCGGCGTGCGATCACGTCGGGGAGGCTACGAGCAGTTCACATCGGTCGAACTGTGCGTGTGCCGCGTGAGTCGCTGAACGCTCTGCTGTCCCCGGTTTCGCCGCCGGACGACGAGGCGCGAGAGGCAGCGATGATCACCGGACACACTGCGAATGGGGTTAGGAACAAGGAGAAAGGTAAAACACCGAGCCTCGCGCCATACAGAGCCCGCGCGGGTGAAAGCTGTAACGAATCAGAACACAAGGAAAACAAAAATGCAGATCACAAATCTCAGTTTCTCGCTCAGCACTAAGCCTCAGGTTCTCGCCTCGGCCCGCCTGGAATTGGTGGTCGAAGGGACAGATGACTCTATCATTGTTGACAACGCCCGGGTCTTTCGAAACAAGCACGGGCAATTGTGGCTCGCCATGCCCAGCTACAGTGTCCCCACGTCGAACGGGCGCTCCTACGACTATTTTCCCGCGGTCATTCTCTCGCCGAAGCTCAAGCGCCAGGTTGAGGAGGTTGTTCTACTGGCGTTCGAGACGTGGGAGCGCGAGCAGTTAGCCGCGGTGCAAGGCGGTGGGCGGTGACCGAGACCAGAAGCCGCACACTTGCCGATCTTGCCCGCCTTGCGGAAGAGCAGCCGCTCGTCTGGCTTGTGCCTTCGACGATCATCCAGGGCGGCATACATGTGCTTTGGGGCAAAGAGGAATCGTTCAAGACTACCCTCGCCATGCAGTTAATTGAAGCGCTAAGCGTGGGTGGCCGCTTCCTTGATTGGGAGGTCGAAGGCGGGCTCACCGTGGGACTCGCGGAACTCGAAATGACCGAGGTTATCTTCAAGATGCGGGCTCATACCTTCCTGAAACCGGCTAAGCAGTCACCCGAGATCCATGTTCTAACTGAGGACCAGCGGCGCCAGATCTTGGATGCACCGACCGCCACGTTACGCGTGGCGGTGATCGTTCAATGGGTGAAAGCACTCGGCCTGCAAGTATTGGTGATTGACTCCGCCGCCAAGCTCTTTCCGCCCACAGCGAACATTGGGAGCCAGCCAGTCGTGAGTGACCTTTTCAGCCAGCTGCAAAAGGTTGGCTGTACGGTCATCGTCATCGCGCATCCCCGGAAAAGGGACCGTACCCAGGCGGTGGAGATGCATGGGGACAACGACGACATCGCAGGCAGCGGGCGCTTTGCCCAAGACCCCGACATCGTGCTCGAGATTTGGCGTCCTGACGGGCGAGCGCCGATGGTCAAACTGAGTTGGGGCAAGAACCGCATGGATTTCAAGCCCGAGGATATTGAGGTGTTCTTCGATGCCGTGGATTTTCGCCTTTACCCTCGACACCCATTCCTGCATTTGCTCCCTACCTCTCGGGAACAGCTCATTGAGCAGGCAGTGAAGCGATTCGGGTGGAAACGTGCGACCGTGGATGAACACATCAGCACGTTGAAGGAACTCCGGGATTCGAAGGGCAATCCACTGGTCGTCGAAACCCACGATTCTCGTAGGGCGATCTTTTCCCTAGCCCCTGGTGTGTCACCGCCAGACATAATGGAAAAGTCACGGAACGTTGAGGCGGCGTCCAGCGTGTCAGTGCCAGAGTTAGGGGAAAAGTCGGAAGAGGACTCTTCTACTAAGTCTACCGGTGACACCTCTGCCAGCGAGAACCCGCTCGCAGCCGTGCTAGGCAAGGTTTCACTACAGGGAGAGCATGAGGCTTCAGAGAAATGAGGACATCACAATAGTGAGAACGTGACGAGGAGAGCCCGCTTTTTAGGCTGATGTGCTGGTAAGGGTGTTGCTCAAAATCCGGATTGCCGGTTTCGCCCGCTTCCGGCCCGGTGGCTGATGACACCTTCGCCCGGGGCATCAGCCCAAAAAGCGGGCCTGTAGTCCCAAAGATTTCTCCCGGGAAGACCAGCCAGACAGCCTGGAGGCCACCGGGGATAGAAAGGGAGGTAATGACAGTGGAGAACAGGCAATTCATCGAGCCAGAGGATGTGATCGCGCTTCAATTCGAGTGCTGCAAGTGTGGCGCGAAAATCAGTTTTCCGTTAACCGACGAGCTGCAGTTCAAACCGCAGCCACTAATTGCTTGTCCAGCTTGTAAACAAGACTGGAAGATCACCCCAGAATCGCAGGAGCACGACGCGCTGAGGCAATTCGTTGATGGGCTATTTCGTATCGGTCCGGCATTGAAGAGCCGTACGCTCAAACTGGCGATGGAAATCCCAAGTCGTGAGGACTGAGGCCGATTATGAGTTACCGGATGATAAAACGCGACGGCACGCTTTCCTACGGGTTTCACAACCCCGACGGAAGCTGGGTCGAGCTACCGGCGCCGGACGGTGAGCCGCGCACCTGGAGTGCGCCGGTGCCGGAGATCCGGGCGACAGCCACTCATCTGTCTCCGCCTGAGCACGTCCGCCAGTTTCTCCGCAACATCGCCAGCAAGGGTGGGCAATCCCGCGCCCGACGGCACAGCCGCAGCGAGTTGGCCGCGTGGGGCCGAGTGCGACACAAAACCAAACCGACGGTGTGAATTCGTGATCCTAGTTAACTCATTGATGTTGTTGGAGTTGTTTGATTGATGATTCTATTCTTGAATTCTAGTACTCGCACAAGTGACGGTACACAAACGAGTTGTGAGAAAAAGACGCTAAATTGGCAGTTTCGGGAGCGACTCGCGCGCAAGGACCAGGAAGTTAGCAGCTAACTTCGATGAAACGAACACAAAAACTTGAGAGGCTGTCCGCCGAGTGCCCCCGCCACGGGAGGGTGCGGATAGTCTGCCCGAAGTGTGCTGGCAAGATAGGCGGCATGATGCGTCGCGGGCGTGGTCACCGCCAACAGCTCCGCATAGTTTCTGAACTGGAGAGAGCAGAAATGACAGGGTGGGCTGATTCAGAAGGGGAGAGTCGGGTCGTGAAGAGCTAGGGCCTTACGCACTTCACGCTAAGACCCATGCCATGATGCCAATCATGAACACTGCCTTCGGCCCGGTCGAAGAATTCGGTTTTCCACCGATATAATGCACGTACCACATTGCGCACGATTGTGCGAAGTATAAGACGAGGCATCCACATGACAGTATTAATCGCGTGGGTACGAACCATTCAGGATTGTGAGGAATTGATCTTTGTATCCGACAGTCGCTTGAATGACTGGCGCAACTTTGATACGTGTCCCAAAGTTCTTACGTTGCCCCGAAACGACTGCGCCATCGCCTTCTCGGGTGACACCAAGGATGCCTACCCGATGATGTTACAGCTGGGCCTCGCCATTGATGCCCACGAGCCTTTGCGAGTTGGGTCACTCGACGTATCTTCCCTGAAAAGTCACGCTTTGAAAATATTCGATAGCATGGCCCATCTAATTGAACACTCTGACCACGTTGTCGGGGAAGTGGAAGCTGACCCAACGACCTTCTTGTTTGGAGGCTATTCTTGGGTCAACAAGCAGTTCGAACTGTGGTCGATAGCCTACCGTCAGTCTGAAAATAAGTTTGTTGCCCGACCGGCCCAATGGGCCTGTTATTCTGAGGAGGCGAAGAAAGTTGTGTTCCGAAGCATGAAGTCGCCACACGCCGGCGAGATCGCGAGCAAGATCGCATTCGCTGGTGATCAGGGGAAAGCGGCTCGTGAGCTATTAACTGCCAAATTGGCCAAGGTGCACCCGACCAGCATGACGTATCGTGGTTTGGGCTGGGAGCCTTTTGAGGTGGTTCGAGATATGCTTCGCGACCCAAACCACTCTTACACGATTGGAGGTGCACCTCAGGTACTAAAGGTGTATCAGTACATGCGAACGGCTCCTCTTGGGGTTTATTGGCCCGACAAGAAATCAGGAACAATTTACTTGCAAGGGCGTCCCGCTCTCGGGTATGAACGCATGGACAGATGGGTACTCGACCCAGACACAATGCACTCGGAGAGTCCGAAGCACTCGCGAAACGATGCAGATGACGCAACGCAAGAATCTTTGCCTTGACCTAGAATTACAGTTGAGACCCCCTTTAGGCCGAACGCCTCCCAGCAAATTCCCGGAAGCAGACTTCCATCTTTAACGCTCGCAGCGCAGGATTATTATCCCGCAAGCGCACGAAGAACTGTGGCGGTTGGAAAGAGGCTGAATGACGACGAAGTTCTGCTAGGCTCACTGCAAACGGCAGTTGTTGAATATTTTTTAGAACTAGGGCACACCCGAAGTTGGCGTCCAGGAAGTAGGCGCGAAACTCCGTCTCCGATAGCCCGAGCCGATCTTTGTAGTCTCGCCAAAGTTTGTTCGGCGGAGCGCTGATGACCTGATCAATAACCGCAACTGCCTCCACAACCGCGTGAGGGGATTTGCTGTAAATCCAGACCCGTGTTCCTCGCGACACGCGCAATGCGCGGCGGCGGAGTTCGATTGTCTTCCTCCCTTCCAAGATCCTCGATACATATTTCCTGTGCAATGAGATCAAAATATCTTCGGATTCAGGCACGAGCGAACCCCTCCACTAACACGTCAATCAGCTGCTGGTCGCTTATCTGTCTCGGGCATACCAAGTTCGACGCGTCGACGCATCTTAACTCTCGCAGTCGGTTGAGAGAAACGGATTGATCCAGAACCATCACGTTGCCAAAGGTCGCGGCGGACACCAAGTCCGTCGCTGTCAACTGATCAAAATCATCGATTTCGAGGACGCCGTGTCGCAGCATTACGCGAGGTATGTCAGATTTCCTTAGAACCTTTGTGTGAACGATGCGTGCGCACGCCGTCACAGATGCACGCCCGCCATCCCGACCAGATTCATAGAACAGGAGAGGGACTCCCACCTTGAAAAGGTTGAAGTTCCTTGGCGCGCTGAAATATACGCGTTCAGAAAATAGCATGGCCTCACGCCCAGGCAACAATGACAACTGACGCGACGCTCCTAACAATTGATCGGCATAACCGCGCCTGATTGGGACAATATTCGCGGGACGTCCGGGAAGGACAATCAATGTTGGTGCCAGCAACCTTTCAAGGTCTGTTAACTTGACGTCGCGAGAAACACCATCAGCAGTTCGTAAGGAAATGAGTTGGTCATGCGCAACAAATGTCGGAAGTGACTCTGGAAAGCTGACACCAGAAACGACTTGAAGCACGGCCCGCATCTTTGGCCAATTCGCGGCATAAATGGGTCGTCCGACACAGACCTTCTGAAGAATTACATCATCAACACGTGGTCCGCCTACTGTGCGAAAGCCATAAACGAACGCCACTTTCTCCGCCATCACGTGTCCCGAGGGAAGGTAGAGTCTCAACAGTACGGGAGCGACGTGGCTAGCGTCGCTGCAAACCGCTCCAATAATACATTCGAGGGCGGCCTCGGCCGCGGGGTGTTCCTCGTTGGCTACCAGCCTAACATCCGCTCTGTTTTGCAACCCCGCTGCCGCATCCCAAGAAGCCAGACACACAATGTCCGATCCCGAAGTCACAATTGCTCGTTTGCGTCCCGAAGATACGACCTCCCTAGCCAAGAAATCTTCCCGGAGCATCGTAGGGGTTGAAAAACTGTCTAGGAATGCTCTGATCGCCTGACTGTGACCACTGACGCGGTCCCAGACTCGCAGAGTATCGCTCGAAAGCTGGACTGAAATCGCCGGCATTCTCATTTGGCTTGACTTCACCAGCGCGGCGAAATTCTTAACGTGCAACACGAAGATGCCGTACCTCTTGTAGAGAGGATCTTGTACCTTCAAAAGCGTATCGTCACTGGTGACGAACCCCGTCGCGCTGTGGTGGATTGCGGTTGCGAGATGTACGAGATCAGATCGATCCTGGAGCGATAGATTGCCCCTGCTCAAGCGATTCGGGAAAATAAGCCGGCCTAGTTCGTCCAACAACTGTTGCAGTACTATCGGTTCGGGTTCAGGCAGCGTCGGAAACTGCATCGCGAATTCGAGGGCAGGGTCAGTCGGAGTGGCTTTGGAAGAGCGCTGTAATTCATTGATGAATTCTTCAGCCACAACAATTTGAATCAGTTTGTTGAACGCGGCACCGATGACATCGGCTGCATATTCAGATCGTGGCCGCCCTTTTATGATGTCCCAAAAGACATTGAGATCAATGGCGTAGACTGCCGGTTGGGCTCCCAGCTGCTCGATCAAGCCAAGGTCTGCGGCGGCAGGCAGCTGAGCGTCGAATAAGGTTGGGGTATTAAGCTGTCTAATGCGAACGTTGAGTAGTCTGTTTCTTGCGGCGCCTCCTGGTCTGCGTCTGACTATGGCAAATCCTATCTTCTCCCAAAAGCCATTTGCGGGAAGATCCTCAGCTACCGTTGCTGAGACGCTGAGGTAGCCATACTCCTCCAGCATCTTGGTCAAATGTGTGATTAGCTCCTGGGCGACGCCCTTGTTCCTAAAATGCTCAACCACAAAGAGTTGAAATATGCGGGCATGAGGAAACGTGCCACCGAACAACACATGTCCACCGTATTCACGGTTGGTCGTGACCAACGCGACGAGCAGGTTTCCGCGGGCTGCCGCGTCATCGTAAACCGGAGCAGGGAGGAACCCTAGCGCATCCCTTTCGCGGTCGGCATGATTTCGGACAGCATCAACAAAGGGCTTCACATCCGAATCTTCGGACTTAATGTCTACGACAAAGCCCTTGTTCTTAACTTTGAGGTTTCGCAAAGAGACGATAGGCGCACCGCTCATAGGTTGGCCTGCGCAACTTTTTCCAAAATACCGAGGAATTCATCACGGGCCACGGCAGCGCTTACCGCGTCTATGAAATCCGCATGGCAGAACACTCTGATCTTACCCGCCGAATCGCGAAGGCGCGACCCAAAGTTCTTCCACACTTCACTCGGCTGAACCTCGCCTACAGCACGTTCGTCCCTTCGGAGAGCCCGTCTTTGCGCCTCCACCACGTAATACAAAGGAAAGTCAGCCCCGGGGCGGGAGCCGGGAATATCAATCAATATGATTGGCAGACGAGCTTGGGCCCGGTGCTGGATCAAATCGGCTATTTTTTGGGTCACGGTTGTCGTGGTTGGCGCAGAGTGCATTCTCGCTCCAACCGCTTCAGCTATTTTTCCCTCAATTTCCACGTAAGCTGCCACTTTCCGTGAGGGTGATAGACGTTCCCAGTGCTCGATGAATGCGTTCCAATCCGGTTCGCTGCGCTCTTTCGTGAATACGAAGAGACGCTTATATAGTCTTCGAGCCAACAAATCATCCAACAATTCGGTCTCCCGTGCGCCGGTGTTGGCAAGCCATGACCGCAGGAACGCTAGGACTACGGCGTCAGTCGCGCTGATCGTGCCTTCGGTCGTCCCGAGATCAGGTGGAGCGACAGCCATCCTAACAGTCGATTGTTCTTCATCGGTTGCCGCAAATAGTGCTTCTTGAATCGGTTGGCCTTGGTAGAGGGACCGCGGCAAGGAGAGTACCAGATGCTCAAACGCAGAGCGGAACTCGTTCTTCGTCCGCTCTTTTTCGCCAGACTGTACGACAATAGGAAGAACTGCACGAAACAGCATTGCCTTCATGCAACGGACGCTATGCTGCCAATATACTTGTGAGAACATCGCATACCGGGCGATGGCGACAAACTCAGCAGCGACCTTCCCCTTTTCATGCACTCCTATGCACGCAACAAGCGTCTTGCCCTTTTTCTCAAGCGTGACAGTCAGTGACCGCAGAATACGCTCGAGATCGATGCCATTTCCGTAAGGCACACCAAGTCTGTCTGAGTCGCGTCGCAAATAGTCTAATTTGTCAGCATCCAGTGGGCCGTCAATGATGCTATGGAGAAGACGATCCTTCAGAGGAGCATTGTCGTCATCTGGACGAGCGCTAAGTATTTGAATGACCCGATCTGGCGTTGTGTCCCACAGTTTCAGAACTTCATCCAGCTTTTGAAGTGTAATTCTCTTGGCCCCGGGTTTTTTGGGATCGCGAAAGCCGCGAATAACGGTGACTCCAAGCTGCTTGTGGTTGAACAATGTGGGTTCGATCTCTTCGAGGTCGTGAGACAGCGGGGCTTGTCCGACGTCATGCAATAGCGCGCTCGCTAGACAAGTTGACACATCGGATGCCTCAACCATCTGGCGAAATAACGGACTTAGCGGATCGTAATAAAGACTCAAAACAAAACGGGAAGCGTTATGAAAGGTTCCCAGACTGTGTTCGAGGCGGGAGTGTGTTGCCGTTGGGTAGACTTGGTTAACGAGTCCGAGTTGCGATATCGAGGCGAGTCGACGCAACGCGGGGTGGCTCAGCAATCTTTCCATGCGATCCGTGTATGTTGTTGGAGTTTCCCGTGTGACCTGGAGAGATTTTGAATGGTAAGCATTGAGCTCCGGCACTTCATCAACGATCGAGTACTCTCCGGACAACTTGCGCACGTCCTGCAGTACCCGTTCACTGCTCTCGTAAGATAGCTGGTGCAGGAGTGCCCGGTCCAATCCGATCCGCTCCTCAAGCCACGCCGGGACTTCGCCATGTAGTAGCCGGCCCGCCATGAGCAAGAGATATTTTCTTTCGTATGTTTCGAGGTTTTGGAGGCGGGATGCCTCAGCGCCGCCGGCATCGAGGCCCAGCCATGTCAATAGGGTCTTACCCAAAGAGTAGAGGTCCCACTTCGGATCGATTTTGCTCCGCGAAATCGTTCCCTTCGCTCTATTCTCGTCAGACGGATCTTTGTCGAGAACTGCCACGAGTGCTGGATCGGCATATCCATAGGTGCACGCAACGATAGTCTCTCCGGTCGTTTGGGTCAGCGTCTTAGCAGTTCCGAGGTCGGCGATGACAGGCGTACCATCCAAACCGATTAGAATGTTGTCCGGTTTTAGATCGAGGTGCGCGACAGAGTTTTGGTGCAGGTAATTGACAGCATCGACAGTAGCACGAACAATATGCACAAAATACTCAGTAGACACACGCTTTTCTTTAAAGAATCGCTCAGAACTGTCTCCGTCTATGAAGTCCATGACATAATACGGGAATAGCCTCATCTCGCCTGAACTATCGGTTTGCGCTTCATGCCGCATCGAGTGAGATTCGTCCAGGCGACTACTCCCGTGTATGCGGACGATCGAGCTATGTCTGAGTTTCGCAAGGTACGCAATTTCCTTGTCCATCATTGATACGAGGAGATTGCTCTTGCCCGGAACAGGACGAGGAAATTTGAGAGCACACGCTTGACCGGAGAGTTGGCAATCCGATATCCGGATGACAACTGCCGAGCCGCCCAGGCCCAAGACTACCGGGTCGATGTACCTGGACGACAACTCAGTGCACAAACTGTCCAGCCGTGAACGTACGCGTAGCTTCTCATTGCTCCAGTATTCGCTAGAATTGTGGGCAACATATTTTTCTTCAAGCTGATGCATCAGCTCATCAATATTCCAGGAACATTGGGACGTTCGAATGTCTGAAGCCATTGCGGTTACCTCGCCAGTTAATGCTTGGGCCCAGGTTGGTTCAATGCGCTTTGGGTCTGCTTTAAGTTGTCCCTGGGTTCTCGGTCCCGACACACGAGACACTGCTTGGAAAGGGAGAGGTCTACTAACAAAACATACAAACTGAAAACGAAAGCATTCTGCTCTGTTGAGGGAACGATGTCAAGCGCATTCGCCGGCCCGTCACCGCGAATGGCACGAAGGTAGCTGGACAGACGCTCCTTTAAGCGTATAAATTGCCTGAGTCTTTCCCCCAGGCTGGTTCGCGGGGCCTGGCGCGGTGTCCCCAAGAATGAGAATTGCGAACATTTGTCGCTGGGTGTAGCCGGTGTGAAGCATTGCTTACGCAGGCGGACACAGCATCCAGTCTGCGATCCCGGTTCTTAGTGAATATGCCGCCATCACGAAAGCGGCGCAGTTTGGGTGACCACATGAAAACGCCGTATCAGGAGCGCGCTGATCTTGACAAAATTCGGTCGCAATGGAAGAAGCTGACAGGGCTTCATACTCGGGAAGAGTGGTCTGCTGCAATCGTCCGCGCCGCAACTGCCGCAGAACTGGTGGCCAACTTTGCCATTCGCAGGGAGTTTGCGGATCGAAGCACGTTCGATCCACAATTCGTAGATTCCATGCTCCAGTGGGCTAATGGCCTAGCGGGAAAGGTTAATCACCTCTTGATCCCTTTGAGCGCAGGCAAGAAGCAGCATGACACGATCAGGAAACTCAAGACAGCATCCGATCAAATTAGCGGAAAACGAAATTCCATTGTCCATCAGGGCGAGTTCTGCAACGAAGACGAGGCTAAGGCTGCTATTCAGCAAACAAAAGACTTCATTGAGACTCTCGTACAATTGTATGAGCCGGATTTTGTGCTCAACGACGAGAAGCCAGTAACCTCAGAATAGGAATCGAGAAATTCCGTTGCCTGTGAGATGTCAAGCCGCGCTCCTGCGGGAGAGTGCGTGGTGTGGTGCGCCTAGATCTTGCTGAGCAATCTCGACAAGGACAACCCGAAGCCTCTTGCGATGATCTGTAGCGTCACCAACGAGACATTCCTCTTGCCAAGCTCCAAGTCTGAAATATACGTGCGCCGCAGGCCCAAGTAGTCGGCCAGCTCGACCTGCGTCATCCCGCGACGCCTGCGAAGTGCGCGCAGCCGCACCCCAAATCTAGCCCGAATGTCCGCTGGCATGTGGCTGCACTATGCGCCGTGCGCAGCGTCTGGCGTGTCCACTACTGGAGAAGTTGTTCCTTTTGGCGGTAGAATCGCCGAGTTCGTTCGGTTCTGGCTGACCGAATCAACTCGGCCAGGTGATTCGGTTAGTTGAAACGAGGCTGGTATATGGCGAAGAAGGTGTTGTTGATCGCACTGTTGACTGCTCTTTCGCGTCCGGCAGGAGCTCAGGAATCGCTCAGTCTCCACGTTTTGAGTTCGCGTATTGTGACCCAGTCAATTCAGGGCAGGAGTAATTGTGGCTTCTGGACTCAGAACGGCTATACCTGGGGAAGCTGCTCAGGCGGTAGCGCTCAGGAGAAGTGGTCGGTGAATGCAGTGGAAACCGACACCATGCGCTACCTCCTCAGTTGTCGCGCCAATCTCTTTCACAAGTGCTTCACCCTTAATGTTGGTGATACTTACCAAGCAGAACCGTGCGGCGGGAGCATGTGTGTTCACCTCGTGTACGGCAAACACAGCAAGGCAGCGATCATTCGGTATGCGATTGTTGAGACTGTGGGCAGGCCACAGCCTCAGCCGCCTCCGGCGCAGGAACCTCCTCTGTCCAAGGAAGCCCCGCCCTCCATCGAGGCACCGAAATCGGCGGGCGCAAACTCTGGATTCCCTGCCCGCTGGAAATCCATGATGAGCGGAACAATCCGAACCCTTCGTTTTGAAGGCGAATACATCTACGGCGAAACAGTTCTTTCGGAAGCTGCGGTGAAGGCTGGCGCGTTCGCCCTCATGGACGTCAAGAAGGATGGTGACAAGTATGTGGGCAAGGTAAACGGTCGCCTCGTGAGGCAAGACGGCGGCGCATCCTGTTCGGCTACTCGGCCCATTGAACTCACGCTCGTAACGCCAGATCGCATCGAAGGTCGCTCTTTTTATCCGCCTCTGAATGCGAAGATTGATTGGAACACGTGTACCTATGCACTGCCAGCGAATTGGCAACCGTTCACATGGATTCCTGTGAGGTAGCCACGGAAGCGAAGCCGTGCCAGGCCCATGACTAGATTTTGATTTGCGAAGGCTTCCGGGTCTGCTACGGGTTACGCTTCCGACCGCTCCGTCTTGCCAGTCTTTGCCGTATGAAGTCAGTGAGCGCAATTCCCTTCAGCTTCTGTTTGTTTCCATCAACTTTGACCCAGGCGTCACCGCCACTGGTGTAGTATGGCTCAGCTGAGTGAGAAGCTGGCACAATCATTTCCACGACACATAGATCAGGCACTTTCTGCCCGTGCTCATCATGGACCTCGTGAATCTCTACTCGGTACCTCGAAGGATCAACTCTTGGCTCAATCTGATTTAGTTTTGCGCTAACGTCGCGCCTCACCTTATCGCGATCTTGATAGCTCAAGCGGACGCCGACAACAATTCTGTCCCTGTCTCTGATGCCCCAAAGAATCCTGCCACCCTCACTATTCAAAAAGGAGACTGCATATTCGTCAGATGTGTTCACAATACTGCTAACCGCGCCGGTCGGGCTCTTGATTTCCTTGAACTCAAAATGTCTTGTTTCCTCGAAAGGTACTTCATGGTCCAGGATAAACTCTATTTGGCCCATCGAGACGAAGTCGTCTATCCTGACGGCCACTCGCTTAAACTCAGCTCGTTTAACCGGGATGGGACTGAGGCTGTCGGCATCACCCACTGAGAACTTCATAGGCTGAGTGTGCCCGAACTCCCGAATAAGCCTTTGGGTGGTGATTTCGATGGCTTCTTTGGACGTGTCGCATGCAATCCACCGTCTTTGGTGACGCTCGGCTGCCACAACGGTCGTGCCGGAGCCACAGAATGGGTCCAGTACGACTTCGCCCTCGTTTGATCCTTTATACAAAAGTCTTTCCAGCACCCCCAGTGGTTTCTGGGTTGGGTACTGTGTGTTTTCCTTGGATGCCGGGGAGAGGCGGGGGATATCAGTCCAAATAGTTCCGACCTCAACACCCTCGTTTTCATTCAAGAACACCTTGAGTCTTGGTACTCGCTCTTTCCCACTCTGATAGATCCTACCGTCCTGTTCCAGCTGCTGAAGTGTCCCTAAGCCGAAACGCCAGGATCGGCCCTCAGCCGGCGTGATGCCGTTCCATTCAAACTGGAGATTAGGTTGGACAACAGACGCTGTCAGATCGGCTAGAGCGAATGGGCCGCGAGTATCCGATTTCGTGAAACGTCGCCTTTCGTCACGGTTGAGGGCTCTGAAGATGGCGTTGTCCGTGGATTTGTTTGACTTACTGTAGTGAAGAATAGCATCGTGTTGCGTGCCAGATCTCCTTGTGCGCGAATGGGGTCCTTGATGGTATTTCCAGACTATCTCGTCCCTGAAGTGCGCCTCTCCGAACACTTGGTTGAGAATGAGACGGATGGAGAAGGCTGATAAAGGCTGAGCCTGAAAGAAAAGGACACCGGTTGGTTTCAAGACTCGGTGAGCCTGCTGGCAAACCCTGGAAATAAATTGCAGTTGCTGATAATCGGAGTCGTCTTCGTTTCCGGTGGATACGCTTTGCCGGATGTTTGAGCGTGAGGAAAGGGGCGGGTCCAAGTACACAAGGTCAATTGACTCTGCATCCAAGCGCTGCATCAAGTCAATACAATCTGCCTGGAACAAAGCGTTTGGCGTTATTACCATCTTCGCCCTGGCGCCCTCAGCTCCACTGGGATAACTTTATGCCCCGCTCCGGGCGGTAAGCTAGTATTTGTTGTGTCCGGCAAGATAAAATCCTCTATTCTTCCGGACAACTCTAGCACGCAAGAGGTTAGCTCTCTCAGATGCCACGAAAGAAAAGAACTGGCGGGCCGCCGAAGCGTCCGATTGGCCGTTACGAACACACCGACAAGAAGCGCATCAACAATCCTCCCGTCGGTTTGGTCACGCCCCAGACTGATCCCCTGCTACCCACCCACAAAATCTACGACTACACTCAGCCCGTCCCAACGGTAAAGCCCGGCAAGGATTTGGACTATGATCCTCATCTTGACCCGCAACTGGTCTGGGCGGGCAAGAAAGAGCACACCTCGTTCGAAGTTCATACCGCCTCGCTGCATGTTCACGAGCGCATTGACCCCTCAACCATTATCGAAGCCGTTCGCCAGCGCAACGGCAACGGACTGCCGGAGCAGCCCTCGCTTTTCGAGCGCAAGGAAGAAAACCCGCCGCTCCGCGAGGCCATTGATTTCTACAAGCACGCGCACGGCTGGTCGAACCGGCTGATTGCCGGCGATTCGCTGCTGGTGATGAACTCGTTGCTGGAGAAGGAAGGCATGGCGGGACAGGTGCAAATGGTGTACATCGACCCGCCATATGGGATCAAGTATGGATCGAATTTCCAGCCGTTCGTGAACAAGCGGGATGTGCGCGATGGGCGGGACGAAGACCTGACCCAGGAGCCGGAAATGATCCGGGCCTTCCGGGATACATGGGAATTGGGCATCCACTCCTATCTAACTTACCTAAGAGACCGTGCTCTCCTTGCGAAGGAACTGTTGCACGAATCTGGATCGTGTTTCGTTCAGATCAGTGACGAAAACCTGCACCGTGTAACTTGTGTTCTTGATGAAGTGTTCGGGCCGAGCAGTCTTATCTCCATAATCGCGTTTAGGAAAACGACTAGTGCTTCGGGCGATTTGCTCTCTAGCGTAAGCGATTACCTGCTGTGGTATGCCCGCGATGGACAGAAACTGAAGTATCGCCGCCTCAACGTTGCCAAGCGGCTCGGTGGTGTCGGTGCTTCTCAGTACACATGGGTCGAGCTGCCCGACGGCCGAAGGCAAGATTTCGGTTCCGCAGAAAGATTGAACAGCGCGCCAGCGGGTTCGCGCATTTTTCAGCACGATAATCTCGTTAGTCAGAGACCGGCACAGGGAACTGACGTTAGAGAATTTCACTTCGAGGGCAAGGAGTTTGCGCCGGGTAAAGGGACATTCAAGACGGACCTGAAGGGCCTCAAACAGCTTGCGGCAGCACGTCGCTTGATGGCCCTTGGAAATACTCTGCGGTATGTTCGTTATCTAGACGACTTCTCCGTGTTTCCAATATCGAACCTGTGGGATGACACTAGCATTTCAGGATTCGCGAGCCCTAAATCTTACGTAGTCCAGACTGCACCCATCATCACCCAGCGCTGTCTCCTTATGACCACCGACCCCGGCGATCTCGTCCTCGATCCCACCTGCGGCTCCGGTACCACCGCCTTTGTTGCCGAGCAGTGGGGCCGCCGCTGGATCACCTGCGATACTTCCCGCGTCGCCGTGACACTCGCCAAGCAGCGCCTCATGGCCGCCGACTTCGATTACTACGAACTCGCCCATCCCCAGGAAGGCATCGGCAGCGGCTTCAATTACAAAAAAGTCCCGCACGTCACCCTGAAATCCATCGCCAACAACCCCGAGATTCGCGAGGGCATGACTCGCGAGCAGATTGACGCCGCCATCGCCCGCTACGCCGACCAGGAAACGCTCTACGATCAGCCTTACATCGACAAGTCCCGCGTCCGCGTCACCGGCCCGTTCACGGTTGAGGCCGTGCCCGCTCCGACAGTCAGATCGCTCGAAGACATTGAAGTAAGAGGCTCCGAAGCAACACCGGGCAAGCCCCAGCAATCCCTGGCAGATTTTCGCCACGCGGCCACGCCCTTGCTTGACGCTTCCATCACCCGCTCCGGCCCCACACTCCGCCACACCGAATGGCGCGACGAGTTGCTGAAAACCGGTATTCGCGGCAAGGGAGGTCACAAGATCGATTTCTCTCGCGTCGAGCCGCTGGCTGGAACACGCTGGCTGCATGCCGATGCCGAAACCCAAGGCGTAAAACCAGAGCGCGTCGTCATTTCCTTCGGCCCGGAATTCAGCCTGCTGGAGCAGCGCCAAGTCGAGCTGGCATGGGAGGAAGCACGAACCCTCAGCCCGAAACCGGCCATTCTACTATTCGCGGCTTTTGAATTCGATCCCGAAGCCGCCAAAGATATCGACGGCCTGACCAAAGAAAAAACCGGGATGACTTTCCTTACCGCCCAGATGAACGCCGACCTGCTCACCGAAGACCTCAAGAAGAAACGGGCCTCGAACCAAAGCTTCTGGCTGGTGGGCCGTCCCGATGTCGATTTGCGGCGTATTAAAGACAAGTGGGAACTCGAAGTCCGAGGCTTCGACTATTACAACACGCGCACTGGCACGATTGAATCCGGGGATACATCGAAGATTGCCATGTGGCTGCTTGATACGGACTACGACGGCCGGAGTCTTTATCCGCGACAGGTCTTCTTCCCCATGGCCGATGATGACGGCGGCTGGGCGCGGTTGGCACGCAATCTGAAAGCGGAGATCGATCCAGAGCTGATTGAATCTTACCGCGGCGTGGTGTCGTTGCCGTTTGAGGCAGGCAAGTACATCGCCGTGAAGGTGATCGACGATCGAGGGATTGAGAGTTTGAAGGTAGTGGAGGCTAAGTAGTGAGTACCAGTCACAATCCCGGCATTGCCACCATCGATCAACTCATCATCAATTCTCCATACGAAGAGCCGACCGAGCACTGGAAATACCATCGCGAAACGCGCCTGTTTACGCGCGAACCCGAGCGGCGCAAAGCTGGTTATATTCGGGCGTCGGATTCCTCGCGATCATTCGATGATCCCGGCATTTTCGTGGAGTTGCCGCTGGTCAACAAGATTCGCCCGCGGATCAACGCTTGGCGGCGAGCCGACTATCCGGGTGCGACTGGCATCACGAAGCGACTCTTGCAACATTGGCGCGACCACGAGCAGCGGGAAGACCGACGTTTTTTCTTCTGTCAGCTTGAGGCCATTGAAACTCTGATCTGGACGGTGGAAGCAGCGCCTTCGGAGCGAACGGGTATTGACATTCCCAGTGACGGCGGGCCGTTTACGCGGATGTGCTCGAAGATGGCGACCGGCTCGGGCAAGACCATCGTCATGGCGATGCTGATCGCCTGGCAGGTGCTGAATAAAGCGACCTATCCACAGGACAAGCGTTTCTCCAAGAACATTCTGATTATCGCTCCGGGGCTCACGGTTAAGAGCCGTTTGGAAGTCCTGATACCTAGTAGTCCGGGAAATTACTACAGCGAGTTCCAGATCGTTCCGCCGGGCCTCGAAGACAAGTTGCGCCAGGGACAGAGTTGCCGCGTGATGATCCACAATCGGCACAAACTGGATTGGGAAACCGAAGAACAGGTGGCCCGAAAGCGCAGCGTGGACAAGCGCGGAGCCAAAAGCGACGAGGCTTATGTACGCGACGTGCTGGGCGAAATGGCTTCTGCGGAGAACATCGTCGTGATCAACGATGAAGCCCATCATGCCTGGCGAGTGCCACCAAAGAGGAAGCTTCCCGGAGTTTCCAAAGAGGAATTAAAAGACGCGGCCAACTGGATTGAAGGCTTGGACCGCATTCATCGGGCGCGTGGCATTCTGACTTGCTTCGACCTGACAGCAACGCCCTTTGCTCCGACTGGCAAGAAAAGTGGCGATGAAACGCTTTTTGGATGGATCGTAAGCGACTTTGGATTGAATGATGCAATTGAATCTGGCCTGGTGAAAACGCCGAGAGTGGTAATTCGCGACGACGGCGAACCCGGGGCTAACTACAAGTCGAAGTTCTACCACATCTATGCGGACTCCGACGTAAAGACCGATCTCAACCGGAAGGCTGAACCGCAGGTACCATTGCCGGATTTGGTGACGATTGGCTACTACTTCTTGGGAAAAGACTGGCTGGAAGCGAAGAAACGATGGAAAAAGGAGAAGCAGCCGACCCCGCCGGTGATGATTACGGTGGCCAACATTACCCACACAGCCGCACGCGTGCAATTCGCTTTCGCGCACAAGAAAATTTTCATCGAGGAACTGTGCGACGAAGACAGGATTCTGCACATCGATTCAAGAGTCCTGGGTGAAGCGGAAGAAGAAGATGACCCGGTGCAGTTAAATCTGACCGCGCTCGATTTGGAGTCCGAAGATTCGGAGGGCGAGGACGAGAGCACTCCCAAGCGCAAGCTCTCCAAGAAAGAGCAAGCTGAGAAGTTACGGCTCCAGGTAGATACAGTTGGCCGTCCAGGAACGCGGGGCGCTCAGATTCAGAATGTAATCTCCGTCGGAATGCTTTCTGAAGGGTGGGACGCCAAGACCGTCACCCACATCATGGGGCTGCGGGCATTCACTTCGCAGCTTCTGTGCGAGCAGGTTGTGGGGCGAGGTTTGCGAAGGGCGTCATACGAGGTTGACCCGAAGACTGGGCTCTTCCAGCCCGAATATGTCAACATCTTCGGCGTTCCCTTCACCTTTCTTCCTCACGAGGGCACAGGAGATGGGCCGGCCCCACCTCCTCCGGCTCCTAAGACCCTTATTGAAGCGCTGCCGGAGCGCAAAGCGTACGAGATCAGCTGGCCGAATGTTCTGCGTGTTGACCACGAATACCGCCCCCAACTGTCTCTCGATATCCCGAAGGTCCCGCTACTGATGCTCAACGCCTACGAGACACCCACTCTGGCTCAGCTTGCGCCGGTCATCGAAGGCAAACCCGATGTAACGCGAATTACTGAGATCGTGATCCGAGACCTGGGCCAGAAGTTTCGGATGCAGAAGATCATCTTCTCAATCGCAAGCGATGTATTCGATCAGATGAGGACCACATGGAAGGGCAGCCAGGAATATCTTCTTGCCCAACTTATCCGCTTGGTCGAACGCTTCATTGAGAGTGACAGAGTCCGCGTCGATCCGGATCTATTCAACAATGACGACTTAAGGCGGCGAATTGTTATTACGCTGAATATGGCGAAGGTGGTCGAACACATCAGGCAGGCGATCCGCTTCGCAAATGCGCTGACACTGGTTCCCGTCTTCGATACCGAGCGGCCGATCCGTTCCACCGGCGACATGCTGCCATGGCGAACAGGCAAAGCGTGTGAACATACCAACCATTCGCATATCAACATGTGTGTATTCGACAGCCGATGGGAAGCAAATGAAGCTTTCGAACTTGACCGCAATCCCTATGTGCGTGCGTGGGCCAAGAACGATCACCTGAACTTTGAGATTGCTTACTCGTTCCGCGGTATTGTCCACAAGTTCCGGCCGGATTACCTGGTTCGACTGGCAAATGGCAAGATGCTGGTTCTTGAGGTAAAGGGCCAGGACGATCAGCAGCAGCAAACTAAACGCGAATTCTTGGCCGAGTGGGTCCGGGCTGTGAATGGTCACGGCGGTTTCGGCGAGTGGGCCGCGGACGTGTCACGGCACCCTAATGACCTGCTTGACATTCTGGGGAGACACAGCAAACCGTGAGGATGTTGCAGGTACCGTTCCACCTCGGTAAGCATGCTACCGATTAGGCCCCGGCGTGAGCATGATCTGAGCAACCTGGAAAATTTATCGAGCGGTCTATGGACTGTCCACACCCCCAACCGACCACCGTTTTTGCCCCCCTGGGTCGGCCAAAGCATAAGCGGAGGCTGTGACCGTTTTTGTGTCGTTGTTTGTGTCGTAACCTGGTCTGAGCACCCCAGTCAACGCGTGTCCGCTCGTGTCATCTCCTGCCCTCTGCACTTCGTGTAAATGGTAGGCACCTCAAGCGTTACTGTTCACTTCTGGCCATCCGAGTCATTTGCTGTCCCCATCATTCGGGGAAATGGCATGGAAGAGGTCGTCGGTTCGATCCCGACCAGGTCCACCAAATTCCTCAACAATTCCATTCTGCTTAGCGGTTGAAAGGGTATTCCTGAATCCAGTGGAAGCCGCGGTTGAGTAGCAGGAACTTGCTGCGGTCAACCAGGCGTAATTGCATGTGGATTTTGTGGCTATCCATGTTGCCGTCGAGGATCAATTGATCCTCTGCCGCGCGCTGGAAGGTGAAACTGGCTTTCCAGTTCTTGTCGCTGCCCTTGGTCAGCGCGATTGTCTTGTCCTTGGCGTTGATCGAGGCGCGATAGTGGGCGAATGAATCGTCCATGCGCTGAAAGGCCATCTCGTCGGGAAAGTCAAAAATGGCGCGGCGCCAGCGGTCGTAATCAATGAGAAGGGGTGAGCGGAGCTGGCTGTCTATGGAAAGCTCGTCCACGTTCCAGATTCCGTAAAGTGCCGACTTCGGGCGTGCGCCGCCATAAGTGTGCCAATCGTTCCACCCGCTATAGGCATTCATTCCGAGCAGCCAGACACCCCATATGATCTGTGCGATGAGTGCGATACGGTTGGCACGGCGCGTGTTGAAAAGTTGAGGTTGCGTGGAAGGCGCAACGATGCGATTGCAGAAAAAGAAGTCGGCCAGCCGCTGAACCTCGGGCGCGAGCAGGAACAAGCTCATCAGAATGATGTGGAACGAGAAAAGCTTGACCGGAACGTCGTAGGTCATATTCAGCATGAAGACCTGAGTCATGGCTGCCAGGGAAACCAGCGCCCCAGGCATGGTTGTCCGGGGAAAGATGAGCAGGATTCCACCCAGCATTTCTACGCACCCGGCAAAGATTTCATAGCCGGGGGAAGCGCCGATCGAAGACCATAGAACTGCCATCGGAGAAAAGTCCCGGAAGGGCTCAAGCAATCTGGTTAGATACGGGTACGGCATTTGCAAAGGAATGACCTTACTCATGCCGTACGCAATCAGTTCGGAGGCAAGCGCAAAACGAATGAACAGCAGAAACCATTTGTATAACGCGACATAGTTTTCACATTTGCGGTCGAAAGCCGACCAAACACCCGCCGCCAGTGCGGCGACCACGAGCAGCCAGAAGGCTAAGACCCAGTCGAACGTCTTGTCACCGCTGCCGCTGTCCGTGTAGACGAGCGGAAGCTTGGCATGGAAGACATGTGCGGCAGTCCAGAAGGTGATCTGTCGCATCGGCCAGAGTGTGCTTGGGTCCGGGATGTCTACTTTTGGAATAGGGAATAGGCCCCCCAGGATTTGGTTGGTAAGGCAGAACAGTCCGAAGTACACGAAACAGACGCGAAACGCGACGCGGCAGGCAAGGCCCCACTGCGGCGTATGCGAATCTTCTTGGAACTGAGCGATCTGGGTCTGGGTAACCATGCGAGATCTCCCGAAGCGCTAGAGTGTACATCAGACTCACGCTACGCAACGCGAACTAGTTCTTGAGATGATCCTTGTCCGAAGGTAGTCTGGAGCAACGAGATTCCAAGTGCTCACTTGCCGAAAGATCGCGGCGTTGCTGTTGATGGTCATCTCCCCTCTCGCTGCCGGCAATGCGGCTGCAACGAAACCCGGGAATCAAAGTCTCCATTCCTGGTCGGTGCGCTGGCAGCCAAAGCGGGTGGTGAATGGATCGCCAGTAATGTTGGAGGTGAGTTCGCCGCAGAGATTGGAATCTCTTTCAGGAAAATGGCTGGAGCATGATGTGTTCTTTTTCTTTGATCCACCTAGCAAGACTTGGCGAGGAATCGCCGGTGTCAGCCTCGAAACAAACCCTGGCAAATATGTCTTAACCCTGGATGGGAAGACAAAGAGCGGTAATGAGATTTCGTTTCAGGAGTCGATCCCAGTTGGGAAAGCGAAATATCGCCAGATCGCCGTAACCGTTCCCAAGCAGTACACGGAGCCAAGCCCGGAACAACTGCATGAGATTGAACAGGACAAGACCCTCAAGCAGCGCGTGCTTGCGCACGTCAGCCCGGAACGCGATTGGTCAGGGAAGTTTCTTCCGCCTGTGAATGCTCCGATTTCCGACGTTTTCGGTACTGCTCGGGTTTTCAATGGTAATGTCCAGAGCGTTCACCAGGGGCTCGACTTCGGCGTGCCAGCCGGAACGCCGGTCGCTGCGCTCAATTCCGGAACCGTTTTGCTGGCGCAGACGCTCTTCTTTGAAGGCAATTGTGTGGTGCTTGACCATGGTCAGGGACTGCTCACCATCTATATGCACCTGTCGAAGATCGAAGTGAAAGAGGGCGAAGTGGTGAAGCGCGGACAGCAGATTGCCCTGAGCGGAGGCACCGGACGCGCCAGCGGACCGCATCTGCACGTGGCCGTACGTTGGCAGGGAATCTATTTGGATCCGGCGATTCTGCTGAGCTTGAGGATGCCGTAAGGATCTGACGTATCAGTCCATCGCCAGCGATTGTGGCAGGGAGGGATGTTCGGCCGCCTGAACTGCCACACCATCACGGAAAGTCACAATCTTGCCTGAAATGGCGGGCACGCGTTCCCCAGGGACGATGATGCCCACAAGGTTCAAGGGATCGGCGGCGGAAAGCGTGATGGTCTCCTGGGTGGGCGGCAGTTTGCGGGCGGCGCGCAGGGATTCGACGGCTACAGGCAGAGCAAATTGCTCACCCACGAAACCATCCACAAAGCGGCCGCCGCGGATTTCTCCACGGTCTTCGATGCGGCGATAGGCGACTTGCAGTTCGCGCCACTTGGGTAGGTTGGTTTCGCGGGCAAGCAAGTCGCGGAACACGATCCCATAACGCTTCAACAGCATCCAGCAGGCGGCCTCGACCGCCCGCGTTCGTTCCACAGCTTGATCGGTATAAAGCAACGCCCACCGCCCGGAGTTGTGCCGGGGACGCGCACTGCGCCCACTACCTTGCCCGGCGCGGCGTTTGGGATCGATGAGCGAGCGCAGATTGTCGAAGCCGTCGGCTGTCACCACTCCGGCAGCCACCAGTTCCCAGAGCGCCGTTTCCACTTCAGCCTTCAGCTTGTCGGTGCCGCGAACAATGTCGGCGAAGAAGGACGCGCCCCGCTGCCGCAGGAAATCCAACACCTGGCGTGCGCCTTCACTCAGACCGCGGGCTTCGGGTTGCTGGCTGGCCGAATGTTGCGGCATCATCCAGTCGGCTTCTTCGCGAATGAAAAATGTGATTGGCGCTACGCTGGTAGGAATCACGCGCCGCTTGCCGGCGGCTGAATCCTCGAGAGTCGCGGGATGAGGGGACAGACGTCCCCAGCCAACCGCTCCTGTGAGGCAGAGCTGATCGAGCCACTTGGGATCGTAATCGGCGATGCGGCGGGCCAGAATCTGGCGCTCCCAGGCATTAGCGGGAATTTCAAATCCCTGAAGCTGGCGCACGATCTCGAGGGTGGCGCGCTCCCCCTGGACCTGGGTTCCAGGGGCGATATGCTGCCAGCGTAAAAGCCACTGCATGAACTGGGCGGATGTGACCGGCTCAATCTGTTTGCGGAGTGTGGCAACGGTGAGGCGATGGATGCGCGCCAACAATCGCCGTTCGCACCACTCGGGGTGCTCGGAGTGACCACCCGTGAAGTTTCCCCGCAAAATCGCGCCGCTGGCTTCCATGCGCAGCAATGCAGTATCGATTTCAGACGAAGGCAGCCCCAGCAATTCGCCCAGTTGCCCGGCAGTGGCAGGACCGAGGTGCGACATCCAGCCGGTGACTAAAGCCAGCAAGGCGTCTTCGCGGGAGGGAAGGGGGGTGTCCAGTTCTGCAACCGGGCTATCGAAAGTCGCGTTGGAAAAGAGCAGAGAGAAAGTCTTCGCCCGCTCTGCCGCGACCCAAAAGTGCCGCTCCTTGGCGACGGCGCTTGCTGCTCTCCCATCTCGAACCAGTTTCTCAAATGCGGTAGACCATTGTGAAATGGCAAGGCTCGCGTAGGAGCAGACGCCCTCGCTTGTCCGGCCGAGCGAAGTTTGACTATCGCTGGGCATGGCAATCAACGTATGCAGGACATCGTGCAATTCGTCGGCATCGCGCACATCCGGCCAGGCTTCTTCGCGGACTTGGGCAATCGCCGCTGGATCGAGCTTGCCAACCTCTTCGAGAACCGATTCCGGCAGCACGCGGCGCATCTCGACAGCACGAGCACGGCGTTCCTCGAGCGGGGCATCGTCGAGGTATGCGTACGGATTCGCGTTCAGAATCTCATGGGAAAACTGCGACGGCACAGGCGTGTCTACGGCGACGCAGCGGATGCGGCCTTCGTCCATATCGCGCAATAGCTTCTTCAGGCCGTCCAAATCCATGGCCTCGGTCAGAACATCTTTCATTACTTCCTTGATCAGGGGATGATCGGGAATCTGAATATCACCTTCGATGTTCTCCTGACACGCGGCGACGTCGGGAAACACGGAAGCCATCAGATCATCGGAACGCATGCGCTGAATCTGTGGTGGGACCTTCTTGCCGCTTTGAAAACGCAACAGGGCGAGGGCACGGCCGGCGTCCCAGCGCCAGCGGGTGGCGAAGAACGGCGAGGCCAGCGCGGCCTGCTCCAGAATCGGCTGGACAGTTTCTGCGTTCAAGAAGTGGAACACATCGGCGAGAGGAAAGCTGTGCTGCTCGGCTAGCGCGATGTTCAGGCCGTTGTCGGTGGCCGCGGCCTGCAATTCGAAATTGAAGCTGCGGCAGAAACGCTTGCGTAGAGCCAATCCCCAGGCTTTGTTGATACGCCCGCCGAAGGGAGCATGAATCACCAGTTGCATGCCGCCACCTTCGTCAAAGAAACGCTCGGCAATGATGGTGTCTTGCGTCGGTACGTCTCCCAGCACGGCCCGGCCTTGCAGAATGTATTCAATCGCTTGTTCGGCGCCGGAATCGTCGAGACCACATTCTTCTTTCAGCCAGGCGACGGTCTCGGCGACTTCGGGCTGGGCCTGCGAGACGCCGACGGGAAAAATGTTGCGCAGGCGGTAGCTAATCTCTTTTCGCAGGTCCGCCAGATGGAAAGAAAGTTCTTGGGTACGCGCCGGGGCTTCGCCGCGCCAGAAGGGAACGGTGGGCGGCGCGCCGTGTGCGTCTTCGACCAGCACGCGCCCGGATTTGCTCTCAACCCGGTGAATGCGCCATGAAGTATTGCCGAGCAGCATGATGTCGCCGGCGTTGGCTTCCACCGCGAAGTCTTCATCCAACGTGCCGACCATAATGCCTTCCGGCTGGGCAACAACCGTAAATAATGCGGTTTCCGGAATCGCACCGCCGCTGGTGATGGCTGCCAATCGGCTGCCTCTCCTTGCGCGCAGTTTGTGATTCACGCGGTCGCGATGCAGGTAGGCGCCATAGCGGCCGCGACGGGCAGCAATCCCTTCGGAAAGCATTTCGAGGATGGAGTCGTAAGTCTCGCGAGTCAGATTGCGGTAGGGATAGGCGCGCTTGACCAAAGCGAACAGTTCATCTTCATCCCAGCCCGAATCTTCTTCTCCAGGGGGGACCGTCGTTCTGGTTGTTCCTGCGGCGCACATCGCTACGATCTGCTGGGCGAGGATGTCAGCGGGCGCTTCGGGAATCATCAGAAGGTCAAGATCTCCGTGGCGGATCGCTCGCACCAGCGCGGCGCATTCCTGCAACTCATCGCGAGTGGTGGCAAAGAATCGCCCTTTGGGAATTGCCCCACGCCAGTGACCGGAACGGCCAACCCGCTGGAGCCCAACTGCGATCGCGCGCGGTGAGCTGATCTGAATGACTAGGTCAACCGTGCCGATGTCGATTCCGAGTTCCAATGACGCCGTGGCGACCAGCACCTTCACCTGGCCGTCTTTGAGTTTGTTCTCGGCGGTGAGACGCAACTTGCGCGACAGGCTGCCGTGGTGCGCAGCGACGTTGTCCTCACCCAATCGTTCCGCCAGTTGGTGCGAAACTCGCTCGGCTAGACGGCGTGTATTCACAAACACCAACGTCGAGCGGTTCTGGCCGACAAGTTCCACAATTCGGTCATAGATTTCGTCCCACATTTCGTTGCTGGCGATGGGGCCAAGTTGGGTGGCGGGAACTTCGACCGCGAGGTCGAGAGGCCGCTTGTGTCCGACGTTGACAATGACCGGTTCGGGCCGGCCGTTTCCAGTCAGGAAATGGGCAATTTCCTCAATAGGCTTCTGGGTCGCTGAAAGGCCGATGCGGACAAGCGGGGAAGAGTGGCAGAGTGCCTCCAGCCTTTCCAAGGACAGCGTCAAGTGCGCGCCACGCTTGTCGTCTGCCACGGCATGGATCTCATCGACAATCACGGTCTCAACGTCCCGCAGGATCGCCCGGCTTCTCTCGGCAGTGAGGAGGATGTACAGCGACTCGGGCGTAGTCACCAGAATGTGCGGAGGGTGTTTCAACATGGCCCGGCGCTCGTGCATCAGCGTGTCGCCGGTGCGGACTGCGGTGCGAATCTGCGGCATCAACAGGCCGCGCTGGCCGGCCATTTGCAGAATTTCGCCGAGCGGAATCTCCAGGTTCTTCTGGATGTCGTTGCCGAGGGCCTTCAGCGGCGAGATATAGAGCACCTCGGTGCGGTCGTGCAGATCGCCGGCGAGTGCTTTGCGCACTAGACGATCAATGCAAGCGAGGAATGCGGCTAGAGTCTTACCAGAGCCGGTAGGCGCGGAGATCAGCGTGGTGCGGCCAGCGAGAATGTGCGGCCAGCCCTGCTCCTGAGGCTCGGTGGGCATGCCGAATCGCTGGACAAACCAATCCCTAACCAGAGGGTGAGCCCAGGCAAGCGAGGCAGGGAAGGAGGACATCCCGGATATTTTAGCGGGAAAGTATAACTTCGTAAAATGTTCGCCTATAATCAGGTCTTGGAGGGGCGTGGCATGAAGCGATCGAAACCTGCCAGATCCCAGACGAAAAAGATAGGGAAGGACGAGAACCCTTTGCCGCCCGTGACCGAGGACTACATCAGCAGCCTTCGCGGTTGCTGCAAGGGCGAAGACTCGCTGGTCGAGGCCCGCGAGCGAGAGCATCGTGAGGAGAGCTTCGCTGAGCGACGCTGGAACCGGAGAGCCAGATGAGGTCCCTTGACGAATGCTAGAATCCCCGCCATGCTTAAAGTGTCCCCCAAAGCCCGCGCCAAGAAGATCAAACTCCTGCTTTTTGATGTGGACGGCGTCCTGACCGACGGCAAGCTGTTCTTTCTTCCTGCTCCGCCGGGGTTTCAGCAGACGACACTCGATCATGCTGCCAAGCATGGCGGACAGGGTGGTTTTGGACTGGCCAGTTCTTCGATGATCGAGGCCAAGGGCTTCCATGCGCATGACGGCACAGCCATCTCGCTGGCCCGTCTAGGCGGGATCAAGACCGGACTGATTACCAAACGCATCTCGGAAACAGTCGCCGTGCGAGCTCGTGATCTGAAGCTGGACCACATCCACCAGGGCATTCAAGACAAACTGACGGTCCTCAAGGACATTCTGCGGCAGGAAGGCTTAAGCGCCAGTGAAACAGCGTTCGTCGGAGACGACGTTATCGATCTCCCCGCGATGCGCCATTCGGGTTTTGCTGTCGCTGTCGCCAACGCCCGCGCCGACGTGAAAAAAGAGGCACATTACGTTACCCCCCACGCCGGGGGGGACGGCGCTCTGCGAGACGCGATTGAGTATGTCTTGAAAGCTCAGGGGAAATGGGATCGGGTGGTGGAACAGTACATCGGGGAAAGAAGCTTTTAGCTGTTGGCTCTTGGCTTTTAGCTTGAACCCCATGGTGGAACGATTTCGTGGACGTAAGCGCGAATGTCTTACCTAGTGGACGCACTTAACGCTTACTATGAGGGTTCAAGCCAAAGCCAAGAGCTAACAGCCAAAAGCCAAAAAAAAGCCCACCGATTGTCTGCTTGGGGCGTGCTCGGGTCGACAACCGATGGGCTACCGTTTCTCCTTACTCACCCTGTTGCTTTCAGGAGTATTTCCCATAGAAACACAAAGCCCGGCGAAAGTTGCGGCCCCGAAGTGTAAAGTTTTGTAATTTCTAAGTAGCTGAGAGAGCTTGCCTTACTCCGGTATCGCAGGGGGCTTGGATGCCATCAACTGGGCGAATCGTGTGTCCTTGCGCAAACCTTCAAAATCCGAATCCTTATAGACGTCATTGATTCCTGGGTAGCCTTCCTCCATCGCCCGCCGCAAGTACTGCAGGGCATGATCGGTTTCTCCCTGTCGGGCATAAAGCTTTGCGATCAGATACTCGAAGCGCGCGCGTTCCTCGGGCGAAGGCAACTGGGCCGTAACTCCAGTTCGCGAAGTGCGCTCGAAAATGTCGGGGTCGAGTTGCAAAGCATGGCCGTAGGCGCTGGTAGCTTGTTCCCATTCTTTTTTCCCGTAGTATGCCGCCCCCAGATTGTTGTAGAAGGACGCGACCTCCGGCTTCAGCTTGATGGCCTTCTCGTATTCCTTGATTGCCCTTCCGTACTTCTGCTGCAAATACCAAGCCACGCCCAAGTTGTTCAATGCGTCAGCGGATTGATGATCTAACTTTACCGCGCGCTCGAAATCCTTTGTGCTTTCCAGGTCGCGTCGAAGTTCCAGCTCAGTGATGCCAGCCTTGTTGTAAAGGGAGGCGGAACGTTTTTTCGCCAAGGCTGCCCGGTAGTAGTCCAATGCGTCGAGGTACGCCTTTTGACCGCGGAGCTCATCGCCGCGGGCATCCAGTTCCTCCGCAGAAGCATTGGACGCGGGTGGAGCGGCGCGGCGCAGCGGCGGAGGCGTGATTTGCACCAACTCGGTTTGGGCGTGCAGGTTGGGTAAGGCAAGTAAGACTGCAACTGCCAGGCAGAACACAAAGCAGCGATACATAGACTCACCTCGTTAACGAATAGACACCGGCTTCAGCGTGTCAGCGCGGACTATTTCCGCTGTCCGCCGGCGGCGGCGACGCGTTGTTAGACGACTTGTCATCCTTAAAGATACCCGCCACCTTGCCAAAGAAACCCTTTTTCTTCTTCGCGGCCTCGCCGGAGGCGTCACCCGACGCTGCTGCGCCACCCGGCTGTTTTGCATCCGGCGCCGGTGGAGGCATGGCCTTGTCTCCTCCCAGCCCGAACATGCGAGAAAAAAATCCTTTGACTCCGGTGCCTTGCTCGCAGGTATTGGTCGGCTCCGTGCCTACGATGAATGCCGAGTTGTAGGTATCCGGGCAGGCCGGCGTGGCCAGCAGATTGGTGGCCTTGTCCAGTTGCACGTCGACTACACCGGTTGGCTGCGCGAAGGCGTGCACATCCGAATAGGGCCACAAGGTGACCGCTTTTTTCATGAACTCCGCCCAGATCGGCGCGGCGGTCTGGGCGCCGCTCAGGCGAATATCACTGTAGTCGTCAAAGCCCACCCAGACAATGCAAAGCAGATTGCTGGTGTAGCCCGCGAACCAGCCGTCGTGGGAGGTCCCGGTCTTTCCCGCAGCGGGGGCGGTGAAGCCGAGAATGCGCACGGTGTACGCCGTCCCGAAATTAAACACCCCCTCCATCATGTTGGTCATGACATAGGCCACGCGCGGATCAAGTACCTCGCGTTTGTCCTGCTTCCAGTCCATGACCACGTCGCCGGCCGCGTTGCGTACCGAATTCACCAGCAGTGGTGACATCCGCACCCCTGAGTTGGCGAAGACGGTATAAGCCCCAGTCATGTCCAGTGGCGTGGCATCATAGGCTCCGAGCGCCATAGCTGGGGTAGGTTTCACCGAGGCGACGCCGGCGGCTTTGGCCAGGTCAGCGACCTTATCGTAGCCCACCTCTTCCGCCAGCTTCACGGTGGCGTTATTGAGCGACATCGCCAGGGCGTACCGGGCAGTGACCTCGCCGTGATATTCCTCTTTGTAATTCCTCGGCTCGTAGATCTGATCGCCGTACGCAAACGTTGTGGGCTGGTCGGTGACCATGGAAGCCGGAGTGAACACGGGACTCCCGCCGCTCACGGCGGTGTTCATGGCTGCGGCATAGACGAAGGGCTTGAAGATGGATCCTGTGGGGCGCTTCGCAACCGCGTGATCCAGTTGGCTGAAGGCGTAATTCCTGCCTCCGACCAGCGCGAGCACTTCGCCGGTGTGGGGATCCATGGCTACCAGTGCCACCTGCGCTTGCGGGCCCGGTTCGACCTGGGTCTCGAACTTGTTCTTGCCCACCTTGATGCGCTTGGTCCGACGCTTCGTGACCTGGTCATCGACCAGCTTGATTCCGGATTCCACCGCTTGAGCAGCCGCTCGCTGGAGGTCGGGATCCAGGGTCGTATAGATGTGGTAAGACTGTTCGTTCAACTCACGTTCGTTGAACTTGCTGGTCAGGGTGTCGCGGACCAGGTCCACAAAATAAGGAGCGTCGCTGGCTTCCACATTAGGGGGCGCGAGCTTCAACGGCGCGGCTTTAGCTTTGTCGGCGCCGGCCCGGGTAATCGCGTGGGTTTCCACCATGCTCTCCAGAACCAGGTTCCGGCGTTCTAGAGCGCGCTCCGGGTGTCGGTAGGGAGAAAGATAACTGGGCCGCTGAATAATACCGGCCAACAGGGCTGCTTCCGGCAAGGTGATGTCTTTCAGATCTTTGTTGAAGTAGGCGCGAGACGCCTCAGCCAAGCCGCTGATGGTAAAAGAACCCCGCTGCCCCAGGTCCACCCAGTTGGCGTAGAACTCAAAGATCTCCTGTTTGCTGAACTTTTGCTCGAGTTCCTCGGCAATCAGCATTTCAGTGAGCTTGCGCTTGATGGTTTTCTCCGGTGTCAGAAAGAAACCGCGGGAAAGCTGCATGGTCAGCGTGGACCCGCCCTGCTCATGCCGCTCATGCATGAAGTCAATCCACGCTGCCTCTGCCATACGAAGGAAATTCACCCCGCTATGCTGGAAGAATCGCCGGTCCTCAATGGCCAGCACCGCATCCACCATGATCTTCGGAATCTGATCGTATTTCACCACCTGACGCTTGGAACGCTGCTCCACGTCAAACAGCGCTGTGATCATCTGGGGTTCCAGTTCGTAAGCTGACAGGTCACCTGATTTGCCGGTGATGCTGGCCACGTGTCCGTCCTGGATACGGATAGTGGCTGGTTCCGGGCTGTGGTAGGACTGCGGGCCGGGCCGGACCTCGATACGGCCGTTCAGCAGCCGGTAGCTTCCAATGGGGGAGTTCTCATTGTCCGAATACCCGGCGCGCTGGAGTTGGGCCGCAATCTCGCGCGCCTCGATTTTCTCATCCAGCTTGACCAGGTGCGGTATGGCGTAAATCTTTGCGGAACTGCTGAACACCGGCCCTTTGAATCGTTGTTGAATGATGCGGTCGTACTTGATGTAGTAGTAAGAAAACCATGCGCTGATGACTATTCCCAGCACGACGAACGTTGCCAATGCAACCCGAATGACGGGATCACGGGAAGCCGGCGCCTTGCCGGACTTGCTGCGCCTCGGAATCTTGACTTTGATGGCCACTTGATAAGCGGAGTCCGCTCAGCCAGAACCCAGTTGCTTCATGAAGCGACACGGGACCCATTTCTTTGGATGCAGGAACCCTCACTTCGCGCATCCTGGGCGGAGCGAAAACGGTCCTGCGGATCTGTAGGATTTGGAGTCCAGCGACATTCTAAATCACTGCGGTCGAGCCCGCTCGGTTTAGAAAGGACTATGGTTCTCAGTCGAGGGGTCGAAGTGCAGATCCAGAGGGTACCCTGGCAGGTCCACATGCACGATGTAGGGGGCCCGAATACTGAGCGAACCGGTTCCGGTGGTGCCGTGGCGCGAAACCTTGATCTGGTCTTTGCTCAGCGGGATCTGGAGTTCTTGTGCCTTCTTGAAGATGCCGTCCTGAATTTCGGACTCGGGCTTGGTGGTGTAGGTTTGCAGGGTCGCTTCGCTCGCGATGATGTCTTTAAACTGGTAGTTCGCGTAGTAAACAGGGACGAGTTCCGCCCCCAGAAAAACCGAAGCCACGATGATGAATATGCCAAAAAGAAGTTTGATGGTACCCATGGCGCTCCCGTTCCAGCGCGCCAGATGCCAACTAGCGCGCCCGCCGCAGAGCCTTGAAATGCTCTGCCACTGCGCCGATGCTAGCATCCTGCACTAGCCGAGTCGAGCGCTCAACCACTTCTACAGTACCTTCGGTAACCTTTTTCCCTACCGTGACACGAAAGGGTATGCCCACTAGGTCAGCGTCTTTGAACTTCACCCCGGGCCGTTCGTCCCTGTCATCCAGCAATACGTCGAAACCGGCGGCTTCCAGGTTGCCAGCGATGTCTGTGGCGGTCTTCAGCAGCACGTCGTCCTTTACATTGGTCGGACAGACGACGATCTCGAACGGAGCGATCTGCGGCGGCAGCCAGAACCCGTTCTCATCGTTGCTCTGCTCAATGGCAGCGGTGAGAATGCGCTCGATTCCGATGCCGTAACTGCCCATGATCACCGTGACTTCTTTGCCGTTCTTATCGAGCACGCGCGCGCCCATCAATTCGGAATACTTGTAGCCGAGCTTGAAGATGTGGCCAACTTCCACCGCGGTGTCGATACGAAGGGGCTGGCCGCAATTCGGACACGCTTCGCCAGCGCTAACCCCTCGCAGGTCAGCGTACGCCGTCGGCCGAAAGTCTTGGCCTGGGGCGAGATTCTTCAGGTGGTAGTCTTCCTTGTTCGCCCCGGCGATCAGGTTCTTGCGGCCTTGCAGTGCCTGGTCAAGCAACAGGATCGGGCGGTCATCTTTGAAATCCTTTGCCCAATCGATGCCCACAGGCCCCAGGAATCCAGCGGGAGAACGAAACAGTTGCTTGATTTCTTCTTCCTGCATGGGACGAGTTTCTTTGCCGCCGTTGGCCGCGGCGAACTTCGCTTCATTAAGCTGATGATCGCCGCGCATGAGCACAACGATCGCGCGCGCGTGTGACTCCCTGGTCTTCACATCTTTCTCTTCGGCCATGTAGGCCAGGGTCTTGATCTTGTTTTTGGGCGAAACACCGAGAAATCTTGCTACATCTTCGATCGTCTTCTGGCCAGGGGTATGAACTTCGAGCGGCTTACCGTCACCTTCGGGGGCAAGGTCTTGCACCGCTTCGAGCTTCGAAGCTGCCTTCTCTAGATTCGCGGCGTAGCCGCATGCGTCGCAGCTCACGACTTGGTCTTCACCAACTGGCGTCCGCACCATGAATTCCTGCGACTGCGATCCGCCCATGGCGCCCGAGTCCGCTTCCACTACCACGTACTTCAGCCCGCAGCGGTCGAAGATCCGGCGGTATGCGTCGTAGTGTTTCTTATAAGAAATATCCAGCGCGGCGGCGTCGATGTCGAACGAATACGCGTCCTTCATCATGAACTGCCGCACGCGCAGTAGCCCGGACTTGGGTCGAGGCTCGTCACGAAACTTTGACTGAATCTGATACCAGATCTGCGGCAGTTGCTTGTAGCTGCGCAGCTCCTTGCGGGCAATCTCGGTCATGACTTCTTCTTCGGTCATGCCCAGGCAGAGGTCGGCGCCCTTGCGGTCTTTCAGGCGAAACAGATTTTCGCCCATGACCGACCAGCGTCCGCTGGCTTCCCATAGCTCTCGCGGATGAAGCGCCGGTAAGTAAAATTCCTGGCCGATCTTGTCCATTTCTTCGCGGACGATGGCCATGATCTTGTTAAACGACCGGTTTCCAAGAAACAGAAAAGAGTAGATTCCCGCAGCCAGTTGGCGAATGTATCCAGCCCGGACCAGAAATTTGTGGCTGGCGACCTCGGCATCCGCCGGAGCCTCGCGCAGCGTAGGAATAAACGATTCTGACCAGCGATGCATGGGTATGAGTCCTGAGTAGCAGGGAATCGGCTATTGTAAATGATTGGATGGTCACCGCCGGAGCCATGCACTCACATAGGGAGAACACTTTGTGCGCCTTTTCGAGCCGTCTTTGACTCGGCCATGCCGCCGAGATAGAATCGGCCTCAGTCCAATGCCGAAAGCGCGCTACCACTACAACATCATGCTCAGGCCCGAACCTGAAGGCGGATTTACCGCCATCGTGCCGGCCTTGCCGGGCTGCGTCACTTACGGGCGTACTCTAGCTGAGGCGCGGAAAATGGCGAAGGATGCCATATCTGGCTACATTGCGAGTCTCAAGAAGCACAAGGAGCCGGTTCCCACCGCCGACGAAACCTTGGTTGCCTCCTTGGACTTGGAGTATTCGCACTAGAAAATTGGCCTGCGGTGTTTAACTCAATATGAAACTACCCGCAGTCAGGCCACGCTAAATCATTCGATTCCTGGAGCAGAAGGGGTTCATCCTCGACCATGCTTCCGGAAGCCATCTCATCTTCTACCACCCGGTATCAAGAAGCAGGGCTGTGGTTCCTCGACATAACCGTGACATGCCCAAGGGAACCCTTCTTTCGTTGCTAAGGGAGGCAGGATTTACGCGAGAGGATATGATTGCCTTTCTGGAAGGCGAATAGCGCGGCCCGGAGAATCGACTGGCGCTGCTCGATCCGGCGCGGTAGCTACCCCGCCAGCCGCTTCAGAATCTCTTTCCCCAGCTTCTGCGTCTCGCCGAAAAACTTCTGATATTCGACGAACAGACGGTTCATCTCCAGCGATTTGTCTGCCGAGAGCCGCTTGCGCAGAATCATGTCACGCACATGGACCGGGTTGGGGAGGGTCGCTTCTTCTGTCAGCTCTTCGAGAGCGGTTGCAGGATCATAGTGGTACATGCGGCTATTGTAGCGCTCGCGCTACATCATTTCTGTTCCCCACAAGTCGTGCAGATGCACAACTCCTTCCAACTTGCCTTTGCCGTCCACTACCGCCAGCGACGTGATTTTCTTTTCTTCCATCAGCGCCAGAGCTGTCGCCGCGAACTCGTTGGACGCAATCGTCTTCGGATTCTTGGTCATGCACTGGCCGGCAGTCAGATCCAGTGCGTCCTTGCCGCGCTTTTCCAATAGCCGCCGAAGATCGCCATCGCTGATCACTCCCACGAGCTTCTTGCCTTCAAGCACGGCCGTCATACCGAGTTTTTTGCGTGACATTTCATAGATCACATCCGGCATTTTCGTTTTAGGGGTCACACAAGGAATGGCATCGCCGGAGTGCATTAGCGATTCGACTCGCGCCAAGCGCTTGCCCAGCTTGCCCCCAGGATGAAGGTTGGCGAAGTCTTCTTCCTTGAATCCGCGCTTCTCGGCGAGGGTGATGGCCAGGGCGTCACCTAAAGCGAGCATGGTCGTAGTGGAAGCGGTCGGCGCCAAACCCAGGGTGCAGGCTTCTTTAGCTACCGAGCAATCGAGGGCAACGTCGGCTGCAGACGACAGAGTCGAGGGTTGTGTAGCGCGGTCCGCGTTAGTGTCATCGCACGTCATCGCAATCAACGGCACCTGCAATCGCTTCAGGGTCGCCAGCAATCGCAGAATCTCCTCGGTCTCACCGCTGGCCGAGAGTGCGAGCACCACGTCACCTCGCACTACCATTCCCAAATCCCCATGTACTGCTTCGACGGGATGCATAAAGAGGGCGGGTGTGCCGGTGGAATTGAGGGTTGCCGCGACCTTGCGGGCAATAATCCCGCTCTTGCCCATGCCCGTGACCACCACGCGGCCTTTACATCCGTACATTAATTCCACGGCACGACCGAACGCCTTGGCCATGGGGCCGGAGATGCGGTCGGCAAGCGCGCGTAGCGCTTCGGCCTCAATGCGTACGACGTTCTCGCCAATTGTCTTCATTAGAAGGAAAAGATGTTAGCACGCATCGAGAAAACTAGAAGTGGTCGTCCGCCTTCTGCGGCTGAACGCTCGGCTGCCCCAACACTATCAGGCTCTTGGCCTGAATTGCGCGATCCCAAGGGCCTGCCTCCCAGTTGTCTCTTTTCTTCTCCGAGTGAATCCAGGGGGGAAGAGTGATCAGCAGAGTTCGCGCGATGGACAGTGAGTAAGGCTCATAGAGCGAGCGCAGGTGTTTAAGCTTGTCTTCGAACTCCGGACCTTCTTTCAGGTTCACGCTGCGCTCCGCAAGTGTCTTTCGCAGTCGCGCCAGCTCCGAGGCGGGCAATCGGTCAGGGTACTGGGGATCGTAGGTGGCGTTGCTCACTTGGGCGAGATCGACGACGGCGTGGCGCGCCATTGCGAACGTGACTTTGGCCTGGTCGCTGCGTAAATTGTCCACCCCGGCAATGATCAGCGCCGTCGCGTCCAGGATCGTCGTCAAAGCACCCAGCCACGACTGGTTGCTGTGTTGCGAACGGAAGAAACCGAGCGGTGGATAGGAAATGTGACTCTCCAGCACCTCGCCTGCCCAGCGCTCCCATTCGCGCAGAATCTGGTCGAACTCGAGTTGTTGCGGCCGGTTGCCAAACCGGCCCAAGAGCTCGGCTGCCGTGGGTGGAGATCCAGCACGCGCGTCCAGCAGCGAAATTTGGATTTCACGCCGCGAGAAAGCAGCGTAAATCGTGGGCAAGTAACCGATTACGGTACCGAGGAAACCGAAGCCCATACCCGCTTCCAGCACAGCCAGCAACCGGGCCATGGGCGAAATCGGAACAATGTCGCCGTAGCCCAGAGTGAAAAAAGTTTCCCCGCTGTGATAGAGCAAGCGGCCGAAGGTGATGGGCTCTCCACTCAACTGAACATGTTCACCCGCGCCGTATTGCAACAGGGCAAAACCGAAGATAAGGGTCGCCGCCCATAGTCCAAGCAGCCACAACAGCGAGAGCGGCCCGAAGTAGCCTAGGAAATTTTCCCGCCGACTGGAGGATTTTATGTGAGTGGTGATTTTTCGCCAGTGAACCCAAGTCCGCCGATAGAACCACGACGTAATGCGATACTGCCGGCGCACACGCCGGGGTAGGACCACGGTCTCAAAGGCGTCCAGCAGGACGGCGAAGACGACGACAAGGCCGATGATGGTGATGACAACGTGCATGTCCGGGGCAATTGTCTCGATGAAGTGGGATGGTAGCAGATTCGAAGGGACGTCGGCTTAGGGCTTCACATGCGCCGCCGCTAACGCCGCGTGCACTGCCAACAACTCTTTCAACACACCCCGCAACTTGGTTGAGTCGAGCGCGTTGGCGCCGTCCGACTTGCCCTCTTTGGGGTTGTCGTGGACTTCCATGAAAACGCCGTCCACTCCGGCCGCGACTGCGGCACGGGCTAGCACCGGAATGAATTCCGGCTGCCCGCCGCTGGCTGCGGGCTGATCTCCGTCGCCGGGTGCGGCGGAAGGCAACTGTACCGAGTGGGTTGCGTCGAATACCACAGGCGCAAACTTGCGCATAATGGCCAGCGATCGCATGTCGACCACCAGATTGCCGTATCCAAAGGTGGAACCGCGCTCAGTGACGAAAACCCGGTCGTTGCCTGCCTGGCGGCACTTCTCGACCGCGTGCTTCATGTCCCACGGAGAAACGAATTGGCCCTTCTTGATGTTCACCACCCGCTCACTCATAGCGGCAGCCACGACCAAGTCAGTCTGGCGGCAGAGCATGGCGGGAATCTGCAGGACGTCGGCTACTTCGGCGACTTTGCCGACGTCCTTGGTCTCATGCACGTCGGTGAGCACGGGCACGTGGACTTCATCTTTCACTTTTTTCAGGATGCGCAGACCCTCGACCAACCCCGGCCCACGAAAGCTGCGGATCGAGGTGCGATTGGCCTTATCGTAAGAGGCCTTGAAAATGAAGGGGACGTTCAAGGCCCGAGTGACGCCCTTGATCACCTCAGCCATAAAAAGGGCATGCTTCTCGCTCTCGATCACACAAGGCCCGGCGATGAGGAATAAGTTGCCGGAGCCAATGTTGATCCCTTCGACTTGGAAAGAAATGCTCATGCATTAACCACGGAGGGCACAGAGTTTCACAGAGGAATCATACGCTCTGTGGTCCCTGTGCCCCCTGTGGTAGGTCTAGCGCTTTCCCGCTTTCTCTGGCCGGTGAAACATCTCGACTTCCGCAGCGGCTTTTTCCGCCCGCCGCTTGAGTCCGTGTTCGTAAGCCGCGCCTACAAAGCTCTTGAAGAGTGGATGCGGTTCCAACGGCTTGGACTTAAACTCGGGATGAAACTGGCAGCCGATGAAATGCGGATGATCAGGAAGTTCGATCATCTCCACGTAGGTTCCATCGGGCGTGGAGCCGGAAATCTTCAGTCCTCCAGCAGTCAACGTGCCTTCGTACTCGCGATTGAATTCGTAACGATGCCGGTGGCGCTCGCTGATTTCAAGCTGGCCATAGATCTTATGCGCCAAGGTTCCTGGCTCGATCTTGCAAGGCCACGCCCCCAATCTCATGGTGCCGCCCAGTTCTTCCACCCCGCGCAGTTCGCGCAGCTTATAAATCACCCGGTGCGGGGTCGCGGGATCAAATTCGCTGGAATTGGCCTCGGCCAGACCGCACACGTTACGAGCAAACTCGATGCACGCGGTCTGCATTCCCAGGCAAATGCCAAAATACGGGACCTTCTTCTCGCGTGCATAGCGGATCGCGATAAGCATGCCTTCGATGCCGCGCTTGCCGAAGCCTCCGGGGACGAGAATACCGTCGTAGTCGGCGAGTTGTTCTTCGTAGGTGCGGTCGCCGGTTTCCAGGCCTTCGGCTTCGATCCAATTCACTTGGAGCTTCAGGTTGTGAGCGAGTGCGCCGTGGACGAGTGCTTCTTTAAGCGACTTGTAAGAATCTTCATACTCAACGTACTTGCCGACAATGCCGATCGTCACCTCAGCCTTTGGGTTGTAGACGCGATGAACAATGTCCTCCCACTTGGAGAGATCGCGATCCTTGGCTTCGAGGCGCAGGTAGCGGAGGACCAGGGTGTCCACGCCTTCATGGGAGAACACTACCGGCACTTCGTAGATCGATGCCACATCTTTGGCAGTGATGACCGCTTCTTCTTCCACGTTGCAGAAGAGCGCGATCTTTCCCTTAATATCCTTCGACAAGAAACGGTCAGTGCGGCAGAGAAGAATATCGGGCTGAATTCCAATGCTGAGCAACTCTTTCACTGAGTGCTGCGTCGGCTTGGTTTTGAGTTCCTGCGCTGCTGCGATGAACGGTACCAGGGTCACGTGAACGAACAGCGTGTGCTCGCGCCCCAATTCCTGGCGCATCTGGCGGATGGCTTCCATGAACGGCAACGACTCAATGTCGCCGACCGTACCGCCAACTTCCACAATGGCGACGTCAACGTCTTGCGCGACTTTCTTCATTGCGGCTTTGATTTCGTTGGTGACGTGAGGAATCACCTGCACGGTTTTTCCGAGATAGTCGCCGCGCCGCTCTTTGGTGATGATCTGTTCGTAAATACGGCCGGTGGTCCAGTTGTTGTCGCGAGACAGTTTGGCGTGGGTGAAACGCTCGTAGTGGCCGAGGTCGAGGTCGGTTTCGGCGCCGTCGTCGGTCACGAAAACCTCGCCATGTTGAAACGGCGACATGGTCCCTGGATCGACGTTGAGATAGGGATCGAACTTCATCAAGTTAACTTTCAGGCCGCGACTTTCCAGCAGGCAGCCAATCGAAGCCGCCGCCAGACCCTTGCCCAAAGAAGACACCACACCGCCGGTTACAAAGATGTACTTTGCCGACATCGGTTCCTCGCCCTAAATTGTGATTGGAAAGTTGTGCAGATGGGGTGCACGAGCAATTATGCCAGAAAGGGCTGTGGAAGGAAATGGCGATCATGTGTCCGATTGCGAAGAGGGCAGGCGAGTTCGACAGCTGAATGCGTTATCTAATGTCATTTCTATAACATCGTGTCATTGATGTATAATAGTGTCACGGTGATGAATATATGACACTACGACAGGAAGCCCGAACCCGCGTCAATGAAAACGGGCGGGTAGTCATCCCGGCGGCGTTTCGCAAAGCCATGGGGATCAAGGCTGGAGACGAAGTTGTGTTGCGCATCGAGGATAACGAATTGCGCATCTTGACTCTGAAGCAGCGCATCGAGCGTGCTCAGCGCCTTGTCCGGCAGCATGTGAAACCGGGTACCTCGCTGGTTGATGAACTGATCGCAGACCGGCGCGAGGCGGCGAAGCGTGAGTAGGATCGTGTTGGATGCGTCGGCGGTGATGGCCATTCTTAGTGGCGAGGCCGGCGCGGACACGTTGACTCCTCGACTTTTGAGCGATGCGACTGTCAGCACGGTGAATCTGGCCGAGGTACAGACCAAACTTGTCAGCCGAGGACTGGACCCCGATGATGCCTGGGATGCCGCTCTCGGGCCGGTTCGTGAATCCCAGCCGTTTACTGCCGAGCATGCGAGAATCGCGGGAAGCCTGGTTTCCGAAACCCGTCCGCTTGGGCTGTCGCTGGGGGACCGGGCTTGTTTGGCGCTAGGAATTGCGCTTGGGGCGGCGGTTTACACCGCTGATCAATCGTGGAAAGGCCTCCGCCTCGGCATTCGCATACATTTGATTCGCCAGCCTCTTCACTAACGTCACCCACTCGCATCATAATAGTGCAGGTCATGAAAGCAGGCACCAGAACTCGCGTGGCGCTCTTGCTGGCAGCGACTGCCTTGATCCTGGCCACAGCCCCAGTCTCCGCTCAGCAACTCGCCAAGCGCCTCATCCTCAAAGACGGCACCTACCAGCTGGCCACCAGATGGGAGATTAAAGGCGATCGCGTCCGCTACCTGAGCGCGGAACGCAATGATTGGGAGGAAGTGCCAGAGGAGCTGGTGGATTGGAAGGCTACCTCGAAGTTCGAGCAGGATCGTGCCGCCGGCGTTCCCAGTCCCGAGGCGGTCGAGGTGGACAAAGAGCTGGCTGCGGAACGCGCGCAGGAAGAGGCCAAGACCCCCCTGGTCGCTCCGGATTTGCGCCTTCCGGAAAATGCATTGTTCCTGTTGCTGGATACTTTTCAGAATCAGCCGCAGCTGGTGGAACTGCAACAGAACGACGGAGAGGTGAACCGCAACCGGGGACAAAACATGGTTCGCGCCATGATCATCCCTATTCCGATTACCAGTAGCAAGCAGACGATTGAAATCCAGGGCCTGCACGCCACCGTGCAGGCGCACACGACTCTGCCTTCGATCTATATAAATCTTGCATTCGAACAAGCACCCGCGGATTCCAACGCGGCATCGCAAGCGCAGCGGCCGCAGCAACCCCAACAGCCTGAGCAACCCTGGGATCGCTTCCACATCGTGCATGCACAGGTGAAGAACGGGAAACGCATTGTCGGAGTGATCAAGGTAAACCCGCTGGGCAAGGCGACCCAAACCCAAAACCTGGTGACGACGACCTGTCAGCAGGTGAGCGGCGGCTGGGTCAAAGTCACTCCGACCATACCGCTTGAGCCGGGAGAGTATGCCGTGGTGGAGTTGCTCGGCCGCGATGGTATGAACACCTACGTGTGGGACTTCGGAGTGAACCCCGCGGCTCCCGCAAACGCGGCGGCGGTGAAGCCCGCCATACCAGTAGCGACTCCGGCGCCACGCGAAAAGGCGCAACCTCACTAGTGGCACGGATCGTGAGTGCCTAGAGCAAGAGTCGGAGGGGCGGGCCTAGCGAAGCTGGGCAGTCACGCGACACGTGTCGCCTCTTCCTGAATTCTCTTCCATGCCCGCTCCACATGACGCGCTTCGGTATTCGTCTGGCCGACGCACAGTCGCAAAGTCGTGCGATTCGCCAGTTTGGTGTGAGTCAGGTAGAGATCCCCGCTGCGGTTCAATCGGTCCATGAGTCCTTGATTCACTTCGTCCCCACCTTTGTGGCGAAAGCAGACTAGGTTCAGTGGTACTGGCGCAGCCAATTCAAAGCGGTTGTCGGCCTTCACCCAGTCCGCGAACTGCTGAGCCAGTTCGACATGGCGGCGAATATGGTGCTGCAAGCCTTCGACCCCGTAGTGGCGGATTACAAACCATAATTTCAAAGCGCGAAAGCGCCGTCCCAGCGGAACCTGCCAATCGCGATAATCAATGACCGCGCCCGACTCCGTGGCCTGGTTCCGCAAATACTCCGGCAGAACGCTCAATGTCTGGATGAGAGCCTTACGGTCGGCCACGAAGAAGCAGCTGCAGTCGACATTGGTGAACATCCATTTATGTGGATTGAAGACGTAGCTGTCGGCAAACTCGACGCCGGCGTGTGTGTGGCGGAACTCGGGACAAAGCGCCGCCGTGCCGGACATGGCGGCATCCACATGAAACCAGATGTTGTTCTCGCGGCAGATGCGGCCGATCTCCGACAACGGGTCGATTGCGTTAGAGGAGGTTGTGCCAATGGTGGCGCACACAAAGCAAGGGGTCAGGCCCGCTCTGCGGTCGGCGGCAATTTGCTGCGCCAGGGCACCGGGGCGCATGGCGAAGTTTTCGTCCACCTCGATCAATCGCAGGTTGTCGAGCCCCACGCCGGCTATTCGAATATCTTTCTCGATGGAAGAATGGGTCTGGGTCGAGGTGTAAGCCACCAGTTTCCCATCACAGCCCCGGCGATTGCTTGCGTAGTTAGTGGCACGCTCACGAGCGGCCAACAGTGCGCAAAGTGACGCGCTCGAAGCCGTATCCTGGATCACGCCGCCGCCAGTACTTGTCGAGAGAAACTTTTCCGGCAGGGCGAGCATGCCCACCAGCCAGTCGAGAACATGCGTCTCCAGTTCCGTGCAGGCGGGACTCGTGGCCCAGAGCATGCCTTGCACGCCCAGTCCAGAAGAAAGCAAATCTCCGAGGATCGCCGGGCCAGACGCATTGGCACAAAAGAAGGCAAAGAAACTCGGTGACTGCCAGTGGGTGATTCCGGGAACGATGAGTTTCTCGATATCGCCGAGAATGGCGTCGAACGTCTCGCCCCGCGCCGGCGGATTCGCGGGCAGGGAAGCGCGAATCTGTCCGGGTTTGGCCCGCGACAACACGGGATACGATTCAATGCGCGCGTAGTAATCGGCAATCCAGTCCACGACCGCGTGGCCGTGGCGGCGGAATTCGTCGGGAGTCATATGGAAAGTTTTGTCTTGTGGCATATGGGTTCTTGATTCAGGTTTTCTCTGTGTTCCTCTGTGCCCGCTGTGGTGAAGGTTTTTTCCAATCGCGACCCTTCAAGAGCAACAACCACAGAGGTCACAGGGGAACACAGAGGTCTTCACGTGATCTGTCCGTAATACACGCGAGTCGCATACGTCAGCACGACCTGTCCATTATTCTGGTGCGCGTCAAATATCTCACGCAACTCCCGCAGCATAGCTTCGTAGCTTGGATGACCGAAAGCCGGTATGTAAGACGACGACAGTAACCGGCCTTCGAGTGCGGCATAGTCACAATCCTGACGCATCTCCAGCACAGCTGACTGGAACGGCAACGGTGCGAAGAAGCCGGCAATCTCGTCGGTAGTGCGCTCGTGCCGAACTTCCTTATAGTCGGTACCGTAGGTCAGCAGCAACTTTTCGTAGTCGCGAAGGAATGGAGTCGAATCGGTCTCGCGTTCATTCCAGATCAGCACCATCCAGCCGCCTGGCTTCAGAACGCGGACGAATTCGCGGCGGGCCTGGGCACGATCAAACCAGTGCGCCGCCTGTGCAGCTGAAACGAGGTCCACACTGAGATCGGGCAGCGTAGTCGCCTCCGCGGATCCCGCCACGCTGGTGAAGCGCGCATAGGACGCCAGATATTTTTCACCCGCGCGGCGCATCTCCGGGTTCGGCTCCACGCCGAAAACACAGTTGCCATTCTCCAGAAGCAATCGCGTGAAGATGCCCGTACCCGACGCGACGTCTGCGATGACCGAGTCCGAAGTAAGGCCACACTTGTTCTGGAGCAGTCCCAGGACTTGCCTCGGATAGCTGGGGCGATAGCGTACGTACTCTTCGACGCGGGACGAGAAACGAGCGGTAGCATCTTGCGCAGGCATGCGTCTATTTTAAAAGGTTTTGATGACTCGGGTTGCCTTGCGGGTTTGCTACTATGAATTCCAATCTAGCGGCGGTGTCTGGATGGCGCCTCAACCCGGAACCGCGGGAGCCTGATGAAAGTTTCGACCGAAGTCGTTCTTTTTCTCTTTGTTCTGGTTACGGTCTCATTTGAATTCGGCGCCGCCAAGGGCCCGAAACCGTCTTCATCCTCTGCGATCTTTGGATTCCAGGATGCCTCCGTTGAAGCGGGCATCGAGAGCCGCTTTCTGGCAGTTCCCGACCCCAAACTCGCCGAGCAACATTTGCGCACGCTGACCGAAGCTCCGCACATGGCCGGGACTCCGGAGGACAAAGCCACTGCGGACTACGTCGCACAAAAATTCCGCGAGGCCGGCCTCGAAACTGAGACTGTCGAATACCGCGTCTGGATCAACTATCCCTCCGAAATCAGTGTGGACGTGACCGCGCCCGCCGGTGTTCTGATGCACGGGCCGACCCGCGAGCATGTGGATGGCGACCCTCTACCCGACGATGCTCGTGTGGTGATGCCGTTTAATGGGATGTCGCCTTCCGGCGATGTTGAGGCCGACGTGGTCTACGCCAACTATGGCTCGCCCGAAGACTTCAAGAGACTGGAGCAACTGAGGGTCGATGTGCGCGGCAAGATCGTGTTGGCGCGATACGGACAGAATTTCCGTGGCGTCAAGGCGTTGGTGGCGCAGGAGCACGGTGCGGCTGGACTGATCATCTATTCCGACCCTGCCGACGACGGCTGGCGCCGAGGTGACAAGTATCCCGACGGGCCCTGGCGTCCGACTACCGGCGTGCAGCGCGGGTCGATCGGCTTCATGTTCGAGTTCCCCGGTGATCCCACGACCCCGGGAATTGCTTCGGTGCCTTCGCTGCCCGACTCCAAACGCACTTGCCCGCAGCAATCTGCTCAGTTGCCGAAGATTCCAACCACGCCGCTTTCGTACGGAGATGCCTGGCCGATTCTCGAGCACCTCGCCGGTCCGGATTCGCCTCGCGAATGGCAAGGCGCTTTGCCTTTCACCTATCACGTTGGCCCAGGCCCGGTGAAGGTGAAGATGCACCTCAAGCAGGATTACCAATTCCGCACCATCTGGGACGTGATCGGCCGAGTGCGGGGTAAAGACTCGCCCGATGAATTGGTGGTCGCGGGAAATCATCGCGATGCCTGGGTCTATGGCGCGGTCGATCCCAACAGCGGTACCGCGGCCATGTTGGAGACGGTTCACGGATTGGGTGAACTGCTGAAGTCAGGATGGAAACCCAAGCGCACAGTCGTTTTCGGAAGCTGGGACGGAGAAGAAGAAGGGCTGGTGGGCTCGACGGAATGGGGCGAACAACACGAAACCGACCTGGCCAACGCAGTCGCGTATTTCAATATGGACGTAGCAGTGTCGGGCGCGGCGTTCGGCGCTTCGTCGGTCCCCAGTCTTAAGCGCTTTCTCTCTGATGTCACCAAAGCTGTGCCCAGCCCGAAGGGCGGCACGGTGTATGACGTTTGGAAAAAAGCCACCCAGCCGGGATCGCAATCCGCGCAGGCGCCCACCGATGCCATCGGAGACAGCAGGCGAACGCCCGCGGCGCAGGGGAACCTGGATGTCCCGGTTGGCGACCTGGGCAGCGGCTCCGACTACACCGTCTTTCTGCAACATCTGGGCGTGCCTTCGACCGATATCACCTCGAACGGTCCCTACGGCGTGTATCACTCCGCTTTCGACAATTTCAACTGGTTCAAGCGTTTCGCCGATCCCGATTTCCTGTACGAACAGGAAATGGCGCGTGTGTTCGGGATTGAGGTCCTGCGCATGGCCGATGCCGACGTTTTGCCCTACGATTACGAGGAATATGGCAAGGAAGTGACGGTCTACATCGAGGCGGCCAGAAAAAAAGCCTCCGCCGAGTTCGGCGTCGAGCAGGTGATTTTCCTCGATGCGGTACGAGCGGCACGGCGCTTCGAGCAGGCAGGGGCGAAGATTCTCGGGAAGCAAGCGAAGCCGAACGGAGACTCCGCCAAACTTAATCAGGGGTTGCGTGCCACCGAACGCGGCCTGTTGATTCCTGAGGGCCTGCCCACCCGTCCGTGGTTTCACCATGCCATTTACGCTCCCGGACGTTACACGGGGTATGCGGCGGTGGTGATTCCCGGAATCAATGAAGCCATTGACCGGCACGATTCTGATCACGTGCGCCAGCAGATTGCGGCTTTGGCGGCGGCGCTGGATCGCGCGGCCGGCGTGCTGGAAGCTCTGCCGGACGGGCGATGACGTCCGCGCCCTGGTGGCCCCTACTTGATCGTCACATCTTCGATATACAAGAGAATCAACTTCTGCCCGGGTTGCGGCTCGATGCGCCGGGCATTGAGCATCATCCTGCGCGATCCGAGGTGCGGGAAATCGTGGGTGACTTCGAAGTCCTGCACCTGGCCGTTATTGGGAAGAATGTTTTCCAGTAACTCGCGCAGTCTGGGAATGTTCCATTGCCCATTTCCCAGGTCATAGATTGGCCGGTTCTGTGTTTCTTCGCGAGCGACTTCGAAATTCCGGTAGAAGGTAAGGTTGGCGCTGATTACTTGCAGTTTGTGGTCAAGGATCAGAATCGCTTCACGGGCAGTCTCAATGAGGGCGTCCGCGTGGTCGTGCATCTGGTCGAGACTGCGCTTCATGATGTCAATGTCCTGGAAACTGATCACAGCGCCGTCAATTTTGCTATCCCAGGTCTTGTAGGGACGTACGCGCAGGAGGTGCCATGCCCCGGTTCCCGTTTCTCGTACTTCGCGTTCCAGGGTGGTCACATTCTCAATGCTTTCGCCTGCGATCTGCCCCAGATCCTCGACGTCTAGATTAGGGCGGATATCGCTCAACCGGCGCCCCACGTCACTGGGCAGCAGGTTCAGCAGCTTTTGCGCCGGGGTAGTAAAGCGGCGAATGTGGAGGTCTTGCCCCACAATCACCACCGGGATGGTTACGTTGCCCAGCACGTTGAGCAGGTCGTTGTTGACCGCGGTCAGTTCCGAGTTCCGGCTTTGCAATTCCTCGTTAAGAGTAGTGAGTTCTTCGTTGCTCGACTGTAGTTCTTCTTTGGCCGTCTCCAGCTCTTCGTTGGTGCTTTGCAGTTCTTCGTTGGCGGAGAGCACTTCTTCGTTGGCCGACTTGAATTCCTCGCTCACCGTCTCATGCTCTTCGATCAGCGTCTGGAACTGTTCCCGGGTCTCGGCCAGTTCGCGTTTCAGGTGGGTGCTATCTCGGGAGCCGCGGGTCCTTGCTTTGGAAGCTTTGTTTTTCCCCTGACCGCCTTTGGTGGGAGCGGGCGTCTCCTGAAAGACAATCACGTAGCAACGTTCTCCCGTGCTCTGTCGGCGCAACGGACTGACTTCCAGAGTTACCTCACGGGTGTGCCCGTTGGAGCGCACTCGGACTCCGGCCTTGCGCACTGCGACATTTCTCTTCTTGGCTTTCGTCAGGGCCGCGCGGAGATCCACCAGCAGACCCTCTCGCGCCATTTTGGAGAGGCTGAAGGTGGGCTGGCCGGTGGCCGGTTCCAGGTAATGGCCGGTCTTCCCCCGAAAATGCACAATCTCCATCTGCTCGTTGACGACGATGCTGGCGGGCACGAAGCGGTTGAGCAGCAGTCGATCTACTTCTTTCTCGACCGTGGAAACGGGCTGCGCCTGGTGTATGGCTTTGGCGCCGGCCCGGCGGCGAATGGCGGAATCAGGGGAGCCGAAGTGAGCCGGCAGACGAGTGGACGAATTCGTCTTCTGGTAGATCCGGTTTTTCTTGTCCAGCGGCGCGAAGTACTCCGAAAATGTTCCCAAGCTTTCGGCCCCGCCGAGCAACAGAAAACCGCCGGGTTTGAGCGCATAGTGCAAAGTCGGGACCACGCGCTTCTGTAGCAACGGACCCAGGTAGATCAGTAGATTGCGGCAACTGATCAGGTCCAGGTTGGAGAAAGGCGGATCTTTGGCCACATTCTGCTTGGCAAAAATGCACATTTCCCGTACCGGTTTAACAATCTGATATCCGCCGTCAATTCTCATGAAGAACCGCCGCAGGCGCTCCGGGGAGACGCCGGCGACCGAGGCCTCGGAATAGAGGCCGGCGCGGGCGCGGTCAAGGGAACCGTCGCTGATGTCGGTAGCGAAAATCTGAAATGGAGTGGTACCCAGACCGGGCTTCGCAGTCTTCGTCGTCTCCAGCCACAGGTACTCCAACATGGCCATGGCCAGCGAGTAAGCCTCTTCGCCCGTAGAGCATCCGGGGACCCAAATTCGCGCCGTGCCCTTTGTGTTGTCCCGGAACAAAGTGGGCAAGACGTGCTTACGCAGCGCCTCGAAGGCCTCAGGGTCACGAAAAAAGCCGGTCACGTGGATGAGAATGTCCTGGTATAACTCCTCGATTTCCCCGGTAGTGTTGCGGACATAGCGCACGTAATCCTTCAGCTTCTCCAGTTTGTGCAGGACCATGCGGCGCTCGATGCGGCGTCGCAGCGTGGTCTGCTTGTAGTGGGTGAAGTCCACACCGATAGCTTCGCGTAGCAGCGACAGCAGAGCTTCCATGTGGCCGCTAGTGACGATGGCCAGGTCTGATTTCTCCAACGCAGTCGGCGCGAGATAAGGATGCTGCGCCACTCGGGCGAGTTCTCTTGAGATTCCAGGGGGCGGAAGAATGAAGTCCACGCAACCGGCGGTGACCGCGCTGTGCGGCATGCTCGAATATTTGGCAGACTTTTCATCTTGGGCAAAAGTGATTCCGCCGGCCGCCTTAATGGCGCGCGAGCCCTCGGTTCCGTCAGAGGCCGTACCCGAGAGGATCACGCTGATGGCTCGGTTGCCGCGATCTTCCGCTAGGGAACGAAGAAAATGGTCAATGGGCATGTGCTGCCCGCGGGTGAGCACACGCGCTGCCAGCCGCAAAACACCATTTTCTAGCGCCATGCTGGTGTTAGGCGGGATCACATAAATGTTGTCCGGCCGGACGGCTACGCCGTCGGTCACTTGCTGCACCGGAATCTTTGTGATCCGTGCGAGGATTTCTCGCAGGTCGCTGGAATGGCTGGGATCGAGGTGCTGCACCAGCACAAACGCCATGCCGGTCTTCTCCGGCAATCCACGCAGCAAGTCGGTGAACGCTTCCAGGCCTCCCGCCGAGGCCCCGATGCCCACAATAGGAAATAACTCAGCTTGGCGCACCGGGGACGGTGCGCGGCTGGCTGAGTTTATTCTTGCGACAGGACCCTTCATGGGAACCGCCTGCGAATGTAAAGTTCTGGAGCCCCGGGGCACGATTCGTCTGCAGGAGAGAAACTGCAAGCGGACAGGTTCTGAACAAGTTCAGCACTAAATCGTCCGCGGGACGGATTATATTCCGCTGGTATGGTAGGGTCAACGAAAAATCTGCTTTCGGACTGAGCGGATGTTCTGTCCTGGGAAGGCCCGCAGGGTCCACAGCTTCGGAACTAAGTTGATGTGACGAGCGTCACAGCAAGACCGCCAGGGAAGGAATTAATCTACGCAAATGCTCGAAGAAATTCAAAGACTTACTGGAATCACCGCCCTGATTCGATTGTTGCATTTACCTCCTGTAGCTAGACCTAAAGACGTACAAGTCTCTGTGCTGGAGAAGGCTTACTTGATGCAGGTCCGTCTTGACCTGGAATCGAAGGTGGAATCGGCGATTTGGGGGAGTTAGTTTTATCGCGTCTGAGGTCCGTCGCGTGACCCAGCGGGCGTACGCATCAGTGCGCCGGTGTTTGGGCAAAGGTCTAGCCGATCTTTACCAGTTTCTCCACCAACTCCGAGTAATCCTTCTTTTCCAACCCATGAACCTGCTTGTTGTACTCATCCACTTTGCTGGAGTAGTTCATGGAGCAGAACTTCGGGCCGCACATGGAGCAGAAGGCGGCTTCTTTGTAGTAGTCGTCGGGCAGAGTTTCGTCGTGCATGGCACGCGCCGTTTCGGGATCGAGCGAAAGCGCGAACTGCTTCTCCCAATCGAATTTGTAGCGGGCGTAGCTCAGCGCGTTGTCGCGGTCCTGCGCGCCCGGCCTGCGTCGGGCGATGTCGGCGGCGTGGGCGGCAATCTTATAAGCGATGATGCCGTCTTTTACGTCTTTCTCGTTGGGCAGGCCGAGATGCTCTTTCGGAGTCACGTAGCAAAGCATAGCGGCACCGTGCCAGCCGATCATCGCGGCGCCAATGGCAGAAGTAATGTGATCGTAGCCAGGCGCGATGTCGGTGACCAGTGGACCAAGCGTGTAGAACGGCGCTTCGTAACAGAGCTCTTTTTCCTTGTCCACCTGCTCTTCAATCTTGTCGAGTGGGACGTGGCCGGGGCCCTCGATCATGACTTGCACGTCATGCGCCCAGGCCTTCTTTGTCAGTTCACCGAGGGTCTTCAATTCTGCAAATTGTGCTTCGTCGCTGGCATCGGCAATGCAGCCGGGACGCAGGCCGTCGCCCAGTGAGAAGCTCACATCGTGCCTGGCGAAGATCTTGCTGATATCGTCGAAGCATTCGTACAGGAAATTCTGTTTGTGGTGATGCGCCATCCACTGCGCCAGAATCGCGCCACCGCGGCTGACGATTCCGGTGATGCGCTTCGAGACCATCGGCAGATATTGAATCAGCACACCGGCGTGAATGGTCATGTAGTCCACGCCCTGCTCGGCCTGCTCTTCGATGACTTCCAGCATCACTCTCGCGGTCAAGTCTTCAATCCGTTTCACCCGCGAGATGGCTTCGTAAATCGGCACGGTGCCAATGGGTACGGGCGAATGGCGAAGAATCGCTTCCCGAATTTCATGAATGTTGCCACCGGTGGAGAGATCCATCACGGTGTCGGCGCCGTAGTGCACCGAGGTGTGCAGCTTCTTCAGTTCTTCGTCGATGTCGGAAGCGACGGCCGAATTGCCAATGTTGGAGTTGATCTTGCACAGCGAGGCCACCCCGATGCACATCGGCTCGAGTTCCGGATGATTGATGTTTGCGGGGATGATCATGCGCCCGCGGGCGACTTCGTCGCGCACCAGTTCGGGCGCAAGCTTCTCCCGGAGGGCCACATACTCCATCTCCTCAGTAATTACGCCGTTGCGAGCGTAACGCATCTGGGAGAAGTTGCCGTCGGTGTTCTGGGCCTTGCGCTGCGCGATCCATTCGGCTCGAGGCTGAGGAACGCCCTGCCCGTTGCCATTCGTAGGAGTGCCGTTGTCGGTAGCCATGAATGATCCACCTTGCAGAAATTAACTAACCTGGATTATACGCCGCTGATCGCTGGAGAGGCCGGTGGAGGCAGAGTCGTCCGAGCGAAGTCAAAGGATCCTCCACCCGGAAAGGTTGGGTTCAGAACTATGTCTTGGCGTTATCCGCAGGCCAGCTCAGTTGCACCCCAATTGCGACAATGATGGTAAGGAAAAAGCCCGCAAGCTGAGGATGCGCAGGCCAAAACATGCGTGTCAGATCAAGTTTCCAGGCCCAGAAACCGGCCGCAGTCCCAATCAGACTCGCGATCAACGAGATTTTGAAAGTCCTCATGGGCCCCTCGGTTCTCTATACGACGAAGAGTTCCAGCCGGTTCCGTAAGATCTGACCTGCAAGTATATCCGGGCTTACCTTTTAGGGGGTTGTTCGTCCAACTGCCTCGGGCTTACAATCGCCAGTTCAAACCCAACGAGGTCACTATGCGCTCTTGCCGTCTCTTGCCCGCGTTCTTTCTGCTTTTCGCCCTGGGCAGCTTTGCTCAGTCCGCTCCGTCCGAGAAGGCGGTCGGCTTCAGCATTGACAACATCGACAAGACGCTTGATCCCTGCGTCGACTTCTATCAGTATGCCTGCGGCAACTGGCTGAAGAACAACGAAATTCCGGCTGACCAAAGCGCCTGGGTAAGTTTTGTCGAGCTGGACGAACGAAACCTGGTGACCTTGGAAGACATTCTGGAAAAAGCGTCCACCGGCGGCGCTAACCGTAGCCCGGTGGAGCAGAAGATCGGAGACTTCTACGGCTCCTGCATGGACGAGAAAACCGCAAACGAGAAAGGTCTGGCCCCGTTGCAGCCGGAACTGGATCGAATTGCAGCGGCAAAGGACAAAGCAGTGCTGATCGACGCAATCGCGCGTGTGCACATGATCGGGCTCAACCCGCTGTTCAATTTCTATTCCGGGTCTGATTTGCACAACGCCAACCAGGTAATTGCTTACATTGACCAGGGTGGATTGTCCCTCCCCGACCGCGACTACTACATCAAGGACGATGCCCGCATGGTTGAAATGCGCAAACATCTGGTGGAATATGTGACTGAGACGTTCACGCTGGCGGGGCGGACACCGCGGCAGGCGGGCGATTCAGCGCAGACGGTCCTGCGCATTGAGACAGCCCTTGCCAAGGCTTCGATGGACCGCACCCTGCGCCGTGACCCCAAGAACCGCGATCACAAGATGACGCGCGATGCGGCCGTCGCATTGGCGCCGAATTTCTATCTCAACCGTTACTTTGCAGACGAAGCTGCGCCGAGTTTCTCCGAGCTCAACGTTTCCAATCCGGATTTCTTCAAGCAGGTCAATGCTGTGTTGGACAGCGAGTCGCTGGACAGCCTCAAAACGTATGTCGGTTGGCATCTGCTGCGCGGATCGGCTGCCTGGCTCTCCCAGCCTTATGTGGATGCAAGTTTCAAGATGCGGCAAGCCTTGACCGGGCAGAAGGAAATCCAGGCACGGTGGAAGCGCTGCGTCGAACTGACTGACAACTCGCTGGGTGAGGCGCTTGGCCAGAAATACGTAGATCTGACGTTCGGGGCCGATGGCAAGCAGCGCATGTTGAAAATGGTGGACGCGCTGGAAAAATCGCTCGATGAAGACATCCAGGGCCTGCCCTGGATGTCGGATGAAACCAAGAAGCAGGCCAAAGTGAAGCTGCAGGCCATCCGCAACAAGATCGGATATCCGGATGTGTGGCGGGATTACAGTTCACTGACTGTTGTGAGCGGCGATTTGCTGGGCAATTTCCAGCGGGCCAATGAATTCGAATCGAAGCGCGAGATTGCGAAGATTGAAAAGCCGCTCGACCGCAAGGAATGGGCGATGTCTCCGCCGACGGTGAACGCCTACTACAGTTCCAGCATGAACGACATCAACTTCCCCGCCGGCATTCTGCAGCCGCCGTTCTTCGACAAAAAGATGGACGATGCGGTGAACTTTGGGGCCATTGGATTGGTCATTGGGCATGAACTCACCCACGGGTTCGACGATCAGGGGCGCAAGTTCGACCCAGAAGGCAATCTGCGCGACTGGTGGACCGCCGACGACGGCAAGGAATTCGAGAAGCGAGTCAGTTGCGTGGCCGATGAATACAGCAATTTCGTCGCCGTGGATGATCTGAAACTGAATGGAAGGCTGACCTTGGGCGAGAATACCGCAGACAACGGTGGCGCCCGCGTCGCGCTCATGGCCCTCGAACACATGATTGCCGACGACAAGACCGGGAACGAAGGCAAGAGTATCGACGGCTATACTCCTGAGCAACGCTTTTTCCTGGGGTTCGCGCGGGTGTGGTGCGAGAAGCGGCGGCCGGAAACTGCCCGCGTGCAGGTTAAGACCAATCCGCACTCGCCGGGAAAGTATCGCGTGGATGGCGTGGTGCAGAACATGCCGGAGTTCCAGAAAGCGTGGGGCTGCAAAGCCGGACAGCCGATGGTCGCACAGAACGCCTGCCGGGTCTGGTAGCCGGGAGCATAGTTCAACACTGGTGAAATTGGCCGGAGCCGGCCGCGCTCCGGCCATTCTTTTCACACTATCACTGCAATTTCTTCCAATGTAACTTCCTTGTCGCACGCCCGTGACAGAAAAATGACACTGTAGTGACGAGAATTAACCGTGCCATGACCGCACGGTGACAACGCCCCAATCGATTCTTCATACCTTGGGCTCACCCCGGAACACAGATTTCCGGCAATCCCCAGAACAGGCCTCTCGGTACCTGAGAGGCGGTGAGCAGGAGTCATGAAAATCAGAAACGGTCTCTTCTTGGTTGCATTGGTAGTGACGGCTCTTTTTCTTAATCAACGAGCAGCGAACGCTGCTGGCCCCATGAATGTCAGTACTGGAACCATTTCGTTGAAAGGCACAGTCAAGTTCCTGGGAACTGTGCCTGCGCCCAAACCCATCAACATGTCCGCCGATCCGAGTTGCGCCAAACAGCATTCATCTCCGGCGATGAGCCAGGATGTTATGGCTGACGCGAAGGGCGACCTGCAAAATGTCGTCGTTTTCGTCTCCGAGGGCCTGGGTGATCGTACTTTTGACCCTCCCAGCCAGCCCGCCGTCATCGAACAGAAGGGTTGCCTGTATGCGCCGCACGTTTTGGCGGTGCGCGCCAGCCAGCAATTGGAGGTGGTCAACAGCGATCCCACGCTGCACAACATTCATCCTCTGCCTGCCAACAACCGCGAATGGAACAAAGCGGAAGCGCCGGGCACAACCACTCAAGAAACCTTTGCGCGGGAAGAAATTGCCATCCCCATCAAGTGCAACGTTCATCCCTGGATGCGCAGCTACGTCGCCGTATTCAACCATCCCTACTTCGCCGTAACCGGCAAAGACGGGAGCTTCGAACTGCCCAACCTGCCCCCCGGGACTTATACCATCAAGGCCTGGCATGAAAAGCTGGGAACCGCTACCCAGCAGATCACCATTGGCGCCAACGAAACCAAGCACGTGGATTTTGTCTTCAAATCCATGTAGAAGGAGGAGCTGGCAGTGAGACGAAGGTGTGAAGGGAGCATTGAAGCAGGACCCTTCAAACCTTCGTCTCCTCGCGATGCAAACCAGTCTTTCTGCCAATGGGGTAGTTGATCTGCTCCCAGAATTTACTCGGAATTGACGAATCGGTTACGGCGCCGTGACAAACGCCGCCAGGCCAGGACTAAAGTTGAATCTCGCGCGCTACAACTGGAACTTCAGCATTTCAGTTGTTACACGCGTCATTGGCGCGGGCGAAAGCCGCTCTCCGATTTCGTCTTCAAGTCAATGTCAACGGCGACGCGGCGAGAGGGAGTGACAACCCGACCAGCTGCTGGTTCTCCTAGCTGGTCGCGTGTTCTCCTCTTCGCCGTCGTTCGCCGGGTCCGCCAGCCGCCCGGTCAATTTGTGATTGCCGGAGAGCTTGACCCGCACCCGAGCTGGGACTAGATTCTTATCTAGAGTCGAGTGTTTCTATGTCCACGCAAAGCAGCCGGTTTCTGAGGTTCGGTGGCGCTATCGCGCTCATCCTGGTGTCGCTTGCCTACCTCGCTTACACCGGGGTGCAGCAGAGCAAGAGCTACTACGTCACCATCAAGGAACTGCGTGGCATGGGCAACGACGCCTACACCAAGCGCTTGCGCGTCGCCGGCAACGTGCAGCCGGGTTCCATCAAGCGGGTGGGAATCAAAGTGGAATTCCTATTGGTGGAAAACGACCAGACTCTGCCGGTTGTCTACACCGGAAGTGAAGCCCCTCCCGACACCTTCAAAGACAATTCCCAAGCGTTGGCCGATGGCAGCTTCGGACGCGACGGTGTATTTCACGCCAAACAACTGCAAGCCAAGTGCGCCTCCAAGTATGCCCCCCAGCAGCCGGGAATCACGACCGCACCGACGAAGGGCACGACATAAACGAAAACCAGCCACGGATTTTCACGGATACGCGCGGATAGGTAGAAGAGCTTCAATCGCAGAGATCGCTGAGGAACCACGCAGAGGGCGCGGAGAAAAACTGAACACCGTCCAGACGCCCTCGACTTCCCACCCTGCTTCGGATATCTTCACTCAGTTCAATCATCTTTCATCTTTGCGACTGTGACTGATTCCCCCATCATCGCCGTCAATGGTCTCGTCAAACAATTCGGGCGATTTGCTGCACTACGAGGAGTGACCGCCAGCTTCGAAGCCGGGCGCCTCTATGCAATCCTCGGTGACAACGGGGCAGGGAAGACGACGTTGTTGCGCGTGCTAGCGGGACTGACTCCGGCAACCCGCGGCAGCATTGCCGTGCTCGGAGCAACCAACCTGCGCGAGGTTTGCGCGCACCTTGGCTACATGGCACATCCTTCGCTGCTCTACGACGAGATGAGCGGCATGGAGAACCTGCGCTACTTCGCCCGCTTGTATGGAATACAAGATGACGCACGCTGCCAGGCCGTGATCCGCTCGGTCAATCTGGATCCGTCGTTGGCGCTTCCCGTGGGTCAGTATTCGCAGGGCATGCGGCAACGCATGTCGCTGGCGCGAGCGCTGCTGAACGATCCGAGGATTCTTTTGCTCGACGAGCCCTTTTCCAATGTGGATGTGCGCTCCGCGCGGGAAATGGCTGGACTGCTGGGTCAGTTGCGAGATAGTGGCAAGACGATATTGGTGGTGACGCATCAAGCAGCGTTGCTGCGCGAGGTCGCGGACGAGTTCGTTTGGATGGAGGCGGGGCAGATTGTGAGCCGCACTCGCGAGTTCCAGCCGGAGGAGGCAAAATGAACAGCCCTCCGGGCGTGACCCGGGCGACGCTGGTGAAGGACCTTCGCCTGGAATGGCGCTCCAAAGATGCCATCAACTCGATGTTGTTCTTCGCCCTGCTGGTGGTGGTGATTTTCAGCTTTTCTTTTGATCCGACTGCCGAAGAATCCAGGCGCATCGCCGGCGGGCTGGTGTGGGTGGCGTTTCTATTTGCTGCCGTGGTCGCTCTCAACCAGACCTGGGCGCGAGAGCTGCGCAACCAAGTGCTGGATGCATATCGGGTATCGCCGGCGCGGGCGAACTCGCTGTTCCTGGCCAAGGTGACGGGAAACTTCATTTTCGTCAGCGTGCTGGAAGCGTTAATGACGCCGCTGTTCGTGGTCTTCTACAATCTGCGGGCGATTGGTCCGGCTTATCAGTTATTGTTCGTCGCTGTGCTCGGAACCTGGGCGCTGGTGGTTAACGGCACGTTCTTTGCTGCCATGTCGATTCGTACCCGCAGCCGTGAGATCATGCTGCCGCTGCTGCTTTTCCCCATCACCATTCCGGCGCTGTTGGCCATGGTTGAGGCCACTTCGTCCATCTTGACCGGCGAATTCTCCGCCAGGTTCTGGATCGTGTTGCTTGCCGTCTACGATGTGGTGTTTACTACAGGTTGTCTTCTTTTCTTTGAGATCGTGCTGCACGGCGAATGAAACGCGCCTTCCCCATCTTCGCAATCTTGACCGCCGGCTTGCTTAGCTATGGCCTTTATGGGGCTTTAATCCAGGCGCCGACCGAGCAGACGATGGGCGATGTGCAGCGTATTTTCTACTACCACGTTCCCTCGGCGTGGACCGCGTTCTGTTTATTTTTCGTCAATCTGGTGGCTTCGATTGTTTATCTGGTTCGGCGTAGTCCCAAGGTTGATGCCCTCGCTTTGGCATCCGCGGAGGTCGGGGTTGTGTTCTGCACCGTGGTGTTGGTGACCGGACCCATCTGGGCGCGGCCAGTGTGGGGAATTTGGTGGACATGGGACTTGCGCCTCACCCTGACACTGGTTCTGTGGCTGATTTACGTCAGCTATCTGATGTTGCGGCGGTTCTCCAGCAGCGGTCAAACCCCGGTTATGGCCGCGGTGCTGGCAGCGCTGGGCGCACTGGATGTGCCGCTGGTCTATTTTTCCATTTGGTTTTTCCGAACTCAGCACCCACAGCCGGTGATCGGCGGTGGTGGATCGATCGATCCTCGAATGCTGCACGTACTGCTCATGAACTGGCTGGCCTTCATGTGCTTTGCAGCGCTGGTTTGCTGGTCACGTTATCGCCTCGAGATTTTGCGTCGCCAGGTGGAGGAGACACAAGCGCTGGAGTCGCTGCTGGCAGGCGGGAGTTCCCGATGACCTATCTCTTCGCCGCCTATGTTGCCACGTGGGTCATCCATATTGCCTATCTCGGGCACTTGGCCCGCGGCTACGCCCGCCTGAACAGAGAGATCGAGGAATTGAACCGAAAACGGTAGTCTCTCTGCGGATACAGCAAGTCTCTTCGGAAGAATCGTCGATTCTGCCGAAAATTGGAACGTCCGGCGGCATCTCAGGGCCGTATCCGGCGCATCTGAGGATTCCAAAGGGCCGAAAGGCGATGCAGCGGCTTGACATGCTATCCGTCAGATGATTAAGTAGTTAGTTGTTTTTCGCAAACAATTTCAGGTGACGAGCCAGGTTCGCGAGCAGCGCAGCCAGGCCTGTACGCCGTCCTTACTTCCTCTCCAGGGAATCAGGAAATCCGGAGGAGCTCTTGAGATTGAATCGCCGTCGGTTGGTAGCGGCTTGCGCGCCGGGCGGAATTTTCGCGGCCGTAGCAGTGCTGATGGCCCTCGCGGCCATCGTCCTTGTTCTTGGGTCGCGTGCGAGTCGAGCTGCCGGCGGGGCACATAAAGCTCAGCGGCAAAGTTCGAATTCAGTGGCATCTTCTCAGGGTGCGCTTCCAATCATCGCTGCCTACCGCCGTCTTCCGCTGATCTTCGAGCCAAACCAGGGGCAAAGCGATCCGCAAGTGAAGTTCCTGGCTCACGGCAGCGGATACGGCCTCTTTCTTACGGCCGACAAGGCCGTGCTCACCCTCCGGCATTCCGCTCTGCAATTTTCCGTGGTCCGCATGGCGCTGGAAGGCGCCAGTGCGAATTCCGAAGTGAGTGGGGCCGACGAGCTTCCGGGCAAAAGCAATTACTTTATCGGGGATGATCCGGCGAAATGGCAGACCGACGTTCCCCAGTTCGCGCGGGTGCGTTATCACGGAGTTTATCCCGGCATCGACCTGGTTTATTACGGAAAGCAGGGTCGGCTGGAATACGATTTTGAAGCTGCTCCCGGAAGCGATCCGGGAGAGGTAACGCTCCGCTTCCAAGGAGGCGGGAATCTTGCCATCAATGCCGCGGGCGACTTGGTGCTGGCAGTCGGCGGCGGCCAGGTAACTCTGCAGGCGCCGCACGTCTATCAACGCTTCGGAGCAGATGAGCGCAGGGTGGATGGCCGGTTCGAGTTGCGGGGCCGCGATCGTGTCGGTTTTGCGCTGGGTGAATACGACCAGCGCCGCACGCTAATCATCGATCCGGTGCTCACCTATTCCACCTACCTTGGGGGCAGTGGCGACGAAGCTTGCACGGTAATTCTGAAAGTGGCGACGGGAGTCGCTGGCTGCCCGGCCGTTGCGGTGGATTCATCTCTCAACGCCTACATCGCAGGGTCCACCATGTCCACAAATTTCCCCAGTGGATCTGGATCGCCGTTTCAGGCCGGCTTGAAGGGCACTGCCAACGTTTTCATCGCGAAATTCAACAGTACCGCGAACACCCTTCTGTTTTCGACCTACCTCGGAGGCAACACCATCGACACGACTGCTGGTCTTGCCGTGGATGCTGGTACCAACGTAATTGTGGCGGGCAATACGACCTCGACCAATTTCCCCACAAATGGGAGCAATGCGGCTTTTCAAACCACGCCGTTGAGTACTCACAACCACGTCTTCGTGAGCAAGCTGGATAGTCTGGGTCACACGTTGATCTACTCCACCTACCTGTCAGGCAATGAGGTTGACACCGCGACCGGGTTGGCCCTCGATCCCAGCGGCAATGCCTACGTGACGGGGACAACCACGTCGACAGAAATAGACACGGGGTTCCCTTCGACACTGGGTTCTTTTTCGGACTCGCAGTACACAAGCACGGGTAAAAGACCGGGGGGAACGAGTTCGTTTTTCATCACAAAACTGAACCCGTCGCTTTCCGGCGCGAGCAGCGTTCCTTATTCGACTTACTTTGGCGGTAGCACTCCCAGCAATGGCGAAACTCTGGGAGGCGGTGTCGCCGTGGACGTCAATTCCAACGTGTATATAACCGGCGGAACAACCTTTACCGACATGCCGGTATTGAACGCATTTCAGGGAACGCTGGCAGGTGGACTGGACGTCTTTGTGGCCTCGCTGAATCCTGCCGCGGTCACGGGCACGCAGTTGCTGTATTCCACCTATTTGGGCGGCCTAGGCAACGATATCGGGTATGGAATTGCAGTGGACTCTGCGCTCAGCGCGTATGTCACGGGCTCGACCACTTCCCCTGATTTCCCGGCAGCAGGGACTGGCGTATTCCAAGCGACACTCGGCGGCGGAACCGATGCCTTCCTCGCGAAGCTTGGATCTCCCGGTACCAACGGTGTCAACGTAGGAACGGTTCCCCTCAACTACTTCACCTACTTGGGAGGATCGGGAGACGACGTAGGGCTCGGGGTAGTGGTGGATAATATTGGCCAGTCCTCGATTGGCAGTCAGGGCGCCCGAATTACGGGATGGACTGCCTCGGCGGACTTCCCAGTAAGAAACAACCCCGTGCAACCGGTTTTCGGAGGCGGCCATGACGCGTTTGTCGCACGCGTCGATACGACTGCCACCTCTCCAACTGCCACAGGGCACTACGCAACCTTTCTTGGCGGAAGCGGCGACGACTTCGGCACCGGGATTGCGGTGGATTTTCAGGGAGCCAGTTACGTGGCCGGGGAGACCAAGTCTGCGAATTTCTTGACCGAAGCGCCGTTCCAACCCAGCCTCGACGGAGGGAGCGATGCTTTTCTAAGCAAGCTAGGGCCGCTGCTTGACCTGCAAGTCTCGGTGGTCGCGTCTCCTACCACGGCTGGCGTGGGCAACCAGGTCACCTTCACCTACACGATAGAGAACGCCGGCGACTTCACCAGCGGCATAACATTCACGGACGCGCTTGGTACCGGCGCAACGTTCGTCTCAGCTACCACCTCGACCTCGAGCAATGCCTGTGGCCAACCCAGCGGTGGAACTGTCCTATGCAACATTGGGGCGCTGAATTCGGGTGGCAACGGAGAAACCGGAGGAACGGCTACCGTTACCGTTATTCTGACGCCCATCGCCAACACTACTCCCCAAACCAGCGCGGTTTCGTTGTCAAACAGCGGCTCGGTAAGCGTTGCCGGTTCCACGTTCTCGCAATCGGCCAGCGCGACGGTCACCGTGAATGACTTCAACCTTACTTTGGCGCCGTCCACAGCCACGGTTCCGGCGGGCGTACCGGCACAATACACTGCCACCCTCGCACCCACTGGCATCTTCACGGGTACTATTTCGGTTGCCTGTAGCTCGGGCCTGCCAACGGCGGGAACCTGTACCGCAACAACTCCGAGCTTCCAGAACTTGAACGGAAGTGTGAGCACCGATCTCATAATCAATACCGTTGCAAGGGTAACCACTACCACTCACTTGTCGCCGGGAGGAGGACTGATCTATGCCATGGGACTACCCGTATTCGGTTTGGCGGGACTGGGCATAAGCAAGCGGAAAGTCTCAGGCACGCGGCGTGCTTTGATAGGCCTGTTGCTGGCTGGATTCTTCGCGCTGATCGCCATCCAAGTGGGTTGCAGCTCCAGCTCGACCACCACCAATACAGTCGGGACCCCGGCTGGAACCTACGTAGTGACGGTGAGCGCAATCTCGGGTAACGCCACGCGCACCCAGACAGTGACACTGGTAGTGCAGTAGAGCGGTAGCTACGGGTTTAGCCTCTGGCTAACCGCTATTTCTTGGGACGCGACTCCGGTGGTACCAGACCCGCCACACGGTAGTAGACGGCGAGCTGGCCATACTGCTCTCCGCTGTGTTCGATCAAGCCGTAGGCGAGGTCGGAAACCCGTGTTTCCTGGTGGGCGTCAGGATCGACCACGAGGCTGGACATGCCCTTGTTGCCCCTCGTCTTGATCGCGGCCGCACCGTCGGCAAACGATTTCTTCACGAACGCCACTACATCGGCCTTAGTCTTGTATTTTTCGCGTTTCGGATCCTCTTCTGGTGGTGGCTTCAGTCCCAGGGCCAGATTGGTGAAGAAGTAATTCGCGCCGGCTGCATGCAGCAGTTTTTCTGCAAAACCGCTTTGTGAAGGGGTGGGCTTGAAGTCGTATTTGTCCTCGGGGAAATCCTCTGCCATCGCAATCAGCTTCCTCCCGATATCGTTCCACGCTTCCAACACTGCTTGCGACACACTGGGCGCGGGCTTGATGGCTACGTCTTTCTTGGTTGCGTGCTGGGCGTAGGCGGGTAGAGTCAAAACACCGATCCCTAACATCACTGCGACTGCGCAGATCACTCTTCGCATGATTTCTCTCCTTGGGTTGATTTGGACGAAGTATACCCGAGAAGGTCAACCGGAGAAATGCGGGAGTGGCACACGTTTGGCGCGGTTACCGAGGGTGTCGGCTGTTTACGCGCCGGCGGACAGCTTGTGATGACCCTTCGCCTGCGCGATGCCGTATTGGCGGATCTTGTACAGCAGGGCCTTGTAGCTGATTTTCAACAGAGCCGCAGCCTGTTTCCGGTTCCAGTTGGTTTCGTCGAGCGCCTTGGCGATGGCTTCGGCCTCGGCTCCGTCTTTGGCGGTGCGGGCCAGAGATTTTAGGCCGCCACCCGAGCTTTCGGAAGCCTTCCCCGCAGTGTCGAATTGAGCTCCGCTGCCGTCGCTCTTGGGGCGCAGTTCGTTGATGGCCAGCTTCTCGTCTCCCAGGACCAGGTACCGTTTAACGAAGTTGCTCAGCTCGCGCAGATTGCCGGGCCAGGGATGATCCATGCAAGCTTGCAGCAGGTCGGGGGTGAGCGGCAAGGGCGCGCGGGCATAGCGTTCCGCCTGACGTGACATGAAATGCTTCAGCAGAATCGGAATTTCTTCTTTGCGCTGGCGGAGCGGCGGAACGTTCAAAGTGAAGGCATTCAACCGGTAATACAGGTCCTCACGCAGCCGCTTGGTGGCCAGAGCCTCCGGGATGTTGATGTTGGTGGCGGCCAGGATGCGCACGTCGGCTTTGATCACCGAACGGCTGCCCAGGCGGGAGAATTGTCCGTCCTGCAGAATGTGCAGCAGTTTGGCTTGCAGCGTAGTCGGCATTTCGCCGATCTCGTCCAGCAGGATCGTACCCTTGTTGCACAGTTCGAACTTGCCCGGCTTGGGATGGTTGGCGCCCGTGAAAGCCCCGGCTTCGTAGCCGAATAGTTCGCTCTCCAGCAGATCGGCGGGGACGGCGGCGCAGTTCACTTTGAGAAAGGTGCGATGAGCGCGCGGCGAAAGTTTATGAATCAGGCGTGCCATGACCTCTTTACCGGTACCGCTTTCTCCCAGCATGAGTACGGGAATATCGACATTGGCGACCAGGGCGGCCTCGGAACGCAGCTTCCGCATGATCGGACTGGCGGCTACAAAGAACTGGTCCTCCGCCAATTCCTCCACCTCGCCCGCATAGTTCTGCTGGTTGGTGCCCAGGCACTGGTTGAGGACTGCATCCAATTCCGCCTTCTGAAACGGTTTGGTTAAGTAGTCGTAGGCGCCGAGGCGCATGGCTTGCACCACTTTGCGGGTGTCACCGACGCAGGAGAGCATCACCACTTTCGCTCCGGGCTGAAGATGGCGGATTTGTTCCAGCGTCTGCAAGCCATCAATGCCCGGCATCAGCAGATCGCACAAAACCAAGTCCGGACGCGAGCCCTTTTGCACGCGCTCCACCGCCTCTTCTCCCGTGCTTGCGGTTTCAACTTTGTAGTCTTCCACTTCGAGCAGGGTACGGATATACCGCAGCATCCCCGGTTCGTCGTCGACCAGCAGAATATGGGCTTTGTCTGTCATTCGTGTTTCCCTTGATTGATGGGAGGATGCAGGGGAATGATGAAGGAAAACTTGCAGCCGGCGCCGGGTTCACTTTCCACCCAGATTTTTCCGTCCATGTTGGTGACCAGGCGGCGTGCGATGGCCAGCCCCAGCCCCATGCCAGCCTGACGTTCGTTCTGGGGTAGGCGGAAGAAGTCATCGAAGACTTCGATGTGATATTCCGCAGGAATTCCCGGGCCGGTATCGGCCACGCTGACTTTGACCGAATTCGGCTGAGAACTCGGCTGCCGCCGCCGTTCCGCCGGGAGACCGCTTGAGTCCACGCTGCGGCGCTCCCACATGTAGGGTTCGGCATGCAGCCACACCGTGCCGCCCCCGGGTGTGAACTTAGAAGCGTTTTCCAGCAGATTCGAAACCACTCGCTGCACTTTGGCGGAATCAAAAGCGAACTCCGCCAGCTTGTCGTTGCCCAGGAAATAAAGCGCCAGCCCCTTTTCCTGAAAAGCGTGGGACCAAAGCCGGCAAACTTCCGACAGGCAGGCATTGATGTCGCCCATCTCGAAGCGCATTTTCAATTCGCCGGTTTCCAGCACGCTGTAGCTGAGAAAGTCCTGGATGAAGTGCTGCAGCCGTTGTCCGCTGGAACTCATGTCGCGCAAAACCTCGCGCTGGCGCTCGTTCAGCCCACCCAACTTCTCGCTTTGCAGAAGCTCCACGTATCCATTGAGAATGGCCAGGGGAGTTTTCAGATCGTGGGCGGCCGAGGCCAGTGCATGGGTGGTCCGCGAGAAGCGATCTCGAAGCTGAGCATACTGCTGCTGCAAGTCGGGACCGGTAACGGCGTCCGCAGCCAGTTCGAGGGCCCCAGGCTTAGGCGAGCGGGAATCCGCCACCCCGGCAGCCAACCCCTGGGGGAGACACGTGTTTTCTGGCACTACTGCCATGGCGAAAACTCAGTTGATGGACGAAGAGGGAGGAATGAAAACGATGTTAAGGTAGCCGTTTCCCACTGTCAACGGAAAACGCAAGCAAATTGCCATTCATGGGCAAAAGTATGCAGTCGAAAGTACTTACGGCAGCTTGCTGGAAGCTGCCGCCGGGCGAAAGCATGGCAAATAATTGGTCTCTGGAAAGTCAGTGTTTGCAGGCGGATTTCCCGAAAAATACCCGTGCTGCGCCGGTTTTGACCCGACAGGAGCCTGACGTCAATGGGTCATTTGGCCCCCTAGGTGCGGTATGAAGACGTTCATTCCGCGTTTTGGAGCCCTCTTGAATCGAAATCGACCGCAAGACGAACGCCGAAAGTGGTCACGCCTGCCCCTGGCGATTCCGGTTTTTGTCCGCAGCCATGATAAGAATGGGAAAGACTTGCTGGAATTCGCCACCGCGTTGAATATTTCCGCCACCGGAGCCTTGCTGGCCGTGCGACGCTCGCTGCCGCTCTCCTCGCAGGTTTTGCTGGAGATTCCCAGCGTCCCCCTGGCCTCGACTACAGATTTGCCCAAGTCTTGCCGCAACTTGCGAGCCAAGACCATGTGGATCACCCACGCCGAAACCTACCAACTAGTGGGCCTGAGATTCGCCCAACCCTTGCTCAACCATAACGGCCCTCGAACCCCGGCGCGGAGGAAAGTTCTTTCTTCAGTGTGAAAAGTCTTTCCTACCCGAAAATCGAGCTATGAGACCTAAGACCATAGTCGTTCCGAGTTTCTCATAGGTCGCCATTTTCCGCGTAACCAATTGAAATCTTAGCCACTAAGGCCAACAAATCGCCTCTGTCCGGACTGCGCAAAACTTTGGCGCTCGGGGTGCACATTCATGCGTGCCTGCAACATTCGCAGGCGTCTTATGGCTATGCAAACGACCAATTCGTTTAGTTCGCTGGTTCAATCCCTGGGTGAGTTTCCTCCGGATGCAGTGGTCTTCGGCAAGTCCGAAGCCATGCAGGCGTTACGGGCACGCATGAACAAAGTGGCCAGCGCCAACGTCCCGGTCCTGATTCAAGGGGAAAGCGGTACCGGCAAAGACATTATCGCCCGCATGATTCATGCTCTGTCACCGTGGAAGAGCGGCCCATGGGTCAAAGTCAACTGCCCGGCCATTCCCGGGACGCTCCTCGAGAGTGAACTCTTCGGCTACGAAAAGGGCGCTTTCACCGGAGCCTATGGCTCCAAACCCGGGCGCGTCGAGATGGCCCACCGCGGCACGCTTTTTCTGGATGAAATCTCCGAGCTCGACCTGTCCCTGCAATCGAAGCTTTTGCAATTGCTCCAGGACGGACAGTTCTGCCGCATCGGCGCCCAGGAAGACAAGAAAGTAGAAGTGCGCGTGGTCTGCGCCACCAATCGCCAATTGGAAAATGAAATCGAAACCGGAACTTTCCGTCAGGATCTGTACTACCGCATCAACGTCGTCAATCTGCAATTGCCTCCGCTGCGGGAGCGCCGCGGCGACATCGAAGACTTGGTCCACTACTTCCTGGCGTACTACAACCAGAAGTACAACTGCCGGGCGCGCGCCCTGTCTTCCGACCTGATTGCAATTCTTCAGAAGTACCACTGGCCGGGGAACGTGCGCGAACTCGAAAACCTGATGAAGCGTTATGTGATCCTGGGCACCGAGGACGTGATAAGCAACGACCTCATCGCCCGCAACGACAAAGAATTCTACAATCCCGACATCGACCTGGATGGCCCGATCTCACTGAAGAAGGTGACTCGCGCGGCCACGCGGGAACTGGAACGCAAGATCATCCTGAAAGTCCTGCAAGCCCACCACTGGAACCGCAAGCAGGCGGCACGTGCGCTGAGCATCAGCTATCGGGCATTGCTGTACAAGATTCGCGACGCCGGCCTGCCGCCCAACCGCATCGCCCGCAAACGCCCCGAAGCCCTGGTCAGCGAAGAAGTCGGCCAAGACACGGCGGTGGTGTAAGAGGTCGCCGCGTCTGCCCTGCATCTTGGTCAAGATATCGCAACGAGGGGAACCATATGCGGCACGCGGCCTATAGCTTAGAAACGATGGCCCCCTGACTGTTTGCTGTCCAAACGTTGGCCCCGTCGAAAGTGACCCCAGTTGGCGAGTAAGGCCCGGTTGTGGGCGGTGAGAAGAAGCCCAAGAGGCTGCCGTCGCTCGGGCGCAACTCGTCCAACCCCCCGGTGTCGGGCAGCGTCACCCAAATGTCAACCCCGTCGAAAGCGATACCATAAGGCGCCCCCTGCGTGTTGAACGTGCCGAGCGTCGCTCCGTCACTGGCGCGCAGCTTGGTCACTGTGCCGTCGCTGTTGTTTGCCACCCAGATGCTCGCGCCATCAAAAGCGATTCCCAGCGGGTTATGGCCCACCGTAAATGTACCGGCATTCTCGCCGTTCCGCTTCAACCGAACTACCGTGGTAGTGTAGGTGGTCACCCAGATATAGTTGCCATCGAAGGCCACCGCTATCGAGCCGCCTGTGTTTATCGTGCCCAGGTTCTTGCCGTCGCTGGCCCGCAGTACACTCACCGTTCCCTCCGCGCTGTTGGCCACCCAGATGCTTTGCCCGTCAAAGGCCATCCAGAAGGGACCTTTCCCCACTGGGAACGTGCCCAGACTCTTGCCATCACTGGCCCGCAGCTTGGTTACAGAGTTGCCGGAGTAACTTGAAACCCACATATCGGCGCCGTCAAATACCACCCCCATTGGGTTGATCGGACCGTTGAACGTGCCCAGCACGGTGCAATCGCTGGCACGTATTTTGCTCACGGAGCCGCTGCCGCTATTCGCTGTCCAGATGTTCTCGCCATCAAAGGCAACGCCATAGGGCGCATTGCCAACGGTGACACTGGTTGTCAGATTGGCCGGATACCACTTCAGCAGCGCCACTTTCAGCGGGTTTGACAGCGGTGGCGCTCCGTTCCCGGCGGGCAGATGGGTCGGCTCGCTCGCGGCCTTTTGCGCTTGTCCTGCAATGAAGCTGGCCAACGCCAAAACCACCAATACCAGCGACATTCCACCCACTATTCGTTTCATGATCTTGTACCTCCCCGGGGCGACAAAACCCAGAACGATTTCTAGAGGGAGACAGAATTTGTGATAAATGGTACCCGAAAGCAAGTGCGCGAAACCACTTACGCAGACAGTATCATGGCTTTCAGGTCTGTCAAGGGATTTGCTCTTGTTACGAAATCCGGACGGGGAGGGATCTCATCCCCAGCTACTCTCCTTTCGCTGCGGCCTTCGCCGCCGGCACCGAAATCACTACCGAATCAGGTGTCGTCCAGACGGCCGTGCCGCTGGTCAAATCCAGACGATGCATGGTGACCTTGAGTTTGCCGCTGTCAACGTCCACTAACAGGTAATGGTAGTTAATTTCCTTACTCTGGAAAGGATCGTCCGGAGCACGTTCAATCGGATAAGCATGCGCACCCGCACCGCCGGTCACAAAGTAAGTCACGCCGCCGTGCTCGTGGCGTTCGTAGTTGTGCACGTGTCCGGAGAAGACGACAATCCTGGCGCGGAGGTTCGGCTGCCGCGTCTCCAGCATTTTGGCCATATCCTGCTCATGGGAGCGGGCGGAATGGCCACCTCCAAACTTCTTGGCATCCGACGAGCTGGTGTAAGGAGGATGGTGAAGGACAATGAACACGAAGTCCACATCGCCGGGAACGTGGTCGAGTTTCTCGGCGAGCCATTGGCCTTGCGGGCCGGAGGTTTCGTCGAGAGAGCTGTCGAGGGCGAGCAGCAGCGTGTTGGCGGCGCGGACGGAATAATAGCGGCTGTTCTTCAGGTCAGGGAAGCGCTGGAAATAGTTGGCCAGCGCAACCTTCTCATCGCCGTGAAGATCATGATTGCCCAACGCCGGGAAAACCGGGATCTTGTTCTCGCGCCACACCGCGGTCTCGCTGTCCCAGACTTTCCAGTCATTAGCGTCGAAACCGTTATAGACGATGTCGCCACCGAACGAAATGAATGCAGGATGAACCTGCGCGATGGCCTGCACCAGCGTCTGGCGCACGGTTGGATTCGCTGCGTCGGTGTCTTTGGGATCATGGAAACGCGAATCTCCATAAGTGACGAACTGGAAGGGAGTGCTCACTTGCAGTTGTAGTTCCGCCGGAGGAGTTGCCGGCGGCGGGTTTTGGGAGTGCGAGCGTGAGCAGGCAGCGCAACTTAGAAAGAAAATAACTACTGGCAATCCTCGGAAGCGTTTCATTGGCGGCCTACCACCAGCACTTCAAATTGTCCTGATTCAGCTGTTGACAGGAAAAGCTGATGCGTCTTGGGGTCAAGCGCCATGGTCTTCGCGCGTGGAAGAGTCTTTACATTCTCAACTAAGGAGTACTTATCAGGGCTTTCTTGGTGAATTACCGTAATGGTTCCTTCGCCGTTGGAGTTGAAGATCAATCCGTTTGCGGAATCGAAAGCAGTGGCATCTACGTGGTCGCCGATGGGCAGGGTAGTGATGACTTGTCCCGTATCCGCGTTCATCACGGCCATCACCTTGCTGCGGCAACCAAGAAACAATCGCCGGTTCGGCCGGTCCATAGCCATGCTCGAAGGCGAAGCACAGGGAGCAGTCGGCCAACGCTGCTCAACTTTCAGCGTGCGCGAGTTGATCTTCAGCACCAGACTCTCGTCCTCAAGGTTATCGTAAACATAACCCGCGCCGTCGGCCACGGCAAACTCAGGGCCGCCGCCAAGATCAACCGTGCCGGCCACCTTTCCATCCGCAGCCTGAATCGCAGTGGCGCTGTTACTGCCGCCATTGAATGCAAAGACTCTCGAGGTGGCGGAATCATAAATAATCGCATCGGGCTTATTGCCGGTGGGGACTTGCGAGATAGTGTTCAGCGTCTTCAAATCGAAGATGGTGACGGTTGAGGACTTCCCATTGCTGACAAATCCTCTTCCCAGTTCCGGGGCAATGGCGATTCCGTGCACGCCGAGAGTATTTGCGATCTTGCCGACGATCGCCCCTGTATCGACATCGAGCACCTCGACCCGGGTTCCGTGAGAAACATACAGACGCCGCGCGGCTTCATCAACGGTGAGGTAGTCCCAGCTGCCGTCGCCGGGAATTGAAATCTTCTTGACCACGCTGTAACCGCCGCCAGAGGGCGCTGCCCATGAGGCAGCCAGAAACAACAGAAATAAGGTGACCTCCGCAAGAACGGTAAATCTGGATCGGCTTTCGAACCTCATTGTGTAGGATCCTTTCGGTGCTGCTTGAAAATGATAATCCCGGACCATGGAACACCCCGATTCTACGCAGGCAACCTGAAACCTAGCTGAATTTAGAAGCAACTGCCGCTAGGCCGTCCCAGATGACCCGGTGCACGGCTAGAACTCAACCCGAACCATAAGTTCGAGCTGACGAGGCAACCCGGTACCAGTATTCGGAGAAGTCGCGTTGTCGTTATTGTTGTTGAAATTGTTTGTGGTGGTAATCTGACCGAGATTCCCTGCCGGCTGAAGAACCCACGCACCACTGGCTAGCTGAGTGTAGTTAAACTGCAGGTTATTAGTATTTGGATCTCCAAGTTGAACGTGATTGAAAATGTTGAACACCTGCACTCCGAACTTCAAGGCAACACGCTCCGTGATCTTGGTTGTTTTCACCAGGGACATGTCGATCTGCCACACGTCCAGTGCCCGAATCAGGCCGTTGGGAGCGTCGCCGAACCGGCTGACCAGGCCATAGGAAGCCTCCGAAACCCCAAATTGATCCGTCCCTGTGGCGAGAGGGGGCGGGGCAAACGCCGCCGGGTTGATCGGGATCGTATGGTTCTGGACTCCTCCTGGCAGCAGCAAAGGAACTCCCGGAACCAAGTCTGGCCTCTGGGTAGTCTGGTCATTGCCGTCGGGCAGTTGCGTGGGCGAGATATTCATCGTGATCGTGAGGGGATGGCCTGTATGCCAGAACCCGATACTGCTGAAACTCCACCCGCCGAAGATCTTGTCCAAGACTCCCCCTTCATTCAGGTAAGCTTTGCCGGGTCCAAAAGGCAATTCGTACACAGCGTCGGCAGTGAAATTGTGGCGAACGTCGAATACGCTGGGGCCGAAGTCGCACGCCAGGCACTTCACGTTTTCTGGCCCGTTTGATTCCCCGCCGCCGACCGACCCGTCATTGATGGAATGAGACCAAGTATAGCCCGCCTGGAAAGAGAACCCGTTGGTAAAACGGCGCTCCAAGCTCAGGCGCAGGGCATCGTAGTGGCTTCCACCGATATCAGATTTGTAGTCCACCGAACCGAAGGGATCACCACCGGGATAGAATGGATCCAGCGTACGAGTACAGTTTCCGTTGTGGTCCGGCACCGTACTGCAGAAATTGACCCCTCCTCGAGAAAACAACCGCACGCCGTGCGAACCAAGATACTGCACCGATGCCAGAAAGTTGGCGGGCAGTTCTTGGTCGATGTATAGCCCCCATGTCTCGCTGTAAAGGTCGCGGCGTTCCTCGCGCTGCAAGGCACGAGGTTGCTGGAGGTTTGCGACGTTGCTCCCCAAACTGCTCAGGTTAGGGATCGTCTGCTGGTACGCCGGATGGAGGGGTGTGCCTGGACCGCTTGGGTCCAGATTGACGAATGCCGTAAACCTGTCGCTCTCAAGACCAGCGTTCAAATCATCGTTCTGGGCTGCGCCGTGGTAGATCCCGAACCCGGATCGAATGACAGTCTTGCCGTGGAGCGAGCTCGGTGCCCAGGCAAAGCTGACCCGTGGGTCGAAGTTCCGGTAGTCGGCATTGTACAAAGCGGGATTCTTTGGACAAGGTGGTGTGTTAATGGGCGCTGGAATTGGGCCGTTGGTCGAGCCTGATCCCAGGCATACGCCGTGAAACGCATTGAGATCGAAGACCGTAGTGCGATTGTCGGCCTCATTGGCCACTCCGTAATATTCCCAGCGTAGTCCCGCGTTGAGAGTCAAGTTGGGAGTGACCTTCCACTCGTCCTGGAAATATGGGAGATAGAAAGTGCGGCGGTATTTGTGGCAGCACCACGGGGCGGTGAAGGCAATCTGATAGAGATCGGCATTCACGAAGCCGGTGTCCAAACTCCCGCTGTTGTCGGAAAAGGTGAGGTTGTTGTCAGCAGTCTTGCCTTGATTCAGTCGAATTCTGCGAATCTCCATTCCCGTCTTGAAGGTATGCCGGCCGTGAACCCAAGTCAGGTTATCAACTATCCCGTAGGTGGTACCCACTTCGTGATCTGCGTTGTCGTCGTTGATCGTGACCCAGTTATTGGTGTGAACCGCATAATTCAGCGGAGCTACCTGGGGATTGATGAACGGGGCACGGTTCACGAAGACTTTGACCTCGTTCAGGAGGGTGGGAGAGAAAGTTTGCTGAAGGGCAATAAAATAATTCGCGGGATGGTTGATGGTTTGAATCAGGTCATAGGGAACGCTGGCACCATTTGTGCCGCTCACCAGGCTGATGTCGCGCTGGGCGCGTCCGTATAACAGAGTCTTGGCGTTGACTTTGTAATCGATTCGCGCAAGCCAGGTATCTTCATGGACGGTAGTCGGCGCCGGGGCCGTGAACTGATCGGAGTCGGGGAGGCCACTACTGGTTTGATCGACAAAGGCGCCATCTGGGTAAACAAAGAGCGGCTTGCAGGTTCCGATGGAGCCAGTGGATGCACGCCATGGGAAGGCCTGAAGAATGGAGCACATCTGTGGCGACTTAGCCAAGGTTTGCCTTTGTATGGATGGTGAAGGTACGAGGACGCGTGTCGTCGAACCTCCGTATTGGCGAAGGCCTTCGTAGTTCAGAAAAAAGAACACCTTGTCCTTGACGATGGGGCCTCCAACACTCATCCCATATTGTCCGTAACGAAACGGAGGAATGGCGGGATTCCCGTTGATATCGAAATCATTGAAGTTGCGGGCGTCGAAGGCGGAGTTTCTCAAGTAACCAAAAAGGGAACCATGAAGCTCATTCGTGCCCGACTTTGTGACCACGTCGATCTGGCCGCCTGCCTGGGTGCCGTATTCTGCGTCGTACAAGGCGCTGCTGACCCTGTATTCCTCGATTGCGTCTTGTGATATCTGGAGGCGGGTCTGCGATTTCTGGGTCTGCTCTTGAATTCCTCCCGCGTCGACCCCATCAATCTGGAAGTTGTTGTCATCTCGCGCCCGGCCAGCAAAGCGAATCGTTCGCTGGTCGCCACCACCATCGTCTTGGGCAAAAGGAGCGAGTAGTGTGAAACTGGCCCAATCGCGTCCGTTGTTGGGCAGGTTCTGGATCTCATGGATGTCGATTACCGTGGACGCGTCGGCGGAACTACGGTTCACAGGTTCCCCAGATGCCTTGATTTCCACTTTCTCAGCCACCCCGCCAACTTCAAGCTTGATATTGAAGGTGCGTGTTTGCCCTACCTGTAGCACAACATCGTCAATGATTTTGGTGGCAAACTTCGGATTCGTGACAGTCACTTTGTAACGCCCAACCGCCAAACCCGGAAAGCGGTAGTAGCCGTTCGCATTGGTTTGCTGTTCTTGACTGATACCAGTGTCCACCGCCGAGACTTGCACCTTAGCCCCCCGGATGACAGCCCCGGTTGTATCCATCACCGTGCCTTCAAGCTCAGCGCGGTCGATCTGTGCGGATGCACCGACGCAGGCGATGGTTAGGAGAAGCAGAACCGGAAGAGCAGGTTGCAACCTGGCTGACAGAGAGGTGGTGCGAGATGCGCAGTTTGACCGCATAGGGCTCCTGGTCCGAAGTAAATTGTTACTTGGTGGTGACAGCGATATTAGGAAGGTGATGTGACGGGGATGTTAAAGGACGATTAATTAATCGTTTTAACTTCTTTAGAATGGACTGGCACCGCACCGGCGCTCGGACGGTGACTCGCCGCTTTGAGAAGTTCCGCCTGAGGAAATTCCAGCTCAACCCGGTCTGCGGTGGACGCCCGAGAGGGTGGCGATATAATTGCCCACCGTAATGGACTGGGCAGGGTCCTTTCGTTGGTTGTTTGATTCGGAGCGCGGCGCCTCGAACCGCCTGATTCCGCGCTGGCTGTTCCTACGCGCACTCGGCCTGATCTACTTTTCCGCATTCTTCCCGCTGCTTTTTCAAATCCGCGGATTGATCGGCCCGAACGGCATCCTTCCTGCCGGCGACTACCTGCAAGCGGTGGGGCAATCCCTCGGCCATGTTCCCCGCCTGTGGTATGCGCCCACTCTGCTGTGGTTCTCCAGTGGCTCGCAAATGCTGGTGGCGCTCTGCTGGATCGGGATGATCGCCTCGCTGCTTCTTGTGTTTAATTTGTGGCCTCGGGTCATGCTGGCAATCTGTTTCGTGTGTTTTCTGTCGTTTGTGAGCGCCGCGCAGGATTTCTCTGGTTATCAATCCGACGGCATGCTGCTCGAAGCCGGATTCATCTCACTCTTCTTTGCTCCGCCGGGAATTCGCCCACGACTGGGGCGCAGCCATCCGCCATCGCGTGCCAGCATGTTTCTTCTGCTCTGGGAGTGGTTTCGCATCTACTTTGAATCCGGTGCAGTGAAACTTCTGAGCGGCGATCCCGAGTGGCGCAACTTCACCGCTATGGACGAGTACTACCAGAACGGCCCGCTGCCCACCTGGATCGGCTGGTATATGCAGCACTTGCCCCACTGGTTTCATGCCGCAAGCGTCTATGCGACGCTGGCCCTCGAACTGGGCTTGGTATGGATGTTCCTTCTCCCGCGTCGCTGGCGCATCGCGTGCTTTTTCATCGTGACCCCGTGGCAGGTGGGGGTTATTCTGACCGCCAACTATACGTTCCTGAATTATCTGGTGCTGGTTCTGGGCGTGTTGCTGCTCGACGACAAATTGTTCAACCGTTGGGCGCCACACGTCTCGCCGCTCTTGCGAGACGCGAGAGCGGAGTCTGCCATTGTCCCCGAAGCCGCACACTCCCCGCTTCGCTCAACGATCAACACAATCAAGCTTTCTTTTTCTTCCGCAATCCTGCTCTGGATCTTCTACGCCACAACGGTGCTAATGCTGTGGATGTTCTGGCGGTCCATTCCTTTGCCCACTCAGCCCATCGTTGCGCTCGAGCCGTTTCGCATTGCCAATCGCTACGGACTGTTCGCGGTCATGACTCGCGGCCGATACGAAATCGAATTCCAGGGCTCAAACGATGGCCAGAACTGGGTCGCATATCCATTCGGCTACAAGCCCCAGGACGTAGGCCAAGCGCCGCGAATCTATGCGCCTTATCAGCCGCGCTTTGATTGGAACCTGTGGTTCGCGTCTTTGGGCGAATGGAGGGATTATCCCATCGTGCTCAATACTGAAGTGCGCTTGCTTTCTAACGACAAAGATGTACTCGCGCTCTTCGCGGGCAATCCCTTTCCGCAAGGTCCGCCCCGCCAAGTACGTGCCGTTCTCTGGCAATATTGGTTCACCACGTTGGCCGAGAAACAGATTACCGGGGCGTGGTGGCGACGCGAGATGCGAGGCTTGTATGCGCCGACGCTAGAGCGCAGGGCCGACGGCAAGATCGGCGCCATCGAGATGCCTACAGTGACGCCGCGCGAATAGCGGATGTGTTCTCGCGGGATGTGCCATCATGAGATGACATGCGGAGAAGCCCCGAATGAGCCGTAAAGCATGCGTGGTCGGTGCCGGCCCCAACGGCCTGGCGGCAGCCATTGTTTTGGCGCAGGCTGGTTTCGACGTGGATGTGTTCGAGGCTGAGCCAACTCCAGGTGGCGCGGCGCGCACGCTTCCTTTGACGCTGCCCGGCTTTCTTCACGATTTCGGATCGGCGGTCCATCCCTGGGTGGTTGGGTCGCCTTTCTTCTCCTCGCTGCCGTTGCGCGATTACGGGTTGGAGTGCATCCACCCACCTGCGCCTCTAGCCCATCCTCTGGACGACGGCACAGCTGTGGTGTTGGAGCGCAGTCTTGGCGATTCTGAAGCTGCGCTGGGTGCTGACGGTAAGGCATGGCGGCGGCTGATGAAGCCATTCGTCGAACATTGGCAGGAATTCGCGCCAGAGGTACTTCAGCCGATTCACTTGTTCAGTCGTCATCCCTTGCTCATGGCGCGCTTCGGACTGAGTGCGTTTCGCTCGGCGGAATCACTGGCGAGCGCGTTTCGTGACGAACGCACACGAGCGCTCTTTGCCGGACTTGCGGCCCACTCTTTTCTGAAAATGGACGACACACTGAGCGGGGCATTTGGAATTCTGTTGGGAGTAAGCGCTCACGCGGTGGGCTGGCCCATTCCCCGCGGAGGTTCGCAGTCGATTACCAACGCCTTGTGTGGCTACCTGGCGAAACTCGGCGGCAAAGTGAAGGCCTCCACCCGCATTGAGAATCTTGAAACGCTCCGCGATTATGAATTCACACTTTGCGATGTTACACCGCGACAATTACTGCGGATCGCGAGCGGTCGATTGTCGAACCAATACCGGCGGCGGCTGGAACAATACCGCTATGGCCCGGCCGCCTTCAAGGTGGATTACGCGCTCTCGCAACCCATTCCATGGAGAGCAAGAGAATGCGAGCGTGCCGGGACCATCCATCTGGGAGGCAGCTTCGCGGAGATTGCCGCATCCGAGAAAGCCATGGCGACCGGGCAGCCCCCGGAGCGGCCGTTCATGATTCTGGCTCAGCCCAGCTTGTTCGATGCCACGCGCGCACCCAGCGGCAAACACACGGTGTGGGCCTATTGCCACGTTCCTAACGGGTCGACATTTGACATGCTGCCGCGAATGGAAGCTCAGATCGAGCGCTTTGCGCCGGGGTTCCGTGATTGTGTTCTGGCGCGAAAAGTGTTTTCTCCCGCGGACCTTGAAAGCATGGACGCCAATCTGGTAGGAGGAGACATTGGAGGCGGGGCTATGGATCTACGGCAGTTCCTGTTTCGTCCTACGCGGCTGCAATACGCGACTTCTGCCAAAGATATCTTTCTCTGCTCAGCGTCCACGCCGCCGGGCGCCGGAGTGCATGGGATGTGCGGATATCACGCCGCGCGGCTGGCGGTGTCGCGGATGAAAGGCAAGATCGGCTGGCAAGAAATGTTCAAAATATTGATGGTTGCTTTTATAGTCATCGTTGCCGTACTGGCCTCTACTCATGCGGACACACAGAATTGCGTGCTGTCGGGAACCGCGACCTGGTCGCCGCAAATGCGGGACATAATTGCGGACTGCAAGAACCGCTTTCCGTCTCCGGATAATCACGTCATCCTTGAAGTCGGAACCCAAGGAGACATAAAGCTTTTCGCTGAGCCTGAATCGCAAAGGCTCGAACTAACCGCGCGCCGGATAGAGGCTCCGGCGATGGTTGTATGGTCTCCAACATCAGACGCGTTTTTCGTGAACGACGGAGAAGATTCGGGCATGTCGAGCGTCTTTCGATTGTTCAGGCTGAAAGCTGATCATGTTGTGGAAGACGATTCCATCGGACAACGAGCCGTCGCTTTATATCGTCACCACGTACGTTGTAATCCGCATTCAGCTGATCCCAATGTGTGGGGGTTTGGGTGGACGCCCGATGGGCGAAGGGTGTTCGTTTTGGTTCAAGCGACGACGGATGATCCATGCGGTCGATCCGAATGGTTTGTAACTCTAGTTGTCAGTGAAACCGACGGTGTAATTCTTGAAACACTTAGCAAGGAGAAGTCTAGAGAGAGATTCGCGCACATATTGCCGCCGGATCTCCTTGGAAAGTGATCGCGCTAGCGTTTCGCCGAAGTTGCCGGCAAATGGTCACTTACCAACGCCAGCAGTTCGTTCTGGAGGCTAGGAGCGCAAGCCACCAAGCCGGAGAGAAGCGGATTGCGGTTGTTACAGCGCAGCGGCTGATGATCCAGCGTGCCAACGTAGCCTCCAGCACTGAGTACCAATGCTGCTCCAGCCGCCACATCCCATTCATTCTTGGGAGTCAAGGTGAAAGTCGCATCCGCCAGACCCGCAGATACCAAGGCCAACTTGTAGGCGACCGACCCCATTGGCCGAATCTTGAATTTCGCACTCTCGAACCGTTTCCACTCTCCGCGCTTGGTTTCGCTGCGGCTGGCGAGCAGCAGAGAGCCCTCGAGGATGGTTCGCTGGCTGGGGCGCGCCGGCTTGCCGTTGTAGGTCAGGCCTGTCTCCAGAGACCCGAGAAAAGTCTCATTGCTCGCAGGATTACAGATTCCGCCGGCAATCGGCACTCCGTCTTCTACCATGGCAACGGAAATGCAGTACTCAGGAATTCCGGCAACGAACTCGCGGGTGCCATCGAGTGGATCCACCACCCACACCCGGCTTTTCTCCAAGCGGCCCAAATCGTCCACACTTTCTTCTGAGAGCCAGCCTTCGCCATCACGCAGGAGCTCCTTGCGGAGAACGGCGTCCGCGGCGCGGTCGGCTTCGGTTACGGGGTCGTGTCCCAGCTTATATTCCGCATTGATTGCGCCGGCGGTGAAGCGGTCGAACACGGAGCGGGTAGCCTCCAGAGCAGACTGGATGCGTTTAACTATTTCGGCGTGAGAATTATTTGTCATGGATATTCCTGGGCTCCCTCGTCACGCCATTAGCATTCGTGCTCCCGTTACCAGCAGGACGGTGCAGAGGATACGCCGCAACCAAACCGTCGGCATGCGGGTGCTTAAGTGAGAGCCAAGCACGCCTCCGGGGATGGAACCAATGACCAGCGCACCCACCAGGTAAGGGTCGATGTTGTGAATGCGGAAATGCATCAGGCTGGTTACGCCGGTAAGAATGACGGCGTGCATAATGTCACTGCCCACCATCATTTTCGGGGGAAAGCTATAGAACAAGAGCAGCATCATCATGATGATGCTTCCTGAACCCACCGAAGTCATACCCACCAGAAAGCCCGCCAGCAAGCCGATGAAGAACATGCCGACAATTGACTTCATGGTGGGCTTCCGTTGGGTTACATGTTCTTCGATCCGCCGCTGGAAGAACATCAAGGTGGGAATGCAGATCAGCAGAATGCCGACCGCAGTGGTGATGAAGGTATTGACACCGTTGCCGTAGACGGTTCGCAGATGGCTAAGCAGGCTGACGCCGGCAATTGATCCGGGGACGCTCCCGGAAGCCAGGCACATGACTACTCTCGGCTTGATGGTGCCTTTTTTTACGTGGACCCATGCTGAACCGATCTTGGTGACGAAGTTAAACAGTGCGTCGGACCCCACCGCTAAAATGGGTGGGACCCGAAGCACGAAAATCAGGATGGGCAGCAGCAACACGCCGCCCCCAATGCCGGTCATTCCAATCAGGGTGCCGACTACAAAACCGATCAGAATTTTTTCGATTAACATAACGTCAGTCGCATCTGGTTGAGAGCACGAACTTCATCATCAGGCGCTGTGGCCATTGACTCCGATGAACCCCTCGCGTTCCATGTGCAAAATGATCTGCTGTGCCGCCTCTTCGGGGCTGAGATCGGCGGTGTTGATTACCACGTCGGCGTCCTTTGGTTCCTCGTAAGGATCGGAGATGCCAGTGAACTCTTTAAGGATCCCAGCGCGTGCCTTGGCATACAGCCCCTTGCGGTCACGCTGCTCGCAAGTCTCCACCGAGGTGGCAATGTGCACCAGGATGAAACCACCCACCGGTTCGATCATGCCGCGGACTGCCTTGCGGGTTGAGTCGTAGGGCGCGATGGGGGCGCAGATGGCGATCCCGCCGTTCTTGGTGATTTCCGAAGCCACATAGCCAATTCGGCGGATGTTGATGTCGCGGTGTTCCTTCGAGAAACCCAGTTCAGACGAGAGATGCTTGCGCACCAGATCGCCGTCAAGGATGGTGACCGGACGCCCGCCGGTTTCCAGAAACTTGGTTAACAGAACGTTGGCAATGGTTGATTTGCCAGAGCCTGAGAGCCCGGTGAAGAAAATGGTGACGCCCTGTTTATGCCGCGGCGGAAAACTTCGGCGCAGTTCCTGCACCACCTCGGGATAGGTAAACCAGTTCGGTATGTCGCGTCCCTGGTTGAGCCGATCACGCAGGTCGGTCCCGGAGAGGTTCAGAACGCGCGAGCCGTTCGGCACCTCGTTGTCAGGGACGTATTGGTCCTGGTCTTCGAGGTACACCATCATGTTGAACGGGACCATGGTCACGCCAATGTCAGCTTCGTGTTTCTTGAATAGTTCCTGAGCTTCGTAGGGACCGTAGAAGGGCTTGCCGTCAACGTCTTTGCCCGGACCAGCATGGTCACGGCCAACGATGAAATGCGTGACCCCGTGATTCTTGCGGATGAGCGCATGCCAAATGGCCTCGCGCGGCCCGCCCATGCGCATGGCCAGCGGGAGCAGGGAAAGCTTCACGGTCCCTGCGGGAAACTTGGACAGCAGCAGTTGGTAGCAGCGCACGCGGGTGAAGTAGTCAACGTCGCCCGGCTTCGTCATACCCACCGAGGGATTAATCAGCAGGTTGGCCTCGATTTGCTTGGCTGCACGGAACGTCAACTCCACGTGGGCGCGGTGCATAGGGTTGCGGGTCTGAAACGCGACCAGACGGCGCCATCCTAAACGCGCGAACTCGGCACGCAGTTCGGCGGGAGTCAGCCGCAGCCCGCGGAAGTCGTAGTGGGAGGGCATCTGCAGACCTTCCAAACCCCCGCCGACGTACCACAGATTGGACTTGTTCATTGCGTAGTCGGCGCCAGGGTGAGCGGTACTGGTGCTATTGAACACCGCTTTCGCTTCAGCTGCGCGGTCGGGTTGCCACACATCTTCTACGGAAAGAACCGCCAACATCACACCTTCAGGATCGCGCAAAGCGATCTTGCTGCTGCCAGGTTTCACAGTCTTGGCGAAGGCTTCGGTGACGTCCAGGGTGATCGGCATGGGCCAGATCACGCCACTCTTGAGCCGCATGTTATGACATACGCCTTCGTAGTCGGCCCGGGTCATGAATCCACGCAGCGGCGAAAAACCGCCGCTTAATAAGAGTTCCAAATCGCAGGTCTGGCGGGCGGTCAAGTCCCAAGATGGATATTCGCGCGATTGCGCCTTCAATTCGGTCGAACGTGCCGGTGTTGCGATGAGATTTACAAGCTCTCCGCCATGCGGCGGAATAAGATGACTGGTCGAAGCGGTCAAATCCGTGAACCTCCTAGGTTCATAAGAGTTTATGTCTACTATCGATTCCCGGCCTTTTTCCTGACTGAAACGCGAGGCTCAGCACTTGCGGATTCCAGAGGGAAGGTGAAACCGTTGCCCTGCCAGAGTACTACGCAATTGGGTATAGCATCAATTCTAGATGGAATCGAGCGCAGCAAACCAAGTATGGAGCAATTCGGATGCCTTCACGGCGGCAAGTAGATGTCTATAAACAATTGAAACTAATTATCTTATAGACATTGTCCGCGAAATCCCTATAGTCCAATCGACAATGTGCAAGTCTTTGCGACAAAACTCCATTCGATCTTGCAACAGTTTTGTTACAGGCTGCCAGAGGGAAGTGTAATTAATTCCGCGGCGGCACGCTGGATTGAGGAATTTTGACATGACGGAACCGCCGAAGTGGACTCCTCATACTCCTAGGACCGATCCGACTGTTATTGAGTCTGGTTCGCTCAACGTCCTCCTGACGCCAGAAACGTAGCGCTTCGGTGGGCGGGGACAGGTCATTTCGAGGGGCAAGGGGGAATTGCCCACAGAATATTTGAGGACTTGGTTCAGCGTGGCATCTTGAATGCTTATCAGATGTCATACAGCCATTTATTTAGGTGATCTTTCTCCGTGGGGTGGTAACGGTGCATGAGGGGAGAGGTCGCAGCGACAACCTGCACTCAACGTATGAGGATCTTCTGAGTAGTTGCAATGGGGGAGAAAACTGTTCGCTTGGGTCCGCGGGAGCAGCAAATCGCCGATCTCTTACTGCAGGGTTGCGATAACACTGAAATCGCAAGCGAACTGAAAATGGCTCGGCGTACCGTCAAGGCCCATTTTAACCGGCTCTTCCTCCGTTTCGGAATTACCAGCGGAATCAAGCGAGTCAAGCTCGCAACCCTCTTGTACCGGAGCCAACTATGTCAGCAGCCCAACTCTACGGCAGCCGCGTCCCTAGTGAACGAGAGCGCTGGGTCATTGAACTCGTGGCCCAGGGACTTAAGAACAGCGAAGTCGCGGAAGTTATCGGGACCACGGAACACGTCGTCAAGAACTACCTCCGGAACATTTACGACAAGCTAGGGCTGTGGAACCGGGTCGAACTAGCGTTGTGGTACGAAGCGCGACGCTACGAAGATGTAGCCCGCGCCTGAGGGAGCCGGCTTCCATTCCCGCCGAAAAAGGCGCGACGCCTCATCCTGCAAGTAGACTCTATTCGCAGCTGGCGAGCCCTGCGGGTTGGAACTGGTCGATCTGGGCTTCGTGTTGAAGGACAAGTTTTCCGCCTGGGGTCTTCATATACAAGTCCGAGCCAGGACAGTAGTAGAGCGCGGTGTGAACGTCCACCCATACCCACACATTAGGATTGCCAGGCGCGGCCGCTTGTGGCGGCGCTTCCGCTACACCCAGACTTACCAGCATGCGCTCGAACAAAGTAAGCCTAGACTTGTGTGTGCCTGCGCCGCCCGGATGAAGTCCCCAGCCGGTAAGCGCCAGCAGCAGAACCATCGCCGAGAGTGCGATCGAAATGTCCCCGCGGTGCTTGGCCAGCCAAATCCGCCCCGGAGAGTTGTCTTTCTCGAGGGATTTTAGCCACTGCAATGCCTGGGAAGCGGAAGTCCAAGTCGAGGGTGAAGCCGACTCCGGTCGCTGCGGAATCGGGACGAGGGCCGGGCCCTGAACCTCTTCTTGCACATCTTCCTGCACTTTGGATTCATGCGTCGTTGCTTCCTCGGTAGCGCTGCTCGCAGCTAGGGCGGAGCTGCCATCGGTCAGCGATGCTTCGCTAAAGGTTTGTGCTTGGGTGATCTCGATCGCTGCCGGGCGCCGAGCCTCACTCACCAGGTGCGGGCCAGCGTCTTCTTCGTTCACCGTGGCAGGCTCTTCGGCTGGTGAACTCGGCGGCGATGGCGGCGTGTAGTTCGAGAAATCCAATTCTTCCGGTTTAGAACTCATCAACCGGGGCGTTCCACAGCGTCCGCAGAACAATTCTCTGTCGCCAAATTGGTATCCACATTGCACACAGGTTGCGCCGGTGCCGTCCTTTTCCGCCGCCTGGCTCATCGCAGCCAGCAGCGCCTCGATTTCCGGGGCCGTTCTTTCCCGGTTGGGCGCCCCGAGGCCTGACTCTGCCTCCTCCTGTACTTCTTCCGAGGTATCCTCTGCCGGTTCCGAGGCCAGGCGCTCCAGTTGGGGACGCAGCCTTTCCAGCACGTCCAGCATGGTGGCTCGCTCGCTCGCTAGCGCCTGCTTCCATTCCACCTTGGCCGCGCTGGCAATTGCCTGACCCATCAACCCCGACATGACCTGGCAGCTTTGCACTTCTTGCAAAGGGATGCCGTCGCATTCTGCGAAGCGCACATCCAGTAATCCCGATACCTTTCCTTCGTTGTAAATCGGAAACAAGAAGGGCGATTTACTGTTCTGCCGCTTCAAGAGCTCGCCGATGAGGGCTGGGTTCGTCGCGGCGGTTTGAAGGAACTGGGACAAGCTGGAATCAATCGGCACTGCCATTCCGGCGAGGGCGGACGCGTTTCCCACTGCTGCGGAGTATTCCAATTGATCTTCGTGGATGAGAGCCACTGCCGCTCCCGTGGCGCTTGTGATCTTTAGCAGTTGTTCGGCGATCAGTTGGGCTGACGTTTTCAAGTCCCATTCTTTGGAATGGAGAACTTCTTGCGTAGCGGCGATCTCTGCCAGAGTGTCACCCAGTTCAAGCTTACGGCGCAATGCGGGCTGCTGCCTGCGGCGTTCTTGGAGCACATAGGCAGCCTCCAGCATTTGCTGGAAAGTGCCTTCGTCCAAGCCCGGCAGCGTATGCGCACTGGCCATTTGCGGATCCACCTCTGACTGTTTTCTCCGTGATGTCCGTTTCAATTTGCTGCCCCTAGGAAGTGCAATTGGCAGTCCAAACGCCTACCGTACACCCGCAAGCGCTTGATTCTAGCAGCCTTCGTCAAGCCAAACTATGCCTCGGCGGCAGCCGCCAAAGTACTTTCCGTTCTTGTGATTATGGCGGGTGGGGTGCACCCGAGCCAGGGCCACGGCATCCTCGTTATCTGCCGCGAGGTAACCCTTACCAAAGATCCAGCGGTACCTGATGCGCAAGACTTTGCACCCTGGGGGGAAGTCTCTCACTATCCGGCCTTGTCCGATTCTGAACAATTCAATCTCGCGGTCGAACAGGCGCGTGTGGTCCTCGCGATGTACATGGCGTGAAATCAGCGATTTAGGATTGGTGACTGCGGAAGCTAGCTTGCACTGTGCTGCTCGTCACTCGACGATCTGCCTTTGGACAACGGGATCCTATGACAACTTTGATGGAAGACATTCGTTACGGACTGCGGATGTTGCGCCAATCTCCGGGGTTTACGCTGATTGTAGTGCTGACGCTGGCGCTCGGCATCGGTGCCAATACCGCGCTCTTCTCCGTCGTGAACGGCGTCCTGCTGCATCCCTTGCCTTACCCCGAGCCCGAACAACTGGTTCGGCTCCACGAAAGCAAACCGAGTTTTGAAACTGGTTCCATTTCCTATCCCAACTTTCGCGACTGGCAGAGGGAAAACAATACGTTTTCCGCAATGGCGATTTCGCGTGGCAATTCCTTCGCTTTGTCCGGCGTCGGCGAAGCCGAACAAGTGAACGCAGAATTAATTTCGTCGGATTTTTTCTCGTTGCTCGGCGTGAAGCCTGTGGTCGGCCGGGTTTTCGCGTCCGGGGAAGATGAAATCGGTGCCGCTCCCGTCGCCATCATCAGCGTCAGCCTGTGGAAACGTAAGTTCTCTTCTTCCCCCAGAATCTTAGGCAAGGGAATCACTCTCGACGGCAAAGATTACACCGTTGTAGGCGTCATGCCTTCGAATTTCAATCTCCTGCTGCGGAGCTCCAGCCGGAGCTTTCAGCCCAGCGAAGTATATGTGCCCATTGGTCAGTGGGGCAATCCGGCGCTACTAAACCGTGGTGCCGGTTTGGGACTTCATGGCGTAGGCCGCTTACGACCTGGCATCAAGGTTGAGCAAGCCCAGGCAGACATGGACCGGGTAACTCGCAATCTCGCTGTCGCCTACCCGGACAGCGACCGCGGCATCAGTGCCAAGCTAGTTCCTCTCAAGGCTGAAGTAGTGGCCGGAATTCAAACGATTCTGCTGGTGTTGCTGGGCGCGGTGGGCTTTGTTCTTCTGATCGCCTGCGTGAATGTTGCCAATCTGCTACTCGCCCGCTCGACTACGCGCATGCGCGAGTTTGCGATTCGCGCGGCTCTGGGCGCGTCCCAGGGACGCGTGGTCCGGCAACTCCTCACCGAAAGCATGATGCTTGCCTTGGCCGGCGGCGGACTCGGGCTTCTGTTCGCGGCTTGGGGAACTCGCACCGCCCTCGTGCTGTTGCCGGCGGCGCTGCCGCGTGCGCAGGAAATCGGACTCGACAGCCGCGTCCTGGTCTTTACTATGGCTATCTCCGTGATCGCCGGCGTGCTCTTTGGTATGGTTCCGGCTCTGAGAACTTCGCGGCAAGATTTGCATGGCACCCTCAAAGAAGGCTCCCGCAGCGTGAGTGGCGTGCATCATCGCACCCAAAACGCTTTTGTGGTTGTCGAAACGGCGATGGCGTTGGTTCTTTTGACCGGAGCCGGATTGATGATCCGCAGCCTGGTACGGCTGTGGAGCGTCAGCCCCGGATTTGATTCCCACAACGTATTGACGTTCAACGTGTCGCTTCCACCGTCCACAGCGCAAGCCAGTCCCGATGCCATCCGGGCCACTTGGCGGCAGTTCGACGACAAGGTGAAAGCGACTCCCGGCATCGAGTCCGTCTCGCTGTTGTGGGGCGCATTTCCCCTAAGTGGCGATGACGAAGCACTCTTCTGGATCGAAGGTCAGCCAAAACCCTCGAGCGAACACGACAAGAGTTGGGCGGTCAAGTACGTGGTCGAACCAGACTATCTGCGGACCATGGGAATCCAGTTGCAAAGGGGCCGATTCCTGAATGCGCAAGACAATGAACACGCGCCCCCAGTCGTAGCCGTTGATGATGCTTTTGCCAGCAAGTACTTTCCCAATCAGAATCCCATCGGCAAGCGGTTGTATCTGGATGTGTTCGATCCCGATGCGGCAGAGATCGTCGGCATCGTGGGCCACGTGAAACAATGGGGTCTCGATCGTGATGACGCCGAAGCCGTCCAGGCCCAGGTCTATCTTTCGTTTATGCAACTGGGAGACCCAATCATGAAGCCAACAGCTCCGGGAGCGGGAGTAGCGGTGCGGTCGACCGGTTCGGCACTTGCACTGTTCGACTCTTTGCGTCACGCCAGTGCACAGATGAGCAGCCAGCAGGTAGTGTACGGGCCCGAAAGTATGGACGAGATTATTTCTGCATCGCTGGCGGAGCGGCGTTTTTCCATGATCCTGTTGAGTGTTCTTGCGGGCCTGGCATTGCTGCTGGCCTGTGTGGGTATCTACGGTGTGATCTCCTACGTCGTTGGAGAGCGCACCCGCGAGATGGGTATCCGCATGGCCTTGGGTGCACAGCGCCGAGATATCTTGTGGCTCGTCCTCCGGCAAGGTGGAACCCTGGCGGGAGCGGGTGTCGTGCTTGGTTTGATCTCGTCGATGGGACTCGCCCGCTTCATGACTGGCATGCTTTACGGAGTGAGGGCTACGGATCCGGTAACTTTCCTCGTTGTTGCGTTGTTGCTGGGCGTGGTAGCACTCGCAGCCTGCTGCGTCCCCGCGCTGCGTGCGTCAAGAGTCGATCCCATGGTGGCTCTCCGTTTCGAATAACTAGGCATTCGAAGTTTCTAACTAGACCCGTTCCGGAACCGATCGGGAGTGGTTGCGCCCAATCTGGCTATTCGGAATTTCCTCAACCGGGACCGTGCGCGGAAGAAACTGAGCGATCACAAGTCTTTAGCCCTGTGGGTTCTCTGGCGAAGGTTTGGCGAAGCGCTTGCTTTATCTTTCATCGACGGCGCGAACCTGATGATCTGCAAACGGCGCTGATGGAGAGAAGATATGGTCGATCTTACCGGAATCAAGATCACTCGCAGAGATGAACAAGTTCTGAACCTCTTGGTGCAGGGATGCAGCAACAAAGAAATTGCAGAACAACTGAACATCAGCCCGCGGACAGTGAAGCAGCACTTGCGTACATTGTTTCTCCGTGCCGGGATCATCGACGGTCGCAAACGCGTTAAGCTGGCCACCGCGATGTATCAGAAAGGAGTCTCCTGTGCAGCCCTGTGATCAACTCACCGGCAAAGAAACGCAAGTGGCGACCCTGGTCTGGCAGGGCCTCACCAATCGTGAGATCGCCAACAACATCGGAACTACCGAGCAAGTGGTCAAGAATTATCTACGCAGTACTTTCGACAAACTCGGGGTTTGGAGTCGCTTGGAACTTGCCCTTTACGTGGCCAGTCATGGCGGTGCCGAATGGAGAGCTCCCCTGGAATGGCCACAACCGGCATGAGGGGCCTCCTCGGAGTTGCTTAATAGGGCCAGGGCAGGGGCGGCCCAGCAACCGTCTCTGACCGCAAGAGGTAGGTGCCAATTCGGGATTGCGACCTTGCCTGTCAGGACTGATTTTGGCCGAGTTTTTCACAGACGGCAAATCGCCGCCAGAAGTCGCCTCGATTTTTCGTCGCCTAACATTGATGGCGTTTGCGCATGGGACGATTGGCTCGATCAGTGCCTATCCACGCTCTGCACTGTTGTTGGTGCAGCGGGTTGTGGAGGACGGGCATGTGCTAGAAAACCCAGAGCCCTGTTGGCCAACGAAAGTGATTGACGCGAGCCCGCTCATAGCGTAGACAGCCAAGCAGTTTCGCCGTCTCAACGCGCCGGGATTCAAGCCATGATGTGGAGTGCTGCCACCTTTCTAGGCAGCCGTCATAGGACGTGCCTGCCCGGCGCGGGGGATTGTTGGCGAACGAATGTGACCTCCTGATGCCAACGAATGGATTTAACCCGACGAAAGCTTCGGTTTTGGTGGTTGAAGACACCATCGAGCTGCAGAATTACCTCCGCCTTCTGCTGGAACTGGATCGTTATCAGGTCGAGGTCGCTGGCAACGGCGAAGAGGCACTGCAGCGCATGAGCAACGGATGCACTCCCAGAGTAGTGTTGCTCGACATGCAAATGCCACGAATGGATGGCTTGGAGACGTTACGGATTCTGCGGCAACTTCACCCCGCGGCAAAAGTCATCATGTGTTCCGGCGTGGATGATCCCGACAAGATCCGGCAGGCGATCTTGCTGGGCGCGCAGGCTTATCTGATTAAACCGGTTCAGCACTTGTACCTCTCGGCTGCCATCGAACGCTGCTTGGGGCAGGGTTCTGGCGAGAGCGACGAACTAACAAGGTCACGTATGGCCGCGCCAGCATTGCAACTGGTGTATCGGCCGAATTAGCTCACACCGCGCTCATCTCGCAATGCGAACTGTGCTTTCGAGGAATCGCAGCAGTTGGCTCTTGTCCTGTTCAGAAATCTCGACAAATTGCACACCGATTCCGAACCCCGGAGTACTGGTTACCACTCGACCTTTGGCCCACAACTTGACGTCATTCACCCAGATTCCGACCTTCATCTGGGTACTTTTCGGAAGCGGATTGGGCATCTCGATGAAACATCCACCCTCGCTCAGGTCTGCGGTCCGGGCTCGAATGGGGGCCTCTTGTCCCTCAGGATGAATTTCAACCGAGTTCACCGTCTTGAACCGAGGATGTGCCCGGCGGTCGTGGGGATCGCGTACTGGGCCGGATCCGGTTCCATCGATACCCGGCGCTGGCAGGGCAAAGTCCCAAAGCGGCTTATCCGGCGATAAGTTGAGCAGCCCGATGCGTCCCTGCTTCGGACTGCCAGGCGACCCCACCCACATGATCCGGAAGTGGACTTTGTTGGTTCCATAGGTCAGGCCAATGATCTCGCCCATCTTAAGCTGGGCCTGCACTCCACCCAGCTCGGCGCCGTGGCGGCTCACGTTGAGCGTGGTTAGCTTTTCGGAAAAGATTTGCCCGTTGGCATCGGTACCGAAGATTCGGACCGGCAATGCCTTGTCGACTCGGGGCTCCCGGCGCTTGCCCATGGTTCTCCCAGACTCCTCCGCTGATCAAGTTGCGCTCCCTCTGGGTGTGGTGATTCTAATGCAAACCGCCCGCTTGCCAAAGTATCGGACCTGCCACCTGTGTGCCCGAAGTGCGATATTGGTGGGAAAAACGCTGCAAAAGGTTGCACGATTCCTGCCCCGCGAAGCCCGCACAGTGCCGGTAAAACGGGCGTTTGCCCCGTCTGGCGCGGCCTTCCAATTGCTCAACAGAGCTCGATGTTCGGACTCCAGTGCCTCTCCCGCTCGGCGGTCTCGAAATCTGAGGTAGGGAATGACCCACAAAGAAACTTTCTGGATGGCCTGTGACTCTACCGAGTCTTTGCGGGCCGAATACGGCCCCTTTCATACCCGCGCCGAGGCGGAAGCTCAGGCCCAACGCCTCGGATTTGGCTACCTCCTGCGCTACGAGCATGTCATCGATGGCAAAGACGACATCAAAGAAGTCCGCTGCATTTTCATTGAACTGCCCGGGGCTACCGTCTCCGCTCCAGTTCCAATCACTCGTGAATCTCGAAAATTCCACACGCGCTGCGCCAGCTGTGGAGAGACTGCAGTTCACGACGAACCTTGGCGGGCTGAAGTCTGGGCTGACATTCATGAATTCGAGCACACCCGGCATCGCGTTCGGCTGTTTGAACAGTCTCGCGCCGATGGCCTTAAGGAGATAAGCGACTGGCGCGACCAGTGTGCCTGATCTCGATACCATCCGCCCCTCCGATCTCCAAAACATGAGTTTTTCTGCTAGTCTGTTTCTCGATACTCTTCTGAGATCTGCTCTATGACCTTGCTCCTGTTGCTGGTGCTGGCCGGAATCCCGGTGTTGGGCGTGCTTTGGATTGCCGTCTACGGTTCGCTCACCACCGTGGACGGCCTGTTCATGTCTCTGATATTGCTGGCGATGTCCGGTATCCTCGGAACGACGGCGTTATTCGAACTGCGCCGGCCCAAGTCAGCGGCCTCGTTCGGCGGCCGCGCTGTTGCTGGAGGAATGGTGCAAAGCGGCCGGGTGCAGGATGTTGTCTTTTACGAAGCCCACGTGGGAGAGCCGAACAAGTCCATCGTGACCCTCACGAACGATGGCCGTGCCTTACAAACCTTGGTAGTCGAAGGCGACGCCCGCAACGCCCTCCCGGTAGGGCAAAAGGTCCAGGTCACCCTGCGCAAGCAGCACGGGCAAAACGTGCTGGCCGACGTTGTGTATTCCTAAGGGTTAGGAACCTACCTCTCACAGTAACCTCGCGTACTCCGCCTTGGCGTCTTTCAGGATAGGGATGTCGGGATCGGCGTCTTTCCAGAGGGTGAGGAAATCCTGATAGGCGGCTTTGGCCTTGGCCGTGTTGCCGGAGACGGCGTACGCGCGCGCCAGTTGGAGATGGGCGAGCGAGCCCAGTAGGAAGTTCTGCACGATTCCGGGATGGTCGAGAAACTTCTGGAATTCGGCAGCCGCAGCGGGGCCGTTCTTTTGCGCTAAATAAGCCAGGCCTCGAATGTACGCGGGATACATTGAGGTTCCGGGAGGAGGTCCCCCGAGTTCGTAGGGTAGGGCGGGCTCGAGCGCTACGATCGCCCGGTCAGGCGCCTGCTGCGCCATCGCAATCGAGGCCTCGATCACCGGAAACCAGTACACCTTGAGATAAGTGTTGGTAGGTTCAGACTTTTCGAGCGCTTCGAGGATGGTTCTGGACTGAGCGGTTTCGCCGCTGCGTGCCAGCACAACGGCGGAGATGACTTTGACATCACGCCCGGGGGCGAGCGCCAGCGCCCGGGCGACGCCTTGCCGGGCAGCAGCCCCGTTGCCAAGCTCAGCTTCGCGCAGCGCCTGAAAGGCCAGCCACTGGGCGCCGGTTTCTTTCGCATCCGAGCGCACAGCGGAGTCGGTGGCCCGGCGGGCTAGGTCGCGCGCTTTTTCCACGCGGCCGTAGTAGGCCTGGGTGTCGGCGTGCGCATTGAGCATCTGGTCTTCTTCGCTGGGGCGGCCCGCCGCCCAGGCCACGTCGCGCTCCATTTCCGCCGTACCCCCGGAAAGAAAAGCCAAAGAATACAGATTGGACCGGATGAACAAGTCATCGAAGCCTCTCTGCTGTGCTTCCTGGAGCGTCTGCCGGGCGTCCTTGAGCCGATTGACGGCGATGTAGTTGGTCGCCAGATTTGAATAGCTGGCGATAGTGGGTTCCAGCCGTTGCGCCGCTTCGGTTTCCGTGATCGCTTTGTCCCACTGGCCCAGATTGGCATAGAGACTACCGAGATTCGTATGCGGCACCGAGTCCCGCGGGTAGCTTTTCGCCCAGAGTTCGTAAGCTTCCGTGGCCTTCTCCACTTCACTGGTGACGTTCTGAAAATACAAAGCGGAAATTCGGTAGCGCTCGCGTTCGCTGACCCGGTCGCGCAGGTCGTAAGCCTTCCTGGCATAGTCCGCAGCCAGACTTGCCTGTCCAAGATTGGAGTAATTAACCGCCAGACCGGCATAGGCGATGGCGAAGTTGGGGTCGAGCTCGATGGCCCGCTTCATGAACGGAATGGCCTCGGCATTGCCCTTGGTGCGGCCGGTCGTGATGCCCATGCTGTAGGCCTTCAAGGCTTCTAGCGAGGGCGTGGTGGCTTCCACGGGCACGTCGAACTTCTGCACCGAGGCGAGCGATTCCCCCAGTCTGGCGCGCAGAATGGTTGCCGCCGTGCCCAGTGCCTTGAGCACGCCCTCCTTGCTGGCCGCTTCGGCTTGCTCCTTGGCCAGCGTGTCCCCGGTGCTGCAAGCGGTCGCCTCCAGACCGATCACATACTGAGTGCCAAGGCTGGAGACCGAACCGGTCAAAATGGCTTTGCTTCCCGTCCGCAGGCAGAGCTCCTTAGCCACATCGGCGGTAACGTGTTCTGTGGGCGGGCGGCCCATCAGCTTCAAGGTCGCGCCGACTTTGCGGTCGGAAAGAATGTTGAGAAAGGGAGACTGTTCGAGATCGACGGCCAGGGCTTGTTTGAGAGTGCCGTCAAAGACCGGGTCGCCCGTCGAGTTGGTGAAGTCCGTGAGAACTACCGTGTCTTTCTCGGTGAGCGGCGCAGCGCTGGTTGCTGGCGTCGCGGACCGCGAGTGCCAGTAGAGGCTACCGGCAACCAGGGCGACGAGAACCACCAGCGCGACCGGGAGAAGGATCTTCCAGCGCGAACTGGGCGGCGCCGCACTCGGCACAACTGCAACGGAAGACGAAACGGGGACCGCAGCTACGCTTCCCGAGGAAGGCGTCGCAGGGGGTGCGGACGGAGCTGGCGTATCTTGCACCACCACCATCGTCCCCGAACTTACTGGTGCGCTGTGCCGCGATTCGGTTTCCCGTTTCAGCCGTTTCAGGTCGGCCCGCATTTCTGCCGCACTTTGGTAGCGCAGGTCGCGATCCTTCTCGATCGCCTTATCGATGATCCGCTCGAGTTCGGCGGGGAGATCAGGATTCAAACGAACTGCCGGTGTAGGCTCCGCGTCCAGAATGGCTTTGAAGATGACTGCCGTGCTCTCGCCCCGGAAAGGCAGTGCGCCGGTCGCCATCTCGTACAGCACCGTTCCGAAGGAAAACAAATCGCTGCGCGCATCCAGTTCTTTCGCTCGCGCCTGCTCCGGGGACATGTAGGCAACCGTCCCAAGCGCAGAGCCAGGGCTGGTGAGATGCTGGTCGTCGATGGTGCCGGTGATGGTATTTGACGGCACTTGCTTCGACGCGTTGGCGGTCGGCGTCACTTTCGCCAGCCCGAAGTCCAAAACCTTGGCATGTCCGCGTTTAGTGACAAAAATGTTTGCGGGCTTGATGTCGCGGTGAACTATGCCGGCGGTGTGAGCGGCATCGAGTGCATCAGCGATGTCGATGCCCAGCGACAACACCGCCTCAATCTCCAGTGGACGCCCGGCGATGCGATGCTTCAACGTCAGCCCATCCAGGAATTCCATGGCGATGAAGGTCTGTCCATGCTGGTCATCAATCTCGTAGATGGTGCAGATGTTCGGATGATTCAGTGCAGATGCCGACTGAGCTTCGCGTTGAAAGCGGGCTAGAGCTTGCGCATCCTTGGCAATCTCGTCAGGCAGGAACTTCAATGCCACAAAGCGGTGCAGCTTTACGTCCTCCGCCTTATAGACGACACCCATACCTCCGCCGCCGAGTTTCTCGACGATGCGGTAGTGCGAGATGGTTTGGCCGATCAAGTGTCGAAGCTCGCGCTGGACGCGACCATATTAGGGGCTAAGTCAGGGCGAGTCAATGCATTGCGAGGGGATCGGCCCAACTTTAAATCTTTTCCACAAACTACCCGAATGAAGAGCAGCGCCCCACCCATGATTACCGCCGTAACCCCGACTTCCGGTTCTGTCTCGCTCCAAGCTCCACTCTCGGAGGAAAATTCTGTCTGGTGTCGGTTTCGGCTCGTGTTGGCTGGAATCCCAAGGTGCGTTTGTGCAGAAGAATTTTGTACAGAAGAATGAGGAACAAGCCGCGCCGCCTTCCATGCTGGCCCGGACAGAACAAATTCAGCGGGAGATTCAGAACCTATCGGGGCGCGACTTGCAGCTCTGGTCGATTGGGGCCTTGGTCATGCTGGTGCTTGCCGCCGGCCTGTCGGCCTTGATCTTTCCCCACGTCATGTGGGCACAGCGAGTGGTGCGTATTGAATCCGCCTACCTGCCACAACTGTTCTTCGGGCTGATCTCGCTGGTGCTGCTGTTCAACATCTACCTGATCGGTCAAAAGCTCACCCTAAACCAAACCCGCCGCGCGCTGATCAGCGAATTGGTGCTCAACGAACGCCTGGAGAGCCTTTCCCTGATCGACCCTCTGACTCAGTTGTTGAACCGGCGCGCATTGAATGAAATGATTCCCCGCGAGGTTGCCCGCGCCAACCGCATGGGCGGCCACCTCACCTTCCTGACCATGGACATCAACGGTTTCCGCGAGATCAACTCCAAGTATGGAGCCTTCGAGGGCAATCTGATCCTGACGGAGTTCGGCAAAATGCTGAAGACGGTGTTCCGCGGCGGCGACATGATCTTCCGCCATGGTGGCGACGAGTTCCTGGTGGTCATGCCGGACACGCAGGAAGAAGAAGCCGACGCTCCCATGCAGCGCCTGTTGCGTTCAGTGGAACATTGGAACCTGAATAACGGCAAGCGTTACGAAATGGCTTTTAGCTGGGGCATCGCACCTTACATCACTGGCAGTGATTTTTCCGATGTGCTTCGCGCGGTTGACCGCAGGCTGTATCAGAAGAAACACAACCTAGTCCCGGTGTTCTAACGGTGCGGATTTCGGTTTGAGGCGCCATACAGGTCCTAACTCGCAGCCTTCGCCACTGCGCAGCGCGCCGCGCCCATTAGCGCAGTCTGTTCATTGGTGATAACTTTCACCGGCATGGCTTCAAGCAACGGCTGCATGCGGCCTTTGCCGACGAATGCCTCCATAAACAGCTGTCCTGCCAATTTCGATACCAGCTTGGGAGCGATGCCGCCGCCGAGATACACTCCCCCGGTCGAGAACAGTTTCAGAGCCAGGTTACCGGCTTCGGCGGCATAGATGGAGATAAATATGTCGAGCGCCTGCTCGCACAGCTGGCACTTGCTATCTATCGCAGCCCGCGAAATGGCCGCGGCCGGAGCAATCTCTTGCATTTGCTCGGTAAGCCAGGCCGGTTCCGCACCGCGTCCGGTGTCGCGCAGGAATTGGAATACATTGACCAGACCTGGACCTGAAACAATCCGCTCGTAACTGACGTGCCCGTAACGCTTGGACAGATATCGCAGCAGTTCGATCTCCAAGTCATTGCGCGGCGCAAAGTCCGAGTGTCCGCCTTCACAGGCGAAGATGTGGTGCTGGGTTCCATCCCAATACATGCCGGCCTCGCCCAGGCCGGTGCCGGCCGCGATCACCGCCTGATTTCCCACCGGGGCATCTTTTGCATGATTCAAACAAACCACGTCGTTGGCACTGAGAGTAGATATGCCCCAGGCATTGGCTTCGAGGTCGTTGATCAGGACCGCTCTCTTGATCTTCAGTTCATCGGCAAGGCGTTTGGCTTCAATGGTCCAGGGAAGGTTGGAGGTTACTACACGGCCGTTTCGGACCGGGCCGGCAATTCCGAAACAGGCAGCGTCCGCCTGAAGCGCAGAAGTATCCACAAACTTGGCAACGATTTCATCGAGGCCGGAATACTCGCGGCTCGGAAATACTGACGCCGAGACCAGGCGGAAGCCACCGTTGCTGACATCAAAGAACGCTAGCCGTGAGTTTGTGCCTCCGATGTCGCCGGCCAGAATCATTTTTCGAAGTTCCTCCAACGGCGTCCATCGCGCTCCAACAACTCATCGGCATCCTTGGGGCCCCAGCTCCCTGCTGAATAGTTGGGAAAGTTGCGCGGTGGCAGGGCCTTCCAGACGTCAAGAGCCGGGCTGACCACGCACCATCCTGCTTCCACCATGTCGGCGCGTTGGAATAGCGTGGCGTCGCCGATCATGCAGTCGTGCAACAGGCGCTCATAGCCGGTGCTGGGCTGAGTCCCAAAGTAGTCTGCGTACTCGAAATTCATGTCTACCGCTCCCAATCTCATGATGGGGCCCGGTACCTTCGCAGCGAATTGCAGGGAGATGCCTTCCTCCGGCTGGATGTGAAGCACCAACTGGTTAGGCATTAGATTTTCCACCGGAGTGTCGCGAAACAGAACAAATGGCGCTCGCCGGAATTGGATGACGATGTGCGTGTTCTGAGCCGTCAGTCTTTTTCCGGTTCGGAGATAAAACGGGACATCGGCCCAGCGCCAGTTATCGATCAACAACTTCATGGCAACGAAAGTTTCAGTCTTGGAATCGGGAGGCACGCCGCTCTCTTCACGATACCCCGGTACCCGCTGACCGTCGTGAGTTCCCGGGCCATACTGTCCGCGCACCGTCCTGGTGAGCACTTCTTCGGAACTCAAGGGCTGGATGGCGTGCAGAATCTTGTTTTGTTCATCGCGCACCGCATCCGCCTGGAAGGAGACTGGAGGTTCCATCGCAGTCAGGCTGATAAGTTGCATGATGTGATTGGGCACCATGTCACGCAGCGCCCCGGCAGTGTCGTAGTAGCCACCGCGCTTTTCCACGCCCACGGTTTCCGCCACCGAAATCTGCACGTGATCGATATAGCGGCGGTTCCAGATCGGTTCGAAAATCCCATTGGCGAAGCGAAACGCCAAAATGTTCTGGACAGTCTCTTTGCCCAGATAATGGTCGATGCGGTAGATCTGCTTCTCTTTCGCGACCTTCAGCAGTTGCTGGTTCAGTATCCTGGCGGAATCCAAATCGTGGCCGAATGGCTTTTCAATTATTACCCGGCGCCAGTGCTGATTGGCTTCCTCCATCAATCCCGCATCGGCAAGTTGCTCGACGACAGGCCCGAAGAAGCGGGGCGCTGTCGCCAGATAGAAAAAATAGTTCTGGTGGGTGGTGTGGTCACGGTTGACTTCTTCCAACAGTTCTTTCAGCTTCGTATAGGCATTTTTGTCGTCGAACTCGGCAGAGACATAGTACACACGCTTTAAGAACCACTCCACAATGTCGGCGTCTGCGTTCTTGCCCGCGTATTGCCTGATGTCGTCCGCTATCCATTTGCGGAAGTCGTCGGTGGACATGGCCCCGTGGGAGAGTCCGACGACAGCGAATTCGCGCGACAGCAACCGTTCCTTGGCCAGGTTGTAGAGCGCGGGAAACAGCTTGCGGCGAGTCAAATCGCCGGCCGCGCCGAAGATCACCATGACGCAAGGATCGCCGGGCCGTCCTACAGGATGTGCTTGCGAGTTTGGATTTGTCGCAGTGTCGAGCATGGGGGTCATCTTAGTTAGATTCCTTCTTGCGTTAGGTTCCTTCCAGAGCAAAGGCCGAACGCTTTACGCCGTTCTCTTGCTGGCTGTCGGCGCTACCACTTCATGGCCTCCGCGCAACAGGCGCCGCGCCATGTTGGCGCCCATTTTTCCCAAACCGACCATGCTCAATCTCATGCCTGCTCCTTGTGCAATGCTAAATCGTTTCCATAGAGCCGTGGAAGAAAATAACCAAAGAAAACCGACGGGAGTCTCACGCCAGCGCTTCGCGGGAAAATGCCCGCCAGCTTGCCCACTCCCGACTTGAGATCACCGCGAAGGTGTACCCGCACCGAAGCCGCTATGGCTTGCGGAAGTCTGTAGGTTCGCTGGCTCACTCTTGCTCACTGGGCCTGCGAGCTTTTGTCCACCGCTTTCAAAAGCTTGTCAAAGGCTTCCGCGAACAGGCGGACGCCGTCATCCGTCAGCTTATCGGTCACTTCCTTGATGGAAATTCCGAGCCGCGCCAGAGTCGACATAGTACGATTCGCCGACTCCACGTCCTCGGTCAAACTCGCCCGCGGATGGCCATGCTCACGGAACGCATCAAACGTTGCCGGAGGAATGGTGTTGACCGTGTCGGGCCCGATCAGTTCCTCGACGTACATCACGTCACGGTAACTGGGATTCTTGGTGCTGGTGCTGGCCCACAGAACGCGTTGGGTTTGCCCGTCTTTGACAGCGAGTTTCTTCCAGCGGTCGCTCCCGAAGATTTTCAGGTAGTTCTGATAGGTCTGTTTGCCGTTGGCGATGGCTACTCTGCCCAGCACGCTTTGCAGGTCCGCCTTTTCGCGATCGTCCGTGGAAGTCTTCAGTCGGGCTGCAATAATGGAATCCACCGACGAATCGATGCGGCTGATGAAGAAGCTGGCCACACTGGCGATCCGGCTTAAGTCGCCACCGCGAGCCGCGAGCTGTTCGACTCCGGCAATGTAGGCTTCCGCGACTCTTGCATACACCTCCTGGGCGAATAGGAGTGTGACGTTGATGTTGATACCTTCGCTGATCAATTGCTGGAAGGCTGGAATGCCTTCCGTCGTGCCGGGAACCTTGACCATCAGGTTCTCGCGGCCGACGGCCTTCCACAGCCGGCGCGCCTCTTTCAAAGTGCCTTCGGTGTCACGAGCAAGGTAAGGCGAGACCTCGAGACTTACGTATCCGTCGCGGCGTTTGCTGCTGTCATAGACAGGGCGCAGAGCGTCAGCCGCGGCCTGGATGTCGCGAATGGCGAGAAGCTCATAACGCCCGGTGGCATCAAGATCTGTCCGCGACGTCAATTGCTTGAGCATGTCCGCGTAGAGCGTACTGTCAGCGATGGCCTTCTCGAAAATTGCAGGATTCGAAGTCATCCCGCGCAAGCCGTCTTCATCGATCAAGCGCTTAAGTTCGCCGCTGGTAAACAAGTCGCGGCGAATGTAGTCCAGCCACACCGACTGGCCAAACGTCTGTAGATCTTTCAAAGGGTTGGCGGCTTTAGCGGGTTCGAGAACTCCAGTGGGCTGCATAGACACCTCTCTGTCGAAGAAACTAATGGGGTTACGCTACTTCGATTGTGCAATCGCCTCGCGCGCTGCTTCCACGACATGTTCCACGGTAAATCCGAACTTCTTCTGGACGTCTTTCGCCGGAGCGGAAGCTCCGAAGCTGTGCATGCCGATCATCTTCCCACAGGGACCGACATACCTGTCCCATCCGAAGGTTGCCGCCTGCTCCACTGACACTCGCGCTTTCACTGCTGGTGGCAAAACCTGGCTTTTATAGGCGTCGCTTTGCTTTTCGAAGATGTCCCATGAGGGCATGCTCACCACTCTGGCCTTGATTCCTGCTGCCGTAAGCTGCTCATACGCGCTAATGCACAGCGAAACCTCGCTACCCGTCGCCAGCAAGATGACCTCGGGCTTGCCACCGGGCGCATCCGCCAGAACGTACGCTCCCTTGGCAACTCCCGCGGCTGGCCCATACTTCGTACGGTCAAACGTCGGCAGCGCTTGCCGGGTTAGAACCAGCACGACCGGCTCGTGAGTAAGCGGAATGATGACCTTCCACGCTTCCACCACTTCATTGGCATCCGCAGGCCGCAGCAAGACCAGCCCAGGCATCGCGCGCAAACCCGCCAATTGCTCGACCGGTTGATGCGTCGGACCGTCTTCGCCCAGTGAAATGGAATCGTGGGTATAAATGAAAATGCTGGGAATCTCCATCAGTGCGGCCAGTCGAATTGCAGGCTTCATGTAGTCGCTGAAGTTGAAGAAGGTTCCACCATAGGCGCGAACCCTTGAGACCACCATTCCATTTACCGCCGCGCCCATGGCATGCTCGCGCACGCCAAAATGCAGGTTGCGTCCACCGTAGCTTCCTGGCTGAAAGTCACCTGCGCCTTCGAACTTAAGCCGTGTGCGGTCTGAAGTTGCCAGATCCGCCGAGCCGCCCATGAGCCAGGGAACGTTCTGCGCGATGGCATTGAGCACTTTGCCTGAACTATCGCGCGTCGCAACACCTTTGGCGTCAGCAGGGAACGAGGGCAAGTCTTTGTCCCATCCTTTGGGCAGTTCCCGGCGCTGCATTTGTTTCAATTCTTCGGCGAGCTCGGGATACTTCTTTCCATAGTCATCGAAAAGCTTGCTCCACTTCTGGTAGAGTTCGTGACCGCGCTTGCCGATACCGAGCTGAAAATGCTCGAGCACGCCATCCGGAACCAAAAAGTTGGCGTCTTCCGGCCAACCGTAATTCTTCTTCGCCAGCCGCGCTTCTTTTTCGCCTAACGGCTCACCATGGGCTTCGTTGGTATCTTGTTTGCCGGGTGATCCATATCCGATGTGACTGTTCACCACGATCAGAGTGGGCCGGTCGCTGGTCCGCAGGAAGTTGTTGTATGCCTTCCCCAGCGCGTCGAGATCATTGGCATCCGTCACGTGAATAACATTCCAGCCATACGCAGCGAAGCGCGCGGCGACATCTTCCGTAAATGACCAGTCAGCAGGCCCATCGAGCGTGACTCGATTGTTGTCATACATCCAGCACAAGTTGGAGAGCTTCAAATGGCCGGCTAGCGATGCGGCCTCGGAGCCGACGCCTTCCATCATGTCGCCGTCTCCGCACATGGCGTAGGTGTTGTAGCTGAACAGTTCAAATCCCGGGCGGTTGTAGCGCGTTGCCAGCCACTTGCTGGCGATCGCCATACCCACGCTGTTCCCCACGCCCTGTCCAAGCGGCCCAGTCGTGGTTTCAATGCCGGCAGCCACGCCGTATTCGGGGTGCCCGGGAGTGCGGCTACCGATCTGGCGGAACCGCTTTATTTCGTCCAGTGAGATGGCAAGCTCGTCGGTCGGCTGACCCGAGGAATTTACGTTATGAACTCCACTCAGGTACAGCATCGCGTACAGCAACATCGACGCGTGGCCATTCGAAAGCACAAAGCGATCACGGTCAGGCCACGCAGGATCGCTAGGGTCGAAGCGTAGGAACTGTTGAAACAAAGAATAGGTGACCGGGGCCAACCCCATGGGTGCGCCGGGATGCCCGGAGTTGGCTTTCTGCACCCCGTCGATGGCCAGGGTGCGAATGGTGTTGATGCACAGGAGGTCCAACTGTTTGCCGGTCAGAATCTGCTCGCTCGCCACCATAGAAAAGCGTTCTCCCTTCGGGCACGGATCAGAGTTCGATTCTTCTACTCAGGCAGTTTATCAAGTTCTCGCCAGGCGTGGGTGACGGACGAAGTAGGGCTCAGCGCCGGCGGGCGTCTTAACGCTTGAGATGAGTTTGCTCTCGGAAGGATTCAGCGGTGGGTGAGAATGTAATAAGGAGAGTGAGATTCTAGCGCTTGATCTGTGCCAGGTAGCCGTGCTCGTAGTGGTAACCCTTGGTAGTGTTTTCCACAAACTTCAGGAACTCGCGCAGCCGCTCGCGTTCCGAGACTTCCATCTCGCCGAACTTGATGCGAAGTCCGAAGGAATTGCTTCGCGTTACGGTCCCGTTGATGATCAAACCCTTGACCCAGATTTTTCCGTTGGCCACCCAGAGCCCAATCTCCAGTTTCGCACCGTTACCCAGCATGGTGGCTGTCTCTACGAAGCATCCTCCGCGGCTGGTGTTGGAGAGGTTGCCCCAAACCGGAGTAAGAGAACCTTCCATCCGCAGTTCGACGGCGACAAAACACTTCATACGCGGGTAGCGTCTGCGATCTTCTCCCCATGAAGGGGTAAAGATGTCAGGCTCGAACGGCGGACTAGCGGCGGGATCTGTGGCGGTAATTTGCTCAATCGGATTGGGATGGGATGTGGGGGCAGAGCCGCTTGTGGTCCGCGCGTGAGTTGATTCACCTTTGATCTTGCGCATGGCTTCGAGTAGCGCGCGATCACGTTTTTCAGGCGGAGCTTCCCGATAAGCCCGGAGCAGTTCGCCGAGGTGGCTGGCAATCTGCGGGTCAGTGAGAAGCTTGGTCCAATCCGCGCCCGGCGCGGCGGCTTCAGGCTTGTTCATTTCTGGTCAGTCAGTGCGCGCTTCAGCAGAATTTTCAACAAACCCTAGAGTGAAGCAGGCTGCCGGGTTGGGCAAGATGACCGTGGTTACCATCGTCAGTAACCAGACCCATGGTTACCGGCGGAGAAAAGGGGCCGCGGTCCCAGGGGCGGACAGCAACCCTCCCGTGTCTCGCCAATCGAATGTCTCAGGCCTGCACGTTGATTGCGGGTCCTGTCGGATTTTCGCTGGTTGTCGCAGGTAGGTTCGGGGCAAGTGAGCTTTGGAGGTCTTGCCCAGTGACAGCCCAGAAGTCCCCTTTCAAATTGGCCAGGGATTGTCCGCCTGCTGGATTGCCGGACTGCACGTCCTTTTCATATCGGTTGAAATCCTTCGCAAGTTGCTGGCCTGCGATTTGGCTGGCTTCCTGTTGGGCGCCGCTCAGATCTCCTGCCTGGATCGACTGACCCAAGCTCTTGAATTCAGCAGCCTGTGTGGGATTAGAGAACGGCCCAGAATTGTTCTGCCCAAATGCAGTCAGCGTCGTGTAGGCCTGTTGCACTCCCGCCAGATCGCCGGCCTGCAGCCCTTGCTGTAACTGCCGCCAGGCAGCATCTTCCTGTTGTCTGCGGGAGATGGGCTGCGGTTGTACCGCCGCCGAACTGGCATTGCTAACGCTTGAAATAGACATAGACTCTCCTGTGATGGTGTGTTGTCCGACCTGAAAGGGTTCCTTCCCCGGTTGACTCATCGGCAAAATGCCACATCGCTTTAGTGCCGGGAGGTTTTCATGGCCCCCAGTCTTGCAGTGCCAGTAGTTGCATGTGACTCGCCAAACAGATCCGGGTCTCCCCCGTGCGAAACCTGTTGATTCTTGGTAGGTATTCCCCGCGACCTCCTTAACGACCTGCTCTGCCCGGGAATCTAACCGGGAAACCCCTGCCGCTCCTATGACGCACCCCGGCAAATTGTGCCCTATGCAGCCGGCCTGAGCGATCTCTGCTTTTGTGTCCCTCCGGCTGACCGCTACAATTAATAATCGACTTTCTGTGGCGGCATGTGCCCGGTGTGCGCTTCTCGATTCGCCTGGCGGAGTCGAAATCAAGTAGGCTTCCATGGTGCTGAAGGAATCGGAAGCAATCGTTCTGCGGACGTATCCGCTGCGGGAAGCCGACCTGCTGGTCACTCTATTCACTCGTGCCGAGGGCAAAGTCGACGGTGTGGCCCGCTCGGCGAAGAAGTCCCGTCGCCGCTTCGGGGGCGCGCTCGAACCCCTGACCTACGTGCGCGCCCACTACGAAGACCGGGAACGCCGCGAGTTAGCGCGGTTGGATTCCTGCGAAGTGCTGGAATCTCCTCTCGCCTCGGAAGTTACCTATGCACGCGCAGTTGCGCTGGCGCATGTGGCGGAGTTGCTGGATGAGTTGCTGCCCGACCGCGAGCCCAACGATGCAGTTTTCCGGTTAGCCCTTGCAGTGCTCTCAGGCCTGCGCGGGCCCGACCTCTGGTTGCCCATCACCTATCTCGAGCTTTGGATGACCCGCCTCATGGGTTATCTGCCGGAGCTGTCCGAGTGTATGACGTGCGGGCGTACGCTGAACGGCAGCCGGGCGTTCTACCATGCTCTTGCAGACGGGCTGGTGTGTATAGATGACAAGCGGCTGGCGTCCTCGGAGATTTCCGCTGAATCGCGTGTGCTGGCAGCGCGAATGCTCCGCGCCCCGCTGGAGAGCTTTGCGGGTGCCCCTTGGCCCGAGGCCCAAGCCGCCGACCTGCGAAAGTTCTTGATCCAAACTCTGCAACGGCACATTGAGAAAAAACTGGTGACCGCAGGGATGCTGGAGAAGGGTGGATTCTAGGCGCGCACCAAATCGCACGGTCAGTCTAGGGACCGAGCCACACTACAGAATGTCGCCTAGGATTTACCGAAGACAAGAGCCTGACGTGTACCCCCAAAACGGATTTCAATCAGCAGTCGCGATCCGTCGGGATTTCTCCTGTATACATACGCATCACGCGGGTACTTAACGTCGCGTTTCACCCATCTCGCGTTGGCGCTTGCAACCACGTAGTCGTTGTGCAGCAATTTCACACTGGCATCGTCGAGGGAGGATTCCCAACTGATAATGTAATCCCCCGCGGGTGTGCGGGTACCATTTAGCGTCACCGGGGAACCTAACGTGAAGGGTCGGGAACCTCTTTCGAAAGGTCGCGGCTTGAACCCGCTGGAGACCAGATTCTGGTGTGTGATCTTTGCCCGCTCCTCATCACTGTAGGGGCCAACTAATATGTGATAGGAATTGGTCCAAAGAAAACCCTTCTGAACGGCAGTTGTGGGAAACCCAAGCTGCGACAGTTTATTCATCTCGACGTGAGCCTGTGACTGGTTCTTGAATTTCCCGACATCGAAATACATCTCGGAGGTTGACGCGGCATTCTCTGAGGTGGAACTCTCGGTCTGGACCTCAGCCTGCTTCGCCGGTTCGACCTTCGGGGCCGGACCGGGCTTGCTTGGAACAGGGTTTGAGCTGGCTGCGATGGCAGCCGGTGCCGTCGTCGGAGGTGGCGACGAAGGCGACGGGGCGGGAGCCGTGGCCGGAATCTTTGGAGTAGGAGTGCTGGTTGCAGCTGGTGCAGCGGCAATACTCGATCTTGCGGGCTCGACCTTTGCCTGCTGAGGCGGCGTTGAGTTTGCCTGCGGCGGTGACACGATCTTCTCGGGCTGTCGCACGGGCTGGTTGGGCGGTGTCACCAGCTTGTTGAGCTGTGGGGAGCTCTTGCTGGGCGGCGAAGTCGGGATCGGCGCCGCTGCCGGCAATACCACTTGCGGCGCGGGCGGCGGCAACACCATCGCGGACGCTGGGGGCGTAGCTGGCGATACCGTCGGTGTGACTACGCTCTGCGTCTGGGGTTTTGCCGCAAATCGTTCGCCCAACCGGATCAGCGACTCACCCAACTCACGACGATAGCTTTGAAACAAGAATGCGGCCACCACGACTGCCGACACCAAAACGCCGGTGAGCAGACCACGGGAAAACCCGCTCAGTTGCGTGCGTACTCGCACCTTTGTCGAAACCACCCCGAGCGGCGCAGAATCAGGCGCGGCCTGTGTGTCCAGCCGGCCGCTAGCCGGAGTAGGAAACGCGCGAGGAGGCGGCAAACTCGGTGGAGCGGCGCCAGCGACTGGAGTTGCCGATTGGATCATCCATTTGCGGATTTGTTCGCGACCTTCCGCGGGAAGAGTGGTGAATTGCAAGCCTGCCTTCTGCGTCTCATCCGTCCACGCCAGGGTAGCTTGGGCCTCAATCCGCCGGTTGCGGTCCGAGAACCAAAAGCGGACTTTCCCATTCCGCTGAACCGGATCGAAGGAATGAAAGCACAGTCCCTCATCCGAGACGTTCAACACGATCCCGCCATTATTCGGCTCGATGTTGACATAGGCATGCCCGGTAATGGCGGTTCGCGGAGTTCGGCGGCGCTCCAGGTTTGTCATGCCTTGAACCACTGGGTTGGGGGAAACCATATGGGGTATTTTGTCAATCGTGCAGCAATCGAGTCCGTTCAATAAGCGGCGAACTGACCTGCAGAGGGAACCGCACGTCGGACTTTCCTTGCTGCTTTCCGCCCGCGAGGTCTAGTCGGAATCTTTTTCCGACTTCAAAAAAGTGCACCGATTTTACACCACTCTGCTTTTTTCGCAAGAGGAGAAAATGACAGTCGCCAATGCGTCCGAGGCGGACATCCCCGGCGATTCGTCGTCCCGGCGCTCAGTAGCGAGGCTTGCTAGGCTCTAGCTTGAAGCTGACGAGGAGTTAGGTTTCGGGCCTCAAGCTGACGACTTCCATCGGCTTCCGTTACAATCGTTGCTTAATCCACGCGTCGCTGAACAGGCCTTGAACCCATCCAAGCCCAACTCGCTGACTTTTCAGGAGCTTATCCTGCGGCTCCAAACCTTCTGGGCGGAGCGCGGATGCGTCTTGCAACAGCCCTACGACGTGGAAGTCGGTGCCGGCACCATGGCACCCGAGACCTTTTTACGGGTGCTCGGGCCACACTCTTATAAGGTCGCGTACGTCCAGCCCTCTCGCCGCCCGGCCGACGGCCGCTACGGCGAGAACCCCAACCGTCTTTATAAGCACACGCAATTGCAGGTCGTCCTGAAGCCGCCGCCGGAGAACGTCCAGGAGCTTTATCTGGAATCGCTGGCTGCCATCGGCATCGACCTGCGCCAGCACGACATCAAGTTCGAGGAAGACAATTGGGAAGCGCCTACTCTTAGCGCGTGGGGTGTCGGCTGGCAGGTCATGCTTGACGGTCTCGAGGTCACGCAATTTACTTATTTCCAGCAGTGCGGCGGCGTGGACCTCGATCCGATTTCTGCGGAGTTGACTTACGGCCTAGAGCGAATCACTGCGTTTCTACAGGATGTCGACTCGATCTATGACATCGTGTGGTCGCGCGATCCGGAAAATGGAAAGGCCACGACCTACGGTGACGTGCGGCTCGCCGATGAACAGCAATTCTCGGTTTACAACTTTGAACTGGCGGATGTCGAGAAGGCCTGGAAACATTTCGATCTGTGCGAAGCCGAGTGCAAGACCCTGTTGGAGCGGTACTCCGAGCAGATCAAAGACAAGAAGTCCGGCGACGGTGTAGCCCGCGACAAGAAACGTTTTCCGATTCTTGCAGCCTACGATCTTTGCCTAAAATGCTCGCATCTGTTCAACATTCTCGATGCACGCGGTGCGATCTCGGTGACAGAGCGCGTGGGGGTGATTGCCCGAGTGCGAGCCTTGGCTGTCGGAATCGCCCGGGCGTATGTGGATCAGCAAAGAAGCTACGCAGCTGCGGCCTGAACAGAAGCAAGTAGAACTGGTGGAATCTTCGACCTTGTTTGGATCTCAACGACTGCGATCGAAAGCTTATTAAATGCCTGACTTTCTGCTCGAAATCGGTTGCGAAGAAATTCCCGCGCGGATGATTGATGCCGCCGCGCAGGACCTGTGGGCGCGTACCGCGGCGGTATTGCAACAGAACAAACTGGCTCCGGAAACCCGCGATGGGATATATGGGACACACTACTCAACCCCGCGGAGGTTGGCTGTTTTATTCCCTGATGTCCGCGATACGCAGCAAGACATGCACGAAACAATGGTAGGGCCCTCCGCAGCTATCGCCTACAAAGATGGCCAGCCCACGCCGGCTGCCCACGCATTCGCCAAGAAAGCGGGCATCGATGTTTCTCGCCTGGAACGCGTCACAACTGCCAAAGGCGAATACCTCTCCGCGAAGGTTACCAAGAAAGGGCGATCGGCCTCCGAAGTCTTGGCCGAGTTGCTGCCCAAAGAGATCAACTCGCTGTATTGGCCGAAGAATATGTACTGGCGCAAGCCCGGCGAAGTCTTTGTGCGCCCGGTCCGCTGGCTGGTTGCGTTGTTAGACGCGGAAGTGATCCCGCTCGAATTCGATGGCATCCGCGCCGGAAGCCAGTCGCGAGGGCACCGCATCCTGGCCCCAAGTGCGATTCAGATTCCAAGCGCGGGATCTTCATATGTCGACGCTCTGCGCGCCGCGAAAGTCTTAAGCCGCGGCGAGCGCGAGCAACAAATCCGCAAAGCCCTCGACGCCGCAACCCGCACCCTCCCCGGCGCCCGCTGGCGTGAAGACAAGAACCTGCTCGATACCGTCGTCAACCTCACGGAGTGGCCGTCGGCGATTCTTGGCGCTTTCGATCACGAGTTTCTGCAACTGCCGGAAGAAGTCCTGGTCACCGTCATGCGCGACCATCAGAAGTATTTTGCGGTGGAAGACGGCGCTGGCAAGCTACTGCCGCATTTTCTCGCAGTGCTGAATACCGACGGCGACCCACAGGGCATTATTCGTCACGGACACGACCGCGTGCTGCGTGCCCGCTTCAACGACGCACGCTTCTTTTGGCAGACCGATCAGAAACATCCGCTGCGCGAGCGTGTACAGTGGCTAAAGCATGTAACTTTCCAGAAAGATCTGGGCAGTTACTACGAAAAAACTCTGCGAGTGCAACGCCTGTGTAGTTGGTTGTGCGAGATCATCCGCCAAAGCGGGATGACGATTCGCCCCGGCGTCGTTCACAAAGCTGCGTACTTGGCGAAGACCGATCTGACCACCGAGCTGGTGAAAGAATTCACCGAATTGCAGGGCGTTGTCGGGGGCTTGTACGCACGGGTTCAGGAACTCGATAGTGAAATTCCGGATGCGACTCGCCAACTGATCGCGCAAGCCGTTTACGATCAGTACAAGCCGGAATCGATGGAGGATTCAGTGCCGCAAACGCCTGGCGGTGCGGTGCTTTCGATCGCCGACAAGGCCGACACCATCGCCGGAATGTTTGCTTTGGGATTGCAGCCCACCGGGTCGAAAGATCCATTCGCCTTGCGCCGCCAGGCTAATGGCATTGTCAGGACGATTGCCGAGCACAAGCTGCCACTGAATTTGAGCGACTTGTTCCGTGACGCCCGCGAGACCTACCGGGGGTCGGAGGCCGAGCGCAAGTTCTCGAAAGAGATCGACTATGCGGGCGCGGTTCGGGAATTCTTCCGTGAGCGCCTGGAGTTTTATTTGCGTGATGCCTTGGGTTTTAAGTACGACGTGATTAAGGCCGTCCTGGCCTCCGGTTCGGACGATGTCGTAGACGTCGTGGCACGTGCAGCGGCGGTCAAGAGTGTATTGCATATGCCGGAGTTTCAAGCCATCGCAGCAGCATGCAAACGCATGCGAAACATCCTGAAGCAGGCTGAGGAGAAGGGAATCGAGCCGGCGGCAAAGTTGGAGGATTTGCCGGCGTCGTCGCCAGAAGAGAAGGACCTGGCAGCCTACTTGGATCTCAACGCCCCGAAGGTCGAGACCAATCGGCAGAAGAGAGAATACGCAGATGCGCTTCGCTTGCTCTCGACGGTGCGAGATCAGGTTGACGCCTTTTTCGACAAAGTCATGGTGATGGTGGAGGACGAGCGTATCCGGGCCAACCGGCTGGCGCTGCTGCAGACGTTGTTAAGAGAATTCTCCACGATTGCAGACTTCTCTGAGATCGTGACCGGTTCGTAACGTAGTGCCGCTTACTGCACCTTCTGCAAGCGGGCAATCAGCTTCTGTGCCAGGTTCTCTTCCGCTTCCGACCACAGCAGCCGCCCGCTCGTTCCCGAGTGTTTTTCCACGTTGCCGGTGAAATCAACCAGCTTCTGAACATTCGCCCGCACCTGCATCTCCACTTCACCAGTGAGTTGCACATGCTCCTGCAAGAACGGCGAATCGGGACCGAAGTCGACTTGAATATGTCCCTCTTCGCGGTACGATCCCTCGTCAAACTGCTCACCGCGCACCACAAACCTCACCAGTGATGGTTTGAGCAGCCAATGTTCCTGGCCCTCGCCAAGCATCCACAAGTCCCACGCCGCCTCGAACACATAGGCATAATCTTCGTGCAGCAGTTCGGACGCCACCAGCACCGCTGCCTCGGGCTGAATCCCATGCGGGAAGGACTGTTCCAGGATCGTGGCTTCGTCCCAGGAAACCGGATGCAGTCCCACATACTTGATCCCCGGCCGCTCCGCGGAAAACGGAAACTGGCGCATCACCGACAGGGCGCGGGGCAGCATGTCCTCGACTTCGAAGTCGGGAAACCACAAACTGAGATAAAGCGAATCAGCCACGAATTTCTCCGCTGCATGAGATGCGGCGAACCACCGCGAAGGAACTATTATTGTAGACGGTTTCTTCGGTCGATCTGCTTTGACAGTGCGGAAGACGCACTGCTACCATCGAAACTGTTCCGTCACAAGCTCTTGTCTCACCTCGTCCCCGTCGTCTAGCCTGGCCTAGGACATCGCCCTTTCACGGCGGTAACACGGGTTCAAATCCCGTCGGGGACGCCAACAAAATAAAAGGCTTGAAAGATTCCGAGAAAATCTCTCAAGCTCGTGGGGACTATGGGGGGACGAAGAACTTCGCCCCCGGCCACGGAAGTGCCATTGTCATCGGTCTTCGGTTGCAGAACACTTCGACCATGAAGGAGCAACAAGAGGCGGTTCGCGGCCTAGGTGTGGCAGCTGTAGTCTGTCTCGCCATTGTCTTCGTGTCGCTCAACGTCAAAGCGCAAGAGCTTGCCGCGTCTGAACGAATAGAAATTGTTACGCATTTCGATACCGGACTCCCTCCGGGGGTGGGTGCGCCCGTTTGCCTGAAAGGCGATGGCCGTATCGGAAGGGTCAAAGATGTTCGCTTGATGTTCGGGCATGAATCCACTCATGATCTCTGGGAAGTGGTCATGGATCTAGATGCACGTTACGCGTCCAAGATGTCAGCTGACTCTGTTGCTACTCGGTGGCTGCACCGGACGAGGGTAGCAATTGCGATTCTCTCGAAAGGCTACCCTTTGTAGAAATAGGCGAAGATTCTTCCCATCTGCCCATACAGAGTCACACCGTGCTTGAAGGTAGGGTCACGTACGCCGCTGAGATCGGGTACATGCTCCCGAAGAGCTGGACGAGAAGGACGGTTAACTCGATCACCCATTTCATCGTGATGGACATCGGTATCGTCTATGTCGAGTTGATTGGCGGAGCGATCATACTCCTCGCCGGGGTGGTGCTGGCCATCCTCATATACCGTCGCAGGGCCTTAGTTCGATAGGTAGAAGCCTGTTGTCTCCGGCAACACTTTCTTAAAGGCCACGTCCAGCTTTCCGGCCACGTTCTGCATGCATCCAGGAGAGAGGTGAGCGTACCGCTTCGTCATGTTCAGCGTCTTGTGGCCGAGCGGCCCCAGAAATTGACACGTGCTTATGACCGCACGCAGGCAAACCGGAAGTCGGGTGGCACAGTTTAAATGGGAGCCCCGCGCCGGGCGTGCGAAAACAATTACTCTAGTCAATCCCCTTGCTCGGCCATAACTCGTGAGTAATGGCCGATCGCACCGCGGTCCTAGTCGCCGACACCTGACAAAGGCAAACGTTCCGACAGGTTCGAGACCTTCAGAAAAGCACTACGGGCACCCGTCATCTGCGGGGTAAATACAACACTGATCGTGCAACTCAGATCCGGAGCCAGCATTGCAGTGCAACTGTTGGTGTGAATCGCAAAATCGCCCGGGTCCGGTCCCGTGATCGAAAACGTTCCAAGGGCCTGATCGTCCGCACCGACGTTGGTCAACTTGACAGACATCGGCGCGCTCGTGCTGCCGACTTTTGTGTTCGGGAAATTCAGCGACGTGGTAGAAGCCGTCAGCACCGGAACCATGTTGGTCTGGCGAATACGATTGTTGCCGTTGTCCGCAATCAGCAAGCTCTTTGCAGCGTTCACCGAAAGTCCGCTGTTATCCAGTGTGGCTTTGGTAGCAGGGCCGCCATCGCCTCCGAAACCTGCGGAGCCTGGGTGTTGTGGATTCCCAGCGACGGTATCAACGGTTAGAGTCGCCGCGTCAATGCGCCGCACCAAGGAATTGCCGCCGCCACCCACATAGACGTTGCCAACAGGGTCCACTGCCACCTGCGAAGGAGTGACGGTCTTCGCGTTGATGGCCGCGCCGCCGTCACCGAAGAACCCGCGTTTGCCCGTGAAAGCAAAAGTCAGAATATCGTCGACCGGTAATCCAGATCCGCCGCATCCTAGCAGTACCGCGAGGATACAGCGCACTTTATTATTCTGCGTGTCGGATATGTAAACATTTCCGGCCCCATCGTTCGCGACCCCAGTCGGTTGGTTGACCCTGGCCATCGTCGCCGGGCCACCGTCGCCTAAATTCCCAGGCACGCCCGTCCCTGCGGCGGTCGTGATATTACCCTGATTCGGGCCGCTGAGGTAGACCTGGCGCACACGGTTTCCGAATGAGTCTGCAATGTACAGATTCCCTAGATTATCGACGGACAACGCGGTTGGGCTGGTGAAAGCCGCAGTTGGCCCAGTCGCAGAGCCTCCATCTCCGCACAGGTCGGTCGGCGGATCGCACTGTACGTTATAGTTCCCAGCAATAGTCGAGATCACGCCGCTGGGAGAAATCTCGCGGATGACATAATTGAGACTGTCTGAGACGAAAATGTTGCCGGAGTTGTCTATTGCGACACCGAATGGAGCGTTGAGCGTCGCGCTTGTGGCCTGGCGGGTGTCCCCGCTCCAGCCAGCGCTGCCGGTGCCAGCGATCGTACTGATGGTTCCGCCGCTGACTTTGCGAATCCGGTTGTTGGCTGTGTCCGCGATGTAGAAGTTCCCATTATTGTCCCAAGTCACCGACTGCGGATTGGCGAGGGTTGCCGAAGTTGCCAGACCCCCGTCGCCTTCTGACACACCTCCGGCAAAGGTGCTGATCGTATTCGATACCACTTCGCGCACCCGCTGGTTGCCGGTATCACCAACCCAGATAGTGCCTGCCGAATCCACCAGGACCGCATAGGGGAAGTCGAGGCACGCGCTCGTGGGGGGGCCCTTATCACCGCAGAAACCCTGTATTCCGCTGCCCACAGCGGTTCCGATGATCGCTTTGTTGTTTATTTCGCGGATGCGGTGGTCCAATCGGTCGGCGATATAGAGATTTCCTGCCGAATCGAACGCTATCCCCGATGGATCGTGAAGCTCTGCGTTCTTTGCCGGACCATCGTCGCCGCAGGAGTTGGTGCAGACTTTTCCGGTGCCTGCGATGTTAACGATATCGCCAACCTGATACTTGTGACTCATGTCGCTGCATCCCCCGATCACCGCCAGGACACAACGAACCTTCTGATCTCTTGTATCCCCTATAAAGATGTCTTGTGACGCGTCAAGCGTGATCCCCACAGGCAGGTCTAGTTGGGCAGCCAAAGCCGGGCCGTCGTTGCCACAACCCATGGTCGGTTGACCGCACACGTGGTCCGTTCCCGCAACCGTCTGGATATCTCCTGACGGAATCATGACACCCACCACCGTGACCGTAGCCGCTTGGGTGTTCACCACCCGAATCCGGCTGTCTCCGGTATCCGCGATGTAGATATTGCCGGACTTGTCGACCACCAAACCCTGCGGTGAGTTCAGTTGCGCGCTGGTGGCGGGACCACCATCTCCGCACGGTTGGGATGTGTAATCGCTTACGGGGCATGCCTTCCCGGTGCCGGCAACCGTATTGATGATGCCGTTCGTTACTTTACGGACGCGGTGGAGGTCGGCGATGTAGATGTTCCCGGCAGAATCAATGGCCAGTCCGGCCGGGGCACTCAGCGTCGCCTGGGTCGCCGGTTTGCCATCCCCGCTAAAACCCTTGATGCCAGTTCCGGCAAACACGCTAATCGTGCCGGAGGGGGTTACCTCGAAGACGTTGTAGCTGTATGGGGCGGCAATGTAAATGTTGCCGCTCGCATCCTCAATCACGGCGCTGGGGCCAGGGATGTCGTTGGCCGTTGCCGCACCAGAGACGACTGCGCCACCGGCCACCGTCTGTATAGTGTTGACGCCCTGCGCGTGGGCACTCGACACCACAAAGGGCCAGCCAACGATGCATTCCAGGCAGAGCAGAGCGGCCCAAAGAAAGAAGTATGAACTGCGCCTTCGATCTACTTTGAGATGTGTGCGGATCGAACGTGAGCAGGCGATGAGATACATGGTGCCTCCACGGATCGGAAACTTAGTAAGCCTCGAAATTCATGCAATCTTGGGAAATTCCTCGCCAAAAGGAAACCAGCGAATTTTATGACGCAAGTCCTCGTCCGAACAGTGGACTTTCGTCTCTACGCTCTTTGAGAATCAGCCCACACCCTTTGACTAGGTGGCATAAAAAGTCTTACAGCGTGGGATCGGGACGGTAGCGGCTGGAGAATTCCCGCAATCCCAATGCCGTGCCCGCAACGATGATCAACAACTCGTTCTGGAAAGCGAACCAAAGATGTAGAACGTACCGTTGTTATAGCTGCCGTTCACTCCGCCCCCCGGTCCCATGGTGCCCAAGTAGACATACCCATTGGCGATGGTGGGCACGGAGAATTTGGTGGCCGTAGTGATCGCGTCCACTCTGGTTGAGCATTGGCTGCTGGCGTACAACGTCGCCATCGTGAGAGCGTCGTAAGCATAGAGTACGCCCGGCTTCGAAGTTCCGGAGATCGGCTCAACACTACCGTCTCCCCAAATCGCCCACACAATGCCGTCCGGCGCAATTTGGCTACCAGAGTCTGACGTCACTGCCGGCGTTGTACCGAAAGCGAAGCCGTTTTTGGTAGATACTCCCGTGGTGGTGCAGATGGGGAGCGTGGGGTTCGCACACAACGGATATTGCGTGAGACCGCCAGAAGTCCCAGCGATATAAATGTACTCTTGCACGTTGCCGTTCACATTGAATTGGCCGAAGGCCGGCGTGTTTTGGAAATAGGCAGCGTGCGGGCCCGTGGTGATTGGTACCGTTTGAATATTCTGATTGGCTGGAGCTTGACCGTTCGCGGCAGTGCAGGCGACACACGACCCCGAGACGCTGCAGGTGCCCGCATTGAACTTGCCCGGATTGGCGCGATTCATGACCCACAAGTTGCCTTCTTTTTCCCCGCTGATTGCCAGATAAGGCCAGCCCGGCACTTGTTCGTCCGGAACCAGCATTACCCCGCCCGACCCGAAATCGAGATTTTCGTTCTTGCCATGCGGCTGCACACAATTGCGGTAGTATTGATCGGACGGCGTAAAGTAATCCGCGACGGTCAAATTAGTCGGATTCAGCTTCACGAAGGTGTCGCCAAAACTCGTGGTTCCGTCCCACTGACCGTTCCCAGTGTTGAAATAGATGTAGTTGCTGGTGCCGTCCCACCCGTATGCCAAGCCAGCTCCATCCTGCCACACTCCTCCACCCGCACTCGATGAATCGCCCGGAGTGGTTGCGAAGCACAACGCAGGATCATTCGGTTTGGCAGTGTTATAGCCGAACACCATGCCGTTGGGCAGCGGAGCGTTCCCATCCATCATCGAGAACGCAACGTAGACGTAGTTGCTGGCGTACAGCAGCCCTGGGCGCTGAATATGCATTTGCGAAAACGGAGTCGAAGTGCTGCCGGCGGGGCAACCGGTGGGCGGAGTGATCGTGATGTGACCGATGACCTTCAGACTCGAGGTGTTGATCGCGAAGAGGGTGTGATACCAGTTGTTGGGTTGCCCGGTCTGCACATCCTGTGTCTCAGCCACCAAATAAAGTACGTCGCCGTTGATGACTGGCGTACCCAGAATGCCAACATAGGGAGCGATCGTCTGGCAATCTCCGTAGCCAATATACTGGCAGTCCACGGGATACTGACCCAGAAAGCTGCTGAGGTTAATACTGCCAAAAACCGTGCAGGGGGCTTCCGCGTTGGAGCTGGCGCCGCTGATGGCATAGAGCGTATCGTTCTCAGTGACGACATACGCCACCGTCTGAACAGAGCCTTTGAAGTTGACGGTCGATATCAGCGGCTGCGCATAAACCTGTCCATCTACGTGAGTGGAGCAGATCTTGCCGAAGTTCGTATTCTTGAGCGTGTTGTAAAGAAGCGTGCCTTCTTGCGTATTTTCGCCCGAACGATAGTTGTCATTGTGCCACGTGGTCACGGTGACCGTCTGGGCCCCGGACAGGAGGCTCGACGTCGGAAGCAATGCAAGACACAAGGCCAAACCAAAAAACACAAACCGGCATTTAATCATAATTCCTTCCGGATACTCCTGCGCGCAACAATTCATTCGCGAGTCCCAAATTCGATGAGGCTAGTGGGGGTTTGCGCTACCCAGACGCTGGTCCCATCAAAGATAATGCCTGATGTATTGAGCAACGTGATCTTGGACAGCAGGGTACCATCGGTGGCTCGTAACTTCATCAAGTAAGGACTGCCTGTCACCCAAATGTTCTTGCCGTCAAAAGCCAATCCGTAAGGCGCCCCCGGGGCGGCGAAGGTTCCAAGAACCTGGCCATCGCTGGCCCGCAGCTTGGACACTGAACTGCTGCCCCGGTTTGCCACCCAGATGTTGGTGCCGTCAAACACAATGCCCATTGCCCCGTTACCGACCGTATAGGTGCCAACTACAGTTCCGTCGCTCGCTCGTAACTTAGTCACGTAGTTGCGATCGCTGGTTACCCAGATATCGCTGCCGTCAAAGGCCACCGCGATTGCGCCCTCGCCCACGGCGTAAGTTCCCAATTGCCGGCCATCGTCTGCACGGAGCTTCGTAACCGAGCCATTGCCATTCGCAACCCAAATGTTAGCTCCGTCTGAGGACAGCCACCATGGGCCCTTGCCAACGCTAAATGTGCCCATATTCTTGCCGTCACTTGCCCGCAGTTTGGTCACCGTATTCTCGACATTGGAGGTAGCCCAGATGTGCGTGCCGTCAAAAGCCACGCCGTAAGGTCCGCGGCCAACGGCGAAAGTGCCCAAAACCGCTCCGTCATTCCTCCGCACCTTTGTGACAGAAGAGCCGTCATGGTTGGCGGTCCAGATATTGACCCCGTCGAAAGCCAGGCCATAAGGCTCGTCACCAACCGTGATCTTTCTTTTCGGATTCAGCGTCTCCTGGTGCGGCGTCGCTGATTCTCGTGACTTCGCGGGTGCTGGAGCAGTTTGTGGCTGAGGGGATGGAGTGGTCGCTCTGCTTTGGCCGAAGCTGGGAAGAAGATTCGCGAGCGACAAAGCCACAAGCCCGGCGCAGACAGTCCTTCGCATTCCGATAGGCGCCTCCACGGATCGGAAACTTAGTAAGCCTCGAAATTCGCCAAACCAGCGGATTGTACGACGCACATTCTCGGCCCGAACAGTGGACTTTCGTCTCTGTAGCCAGGACAACAGCCCTAGCGTGGCAAACCCATTCAGGAGCGAGACCGATCCCACCACAATTCTTGCTGCTAGTGCTAAACGCAGGACTGCGCCAGGGGCCCACGAGCTAATCGTGCTCCTTGTACAGGATCGACCGTTCTCGTCCAGAATGATGGGTGACACTCTCCCGTAGAGTGTTGCCATGCAACCCAAGAGTGGTAAGCCGGCTCGATCGGCGTGGTTAGCGGCGGTCGGGCTGATCTTCTCACAACGATCACGCGCGTCCACGCCCACCGACTCGATCAGAGTCGAGAGCGTGCCGGAACCGCCAGCCAACTTTCTTGCTGATGCCGGAATGGCGTGCTTTCGGCGTCCCGCACGGCTTTGGCAAGGTCAGGGATGCCAGCGACCCCTCGCCGTGCCAGCGCAAGGAGGTGTATAATCGCGCGACGTTGGTGGCGAATAATTTCGTTTACGGTGCGAGAAGTGGTCGCCCGGCGTAGACCATGTCGATCACCCAACCGAGTGCCCAGGCTTTAGGAGACGATGTGAAACATTCAGTGAAAAGTCATTTCGCAAACACTTCCGTGCGGACGTTTGTCCGCGCCACTACTCTTTGCTTGTTTCTGGTGGCGGCATTCTCTACTGAAACGGCGTTCGCTCAGACCGGATATACGGGAATCTTCGGTGGCGGCCCGTTTTACAAGAATGCGGCCCCCAACATCATCGAAATAGAAAATTCCGGTTTCAGTGAAGCCATCGTGTGGAGCGTCGAAGTCAATAGCACTGGGGACTTGAATTTCAATGGAGAGTTTCCCTTGACCTCCAACGGAGTCTATGTCGGCAATCAGACCCATCCCGATTTTCCTGGGAATATGGCGCAGTTGAAGCAAGGGACGGTCAAGCGGGTCACGTTCAGCGTCGGCTCATCCAATGTTGGAGACTGGCAGGACATCACTGCCTTGATCCAGGCGCAGGGGACCGGCCCTAATAGCATCCTTTATAAGGATTTTCAAGCTCTGAAGGCTGCTATCCCAGCTCTGGATGCCATCGATTTCGACGATGAGAACAGCTATAACTCTCCCACCACGATTGCCTTTGGGGTCATGCTCGGCCAACTGGGTTATCACGTGATGCCCGACCCGTACACCAACAACAGTTATTGGATCAACGTAGTGTCGCAAATTAACAGTCAACTGCCGGGCACAGTGGACGGAGTCCACCTCCAGGCATACGCCGGTGGCCAGGGCAACAACCCCTGCGTGGGATGGGATTTCGGGACCGTTCCTGTGTTTCCCGGCTTGTGGGACAAGAACGATACTCCCTCCCAGGTCGAGACCATCATGAGCGGCTGGCACAGCCAGTGTGGCATTATCGGCGGATTCCTGTGGCTGTACGACGATATCGTGGGCAAGGGCCTTGCGGCACAATATGCGGCCGCGATCAACACCGCAGTTGGCGCGAGCGGTTTCACGCTTTCCGGCCCCAGCAGCTTGTTCTTAAATCAGAGTGGAAAGACCGGCGGAATAATCACCATCACTCCCTCAAACGGATTTAACGGCCAGGTGACGCTGAGTCTTTCGCAACTGCCAAAGGGAGTCAAAGGAGGATTCAGAGGGCAAGGCGACAGCCGAAAAATGGGGTTCGAAGCTGGCCCTTCTGCTACTACTGGGTTGTTTCCTGTAACCGTGACTGGCACTTCGGGAAACATCATGCAGACTCTTATTTTTACTCTCGCGGTTAGTGCAGCCGTCGGCACAACCGGAACCGGCACGCAAGTGGATCTTTCTTCGGAGGTTGCGGTGTACGGTATCTATCAGGATGGCAGCAAGTATACGACCGGAGGCCTCGATGGGCTTGGGTATTCATACTCAGCGAACCTGCTGACCGGGGCGCGCGTCCTTGACGGCGTGCTGTTCGATTTCGGTCCGGCGAATGCACCAGATGTCGTCGCTTGTAATGGCCAAACCATTTCGGTGCCACAAGGGCAGTTTTCCGATCTTGTGCTGTTTGCGACGGGCGTGAATGGGAACCAATTAGGCGAGACTTTTGTCGTCCACTACACCGACGGTACGAGCGCGCAAGTTGTTCAAAGCTTCAGCGATTGGTTCACCCCGCAGAACTTTACTCGCGAGTATGAAGCGGTCGCCATGCAATACCGAAACTTTGACGACGGCACCAAGGACAAGCGGACGTTCAGTCTGTATGCGTATCTGTTTCCACTGAATCAGACTAAGGTCGTGCAGAGCATCACCTTACCCATCGATCCGGACGTCGTGATACTGGCATCGACGTTGTTGCCTGCGAAAGGGGCTTATTGAAATTTCCGGAAATATAGATGTCAATATCCTCCCCGGTCGGAGCTAGCCTGCACTACAGGAGCCCATTCTTCCAGGTGGGATGAGCATCGGGGTGCGACCACGCACTTCTGTGGTGCTTCAACTCCACAAGACCCAGACGGGGTAACAGGCTGGTGGAACTTTCCGCCCGTGCGTCGTAATATCTAGCGATCCGGAAAGGACAATCCCATGATGTTCGGTATGAGCTTGGAGACCTACACGCTGGTCCACGTTGCGATCAGCTTGATTGGCATCGGCTCGGGACTCGTCATGGTATTTGGGATGCTGAAGGGAAGACTCCTCCACGGTTGGAACGGACTCTTCCTGCTGACGACCGTGTTGACCAGCGCGACCGGGTTCGGCTTTCCCTTTGATCACCTCCTGCCATCGCACAAGGTCGGCATCATTTCGCTGCTGGTGCTGGCGATTGCGATCGTGGCTCGCTATGTCCAACATTTAGCTGGAGGCTGGCGTCGAACCTATGCGATCACTGCCGTGATTGCTCTCTATCTCAATGTATTCGTGCTCCTGGTGCAGAGTTTTCTGAAGGTTCCGGCCCTCCACGCTCTTGCCCCTGAAGGGAAGGAACCGCCATTTTTGCTCGCACAGCTTATCGTTATGGCCATATTCATCGGGCTTGGCGTTGGTGCAGTGAAGAAATTCCGCAATTAACAGGTCGAACTGCTTTATCAAACATCTACTGCTTGTCCAAGGAGGACATTCCATGCCTACCATTACAACCAAAGACGGCACACAGATTTACTACAAGGACTGGGGATCAGGCCAGCCAATCGTGTTCAGTCACGGTTGGCCGCTCACTGCGGACGACTGGGACGGACAGATGCTTTTCTTCGGCCAGCGTGGCTATCGAGTCATCGCGCATGATCGGCGCGGACACGGCCGCTCCACTCAAACCTGGGATGGCAACGAGATGGACACCTACGCTGACGATCTTGCCGCTCTCACCGAAAAGCTCGACCTGAAGAACGCAATCCATGTGGGCCACTCTACCGGCGGCGGGGAAGTGGCGCGTTACATTGGCCGGCATGGCACGAAACGTGTTGCCACGGCTGTGCTGATCAGCGCGGTGCCGCCGCTGATGGTGAAGACGGAGAAGAATCCAACTGGCCAGCCAGTCGCAGTGTTCGACGGGCTCCGAGCCGCCCTGGCGGCAAACCGGGCGCAGTTTTACAAAGACATTACGCTCCCGTTCTACGGGTACAATCGGCCGGGCGCCAAGATTTCTGAAGGCATCCGGGAGCACTGGTGGTTGCAGGGGATGTTGGGTGGCATGAAGGCCCACTACGACTGCATCAAGGCTTTCTCCGAGACTGATTTCACTGAGGACCTCAAGAAGTTCGATGTGCCAACGCTGATCATGCATGGCGACGATGATCAAATCGTTCCCATCGTCGCGGCGGCTCCGCTGTCGGCGAAGCTTGTGAAGAACGCGACTCTGAAGGTGTATCCAGGATTTCCGCACGGGATGCCCGCAACCAACGCGGACCAGATCAACACCGATCTGTTGACGTTCCTCAAGCAACGCAAGCTAGCGGCAGCCTGATTGTCGAGTCGCCCGGCCTTTCACCCCTCCGGTGAAGGCCGGGTGGCTTGTTCGTCTGTGGGATGACAGTGAACGACAAAGGCTCCGATCTTTATTCGTCCCCTCGTACCCGCCACCAATCCATCTGCTCGAACTCGGCCATTTTGTCGACCCCGTGGTCGTTATACCATCGCTCCCAGGCGGAAGCGTCCGCAGGCAAGTGTTCGTCGGTGATTTCCGCCAATGCGAGGAAGGTCCAATTGCGCATTTGCGGCGTGGTCTGAGGGTCTTGCGCCAATGCGATCAGTTTTGGCGCCATACGCATGCGTTGTTTGCGCATGAAGTTACCGCAGTCAGAGATGTTGCATCCGGCGCGGTCGCGGACGGCGTTCGAGGCATCGTGAGTGAAGGAGTCGAACAGCTGATCCAGGGCCTCGTCGGTGCCGAGATAGCGCATGCCTTCGACCGCCCACTGCCGGACGTAAGGATCAGGATCGTTCTTCGCATAATCGACCAACACCGGGTAAATCAAGTTGTAGCCGACACCGCGTCCCGCCAGCATTCCCATCTGATACACAGCTGCGGCGCGTGATTCCTTGTCGCTCTGGGCTTGCGTGATCAGTAGATCGGCCGAATGTTCTGTCCTGGCCCAACCATTCAGTGCAAGGTTGAGATCGGCATTGGCATAACGCACCCGCAGGTCGGTGGAAAAACGGGAGCGCCACTCGAGTTGTTTCATGCCGTTGGTGAGTTTGATGTTCCCCTGCCACATGACGATGTCCTGTTCGAAGAGGTCCCGAGCCCGGTCATCGTGGTGAATGGCACGATCCAGCAATTCTTCCGCTTGTGTCTGCTCGGGCAGCAACTGCAGGCGCTGTGCATCGATATCGGTAAGAGGTGTGTAGGTTACGCGTTGCGCCCGGGACTTCGCCGCAGTCTGTGCTCGGGTTGCCGCCGGACGCTTGGGCACACCGCGCATTACAGAATTGAAGTGGTAGGTCATAAACCCAATCCAGGCCATAGCGAAAGCCGCGCTGACGGCCATCGCCACGGCTCCACCTCGCCGCAACGCCATCGGTTGGCTGGATGGCGTCACGCCCCGTTGTGGGGGTGGGCCATACACCCCGAATACATTGTCCACTGCAACGTGCGTGTCCAGCTTTAGGCCAACGAACTTCTCCAATTGAGCGGCGACCCAGCGTGCTTCCTCACGGTTATCGATGGCATCGGCCAGAGTGATCTTCTTTCCGCCCTTGGTTTGCAAGCGGAGGAGGTAAGAAGCATTGTTAGGATTTGTGCCCTGCTGGCCGCTGGTCACAGCAAGAATCTTTTCAATCTCAGGGAAAGGAATTTCACGCGTCGAGGACACTCCCAGCAACGCACGGCTCACTCGAAGCTTGCCATTGCCCACTTCAATGCGAGAAGAGGCAATTGCCGACTGGACCACGCCATAGACCAGTAACAGGTCGACCAAACCGAATATAACGGTGAAGACCGACGGAGCCTTGGCATTGTGCAGGAAGTAAACGACACCGGCGAATCCCGCCGTGACGAGAATCAATACCAGAACGCGGATGGGGTTGCGAAACGGTGGGAAATAGAACTCCGTGCCGCCGGTCGGACCAGTCGAAACCACGACCTTCGGGTTCTGAGGCGTTGCCACGTCCGAGGCGTCGTTTTGGAAAGCCGGGGCAGCGTCGGGTTGTGAGTCGCCGAAGGAGGCAGGCGCGGGCGTTGTGGTCGCAAGCGGTGTCAGCCGGAAGACCGGGACTTCAAAGTCGTCCGAATAATCCACGCCGGGAACGTCGGCTTGCGCGTGCAGCAACCAGAGAACCTGGTCGCGTGCCTGGTCGTGATTGGTTTCATAGGCATCACTGGGGACAACGAAGTTCACGGGGATGGTTGCGTCTCCCATGGGGCCGGGAGTGAGTGCCTCTTGTGGCACGTTCGCTTGCGCTTGCCAGAGGACGACCCGGTTGGTGCTTTGGCTCTTGCCCGATCCGGTGATGACCTGGCGAACGCAGGAAAGTGTGAGATCGACTCCGTGGCGTGTGGTTGTGTTGAAACGCAGGTGGATGGTTCCCTTGAGCGATTTCCCCGGAGAGAAGGGAAGGGAAGCGAATTCAAAGTAAGTCTTGCCGAAGCGTTTCTTGCGGATGGTTACACGCAGCGCTATGCCGGCCAGAATTACACCGGGAATGCAGAATCCGAGAGCAGGTAGAAAAGTAGAGCCGGAATTCCGCCCGGGAGTGCGAGCCGTCAACGTGATAACGGTGAGAGAAATGAGAGTCCAGACTCCAGCCACCAGCCACAAGCCAGCCGGGTTGTTGAGGTTCTTACTCTCGGCGCGGCTGGCGGACCAATCCTTCTGCCACAGCCAGGGAGAATCCGGGGCAGACTGCCGGGCCTCGGCTTGTTCCTTCAGCTTGCGATTGCCATAGGTGGCGGCATAAACGATTCCCCCGCCGACTAGAATAAATATTCCACAAACCAACACCGTGACCATGGGATTTCCGTGCACGTGGGCGGGATCAGCAGCCAGGAAGGCGCTAGCTACCGCGATGCCAAGGCCCACGAATATCATGCCGAACGCGATCAGCGATGTAGCCGCAGCTTGGGATGGTCTGGTCACCACAAAATTATAGGGTTGGGTACGCTGATGGTAGAGGCAGGAAAGCGCGGGTTCCATTACCTTAGTCATAGGCATTTGCGCGCAGAGTGCACGGGGTGGCCGTGATTCGATTCCTTCGTCAATTTGCCCTACTTCTTGGCGTGGCATGGTTGCTTGTGCCTGTCGTGCTGGCCAGGTCGCACCGGCAACTGCAGATCTACTTCATCGATGTTGAAGGCGGACAGTCCACGCTGATCGTGACGTCCCAGAAGCAATCCTTACTCATTGACGCCGGCTTTGCAGGCGAGCGTGACGCGGATCGGATTGTGCGGGCGGCCAAGGCCGCGGGCATCAAGCAGATCGACTACGTGCTCATCACCCACTATTACGGAGACCACGTGGGTGGCGTGACGGATCTGTTGAAGAAAATCAAGGTCGGCACTTTCGTGGACCATGGTGAGAACCAGGAAGATTCCGACGCCACCAAGAAACACTATGCCAACTACGTGGCGGCGATCGCGCATTTTCCGCGCGTGGTCTTGAGGCCGAGCCAGGGAGTGCCACTGAAGGGCCTCACTCTGCAGGTGCTAGCCGCTGCGGGCGATCACATCACCGACCCTTTACCGGGTGCAGGGGAAGCCAACATCTACTGTGCATCGGAAAAGCAGCCTCCGGACGACACTAGTGAGAACTCCCGCTCGCTAGGGGTGCTCATCACTTACGGTCGGTTCCGGTTTCTGGATTTGGGCGATCTGACTGAGCAAAAAGCGCTGGAGTTGGTCTGTCCCAACAATTTGATCGGCAACGCCGATCTTTATCTGGCAACCCATCATGGAGGGTATCCCGACAATCCTCGGGCTCTGGTATGGGCGTTGCATCCGCGGGTGGTCGTGATCAATAACGGCCCACGCAAAGGAGGCAACCCACAGGCTTGGCAGATTATCCATGACTCGCCGGATCTCGAGGACGTGTGGCAACTGCACTACGCCCTGGATTCCGACAAGCAGCACAATAGTGCGGAGGCTTTCATCGCCAATGTCGATGACAAATCAGACGGGCACTATGTCAAAGTAGAAGCCAGCTCCGACGGGAGATTCAGGGTGACGAATTCACGAAATGGGATCGAGAGGAATTACGGAAAGTAAGCCGCCATTGAGAACAATGTGCATTCGTGCCTCGCTGCTAACCCGATGTATTCTCGGCACTTCGCCGTTTCCGATGACTGTAGCTTCGCGCTTTGACCGCGATTGTTTACAATAAGGACTTTCGTTTCTCTTGTTGGCTCGAGAGTGGTACATCTCGGGAAGCAAAAAACCTTTGAAACCGTCTCTAGAAAATCCTGGCGGCCCCGGCCATGATGACCCCGTATATTGGCGGGTGGAGGGCAGTCTCCTCGAATTGACCACGGTCCGGTCAATTGCCTTCTTTACCTGGAATCTGCAAACCTTTACCGAACGCTGGACGCGCCGCGGCCTGGTTTTTCTGATGGCTGTGTTGCGTCCTTTCCTGTATGCGCTGAACCGGGAATTTGCCACGCGCGTCGTGTACAGCGTGCTTCGGCGTGTCAGCCGCGACCGCCTTGATTTGCTGAGCGAAGAATACTTCCAATACAAGCTGAGACCTCAACTCAAGCCGGAGGGCGTGCGACAGCTTCAGGCGCTGATGAATTCGCGGCGGGACATCGTCCTGGTAAGCCAGGGGCTGGACCACATCATGCGCCCGCTGGCTCGGCATCTGGGCGTGCAGTGGATCGTTGCCAACCGCCTGGAGTTTCGCGACGGTATTGCCACCGGGAGGCTGCTTGACCCTGTGATTCGGCCACGCGGGGCTTTCGCCCGCATCACCGGAGCAGGCCCGGATGGGCAACGCAGCCCTGAACAGCTGATTCGTGATCTTGACCTCGCCACGATTGAGGAGCTGCGCTCTGCCGTGGTTCCGTCCAGCCGCCAGGTGCCGATCCCGCAGCGACCCATCGTTCACTTTGACGGTCCGCGACAAACCCGGCCTCTTTCCGTGCGCGCGGCGTTTGCCGGGAAGCACGTCATGCTGATTGGGGTGACGGGATTCATCGGCAAAGTTTGGTTGGTGAACACTTTGTTGGATTTGCCTGAGACCGGGCGCATTTATCTGCTGATCCGGCGCCAGAAGTCGAATCCAGCACAGCGCCGCTTCGAGAAGTTGATTGAGGACTCGCCTGTGTTCGATCCCTTGTGGGCGCGTCATGGCTCGGGGCTGTCACGTTTCCTCTCCGAACGTGTCGAAGTCGTGGAAGGCGATGTTTCCCATCCCGGACTCGGACTTACTCCCGCGGCCGGCGAAATGTTGGGCAAGAATCTCGATTTGATTATCAACAGTTCGGGGCTGACCGATTTCAATCCCGATCTGCGGGATGCGCTGTTGACCAACGTCGATGCCGCCGTGAACGTGGTTGAGTTCGTGCGCCAGTCCGATCACGCGGGCTTATTGCATCTCTCTACCTGCTATGTCGCGGGACGGCAGGATGGGCGCGTCAGCGAGAGAATACGGCCGAACTACGTGCCCGCCGCTATCGCCGGCTACGACGCCGAACGCGAATGGCATGCCCTGCGCCAGTTGATCCAGGATACCGAACAGCGGGCGGAAGGCGGCGAAGTCACAGGAGAGCTCCGGCAGCAGGCGTTGCAGAAGGAACACGCCGCCAGAGACCTCCAGGGTGCGGCGCTCGAAAACCAGGTTCGTAAGAACCGGGTGCGCTGGCTCCGCAATCATCTGACTGAAGCTGGAACCAAGCGGGCGCTGGAGCTGGGCTGGCCCAATACTTACACTCTGACCAAGGGACTGGCGGAGTCGCTGCTGAACAAGTACGGAGCGGGCTTGCCGATTGCGATCGTTCGGCCCGCCATCGTCGAAACCTCGATTGAGAAGCCGTTCCGGGGATGGAATGAAGGCATCAACACTTCAGCTTCGCTTTCCTACCTGCTGGGTACGTATTTTCGCCAACTGCCGTCGAACGAGCGCAAGCGGCTGGATCTGATTCCGGTGGATTCGGTTTGCGCCGGGATGACCCTGATTGCAGCCGCGATCATGGAACGCCGCCACGACCCGGTTTATCAGCTCGCCGCTTCCGTCACCAATCCCTGCGATATGCGGCGGTCCATCGAACTCACCTCTCTGGCTCATCGCAAACATTACCGGGCGCAGGAAGGTCTGGAATACTGGCTGCGGCTGCGCTTTGACGCGATTCCCGTCTCGAAGGAGCGTTATCAGCGCATGTCGGCGCCTGCCCAGAAAGCGATCATTAAGTCCATCCAGAGCATCATGTCGGCTTTCCCGCTGAAGAAGACCCCCTTGGCGCGCACCCAGCGCAATCTCGAGAAGGTCGAAAAACTGATTCAGCTGTTTGAACCGTTCATTCTGCTGAACGAGCATGACTTCGTGGCCGAGAACGTCGAGAAACTGGCGTACGCGCTGGTGCCCGAAGAGCAAGCCGATTTCGGCTACAACACTGCCGCCATCGACTGGTGGGAGTTCTGGATCAACATTCACGTCCCCGCGCTGCGCCGGTGGACTTATCCTCTGATTGAGGGGCGTCCGCTGGAAGCGAGACCTGCGCGCGACTTCCACCTTGCCGAGGCGGAGAGCGACGTCACCGTAAAAACCGGCACGAACGGGGCAACGTGGCGATATTCCTGACCGGCTCAACCGGCTACATCGGCGGCCATGTCGCTGCCAACTTGCTGGAACAACATGGCGCATCCGTGAATGTGCTGATTCGAGCGCGGGATGCGCATGAAGCCGAATTGCGGCTCTGGCAGGCCTTGCAGTTGCATCTCGACTTTCCCCGTTTCTATGAGCATCTGCAAACGCGGGTGCGGATCTTTCGCGGTGACCTGACCGGAGACCGTTTCGGCCTCAGCCGCGACGACTACGACCGGCTGATCCATACCAGCGATTCAGTGATCCACTGCGCCGCGTCGCTAAATCGCAAGTCGGAAAAGAGCTGCCTGAATGTGAATCTGCGCGGCACGTTGGAAGTGCTGCAACTCGCCATGCGAGTGCATCACTATCACGGCATGCGCCGCTTCAGCCATGTAAGCACGGTGGCCGTGGCAGGGAAGCGGCAGGACGAAGTCGTTACCGAAGACAAGTCGATTGATTGGGAACGCTCGGATTACGATCCCTACGCCCGCACCAAGAAATTTTGTGAGCACATGATTCGGCAGTTGCTTCCCGAAGTCCCGATTACGATTTTCCGGCCCAGCATCGTGCTCGGCGACAGCCGGCGCGCCGAAACCACGCAGTTCGACATGGTGAAGGCGTTTGTGTTTCTGGCGGGATTGCCCCTACTCCCCTTCCGTCCTAATGACAAGATCGACATCGTGAACGTCGATTTCGTAGCCGATGCGATTGCCACGCTGCATCAAAAGGCGCAGGCGCAATACGACGTTTATCATCTTTCTTCCGGCAAAGACTCTCAGACCTTTCGCGAATTGACCAACGCCCTGGCTGCCGCCCGGCAAAAGCGCGGGCCGATATTTCTGCCGGCGCTGGAGCGGCCGTTTTCCGCTGTTATCAATACTCTGTCGAACTTCCGCGGCCCCATCTCACATGGGGCCTCACTGATGAAGGTGTTCATGCCGTATCTGTTGTGGAACACTGTGTTCGACAACACTCGCGTGACGACTGAACTCGGACGCATGCCGGTGCCTTTTTCGCAATACAGTTTCCCGCTGCTCAAGTTCAGCCGCGAGGGCAAGTTCACTTACCGTTATCAGGATTGGCCCACGCGAGCCGGAGGTACAGCAGCATGATGGACTTCATCCTTGAAGCCTGGGTGAGCGCCTCTATTGAAAAGTCGAAGGCTGCGTGGATGCTGGGTAAGGGTAAGCCATGGCAACCGGGGGAAAAGCTCAAGCTGCTGTTCGCTGGATACAATGGCACCCGCAACATGGGTTCCGACGCGCGTGTGGAAGAAATGTTGCGGCAGATTCGCCACATCCTCGGGGCACAGAACGTCGACTTCAGCGCGATGACCTTTAACTTCGAGCGCTCGCGCGGCTATTTTGAAGGAACTACCCAGGTGCGCTTGCCGGATATCTTTCCACCCTTCCTGGCCCGTGAAGTTCCCAAACACCACGGCGTCGTCGCCTGCGAAGGCTCGATGTTCAAGAGCAAGTTCGCCAACGCGCTGACTACGATGATGATTGGATCGTTGGGAATTGCGGCGGCCGAGAATAAACTCTCAGTCGGCTACGGAGCCGAGGCCGGCCAGATGGACCCGCTGGTCCGCAAGATGTGCTGCCGCTTCTGCAAGAATTCGCTGATCATCACGCGCAATGAGGAATCGCGAACCATCCTGCGCGAACTGGGTGTGCCCACGGAGTTGGGGACGGACACCGCCTGGACCTTCGAGCCGCATCCCGCCGAGTACGGACAGAAAACTCTGCGCAACGTGGGATGGGACGGCAAAACACCGGTATTGGCAGTGTGTCCCATCAATCCTTTCGAGTGGCCGGTGAAAGCATCGGTTGCCAAACTGGCCATCCACAGCTTGACCGGAGCTTATAAAGGAGAGCATTATCGCGGGCCGTATTTCCATAATTCGGGACCGGATGCCACGCGCGCCTACCAGCAATACCTCACCGCCATCGCAAGAGCCGTCGATGCATTTTGCAAGCAGCGCAAGGTTTTTGTGGTCATGGTGGCAACCGAGCGCCTCGACGCCCGTCCCGCGAACCGCATCTCCGAGCAACTCGGCGGCGTCCCGGTACTGACGTCCGAGGAGTACAACATCTACGAACTGGTGAGTGTGTTGCGCGCGTGTCACATGATGGCGTCTTCGCGTTATCACGGAATCGTGACCTCCATGCCGGGTTTAGTTCCGTCGGCGGGGATTACCATGGACGAGCGCATTCGTAACCTGATGCACGAGCGCGGCCACGCGGACCTCCTGATGAACGTTGACGACGCCGACCTTGAGCCGAAGCTGCTGGCGGCACTCGAGAAGCTAGCCACGGACGGGGAGCGCATCGCCGAAGCGATTGGGCGCACCGTGGTGCGTAATCTGAAAGTGATGGCGCGGATGGGTGTGTACTTCGAGGAAGAAGTTCAGCGGCGCTACCCGGAGTTTCCCACCCGCAGGGGCGAATGGAGTTGGGAAGATTACCTGCCCCCCCTGAGCACGGGCCTGAAGAGTTTGGTCGAGGCCTATAGTTGACGGAGCTCCACAGGAACCTTCACACGTGAGCTTTCTGGATAATATTTTCGCGCGGCTGGCGGCCTCACCCGATGCCGTCTTCCTGCGCGAATTACGAGATAGCCAACCCCCCGCCGCCGCCGGGCGCGAATTGCTCGAAAGAATCGCGAAGGCCCGAAGTTTCCTTGTCAGCCAGAGCATGAAGAAGGGCGATCGGGTCGCGCTCCTCGGTCACAACAGCATCGACTGGGTGGCTATCGACTTGGCCATTATGGCGGAGGGATTGATCGTCGTCCCGCTCTACGCGAGACAATCTCCTGCGGAACTTGTCGCCATGATGAAGGACTGCGGGCCCACACTGATCTGCTGCGGAGATGCCGCCCTGCGAGATGGCATCCTGCGGGAATGGCCCAATGCGCCCTCACTGCATTTGTTCGATGACATGCTGACCGTGAAGCCCGGTGATAACGCGCTTCCGCGCGTTGAGGAGTCCCATCCCGTCACCATCATTTACACTTCCGGCACATCGGGCGAAGCTAAGGGAGTGGTGCTTACCGCGGGAAACATCGGCCACATGTTGGGCTGTACATCGGAGCGACTCGACACGCTGATGGAGAAACGCTCCAGCCAGGACCGCGTATTCCACTATCTGCCGTTGTGCTTTGCCGGTTCGTGGATCATGCTTCTGACCTGCCTTTTTCGCGGCAGCCAGTTGACGCTTAATACCGACTTGACCAAACTTGCCAAGGACGTCCGAGTCGCTGCTCCCGACTATTTCCTGAATGTCCCCCAACTGCTCGAACGCATGCGCAAAGCCGTTGACGAACAACTGTGGAAGACCGGGGGCGTGGTGCAAACCGTTTACGGCAAAGCCAAAGCCGCATGGATGCGTAGGCAGGAGCGCAACTCGAGCTTCGCGGATTCAATGTGGCTGGCCTGCGCGAAATCCGTCGTGTTCCCCACTATCCGCAAGAAGATGATCGGATCGAATCTGAAAGCGTTGATCTGCGGGTCGGCGCCACTCAGCGTCGAGACGCAGCAGTACTTCATGATGCTGGGAATCCCGGTGCTTCAGGTGTATGGGCTGACCGAGACAACGGCGATCTGCACTATGGACGACCCGCGTCGCGTCGAACCCGGGCGTGTAGGGCCGGCCATTCGCGGGATCGAAATGAAGCTGGGCGAAGATGGCGAGATCATCGTGCGTGGCCCCAACATTTTCCCCGAATATTGGAACCGTCGACAGGAGACCGCCATGGCGTTGCGCGATGGCTGGTTTCACACCGGCGATCAGGGCGAAGCGGACGCCACGGGGAACTGGAAACTTGTTGGTCGCATCAAGAACTTGATTATTCTCGGCTCCGGCCACAACATTTCCCCCGAGCCGATCGAAGACGAGCTGCTCCTAAATCTGCCAGGCGCCCAGCAGGCCCTGGTGGTAGGCAATGGGCGTGGCTATCTCTCGGCGATTCTTACCGGCCCGGTAACGCCTCAGCAGGCGCAGGCCGCGGTGGACGCGGTGAATCTTGCCATGCCACACTACAAACAGATTCGAGCGTTTCATGTTCACGCCGAACCCTTTTCCATAGACAATGGCTTGCTTACGGCGAATGGAAAATTGAAGCGTGACCTTATCGCCGCCCAATTGAGGAGCGAGATCGAAAAGATGTATGCGGTGAAGCAGGCGGTATAGCTGCATTGTAGATTCGAATCCATGAATCACTTTAAGGGTGACACACTCTCGTGGCAGGTGACGGATGGCGTCGTCGAACTGGCGCTGCACCGCACGCCTTGCAATGAGATCGGCTCCGCCACGATTGTCGAGCTTGAAAAGTTTGTCGCAGCGCTGGGAGCCATGGAAGCGGAAGCTCATGCGCTCATTATCTACAGTGAACTCAAGCCTGGGTTCTGCGCCGGAGCTGACCTACGGGAGTTGTATCGCCGTTCCAAGGAGATGGCGCAAGCCGATGCCCTAAAAGGAGTGCGTCATCACGTGGAACGCATTCACGCGGTAATGAATGCGATTGATGCCTCACCCCTGATGACCATTGCAGCGGTGCATGGCGTCACGTTTGGCGGAGGGTTCGAACTGGCGTTGACCTGCGACCTGATCATCGCCGACAAGATGGCGCGCTTCTGTTTTCCGGAGTTGCGCCTGGGGCTGATTCCCAGCTTTGGCGGCATCCCGCGGCTAAAGCGAGATCTAGGAAACGCAGTAGTCCGCGACCTTCTTTTAACAGGCCGCAGTTTTAACGCCACCAAAGCGCAGCAGATCGGCCTGGTAAGCCAGGTGGTGGGCGAGGATGAGGCTCTAAGAGCAGCACGTGCGACCGCCGCCCAACTAAGGAAATTCGACCGCACGACAGCCGCGGCCGCAAAGAAATTCATCAAACCGATTCCCTACGAAGAACTGAATCGAGAGATCGATCTCTTTTGCGAGCTCTTTACGCACCCGGCGGTGGAAGCCGGTCTGCGGAAGTTCGTGGAAAGTACCGACGCGCTGCCGTACTTGCCGTGAAAGGCCTTCTTGAGGACATGCAATGCAGATGACAACAACCGACAAAACCCTGGACGAAATCCTCACTCTCGCCGCGACCCACTTCAAAGTGCCCCGGCAGAGGCTCACTCCCGACGATGACTTTTTCAAGACCCTCGGAATCGACAGCCTGCAAGCCCTCGACCTGCTGACCAAGCTGGAGAACCATTTCCGCATCGAGCTGCCGGACTACGAGTTGCAGGGTGTCTCGGATTTCCGCACCCTGGCGAGCCGTATTCAGGCCAGGCTGTGAGCGGAGAGTGGTGAATTGATAACTAGCTCAATTCTGTACCTCCCCGTCTCTGTGGTGAAATAGATCTTTCATGCTCAATCTTGACCAGTACAGTTGTCTGGGCGCTGCCTTGCGCGATGCGCTCGACCGCTGGCCCAACGAAGTGTGCCTGATTGAGTCCGACCGCAACCGGGAGAAGATACGGCTCACCTATTCGGACTTCAAGGAAACCGCCAAGCCGCTGTCGCGCGCGCTGCAGGATGCAGACCTCAAAGCCGGAGACCGCGCCGCCATCATTATGACCAATCAGTCCAAGTGGCTGATCTCCGCATACTCCATTTTTCATATTGGTGGCGTCGTGGTCCCGATCGATTACAAGCTCACGGCAACAGAACAGCTGCAACTGCTGGCGCACTCTCATGCGAAGTTCCTGGTGGTCGAGTACCACCTCTGGCGGGCCATCACCCGTGCTCCGGAGTTCTCAAGCCACCAACTCAAGACCGTTCTAGTGACGGAAGCGCCTCTGGGCGCCGAGCTTGCCGGGGCGTTCCGCTGGGAAGAGTTCCGCCGCAAGGGCGAACCCGAATTCATACCCCGCAGGCGCGACGACATCGCTTGCATTGTCTATTCCTCGGGTACTGGCGGCCGACCCAAAGGATGCGTTCTTACCCACGAAAATTATCTCGAACAATGCAAGTCGTTGACCGCGTGGTATCCCTTCCAGCCGGGCGTGCGTTATCTGAGCATCCTCCCCACCAATCATGCTATCGATTTCATGGTTGGCTTTATTGGACCGCTCGTGTGCGGAGCGTGTGTGGTCCACCTGCGCACATTGCGGCCGGAATTCGTTCGCGATGCCTTTGTGCGGTACAAGATCACTTATGTCAGCCTGGTTCCCATGGTGTTAAAGAACCTGGAGCGCGGCCTGAAGGCCAAGTTTCAGGAACTGTCGCCGGTAAAACGCTTCTTCCTGGACCGCATGATCGCGCTGAATCGCGTGCTGGTGCGCAGGCGGCCGAACCTCCAGCGCAGCCGCAAGTTGCTGCGGCAGGTGCATGAGGGATTTGGCGGGGAACTGCTGGCCATGTTCACCGGTGGCGCATTCATGGAGCCATCGACTCTGCAATTCTTCTACGATCTCGGCATCCCGGTGGCCAATGGATACGGCCTAACCGAGGCCGGCACCTCGCTCACGCTCAATGACTTCAGGCCTTTTCGTGCGGACACTGTAGGTAGGCCACTGCCGGGGGTCGAATTGCGCATTCTGAGTCCCGATGCCGAGGGCATCGGAGAGGTCTCCGCGCACAGCAAAACAATAATGGCCTACTACCTCGACGACCCCGAGCTCACGGCGGAAACCATAGTCGATGGATGGCTCTTGACCGGTGACCTGGGCCGCTTCGATACCGCTGGCCACCTGCAACTATTCGGTCGCAAGAAGAACATGATCGTCACCGAAGGCGGCAAGAATATTTACCCCGAGGACATTGAGACTGTCTTTGATGGTCTCGCCGTCAAGGAATACTGCGTCTTTGCCGCCAACTACATCTGGCCGGACAAGCAACTGGGCCACGAAACTCTGGTTTTGGTCTTGCGTATGGATCAGAATCAGGAATTCAACGAGCCCTTGAAAAACGAGATTGTTTTCCGTAACCGAAAGCTCCCCGATTTCAAGCGTGTAGGCGGATATGTGATCTGGGGCGAGGACTTTCCCCGCACTGCTTCCATGAAGATCAAGCGGGTACTGCTAGCTGAGGAAATTGGCAAACATCTTGAGCGTGCCACCGCGGTGGTGGACTTGTGAGTGAGACGTTTCTGGCAGTAGTGAATCCTGCCGCCGGCGGCGGGCGCTGCCGCAAGCTAGTGGGACCCGCACTTGATCGCTTGCGAGCCGGCGGCGTTTCGGTGGAAGTCATCGAAACAGCGGGGCCGGGTCACGCTACCCATATCGCCCACGATGCCTACGCCCAGGGCCGCACTCATTTCATCGCCGTTGGCGGCGACGGTACCTCCTACGAAATCGTCAACGGACTCTTTCCGCAAGCGGCCCCGTCGGGCCCGCGCCCCACGCTGGCTTTTCTTCCCCTCGGGACCGGCAATTCATTCCTGCGGGAATTCACCGATCGCGGAGTGGAGCACGCAATCGAAGCCTTGCTGGCCCGGCGTTCCCAGCCCTGCGATGTTCTGCGCATGCGGCACGCGGGCGGAACCCTCCATTACATCAATCTTCTGAGCGTGGGTTTTGCCGCCGATGTTGCCACACTCCGCGCACGCCGCTTCCGCGCCTGGGGCGAACTTGGCTACCAAGCATCCATTTTCATTTCATTGACCCGCATGCGGCGCCGGCCCTTTCCCCTACGCATTGAAGAACAGGGAGAACTCGACCGCCGGCCGTGCCTCTTCTTGACTTTCAACAACAGCAAGTTTACCGGCGGGACCATGATGATCGCGCCCAAAGCGGAAGTGAACGACGGGTTGATCGAATATGTGCGCTGGGGGCCAATCGGCAGAATTGAACTTGTCCGCAAACTGCCGACACTATATGACGGTACTCACATCAACCATCCGCTGGCAGAGCGCTGTGCCGTCAAGCGCATAGATTTTGAACTCGACGCGCCGGTGGATGTCATGGTGGACGGGGAAGTGATGAGCATCCAGTGTCAGACGCTGGATGTTCTGCCCTCCGTCCTCAACGTCGTGGTATAAAAATTATTGCCATGTCGGACACCCGAAAGAAGCGCCAGCAGGATCGGAGTGCGAACGCTCAGCCCCACCCGCTGGCGCTCAAGATCGTCATTGTTGTTGGAATCGTCGCCGTGTGCGCCGGCCTCTATTTTCTCCTGCGGCATAAACATGACAGCCGTATGGATGCTTTTGCCCAGTGCCTCGGTTCCAAGGGTGCCAAGATGTACGGCGCCTATTGGTGTCCGCACTGCGCCGACCAGAAAGAGCTGTTCGGTTCCTCTTTTCAGTATGCCCCCTACGTGGAATGCGGAATCAAGGGTTCGCGCAACCAGGCGCAGGTCTGTACTGACGCGGGCGTCAAGCGCTTTCCCACCTGGACTTTTGCCGACGGGGCTAAGGTCGAAGGCGAGCACTCGCTCGAGTTTCTCGGCGAGGCAACCGGATGCCCTCTGCCATGAGTAACGTGGCGACGACCGATGCTGTGATGAGCCATGCCGTTCGGCGAGTCTTCTTAACTGTGGCGGTCTTAGCTTTGGCCGGAATCGTGGTGTCTTCCGTTTCGCTCTACCACCATTACGGGACCTCGCAGACCAACTATTGTGATTTCGGCGCGAACTTCAACTGCGATATCGTGAACCGCAGCGTCTATTCGACTATTCTTGGCGTACCCGATGCTCTGATCGGCATTTTGGGATACGCTGGGCTGCTCGCCCTGGCGACCACGTATCGCGCGAAGGCCGAAGCCCCCGCGATGCTGCTGATCGGTTCAGTGGCGGGCCTGAGCTTCGCACTTTACCTCACCTACGTCGAAGCCTTCGTGCTGGCCACGTGGTGTGTATTGTGCCTCTCATCGCTTACTTTGATTGTTCTGATCACCGGGCTTTCATCATTTCTGGTTGCAAGCGCAATGCGGCGTTCCTGATCTCTCATGTCCTCAGACCGGCTCATAGAAAAGGCTGACCACTCGAAGATGGAACGGCCAGTGGTTGTTCGGGGTCCATCGGTCGTGGGCGACTTTCGCCTGCATGAATTCTCCAGCCGCATCTACCGTAACACCCGCATGCTGCGCGTCTGGCTGCCGCCCGACTACGAAGCCCCGGAGAATGCGGCGCGTCACTATCCGGTCTTTTATCTCAACGACGGACAAAACTTGTTCGACCCTGCAACTGCATTCGCAGGGGTCGAGTGGCGAGTGGATGAAACCGCCGACCGATTGATTCGGGAGGGGAAGATTTCGCCGCTCATCATCGTTGGGATCGACAATACCGGGGCGGAGCGGATCAAAGAATTTCTTCCCTATCGGTCGTTCAGTCCGCCGGTCCTGCGTCCACAGGGCAAACGTTATCCAGATTTCCTGATGAGCGAGGTCATGCCGTTCGTCTATGAGCGCTACCGCATCGCGCGTGGGCCGGAAAACACCGCCTTGGGAGGCTCGTCTTTGGGCGCGCTGATTTCGTTGTACACCGTGATGGATCGCCCCGGTACATTCAGTCGCCTGCTGTTGGAGAGTCCATCGTTGTTCGTTTCCAACCGGCGAATATTGAAGTACAGCCGCTACTTCCGGCAGTGGCCGGAGAAAATCTTCGTCGCCATTGGATCCCGTGAAGCCGGGCGGGAAGACAAAGACCGCCAGGTGGTCGAGGACGTCCGCGAACTGCAGCGCATCATGCATCACGCGGGCCTGGGAGACGATCAGCTCAGAGTGCGTATCGATATAGGGGCCGGTCACAACGAAGCGGAGTGGGGCAAACGATTCCCCGAGGCTGTGAGCTTCTTGTTTGGAAAGTAGTTGGTTGCTTCAGCCCCTCGCTAAAACTCGAATTATGAAGTGGGGTGATTGTTGCAGAGCTCCATCTTCATCCTCCATTCGAAACAGCCGCGCCGGTGGGGCGAGCGTCGAAGAGCCGTTGGCCGGCAAGGAGAAAATACAAGAGCAGCATCGCCAGGGGAATAAATAAAACGGTACCCACTGGGACAATCCAGAACTTTCGAAGCACGTTTGAAGAAACGACCGTTGCTGCAGCCATGAAAATGAGAGAACCTACCCATTGCCAGCCAATCAGAGCCCAAACCCCGACATAAATCAGTCGTGAGTAGCGTCCGCCGGCCCACACCCTTTTGAACTCCTTCACTAGGACAAAGATTGCGGGGAGGAGCATAACTTGTCCCGTGGTATAGGGTATGGGGGTCACAACCACGGTTACGACTAAGGCGAAGGACAACCCAAAGTTAAATGCAGCTGAACCAGCGGGTTCGCGTGGGATACGCCAAATCATACGCGCGAAGAGAATCAGTATTGCAACGCATACCACTAGGGCGCCAGGTTGTGTCACTAAGTTGCCAAGCATCCAGGAACCGCGAGTATACCGGCTGTAGGCCGCCAAGCCGGAGACAAACTCGGGAATCCATCCTGGCAGAAGGTGTTCCGAAGCTCCGACGAGCAAAGCCATGGCGAGGACGAATCCCCACACCAGGTTCTTCCTAGAACCCCAATCCCAGAGTGCCCACACTAGCAACCAGACAACCGCCAGCCAACTTACAGGAGGCTTGATAGTTGCCAACGCCAGCAGCACGCCGGCGAGAGGTAGAAGTCCCTTGCTAAGAGCAGCGCAAGATGCAGCCAGGAATAGCGCAGCCAATAGGACGGGCTGTTGGAGGTAAACGTCCTGCAACGTCGTGAAGCTCCCGAAACTCAACAGCGTCAGTAACCCTACTGTTAGCCTGTCGCATCGCCACCGAAGCGCAGAAAGCCACAATGGAACGGTCACCAGCACGGTGATCGGCAGAATCCATCGGAAAAGAGCCTCGACTGCCGGGAAGGAGTAGCGAACGGTGGGGGTCAGCAGAAACACTATGTACAACGGATATGCAAATCTGGGCTCGTCGTGTAGCTCTGCTTCGCTGATCACATGAGCACGCCCCCAGGATTGTATTTCACGCGTCACCTCCGGACCATATGGATCTCGGCCACGGAGCAGCAGTTCGCGCGCACCGTACCACCGGGGGAACAGATCGGAATAGTACAGATAGACTGGAGGCGCCCAGACGCGATCTACGTAGAACCACATGCTGAAGCAAAGCAAAGCCGCCATCAGCAAAAGGGTTTGGCGCCTTTCTCCGGCCACCTCGACGATCGAAAACCCTTGGGCTGCCCTGTCGTGTCTGTCCACCGCGTCCTTGGTTCCGCCTCCTTCGCCTTAGTTGTTGAAAAACTCCCGGCCCTCCAACAATCCAAAATCTCAGCTTTCGGCAGATACCAGAAAGAATACCAAAGTGAGAGCGGCAGGCCCAGGCCTGGAGCGATCGGCAATTAACTTTGAAAGTAGCCCGCTGCGAGAGCATCAAAATACTCGCTCGGGCATGATTGTGGCCAGCAGAGGAAAGCAGACGTTGGTTCAACCCCGAAACACAAAGTGTGGAGCGGCAATTTCTGACAATCCCTAAACAACCGCTGCTACAATCGTGCACCCATGCCAAGTGTGCGCCGCAGTCTACTGCGAATCGCGGAATCTCCAGGCGTAGTTTTTCTGGTGGCTTTGACCATCAGGGTGTGGCTGCTCTCACAGTTGCTTCCGCAGAAAGCCTGGGAGTATTTTTACCGCTACAACGAACCGTCGCGCATTGCCTGGGCTCTGGTATCCGGCTTTGGCTACAGCTCTCCTTGGCCGGACACTCCGCTGGCCCCCACGGCCCAGCAACCACCGGTTTATCCATTCATTGTCGCGGGGATCTTCAAACTGGCTGGGGCCTACACGTATCGCTCTCTTTTGATTGCGGTGGGTCTCAACGCGGTGTTGTCCAGCTTGACCGCGGTAATGGTTCTGCGGCTGGGGAAACGCGAGTTCGGTTCCCTGGCTGGAGTTTTGGCAGCCTGGGTGTGGGCTTGCTGGATGTACGAAGCGGCAGTCGCAGTGCGTCTCTGGGAAAGCAGCTTGTCCACCCTACTGCTAATGCTTGCCCTACTCATGTTGCCGAAGCTGAAAACGAAGCCAAGCGCGCCGCTTTGGCTGTTTTTCGGTGTCTTGGCAGCAGTTGCCGTTCTTACCAACACCACTCTGCTGTCGGTATTCCCGTTTTTCTGGATTTGGTTGTGGATCAGCTATAGGCAGCGGAAGCAATCGTGCGGAAGGCTGCTTCTGGCGTCAGTTGGCATCTTTCTCCTTACCTTGCTGCCGTGGACGATTCGCAACTATGAAGTCTTTCATCGCCTGATGCCAATCCGCGACAATCTTGGGCTCGAGTTGTGGATCGGAAGTCAAGAGGGCGAACGCCGATTGAATGGCGACGACTTCCAACCCATGGTCGCGGAGTACAGCCGTCTGGGAGAACTGCGCTTCATGGACAACAAGCGTCAGCTCGCGTTGCAATTTATCCGTCAGCACCCGGGATCGTTCTTGCGCCTGTCAGCTCAGCGTTTCTACAGGTTCTGGGCCGCGCCCGTTGGTTCTGTCTGGATATTGGTAAGCCTTCTGGCTTGGCCAGGGATGTTGGTGGCGCTGCGGCAGAAAGGCTGGGCGGCCGTACCGAATGTCATCGTGATGACGATGTTTCCTCTCATCTACCACCTCACGCACACCAGCAGCATGTATCGTCATCCTGCGGAACCGGTGATCCTGGTACTGGCGGCGTACGCCAGTGTCACCGTCGTCCAAGTGCTTGTCGGAAGATTGCGCGTGCCCACGCGCTAGCCGTTCCGAAGGCTCCCATTCATTGCCGGGGGTCGGTTGGTGCAAGTAGCGCCGCACGTTGTAAATCATATAAGTAGACTCTCACACCAGAAATGTCGAACATCCTCCACCCAGTGCCCATAGCGTCCAGTTGATCGCGCAAAAGAGTTCCCTCGTCTCCGCTGTAGGGCTGGACATGAGACAGGAGCACCCAAAGGCGAGGACTACCACGAAGCAGGCGCAGGTCAGTGCCGTAGCAAGCTTGATCCATCGCGCACTCGGAACCGATGCGAACATTTGCCATGGGCAGCGCGTAAACTTCGGCGTAATAGGCGAGCTGATACTTTGCTCCGTAATATGCGTACCAGATATCCCCTGGCCGTTGACGCAACTCAATGTACCGAATTCCAAGCTTGATGTCTTCTGCGTGAATGGGGTGAATCAGCGTGTCGGCCGCAACATAGACAGGCTTTGCCAGCAACAAAGCAATCAGAACGGCTCCCAAGGCGGGTGAGAGCGGCCGGCTCGCGTTGTATACCCAGATCGCGCCCTCGGAAGCGAGGAGAAGAAGAATCGGGCACAAGAAGAGGAGCAGTCTTCCGTATGAAGGGTAGAGGTGCAGCCATGATGCGGCAAACAAAACCAGCAACGGAGCAGTGAGAAGACCGAGACACAACTTGCTTCTCCGCAGCAGCCTCCCGCAGCCAGCAACGAAGAAACATGCGCCCAGCATCGAGTTCAGCGGCGCAGGATTTTCGAAGACCGCGAAGAAGTTCTGGCTCACCCAAGGCACCATCAGAGACAGGCGGTGAGGCGCGAAATTGCCTCGCCAATACCCCAGCAAGGCATGATCGTGGCTGAGGTGCCGCAGCGAGACAACATAGCAGATGCCGAAACTTCCGGCCCACGCGGCGAACACGCAGATCATTCGCCCCAGCCCCTTGCCATTTCGTCGAACCCAATTGGCGACTATCAGGACGCCGGCCGAGCCCGCAAGCACAAAGCTGGCGGGATGGGAAAACCAGATTGCAACCGCTCCCAGAGCGCCAATTCCGGCCAGCTCACGCAGGCTCAGAGGAGCCTCCGAAAGTTCATAGACCAAGTGCAAGAGAATCAGTGTGACCAGAACATCGGTCGAGTATTGTTTTGCCTCAGAGGAGTAGTAGACAAGACTCCTGCTCAATGAGGACAGAGCCAGTGCGATCGGCACCGCGTGAGGCGATAAATACAATTTAGCCACGTCATAGAACACAACAAGCGCAACAATCCCGGCCGCAAACGGGACCGCCCGGAGTGCGACTTCGCCATTGCCTCCGAGTACAGTGGCGAACTTCTCCAACAGCAGAAATCCGATCGGGGCGCCCTGATGATATTGCAGAGGCTGAAACAAACCCACCAAGGGCCGGTGCAGAATATTCAGCGCCAGCTCAGCTTCGTCATTCCACAAAGACCGGCCACACGCATACTGCGCGGCCCGCAGCACTGTTCCAATCGCGATGATTCCCCAGGCCCAAGCTGGCCGGTTGCACACGACCGTGTTCATTCGGGCCCGACTCCCCCAATCTGTCACGCGCTTGAGCCAGTTGTTCTCGATCTGTTTCATGGGTCAGGAACTGCGTCCGGCTGAGCCGACTCTGAACGGTAAGCGTAGTGGCCGGCCGATACCAGTTGACCGGCGATCTCCATGATATAACTGGCGCGTGGTACGACCACCTCGCGAACCACCGAAAAAATTGGTAAGCCTGCCAAAGAGCAAAGAGCTTATGTCGTCCAAATCGCCCTTACGATCGGAAGCTGTCAGCACCGGGTTGCCGGAAGCGCCCGAACTTTCCGTCGTGATCCCGTGTTTGGACGAAGCTGCCACCGTGGGCCTTTGCGTCAGGCAAGTTCGAGAATGCCTTTTGGCAAACGGTATTTCCGGTGAAGTCATTGTGGCCGACAACGGCAGCACCGACAATTCCCGCGACATTGCGCGTGCTTCGGGAGCGTCGGTCGTCTCGGTCGCCAGCCGCGGCTACGGGAGCGCGCTTATGGGTGGCATCGCCGCCGCTCAAGGCAAATACATCGTGATGGGCGATGCCGACGGCAGTTATGACTTCTCCCAGATCCCTCTCTTCCTGGAGAAACTTCGGTCCGGTTACGCGCTGGTCATGGGCAACCGTTTTCAGGGCGGCATACGGCCCGGCGCTATGCCTCCGCTGCATCGCTACCTGGGGAATCCGTTGCTGACCGCAATCGGCCGTCTTTTTTTCCGGGCTCAGTGTCGCGACTTCTATTGTGGCTTGCGCGGTTTTACCAAGACAGCCTATGAGAACATGACTCTTCGCACCACTGGAATGGAGTTTGCCAGCGAAATGGTCGTCAAGGCAACGCTGTTCAAAATGCCGGTATGCGAGGTTCCTGCGACTCTTTCCCCAGACGGCCGGACCGGAAAATCACATCTGCGCACCTGGCATGATGGTTTCAGAGGCTTGCGCTTCTTGCTCCTCTACAGCCCGCGCTGGCTGTTCTTGTATCCCGGACTCAGCCTCCTTCTGGTTGGCATTCTAACCGCAGCTTGGCTCTTGCCCGGCCCAAGGAGAGTAGGGCACAGTGTGCTGGATATTCACACTCTCTTATATGCAGTGGTAGCCATCCTGACCGGATCGCAGGCGGTGATCTTTGCATTCTTTACTAAGGTATTCGGTATCACCGAGGGACTTCTCCCCGAGGACGCCCGGCTGACGCGCGCCTTTCGGGTCTTCAACCTTGAAAAAGGACTACTGGCGGGTGGTGCGCTGTTGATTCTCGGACTGGGTATGGCAGTCTATTCCTTTTACCTGTGGAACCGTGCCGGGTTTGGGCCAATGAACCCGGTGGTCTTGGTACGCTTGGTAGCGGCTGTCATCGTCTCCGTCACACTGGGGGTCGAGATCGTTCTTTCCAGCTTTTTTCTAAGTATTCTCGGCATCGCGCGCAAATGAACGTGATCGAGCGAGTTCACGAGGCCTATATACATGGCAGGCGGGTTCGCCGCCTAAGCGAAATTCTATCTACGCTGATTCCCTCCGGTTCCAGTCTCCTCGATGTCGGTTGTGGCGATGGAAAACTCGCGCAACTGCTCATCGAGAAACGCTCCGATCTTCAAATCGAAGGGGTTGATGTCCTGGCGCGGAAGACTGGGGTGCCGGTCAAGCTGTTCGATGGAACCCATCTTCCGTATCCCGCTTCCAGCTTCGATGGAGTCATGCTGATTGACGTTCTGCATCACACGCGGGCCCCGTTCCCCCTATTGCAGGAGGCCTTACGAGTTTCCCGCCGCTTCCTGGTGGTGAAGGACCACGTGCTCGAGGGAGCCAGCGCCGCCATGCGGCTGCGATTTATCGATTACGTAGGCAACGCGCGCCACGGGGTGTCTCTTCCGTATAACTATCTCGCTGCCGAAAAGTGGGCGGCGTTGCGACAGGCCCTCGATGTACGAGTTACGACCGAACTCAATGACCTGCATTTATATCCCTGGCCGATGGATTACATTTTCGGTGCGCGTTTGCAGTTTGCTGCGCTTTGGCAGCGCACCGCCAACCAGCCAGGATCGTCACTTCCCACCACGCCCTGAAACCTGCTCGGACGAAGCCGTTGACACAGCTTCGAGCTGCGTCGGTATTTCGTCTGGATTCACCCGCCATACGTTTCGGTTCCGAAAGTACCGGAGCAACTCCTGATTGTCCTGCTCGCCCATGTCGCGGGCCCATACCACTCTGGCGTGATCGATGTCCGCGTCGTTATACACCCACTCGCGATCCGGACTGTGGCTGGGGCTGTAGTGAACCAAGATCAAATGTTCTCCGGGAGCGTTTTGCAAAGCATGAAGAATCTCGGCCCGGGACAGGTCGCCGCGTGGCCCCAAAGGCTCCATTGACCCCAGCGCCACAATGCTGGTAATTCGCACCAGAACCAGCGCGCAACAGATCAGCGGAATGCTGCGCACCAACTCGGCTCCCACTGGCCTTCCATGCCAGTGCCACAACCTGAGGTGCCGCATGCCCTGCACCGCGATCAGATACGCCAGACCCGTGGCAGGCGCCAGGTAGTGGGGCCAGTACCAGGTTTCGCCCGCCAGACCCACTACAAATACTGAACTTGCAATCAGCGGGAAACGCATCCTGCGGTCACGGATGAGCCACGGCAAACTCAGCAGAGGCCCAATGCTTAAGGCGGCGCCAAAGAAAAACACCCAAGCTAGCAGGAACTCCGTTCCCTTGAAGTCGAGAAATCCTGTAACCGTACGGCTCTCCTCGTAGCCACGGAATTCCGTTTCGTAGAATCTGCGCATGACGTCATGATGGTAGGTGGCCTCACGTGCGGGTTTCTGCCAAAGGAATGGCGGCGCATATCCGTAAGTGGTCTGGCAGAGCTGATAGGGCATCAGAGCCGCATTGCCGGTCACACGATAGTTGTAGTAACCATTCGCAGCTGCTGCGAAAATCAAAATCAGACCAAGCGGTGCGACCACGCGGATCAACCCGGTGGAGAATGGCGGCCGCCGCGGCCCAGCCATCCAAATCAGCAATGCAAGCGCAATTGGAATGCTGAAGACCAGTCCCTCGTACGGGCGGCTCGCTGCGAGCACGACCAACCCCGCGGCCATCGCGAATGCGTCCCGTGAGCGTTGGTGACGCTTGATGCGAGGCAAAGCGCCCAGTACCAGCGCCCCTCCCAGTGCAACCACGGATGCGCAAAAGTATCGGTTCATCCAGTAGCTGAAAATACCCAGCCGCAAGACCGCGAGAAAGCCGCCGAGCAGAGCCCAGGTTGGTGGTACCCAGCCTTGCAGCATCCAACAAAGCGCAGAACACATGAGCGCGGTAACCAGCAGTTGGCCAATCCATGGGTGCCCCAGGAGTTCCCCGACGGCGAGCACCATGCCTTCGGCTGGCGGATATTTCGACATATAAGTCGGCTGCTGGATGATGTGGAAGCTCTCAAAGTGGATCCACAGGGGGTGCGTCGGATTGGTGATTCGCCCATGCACGAAAGTGTCAGCGGCGAGCAGGTAGCTGAACTCATCGTGCACCGAAGGCTCAGGAACGTCCAGCACCGGGATGAGTGCAACGCGTAGGACCAGTGTCGCCAGGCCAACTGCCACGACCGAAAGCACTCTTCTCCGCGCAAGCTTACGGAACCAGCGCTCTGCAGACTGGAAGGCGGGCGACGCTGGCTTTGACTCTGATCGCAGAAAGACCGAAGCAAATACCGCCAAGACCAAAACCAGTTCGACAAGGGTAACTTCCCACATCGCCAGCCAGACGTAGATTCGTGGCATCGTCAGGTTGTCTCCTGCTGGCACACGGCCATCGCGTCCGTTGGATTAGCTCTCGATGTCATAAAGGGGAGGCAGAACAGCCAAGATTACATTAAAATCATCCACCGAACGGAATGGCAAAACTACTGCGAATCTTCTTGTGGCTGACAGTTGCTGCTCTCGGCACGCTGGCGGTAGCCACCATCGCACTGCATCGCGGTGAGCAGATCAGCGCCATGTGGCTGGTGCTGGCGGCAGCCTGCACCTATGCCCTTGGCTATCGCTTCTACAGCAAGTTTATTTCCGCCAAGGTGTTGGCCCTGGACGCGCTACGCGCGACTCCAGCCGAGCGCCTGGACAACGGCCGCGATTTTGTCCCCACCAATAAGTGGGTCGTGTTCGGGCATCACTTCGCCGCCATCGCCGGACCCGGTCCGCTGATCGGTCCGGTGCTGGCTGCGCAGTTTGGTTATCTTCCCGGCACGCTTTGGATCCTCGCTGGCGCTGTCTTCGGCGGCTGCGTGCAGGATTTCGTCATCTTGCTGTTCTCGGTGCGCCGCGACGGAAAATGTTTGACTGAAATGGCGCACGACGAAATTGGCCGCGTTGGCGGGTTCGTCGCCTACGTCGCGGTGCTGAGCATTATTGTCATCCTGCTCGGCGCGGGTGCATTGATCGTAGTGAACGCGCTCAAGTCGAGTCCGTGGGGTGTGTTCACCATCGCCATGACTATCCCCATTGCAGTGCTCATGGGGTTCTACGTGCGCCGTCTGCGGCCCGGCAAAGTGCTGGAGAGTTCCGTGCTCGGTTTCGTCCTTGTGATCCTGGCCATTCTCGCCGGCCAATGGATCTCACAGAATGCAACTACGGCTCCGTGGTTCACATTCACCGCTCCCACGCTTGCCATTTTGATCATCGTCTACGGATACGCCGCCTCTGCCTTGCCAGTGTGGATGCTGCTGGCGCCACGGGATTATCTGAGCACCTTCGTGAAGCTGGGAACGATCGGACTGCTAGCCATCGGAATCGTCATCTGGCACCCCACGCTCCACATGCCGCCGTTAACCCGATTTGTGGATGGAACCGGTCCGGTCTTCTCCGGCAGTGTGTTTCCATTTGCCTTCATCACCATCGCCTGCGGAGCCATCAGCGGATTCCATTCGCTGATCTCCAGCGGCACCACACCCAAACTCATCCGCCGTGAGACCGAAACGCGGATGGTAGGCTATGGCGCGATGATGGCCGAGTCACTGGTGGGAATTTTGGCGACCATCGCTGCCTGCGTGCTGCAGCCGGGAACGTATTTCGCCATCAACAGTCCGGCTGGGATCGTGGGCAAGACAGCGGACACTGCAGCGGCCACGATCAGCGGATGGGGCTTTCCGGTCACTGCTGACAGCATGCACGCGTTGGCGCAGGCTGTCGGGGAGCAGACGCTTTTCAATCGCACCGGCGGCGCGCCCGCGTTCGCGGTCGGCATGGCCCAGATTTTTTCCAACAGCCTGGGCGGCCAGGCGGTGATGGCCCTCTGGTATCACTTCGCCATCATGTTTGAGGCTCTGTTCATCCTCACCGTGCTCGACGCCGGCACGCGGGTAGGCCGTTTCATGGTGCAGGATGCGCTCGGCCACCTCTGGAGGCCCCTGGGCCGTACCAGTTGGTATCCCTCGATTCTCGCGACCAGCGCGTTGATCGTTGGTGCCTGGGGATGTTTTCTCTGGCAGGGAGTCAAAGACCCGCTGGGCGGGATCAACTCGTTGTGGCCGCTGTTCGGAATCTGCAATCAACTCCTGGCGACTGTGGCTTTGTGTGTGGCCACCACTATTATCGTGAAAACGCACAAAGCCCGTTTTGCGCCCGTGACGTTGGCGCCGCTGGCCTGGCTGATTGCCGTGACTTTTACTGCCTCCTGGCACAAGATGTTTGATCCAAACCCACGAATTGGATTCCTCGCGCACGCGCGTCAGTTGGCCGCCGGGCTGCCCAGCCACGAAGTCTCTCGCCTGATTTTCAATGACCGGCTGGACGCCGTTGTCACCGGAGTCCTGGTCTCGCTGGTTACGCTGATCCTGCTGGAGTCGGCCTGGCTATGGATCCGCGTAGTCTATGGGAGCAAGCAGGTCGAAGTAAGAGAAGTCCCGTTCGTGATGACCAGATTTGCCGAGGAGCAGGGATGAACCTCACGGTTTGGCTGACTAGAACCGCCACACTGTTCGTCTCTTGCATGCGGGAAATCTTCGATGAATCGGCCTACGCCCGATTCCTGCGCCGGGGCCGGATGTCTTCCTCTGCCGAATCCTACGCGGATTTCTGCCGGGAACAGGCTGCCTCCAAAGCGCGCCGGCCGCGCTGCTGCTGAGCCGATCATCTCTGCGACCCCCGCGATCTAAAGTCCTTGTATTTGCCGAGACCGCATCGCCTTACAACGCTGAGACGGCAGAGAACCGCCGCCGAGGACGCAGGGACGGCAAATCACCTCCAGAACGCAGCACCTCGTTTGACAGCTGGCTGCTGAACCCGCGAAGCAGTACACTGCTCGCAATGCGCGTGCTGGGCATTGACTGCGGAACCCAATACACCGGATACGGCGTGATTGAACTCAGCCCCTCCGGGGATTTGCTGTGTCTCACCTGCGGCGCCATCAAACTTCCCGCACGCCAGCCCCTTCCCACAAAACTATCTACCATTTTCAGCAGCTTGAGCCTCATCATTTCCGATCATCACCCGGACGAAGTCGCCATTGAAGACGTTTTCTATGCGGTGAATGTGAAGTCTGCCTTCAAGCTGGGACAGGTTCGTGGTGTGGCCATGCTGGCAGCATCTTCGGCCGGACTCACGGTCGCCGAATATGCCCCGCTTAGCGTCAAGTCTGCCGTGGTCGGCTACGGCCGCGCGGAAAAGCATCAGGTACAGCACATGGTCCAGAAGCTACTTAAGCTCTCCGAGCTTCCCGAACCGCCGGACGCCGCCGATGCTCTGGCCATCGCCATTTGCCATCTCCACACGGCGGCGACCTTGCGCAGCCAGGGCGTGGCCATGTGATGTGACCCCGGTGCCCGATTATTTGGCATAATCTTTGTACATGCTGTTACTCCCGCGCGGATCACGGCTTCTGATTTGCTTCGCTTGCCTGGCTCTGTTTGCCTCCGGCCCGGTTCAATCCCAGCAGGCCGAGATCGCCACTGTTTCTTTCAGCTGCAATTTCCCTGGCTCGAACCCACCACATTATGGTTTTTCTGTGACCGCAACCCGCCAGGCTTCCTACACCTCCGATGGCAAATTGAACGCCGCCAAGGACTCCGCTTCTGACCCCGACTCTGACGCACCGTCCTCCGACGATGGGCCATTCCGCATGGACTTCACGCTGTCACCGGCAACCACCGCCCACATTTTCGCTCTCGCGAAAGTGGCGCACTACTTCGAAGGCAATATCGATTCCAAGAAGAAGAACATCGCCTCTACCGGCGAAAAGACTCTCGCCTATGGCGAGGCCGGCAAGAACAACATCGCCAGCTACAACTACTCTTTGATTCCCGCCGTGCAGGAACTCACCACGCTTTTTCAAAACCTGTCCTCGGCGGTAGAGTTCGGCCGCCGTCTGGACTACGAATACCGCTATCAAAAGCTGGCGCTCGACGAAGAAACGAAGCGCATGGAAGATACAACGACCTTGCAGGACGTTGGGCCCGACCTCGCCACCGCCGCCCCCGTGCTGCAAAAGATTGCAGACGATCCCTCGGTCATCAACCCAGTCCGAGCACGTGCCATGCGCCTCTTGCAGCACGCTGGGGCAAGCGGCAAGTAGACCACGGCCGGGTCCCAGGCCCGCCTTCGCCAGAATTCTTGACAACCCCCAGCACTGTCTTATGCTCTAATCATGGTAAGAAGTTCCTCCGTCGGGGGTGTCTCGTGGCCGGGCTTAAGCTGGTTGTTAGGTTGTTACTCGCGGTTTCCGTAGTGTGTTTGTCGGCGGTCCTAACCTTCGCTGATTCCCAGGCTCGAGTGGTTCGGCTGGGCGATGCTCAAGGCGACGTTCGTATCGATCGCAATACCGCACAAGGCTACGAGAAGGCGTTCCTGAACTTGCCCATCACCCAGGGCATGAAGATCCAGACCGGGGACAACGGCCGCGCCTCGCTGGAATTAGAAGACGGCAGCACTCTGCGCCTCGCCCCGAACTCCGTGCTCGAAGTCCCTCAACTTTCTCTTCGCGACTCGGGCACCAAGGTTTCCACGTTTCACCTGCAGGAAGGCACTGCGTACCTCAACTTTCTAGGCGCCAAGGACAGTGAGTTCACGCTCACCTTTGCCCATGAAACCCTCGCCATCACTCAGACTGCTCGTCTCCGTGTGGAGATGGGCGACACCAACGCGGAGGTCGCGGTCTTCAAAGGAGCGGCGCAGATCGTCTCGCCGTCCGGAACCGTTGAAGTCGGTAAGGGTAAGGCGGCAAATTTCGACCTCATCAACAACAGCCACCAACTGACCGCGGAGATTGCGGACGAGCCCTACGATTCATGGGACAAACAGCAGAGCCGGTACCAGCAAGAGTACAGCAGCAAGTCCTACGCGAGCTATTCGCCGTATCTGTATGGTACCAGTGATCTTAGCTACTACGGCAGCTTCTTTAACGCGCCTGGTTACGGAAATGTCTGGCAGCCCTACTTCGCCGGGGCAGGCTGGGATCCGTTCATGAATGGCGCATGGGCCTTCTATCCCGGATTCGGCTATGGTTTTGTATCGGGCTATCCGTGGGGATGGACCCCGTATCACTACGGTTCGTGGATATTCCTCCCGTCTTCCGGGTGGGCCTGGCAACCCGGCGGTAATTGGACAGGGTGGAACACTGTTCCGGTAGTGGCGCACGCTCCCGTGCACTTTAACGGGCCGCAAGCTCCCAGTACACCCGGCCTGCGTCTGCAGGCCGTAAATCGAGGCCCGCTCACGACTCAACTAGGAAAGTCAGTCAACCATGTGCAGATTCCGAACAATACCGCCGGGTTGGGGATCCCGCGCGGAAGTGTCGCGAACCTGCGTGACCTGTCGCATACCGCTCAGCAAAAGGGATTCGCCATTACAACTCTGCACACTGGACCGACCGGCTTCTCGGGTTGGTTAAACGGCGGATATGAAGGTCCAAAAGGCAGTGTCGGAGGTTCCCGCGCCAGCGCAGGCCAGGCAGGCGCAGTAAGCCATTCAAGTGGAGCGCATTCCGGCGGTGCGCACCACTAACGACGTTTCTTGTCGCGGAGCCGCACGTCTGTCTGACGGACGTCGCGCCCGCGCAAACAACAGAACCCAGTCTACTGTTTCGGCTTGGCCGGAGCTTCCTGCTTCTGCGGCTTCTTGAAATCGTCCGTCCACGGCGGTACCACGCCAATCATTCGCGCATAGGCGATGGACTGCCCGAGATGCTCGGCCCCATGCCGGACGATAAAGATCAACACCCCGCGCTCCGTGTTCTTTCCGCCAAACCAGTCAAAGCTCTTTTCCAGGTCGGTATCTGGCATGGCGGTGATCGCCTTGCGCCCGTGGGCATAGGAGTCCTTCAAAGTGGCGATCACTTTTGCTTTGTCGGAAGTCGACTTCTCCAGCTTCTGAATGTCGATTCCAGCGGGCGGCGGCGTGCCAACCAGTTTGTAGAGGTTGTAGTTGGCGGTCGCAACGTGCAGAAAAACTTCAGCCACTGATCGCGCATCCGGCGTGGGGCGCCAACTGTACTTGTCGGCCGGAATCGCGTCCGCCAGCCGCTCAAACTTATTTTCCTGGATCATCACCTCGGCCAGCACCTCCGAGCGGTAGCCGGTGACGCCCGGAGTTCCATCTTTGTAGGGATTTACCTGCGCGTGGAGAACAATTGCGGACGCCGGGATCCAAAGCACACACAGACTCAGCCAGAAGTTTTTCATGATGCCTCCTGCGAATAGTGACTGCGGTTCGAGCGGAAGGATAGCAGAGGCCCACATGCCTCCCTGCCACCCAGAAGACATTTTGCTGACAAGTTCGGCAGCAAAAGTTACACAGGCTTTACAGCCCCATGACTTCTTCGACACGGACAAAAGCTCTAATCAACAGAGTGCAGTTCTGAGGTCACGTTCTGAGGTCACTATGAAGAGAATCTTTCTATTTGTCCTGTCGGTCAGCGTCGCGGTGGCTGCGTTAACTTCAAGAAGTCTGCTCAGCAGAGCAGCCTTCTCTGGAAACACTATGGTGAGCCAGGCCGGTAACGCGGCATTTCGCGATGGTTTGCATTTGGGCAAGTTCGACGCCGCATCTGGTAGAACCCGGCATCTGAGTGTGGGCCGTTGGAGCTCGGACACAAACCGGGCCTGGTTCATCGCTGGCTATCAGGCCGGCTATCAGCAGGTGAATGCCGCGAAAGCCGTCGAAGAGTAGCCGAGGGCGGACGACGCCTGGGGCTGGTTCCCCTCCCGGTCTCATCGTGTCACTACGCCCGCATATCCCACGACCGTTTCGCGGTCGCCGGATACATCGCCGGAAGTCGCGTACTTTATCAGTTCCGCCGACCTGGCCCCTAAGCGCTTGGTCGCTGTAAGCATGACCACCGTGGGGCCAAAGCCGCACATGCTGATCTGTTCGCGCATGACCACCTCGAACAGCCCGCGGGCATCCATTTTCAGCATTTGCTCGATGGCTTTGTGGTCTTTTTCCCGGGTGATGCGGTCGTCCTCGTAGTGGTTCATGTCGCTGGAGGCAACTATAAGCACGCGCTCGGCTTGTGACTTCAGCACATCCGCCACGGCGTTCCCGAGTTGCTCCAGAACCTCAAACTGGCCGGTGCCCAGGGCAATGGGTACGAATCTGACCTGCGGGTTTTTCTGCAGCAGAAACGGCAACTGTACTTCGATGGCATGTTCGTTGCGGTGTGCTTCGGAGTCTTCGGTGAGCTGAGGGAACTGTTTTCTGAGGGCGCCTGCCAGCGGCGCATCGATGGGCACTGGGCCAAGCGGCGTCTCCCATGCGCCCTCGCTCATGATCGCCAGCGGACGCCCTTTGCCGGTGTGGTTCGGACAAAGCACAAGACAGCGTCGGGGCACTTCAATCGTGCCATACACCGCCCCGGCGACCGCACCCGAGTAGATGTAACCCGCGTGCGGCGCAACACATCCCAGGGCGGGCGTCGATGTCCCGCCGCCGGGCAAGAAAGCTTTCAGTTCGTCGAGAAGAGTCTCCTGATCCTGCGGATAAAAGCGTCCAGCAACAGCGGGATGGCGGATAGGCAGATTCACGTGGGGCTTGCTAGAAATTGTAGTCCCGAGGTTCAAACCGCCAGAAGTTTCCTCTTTACCTTCTGTGGTTCAGCTCGCCTTGCTGTTCGACAGCGCCCGAAAGAGCGCAGCAGTCTTCTCCAGCGAAAGCGCCTCGCTGCGGGCATCGGATTTCACTCCCGCTTCCTCCATCGCCGCCCGTAACGCCTTGGTGTCGTATTGTGCCTTCAGATTGTTCCAAAGGGTCTTACGCTTCTGCCCGAACGACAGTTTGAGGAAGTCGATAAATGCAGTTTCGGGAACTCGCAGCCCTTCCAAACGGGGAATCACTGTCAGCCGCACCACCGTGGAATGCACCTTCGGCGGCGGCGTGAAAGCGGCTGGAGGCAGAGTAAAGAGCTTCTCGACCGCAGTGTAGAGCTGTGTGGTGGCGGAGAGCAGTCCATACTCGCTGGTTCCCGGCTCAGCGGCCAGGCGGTCGGCGACCTCGCGCTGCACCATCAACACACTGCTTTCGAAGTATTTGCGATAGGCGAAGAGACGCAGCAGGATGTCTGAGGTAATAAAAAAGGGAAGGTTACCTACAACCTGCACTCGTTCCGGCTGCTGATTGATCCCCGGGCGGGTGCTGCCTGGTTTGGGCCCGAAAATACTGTCGAAATCCACGGCCAGAACATCGCCTTCGATGATCTCGACATTCCCGTAAAGGGAAAACTTCATGCGCAACTGCGCCGCCAGTACGCGGTCGGTCTCGATGGCAATGAGTCGCCGGGCACGCTTGGCCAGCAGGGAAGTCAGCGCCCCACGCCCAGGGCCGATTTCGAAGACGGTGCTGCGGCTGATATCTCCCAGGGCGTCGGCGATACGACCTGGCGCCATGGGATCGGTCAGGAAATGCTGGCCTAATTTTGGTTTTGCACCGCCGGAACGCGCGGTTGATACTTTCGGCACATTGCCCTCTTTCATTCGCGCATTTAGACTGGAGATTCGGTCGTGCTGTTTCTGCGTGAGCGCTACGCGGTCACTTTTCTTATCATAGCTTGCGGGAAGCATTGGTGGTTTGACCTGGGAGGGTAGGGTTCATGCATATTGCTTTTGCGGCCTCGGAATGTGTCCCATTCTCAAAGACTGGAGGGTTAGCCGACGTCGTCGGTGCCTTGCCTCGCGCCCTGGCCGCTGCTGGACACCAGGTCAGCGTCTACGTACCCCGTTACCGCCAGACCAAGCTTACCGATTCCCGCACCGTGGTGCGCAGTATCACTGTGCCTTTCGATGACCACTACCGCTTCTGCTCCATCGTGACCGCAGGCAGCAAGTCTGGAGTCGACCACTATTTTGTGGAATACCCGCCCTTTTTCGACCGCGACGCGCTCTATGGGACCTCGTCCGGCGACTATCCCGACAACGCCGAGCGCTTCGCCCTGTTCTCCCGCGCCGTGCTGGAAGCTTCGAAGATCCTGGGCATCCCACAGATCTTTCATTGTCATGATTGGCAGTCTGCTCTGATTCCCGTCCTGCTCAAGACCCAATACGCCGAGGACCCCGCCTTTCGGGAAGTGGGCACGGTTTTTACTATTCACAACATGGGATATCAAGGCTTGTTCCCGCCTGACACGCTGCCGCTGCTGACCCTGCCTTGGGACTTGCTCACCATATCTAAGATGGAGTTCTTCGGCAACGTCAATTTCCTGAAGGGCGCGCTGGTATTTTCCGATTTCATCACTACCGTGAGCCGCAAGTACAGCCAGGAAATTCAGACCACCGAGTTTGGCTTTGGCTTGGAAGGCGTGCTGCACGACCGTGCCTCGACCGTCACCGGAATCCTGAATGGCGTGGACTATGACGAGTGGAGTCCGCAGGCGGACAAGTTTACCGCCGCTCGCTACTCGCCGCAGGATCTATCCGGCAAGGCGAAATGCAAGCAGGACTTGCTCGCAGCCTTTGGCATCGCCAACCCGGATCTCAAGCTTCCCGTCATCGGCATCGTGTCACGCTTTGCCGCGCAGAAAGGTTTCGACCTTATCGCTCAGATCATGGACCGGTTGGCGCGCGAGGAGATGATTGTCATCGCCCTCGGCAACGGCGACAAGCAGTATGAAGAAATGTTTGCCCGGTTGCAGAAACAGTTTCCGCAGAAGATCGCCATCAAGATCGCCTACGACAATGCCATTGCTCACAAAATCGAAGCCGGCAGTGATATGTTCCTCATGCCCTCGAAATACGAGCCTTGCGGCTTGAACCAGATTTACAGCCTCAAATACGGCACCGTGCCCGTGGTACGCGCTACCGGCGGCCTCGACGACACCATCGAACCCTGGGACGCCCGCACTGGCCGCGGCACAGGCTTCAAATTCACCGACTACAACGGCGAAGCCCTGTTGCTAACCATCAAAGAAGCCCTGAAGGCCTTCCGCGATCAGAATTCCTGGCAGACGCTCATGCGCAATGGCATGGACAAGGACTTTTCCTGGAATAACTCGGCGAAAGAATACGGACGCATTTACGAACGGGTGCGGCAGTTGCGCGCCACTCACAACGCCACGGCGGTGGCCACGGTTTAGGGACTAGGATTCGCGGTGGTCTCGGCGATCTCCGTGAACCCTCTGCGGCCTCTGCGTTCCAAAGTTTTTCTGTCGCTCTGTTCTCGACTCTGCCTTACAATCGCTCCAGCGGTAACGCCCCCGTGTCTCAAGTCAAAACCATCTTCCACGTCGACATGGACGCCTTCTTCGTCTCGGTCGAAGAACTGTTCGATCCCTCGCTTAAAGGCAAAGCCGTGGTTGTTGGAGGCCAGCGCGACGAGCGCGGAGTGGTGGCCGCGGCCTCCTACGAGGCCCGCAAGTACGGCGTGCATTCCGCCATGCCACTGCGTACCGCTGCCAAGCTCTGTCCGCACGCGATCTTCGTGGACGGCCATCGCCATCGCTATTTGGAGTATTCCGAGAAAGTCCATGGCGTGCTTACCACTTTTTCTCCCCTGGTTGAAATGGCATCTATCGACGAAGCCTACCTCGACATGACCGGCACTGAGCGTCTCCATGGACCGGCCTTGTCCGCCGCTCATCGTCTCCATCACAAGATCAAGTCAGAAACCCAGCTCAATTGCTCGATCGGCATGGGTAGCTCCCGCCTGGTCGCCAAAGTCGCCTCGGCGAAGGCTAAGCCCCACGGTATTCTGTGGGTAATTCCCGGACAGGAAGCCAGATTCCTCGCGCCGCTCGATGTGCGCGACATTCCGGGTGTGGGCAAGGTCACAGAGCAGAGCTTGCTTAAGCTGGGCATCCAACGTGTCGGCGATCTGTCGCGATTCGACGACGAGTTTCTCGAAGAACACTTTGGCAAGTGGGGACTGGCGCTGGCAGGGAAGTCGCGCGGGGAGGATGCGGGCGGCTGGTTTGTTAACGAGGTCGGCGCCGACATCGGCGCGAAGTCGATCAGCCACGAACATACCTACAACCAGGACACGGCGGATGTCGATCAACTGGAATCCACCTTGATGAGGCTCTCGGAGATGGTCGGTAGGAGACTACGTGAGCAGGGGCTGCATGCTCGTACGATCCAGCTCAAGCTGCGCTACAAAGACTTCACCACCATCACCCGCGCTCACTGCTTGCCGGCTCCCACCCAACTCGATACTGAGATCTTCGAGCAAATCAGGTCCCTGTTCCACAAGAACTGGCGCAAGGGCGCGCAAGTACGTTTGCTGGGAGTGCACGCGGCCTCTTTTGAGAACCCCAATAGCCAGGGCAATTTGCTTGAAGATGGCCGGCGCAAGCGCTGGCAGCAGGCTTTGTCGGCTGCGGACCACCTCCGCGACAAGTTCGGGGAGTCGAGTGTCTCCTTGGCTACCGGGCTGGGTGGTACCTTCCGCGAGCGCACTCACGAAAATCCGGTCGGCCTGCCAGGAAAGAAAAAACCAGCGTGATTGCCTATCGCGCCGCCAGCAACGATCCCACTCCAGGCTTGTATCCATAGAAAGCCGCCACCTGTTGCAAGTAGTCGATAATCTGCCCGTCGTAGGTTCTTTTCATGGCATCCGTGATCAAGTTGTGCTGGGCATCGGGGTCGCGTTCGAGATCAAACAGGAAACTCCGCGCCGGAGAATCGTAGGTCGTGTACAAGAACCTGCCGTTTTCAGTAAGCAGCCCGTATACAGCGCGTTCATCGGAAGCCAAAAAGAGCTGATTCCGCTGGTAGCGCTCCAGTTCTTTCCGGCTCTCGGCAAACAACGGATGCCCGAACAGAGGACTCGAAACAATCGGACGATGGCCCAGCAGGTAATACAACGACGGCGTGATATCGGTCAGCGCCGAGAGATGCGTGTCGTCATGGACAACATTGTGACGCATCTCCGCGGGTAGATGGATCAACAGTGGCACCCGCATCACCTCAGGAAAAATGGATAGCGAGTGACTGCTGCGGCCCAGTTCACCAGTAGCATCGCCGTGGTCTGAAGTCACGATGATGACACTGTTGTCATACAGCCCGCGGGCTTTGAGAAACTCGAAAAAGCCCCCCAGACATTCGTCCACCTGATGGACTTCATAGGCAACCCGATTATTGAAGCCCGGCCGCAGGCGCCAGTTGTCGCGATTCATCATGGGCAAGTTGTTGCGTGCAAATTGGTGGACATTCTTGGGCTGCGTATAGAAGAGTATCGGCTGCTTCTCGCCCAGACCGCCTTCCAACAGAGCTTCAGTCTGGCGAATCGTGGAACACACTTCCAGTTGGTTCCAGAGCTTCTTGTCGGTGTCGAGCTTCACCAGATTGTCCGCGGGTGACAACAGTTGCCGCAGGATCTCGTCGTCGCTGACCACCATCTGGTATCCATCTGCCATAGCCAGCTTTTCCAGGCTGTTCACCCGGGAGAAGGGTTGAAGGTAGTGCGCGTGCAGCAGCATGGCTCCGGCCCAGATGGCAGGCTCTGAAAGCGAGGTGCCGGCATACTGTGTGTAGACGTTGTGGATTACCGCGCTGTCCGCGGCAAAGGCATCAAGACTGGGAGTGAAGTCAACCTTCACGTTGTATGCCCCGACGTAGTCCTGACGTAGGGAGTCAATCACGAACATGAAGATATTAGGACGCGTCCCCTGCGTAGGAATCAGACGGTCAACCAGTCGTAGATCGCTGACAACTTCGGCATCGCGGACATTGGTGTTCTCGCGCAGGATGCGGCAGAGGTCGCCGCATGCTTCTTCCCGGCCATTGCCAAGCAGGTGATGCACCAGTTGAAAGGAGGCGTCACCAGCTGCGTAATTCTCCATGGCATGAGCGACCTCGTCGTCGGTCGTGCCCAACGGCGTCCCCCAGAAGATCTCTGTGGCCTGCAATGCCTTGTAGCCGAAGCCGGCAAGTAACACGACCGCAAGCATCGTTACTGGAGAATAATTTGCCTGTCGGGGGCGTAAACGATAGACGCAAACACTCAGGGCCACCCAGAAGATCACGGTGAAGGTATTTTGCAACACTCCATTCCAGTCACTGCCCGTGACGATCGTGGGCAGCACCACCGCAAACGATGACGAAGCTAGCACGGCTGCCACCAGCCCAAACTTGTGGCGACGAGTTGGCTGCTCAACTCTACGAATGAAAGGGATCGCAAGCCACGTGATCCACAGGGTGAGGGCCGCCGCCAAGGCCGCGGCGTACAGGTAAGCCTCCCAACCCTCGAAACTGAACGCGCTTCCCAGGAACCGGAACAATGCCGTCCATAGGAAGATGAAGGCCAAGACACTCGCAGCCATCAGGTTTACCTGCCGTGGATGCCGGGTGCGCCTGCTGACCAAGCGGATCAGATTGAACACCGATACAAGCACCACCGCCAGCAGGATGTGGGAGATCAGACTCCACAGCGAAAGCTCCATCCACCCCGAACCGGATTGCAAAGACGCGCGCTCAGCATACGTGTGGAGCTCGGAGCCGAGGCCATAGGTGAAGGTCACGAAGACCGCGATCAGTGCCGCATTCGAGTACGAAAACATTCCATTCGAATCACCGTCAGCAATCTGCCAATTCTTCCGAAGGTCCACGCCTGCCACCAGCATCAGTGGAAGCAAAGCAATCACGCTCCACCAGTACGCCGCTTGGTTGTCCTGCAAGGTCGCCATGAAGGGCCGAACCAGCAGGCAAGCTCCGGCGACGCTCAAACCACTCAACAGCACTGCGAACCCGAGGTTCCTTTCCTTCGGCCACTGCGTCACCGCGATTCCCGCCAGCGCCAACAGATAGAGCATGGCGTGATGGCTTGCAAACCACGGCATCCACGGGTACGGCGGTTCTTTGATCAGGGCAACGTAGGTATAAGGAAGGAACGCCAGCAGACAATAGATCGAGGTGAGGATCAGATAGACACCCCAGGCCGCTTTCGACAATGTGGATAAACAGGTTCGCAAGGGATTTGTGAAACGCTGCAACAAGGCTACAGAGACGATTCTGGGCCGGATGATGCCATCCTGCAAGGTGTCAGCGGTAAAAAGTCCGGTGCGAAGGTGACCAAAGTACTCAACCGGCAGGGCTGCGATTGCCGGCGAAACCTACGTCGCTCGCCGCCTCGCAAACGCGTAGAAGACTGGAATCCCGGCTAGAATCACCACACAACCCAGCGCAGAATTCCGCAGGTTGTCGGTAAAGGTGTAATAGAGCAGCATGGCCGAGGCCAGAACAAATAAAACTGGAACTACCGGATATCCCCAGACCCGATAGGGGCGCGTGACGTCCGGTTCGCGGCGGCGCAAAATAAATACGGTGCTTCCGGCGATCATGTAGAAGAGCCACTCCGCAAAGATCGCCAGCGAAAAGAACTGCCGGAAACTACCTCCCAGCAGCAGCAATACTATCGACAACAAGGCTTGAACCACAATCGCCACCGACGGGGTATGAAAGCGCGGATGAACTTCCGCCAGCGCAGAAAAGAAATATCGATCGCGTGCCATGGCAAACGGAACGCGCGCGCCGCTCATAATTGTTCCGTTGAGCGTGACCAGCATGGAAATGGCCATCGCTGCCGAAACCACGCCCGCCCCTACCGGTCCCCAGATCAGTCCGATGGCGTCCGAAGCCGGCCGCGGCGAGGCAGCAATGGCCGCAGCCGGCAGGACAAACTGCACGGCGGCGTTCACCAGCATGTACAGCGCGCCCACCGTGGCCACTCCCACGATGAGCGCCAGCGGAATGTTACGTTCCGGCTGGCGAATCTCCTCCGAAACCATATTTAGGTCATTCCAGCCGTCATAGGCCCACAGCGCCGCTACCAGTGCAGCCATGAAACCCGCAATTCCGCCTCTGGCTCCGGGGTACGCGGCTGCAAAATGACTCCAGCTTCCTGAGGAATCGCTGAAGCCAATAAACACGATCCCGAGAATGATTGCGACCTTCAGCAGAGTGAAAACCAGCTGGAATTCTCCGGCTTTCTTGATCCCGGCGTAGTTGAGCAGAGAAATAAGAACCGTGGCCGCAATGGCGACAAGTTGTCCGTAGGTCACCGAAAATGGCCACGTCAGGCAGCGATCGGAGAAAAACGCGAAGACAGAAAATGTCCCGAGAATGCGAACCAGGCCAGTCGTGACCGTCGCAATGGACGCTGGTTTGGCGATCAGGAACCAGGTCCACGCATAGAGAAATCCCGGCAGGGGCCCATAGGCGTCGCGAACGTACACGTACTCGCCGCCAGCCTGCGGCTTCATCGCGCCCAGTTCGGCGTAGGTCAGCGCGCCAAAGAACGACAGCACCCCTCCCACCAGCCACGCCAGATAGACCAGTTTCGCCGAGCCTACGGCTTGCATCATCTCGGCCGGGACGAGAAAGATCCCACTGCCAATGATGGTTCCCACCACCACTGCGCAGGCTTGGCTCAAACCAAGATCGCGCAGCAGGCCGGGACGGGGTGCCGTTTGACTTGCCATGTTGGAGTTGAAGTATACGCGAGCGCCGAGTCTCGGCGCGCTTGGCGGTTAGGCGTTTCCCCCCCCGTGCTTCTTCGCGGGAAGGCAGCTCACCGCGTATCCCACGCCAAACGTGACCGCTGTGCCGATCATCACATACCACGTCCACGGCACACGTGTCTCCGTCCAGAGATAGAGTTCCGTTACGAAGCCGCAAAGCATGCCTACCATCGCCCCGTTCTGGTTGGCGCGCCGCGTAAGCACTCCTAGGAGGAATACGCCAAGAAGCGCTCCATACGCCACCGACGCAATTTGCAACCCGACCTCCACCACCCGCCCGACTCGATGCAACGACAGTACTGCTAGCCCGAACAACACCAGCGCCCAAAACAAGGTCATGAAACGCGAAAGTCTCACCCGCCGGCGTTCGTCCATCTGCGGATATCGTTGCAGGTAGAAATCAATCACAGAAGTGGACGCCAGGGCGTTGAGTGCCGCGCTGAGGTTCGACATCGCCGCGGCCAGAATGGCCGCGATTAACAAACCCGAAATGCCGTGGGGCATACGGCTGACAATGAACGTCGGGAAAATTCTGTCCGGTGTGCCGAAGCTCGCTGAGGGCACGCGGTAATACACGAACAACATCACGCCCACCATCAGGAACAAAGCAAATTGAAACAAGACCGCGACTCCGCTCGACAATAACGCCGTCACCGACTGTCTCTGGTTCCGTGCCGCCAGTAGTCGCTGCACAATCAGTTGATCAGTGCCGTGACTAGCCGTGGTCAAGAAGGCCCCACCGATCAGACCGGCCCAGAATGTATATGGCTTCCAGAAATCGGGAGTGAAATCGAAGATGCGTAACTTTCCGGCAGCGTCGGCCACGCTGTGGATTGCAAGCCAGCCGCCGGGAACCAGGTGAACGATCGTGAACAGACCCACCAGTGTGCCGCTCACGTAAATGACCGTCTGCACCACATCGGTCCAGATTACGGCTGCCAGGCCGCCCTCGAACGTGTAGATCAAGGTGAGCACTGTGATGATCGCGATCGACGATACTTCATCCGTGCCGATGGCAATCGCCACCACAATGGAAACCGCATAGACGCGAACGCCTTCCGCAGCTGCTCGCGTCACCAGGAAGAGGCCGGCGGTCAGCGATCGCAGCCTTCGTCCGAAACGGCGCTCAATCAATTCATACGCGGTGTAAAGATCGCCACGGAAGTAATGAGGCAGCAGAACAAAACTGATAATCACCCGGCCGGCCAGATAACCCAGAACCACCTGCAAGAATGCCAGGTTGGTGTCGTAAGCCAGCCCAGGAATGCTGATGATGGTGAGCGTGCTGGTCTCCGCGGCAACAATGGACAACGCAATTGCCCACCAGGGAATGTTGCGGTCCGCCAGAAAGTAGTCACGTAGAGTTCGCTGGCGCTTGCGAAACCGCAGCCCAAACAAAGTGATGCCCGCGAGATATAGTGCAATGATCGCGAGGTCCAACCCATCGAGGCCGAGCTTGTCGAGACCCATAGAAATGCCGCTGGTTTCCAGCCTAGCGGCCTCACGCCCGCGGCGTCTTGCCTGTTTGCGCCCAGGTACCTAACTCGTAAGCCGAGAGCAACCCAAGCTCCGAAGGTACTAACGTGTTCGCTGGGAAATTATTCGTCGTGATAAAACTACGCTGGTGGGTATCTTTCTTGGAATTGACGGTGGCGGCAGCCAGACCTCGTGCGCCATCGGCGACGAAACTTCGCTGCTCGGCAGCGGTAACGGCGCCGGCAGCAACGTGCTTCGCGTGGGCGAAGCGGAAGCCAGAAAATCCATCTCCTCAGCGATCCGCCAAGCCTGCGCCGCGGCCAGGGTCACGCCGAAAGTAATCAAACGAACCTGCATCGGGGTTGCCGGTGGCGCACGGCCTGAGACCACGGAAATCGTTCGGCGAATCCTCTCTGAGCTGGTGTCTGGTGAAGTTGAAGTGGTGGGTGACATGGTCATCGCTATGGAGGCAGCTTCCGACGGCGGCCCCGGAGTAGTCGTGATTGCCGGCACCGGGTCGATCGCTTACGGACGCAACGCCGCCGGTCAGACTGCGCGCGCCGGAGGTTGGGGGTTCGCCATTTCTGACGAAGGTTCAGGACACTGGATCGGTCGTGCCGCCGTCGCGGCCGCGTTGCGCGTCTGCGATGAAGGCAAGAGCGGCGCGCTGCTGGAGAACATCATGAAGGACTGGGGCGTGATAACGCGCGAACAAATGATCGTGGTGTCCAATGCCTCGCCGCCTCCCGACTTCGCTGGCTTGTTTCCCGCGGCATTGGCTGCCGCGGATGCAGGCGATCCCAGCGCCCACGATATTCTGGCGCAAGCGGGAGCAGAGTTGGCGACGCTGGCGAAAATCGTGATTTCGCGCTTGTTCGCGGACGCTGATCACGCACCTGTGGCCATGTCGGGAGGTGTCTTCCGTAATTCGGCACTGATCCGCCAGGTTTTCTACAATAGGCTGCGGTTGGAATGTCCTAACGCCATGGTCAACGTCAACCTGGTTGACCCGGTAAAGGGCGCGTTGGATTTGGCTCGCAGAGCCGCCCTCGGAGCCAAAGCCTAGCCAAATACTCTGCCGCAGCGTGCATGACCGACGACGACTCCAAGACCGTGAACGCTTCACCGGTTGTCAGCACCACCGAAAACCGCGTCGCTCCTGATCTCACGGAAACAGAGACCCGCCTTCTAGACGAAGACTCCGCTTTGGCTCTGTTGCAACGAGTCGATCTTCAGCCGGACTCAATCGAGAAACTCAGCAAGAACAGCATCGCATCCCAGAGTCGCAAGGTGAAGCTGGCGATTGTCAAGCACCCGAAATCCGCTCGCCACGTCTCGCTGCTGCTCATACGCAAGCTGTTCACGTTTGATCTCATGCAGGTGGCCCTGACCCCGGTGGTCTCAGGCGATCTCAAGATGGCGGCGGAAGAAGTGCTCATCAATCGCCTGGAAACAATTTCTGGGGGAGAAAAACTCTCTCTCGCCCGTCGAGCATCAGGACGAGTGGCGGGTGCACTCCTGTTGGATTCCGAACCGCGCATCATCGCAGCGGCGCTGGAGAATCCGCGCCTCACCGAAGTTGTGGTGACTAAGGCTGTTCTTTGCGACGAAGCTTCGGCAGCTCTGGTGAAGGCGCTTTGCACACACGACAAGTGGTCCTTGCGGCGGGAGATCCGGATTGCCTTATTGCGAAACCAGCACACGCCACTCGACCATGCGGTCGAATTCGCGAAGTCACTAACGAACGATGTCGTAAGAGAAATCCTGCAGGATTCCAGGCTGCCGGAGAACGTCAGAACTCTTCTGGCTCAGAGCTGCGAGCTTTAGACTCTGGGAAGCGCCTCACGACGCCGAAGGAACGCTTTCCACGGCTCCCTTGCCCCGAAGCAACTGCACCAACGCCTGATTCAGTCGCGCCCGCATGGCCTCCCTTTCCTCGGCTCGCGTGACGTAACGAATGTGGATTTCCACACCCGTCGGAGTCGGGCGCAGGTTGACGGCAGGACTGGGTGAAACCGCGCGCACCTTGTAATGACTGTCGGCTCGCTCCCATTCTTGTGCGGCTGCCTTTGCGTTCGCCTCCGTCTCCTTGGTAACGGTCTTTTGAATGGCGTCGATCAGCGGGTAGGGATCCTGGTCCGCCGGCACGGTAATCTCCAACTCGTCCCACAGCCACTGCCCGCTGGTGGTGAAGTTGAAGAAATGGCCTTCGATGGCATAGCTGTTTACGAATGCCACCTTGCGTCCGGTAGGATGGCCGGTGGTCGCCCAGTTTCCAGTTTCGAGCAGGACGGTGCGCAGGAGGTTGATCTCCATTACCTCGCCGGCCACTCCATTGATCTCCACCCAATCACCCACTCGCAGACCATTTTTCCCCATCAATACGAACCATCCGAAGAAGCCGACGATGAAGTCTTTCAGCGCCACCGTGAGTCCAGCGCCGGCGAAACCAAGAATCGTTGGCGTCTGCTGCGGAACACCCACTACCACAAACAGAATCAGCACCACTCCTACGGCTTGCACGGCAAAGCGAATGACGACACGCAGAGTGTGCAACCGGGTGCGTTCCATGCCTGCGGCGGTGAGATGGTGGTCAATCGCCAGTCCGGCCAGGTATACCGCCAGAACGATCAGCAGGATCCACAGCAAGGACTGAATCATGCCGTGGGCCGCGATGCGCTGATGCCCCTGCACTAGCGCAATCCAGCTCGCATACGCGTTTTGTAATTCCTGCTCAGTTTGAATTCGTTTGTCTAGATCCGACAGGTCCTTCTGATCTTGGGAAAGATGGCGCAGGGAAGCGAGAGTTGCGCTGGTCGGGCCCGAGCCTGCGGTTTGGTGGGTTTGGCTCGCGGCCTGTTCGCGAATCGCCTGTTTGCTTGTCCCTTCCGCGCTTACCTTCTGCTCCAGCACATCGTGGACTGCCGCTAGGTTCTTGGCGACCTCCCCAGCCTCATCGCGGGCCTGCGCCAGCTGTGCCGCCTTGCCACGCAAGCTAGTCCATGCGCCCAGTTGGCCCGCAAGACTGCCAGCGCGATAGTTGACATCAGGGTTGCTCGCCGCCTGGGTTTGGGCAGCATCTGCCGCATGTTCCGCAGCCTCATGGCGTTCATACTGCCGTTGGATCACGCTTTCAGGATCGGCCCCGGAGCGGATCAGGTCTTCCTTGGCATCGCCCAGTTCATCTTGATCGAGTTCGAGTTGCGCGGTGGCCAAGTCAAGTTGGTCTTTGAGGTCATCGAGCCGTTCGCCACTGGCTTTGGCGATTTGCTTGTTTAACTGGTCAATGTGTTCCTGGTCAGTTTTCGCCAGGGCGTCAGCCTTGCTCACACGCGCATACATTTCGCGGGCTTGCGGCGTGGACTGCACGGGGCTATTAGCGGCGTCACGCAGCGCGTCTGCGAAGGCAAGGTCTACCTCGTGATCTCCCAGCCGCAGCGCCTCGTTGGCAAAGTTGCGCTCGTCCCATCCCGAAGCCAGCTTGGCCATGGTGCGCGCAGTCTTCAGCGGGCGCTCGTTCACCAGCATCTTGCGTATGGCCGTGGTGCGTGCAGTGGGTGGCGTGTCTGACCCCCAGTTGCGGGTCAGGATGGCGCCCGTGATGGCGGCCGCCACCAGCCCCAGTAAGCCCAGGGTGACCACCCATTGCCGGGATTTCATGAACTCAGGCACGTAATTGATTCGACGCTCCACGCCATTATAGAGCGCAGCAGGAAGCGAAGTCGGGGCAAGGACACTCGGAAGTAATACTCAAGCGGGCAGCGCTTACGGGGCCCAATCAGCGATGAAGATATTAGTTTCGTGCGGGGCCTTGGCGTTGCGATTGGATGCCCACACCAGCTTCTTGCCATCGCGGCTGAACATGGGGAAGCCGTCAAAGCCGGGGCTGTAGGTGATCTGTTCCAGGTTCGTCCCGTCCGCGTTTATGGCATAAAGCTCGAAATTGCCCATGCCGCCCGTAGAACCCTGGTTCGAAGAGAAAATAATCCGCCGTCCGTCGGGGAAGAACGCCGGAGCAAAGCTGGCTGCGCCCAAGTTCGTTATCTGACGCTTATCACTGCCGTCGGCCTTCATGATCCACAGCTCAAGAAACGTCGGACGAATCTGGTTCTGCTTCAACAGCTCTTTGTATTCGGCAATCTCTTTCTCGGAATTCGGATGATTGGCGCGGTAGACGATCCACTTGCGATCGGGAGAGAAGACCGGTCCGCCGTCGTAACCCAATTCATTTGTCAGCTGCGTCACATGCTTGCCGTTGGCGTCCATCGAATAAATGTCGAGATCGCCATTGCGCCTGGAAGTGAAAACAATCTTCTTCCCATCCTCGGAGATCGTGGCTTCGGCATCGTATCCCGGAGTTCTAGTGAGTTGCTTGAGACCGGAGCCGTCGGGGTTCGCAGTGAAAATGTCGTAGCCGGCATAGACCGCCCATACGTATCCCTTGGAGAAGTCGGGACGGGGAGGGCATTCGGCATCTGCAAGATGCGTGGACGAGTACAGAATCTTTTTGCCATCCGGATAAAAATAGCTGCATGTGGTGCGGCCCTTGCCGGTCGACACCATGCGCGTCCCCGAGCCGTCGATGTTCATGGTGAATATCTGATCGCACTTCACGTCGCCATGCGAAGACTGAAAGATGAGATGCTTGCCGTCAGCAGAAAAGTACGCCTCGGCATTTTGTCCGCCGAAAGTAAGCTGGCGCACGTTGCGCAAATGCGTTTCTTGGGGCGTGGCGAGACTCGGGCGGTCCGGGTTCTGTCCAGCCGCGAGAGGCAGCAGCAGCCCGCCGGCAAGAATTAACAGGATAGGAATGGCTCGACGCACAGGGAGTGAATCGTTAGTGTAGCAGGGAAGTGTGGTCAGATCCGGCGAAAGAGAGATCAGCGTTTATCAGCGCGATCTGCGCCTCGAAAGTGATCCAGAATGCCCTCGGCCTGCACCCGTGTGACCACCGCTGACAATGCCGCCGCGTCGGCCTGTTTCACAGCCTGCATGCTGCCGAAATGTTCCAACAGACGGCGTGTGGTGCGGGCCCCCACTCCAGGAACCTCCATCAACTCCGTCGACCGGTCGCGCATCTGCCGCCGTTTGCGATGAAAAGTCACAGCGAAACGGTGAGCTTCGTCGCGGATCAGTTGCATAAGATGCAGCACCGGCGAATGGTGGTCCAGCACTACCGGCTCATTCTCCTGACCAAAGATGTAGATGATTTCTTCCCGCTTCGCGATCGCCGCTAGTGGCTGATTGATGATCTCGAGCGATGCCAGCGCGTCCGCCGCTGCGTGCAACTGCCCCAATCCTCCGTCAAGCAGCACCAGGCTGGGATTTTTTTTCTTCTCTTCCTGCAGCCGCTTGTAACGGCGAGTCACCACTTCTCGCATGGACGCAAAATCGTCTACTCCATCCACACTGCGAATGATGAATTTGCGATAGTCGGCTTTCTTCATTCGGCCGTCTTCCCACACCACCATGGAGGCCACGGTTTCCGCACCTTGAATGTGTGAGATGTCGAAACACTCGATGCGCTTCGGCGGTTCCGGCAATCCCAGCGCGTCCTGCAGGGCCTCCTGAATCTGCTTCTGGTTCGGCTTCAGGACGCGAAATCGCTGATCGTACGACTGCTTTGCGTTGTTCCCCGCCAGGTCGATCAGAGCGCGCTTGTCGCCCCGTTGCGGGACTTCGATGTGAACGCGTGTAGCGCGCCCGCCCGCGGCTGCGAGTTGCTCGGAGAGCAAATCTCCTAGCGCCTCCCGATCTTCAAAATCTACTGGAACGTAGATATTGCGCGGCACGTAAGGCTGTCCGATGTACAGCTGAGTGAGCAATGCCGAGAAGAATTCTCCAGGGTGAAACCCTGCTGCTTGCATCTCCAACTGATCGGATGGAGACATCCCACCTTGAGAACCTGCCCTGAGCGAAGTCGAAGGGTCGGAGTCAGGTGCGGCTCGGCTGGAGTCCGCGTGCTCCGTCTCCAACTCCGGCAATTCCTCCCAAAAAAACTCTCTCCGATCCAGTACCCTCCCGCCGCGCACGTGAAACAGATTCACCGCCAGCATGTCGTTTTCGTAGTGATACCCAAACACATCGGCGTCATCGCCTTCGACAGCTGCAATCCGCTGCTTCTCCTGTAATTGCTCCACTGTCGAAATCAAATCCCGGTACTTAGCCGCCCGTTCGTACTCTTCCGCCTCCGCTGCCTCCGCCATCCGTTCCCGCAGAGATCGTGAAAGGTCGGTGGTCCTCCCCTCCAGAAACAACTTCACGTCCCGCACCGCCTCCTGATAGATCTCAGGGGACGTCAAACCCTCCACACACGGCCCTAGGCAGCGCTTGATGTAGTACTGAAGGCAGGCCCGGGGATGAAAATGCGTCAAATCCACCTTGCAAGACGGCACCAGGAAATGGCGATGAATCAAATCCACGATGCGATACGCGAGCTTCGCGGGAAAGTAAGGCCCGTAATAGCTGCTGCCGTCTTTTCGCAGTCGACGCGTAACGTACACTCGCGGGAATCGCTCACCCAGAGTTAATTGCACATAGGGATAAGTCTTGTCGTCACGCAGAAGAACGTTGAAGCGTGGCTGCTTCTGTTTGATGAGGTGATTTTCGAGTGCCAGCGCCTCTTTGTTGTTGGCCACCACGATGTAGTCCACGTCGACCGCTTCACGCACCAGCGTTCCGGTCTTGGCGTCGGCGATGCGGCCTTCGTGGAAATACGAAGCGACCCGGCTGCGCAGGTTCTTGGCTTTGCCGACGTAGATGACCTCACCTTCGGCATTCTTGTAGAGATACACGCCAGCCGAGGTGGGTAAACTGCGGATTTTGCTGGAAAGATCCATCGCCTGGGGAATTCAGCCTTTATTTTATCGCTGTCGATGTGTTACATTTGTGCCATATGAGTCACACACTGACAATACGTCTTACAGAACCGGTCATGGCCTGGCTCAGGCAGGAATCCGAGCGCACGGGAGTTCCGGTCGGACGGATTATTCGAGAACACATAGAACGGGCAATGGAGGCCCCTGGAAGCCAGCCGTTTCTTCGCCATGCGGGGAAATTTAGCGGACCTTCAAATATGTCCTCCCGCAAAGGCTTCTCGCGCACATGAAAGGGATTGCAGACACGGGGTTTATTGTTGCGTTCGGCTACCAGACTGACAGCCACCACCCCTGGGCTCTCAATCTCGCAAAAGGGCTGACGGAACCACTGATCACGTGCGAGGCGGTTCTCGCTGAAGCTGCTTTTCACCTTGGATCAACTTCCTATGTTCTGTCTCTGGTGAGCGATCGTTTGCTAACCTTGGATTTTAGCTGTGCGGAAAACCTGGAGCAGTTGACAGCACTAGCCCAGCGCTACCAGGAGCGCAAGCCTGATTTAGCCGATCTTTGCCTTATCCGGCTGAGTGAACTCTATCCGCGACACACCGTCATCACTGTCGATGAAGCGGATTTTCGCGTCTATCGGCGAAACCGACGCGAAGTCATCCCGATCCTGTGTCCACCGAGACATTGAGCGCTGGCACGGCGTATCGCGAGCGGATCGCGAACCCCCACCGTATAAAATTTCCCCAATCCACATCGCTTTGTTCTACTCTGATAGAAGCAGTCAACCACATGCAAAAGGGAACATCGTCCGTATCATCAACATGTTAACGGGTGCGGCAGGTTGGCAGTGCTCGTGCTTAAGTAGAAGGCGTAGCCCAGGTACTGGCCGGGTCAAAGGAGCCCTTCCAAGATGAATCGTACTTCGATAACCATTCTGCTCGCACTGAGTTCGCTTGGCACGGTGGGGTGCGCCAGTAAGAACTATGTTCGCCAGGAAACCACGCCCCTCATCAACAAGACCAACGAACTCGATGACATGACCGCCAAAAACTCGCGCGACATCAAGGACGTCGATTCGCGGTCGCAATCCGGCATTCAGCAGGTCCAGGCTAAGGCCGACGAAGTGAACCGCAAGGCACAAGCCGCCGGACAGCAGGCCGATCAGGCCCAGACCCTGGCCAGCAGTGCTTCGAACCGCGTTGATACCCTGCAGAACGCCGTCGCCAATCTGGACAACTACCGCATGGTGAATCAGACCTCGGTACAGTTCGGTTTCGATAAAGACAATCTGACCAAGGAAGCGACGGACGCGCTCGATCAACTCGCTGGCAATGTTCCCAATACCAAGGGGTACATCATTACGGTGGAGGGAGCCACCGATTCGACTGGTGACGCCGAATACAACTACGCCCTCAGCCAGCGTCGCGCCGATGCCGTCATTCAGTACTTGGCATCGCAACATAATGTCCCCGCCTACAAGATTTACCTGATTGGCTTGGGGAAAGATAAGCCCGTAGAATCCAACACGACCCGCGAAGGCAGGGCCAAGAACCGCCGCGTGGACGTGCGCCTGATGACCAACACCAGCGATGGCGCCGCTCCGGCAGCTACCAGCAGCAAGGCCATGCCGCCGGGACAGTAGACTTCAACAGGTTTAGCCCTCCTCTCCGGAGGACTTCGCCAACCCAGGCCATTCCAATCCCTCCCCCAAATGGAATGGCCTGGCTTTTTGCTTCTAGTGTTTTCTCAGTGTTCCTCAGCGTCCTCCAGTGATCGAAGCTTTTCGACCCTTCCCTCCGCCCTACAACGCGCTAAAATCTTCTTATGCGCAGCCTGGTCTTGCTGGCGTTTCTTTGCCTCTCGGGTTGGGTGCTTGCTCAGCAGCAAGCTCCCCCGGCCAACGACGCCCCTCCGCGTTCCGACACAGAAGAACCCAAGACCGCACCGGGTGAAAGCTCCAGTCGCGATACCCGCATCGATCTGAGCCCGCCCAAGGATGACCCCAAGAACCACCTCAACAGCGGAACCGCGGCTCCGGGGTTCGGCGATGAGTCTGCAGATGTGCATGAACTCCACCCCTTCAATCCCTACCGCGCCGCCAAAGATAACGAAGTGGGTGATTACTACTTCAAGCTCAAGAACTACAAGGCCGCTCTCGCCCGCTACCAAGATGCGCTGGCGTTCAAAGAAAACGATGCTCTTGCCAACTTCAAAATGGCGAAATGTTACGAAAAGCTGGACCAGCCTGACGATGCCGTGGCTCACTTCAAGGAATATCTGAGGATTCTGCCGCAAGGACCGTTGTCGAAGGATGCGAGGAAGGCGTTGAACAAACTGGGTGCCGCCGAGAAACAGACCTCCGGCAAGACACCACCAAAATAACTACTTCTCCACACGGATGAAGTCTCCGGTGGTGCCGTTGACGGCCACCGTCAGCTTGGCATCGTTCCGGCTGGTTCCGTAGATCACGTGCCAGATCAGCTCGCTGGTGGACCGGTTCCAGTCCAGCACATAAATGATCGGCGTGTCCGGATCCTTTTCCAGCAGCTTATCGCCGCCGTGTTTCTGCGCGGTTTCGAGCGCCTTGTCCGAATCCACTTTTAGGAAGCCAATATCGAAGATCTGAGTGGAGGAGTTGGCCGGACTGTAGTTGTCTTCCGCGCCCGAAGAAACTCCCCGCGACGGCGCACCCGGAGCGTCCGTGCCTGACCAGAGGTAGGATTTCACACCGCGCGATGCCGCCGATGCAAACGAAGCCCGCCACACATCAGCCTTGCCATCCCTGCCCTTTGAATCCGCCGAGAGCTGCGACTCCACCCGGTAGCCCTGCGCATCGCGCGCCCAGCCGTGGGCGGCGACATAGAGCCTCTGGAAAGCCACGCGGCCAGTCTCAAATTCCGGGGCTTTGGGCTGCGGCTTTTCTGCCTGCGCCGGCTTGGCCGGCTCCGAAGAACACCCCGTCATCAGCAACAGCGCCGCCACTGCGATGAACCGTTTCTTCATAGCATCTTTCCCACCTGAATAAAATTTGCGACCGTGGATGTTGGCTGTCATTCTACTAGATGAAAGAACAAGATTCCGCCATGGACACGTATCTGCAAAGGTTACAAGATGCGATTACTTCCGCAACGCTGGGCATGGACACCGCCGCTCTCGCCCGTCATCCCGAGGGCAAGTGGTGCGCCGCCCAGGTACTGGAGCATCTCTACCTGACTTACGCGGGAAGCGCAAAAGGATTCGAGCGCTGCTTGCAGGAAGGCCGTCCGCTGGCACGCCCTGTAACCCTGAAAGAGCGAGTAGCAACGTTGCTCGTGACCAGCCTAGGCTACTTTCCCGAAGGACGAAAAGCTCCGGAGCGGACGATCCCACTTGGCATGCCTGCGGAAGAGGTGGTGAAGGCACTGGAAGCCAAACTTACCGCCATGGACCAACTGATCACGCAATGCGAAACTCGTTTCGGCCGCTCCACTCGCATTCTCGACCATCCGGTGCTTGGACCGCTCACCGCACGCCAATGGCGAAAGTTTCATCTGGCGCACGGGCAACATCATGTGAAACAGATTTGGAGACTCCGTGGCGAGGCCTGACTCTCGCATGATCCGGGAGCTTGCTCGTGAAATCACGCGTTTTCCGACAACCGAATAGAAGGGAGGGCGGGCGAAAAGCCGCGCGGGGCAAGCCGTTCAGCGTTACAATTGATGCCAGTAATGGGTTGGGCTAGGATACGTTCTGACCTCTTTAACCCCCGTAAGCGTCTTCCCCTGGTTCGAATTGTCTCCATTACGGCCCTGGTCCTCCTGTTATCCGGTTGGACTTCCTGCAATGGGATGTTTGTGTTCAACAGTTGTCAAGGCTCGGTTCCTCAGCCCCAACTTACTTCTCTCTCGCCAAACACTGCTCCAGGCGACGCAGAATCAGTCCTGTTAATCGTGAATGGAAACGGCTTCGTTCCCCAGTCGCAGATCACGTGGAACGGAAGCGCACTGCAAACGACGTTCGTGGACTCACGCCATCTTCAGACCACGATTAGCAGACCTTCGATTCATTTGCCGGCTCAGCGGGGAGCACGGTGACGATATCTGTGGAGTCTCTGCGATCGGTTACTGATTTGGGATGCCCGATCGGCGGAAACTCAACCACCCTGGTTCTAGTCATCAACTAGAGGAGTTCACAGACATGCATTTTCGCTATTGCTTTCCCGCGCGCCAGAGTATTAACATTTCCCACACTGGGATTTGACCACCCTCGAAACCGCGCTCCGTCACTGAATTGGAGGCACCCTCGTATGCTCCGCAAGAAATCTCCTAGCACACTGCACAGCGTATCTCTCGTAGTTCTAACTCTTCTGGCGACTGCTGCCTGGGGTCAGAGAAAAGTTCTTTACAGTTTTGCCGGCGGGGCGGATGGCAGCGGGCCCGCAGGCCTGATTAGTGATTCTTCCGGCAACCTGTACGGCACGACCGAACTCGGAGGCAGCCAGGCGGGCCAGTGCCTGTCGATCGGCGGATGCGGCGTGGTTTTTGAGCTGACGCCTAACTCCGATGGCACATGGACTGACCACACAATCCACACCTTCGTCGGTGGTTCCGATGGGATCCAGCCTCACGGCAGCCTCGTCCTCGATAGCGCCGGCAATCTCTTTGGTACGACCATCTACGGCGGAACCGGCTGTGGTGGTTTCTACAATTGCGGCACGGTGTACGAGCTGTCGCCGGATGGAAAAGGATCATGGACCGAGACCATCATTTACAACTTCCAGGGTGGAACCGACGGCAATTATCCGCAGGCTGGTCTGGTCGCTAATGGCGGGAACTTTTACGGTACAACCGGATACGGTGCCAACACCGGCTGCAATGGCTTGGGATGCGGCACGGTATTCGAACTGACGCCGGGTCAGAACGGAACCTGGACTGAGCATATCCTTTATGCGTTTCAAGATGGTGCGGACGGAGGAGAACCGGGATCAGCGGTCGCATTCGATACCGCGGGCAATCTCTACGGAACCACCGCAATCGGTGGAATCCTGACCTGTAACCCTCCCTACGGATGCGGCGCTATCTATAAGCTTGCGCCCAGTCCCGGCGCTTGGACGGAAAGCGTCCTGCACACTTTCGACTGCGGCAAGACCGGATGCTTCCCCAGCACCGGTGTGGCGATTGATGGCAGCGGCAACCTGTTTGGAAACGTCATCGGCGGCCCTCGCGGATACGGACTCGTATTCATGTTGAGCCAATCAACTGGGACGCTCACCGTGCTGCACTCTTTCGATCTCGTGCACGGAGCTGAGCCGGGATCTACGCCGATGTTCGACGCAGCGGGCAGACTTTATGGCACGACAGGCATCGGGGGACGAGAGAACCAGTTTTGCAATAACGGCTGCGGCGGCGTCTTTCGCCTGGAGCAGGTCGGGAACGGTCTCGCTTATAGCTTCGTCGGTCTCGGACCTCCCTCTAACGGCGCGGGTCCCGGAGGCAGCTTGATCTTCGACGCTCTCGGCAATGTCTACGGAACCGCCGGTGCAGATGGCGCGGGCGGGGGCACGGTATTCGAGATCACCGTACACTGAACGTGGCAACTGGAGGGCGTCCGGCTCCTGACCGGACGCCCTTCGGTAAAACTGCGGTCATGCCAGTGACGCAGCCGAATGCCGCGTAGCCACCTCCCGGTTCTCCATCCTTGCTGTCTTTGTGTTTAGGCGCACACATCGTGGGCGTGTTTCTGACCCCTCGCCTGCTACTCTTATGTCGCACTCGCAGTTATGAAAGTAGCTTGACCCACGAATGAAGATTCAATCTGGAGTGAAGCGTGCCAACGTCAACAAAGAAAAGCTGCCGGAGTATCCGGCACCGGCGGTAGGAAAATAAGGAGATACAGAATCGACACATTTTTGAGTGCCACCAAGTCTTCCTGACGCTCAGCATGAGGGCGGAAAAATAATGCTTGTGCATGAAGAACTTCTCCGGGAATTTCAGGACTTCGCCTTGGCCGCTCTTACGGTCCAGTCGCTTATGGAGCGTGTCGCCCAGCGCCTCCACGAAAAGATGACGCGCTACAACTGGGTCGGCTTTTATCTCCTCGACCCGGCCGACCCCGGCTTCCTGCTGGTCGGCCCTTTCGTCGGCAGCTTTGCGCCCAATGCCCGCATTCCCCTCAGCACAGGACTCTGTGGCGCCGCCGCCAGCAGCGGGCAGATCGTGGTTGTGCATGACGTTTCGACGGATCCGCGTTATCTTTCGGGATCGCCCATGGTGAAGTGTGAAATTGTTGTTCCCATCTTCGTGAAGAACAAGCTCGCTGCGGAGCTCGATGTCGAGAGCTATTTCGCCGGCACCTTCACGAAACCGGAACAGGATTTTGTCGAAGCCTGCGCCAAATTAGTTGGAAAGTATCTGGGGAAAGCGTAGTCGGCTGACGATTGTCGCGTGCCGGCGTTGGCGGCCAATAAAAGAAGCCTCCGGCTTGCGCCGGAGGCTGTGACCGACGCCGCGGTTTACTGCTGAGGCTCCGGCTGGACGGCTTCGCGCGACGACGACGGTACGCCCGACTTGCGGGCCTCTTCCTGCATGTCCGTCATCTGCTGCTTGGCTTCGTCCAGGGCTTTCTGTTTGTCGGCAATCTTCTGCTTGTAGTCCGAGTCTTCCTTGTCCCACGCCGCCTGGTTGCGCAGGCGGTCGCCGGCATCCGCATAGAATGCGGCTGCACGCACGCGGTACTCGCGCTGGTCCACATCCAGTTCACGCGTCAAGAGGTCAACCTGGGATTGCTGCGTATTGATTTTCTGCTGCCACTGGTCGTAAACCACCTGCCGTTGTTCCTGCGTTTGCCCAGGTTGCACGGTCATCTTGTCCGTCGGAGTCGCCGCCGCTGGCGATTCACTCAGCGGCGCGTCCGATGCCTCAACCGAAGCTGTGGCTCCATTTCCCACGACACTGATCTTGTCGTCTTTGGGAAGGTTATCGTTATCGAACTTCTTGGCGGCCGCCTGTTGTGGCTTCTTGTCCTTCTTCACCGCACGGGCGTAGCTGCCCAGGGAGGGTTCCTGCGCGTTTGTGCTTACGTCTTGCGCATTCGCGACGCCAGTCAGCAGCCCCGACATCAGAATTCCAGCCAGCAATGCAAACAGTGTACGTTTCATGGTTGCTCCATCCTTATTTGCCGTCTCCCCGCGTCTATTCGGAAGAATCGGCGTCAATCAAATCAAGCTTCAGCAGCACGGCTTGCCTCTCTCGCGCCTGTCAGAAATCCACCAATTCTGTGGTCCAATTGGGCTGCTTCTAAAATGATGTCCTCGGCCAACTGTTGCGTCTGCTCGGGATTACGCCCGGTTGCGAGTTGCTGCGCGTATCCTGAGATGGTCGCCACCGAAGTGCGTAAGGCCAGCGCCATTTCGGCGGACACTTCCCCGTGCAGTTCCTGCTGCTGTTGGATCTCCACCATTTCGGTCTTGTCGTTGATCAGACAAGCCGCTCCCAGGGTGTCTCCCGCGGGCGCAAACACCGGAGTCATCGTGACATCGAGGATGCGGTGTTCGCCCGCCGGCGTGGCGTAGTGAGCGTGCAAGCCTCGGGCCAGAACCTCGCCGTGCAAGGCCGCCTGAATCGCTTCGGTGAGTGTGGATGGTAATCCCTCCGCCGGAGCCAGCGTTGCCTCGCGAAAAATCTCGTGCGCGCTCATTCCCGCCAGCGATGCGAATCCCAGAATCTGCCGGGCCGCGGTATTGGCCTGGCGCACCAAGCCATTTGCGGCGAAAAACATGACGCCGCTGGGCAGCCGCGAAAGTACTGCTGCGCTGATGTTCTCTGATGCCTTGGCCCGCCGCCGTTCCGCCTGCTGAGCGGTCGCTAACTCATACTTCTGCTGTTTCAATTGCTGGATCACCGCATTGTAGGCGTGCATCGGGAACTGTTCCGGTTCCGGCCGCGCGTCGTCAAGCGACCCCGCTTCCGTAAACATGCGGCGCAAACGGCGCACCAGCACGACTCCCACTACGCAGACGAAACCCGAAACGAACAGCGCGAACACCACCCGCATCACCATGGGATTGCTCAACACTTTCACAGCAACCTCCAGTACCAGCGCAGAAACTGGTTGCCGAAAAAAAGCGCGATCATGGCCACACCACCCAGGAAGACTCCGAACGGCATGGGAAAGTGCCGCATGGCAATGTTGGCCGATCCCCAGGCCCGCCGTCGTGCCTCGCGGCCGGATTCATGGTTCCGTGTCATCCGCCGGTGGGTGCGTTTGAACCAAACTGCGGTCAGCGTCCACACCCCAAACAGCGAACCCGCGATCGATCCCGCAAAGATGGTGAAGATGGTCAGGCGCACTCCCAGAAACGCTCCCACCATCGCCATCAGCTTTACATCGCCGAAGCCCATGCCTTCCACTCCGCGGGCCCGCAGGTAGATGGCTCCGGCTCCGTAAATGAACGAGGCCCCAACCACCGCTCCCGTCAGCCCATCCAGCAGCGACAGCCAGCGCCAGGAGGTGCTGAAAGCCGGCAGGGAAATCATTCCCGGCAAGAGCTGCGAAACCAAGTCGTTCACCGGAACCAGCAGACTGAACACCAGTCCGAAAGCCAGCCCGGTCAGCGTCATCTTGTCCGGCAAGAGCTGTGTTTCCGCGTCGGTAAAAATCAGCCCTAGCAGCAGAAAGCCCAGGGTGCAGTACTTGACGGTAGCCAGGGCGAACCCAAAATGCTGATAGCAGGCAAGGAAAAGCAATCCAGTCAGCAGTTCGACCACCAGATATCGCGGCGAGATCCAGCTCCGGCAGTTTCGGCAGCGGCCCCGCAAAATCAGCCAGCTCAGAATGGGCACGTTATCGTAAAACCGAATCGGCGCTTTGCATTGCGGGCAGGCCGAGCCTGGGGCGATCGTGGACATCCCTCGTGGCAGCCGATAGATACACACATTCAGGAAGCTGCCAAAGGCCAGCCCCAGCGCAAACATCGCCAATGCCAATACCGGATCCAAAGGTACCTTTGTCTAGAACGCAGATTTTCCTGCTGGTTTTGCTTGATTATACGGGGCATCCCAGGCCGGGAAGCAGGGTACTAAAGGCGGTGTACAGAAGGTCAATGGGGCAAGGTCGCGGTGGGAATGGTTGTAAATTCCGTCCCATCCGCGTAGACACTGCTCTAGTTGTTCGGCCCAAGTTTTTGCCGCCCTGCGTCGGGCCCCTGGTTGGTTGCCACCACTGTCACTGGAGCTTGTAACGTGAAGTTCAACACCGTCTCTGATGGCAGCTTGATCTGCTGGCCTTTAGTTGCGGCTTGGACGCCGCCACCTATGCCGCCCCCGGCCGCGGCCCCGATGGCCGCACCTTTTCCGCCGCCGGCGAGCGCGCCGATGATGGCTCCAATGCCCGCCCCGGCGCCGACTTTCTCAGCTGTGTTCTTGCCGCGCGAACTGCCCTCGCGCGTGTACTGATCGGTCTGCACATTGTAGGTCTGACCGCCCGATGAGATGCTGTCCAGCTGCAAGATTACGACTGATTTTCCCGCGAACTTCCCCGCGCTTTTCACATCCGCCAGGTGGCCCTGCACGTCACTGCCCGAGGGAATCACGACCGCCCCGTCCTGGGTGATGGGAGCGTTCAGAGTGGCATGGAAGACATCTCCGAGCTGGTTCCTCTCACTATCAATTGGATCGACCAGCCGTACCGACAAAACCGTGCCGTAAGGAACGGTCACTCTCTGCGGTGGAGGAGGTGGTGGGGGCGATGCAGGTTGCGGCGTGGGCGGTGGAATCACAACCGTCGAAACCGGTGCCGGAGCGGCCGCCGGCGCAGGTACTGCGGCGGCTGCCTCAGGTGGGTTGTCAGCGATCGCCGGTGAAGCGTCATCCTCCAATTTGCGTGGTTGAGGATGCTTCGTGGGTGACGGTTTGCGCTTCTCCCGCGCGGGCGGCGTTTGGGCGGTGTGAATCGGCGCCGGCGGCGCGACTTGCAGGTTGTTGACTACCTGCTTCACGCCGGCCTCGGAAGCCGCATACCGCGCTGCCGCATCGCGCTGGGCGTCGTTATCCACCGTACCTGATAGAGTCACGGTGCCGTTCGCGGCTTGCACCCCCAACTGCTTTCCTTGAAGACCAGAATCGGCGGTTAGCTTGGCCTGAATGTCACTCGCCATCTGCGCATCGCTTGGCGCTCCGGAACACCCCACACCTGCTGCCAGTGTAAGAATCAGTATCGCGTACAAGCAGAACGAAGCTCCAGCCTTCATAGAAAAACTCCCGCGTGGGCGTACCCCTCAGTAGGTAGTTTAGATGCAAGGCAGGCTTTGCTGGCGAGGAATTTTGCCCCTGGAGGTACGACGCTTAACCCAGCAGCAAACTTAGTGCTACCAACAAGTTATTGGCTCAGTCTGCAGGCCGTGCTTCGGCGGCAGCAGCGCGTGGATGAACGAATTTGTAGTCCAGGATACTGGCGGCCAGGCTGGTGTTTTCGACGTCGTCCTGTGCCTCTAGCGTTTCTTTGGTGCGGATGATTCGCCCCTGACAAAGCACGGTGCTGTTTTTCTGCCCCGAGATTTCTTCGGGCATTTCGAACACCATCTCCACCAGTGTGTTATCCGGGAAGCGCTGCGGACCCTGCAACAGTACTCCGGACTGGCTCAGGTTCCGGATGATGCCTTCCTGCCAGCCCCCCAGGTTCTTTACCCGGTAGCGGACTGGCGTATCCAGCTTGAGGCGGCGAGCCCGTGGAACCCATGTGGGCTTGCGAGAGTGGCTGCTGCGGCGTCGCGTAGTCGCTTCGGAAGCGCTTTCAGCCGCAGCTCGCTCCACGCGTTCGGTGCGGCGCATGGTCTTCCAGTCGTACTTGTACTCCACCGCACACACCAGGCAGACCTGGTAGAAATCCCCGTCATTCCCCCGCCGCGGCCAGGAGAATTCGTGAGAGCAACGCCCTAACATAAGAACGTCCAATAACTTCTGAGGCATGTTGGTCTTTCTCCGTGGGTCACCGGAAAGGCCATCATCTTACGGGCCGCCAAGTTTGGGAAGGTTACTAACGTGCTTTGCCAATGGCGAACCGGCGACCGCCTCAACGTCGAGGTCTAACGGTGTGAACAGGAGTGAATATAATGCCTTTAAATTCATCGCTTTGTTCGCCCCTTGTACCCTCCGGCAGATTGACCCCGCAATCTCCTCGGACTACGATGTCAGCGGTTTTGAATCAACCATGACCGATCTGACCGCGTTCCTCTTGGCGGGCGGCAAAAGCACTCGCATGGGCCGCGACAAAGCCTTCCTCCCGTGGGCGGACGGAACTCTTCTCTCTCATTCCCTGAAGTTGTTGGCTGCGCTTACGCCAAACGTGCGCATCGTCGGCGACCGACAGAAGTTTACCAGCTTCGGTCGCGTGGTCGAGGACATCTACCGCGATCGCGGTCCCCTTGGAGGAATTCACGCTGCACTGTCGAGTACGATGACGGACTTGAACCTGATGCTGGCCGTCGATTTGCCCCTCATCGAACTCAACTTCCTGCAATTCATATTCGCTCTGGCGAGAGACACGGATGCAGTCGTCATCGTGCCTCGCGTAGATGGAGTCTCGCAGCCCCTGTGCGCGGTCTATCGCCGCGACTTTGTGCAAGTGGCGGAGCAGGCCCTCCAGGCGGGAAGGAACAAAATCGATGCCTTATTCTCGAAGGTCAAAGTCAGAATGATCGAAAATGACGAGTTGACGGGTGCCGGCTTTTCCGCGTCCATGTTTTGCAATCTGAATACCCCGGAGGAATGGCAAGAGGAGCAACGCAGATCCCACCCGGCCACCTAGCCCCCCGAGCCTCATTCATTTATCATGGATTCCAGTATGGGTGAAGGCGGAGAACAACTCGGTCCCTACATCGAATTTAAAGAAGTCTCCAAGTCCTTCGGCAGTAAGCGCATCTTGGACAAGGTCAGCTTCAGCGTCATGCCCGGAGAGACGGTGTGCATTCTGGGGCGCAGCGGCGTCGGCAAGTCGGTCTCACTCCATAACATCATGGGGTTTCTGAAACCCGATTCAGGCCGGCTCATCGTCGCCTATCAGGACGTCACCGATTACACCGACGAGCAGATGGACGAAATCCGCAAGAAGGTCACCATGGTTTTTCAAAATGGAGCCCTCTTCGACTCACTCACCGTCGGCGAAAACGTGGCGTTTCCTCTGCGCGAGCACCGTGAACTCAGCGAACAGCAAATCTTTCAGGTCGTCGATGGCTTGCTGGACATGGTGGGGGTCAAGGAAATGAGAGACCTGCTGCCTTCCGATCTCTCCACCGGCATGAAGCGATCGGTGGCTATCGCCCGCGCCCTCGCCGCGCGGCCCGACTGCGTGCTCTTCGACGAACCCACCACCATGGTTGACCCGCTGATGGCCCAGTTGCTCGGTGACTTGATCAAGAAACTCAAGGCACAATTGCACCTGACCAGCGTGGTGGTCACGCATGACATGCGCCTCGCCAAGAAGCTGGCGGATCGCATCGTCTTTCTGCACGAGGCTAAAGCGCTATTCTTTGGCACCTACCCCGAAATGGAAAAGTGCGAGGAACCAATCGTGCAGGAGTTCCTGGCGCTCGATGAACTGACTCTGGAGCCGGCCTGAGCGAACTGAGCACTAGAAACCCTCTTTTGTCAGCCTCTCCAACGTAATCGCACCGCCGGTTCTTTCCGCCATCATCTTCTCAACATATTTTGCGATGACATCGACTTCAAGGTTCACCGCATCCCCGGGCACAAGCGTTTTCAGGTTGGTTGCTGCAACAGTGTGAGGAATAATCGCCGCCATGACCCGCGTGCCCTCAACCTTAGCCACCGTCAGGCTGATGCCTTCGATCGAGAGCGATCCCTTGGAAATGACATAGCTGGTCAGCTCCGGCGGAATCTCGATGTGCAGCCAGTAGTCGTCCGCATTCTCGATCCGATCAAGGCCGAGAAACTTGCCCGTGCCGTCCACGTGGCCCTGGACAATATGTCCGCCGAATCGCCCATCCGGTCGCACCGGCAACTCGAGGTTCACCAAAGCCCCTGGCTTGATGCGTGAAAATGAAGTCCGCTTCCAAGTCTCCTCTGCCAGATCGAAACCCACCGACTCCGGCCTGATCTCAACCGCCGTCAGGCACACCCCGCTTACAGCCATGCTGTCGCCCTTGCGGAGTCCCTTCGCGAGCCGCGCGCACGAAACCGTGAGCCCGCGCGTGCCCTTTCTCTGGGCGACTCGGATAACCCGGCCAACTTCTTCGATGATGCCGGTGAACATTGGGACTATCCTAGCATTCAGCATTCAGCATTCAGTCAGTCAACGTTGTCCGAGCGGGAATGGAGGGTAGCGGATATCTCGTTGGCTGAATGCTGATGGCTGAGTGCTGAATGCTTCACTCATAGGGATCCCTCAAATAGCCCTCCACCGCAAAGTCTTCTCCGAAACGGTGCAGCCGTATGGATTTGACCTGCGCCGCCTGGCCCAGGTGCGGGAACCCCGCGCCTGCTGAAAACGGCACCGCTCCCGTTCCCGCCAGAATCTTGGGAGCATAGTAAAAGAAAATCTTGTCGACAATCCCTGAGGACAACGCCGCCCAGTTTACCATCGAGCCGCCTTCGATCATCAGGCTCGCAATCTCACGTTCACCCAAGTGTTTCACCACTGCTGTCAGGTCAGGATGTCCCTCGACGGAAGGTTGCGGAATCTGCTCTACCCACACTCCGCGCTCCTGAAGCTGCTTTCGTTTCTTCTCTTCCGCGAATGAGCACAGCACCAGCAGATCCTCCTGCGCAGTATTCACCAGCCGCGATTCCAGGGGCAGCCGCAAATGCGAGTCGAGGATTACGCGCAATAACGGCCGGCCTCGCGGACGTCCGCTGCGGTCGGTGAGCAGCGGATCATCCGCAATCACCGTACCCACGCCCACCAGGATGGCGTCATGCTGATGGCGAAGTTCCTGCACGTGCGCGCGCGCCGCTTCGCCGGTGATGTATCCCCTCGCCGCGGCCCCAGCGCCGAGCGCACTCGGGTTGCGCGATTCGCCCGGTGGTGGCGCAATCTTGCCGTCCAGAGTCATCGCCGCTTTCAGCGTCACTAGCGGGATATGCCCACGGATGTATCTCGCGAACGCTTCGTTCAGCCCCTTGGCCTCCGCTTCCAAAATGCCGGAGGTGACGCTGACGCCGGCAGTCCGCAGCCGTTCAAACCCGCGTCCGCTCACCAGCGGGTTGGGATCCGACATGCTCGCCACTACTCGCGTGATGCCGGCAGTAATCACTGCATCGGCGCAGGGCGGCGTGCGTCCCTGATGCGAACAAGGCTCCAGGTTAATGTAGAGCCTCGCGCCCCGGGCACGTTGACCAGCTTGTTCGATCGCCAAGATCTCGGCATGCCTAACGCCGGCGTAGGTGTGGCTGCCCCTTCCAACGATGACTCCGTCGGCGTCCACCAGAATTGCGCCCACATTCGGATTGGGCGAGGTCTGGCCAATGCCCGCCCGCGCGAGGTCCAGCGCTTGGCGGAGGAAGCGTTCGTCAGTTTCGCGAGAAGTGGCCACGCTAAGACATTATTTCACCACAGAGACACAGAGGGCGGTTGTCATGAGTGAGTGCGGATCTTTGACGGCAGTTGCCCGGTCACTCGCTCCTCGATCAAGGCAAAGGTGCAAGCAATAGTAGACGGATTCACCCGTCCCTCGCCAAAGTGGACCGCTGTTTTCCGCATCTCCTCGCGCAACAGAGCGAGCACACGTTCCGGCATAACTTCAGCAAACCCGTGCCTTTCGAATGGCTTCCGGCCAAACATCCTCTCAAACTCCTCAATGCCACGGTTAGTCCAGTACATGTCGTAGAGGGGAACACACGTCGCCCTAAGCCAGATCCACATGAACCTGGGATCCGCTACATTTGGCGCCTCCCTGTGACATCGACCACAGAGGAGCACGAGGTTAGGGGGCTCTTTCGGTCCGCCACGAGGAGCGGGGACTATATGGCAACGCCTAAGGGTGCAATCGTAACCGCAGCGCCAGCATCGGTTCCTTGCTTCTGCCCAATCGACGCCAAGCCCGCACTCGTCCTCGCGCCTGGCCCAATAGTGCACGATTTCTTGATGCGAGGGACTCAATTCACCCAGAGACTTCCTTCGTTTCATTGTCTTGCGGCCCGACCGGGAAGACTCGTTGCATTCTGCCTGACGACCATTTTTCACAGGACCGCTCCGATGTTGAGGAGCCTAAGCAAACAGCGAATCCACAAAATCCTTCGAGTCAAACGGCAGCAAATCCCCGGCTTTTTCCCCCACGCCAACATAGCGCACTGGCAAGCCCAGTTCCCGGCAAATCGCCACCACCACTCCGCCCTTCGCCGTGCCATCCAGCTTGGTGAGCACAATTCCTGTGACGCCAGCCGAGTCGGTAAATTGCCGCGCCTGCTGTAGGCCATTCTGTCCCGTGGTCGCGTCCATCACCAGCAGCGTCTCGTGTGGCGCTCCCGGAATAATCCGCTGCGCCGTCCGCCGCATCTTCTCCAGTTCCGCCATCAGGTTCGACTTGTTGTGCAGCCTCCCAGCCGTATCTACGATCACAAAATCCGTGTGCCGTGCCGTCGCCACCTGCAACGCGTCATATAGCACCGCCGCAGGATCACCCCCGGCTTTGGTCCGAATCACTTCCGTCCCCGTACGCTCACCCCAGATTTCCAGTTGCTCGATGGCCGCCGCCCGAAAGGTATCGGCAGCGCACATCAGAACAGTTTTTCCCTGCGAACGAAAAACCTGCGCCAGCTTGCCGATGGTCGTGGTCTTGCCCGTGCCATTCACACCCACGACCAGGATCACTTCCGGCGTACCATCGACCTTTTCCACCGGCCGCGTGTTCGCCGTATTCAGAATGGCCAGCAGCTCTTCCTTCAGCAACCGCTTTAGCTCATCCACATTCTTGATCTGCTTGCGGTCTGCCTTTTCCCGCAACTTGCCGAGCACCTCGCGCGTGGTGGGGCTCCCCAGATCGGCGCTGATCAGCGTAGCTTCCAGTTCGTCCAGCGTATGGCGATCAATTTCCTTGCTGAACGCAACCGCCTCCTCGATGCGTTCGCTGAGGCTCTCGCGCGTGCGCGTGACTGCCTCTTTCATCCGCTCCAGGAAGCTGGGTTTCTGCTGTTCATCGAGACTGCCAAAAAGGGTTTGAATCATGGATTGATGGGCCGTGAAAGGCGCAAGCCTTCATTATAGCGAGACTTTGAATCCAGGCTGGGATGCGACAGGGACGTTCTATACCCGGCTGGCTTGCACTACGCTTGCCGGATCGGACGGAATCTCGGATTCGACCGGACCTGACGCCGCGGGGGTCGCCACAGCGGCAGCGGTTGCCGCGGCCGCCATGGGCGTCGGACGCTGCACATGAATCTCGCCCCGTTCGTAAATCGCCGTCAGCGCCGCCACCGCCGTCGGGTCCAGTCGCTTGCCCGAAAGCGAATGAATGATTCGCAGCGCCTCTTCAGGGGTGTGCGCGTGCTGGTAAGGACGATTGGTGGTCAACGCATCAAAAGTGTCGGCCACAGCGATGATTCGCGGCAGCAAGGGAATGTCGTCGCCCTTCAACCCGTGCGGATAGCCGCGCCCGTCGAGCGATTCATGGTGCAGTTCGATGCCCGGAATCATGTCTTTCAATTGCGCCACCGGCCTCAGGATGTTCGCCCCCTTGGTGGTGTGCGTCTTCATGATGTCGAATTCTTCCGGAGTAAGCGCTCCCGGCTTCTTCAGAATGCGATCTTCGATGCCAATCTTGCCCACATCATGCAGTTGCGCGGAAATCCGCACCGTCTCGATGTAGTCCTCGTAAATCCCCATCTCCCGCGCGATCAGCACCGAGTAGCGCGTCACGCGGTCAGAGTGGCCGCGCGTGTAAGGGTCCTTTTCGTCGACCGCGCCCGCCAGCATCTGGATGGAGCCCATGAACAGTTCGCGGTTCTCCGTGGCTGCGCGCTTCAGGTCGTGCACAAAATGCTCCAACTCCTGGGACATTATGTTAAACGTGTGTGCCAGTTCGCCGATTTCGGTGCGGCTCTTCAGATTGACCCGCTGCGAGAAATCTCCACGAGCAATCGCGCGGCTGGAAAGAGTCAGCACTTCGAGCGGACTGGTGATGCGCCGGGCGGCAAACACGCTGATGGCGATGCTCAGAGCAATTGCCATGATTGCCAAAATGCGTCCCGTGCGCTGCATTTCGTAAACGCCGCGATAAGCTTCGGACCGCGGTTTCTGCACCACCACAGCCCAATCGAGGTTGGTCACCGGACTGCACGTGCCCAACATGGCAATCGTGGTTTTGCCGCGGGTGATGTTGAATTCGCGGGTCGCGGCCACCATCTGGGCCTTGCTGCCCAGTTCAACAAAGCTGCGCACGATCTCCAAGTCCCTCATGTCTTGGCCGGTGGCGTATTCGGGCCCGGCGCCTGCGACCAGGCGTCCCTCGCTGTCCACGACATATGGAATAAGCCCGCCCCGGCTGACTTCCTGCAGACGTCGGATCAGAAATTGCAGATCTACGACCGAGCCAATCATCCCCACGAAACGCCCACCCACCATGACTGGCGCGCTAACCAGCACCACCGTCCGCGACGACTTCCCATTTCCCACCGCCAGTGCCTGGCCGTTATAGATTCTGCCTTCGCGGGCGGCTGCGTAGCCACGTTCCAGCTCCCGCTGCAAGAATGCGTCGGCCGCGATCCGGCCCGCCGAAATCCCCTTGCCCTCAGAATTCAGCAACGTGGCGTAAGCCAGATCGTCAGAGGACGAGACGAAATTCTCCAGCAGCGCCCGCAACTCGGGGGCTTCCACATGCTCCGCGGTGAAATCTCCGCCGCTGGCCACCTGCAGCGCCGACGACAGATTCGCCAGCATCATGCGCAGCGATTCCTGATGCTGCGAAATGTCATCTGCCAGGGATCGTGTCACCGCGTTCTGCAGCAGCCGCTCGTTGGTGATCAGCCGGTCGCGGTTAATTGACTCTACCTGCGCCGAGTAGAAATACATCGGCACCACGCTGACCAGGACAAGGACACCTAGGATGACGTACAGAATGGGCAGGCGCGATGGTGTAGGCAGCTTTAGCGACAAAGTGACCCTACGCGCCGTGCGGGGCGCACGGCAAATGTCTTGGGGGTTCTTCTACAAGTTTACTTGGGAAGACGCGAGGCTCACCGTTACGAAAGTACCGTCGGACGGCATGTATTTCCGGCGAATTGGCATGAAAAAACTACGCGGTTTCCCGCTTTCCACTTCTCGTCATCAGTTCGTGGATGGCCTCTCGCGGTGACTTTCCGCGATTCAGGATTGCGTCCATCTGAGCGGTGATGGGCATCTCTACTTTATGAACATGCGCCAGTTCGACCGCAGCGTGGGTGGTGAAAACCCCCTCTGCCACCATGCCGTGCATGCCCGCAATAATGTCGGGCAATTTACCGCCCCGGCCGAGTTCCACGCCGAGGCTGCGATTGCGTGACAGCCCTCCCGTGCAGGTCAGCACCAGGTCGCCAAGTCCAGCCAGTCCTGCCATGGTTTCTGGATGCCCACCACAGGCCACTACCAGGCGAGTCATTTCCGCTAGTCCGCGGGTGATGAGCGCCGCAATCGAGTTGTGTCCGAGTCCCAACCCGTCGCAAACCCCCGCCGCGATCGCGATGGTGTTCTTCAACGCGCCTCCGAGTTCCACGCCGATCACGTCATCGTTGGTGTAAACCCGGAACTGCGGATCGCTGAACTCGCGTTGCACGGTTTCCGCCAGCCCATCGTCAAGTGAAGCGATGGTGACAGCCGTCGGATCTCCCCGCGCCACCTCCTTGGCAAACGACGGCCCACTTAGCGCCCCCACACGCGGGGCAGATCCCTGCGCCGACTTGATCACCTGTGCGATCACTTCCGACATGCGCAGATGAGTTTCATTCTCCAGACCCTTCGTGGCGCTGACAATCAGCATCTCCGGCGTCAAGTAAACCCACATCTCCTCAAATACTCTCCGGCAATGATGCGACGGCATCACGCTGACCACAATCTGCGCCCCGCGCACCGCTTCCTGATAATGGCCGGTGGCAGTTACGGAGTCCGGCAGTATGTGCCCCGGCAGAAAAAGATCATTGCTGTGACGCTGATTGATGGATTCGCGAACTTCTGTCTCATGGGCCCACAGCCGAATGCGGTGTGTTCCCTTGCGTCCCAGGGCAATGGCCAGTCCCGTGCCCCATGCTCCGGCGCCAATGATCGTGATTTCGCTCATCCCCTCCTCCACTGGAAGCGGGGCTCAGTGTGAGCGAGCAGGCGACGAATATTCTCGTGATGCTTGCCGATGATCAACAGGGAAGACGCCGTAGCGAAGCCCGCCAGAGGCACGCGTTGAGCGGGTTCCAAAAGCCAGACAAGAAGCGGGAACAAGCCAACCGTGAGGATCGAAGCCAGCGACACATAACGGAAAATCAGAAATATAGCGATAAAGATACCAACTATCATCAGAATGGTTTTGGGAACCAGCAGCGCAAAACTTCCGAGCCCGGTCGCTACGCCCTTGCCGCCGCGAAAGCCCAGCCATAGCGGAAACATGTGGCCAACGATGGCCAGGATCGCCGCAGTGCCCAGCAGGAAGGGCCGGCCGGGAAATAACATGCGCGTGATCACAACTGCGGCCAGTCCTTTCAGTCCGTCGAGCAGCAGTGTCAGCAAACCGAGAACCGGAGAAGTGCGGGAAACGTTGGTGGCTCCAATGTTACCGCTGCCCGTCTGCCGGACGTCCTGCCCGCGGAAGATGCGCATCAGCAGGTATCCGAAGGGAATGGTTCCCAGCAGGTAACTGATGCCGGCAGTGATCAGCAGTGATTTCATATGCGAAACTAGCTCAGTCCGAACCGCTGAATCTTTGTGTACCGCGCGCCGCCGCGCTGCAGCTGACTCTGATAGAGAAAAAACTCGCGGGCCGTCATGGTACCAAACTCAGGCGGCGCCATCGCCGCCAATTTTTCCTGCAGCTTCTGAAAGCCCCGGTTCGGGAGATCCTCTTTCTGCCTCGCAGGCGCGCCCGATCGTTCGCGGCCGCCGCGCGCCAACGTCAAATGCGGACTGTAAGCATGATCTTCCTTCGGAATTCCCAAAGCCGATACTGCTTGGTCAACGGCCATTGCCAGTTTGGCCAGTTGCGATCCGGCTTCGATCCCCACCCAGAACACCCGAGCCGATTTCGCAGTGGGGAAGAATCCGAACCCGCGAAAGCTGATCTCAAACGACTCTCCCTTTAACGGTGACAGCGCCCGTTTGATCTCCTCCACCGACTCCTCCTGCTGCTCACCGATAAACTTCAGGGTCACATGCATCGATTCGGGACGCACCCACCGCGCCTCCGAAGCGAACCCCGACACCCCCTCCACGAACCGCTGCATGCGCTCGCGGATGCCGTCGTCGATGTCGAGAGCAATGAAGACCCGCATGTTAGCTGTTAGCTCTTGGCTTTTGGCACAGGCTCTTGAAGCCAGACCGATGCCGGAGTGCACACGGCTTGGAAGAGCAGAGGCCTCAAGTCAAGAGCTAACAGCCAAGAGCCAAAAGCCTCATTTCAACTTTCTCCTAACCATATCCAGCGCCTGTTGACTGGCAAACCAGCGGATGCGCTTACGGTCGCCGGCGAACTTGCGCTCAACGACCTCAGTCCCGCTATCGCTTGCCAGAGCATGAAACACCAGTCCTACCGGCTTTTCTGCGGTCCCCCCATTCGGCCCAGCCACGCCGGTGACTGCCAGACCAAGCGTCGCGTCGCAGCGGGTGCGAATTCCTTCCGCCAGCGCCGCCGCCACCTTTGAGCTTACAGCGCCCTCTTTTTGGATCAGCCTCGCCGGCACGCCCGCCAATTCTGTCTTCATCTCATTCGAGTAAACTACCGCCCCGCCCAGAAAATAACGCGAACTGCCGCTCACCGAACTGATGCGCTCGCCGATCAACCCTCCGGTACAGGATTCTGCCACCGCCAGCGTCGCACTGCGCATCTGCAAGTAGTACCCGACGATCTGCTCCATCGAATCGCCGTTGTCCGAAAACACGAAATCGCCGATTTCTGCCTCGATCAACTCCACCAATTCATCCACGCGTTCCTGCGCGGCATCGAGCGTGGCCGCGCGTGTCTTCAGGTGCAATTGAATTTCTCCCGCGCCAGCCAGAATCGTAGTCTGCACATCAGTGAAAGTCTTGTATATCGGTGCCACTCGCGCATCGCATTGCGACTCGCCCATGCCCGTGATCTTGAGTTCCCGCGTGACAATAAATTGCGCCGGCACCTTCGCCCGCAAGCGCGGGATGCATTGCTCCTCAAACAGCGCCTTCAACTCGTGCGGAGGGCCGGGCAAAAGCATCGTGATCTTCGCGTGCCCGTCATACTTGCCGCTGATCCACATACCCGGAGCGGACCCGTTTGCGTTCGGAAGGGAGGTCGCTCCAACGATGACGTCCGCCTGCTTCAGATTGTTAGGGGCCATCTTCCAGCCATGTGCCGCGAAGCGTTCTTCGAGCCAGGTGACAATCGCCGGATCACGACGCAGCGGCAATCCCAACGCCGCCGCGACCGCTTCCCGCGTCAGATCATCCTCCGTCGGCCCCAACCCACCCATGAAGATGATCACATCGGCACGCGAAAACGCCACCGTGGCCACCTGTGTGAGATTCTCCAGGCTATCGCCCACAACTGTCTTGAAACTCACTTCCACTCCCATCTGATTGAGCTTGTCGGTCAGGTAGAGCGAGTTGGTGTCCTGGCGGTAGGGCGTCAGCAGTTCCGAGCCAATGGCAATGATCTCGGCATTCATCCTCAAAAGTGTAAATGAAAACCGGCTAGAGCCTAGCGGACTTGAAGACTCGGCGGGGAGCGGATGGTTTGGCTGAAGGCTGACGGCTGAAAGCTGATAGCTGCCGCTACTCCACCAGCGGCAGCCCCTCAATATTCCACGCAAGATGATGCGCGGCATCCGTAGTCGTAAGCACGGCCGAGCGGCCGGGAGCAAACGCCAAGCCGACCAACCCAGCACCCGCAACCTCGAGCGAAGCTTGACCATCGGGTGTGATCTTGACGATCCCGCGCTTGCCCGAAAGCGATGCGGCCACGTACAGATTGCCCTCTACATCGAAAGCCAAACCCTGCGGCCGTCCCAAACCCCGGAAGAAATTGGTGACATTGCCCTGCATGTCGATCCGGTACACACAGTCGAAGCTGGAAGTCGTCGGACCGGTTACGAACAAATCGCCTCGCGGACTGAACGCCAGGTGATATGCGGAAACGCTGGGCTCGAGCGTGGCAAACACAAATATCTGCCGGTCCGGCGCGATCTTGAAAATGGTTCCGCTGCGGTCTCCCACGTAGAGGTTGCCGGCTCGATCAAAAGCAATGCCAGTCGCCACTCCCATGCCTTCCGCATAGGAGGACATCGTCCCGTTGGGAGCAATCCGGTACACGGTTCCGTCGTAACGCGACGAAACGTACATCTGGCCAGCCTTGTCGAAAGCGATCGCCGTGGCATTCATCAAGTCCGCCACAAACGGCTTTACGTTATAGTTGGTATCGATCTTGAACAGTGCCACTTTCACTTTCTGCCCGCGGCTCCCCGAAAAACTCACATAAATATTGCCCTCGGCGTCGAGCGCGGGATTGGTCACCGGATGCAGGCCCTCGGCAATCGTCACTGCCACTTTGATCTGATGGGCGTTGCTGGAGTGGCCGTTGGTGGAAACCACGATAGGCCCCGATGATGCGCCGTGCGGCACCTTCGCCACCACAAAATCGTCGGAGCTGATGACCACCGCGCCTTCGACTTCGCCAAAGCGAACCCGCGGACGCCGCAGCTCATGGGGAGACAAATCGCTTCCGCTGATCCGCACTTCGCCGCCCGCCAGGGCAGCGCCTGGCTGCACCGCCTGGATGTGCGGTTTACCGTTTACGCTCTTCTTCCCCAGCAACCGGTCAGAGATTCCCATGGACTTCCAATTTCTCCGCGTCCTTTACCTCGGCAGTATGCCGAAGTGCAGCACTACCTGCATCACCACCAACGCATACAGTCCTGCGCCTACGTCATCTATTACGATGCCAAAGCCTTCGGGAAGATGCTCAAGTTGACGCACCGGGGGAGGTTTTACAATATCGAAGCCTCGGAAGAGTATAAATCCCAGCAACAGAGATTTCCACGCGACCGGCACCGCAATCAGTGCAATAAGCTGGCCTGCGACTTCGTCAATCACTACAAACTGCGGATCTTTTAATCCGCTGGCGCGGCAGACCTGTGTCGCCGCCGGAATGCCGACCACCACCGCCAGCGTTGCCAGCCCGATCGCAGCGAAAGGCTGCCATCCTGGGGCGATCCCACGGGCGACCAGCCACCACAAAACCAGCGTTGCCGCCGATCCCCAGGTTCCCGGCCCAGGCCGCAGCAGCCCTACGCCGAAGAACGTCGCCACCAGCGTGGCCCAGCGCGGCGCCCGCGTCACGTAGCGCCGCCGTCCGCGGCGCCTGTCGTAGGGGCATCTTGCCCCCACACGTCACGATTTCTCATCGACATCATCATCTGTATCCGTCACCGGCGACGATATCACGTACTTCCCACTCGCCCATTTCCCCAGATCAATCAGGCGGCAGCGCTCGCTGCAAAAAGGGAAGTCAGCATCTTTACTGGTCACCGGCTTCTTACAGGTAGGACAACTCAGCTTGAGCGCGCGGGCCATAGACTCTACACAATCTTCGCTACCAGGTCGTAATCGTGCGCCTCGGTAATCTGGCAGCGGTAGAACTCGCCTTCTTTCGGTTCGAGCCCGTCGCGCACGTCATTCACGAACACCTTGCCGTCGATCTCCGGGGCATGCATCGCCGTCCGGCCTTCGAGCAGCAGGTCACTTTCGTCGGACATGCCCCCGAGCAGCAGGTCAAACTCCTTGCCGACCAAAGCCTTCTTGCTCTTCTTGCTGATGCGCTTCTGAATCTGCATCAGATACTTCCGCCGACGCTCGATCTCGCGTGAAGGCAGCTTGTCGTCGATCCCGAAAGCGCCTGCACCCTCTTGATCCGAGTAGCCAAACACGCCCATCCAATCGACCTTGGCCTCACGGACGAATTCACACAGCTCTTCAAATTCCTTTTCAGTCTCCCCCGGAAAGCCGACTATGAAAGATGTTCTTAAAGTAACCTCGGGAATCGTGCGCCGCATCTTCTCAATCGACCGCAGGAACACCTCGGCTCCGCCGCCTCGCTTCATGCGCTTCAAAACCGTTGCCGACGCATGTTGCAGTGGCACATCCATGTACGAGCAAATCTTGTCATGACCGGCAATCGTCTCAAGCAATCGGCCCGTAATCTTGTTAGGATACGCATACAGAAACCGCACCCAGCGCAGGTCTTCAATGGTGGCTAGTTTCTCCAGCAATAGCGCCAGACCGTCTTTCAGGCCGAAATCTTCTCCATAGCAGGTCGTGTCCTGGCCAATCAGCGTAACCTCGCGCACCCCCCCGCGCGCCAGACGCTCAACTTCCGCCACAACCGATTCAAACCGCCGCGAGCGAAACTTCCCTCGTAGCTGGGGAATAATGCAAAAGCTGCACGGATGATCGCAGCCCTCGGCAATCTTCACATACGCGGTGTACTTTGGCGTGGCCAGCACACGAGGCGTGGCTTCGTCATAGAGATAATTGGGAAGATCGGCAATCGCGCCATCCCACGACTCGCGCGAGAACCGGCCTTGGGCAGCCCGTGCATCGCCTTCCGGGCGCGTAGTTAGGATTGTGAAAGGAGAATTAGGCGTCGGCTGAGGCGCGATTCCAGCAGCCGCCAGAATGTTTCCCAGCTCTCCGGTGCCGACCACCGCGTCAACTTCCGGAATGTTCTTCTGAATGTCGCCGCGAAAACGCTCCACCAGGCAACCCGCAACGATCAACTTGCGCGCCCGGCCATCGTTCTTGTGCCGCGCCATTTCCAGGATCGCATTCACCGATTCCTGCTGCGCGCTCTCGATAAACGAGCAAGTATTCACCACAATGACGTCGGCATCCTCGGCGCGGGCAATCAACTGCGCCCCGGCCTGCGCCAGCATGCCCATCATGACTTCGCTATCGACCAGGTTCTTGGGGCATCCCAGGCTGACAAAGCCGACTTTAGGCGGCCCAGCGGCCGCTTTTTCAGTAATTTCGGCTTCGTTATCGATCTCTACAGTGGGGTTCGGAGACGGCATCAATCTAGCTATTTTAGCAGCTCGCGAGGCCCATCCGGCCTTACCGCTTGCTCGCCTCCGCCACTTCCTCATAATCCTCCGGCAGCCGCGCCGCGTCCTCCGCCGAATCCCCAAACCGTGCCCGCTCATAATGCTCGGCAAATCTCGCCAATGGCTCGCGCACGCGACCATCTTTCAACCCAGCCACAAATTCCGCCGGAGTCTGCGCCGGCAGCTTCTGCCAGCCGCGCTTCGCTAGCATGCGCAAGACGCGCTCATACCAGATCGTCGCCGCCACCCGCGGAGATCGCTCCGGCCGCGCCGCTACTCGCCGTCGGCGAATCTCCCGCCACAGCCGGGCCGAATACGCGCCCAGAACCAGCAACACTGCCACGCCCAGCGCCACTCCGCCCCAACGCCACGGAGCATTCGACACTGCGTTTCCCGTTCGTCGCGCGGCCTCCAGCCATGCGTCGTATTGCATCCGTCCCCACTGCCGCGCTCGTCGAATCCATTCCGTGCCGCCCTGCGCCGCACGATGTCCCAGGATGTACTGATGGCTCACGTCATAACTGACCACCCACTCTCGCCAGAACGAGGCCATCGCGTCCGCATACAAAGCCCATCGGTTCCATCCGGTCCGAACCTCGGCGGGCGCCGCCGGTGTGGGATCAAAACTGATCCAGCCATATCCCGGGAAATATGCTTCCACCCACGAATGCGCATTGCTGGCCCGCACCAGATATTGCGAGGTCACGTCATTGAACTCGCCCGTGCGGAATCCGTTGACCACTCGCGAGGGAATCTTCAAAGTTCGGAGCATCACTGCCATGGCAGACGCGAAATATTCGCAATGGCCCTGCTTGCGCTCGAACAGGAAATAAGCCAGCGGATCGCGATGCGCCGATCGTCCCAGTTGCAGTGTGTATCCAAAATGCGTCCGCAAGTAGCGTTCCAGTGCCACAGCCTTGTCGTAATTGTTGCGCTCGGCAACCGTGATCTGCGCCGCCAGCGGCGCAACGCGCGAATCCAGCCGCGGCAGTTGCAAATAATTCAGCAGTACGGCCGGCGGATAATCCTGCCCAGCCGCACGAAGCTCGGTCGCCCCAGGCTGGGCGACGCTTGATTCCGCATCATAAGTGCCCACCGGACGGTCGAAGTCGCTGTCAAAAACCGCCCCTGCCTCATCCCGCGACACCAGCCGATAGTTGCCCCCCAGATTGAGCGCTTCCGGCGCTAGAAAGAAAACATTGTTGGCAATCGGCTCCATCAGCACACGGTACTGAATGCGATGGCCAGCTCGCGCTCCATTCTCTGACGAAAGCAGAAAGCGCCCGCTCGGCGATCGCGCGACCATGCGATGCTCATAAGGATTCGACCAGGTAGTGCCATCGAACAAGCTCAGCGCCACTCCTCGCCACTTCAGGTCGAAAGCTCCATGCGAGTCGCCATCGATCTGTATGTGCATCACCAGCGCACCGGATTGCTGGATCTCGCCGATGCGTCCCAGTTGCACCCGATCACTGAATCCGGTGGCAATCTCGCCTGTAGGCGTGTATGCGCTCAGATATCCGCTCGAAACTCGTGGCAGCACAAAGAAAATGACCGCCGCACCCAGCGCAATCAACAACACAAGTGCCGGCGTGACTTTGGCTAACGAAACTCTCATTTGCCGTGAAGCCGACGCATCGTCCGTGGCCGACTGAAACGCAGCGCTGGCCGACGCCCGCCGCATCTCCATCAGGATGAATGTCACCACCGCAGTCAACATGAATCCGACGAACGCCAGCAAAAACGTCGAGTCAACGGTCAACACTGCCGCGGCCAGCACCATCAGGAAGGCGATCACTGCCAGGAAGTAGTGATCACGATCGCGGCGTGCCGAGAACAGCCGCATCACCAGGGCAAAGAGAACCAGATGTACGGCCGAACTGACGAACGCCCGCGAGATTACGAGATAATCTGCGAGGTAAAACGCAACGTAAACCAGCGTCAGGATGGTGGTCCAGCGCTCCGGAATGAGGAGCGTACGCCGCGTCACCAAGCAATACCCACGGAAGAGAATGGCGCCGCCGGCCAAAACCATCGCCGACAGATCCAGCCCGCCGGTGGATGCCAGCGTTGCAAACCCCATCAGCACCAGCAAATAGAGCGCGATCTCAAAGTAGCGCTCGATCGCCAACTGCAAAGGCTGCGGATTGTCAGCTGTGACCATCAGATTCTCCTATTGTTGGCGATTCGCGCACGGAAGGGAAGGGTACCCAGGTTTAGCAACGAGGTGCAGTGCGGGTCGCGGGCCCGCCACCAAGCGGCGGCTGCTAAACTCGCACAGGGGTGATTCAGTTGAGCAACCGTCCAAGACTCGTCATTACGGCACTCATGCTGGCCGTGATCGTCGTGCCGGCCTCTTTCGCCGCGTCAGACATTCAATCCAGAACCCTTCGCTGCGGCGACGCGCAATATCAATACCTGCTCTTCTCGCCAGGTTCCAAGCAGCCGCTGCCGGCCCTCCTGCTGTTGCACGGGGCGGGCGATCATCCTCCAAACTTCATCGACGCATGGAAATCCCTTGCCGCGCAGAAGCATATCGTCCTGATTGCGCCCGAATTGCCCCGAACGCTGACATTCGAGTCTCTTGCCCCAGCGATGTTCAAGTGCGTGGTCGAAGACGCCAGGCAACAAGCGGCCATCGATCCTCGCCGCGTCTCTATTTTTGGCCATTCGATGGGCGGCTACCTGGCCTACGACGCAGCCACGCTCGATTCGGAATACTTTGCCGCAGTCGCGGTCCACGCCATGGGGATTGCCGAGAAGTACGTGTCGATCATAGACAAAGCCAAACGAAAAACGCCGATTGCAATTTACATTGGCGACCGCGATCAGTTGGTCCCGATTACCCGGGTTCAGCGGACGCGGGATCTGCTGCGCAAGGCAGGATTCCCAGTTCACTATGTCGAGCTTAGAGACCATGATCACAACTACTACGACGTCGCTGGCCAGATCAACGCCGATGCGTGGGAGTTTCTGAGCCATTACCGACTCCCGAATCCGTAAGTAGGAAGTGCAATCGCGTCCGCAGGGCGTAGCCAAAGGCCAACAGCTAAAGGCTAAAAGCCAAAGCCGTCAGCTCGCCAATGTTAGAATCACATGTCGGGCATCGGTCCCACGCGACGTCTTCCCGCCAACCCCGCCAGGTCCGGAAGGAAGCAACGGTAACGGGCTCTTGCGTGTGCAGTGGGTCGCCGGTGCCTGACTTTTCTTTTCTCTCTTCGTCAATAAAACTCCCAGTCACGCCTCGGTAGTGTCCGAATTTGGAGCAAATTAGGACACCACCCACGCCTCATCCCATTGGACACGGCTGGTGCGTGTGCTGCACAATAGCGGGTTTACATTCCAACTGGAGATTCCTTTCGAGTGAGTCAACTTCTGCGCGCCAAGATCAGCGCTCTGGGAACTTATGTCCCGCCCCGCGTGCTGACCAATGCTGATCTGGAGAAGATGGTCGACACCACCGACCAGTGGATTCTCGATCGCACCGGTATTCACGAACGCCACCTGGCTGACAAAGGCGTTGCCAGCAGCGACCTGGGATTGGAAGCCGCCAAGAAGGTGCTTGCCCAGGCTGGCATCGGTCCCTCCGATCTGGACGCCATTATTGTCGCCACCGTCACCCCCGACATGCTGTTTCCCTGCACCGCCTGCCTGGTGCAGGATAAGCTCGGCGCCAAAGATGTTTGGGGATTTGATATGAATGCGGCGTGCTCTTCGTTCCTGTACGCGCTGCAAGTGGGATCGAGGTTTGTGGTCTCGGGAGATCACAAGAAAGTTCTGATCATCGGGGTGGACATCATGTCCTCGATCATCGACTACACCGACCGCGCCACCTGCGTAATCTTTGGTGACGGCGCTGGCGCCGTCCTGGTGGAACCGGCGACCGACGACTCTCTCGGCCTGATCGACTTTTTGCACGAAGTCGATGGCTCAGGTGGTTGTTCGCTGTTCATGCCCGCTGGAGGAAGCCTGAACCCTGCTACCCACGAGACGGTCGCGCACCGTATGCACTACGTCCATCAGGACGGTCAGGCGGTTTTCAAGTTCGCAGTCCGCAAGATGGCGGAAGTTTGCGAGCGACTCTTGCAACGGAATGGCCTGACCGGCAAGGACATCGACGTATTCATCCCTCACCAGGCCAATCGCCGCATCATCACTGCTACCGCCGATCGCCTGGGCATGCCCGCGGATCGGGTCATCATCAACATCGACCGGTTCGGCAATACCACCTCGGCGACGTTACCGCTTGCGATGCAGACGGCACGCGAGGAAGGCAAACTGAAGAAAGGTGACATGGTTCTGCTGGCCGCGGTAGGCGCAGGGTTTACCGTAGGAGCTTCGCTACTGCGCTGGGCCTTCTAGAAACTAGAAACCGGAAACTAGAAACTGCTATTTAGCCTTCTCCGGTTCAAAAGCCTTCTGCAAATACTTTCGCGCTTCGTCCAACGCGCCCTGGGTATTGTCGTTGGTTTGCAGTGCTTGTCGATACTCGCCTACCGCGCGTTCCCGCTGCCCGGTAACGTCAAAAATCTTGCCCAGCTGAATATGGCTCCAAACCTCCGTCCACCGGGGTTCGCCGTCACCGTTGAGCGAATCGCGGTAGGCGTTGGCCGACGCCTGGTAGTTCTTCTGCTGGAAGAAAATCTCAGCGATCCGGTAATGTGCCAGCGAACTATTCTTGCTGACGCTCAGCGCCTTGTTGTATTCGGATAGCGCGCCCGCCAGGTCGCCTTGTTGTACATAGGCCTGCCCGCGCTGAATGGACGCGCGCAGCTTCACGTCGCTGGAATTCTTCAGCACGTTGTTCCCCGGATCGATCGAAATCCGCCGCGGTTTGCCAAAGGTCTCAATCGTGAACGGCGAATCTGTGCCGACCACTTCAATCCGCTTGTTTTCCGTCTTGCCGTCGGTGTCAATCTTCAAATCTACCGGCATCCGAAACAGGTCCAGGTCCTGAGTAATCTGGCCCACGACGCGGAAACCCTTGTTGTTTCCCAGCCGGTACACTGTGTACTTCGTTTTGAACTCCGGCGCTCCTGTGGAGTCGAGCCATTGGGAAAAGAACCAGGTCAGCTTGTCGCCGTAGTACTGCTCGGCGATGGCGCGGAAATCGTCCAGGGAGGCAGACTTCCCCGCGCACTTCGTGGCGAAAGTCCGCATGGTGAGGTCGTACTTCTGATCTCCTTCCACCCAGCGTAGCATGTGCAAAATCATCGCGCCCTTGTCGGTCGCCAGCGACTGGAATTCCGGTGAGAAGATGTCCAGCTTGCCCACCGTGGCCAGTGGCACCGTGTCATAGGCGAGCGCGCCTACCGACATGTCCTTGACCGCTTCCTCCAGGCCCGCAACTCCGGCGGCGTTCTCGATGTATCGTGCCTCCGAGTAACGCGCGAAGCCGTCCGACAACCACCAGTCATCCACCGACGCCGGACTCACTGACACTCCCCACCACTGGTGCGCGATGGTATTCGCCAACAGCCGGTAGTTCACTTTTTCGGTAACCGCGCGACTGGCGATCGCGGCAATTTCCGGCGCCCAGGCGGAGGGCAACGTGTCGTCGGGCAGCTCCACCACCCTAAGCCGGTTCGAAGGCGGCACTCCGTACAAAGTCACGAAGTAGGTAAACTCCTTGACTGCGGTGGTGGCATACTGCGGCCCCAGGTTCTGATGGTTCGGTTTGAAGAAAACGTGTAGATCGACTCCGGCTTCGTCGCTCTTAAACTCCTGAAACGTCCCTGCAACAATGGTTCCCGGAAAACTTGGTTTGTCCCAAGTGAAGCTGTAAGTCTTGGTTGGCAAACCGGCGACCGTGCCCTTCTTGGCTGGAAGCGGAGTCCCCTCGCTTTCCTTCCCACTGCCAATCACCACCATGTGAGCGGGAACCGTGATGTTCATGGTCGCCGTAAACCGGTTGATGCCATAACCACTGACCGGAAACCAGCGCCCAGCATAGAGCAGATAGCTGGTGTCATCGTTAATGGCCGCCACTTTGAGCCCCTGTACCGGACTCTCGTCGGCGGAGTCGAGCGTGCCGTCGTATTCAAACGTCAAGCTGCTGGACTCGTCCTTGCTCAGCGTCCTGGAAAGCTGCACGCGCACGCTGGAGTCCTGCACCCCGCGCTCGGCAGAGACCGGCTTTCCCGCATCGTCGCTGACCTTCGTGACGCGCAGCGCATTATGCAATTCGAACGTGGCAATGTTCAGAGTCTCGAGAGCGGTGAACTTCACCCTGGCACGCGCCGTGAGCTTGTGGGTATGCGGAATCAGTTCCGCGTCGATCTGATAATCATCCACCCGCAGGCGCGTTTTTTCCGCTGCCCAGGAGGGCAAGCAACCGAACATGAGGAAAAACGTGAAGCCGAGGACTAGGGCGTGACGCGTACGCCGGCTTGAACAGAGCATTTAGGGCGAGTCTCCAGAACCTTTAACTATGATGAGAATTGTGGCCCAAAAGATGCTGTCGCCACAAGGCCCGGCCCTAATCCACGGCCCCCGCGGAGATCGGTTTTCCCGGTCGTTTCTTCTCAGTTCGGGCCAGAATCGTCATGATTGCCTCCGCCGCCTGCTCCGCTGCTGGCGGCCCGTTGAGCGCACCCCGCAGAGCGGCTCTCACCCCACCAAGTCCTGCAATCATGCTCTCGCGAGCGGGCCCGTCTGACAATATTTTGACAACTTCCGCCACGACCTTTTCCGGTGTGAAGTCCTGCTGCACCAGTTCCGGCACCACTTCTTTGCCCGCGATCAAGTTCACCATGGCAAAGTGCGGGACTTTCACCCGCGAGCGTCCCAGAAGATATGTCAACGGGCTCACGCGATAAACCATCACAAACGGCGTTCCCATCAGCGCCGCTTCCACCGTTGCCGTGCCGCTGGCGATGATTCCCGCCCGCGAGTGAGCCAGGGCTGGCAACGCTTCCGGCATAAGTCGCACCGGAACCGTCTTGCCGGCCAAGTCTTCCAGCCACGCTCGATCCAGGGTCGGCGCCACCGGGAGCAAGAATTCATATCCCGGACCCAGTCTCACTGCCGATTCCAGAATTACCGGTAGATTCATCCGCACTTCTTTCATCCGGCTCCCTGGCATAAGCGTGATCCAGGTCTTGGACACGTCCAATCCATGTTGGACGGCATAATCGCTGCGGGGCACCTGCGGCTTCGCCAGCCCGGCAAGCGGATGCCCCACAAAAGTCGCATCGACCCCACGATCCCGATAAAATTTCTCTTCGAAGGGAAAAATCACCAGCGCTTTATCCACATACTTGCGAAGCAAACGTACTCGCCCTTGCCGCCACGCCCAGAACTGTGGACACACGTAATACACCACCGGAATCCCACGTTTATGCATCTCCCGCGCCACTCGCCAGTTGAACGCCGGCGAGTCAATCACGACGGCGAGATCGGGCCAGCGCGCATCTGCCGCGGCAATTAGTCTGCGAAACAGACGATGAATCTTCGGAAGATGACTGAGAATCTCAGTGATGCCGACGACAGCGAGGTCTTTCGCATCTACAACGGTGTCGCATCCCGCCGCCCGCATGCGGTCTCCGCCCACTCCGAAAAACTGGAAAGAAGCCTGGCGTCGGCTCAATGCCTCCATCAGATGAGCTCCATACATCTCCCCCGAAGCTTCACCCGCAGAGATCAGAATGCGCACGCAGGACATTGTAAGGGTTGGAAGACTTGGATGGGACACGAGCTGCCCTGCAGTGAAGTTCGGGAACAAAAAACCGGTAAAGCGAAACCTGGCCTACACGCTGGCTGCCGCGCTCCGCACGCCGGGGCTGGCGGCCAAGAGCTGCGTCATGGCTTTTTCATCTGCCGGCCGGGAGAAGAAATATCCCTGCGCCTGTTCGCAATTCAACTGCTGCAATTGCTTCACATGCGCCTCAGTTTCAGCACCTTCGGCCACCACTTTCAGACCGAGGTTATGGGCAAGCGTGATGATCACCCGCACGATCTCCTGGTTTTCCGGATCAGTGTCCATATTCATGATGAAGACCCGGTCGATCTTCAGTGTGTCCACTGGAATCCGGCGCAGACGGCTCAGCGAAGAGTATCCGGTGCCGAAGTCATCGATGCTCAAGTGCACCCCCAGACCCTTCAGCTGGGAGAGCACCTTGCCAGATTTCTCCGCATCTCCCATGGCAATGGTTTCCACAATCTCCAGCCGCAGACATGCGGGGTCAATGCCGGTCTGTTCGATCGTCTTTCCGATCTCGCTGGCCAGATCCGGCTGGGCAAACTCTTTGGCTGTAATGTTCATGCTCATGGTAAGTGGCGGGTTGGCCGGAAACTGGTTCTGCCACGCCATCACTTGCCGGCAGGCCTCGAGCCGCAGTTGCCGGTTGATGGGGATAATCAGCCCGGTCTCCTCGGCCACCGGAATAAAGTCAATCGGCGGAACTACGCCCTCCGGACGCTGCCAGCGGCTCAGCGCCTCGAATCCTACGATCCGGCCGGTCTGCAAGGAGACGATTGGCTGGTAGTAAACCCGAAACTCTCCCTGGTCCAACGCCTTCCGCAGGTCGGTCTCCAGTCGCAACCGCTTCACCGCATTGGCGTGCATGGCGGTGTCGAAAACTTCGCACCGTGCTTTGCCGGTCCGCTTGGCGCGGTACATGGCAATGTCCGCATCGCGAACCAAATCCTCCGCCTGGGTGTGCGGTGTGGTGCTGGACGCGATTCCAATGCTCGCCGAGATCACCACTTCCTGTCCGTTCACCATGAAGGGGGGCGTCAGTTCCGCCTGCACACGCTCCGCCACCCGCACCGCTTCAATCGGATCGCGAATGTCGTCCAGGAGGATGGTGAACTCATCGCCGCCCAGTCTGGCCAGCGTGCCTTCGTTGGCGGATTTTTCCACCACACCCGTTACCCGTGGCCGCGAAACTGTATCCGCCCGCCTCACCGATTCCGTCAATCGCCGGCCAATCTGGATCAACAGCTCATCACCGGCCGTATGTCCCAGGCTGTCATTGATGACCTTGAATTCGTCGACGTCAATCAGCAGCACCGCAAACATGTAGTTCGAATGCTTCTTGGAAAGCGTGAGCGCATGTTGCAGCCGATCCAGAAAGAGCGCGCGATTGGGCAGGTTAGTCAGTCCATCATGAAACGCATTATGCACCAGCAATTCTTCCGCGCGTTTGCGCTCGGTGATGTCGCGGTTCACAATGACCAGTTTCTCCGTTTGTCCTTTGGCATTGCGGATCGCGCTGGCCGTCGATTCCAGCGTGCGCCACGATCCATCTTTGTGCAGGATGCGGTATTCCACGCGCTCGCCCTGTCCGCTGGAGCGCGCCTTCTCTGCTGCCTGCAACACTCGCGGGCGGTCATCGGGATGAATCTGGTCAAACGACGATGTATTTTTCAGATCTTCGGCCGAATATCCCAGGACCTTTTCATACGCGGGACTGTTGTAGAGCCGACGGCCTTCGCTATCCACCAAGGCGATCATGTCCGCGGCGTTCTCGCTGATGAGTTGAAAAAGCTGGTCGCGCTCCGCCAGTTGCCGGCGGATGCTCTGCAGTTGAAAATGTTGATACACCGTGTAAACGTCGAACAGCAGCACCAACCCGGCCAGCCCGCGCACCCACTCCCGCAGGTCAAACCAATAACTGGAGTCCGCCTCGAAATGAAACCAGGGAAAGGTGAACGAGACGATGCCCAGAGTCAGCGCCAGGGTTACGGCTACCGCGAATCCCCAAAGCCACCACTCCCGGCCTTCGATCTGGCGCATCTGCACCGGGATCGCTTCCGGACTGTTCTGGTTTACTTCTTGAAATGCCTGTTGATCCGGCTCGCCCACAGGCAAATTCTAGCGTGGCGAATCCGCCTCTCAGAGTTACCAAAGTCGTCCAGTTAGTACCGTTACAGTGGGATGATGTCCTTGAAAGGGTGCCGTATCAGCCGCTGAGGGACAACGAAACATTACCCTAATCGTCTGCTCCCGCCGTAACCGGTCCAGCCGCAATCTCCTGGTCCTTGTACTGAAGCTGATACAGCTTGTAATAAATCCCGCGGTGGCTGAGCAACTCCTGATGGCTACCCATCTCCCGCACCTGTCCCTTGTGCATCACAATGATCTTGTCCGCGCGCTGTATCGTCGAAAGCCGATGAGCAATAATCACCGAGGTGCGTCCTTCCACCATGCGGTTCAGCGCATCCCGCACGCGGAACTCGGTTTCCGTGTCCACGCTGGAGGTCGCTTCATCCAGCACCAGAATTTTCGGGTTATGCGCCAGCGCCCGCGCAAACGAAATGAGCTGCTTCTGTCCGGTAGAGAGCGTGCTGCCGCGTTCCCGCACTTCCTCCTTGAATCCGCCGGGCAGCGTGCGAATGAAGTCGGCAAGGTTCACGTCTTCCGCCGCTTTCTCCACATCCTCATCTTGAATCCACTCCGTGCCCAGCCGAATATTGCCGCCCACTGTTCCAGTGAACAAGAACGGATCCTGCAAGACCACTCCAAATCGCCGGCGCAAATCGCCCAGATCCATCTCTTTCACATCGACGCCATCAATCTTTATCGCGCCCTTCTGTACGTCGTAGAATCGCATCAGCAGCGAGATGATCGTCGTCTTGCCAGCCCCCGTGTGGCCAACGATGGCAACCGTCTCCCCCGGCTCAATGACAAAGCTCACATCGCGCAGCACCCAGTCCGGTTCTCCCGGCAATGCTTGTAAGGGACCCGGCGTTTCGCCCTTCCGGGCTAAGAGAGTTTCGGCGGTCTCCGCCGGCATTGTGCGATACGCAAACCACACATGGTCGAACTCGATTCGCCCCGGCCCATCCGGCTTCTTGGTCACTGCCGGAGATGTAATCTCGACCGGCGTATCCAGCAACTTGAAGATTCGTTCGCAAGCCGCCATCGCCGATTGCAGGATGTTGTATTTCTCGCTCAAATCCTGGATCGGCCTGAAAAACCTCTGCGCATACTGCATGAAAGCCACCAGCACGCCCAGCGTGGCGGTTCCCCGCACTACATCATTTCCGCCGAACCAGATCACGCACGCAATCGCGATCGAGGACAGGATTTCCACCACCGGGTAATAGACCGCGTGGGCCATGATCGCGTCTTTGAACGCGTCCATGTGGAGGGCATTCACTTCAGAGAACTTATCGAAAGCCCGCTCCTCGCGATTGAACAGTTGCAGAACCACCATGCCGCTTACATGCTCCTGCAAGTGGGCATTGATGCGGGCGATGGCAGTGCGAATGCGCCGGTAGGAATCGCGCACCTTGTCGCGGAAGATCGTTGTTGCATATCCAATCAGCGGCAGCACCGCAAACGTGATCAGTGCCAGTTTCCAATTCATCTTCAGCATGATGCCGACGATGCCGGCCAGCACGAAGATGTCCTCAAAAATCGAAACCACCCCGGCAGTGAACATTTCGTTCAACGCGTCTACGTCGGTGGTGACTCGCGTCACCAACCGGCCTACCGGATTCTTGTCGTAGAAACCAATATGCATGCGCTGCAAAAGGCGGAAAATCTGCGCGCGCAGATCGAACATCGCCATCTGCCCAGTCCACTGCATGAAGTAGGTTTGCAGGTATTCAAACAGGAAGCTGACCACAAGCGCCCCAACATAAAGCCCTGCCACCTGGACGATGCCGACTAGAGGCTCATTACTGAGAAACGAATCGAACGGAGAGCGCGCCCCCGGAACCTTCACCAGATACCGGTCAATTGCGACCTTGGTGAGGTACGGCCCTAAAACGTCGGCCCCAGCCTTGAGCACGATGGAGCCCAGCGCAATCCCCACCTGCCACTTGTAGGGACGCAAATACACCAACAGCCGCTTCATCAGCCGGCTGTCATACGCTTTTCCCAGTACCTCTTCTTCTTGGGCCATGCAGTCTACTAAAAGATACCTTAAGTAGATGGGGAAAGAGACCGGCAGGATGGAAAAGCTTTTCTATCTGCACCGCTCATGTAGCCCAGACGCCCTCGTCTGAGCTAGTCCATTTCCGGCATGCGCTCTTTCGGCCACTCGAAGGGGAATATCTTGCCGGCTTCCTCGGGTGTCATCTTCACACCAGCCAGCGCAGCGGCCCGAGCCAGCACCGGATCGCGTCCCGCAGCCATGTCGGCGGGGGTCGGCAGGATGCGCTCATCTGGCGTGACACCGACGTTTTCCAGCGTCTTGCCGTCAGCCATGATCAAATCTGCGACCGTAACCATCGCCCCGTATTGAGTTACATTGGTCCGGTCCAGCTCCACCGCGTGAACAAATCGCTTGGATTCCATCACCGCGCCTGCTGTTCGATCACCCAGAACGGCCCCGCGTTTTTCCAGCTGAATCACGCGTGCAAAGATTTCCGCCGCCGACATCGATTTACTGTCCACTAGTACGATCAGCTTACCGCTGAAGGCCTTGCGGCCCCTCGTCTTCGCGATTTCCGGCTTAAGTTCTTTTCGGCCCTTGCGATCGTCGATCTTCACATCATGATCAAAGAATCCGCCGAGGAAATTCTCCAAAGAATCGACGATGCCACCCGGATTGCCTCGCAAATCGAGAACCACTGTGTCGTACGATCTGACCTTGTTCAAAAATCCGTCCACATCCCCCGGATAAACCAAGAAATCGGGGCAACTTCCAAAAAACAACCTGAGGGTTCACTTCGTGGTACTTGGAGCGATCGTCGTGCCCTTCATTTCGGTGGTGCTCTGCCCAGTTGAAGAAATCGGCCCGCCGAATCATGTTCTGGCCCGGTATCACCTTCGCCATCGCCACTATCGGGCGGTCAGTTCCATCCGGCGAGCGCAACACCAGGTGAAATCCAGACTGAGGAAATACCCGGTAGGAGTATTCAATGTAGTTAATATCCTCTCGGACCACCGAAATTCCATTGATAGATACCACTTGATCCCCAGCCTTCATTCCTTTCGTTGCAGCATCACTGTCTGGGCGAACAGCGGTAACGTAACAACTGGAGTCGCCGATTGGCTGCATGAGCCAGCCATAGTCAACTCCGTAGGGGCGGAAGGGTGGCCTAAAATGCGTGTGCGAGTCCTTCAGCGCTTGAGTGGCAGCGGCAATGTCCAGTAGCGCCTGATCCTGAGATTGCGCTGCGGCGATCTTTTGTCGCGTTTCGGCGAAGCGCTTGTCGATATCCACGCCGTGCATGGCGCTGTCGTAGTAGTTCTCCTTGATATCCACTTGGATCTGGTCGAGCATTTTCTGGGCTTCTGCGTTCGTGAGCGCAGTATATTTCTTGTCAGCCGCGTCTGAATTGATCCAAGTCACCGCCGCCAATACAGCAGCGCTAAGGATTACGATTCGGCCGCACCAAAGTTTGCTCATGTTGAATATGCTCCTATCCGCTTTCTCCACATGCCCGTCGCGCGCAACTTCGTCTACTTGGGCTCGCAGAAGGTCGCGGTCGCACCGTCAACTAGGTCGATTTTTTCGGCTCGGAGCCCATTCTTGATCCATTTCTCTAGCGGCCGAATGTACTTCGCGTTCTTATCGCTGGTGTAGTAGTGGTTTCCCAGCGCACTTTGCACTCGTAGATCGGTGGCAAACGCCAGGTTTTGCACGGTTTTCTCGCGCGGTATCCACACAAACGTTGCGTCGCTCAGAAGAAACCGGATGTCCACCGACGTATGCCCCGGTTGCAGCTTCTCAAAAAACTCATCCGGGAGATTCCCCTTTTCAACCGCCTTCAGACCCGTGTCCGTCAGAAGTTCCTGTAACTCTCGCTTTTGCGGTCCATCGATCGTTGACTGATAAATCTTCGCTCGCACTTTGCCTCCGAATGCCTGCGAGGAGTGTTCCACGTGATAAAGGCCGCTGGCATACACAATCGCGCATATGCTGTCCACGCCGCTGCGATCGAAGCTTTCATGTAGCCAGCGTAAAAGGTAGGCATTAGACGCCGGCAGTTGTGTCGATTCGCCGCCCGTAGTCTTTCCGCGGCTCTGCGCGGGCGCCTCAGGATTCTGCCCTCCCGGCCTTGCCTCTGTGCTCTGCGCTTGTGCCGACATGGTCGAGGGACGTGTGCTAAACGCAATCTTGCCCGGTGTCATGCAGTTGTTTCTGCCCACATCTTCTGAGATCGTACGGTGAGGGGAATTGTGCAGACCATTGAACCATTCCAGCAGCGGCACCAGGGCATGAATCGGTGCACGGCTCTCACTTGAAAGGAAAAGCAGGTCCTGCCAGTGATCACCACGAAAAATATTAATCTGAACTTCATCTTCCGCTTGGCTCACCAGTGGCGTCACGATCTGGTCGCGGGTCAACGCCTGCAACTGCTCGTCATCGACCCAATGTTGGAGCCGGGCCAATTCCTCAGCCGACAGCTCTCCCTCGTAGACATCGCTCGATTCATCGTGATCGCGTTCCAGGTGATAGCCACCGTCGCGCCGAAGTAGTACGCAGCTCTCCAGGTTAGGGATTACACGCGATATCCGCAGCCAATAAGGGTATTGATTGGCAGCAGCCGCAGATGTTCCTTGTGCCAGGGCGGGGCAGGTTAAGCAAGCCAGTACCGGAAGGATCAGCACTATCCGCACGACCGAAAAATAGCACACCAGGGCTGGAAAGGCACGCCTGGATCGCTGAACTCGGAATCAGGGCTGCGGTTTGGGTTTCTCTTCTAGTTCAAGCGGTGGCAAGCTGGTTCGAAAATGGACGACGGGTGCAGCGCAATTATCCGAAGTTTTTTCCTTCAGAGCGGGAACTTTTCGCTTTTCCACTTCCTTCATCCACGCAAGTAAAGGCTTGAGGTCTTTCTCGTAGGGCTTGCGCTCGCTCACGGTCATAAAGTCCATGTTCTGCACGCTATGTTCGCGGGGAATGCTGACGATGAGCGTGTCCATGTTTTGGATAATCCCGCCGCGCGATAGGGGCGTGTTGATTTTCTGGAAACTCTCACCATCGAGAATCGCCTGCAATCGCTTGAAGCTGTCATCCGGCAACTTGTCCACATAAATATCGACATAGGGCGTTCCCCCGCTCATGCCTTGAAACGTCCGCTCCCGTCGATAGTGGCCATCCGCCTGCACCAGAATGCAGGTATGGGTCATGCCGGTGTAGGTGTCGACCGTCGTGGTCTCGGCGCGGATCACATAAGTGCGATCCACCACTACTTGAGACCACGCGACCGCGGGAAACAGCAGAAGAGTGAGCCACAAACCGCCACTTATCAATTTCATGCGGCACATTAAATCATGCTACTTTGCGCAGCACAAGTGCCGAGTTCTTCGACCCAAAGCCCACACAGTTGCAAATCGCATGCTCGATCTGCGCCGCCCGCCCCACATCCGGAACATAGTCCAAATCGCACTCCGGATCGCGTACCTCCAGATTGATCGTCGGAGGAACCTTGCCATGCTCCATGGCGATCAGCGTGGCCGCCACACTGGCCGATCCGCAGGCGCCTTGCGCGTGTCCAATCTGTGACTTCAGCCCCGACATGGGAATTCGCCCGGCATGCCCGCCCAAGGCCAGCTTCAGCGCCCGCGTCTCCACCCGGTCATTCATTTCTGTCGATGTACCATGCAGGTTCACATACTGCACGTCTTGCGGCGCTATGCCGGATTCTTCCAGCGCCAGTGTCAGCGCCCTCGCCGGTTCTTCCGGCGACTCGCTCATGCGCACTCGATGAAACGCCTCGCAAGTCGAGCCATAGCCAATGATCTCCGCATACACGCGCGCTCCACGCCTCCGTGCGTGCTCGTACTCCTCCAGGATGAACATCCAGGAACCTTCCGCGATCACGAAGCCATCCCGGTCCGCAGAGAACGGCCGCGACGCCCGCTCCGGTTCCTGGTTCCACGACTGCGTCAGCGCCCGCAGCATGCTGTAGCCCTTGATGATTCCCGGCGTAATCGCCGAATCCACACCGCCCACCAGAAACAGCGGCTGCACTCCTGCCTGAATGTGTTGGTAAGCGTAACCAAGGGCGTCGGTCGAAGAAGTGCATCCCGCGGTCACCACATGGCTGTATCCGCGAAAACCAAACCGCATGCTCACTTCGCTCGGAATCGTGCCCATGGTGCCGCTGGGAATACAGAACAGGCTGACCTGCTTGACGTGTCCGCTGTGCCACAGCCGGTATTGTTCTTCCGAGAATTCCTGCGCGCCGCCACCCGTGCCCAGAATTATGCCGATCTCACGCTTCTCCTCCATGCTCATCGCGGCAGGATCAAGCCCGGCGTCCTGAATCGCCTCCGCCGATGCCGCTACCGCCAGCGGAACCACGCGCGAAACATGTTTGCGTTCTCTCGGGTCAACCCACGCCAACTCGTCGAACTCAGGAATCTCCCCAGCCACGTGTACCGGCAGTTCCGAAGGATCGAAACGCGAAATCCGTTTTACTCCCGACTTTCCCGCCAGAATCGCGCGGCAAAAGGCCTCCTTGCCAATCCCGTTGGGACTGACCACGCCAATTCCGGTAATGACAACACGTGGAAGCGTCATAAGCAGTTGTTCTCTGCGCCCTCCGCAATCTCTCTCTGCGACCTCTGCGATTAAACGCTTCTCGCCGGTGCTAAACCTGAGATGCCCTCACCGGTCGAAGTGTTACGCATGGCATAATCATCCCAATGCCGCTAGGCCTCTACATCTCGGTCCCGTTCTGTCGTACCAAGTGTACCTATTGCAACTTCGCTTCGGATGTCTTTTCCAAAGCCGTCTTCCAGCGCTACGTTGACCGCATCTGCAACGACATTGCTCAAGCCCCAATCACCGCCGAACAGATGGGCGGCCTTGCCGACCGAACCGTCGACTCCGTTTACTTCGGAGGCGGAACTCCGACCATCCTTGATTCTAGCCAACTGGAGCGTCTGTTTGTCATGATTTGGCAAAATTTCGATGTCCAGGCCGCTGCTGAGATCACCGTCGAGTGCGCTCCCGGAACGCTGACCGCGTCCGTGATCGAACTTTTCCGCCGTCACTGCGTCAACCGGGTAAGCCTGGGCGTACAGTCGTTCGTGGACCAGGAAGCCTCAGCCGTCGGACGTCTGCACAATCGCTCAACAGTTCTCGACGATATTACACGACTGCGCGACGCAGGAATCACCAACCTCAATCTCGATCTCATCGCCGGACTGCCCCACCAGACCGCTCAAAGCTGGGACTTCTCCCTCGAACAAGTAATCGCAACCAAGGCGCCCCATGTCAGCGTCTACATGCTCGAAGTGGACGACGAGTCCCGCCTGGGCAGGGAGCTGATCGCCGGGGGCACAAAGTATCACGCCCATTTTGTCCCTGACGAAGACTTAACGGCGAACATGTATGAGACCGCTTGCGACCGCCTCCGCGCTGCCGGAATCCATCAATACGAAATTTCCAACTTTGCTCGCACCGGTTTCGAATCCCGCCACAACCTGAAATATTGGACCCGCCAACCCTATCTCGGCTTCGGCGTCGATGCCCACTCCATGCTGACTAGTCGAGATGCCGCTGTCCGCTTCTCCACCCCCGACACCTTGGAACAATATGTCGCGGGCGCATCTTTCAATCACAACCTCATAGACCTCGAAGCTGCGCTCGAAGAAACCTTCTTTCTTGGCCTACGCTTGAATCGTGGTGTGGACCTCGATCAAGTCGCCCACGAGTTCGATCTCAGGCGCCTCATTCCCATCATTGACGAACTCATTAACGACGCCTTGCTCGAGCGGCAGGGAAGCGTAATCCGACTGACCGCCCGCGGTCGCCTGCTTTCAAACGAAGTCTTCGAGCGCTTCCTTGCCGTCGCCAAGTAGGGCGGCTGTCCCGCCCTCGGTTCATCGGCAACTAAATAGACGAACTCGTGGTCCATCTTTTCTCACGACCAATCGGTCGGTTGGCCGCGCCATCAAAACTGCACAACTCGTCAATAAACATGGGGCTTTCCGCATCCCGCGCGGTCTGCGCCCAGAGTAACTTTTCCGCATTCTCTCATCATGTTTAAATCAAAGTGTTGTCCTTCCTCCCCGTTTGCCGAGGGGAAGCATGACGAGGCAACCGCCCGCAGAAGAGGCTTCTTGGATTTCCAACTGAACGAAGAACAACTGCACCTCAAGAAAAGTGTCCGCGAATTCGCCGAACGTGAAATCCTTCCCCACGTCATGGAGTGGGACGAAGCTGGCGAATTCCCCCTGGCCACCATAAAAGAGCTAGGCAAGCTCGGTCTGCTGGGAACGATTTTTCCGCCCGAATACGGTGGTCCCGGCATGGGCTACATCGAATATGTCACCACCATCGAAGAACTTTCGCGTGTCGATGGCTCCGTCGGCATCATCGTCGCCGCTCACACTTCCCTCGGCTCGAACCATATCTTTCTCGCAGGCACCGAAGAGCAAAAGAAGAAATACGTCAGCAAGCTGGCCACCGGTGAGTATATCGGCGCATGGGGACTGACCGAGCCGTCCTCCGGTTCTGACGCCGGCAGCGCCCGGATGACCGCCGTCCGCAAGGGCAGCAACTGGGTGCTCAACGGCACCAAGACCTTTATCACCAACGGCCGTTACGCCGACGTTTTAGTCGTGATCGCGGTCACCGACCGGGCCGCTCACACTCACGGCCTCTCCGCTTTCATCGTGGAAAAAGACGCCAAGGGTTTTCGTCCCGGCAAGAAAGAGCACAAGCTGGGATTGCGGGCCAGCGACACCTCCGAACTCATCTTCGAAGACTGCGTCATTCCCGCAGGAAACCTTCTCGGCAAAGAGGGCGCGGGATTCATCGACGCCATGCGCGTTCTCGATGGTGGCCGCATCTCCATCGCCGCACTAGCGCTCGGCATGGCCGAAGGTGCCTACGAATGCGCCCTCAAGTATTCCAAGCAGCGCAAGCAATTCGGCAAAGCCATTAGCGAATTTCAGGGCATCCAGTGGAAGCTGGCCGACATGGCCACCGAAATCGAAGCCGCCAAGCTGCTCACCTTCCGCGCCGCCGCCATGAAAGACGCCGGCATGAAGAGCACGCAGGAATCCTCGATGGCAAAGCTGTTCACCAGCGAAGTCGCCGTCCGCTGTGCCAACGAGAGCGTGCAAATTCACGGAGGGTATGGCTTCATCAAAGACTATCCCGCGGAAAAGTTCTATCGCGACGTGAAACTCTGCACCATCGGCGAAGGCACCAGCGAAGTCCAGCGGCTGGTGATCGCAAGGCAATTGTTAAAAGATTAATCTGCGAAGATCAGCGTTGATCTGCGGCGGAAGAGGGCTGCCATGCTTTACACTGACTCCTTGGCCGCCAATCTCCAACCCTGGCTCGACCGCCTCCGCAACGGCGACCCGCTAACCCTCACTCGCGCCATCACCACAGTAGAAAACCGCTCCCCCGGCTGGTCGGAACTGCTCAAAGCTGCCTTTCCGCAAACCGGCCACGCCCGCATCCTCGGACTCACCGGCGCTCCGGGCGCTGGAAAGAGCACTCTGGTCGATCAGCTGGCCAAACAATATCGCAAGCAGAATCAAACTGTCGGCATCATCGCCGTCGATCCCACCAGCCCTTACACTGGCGGTGCGATTCTCGGCGACCGCATCCGCATGCAAGACCACTTTTCCGATCCTGGCATCTACATTCGCAGCATGGCCACTCGCGGGTCCTTGGGCGGCCTGGCTCGCGCCACCGCCGATGTCGCCACCGTACTCGACGCCTCCGGCCGCGACCTTGTGATGATCGAGACCGTTGGCGTCGGCCAGGATGAAGTTGACATCGTCCGCGTCGCCGATGTCACCATCGTTATCCTCGTCCCCGGCATGGGCGACGACGTGCAAAGCATCAAAGCAGGCATCATGGAAATCGCCGACATTTTTGTGATCAACAAAAGTGACCGCGAAGGCGCCGACCGCGTAGAGCGCGAGATCCGCGCCCTGCAATCGCTTGCCATTCGCAGCGACCGCTGGACTCCGACCATCGTGAAGACCGTAGCCACCGAAGGCACTGGCGTTCCTGAACTAGTGGCCGCGATTGCCGATTACCAAACCTATCTCGAAGAAGCCAATCTGACCTTGCAACGCCGCGTAGAAAACTGGCAGGAACGGTTGGTTGAGATGCTCCGCGACGCTCTGCTGGAGAAAGCCCGCAGCCAGTTCGTAGATGGCAGCGTCGCCCGTTACGCCGCCGAGGTCGCCGAGCACAAACGTGACCCCTACACGCTGGTGGAAGAAATCGTCGGTAAGATGGGGAAGACCGCATAGCAATGTTCACCATCGACCATCTCGGCATCGCGGTAAAATCGCTGGCCACAGCCAAAGCCATCTATCAGAAACTGGGGATGACCATTTCTCCCGAGGAGCTTGTCGAAGCCGAACAGGTCCGCGTAGTGATGGTGCCGGTGGGCGAAGCCCGTCTGGAACTCCTGGAGCCGACTTCCGAGAACTCCGTGATCGCCAAGTTTATTGCCAAGCATGGCGAAGGCTTGCACCATGTGTCGCTCCGCGTTCCCGACTTGACCGCAGCCGTCGCTCGCCTGAAAAAAGATGGGGTCCGCCTGGTTTCGGAAGATATCAAGGTCGGAGCCGGAGGGCATCGTTACGTGTTCGTACACCCGTCCAGCACCGGGGGAGTTCTTTTGGAACTGGTCGAGGGACACTAGCCGGCGAAGCAAAACCCATGCTCCTTCTCGCCATCGACACTTCCGGAAAAGACGGTAGCATCGCCCTCGCCAACTGCCACGCCGACGATTGTAAGATCCTCGGTCTGGCCCCCCTTGACGGCGGAGCATTCTCCGCGCAACTCGTTCCCCAAATCGCTGCCTTGCTGAAAGAGCACGCCCTCACGAAAAATGACATCGGGGCCTTTGCCGCCACTTCCGGCCCGGGTTCGTTCACCGGATTGCGCGTAGGTCTGGCGGCAATAAAGGCCCTCGCCGAGGTGTTAGCGAAACCCATCGCCGCCGTTTCATTGCTGGAGGCAATCACCGCCAACGTGCAAGGTCCCGTCCTCGCTGCTATGGACGCAGGCCGCAAAGAAGTCTACGTCCGCCAGCCAGACGGCTCTGAATCTCTACTAACGCAGGAGGAGTTCCTTGGTGCGGCGCGAGATCAACTGATACGAACTCCCGATAAGTCCATAGCCGACCTTGCCCACGCCGCGAATCTCAAAGTCGAAGAGGTCCCCCGGTCGCGCAGCGACGCCATCGCCCGCCTCGGCTGGAAGAAAATTCAGTCGGGCCAGACCATCTCGCCCGAAGCGCTGGATGCCAACTACATTCGTCGCTCCGATCAGATCTTTGCAAAGAGCATCTACCAGAAACTAGAAACCGGAAACTAGAAACTCGGCCTTGATCCGCCCCGCCACTCTCGAAGATGTCCCTGCTCTCGTCGCCCTGGACAAGCATGCCGTCACCGCCGCCCACTGGTCTACCGAGCAATATCGGGCCGTGTTCTCCCCCAACGAAATTTCCCGCATCGCCCTGGTGATTGAAGACCGCGGCACGATCCAGGGTTTCCTCGTGGCCCGCAGTGTCGCTTTAGAGTGGGAACTTGAAAACATTGCCATCGCCGGCCCTGCCCGCCGTCGTGGCCTCGGAACCCGGCTCCTCGGCGAGTTTCTCAAAGCCGCTCGCTCCCGCGGTGCGACTGCCGTTTTCCTCGAGGTCCGAGAATCCAACTCGGCCGCCCGCCGCTTGTACGAAAAATGGGCCTTCGCCGAGAGCGGTCGTCGCGCCAACTATTACCTGAATCCCGCAGAGGCCGCCATCACCTATCGCCTGGACTTTTCCTGACTGCACCGCATCAGGTGCACGTGCGCCGCAGCCCCCGCAACTCACTGATAACCCTCAACATCCACCTATGAAATTTCGGATTGAAGCGGTTCAAGTCCTATGGTAACGTCTAGACTGACAACCCGGTTAGGAGGTCTGCTGGATGTTAACTTCTAGAGACCAACTCTTGAACAATCACGAAGAGTTCCGTCAATTGGTGCTAGAGCATACGCAATACGAACAACGTCTCGATTCACTCACGCAAAAACGCTATCTCACAGACGACGAAAAGCTGGAAGAAGTGCGCTTGAAAAAGCTGAAGCTCCGCCTCAAGGATCAAATGCAAAGTATTGAGCGGCAGTTCCAGCAGGTCGGACAAAACCAGGTCGCTTAATAGATCTTCAGGCTCCCGCCGCGGCCTTGGGCCGCCGAGGGAACTGCCTCGTTCGTAGCCGGCGCGCAAAGCGCCTCTTTTTTGTCCTTAATCTGAAAATCCTGCCTCACTTGTCATCCTGAACTATAATCTCGCTATCTCCCCCAATGGTTCGCGACGCCTACTATTACGCGCTTCCACTCCTCGCCGCTGCCGCGCTGGTGGGGTGGCTTGCCGCTCCGCTGTGGGCGTTGCCTGCGGTTCTGCTGGCGGCTTTTTTCTTGTGGTTCTTTCGCGATCCAGAACGCACCGTTCCCGCGGCGCCCCATCTGCTGGTCTCGCCCGCCGACGGCAAAGTAACCAACATTTGCCGGACTACTTTCGAGGGGGTTTCCTACCTCCACATCAGCATTTTTCTGAATGTCTTTGACGTACACGTGAACCGTTCCCCAATCAGCGGTTTCATTCGGCGCGTCAGCTATCAGAAAGGCAAGTTCCTCAACGCCATGAATCCCGCTTCTGCCGAACAAAATGAACAGAACTTGGTGGCAGTCGAAGGCGAGGGCCAAACCGTGATCTTCAAACAGATTGCCGGACTTCTGGCTCGCAGGATTGTCTTCACCAGGAACCTGGGCGATCACGTCGAACGCGGCGAGCGCATTGGCCTTATCAAGTTCGGTTCCCGCGTGGACGTTCTGTTCGCAACCTCGGCTGGCATTCAGGTTAAAGTTGGAGACCGGGTAAAGGGCGGATCAAGCGTGCTCGCCCACTTGACCGCCAAAAGTCAACTGGTGACGGCCGGCGCCGAAGGCGCCCGCCAAGGAGCAAGGTGATGGACTCGGAACTCCCTGACCTTCCCCGACGACGCCGCGATGACCGCGGACAAGACCGTGCCTCCGGACGCATGCGCAAAGGCATGTACATTCTGCCGTCGCTTTTCACCACCGCGAATATCGCCGCTGGCTACTACGCCATTTTGCAAGTGACCCATGCCACCGCTCAGGAGCCGTGGCATTTTGACAACGCCGCTATCGCCATCGGGTTCGCTGTACTCTTCGACGGCCTCGACGGCCGCATCGCACGCATGACCAAAACCAGCAGCGACTTTGGCAAGGAACTCGATTCCCTCGCCGATGTCATCACCTTCGGCGTCGCCCCTGCCATGCTCGCCTGGATGTGGGGTTTTCGCCAGTTGCCGGTCTTCCTGGGTTCCTCCGAACTAACCGGCAAGATGGTTCAACTCGGCGCCATCGCTAGCTTTTTGTTTCTCATGGCGGGGGCAAGTCGCCTGGCGCGTTTCAACATCACCTCCAATCCTCAACCCTCGAATCCCGGCCGTCCAGGAAAGAAGTATTTCGTGGGCATGCCCATTCCAGCGGGCGCTGGCGTCATCGCCGCGGTGGTACATTTTTCCGCCGGTGATCCCATCTCCTCCCTCTGGAGTTGCATCACCTGGATGCTCATCACCGTTGCCACCGCCTATCTGATGGTCAGCACCTGGCGCTTCTACAGCTTCAAAGACATTGATTTTCGCTCCCGGCAGCCCTTTCGCCTGATCATCCTGTTTGCGCTGTTATTCGCCGGTATCTGGTTCTTCTCCCGGCAATTGTTGTTCGTTCTCGCGCTCACCTACATGGCTTCGGGTGTCATTTGGCGTTTGCAGTGGGTTTTCCGCCGCCGCGGCAATCCCCCTCCGCCTGCGCCTACTTATAAGGAAGCATCGCAGCCCTCATGAGTTCGAACTTGAAATCGCCTGCCGTTTCTCACGCCGACCCGACCCGCGCAGGCAGCTTCTACCGCGTGGCCATCGTCGGCGCCGGATCGCTCCAGGGCAAGGAGTTGGCCGAGGTCCTCAACGACCGCAATTTTCCCTCGCTGGACGTCAAGCTGTTGGACGACGACGAATCCCTGGGCAAGCTTGAGGCCTTGGGTGATGAGGTCACCTTCATCCAGAAGGTGCGCGCAGAAGAATTCCGCCATATCGACTTCAGTTTTTTCGTCGCTGATCCCCAGTCTGCCCGCAAGACCTGGAAGATCGCCCGCGACGCCGGCTCCGACATCGTCGATTTGACCTACGCTCTCGAGGACGAACCCGGAGCCGCTTTGCGCTCCCCTTGGATCGAGCGATTGCTAGCTCGACCCTTGGTCCCCCAACTGCAACCAGGACCCGTGGTGACCGCGCATCCCGCCTCCGTCGTGCTGGCTCTGCTGATGCTTCGGGTGCAGAAAGCCGCAAAGATCGTTCGAGCGTCCGCCACCGTCTTCGAGCCTGCCTCCGAACACGGTCAAAAGGGCATGGATGAACTCCACCAGCAAACCGTCAACCTCCTCTCCTTTCAGCAACTGCCCAAGACGGTGTTTGATGCCCAGGTCGCCTTCAACATGTTGGCCCGCTACGGCGAACAAGCTACACCCGCGCTAGCAGTCATCGAGAACCGCGTACGCAAGCACTACCGCAAAATCGCGGGAGCGTCCGCTCCTGATTTGTCCCTGCTCCTGCTGCAGGCGCCTATCTTTCACGGGCACGCCTTCGCTCTGCACATCGAAATCGATCAACAAGTGGATATCCAGAGCATTTCGCAAGCTCTTTCAGGAGAGCACGTCAACCTCACGCTAGGCGCCGATGACGCCCCCAGCAACGTGAACGCAGCGGGACAATCCGATATTCAACTTTCGGTTCTCACGGATTCCGATCATTCCCACAGTTTCTGGTTGTGGGCCGCTTCCGACAATCTGCGGGTGGCTGCGTCGACCGCAGTCGAATGTGCCGAGAGCATGGCCGCCGCCCGCCCCCGAGGCAAGATTCAATGAGCGGCGAAATCCGCACAGCTTTCCTTTGGCTGCTCTGTCTGCTAACCCTCAGCTGCGGCTACCACACCGCCGGCAAGGTCGACACCATTCCCGAGAACGTTCGCACCATCGCCATCCCCGCGTTCGTCAACCAAACCCACACCTACAAAATTGAACAGATGCTCACAGCCGCGGTCGTCCGTGAAATGATCACCCGCACTCACTACCACATCATCAGCCAGACCGACGCCGATGCCGACGCAACCCTGAAAGGCACTGTGCTCTCGACCTATACCACGCCCATGACCTACGACTCGCAGACCGGCCGCGCCGCCAGCGTACTGGTCGTCATCTCTATGAGCGTGTCTTTGAAAGACAAGCAAGGCAAAGTCCTCTACCAAAACGATGCCTACTTGTTCCGTGAGCAATACGAGGTTTCCCGCGACCCCAACAGTTTCTTCGAAGAAGACACGCCCGCCTACCAGCGCCTTTCTCGTGACTTTGCCCAGACTCTGGTTTCGAATATTCTGGAAGGATTCTGATGCGCGCCTTCGCCCAGGCCGACCGATTTGTTTCCGAAGTACAGGCCCGCAAGCTGCGTCCGGCTTATGTCTTCGTGGGAGATGAAGTCTTCTTCCGCAAGCGCTGTCGGGAGGCCATCATCGAGCATCTGGTGCCTGCCGACCTGCGGGACTTCAGCCTCTTCGAATTCGATCTCGCCGACACCGACCTCGCCGAAGTCCTCGACCGTGCCCGCACCCCGTCGCTGATGGCGCCTTTCCAGGTCTTCTTCGTCCGCGGTGTAAAAAATCTTTTCGGCCGTGGCTCGAACGAAGAAAAGCTCGCCGCCATCGAAGCCTACTGCAAGGATCCCAATCCCGACGCCGTCCTGATCTTCGTCGCTGACCACATCAGCATTCCTGCCGACGCCCGTCGCATGGAGATGACCGACAAAGACCGCTACGAGCGCATTCGTGAATCCATGGGCAGCTTCTGCGCTATTGTCGAGCTATCGCGCGTCGAGGAAAGCGAAGCAGTCCGCTGGATCGGCGAATACTGCCTCACCCAAGACGTAAAGATCGACGCCGACGCCTCCCGCGAATTGGTCGATGCCCTCGGCGGCGACATGATGATGGTCTCGAACGAGATCGAAAAACTGATTCTCTACGTAGGAGAGAAGAAACACATCACCCTGGGCGACGTCGAAACCATGGTGCTGGCCGCCAAGCAGCGGTCTTTATATGAGCTCACCGACGCCATCTCCGCCAAAGACCGCGTCCGCGCTCTCGAAATGCTCGACGCCATTCTCACCACCGGTGACGGCGACGAAGCCGCCATCGGCCATCTCTACATGCTGGCCAAAACTTTCCGCCAGATGCTAGTGATCTTAGAACGCAACGTCCGCGACCAGCGCATGTTGTGGGCCGCATTGTGGCAAGGATTCCGCGTCCCTCCATTCGCCGCCGATGACATCATCCGCCAAGCCCGCCGCTACAAATCAAAACGAGAATTGACCCGAGCCATCCGCCTGGTCGCCAAGACAGACTTGGCCCTGCGCTCGAATCCCACCAGCAAGCGCATGGTCCTCGAAAAGTTGGTGCTGGATTTAACTGCCGAACTGAAGCCGGAGGTTCCAGGTTGGTCGCAGGAAGAATTACCAGTGTGAGGAAGGCTTCTAGCCGCTAGCTCCTAGCTTCTCGGGAGCCAAAGGCTTTCACGCAGGAGCTAGAAGCTAGCAGCTAGAAGCTGATTTTCTACTTCACCGCATGCAATCGCGCACTCAACCGCGACTTATACCGCGACGCGGTATTGTTATGGATCACGCCCTTCTGCACTGCTTTGTCCAGCGCAGAAACCGTCTGCCGGAACACCTGTTCCGCCGCCTTCTTGTCACCCTTGGTGAGTGCCTCGCGCAATTGCCGCAGGGCAGAGCGCAAACGCGACGTGTTGGCCCGGTTCCGGGCAGTTCGTTTCTCAGTCTGACGGGCGCGTTTCAGCGCCGAAAAATGATTAGCCATGGAAGCTTATTTACCTTCGCTTGAATGTCGTTGAGTCTAAATCGGCAGGCCGATTCCAACCTGCTTATTCTACGGGACTAACTCCCACCCGGTCAAACCGGTAGTGGGCTGTTCTGAGATTACTTGCCGTGCCCCATCAAAATGATGCGGGCGTCTTTCTTTGAAATCTGCACTTCTGCGACCCCGCCGACACATGTCGGTAGGGCAGCTCCCTGAGGCTTACCATCGGCGCAACGTAGAGTTCCCGTCACAGTCCAAACTCCCCCCTTGAGCGTGGCGCTATACGGACGCTCGGACTCAGTCTGTTTCTTGCCGAAAACGGGAATCAACACGGCCTCCGTTATCGCTATTGCGGTTTCTGAGTTAGGTACGTAGTCTCGCTCCGGCGCCCCCTGGCAAGTTGCCAGTGCAGCCATTGTCAAAACACAGGACAGAATCACGAATGGTTTCATGCGGCTTCCTCTGCTGCCTTTTGCTCCAATAATCCCACCAATTCCTCCAAACTCCAAACGTGATCTGTCGGCCCGCTTCCAAGCTATCTCGCCCATTGACTCCCCTCCATCCGCGAGATACCCTATCCCTAATGGCAGTTGCTTGCACCTTGCGAGCGAGCATTCCGGCGGGTTCCACCTCCAGACCGAAGAAGACTTTTTGCGCTGCAATCCCGCCTCGCCAGCGTCCTATCCACCCGTCAAGCACTTGCAACCGGCGCGCGGAGGCCTTCGCCCAACCTGAATGAAGAAAAGCATCGAGATCACTCCTCATATCGAAACCCTGTTCGGCACCAGGGACGAAAATCTGCATATCCTCGAAGACGGCCTGCACATCACCATCGACCTGCGCTCGAATGCCATAGAAGTTCACGGCGCCACCATCGCCGTCGAACGCGCCCAGCAGGTCTTCGCTGACTACGAACATCTGCGTCGCTCCGGACACGTCTTCAACAATGGTGATCTCAACAGCATGCTGCGCGTGCTCATGGCTGATCCCAAAGCCACGTTGCGTGGCCTGGCTGAAGCCGGCCGCCAGCGTGCCACCGGACGCCGCACCGTCCAGCCCAAGAGCGTCAACCAACGCCGCTATCTCGAAGCCATCGAGAAACATGACATGGTCTTCGGCGTCGGCCCCGCCGGCACCGGCAAGACCTATCTCGCGGTCGCCATGGCCATCTCCGCGCTGCTTTCGAAACGCGTGAACCGTATCATCCTCGCTCGCCCCGCAGTCGAAGCTGGCGAGCGCCTGGGCTTTCTGCCTGGCACTTTGCAGGACAAGATCGACCCTTACCTCCGACCGCTGTATGACGCGCTCTACGATCTGCTCGAGCCCGAGAAGGTCGATCGCTATCTTGAAAAGAACGTCATCGAGATCGCGCCCATCGCCTTCATGCGCGGCAGGACCCTAAACGACTCCTTCGTCATTCTCGACGAAGCTCAAAACACCACTTCCGAGCAGATGAAGATGTTCGTCACTCGCCTCGGCTTCAACTCCAAGGCCGTCATCACCGGTGACATCACTCAGATCGACTTGCCCAACGCCCGCCGCAGCGGCCTGCTGGAAGTCATCGACGTTCTGAAAAATGTCGAAGGGCTCAACTTCGCCTACTTTGATGACAGCGACGTGGTGCGCCACCACTTGGTGCAGAGGATTATCCGTGCCTACGACGAGCACAAGACTCGGGTCGCGGAGCAGTTGTTACTGCTGGATCCAGACCCGAGGAGATCGAATGGCGGCGGCAACCGCGCCGCTCAGGAGAACATCGTGTCCTCGAACGAAACAGAAGAGATCGACACTAGAGAATAAAGAGTCGGAATTAAGCAGGAGGGTGCCCGCGCGGCCGCCCTCCTGTTTTGCGTTTGCAGAGAGACAATGATCGTCATCCGAAAACCCGTTGCCGGATTGAGCGCCGCCGCGCTCAGCCGCTTTGCGGCGCGCGCCCAGCGCAGCACCGGATTGCGCGGCTCGGTGGACGTCCTACTTGCCGGCAGCCGCGATTTGCGCGCTTTGAATCGCCGCTTCCGGGGAAAGAACCAGCCGACCGACGTGCTATCGTTTCCGGCAGGGGATAGCCCGCGCAACGGTTTCGCGGGTGACATCGCCATCTCCGTGGACATCGCGAAAAAGAACGCCCGGCGCCTCGGCCACGCCACTGCTGAGGAAATCAAGATTCTGTGTTTGCACGGTCTGCTGCACCTCGCCGGGTTCGACCACGAACGCGATCAGGGTCAAATGGCGAAAAAGGAGCTCCGCTTGCGACGCCGCCTGGGTCTTGTCGCGGGCCTTACCGAAAGAACCGGATCTGCCATCCGGCCATCACGATGAACTTCGCCATCGCCATCGCGCTGCTGCCTCTGTGCGGGTTGCTGACCCTCGTCTCCTATGTAGATCGCCTTTACTCCGAGATCGGCAAATTCCTTTCCCGCGAATTCCAGGACAACATTGACGCCTTCGAGCAGAGCGTCGAGCCCCGGCTGAAATTCAGCCGCGAACGGGCGGCATTGTCCGTGGCCGTACTCGCTCAACTCACCACCGCCGCCATAGCCTTGCTGCTCGGTTTCGCGGTATTTCGCGAGGGCGTCTGGCGCATTGAGGAGATTCTGCAAGCCAGCCTGGGCCTGATTCTCATCGTAATCATCTTCAATCGCTTCCTGCCGTTCGTTTTTTTCATGCGGACCAAAGGCCAATGGCTGGCCCACTGGGTACTGGTGTTGCGAGTTGTCATCTATTTCGCTCTACCCGCTACCCTGGTGCTGGGTTTCTTGCGGTCGGTGACCGCTCTCACCAAGGAGCACTCTGAGCAACAGCCCGAGACCCAGGCTGAAGCCGTCGATGCCCTCATCGAAGCCGGCCGGGAAGAAGGCATTCTCGATGAAAGCAACCGCGATCTAATCCAGTCGGTCGTGGAGTTCGGCGAAAAAACCGTTCGTGAGGCCATGAAGCCCCGGCCCGACATTGTTGCCGTTCCCACCAATACTACCGTCGAGCAATTCGTCGAGCTGTTACGCGAAAAACCCTATTCCCGCGTGCCCGTCTTCGAGGGCACCATTCACAATGTCAAAGGTATCGTCCATGCTCAAGACGTGCTGCAAGTACCCGACACCGAGGCCCGTAGCCGCACCGTGGATACTCTCATGCGCAAGGACGCCTACTTCGTGCCCGAAAGCAAGCGGGGCAGCGACCTCCTCCGCGAAATGCAGAAGAACAACATCCGCATGGCCATCGTAGTCGACGAATACGGCGGAGTGGCTGGCCTCGTCACCATCGAAGATCTCGTCGAAGAAATTGTGGGCGAGATCGGAGACGAGCACGAAAAGGGTGAGATCGTTCGGGAAAATGAGCACTCCTATCTGGTTGCCGGCAACATGGATGTCGATCGCCTGGACGAGCTTTTCGGCATGCGTCCCGAAGGCAAAGAATCGGCGACCGTCGCCGGCCTGGTCAGCGAGTTGGCGGGACGCATTCCCCAGAAGGGCGAAATCGTGGAAGAAGACGGCCTGCGCTTTGAAGTCCTGGAGTCCACCGAACGCCGCGTCAAGCGCGTCCGGATCTCAGTAGTCGAACCAAAGCAGATGAGGCTGATATAGTTCTTGTGAGGGGCTGCCCGCTGCCCGGCTAAACACCCATGGCCTTTCATTCCGGATTCGTGTGCATCCTGGGCCGGCCCAACGCTGGCAAGTCCACCTTGCTCAATGCGCTCGTGGGCCAAAAGCTCGCCATTGTCAGCCCCAAACCCCAGACCACACGCAATCGAATCCTCGGAATCGTGCAGGTTCCAAAACAGAAGGGGAGACCCGCCGGCCAGATTGTCCTTCTCGATACTCCCGGCGTTCACCAGCCTGACAGCTCACTCGGACGCAAGATGATGTCAGAAGTAAGAGGCGCCCTCGAAGGTTGCAATCTGCTCCTGCTGATCGTGGATGTCACCAGGAAATTCGCTCCCAGCGATCAGTTCGTGCTCGACATCGCTCGCAAGTCCGGCACCCCGGTTTTTCTACTGCTGAATAAGATTGACCTCATCGCCCGCAAGGATAAACTGCTGCCCCTGATCGAAGCGTACCGCGGGCTCTACGATTTCAAACAAATCATTCCCCTCTCCGCCCGCAAGAAGGTAGGATTGGACGTTCTTCTCGACCATGTGGTGACGGCCCTCCCCAAGGGAGTGCCCTACTTCCCGGAGGATCAGATCACCGACCAGCCCTTGCGCTTCATGGTGGCTGAACTCATTCGTGAGCAGGTTCTGTTTGCCACCAGTGAAGAAGTGCCGCATGCAACCACCGTTGTCGTCGAGCAGTTCGAAGAAGGAGCCCGGCTCACCCGCATCGCCGCCACCATCTATTGCGAGCGGGACGGCCAAAAGCGAATCCTGGTGGGCAAGCAGGGGCAGATGCTGAAGACCATCGGCACCACCGCTCGTCAGCACATCGAAAAAATGGTGGGTACGCGCGTCTATCTCGAATTATTCGTAAAGGTACGCCCTGACTGGCGTGAGTCGCACGCCTTCGTCGAGGACCTGGACTGGCGCCGGCAATTGGAACGCCTGGCCGGTCCGGGGTAGGATGCTTGCAGAGCAAACTTTTGGGAAGGGGCCAGAATGCAATCGGACGATTCGGGTCATGATTTTGATGCCGATAAACTAGTCTTGAAGTTGAACGTCAAATTGGCCGCCGATCGCAAGGCGGTGGATCACGTCGTGCACGCCATCATGCAGGTCGTCCGCAAGATGGAGTGTGCCCCCGAAACCGAAGATGCCGTCGAGCTGGCGTTGACGGAGGCCCTGGCGAATGCCATTGTCCATGGCGCCCAGTCCGACCCTTCCAAAAGCATCGAATGTGATGTCGCCTGCGACCAGCACGGCGACCTGCTGATCGTGGTCCGGGACCCGGGCAAGGGTTTTGATCCCTCCGCTATCCCCAGCCCCGTGGTCGGCCAGAACATTTATTCCGACCATGGCCGCGGTATTTTCCTCATCAATCAACTCATGGACGAAGTGAAGTTTCACAAGAACGGGACTGAAATCCGCATGATCAAGCGCCTAAAGCCCGACTCCAAATAACCACCGAACGCTTTCCTTTGTGTACCTTCCTGTCCTCAGCGGTTCAATGCTTTTCTCTGCGTTCTCTTCGCCTTCCTCTGCGAACTCTGCGATTTAAAGCTTTTTCGCGCAGCTCTACTCCTTAGCCGCGATCCCCAAAGTCTTCATCTTCCGGTAAAGATGGCTGCGCTCGAGGCCGAGCACTTCCGCCGTGCGGCTGACGTTGCCATGGTTCTCGTCAAGTTTCTTCAGAATGTAATCCCGCTCATACGCCGCCCGCGCCTGATGCAGGGTTGAGAATTCTGCCCCCGCAGCCCGCCGGCTGCCATCGCGATGCACCAAAGGCGGCAGATGTTTGCGCTCGAACCGCATCGTCGTCGGATTCATAATCACGATGCGCTCGATCACATTGCGCAATTCCCGCACATTGCCCGGCCAGGAATACCGCATCAGGATCTCAATGCAGTCCTCTGTGATCTCCCGCGAACGCCGTCCGTAGGTCGCCGAAAACTCCTTCAGAAAGTGCCGCGCCAGTAGCGGCACATCCTCCTTGCGTTCGCGCAAAGGAGGCACCGAGAAGGGAATCACGTTCAACCGGTAAAACAAATCCTCGCGAAAGTTTCCCCTGGAGATTTCCTCCTCCAAATCCTTATTAGTCGAAGCAATCACCCGCGCATCCACCGTGATTGCCTCGTCACTTCCGACGGGAACAAATCGTTGCTCCTCCAGCGTTCGCAGCACCTTGGACTGTGTCTTCAGGCTCATGTCCCCAATTTCATCGAGAAATAGCGTCCCCCCATGGGCCTTCTGAAACGTGCCCTCTTTGTCGACGGTCGCACCAGGAAATGATCCTTTCCGGTGTCCAAACAGTTCGCTCTCGATGAGATCCTCTGGAATGGCAGCGCAATTCACTTCCACAAACATTTCATCCTTGCGCAGGCTTTGCCCATGGATGGCGTGTGCCACCAGCTCCTTGCCCGTCCCCGACTCGCCGTAAATGAGCACGCGTCCATTGGTGGGTGCCATCAACTGAATCTGCTGGCGCAACGCTTTCATGGGGACGCTCTCACCCACAATCACGCTCTTTGGAACTAGTTGCTTTTTCAGATCGCGGTTTTCCGCCCGCAAACGCTTGGCGTCGATCGCGTGCTTGATCAGAATGAGGGTCTTGTCGATCGAAAGCGGCTTCTCCAGAAAATCATATGCTCCGAGTTTCGTAGCCCGAACCGCCGTCTCGATGGTTCCGTGTCCGGAAATCATGATGACCTCCGGAGCGTTGTCCAGTTCGCGAATCTTCTCCAGAGTCTCGAGCCCATCAATTCCCGGCAGCCACACATCCAGCAGCACCACATCGAAAGTCTGCTTGTGCAGGGTCTCGAGGCAAGACTCTCCACTCTCCGCTTGCAGCGCCGCGTAGCCTTCGTCCTCCAGCACGCCTTTCAGTGACCGCCGGATGCTGGCCTCGTCGTCCACAATCAGGATGTTATGCATGTTGGCTGATGACAGGAGGGCTCACCACTTCGCTGACCACCGGCAATTCAACCACAAACTTGGTTCCCATCGGTCGATTCTCCTCCACCCGGATCGATCCATGATGATCTTCAACAATGCGGCTGACAATCGCCAATCCCAGCCCGGTTCCACGTTTCTTGGTGGAGAAGTACGGTAGAAACAGTCGCTCCTTTAGTTCCTGCGTAACTCCGTGGCCCGTGTCGGCCACCGTGATCTCCACCGCCTCGCGGCTGGCCACCAGCGTCGTCGAGATCTGAATCTCCCGAAAGATCACATCCTGCATGGCTTCGGCCGCGTTATCCACCAGGTTCGCCAGCGCCCGCCGAATCGCGTCCCCGTCCGCCATCACCTCCGGCAGGCTGGGCGACAGCGAGGTTCGCACGCGAATATCGTCCAACCTTCCATTAAACATGGCCAAAGCGCTTTCCACGATGGAGTTGATATTGGCCGGCCGGGGCTGGGCCGTGGGAAAGCGCGCCAGCGTCGCGAATTCATCCACCAGCGTGCGCACGGTTTCGACCGCCCCTGCGATCGTCTCCGCACAACTGTGGATCACCTCCAGCGACGCCGCGTCCAAAACCGTACTCTTTCCCAGATGACGGCGAATACGCTCCGCGGAAAGCGCGATCGGGGTCAGCGGATTCTTGATCTCATGCGCCACCCTTCGTGCCACTTCCCGCCACGCCGCCTGTTTTTGTGCTTTCAGCAGGTCCGATAAATCCTCAAACACCAGCACGTACCCCAACCCCTGCCCGCCATGCTTGAGTGCCGCCACGGTAATAGCGACGTTCAGCGTAGCGTGCTGGACATCCATTTCCATCTGCGTGGTGGTTGTCCCCATGCGATCTGCCCGGCGTAGCAGAGGTTCCAGACTCTCTATCACCGGATCACTGAACACCTCGCGCAATGGCGCTCCAATCAGCACTTCCGGAATTCCAGATTCCCTGTCACTGCGGTGAAACAATCGCAGCAGAGCGTAGTTCACGTGCGTGATCTCGTGGGCGATGTTCAGCGACAGCACCCCATTCGGAATGTTCTCCAGAATGGTTTCCATGTGGCGGCGGCGTTGTTCCAACGCAACGTTCGCGCCACTCAGCTCACGGCTGGACGCTTCAATCTGCCGCCGGCTGGATTCCAATTCTCCGGCCATTCGATTGAAAGACTGAACCAGGTCCCCAATCTCGTCCGCCGCCTGCACTTCTACTCGATAATCCAGCCGTCCGCGGGAAATCTCCTGCATCGCCTCGGCCAGGGCCACCACTGGACGCGTCACCAGCTTTGAAAGGAACAGTGCCAGCCAGGTCGTGGCAAAAAGCACCACCACGGTTAGCAGCAGCAAAACCGCCATATAGGTGCGCCGCACCAGCCTGCGTCCACGCGCCAATTCCAGATACCGCTGCTGGCTGGCCTCGATCTGCCGTACCGTTTCCGAAAAGTTCTTGGGCAAAGGCATGGCCACCAGGATCACGTCGTGGTCGTCCGCCGGCGCGCTGCCCAGAATATATTCCGTGTTCTCCCACACAAATGGCGCTGGTGCACTGGATAGCAGAAATCCCTTCGGCAGATTGGTCTTAAGTGACTCCCAATCCGTCGGCGCTCCGAAACTGGTTTTCGCGTCCCCCTGGTCGAGGACAACTGCGAATCCGCCCTGCAACGTGGATTCGTGACGCCGCAACTCCTCCCTGATCGCCACCAGGTTATCCGCGGCCAACGCCCGCTGCATCTCGGGCCGGGCGGCAATCGAAACCGCTTCCGCGCGTGCGTTCTGGGCCGCATACTGCGAAAGCAGCGTCGCCATGGTCGCTGTGTCGTGCCGCACTTCCTCCACCGGCGTTGAAAACCACTTGTCAATCGAGCGGTTCATCAGTACATAGGCGAAGAAAAACATCCCAATGACCGGCAGGAACGAGAGCAACAAGCTGCCGACTACTAGCCGCGTGCGGAACTTCGATCCCAACACTCCTAGCCGTCTCTCGGCAAACAGCTTCAAGACGTTGCGGACCAGAACGAATGTCAGAACTACAAACAGAACAAAAATGAGCACGGCCAGCGAAGCGAAGAACAACAGTTGCTGGTTGGTGTCTGGCTTTACCGGCAGGTCGAGCGAAGTCAGGGCGAACAGGATTCCGACCAGCAGAACCAGGCCCAGCCCCACCGGAATAATAATCCGCTTCCGGCTGGGAGGCTTCTCATCCGGACGCATTGGAGTCGAGGAAGTCACAGCCCTGAATCCCACATTATAAGCCGAGCGCGAGTCGATCCATCATGCAGCCGCGGGCGTCCTCGCGAGCCTGCCCTGAGCGAAGCTCTACATCGGTATATTGCGTCCACCAAATCTCCCGACCCCGAAACGGCTGGGCCCATCGCCTCCTCCGTCGCTCCTTGAACTTACCGAAGTTCATGGCCCCGTACCGCCGTTGACCTCACAAACCCGCGTTTGGCGTGCACTCCACGCGCCGTAAACGACTGACGCTTCTGCCCCACGCGGTACAGGTACCAAAGTTACTCGCGCAGTAACGCCTCCGCGTTGACAATTTATGTCAACGCGAAACACGCTGCCGATTCTCCCTGCACTAGCTGCTGTGCTTCGCGTGGGCCGCGCCAGGGCGCTGGTCATTTCTCGGTTGCTCGGATAGGAGATCGAAGTATGTCTCAACGGCTGGGCGACCTTCTCGTTAAAGAGAAGATCGTTACCCCAGAGCAGTTGGAGCAGGCAGTCAAAGTCCAGAAGGAGAACAACACCCGTCTGGGTGCTGCCCTGGTCAAGCTCGGCTTCCTCAGCGACGAGGATGTCACCAACTTCCTTTCCCGTCAGTACGGCGTTCCCGCAATTAATCTTTCCTATTTCGAGATCGATCCTTCCGTCGTCAAGTTAATTCCCTACGAGACTGCCAAGCGCTACCAGATTCTGCCGCTGAGCCGCGTCGGCGCTTCGCTCACCATCGCTATGGTCGACCCCACCAACGTGTTCGCCATGGACGATATCAAGTTCATGACTGGTTTCAACATTGAACCGGTCGTCGCTTCGGAAAGCTCGATTCTCGAGGGCATCGACAAGGCCTATGGCACCAGCAAAGAAGAAGACCTCGAACAAGTGATGCAGTCCATGACCGACATGGACGAGGCCGACGTCGAACTGCAAGCCGACCAGGAAGAACTCGGTCTGGCCGACCTCGAACGAGCTGCCGACGAAGCTCCCATCGTGAAGTTGGTCAACCTCATCCTTACGGACGCCGTAAAGCGCGGTGCCAGCGACATCCACATCGAGCCTTACGAGAAAGAGCTTCGGGTCCGCTTCCGTATTGACGGTGTCCTGCAAGGCATCATGACCCCGCCTCTGAAGTTGAAGGACGCGATTACCTCCCGCATGAAAATCATGTCGAAGCTCGACATCAGCGAAAAGCGCCTCCCGCAGGACGGCCGCATCATGCTGAAGATGAATATCGGAGGACGCAAGAAGCAACTCGATTTTCGCGTCAGTACTCTGCCTACGCTGTGGGGCGAAAAAATTGTGCTTCGCCTGCTCGACAAAGAGAACCTGCGTCTCGACATGACCAAGCTCGGCTTCGAACCCGAATCGCTGGTCAAGTTCGAAAAGGCCATTCTCAAACCTTACGGCATGGTGCTGGTCACCGGGCCCACCGGATCGGGCAAGACCAATACCCTTTACTCTTCCATCTCCACGCTCAACAAACCCGATACCAACATCATGACCGCCGAGGATCCGGTCGAGTTCCAGTTGGCCGGTGTCAACCAGGTGCAGATGAAAGAGCAGATCGGCCTCAATTTCGCGGCCTCCTTGCGCGCCTTTCTGCGCCAGGACCCCAACATCATTCTGGTGGGCGAAATTCGCGACTTTGAGACCGCCGAAATCGCCATTAAAGCCGCCCTCACCGGACACTTGGTTCTTTCCACGCTGCACACCAACGGCGCTCCCGAGACCATCACCCGTCTCATGAATATGGGCATTGAGCCTTTCCTGGTCGCCACTTCGGTTCACCTCATCTGCGCTCAACGCCTGGTGCGCCGCATTTGCAAGGAATGTACGGCGCCCGTGGAGGTCCCGCGCCAGACCCTCCTCGAAGAGGGTTATACCCCTGAGGAAGTGGACACCGTCAAAATCCAGAAGGGCAAAGGCTGCGGCGTCTGCAACAACACCGGATACAAGGGACGCTGCGGTTTATACGAAGTCATGGAAGTCGACGACGAAATCAGGGAACTGGTTTTGGTCGGTGCTTCCGCGGTTGAACTCAAGAAGAAGGCAATCGAGCGCGGCATGATCACGCTGCGCCGCAGCGGGCTCATTAAGGTTGCGGCCGGCATGACCACGCTCGAAGAAGTGGCCCGCGAGACCATTCACTAGATTCGGAACACGAAGGGAAACAAAATGGCGCTCTCGTTAAGCGATCTGTTGAAGAGAATGTTGGAAATGAGTGGTAGCGATCTTCACCTCACCACCAATTCGCCCCCGCAAATCCGTGTCCACGGACACCTTGTCCCTCTGGACCTTCCCCAAATGACGCCCGCGGAAACCAAGCAGCTCGCCTACAGCGTGATGACCGACTCCCAGAAGCACCGTTTTGAGGAAAACCTCGAACTCGACTTCTCTTTCGGATTGAAAGGCCTGGCCCGCTTCCGCGCCAACGTCTTCAATCAGCGCGGCGCCACTTCCGCCGTCTTCCGCTTGATCCCATTTGAGATCAAGTCCTTCAACCAACTGGGGTTGCCGGCCGTAGTCAGCAAGATGTGCGACAAGCCCCGCGGTCTGGTGCTGGTCACGGGGCCCACCGGCTCTGGCAAGTCCACCACCCTGGCCGCCATGATTGACAAGATCAATACCGAGCGCCACGACCACATCCTGACCATCGAAGACCCCATCGAATTCGTCCACATGAACAAGAATTGCGTGGTCAACCAGCGCGAGCTGCACGCCGACACCAAGAGCTTCGCCGACGCGCTGCGCGCCGCCCTCCGTGAAGACCCGGACGTCGTCCTCATCGGCGAAATGCGCGATCTCGAAACCATCGAATCCGCGCTGCGCATCGCCGAAACCGGGCACTTGACTTTCGGCACGCTGCACACCAACTCCGCGTCCTCCACCATTAACCGAATCATCGACGTCTTCCCGGCCCACCAGCAACCCCAGATTCGGGCCCAGTTATCGCTGGTGCTCGAGGGCATCATGTGCCAGACCTTACTGCCTAAGTCCGACGGCAAAGGCCGCGCCATGTGCATGGAAATCCTGGTGCCCAACGCGGCGGTCCGCAACCTCATTCGCGAAGACAAGATTCACCAGATTTATTCCTCCATGCAATCCGGACAGGACAAGTTCGGCATGCAGACTTTCAACCAGGCCCTGGCCACCGCCTATTTCCAGAAGCTAATCACCTTGGAGATGGCCATGAGCCGTTCCAGCAACCAGGACGAATTAACCGAAATGATCAATCGCGGCGCCACTCTGCTGAACCGCAATCAGCCAGCCCCCGCCCTGGCAAAAGGGGCCGCGCCGGGCAAGCGGTAAGCCAAGGATCAAGGGATTGGAAACACCAGAATGCAGTCTGCAAGCAGGGAATCCGGAGCACAAGCTAGTCGCCCCGGGCACAACACATAACGCAGCCAAGCGAGGTTAACATGCCAGTTTTTACTTTTTCGGGAAAGAACGAAACCGGAGAGAAAATCACCGGGGAACGAGTTGCCACCAACAAGCAGGCTCTGGCCACGCAGTTGCGCCGGGAACGAATCACTGCCGGCGCCATTCGTGAAAAAGGCAAAGAGTTTGCCATGCCGACATTCGGCTCCGGTCGCATCAAGGTGAAGGAGATTGCCATCTTCTTCCGCCAGTTCTCCGTCATGATCGACGCCGGCCTGCCGCTGGTGCAATGTCTGGAGATTCTGGCTGCCAACCAGGAGAACCAGGCGTTTCAGAAGACCCTGACCGGAGTGCGCACCACCGTGGAAGGTGGCGCGACCCTGGCCAATGCCATGCGCCAGTTTCCCAAGGTCTTCGATGATCTGACCACCAACATGATCGAAGCCGGCGAAACCGGCGGTATTCTTGACATCATTCTCCAGCGGCTTGCCCTCTACGTTGAGAAAGCCGTAAAGCTGCGCGCGGCGGTGAAGTCCGCCCTCATCTACCCGGTCTCGGTAGTCTCGCTGGCCTTCCTCATCGTCGGCGCCCTGCTCAAGTGGGTGGTCCCCATCTTTGCCAACCTGTTCGTTGGTTTGGGCGTGGCTTTGCCCCTGCCCACGCGCATCGTAATTGGGCTCAGCGGTTTCGTCGGCCAGTTCTGGTGGTTCTTCATCCTAGGTATCGGTGGTCTGATCTTCGGGGTCAAAGAGATGCGCAAGCACGAGCGCGCCGCTTACTACATGGATTGGTGTTTGCTCAAGCTGCCGGTGCTCGGCCTGCTGCTGCGTAAGATTGCCGTGGCCCGCTTCACCCGGACGCTCGGTACCCTGATCACCTCGGGTGTGCCCATCCTGGAAGGCCTGGGCATCACCGCCCGCACCTCCGGCAACAAGGTGCTGGAAGCAGCCCTTATGAAAGTGCGCAAGGCCATCGAAGAAGGCCGCACCATCGTCGATCCCCTGCGCGAATGCGGCGTATTTCCCAACATGGTGACCCAGATGATCGGCGTGGGCGAAGCTACCGGCGCCATGGACTCCATGCTGCAAAAAATTGCCGACTTCTACGAGGATGAAGTCGACGCTGCCACCAAAGACATGCTGGCCATGCTGGAACCCATCATCATCGGCCTGCTCGGCATCATGATCGGCGGCATCGTCATTTCGCTGTATATGCCGCTGTTCTCGATGATCGCCAAACTGGCGGGATAGGCGCCCAAGCGATTCGAGGCCGCGCGGGGGGAACGGAAACATCCGCTCCTTCCGCTGCCGGCCTCTGGCCGCTCACTTCTGGCGATATATAGGGACGGAATGCATTCCATATTCGATCAGCGGCAATGGCTGGCATGGCTGGTGAAGGTCCGAATCCTGGTCCTGACTTGCCTGCTCGGCATTGAGCTGGCCATCGCCCAGCTCACCCCCAGTGCCTTCCCCCTGCGCCTGTTCGTCAACGCCATCCTGCTGTGGTATGCCATCGCGATTTTCTACATCCTGCTGCTGAATTTCTGGCAGGAATATCGCATCCAATCGCTGCTTCAGGTGCTCACCGATCTCGGACTGGTCAGCCTGGTCATTTACGCCACCGGTGGTATTGACAGCTCCTTTAATTTCCTCTATCCCCTGGTCATTATTGTGGCCTGCATTCTGCTGCCCCGCACCTGGGCGTTCCTCACCGCGGCGCTGGCCTTCATTCTTTACGGAACCGTCCTCGAACTCACCTACTTCGAAGTCGTTCCTTCGTATTCCACTACCCACCCGGAATTGAAGTCCCTGCAAGCCATCATCTTTGTGAACTTGGTCGGCTACCTGGCGGTCGCCTACCTCGCCGGACAGTTGGCCACCAAGCTTCGCCAGGTCGACGTCAAGCTCAAGCACACCAGTGGCGCTCTTGAAGACCTGCAGGCTCTCCACGAAAACATCATTCAATCCATCACCGGCGGCCTCATCACCACCGGCCTCGATGGCCATATCACCGTGGTCAACACCGCCGCCCAGAAACTGTTGGAGCGCCCCCAGGACGGCCTGCTGGGCCAGCCCGTCAACCGGCTCTTTCTCGATCCCCTCCCCCAGGTCGAGTCCGAGCGCGCTCACGCCGAAGTGCGCCTCCTTGCTCCTAACGGTTATCGCAAGACTTTCCGCGTACAGGTTTCGGCGCTTGTCGTTCCGGAAAAAGGCACACTGGGATACGTTTACACCTTCGACGATCTCACCGAGGTCCGCCGCCTGGAGCGCGAAGTCCGCATGCAGGACCGCCTGGCCGCCGTGGGTCGCCTGGCTGCCGCCATTGCCCATGAAATCCGCAATCCTCTGACTTCCATCGCCGGCTCGGTGAGCCTTTTGTCTGGCATTCCCGAGCTCAACCAGGAACATCGTCAGCTTCTGCAGATCGTGACTCGCGAGTCCGAGCGCCTCAACCACATCATCACCGACTTCCTCGGATACTCGCGTGGCAAGCAATATCAATTCAAGAGAGTTGATTTGCTCCCGCTGCTCGAAGACACGCTTACCCTGCTCGAACATCGCCTTTCCGCTCAGAACAGCGCCATCCGTGTCGAGCGGAAGTATCCATTGACCGAGGCCTGGACGCTGGCCGATGGCGACAAGATCAAACAGGTGTTTTGGAACTTTTGTGAGAACGCCCTGCGCGCTATGGGGGATAGCGGCACCCTTACCGTTTCCGTGGAAACCTCCGGAGACGACTGGCAGGTCAACTTCGCCGATACCGGTCCGGGCATGAGCCCGCAGTTGATCGAGAAAATCTTCGAGCCCTTCCAGTCCCAGTTCGAGGGCGGTACCGGCCTCGGCCTGGCCATCGTCTATCAGATCGTCCAGGCCCACGAAGGCAAAGTCTGGGCCCGCTCCAAAGTCGGCCAGGGCAGCGTCTTCGTTCTGAAATTGCGGCGTCTCACGGAAACCATGTCGGCCCTGCAACCGCACACCATCGAAGCTGCTTCCGTCGTTGCGGCAGCAGGAGGTGCGCGTGGGTAACATCCTGGTCTGCGATGACGAGCGCTCCATCTGCGAAATGCTGGATATCGCCCTGCGCCGCGATGGCCACAAAGTCGAAACCGTAAACTCCGGTGACGTGGCCAAACGGAAACTCGACGGCGCCCTCTACGACGTGGTCATCACCGACATCAAAATGCCGCGCACCGACGGCATCGAAGTCCTCCGCCACGCCCATCAGGTCTCGCCCGACTCCGCCGTCATCCTGATCACCGCGGTGGACGACTACGAAGCCGCCGTCGAAGCCGTCAAGGCCGGCGGGGCCACCGACTACATCCGCAAATCTCCCGGCCTGGTGGATGAGATCAAACTGGCTATCAACCGCGCCCTCGAAAAAATGGCGCTCAGCCGCCAGAATTTTGCCTTCAAACGCGACGCCAACACCCGTAATTCCCTAGACAACATCGTCGGCGTCAGCGCCGCCATGGAAAAGCTCAAACAGACCATTCGCACCGTGGCTTCCACCCAGAGCACGGTGCTTATCTACGGCGAAAGCGGCACTGGCAAAGAACTGGTCGCCCGCGCCGTGCACGTTTGTTCTCCCCGGGCCGCCGAGCCTTTCGTTTCCATCAACTGCGGTGCGTTCCCGGAAACCCTCCTCGAAAGCGAGCTGTTCGGCTACGTCAAGGGCGCATTCACCGGAGCCAATCAGAACAAGCGCGGCCTCTTTGAAGTCGCCGATCAGGGCACCATCTTCCTCGACGAAATCAGTGAGATGTCCCTCACCATGCAGGTCAAGCTGCTGCGCGTCTTACAGGAGCGCAGCGTGCGTCCGGTTGGCGGTACTAGCGAGATTCCCATTGACGTTCGCGTGATCGCCGCCACCAACCGCGATCTCGACAAACTGGTCGCCGAGAACAGCTTTCGCGAAGACCTCTACTATCGCCTGAATGTGATTCCGGTTTCCGCCCCGCCTCTGCGCGAACGCCGCGAGGACATTCCGCTGCTGGTCAACCATTTCCTGAAGAAATATGCTCCCGCCGCCGGCAAGAGTATTATTCGGGTTGATTGTTCCTCGCTCGAAGCCCTGTCCGCCTATGAATGGCCGGGCAACGTCCGCCAGCTGGAAAACACGATTGAACGCGCTGTCGCCCTCGAAACCGGCGAAGAACTGCATGTGGAGATCCCCGTCGAGAGGGCCAAAGCCCGCGCCGCCGCCGCTGGAGTCGGCATGCACGGCACTATCGCAACCGGCTCGGTGCTGCCCGACGGCATGGACATGGAAAAATACGTGGCCGATATCGAAGTCTCGCTGCTGAAGTCGGCCCTCGCCCAATCCAACGGTGTCCAGACCCGCGCCGCCGACCTGCTAAAGATTTCCTACCGCTCTTTCCGCCACTTGATGAAGAAGTATGAACTCTAGCATTCAGCACTCAGCATTCAGCACTTGGCATTTAGCACTTAGCATTTGGTAGGCAACATCTGGTTTTGAAGCAGGAGCTTGCATCACTGGTGGCGTGCCAAATGCCAAGTTCTAAGTGCTGAATGCTGACACCTGATAGCTAGCTTTTCTTCAACTGTTGCTTCCATCCCAAAACCCTGGCCTTGTTGCCTTCCGCCTCGGCCTCCGGAATCATGCCTTTCTGCTGATACAGCACCGACAAACTGGTATGCGCCAGAATGTCCTCCGGATCCAGTTCCGCCAGCCGTTTGGCGACCACAATCGCCTCATCCAGCCGGTTCAAGTCCCCCAGCACTCGCGCCATGCCGTGCATGGCCTCGGTGAATGCCGGGTCCGCCGCCAGGCATTTCTCATACTCCGCCAACGCGCGCTCCGGATGCCCCTCCGCCACCAGATCGAGCGCAGCATAGTAATGGTCTTCAGCTTTTCGATGGAAATTGTCGTCGGCCATGCCCTCCCGATTCTAAGGCACCAACCCAATTCGCGCATCAGTCCTGTTCTCCTCTGTGTGCCCCTGTGTCCTCTGTGGTTAACGCCGTAGGTTTTCCCGGCGAACTCGGCGGTGAATGTTTTTGCCTTCCCCCGCCGTCGGTTTTCTCTGTGTCTCTGTGGTGAATGGTTTGGACTTGTTATCATGTCCCCATGCGCTACATGATCCGCTTCCTATGGAACGCCACCCGCGGACACCACCTCGCCCCCTGGCGCAGCCCGTATTTATTGTGGAGAATCGAAACCTACACCGGCGTGAAGATGCACCAGATCGGTCTGCTGGAATTCTGGGAATTTACCTGGCGGGAGCGCAAACAGCTTTGGCGCTTCTTGAAGTGGACTGGAGAAATGGAGCGCTACGCGAATCCCAAAGCACGATTGTCATCCTGAGCGAGCGACTTTGCGAAGCGAAGAGCCTGCCCTGAGCGAACTCCGAGTATCAACGAGGGGAAGTCGAATGGGACCCGGGCGGGCCGCGCGATGCGCCGCGTTCTTTGCGGCGCAATAATCGCGCGCTTGGCTCGCATTCTTATCTTGCTGCCGCCGCCGCGCCTTCAATCAGAATACTGACTTCGCTGCCTTTGCCCGAGCCAATCAGCTGCGCCGCCGCCGCCCGGTTGGCGGCAATCTCCAGATACCCCATGCTCCCCAGAATGCCAAACACTTCGTTGGGCATGCCTTCGGCATAGTTGCTGCGAATTTCCGTAATTTCGGTCTTGCCAATCACCATTTTGAACGCTGGCGGAGTCGCCTGGAACAGCATGGGCACATCCTGCCGCGTGAAGTTGGTCACCAGATTGCCAAAGCGATCGACTTTCAGCACCACTCCGCGCAGCGTGCGGCCGTCCGCGGCCTTGGGTTTGGGCGCGTTGAAGCGCGCGTAATCCGATATCTCGTCGCCAAACTTCCCCGAGTCCACGCCCTTCGCCAGCCAGCCTGCCACCGGCGCAAAAACATCGCGGCCATGAAAAGTATTGCTCACCGGCTGCATAAAATAATGTTCTCCGGTGATGTGCCGCACTCGAATCCGTTCCTCGCGCGCATACACCAGTGACAGCACTCCGTTGTCGGGCGCCACGAAGAAGTGCTTTTCGTTCGAAACCAGAATCGGCCGCCGCGCCGTACCCACGCCCGGGTCCACCACCACGACGTGAATCGTCCCCAAAGGGAAGTAGGCATACGATTGCGCGATGGCCAGCGCCCCGTCGAGCACGTCAAAGGCCTGCACCGAATGGCAGATGTCCACAATCTGCGCCTGCGGGGCGATATTAAGAATGACGCCCTTCATGGTGCCCACAAAGTGGTCGTTGATTCCGAAGTCGCTGGTCAGGGTAACAATCGGCCGGTTCGCCACGCTTGCCTCGCAGCGGGAGACAGAACTCTCCCAATGTGGCGAAAGTAACCTGTAGGACAGCTAGAGTCAAGGCACGTAGGTAATCCGACCACGGAGGAGGGTTGACGGAAGGTTGCCGCCGAAGGACGACCGGCGCTCCTTGTAGCCAACGACCAACGACGAACGACCAACGACCGCCCTACTGAATCTCGATATTCCCCGATCCCGTATCCACTTCCACCGGCACTCCGCCGCCATTCACCTTGCCGCGCAACTCTCTTTTCCCCATCGTGCCCTGCACGGTCACCGGCTGGCTCACGGAGATCGATCCCGAACTGGTATGTGCGTCCAAATCAAACCCCGCCGCGGACGCCAGCTTCAAATGGATGCCGCCCGAGCCGCTGTGCACCGTCCACGATCCCGTCGGATCGCCCTCCGCAGTAATGGTCCCGCTGCCCGCCGTCGCCTCGAGCGTCCCCTTTACGCCGCGCAGCTCCATGCCGCCCGACCCGGTTTCGGCCCGCACCGCTCCCGGCGCCGTCTGCCCCAGCGTGATGTGCCCGCTGCCGGTGTGGCCTTCAAATCCTCCGCCAACATCGTTTGCGTGGATCGACCCACTCCCCGTCCGTGCCCGCACATTCCCCTTCACCCGGTCAATCTCCACATCGCCCGACCCGGTCTCCGCCCGCACCGTGTTGCCGATGTCGGAAATCTTCAACCCGCCCGACCCCGTCTGGATTTCAATCTCACGTTGCAGGCCCTCGATCGTCTGACCTCCCGACCCGGTACGAGAACGCAATTGCGTCTCCGCGGGAACCACCAGGTCGTAGCTGATGGAAACGTTGTGAAACAGTTCCGAATCGTCGCTGTGGCCAATGCGGATGTCATTGCCACTCTGCTGAATCGGAGGGTTCTTCTCAATCTCCTGCACCTTTCGCTCGCCATCGCCTCCAAACCAGTTCGTAACCTTGATATGGGCGCTGATCTCCACTTGGCTGGAACTTCCCGTGCGCACGTGTACGCTCCCCGACCCAGTCGTGAGGTCGATGTTGGCCGGGCCGGTCACCGTCAGCGTCCGCTGAAACGACCCCTCCGCCGATGCCGCCGCCGGCAGCGCTTGCAGACAAACCAACAAAACCGCCAGGCCGCTGATCAGATGTAGAGCAGAGCTTCTTTTCGTTTTCATCGTCGCCTCTCGAACCTCAATGAATCCTGACATCTCCCGACCCGGTACGCACCAGCAATTCCGGCCCGCCACCCGAAACCTTGCCCCGAATCTCATGTTGCGCCCGCCGCAGATCACCTTGAATTGTCATCGTCACCGGACGGTCCACCGTCACGCTTCCCGATCCCGCGGTCGCGTCCAAATCAAAGCTTGCCCCCGAAGGCAACTCGAGATCCACGTTGCCGGAACTGGTTCTGATTTCCCATCTCCCGCTGTTCACACCCTGAATCGTCATATCGCCACTGCCCGAATGCGCGTCCAGCATCCCGTTCACTCCGCGCAATTCAACGTTGCCCGACCCGGTGTGCACGCGCACATCGCCCTTGCTTTTCTCATCCGCGCGAATGTCGCCGCTCCCAGCCTCGGCACTGAACGGCCCGGAAATCTCGCGTGCCTCCACATTCCCCGACCCAGTACGCACCTGGATTTCGCCGCTGATGTCCTCCAATCGCATGTCTCCCGACCCGCTCTCCAGCTTCAGATTGCTGCGCAGTCCTACCATGCGCTGGTCGCCGGATCCGCTGTGCGTCGTCACCGTGGTATCTGCCGGCGCGGTGATTTCATAATCCACCGAGATGTCATGAGCATTGATATAGTCAATGTGAATGCTGTTGCCGCTCTGCTGAATCGGAGGGTTCTTCTCGATCTCGCTGACTTCCGACTGCCGCCCTCCACTAAACCAGCGGTCGCCCACGTGAATCCTGCCGCGCACCGTCACCGTTCCCGCCGGCCCGCTACGCACCGTGACGTCTCCCGATCGCGTCAGCACCTGCAAGTCCACCGCACCGCTGACCGGGTAGGTCCGCTCAAACGAGCCTTGCACAGACGCGGCCGCCGCCACGGTCATCGCCGCCACGCTGACCATCAATGCGACTAAACGAAAGGTTTTTCTCATGTCCATCCTCCTGGCTTACCGCTGCAATAGACGCACCAGACAATCAATTGTGAGTAGCAAATCTCCCAGGTGTTCCTCTGTGCGCCCTGTGGTAAAGGCCTTCCTTTGCGCGCCTTCGTGTCCTTTGTGGTTCAAGCTTTTTCCCGCCCCAAAAACCAAAGGCACGGATTCCCATCCGTGCCTTCGCACTATTGAGCCATTTCCATAAAGCCAGCTACTGCAACACCACCTGATCGCCTTCCTTCAAACCGCTGAGCAACTCGGTCTTTGCACCGTTCGATATGCCAATATTGACTGCCAGCTTCTTCTTGCCATCCTTTGCCTTCGAGTCTGGTATCTCGACCGAGGCCTTCTTGTCTTTGTCGTACAGGATGGCGCCTTCCGGAATCTGCAACACATTCTTATGCTCTTCCAGAATGATCTCGGCGTTCGCCGTCATCTCAGCCTTCAACTCGCCGCCCGGGTTGTTGATGGACACGCGCACTTCGAACGTGGTCACGTTGTCCTTCTCCACCCCCATCGGCGATATCTTGGTCACCTTGCCGAAGAAAGTCTTGTCCTTGAACGACTCCACTTTGATCCGCGCCGGCTGTCCCAAATACACCTTGCCGATATCGCTCTCGTCCACTTTGCCCTTGACGTAGACTTCGCTGGTGTCGCCCAGCGTCATTACCAGCGTGGCGCCGGAACCCAACACCAGGATCGAACTCACCGCATCGCCCATTTGTACGTCGCGCGACAGCACAATCCCATCCAGCGGGGAAGTGATGTCGGTATAGCTGAGCTGTTCTTCCAGTTGCTTGAGATTTGCCTGGTCCCGTGTTTTTTCCGCTTGGGACTGCGCGATTTTTGCCTTCAAAACCGCCATTTGCGCCTTGGCGACGTTCTGCTTGTTGAGCGCCATCTTGTAATTCCGGTCGGCATCGTCCAGCGCCTGCGCTGAAACCACGCCGTCCTTCGCCATCTCCGTATTGCGGTCATACTGGCGCTTCAACAACGGCACATCCGGTCCCTCGGCATCCACTTTGGCCCGCTCGTAATCGGCCTGCGAGCTCGAAAGATTCGCCTCAGCCGCCAGCAAGGCCGCTCGCGATTGTTCCACCTGCGCCTCGATTTCTACCTTGTCCAACTGCGCCAGTAGTTGACCCTTCTTCACCGTGTCGCCGTAGTCCACCAGCAGTTTTTTCACAATTCCGCTGGCCTTGGACTTCACTTCGACCTTGAGTATCGGTGTTACCTTGCCGGTCGCAACCACGCTCTTGGCCAGGTCGCCCTTCTCCACCTTCGCCAGCTTGGAGGGATCAATCTTGGTGCCGCCCCGGCTGAAAGCCGCCAGTCCGCCCACGAACAACAGCACCACTCCTACCACGCTGCTGATTATGATGATTCGCTTGCGGCGCTTCTTCTTGTTATGACCGTTGCCGTTCACATCCGCCTCCTGCGCTGCCTGTTGGTTATTACGGGGCTAGCCCCGGTTTCGTTCCCTAATTTTTGGTTGGAAATGACACTCCGCAGGTTCTGGCAACCTGCTCAACCCCTTAGACCGCGCAATACCAGAAATGGAAGCAGGAAATCTGACCGCGAATCCGGGATACAAATAGGATCAACTCAGGGGCCATCAAGCTTCCACCGCGTGCCTCCATTCTACAACCAATCGCCTGCCGCAAGAATGTAATACCCCCTTTGGAATGTTAGAATTACCCAATCTATGCTTGCCTATGTGCTGCTGCAGGTGTTCCTCATCCTGCTGCTGGTCGCAGCCAATGCGTTCTTTGCCGCCGCCGAATTCGCTCTGGTGAGCGTCCGCGAAACCCGCATCCAGCAACTCATAGAGTCCCGCCGCGTTGGTGCCCGTATCGTCCAAAAGCTGCACCGTAACCTCGACGAAGTAGTCAACGGCGTTCAACTCGGTATCACCGTAGTCAGCCTGACCCTGGGCTGGATCGGCGAGCCCATCGTCGCTCGCATCGTTGAGGGCCTCCGCTTTATTAATCAGGTTCCCCACGCCGCGGTTTACGCCCACGGCATCGCCCTGGTCATCGCCTTCAGTCTGATCACTTGTCTGCACGTAATCCTCGGCGAATTGGTCCCAAAGTCTCTGGCTTTAGAACGTGGCGAGCAGGTCGCTCTTGCAGTCGCTGCCCCCATGGAAGTTTTCCTCACCCTCACGCGCCCGTTTATTTATTCCATGAGCAAGGCCGCCGGCTTCGTCCTTCGCGTCTTCGGATCACGCAAGCTCCGCCAGGGCCCGGTCCATTCGCCCGACGAACTTAAACTCATCGTCACCGCCAGCCGCCAGTTCGGCCAAATCCCGCCGTCGCAGGAAGAAATGATTCATCGCGCCCTCGAACTCGAAAGCATCACCGTCCGCGAAGTCATGGTCCCGCGTCCCGACATTTTTTCCCTGCCCGGCGACCTCACTCTGGACGAAGCCTTGTCCCGAGTCGTCGAAGAGCAACATTCCCGCGTCCCCATCTACGACCGCCAGAGCGGCCCTGAACACATCATCGGCGTGCTCTATTCCAAAGACCTCATGCGCTGGAGCCGGCTGCGCCTCACGGCCAACCCCGCGCAGCCCATCTCCACCCGCATCTCCAACATGAAGGTCAGCCAGATCATGCGCGATGTTCTGGTCGTCCCCGAAACCAAGGTCCTCACCGAGTTGCTCGAGGAATTTAAAGACCGTAAGCGTCATCTCGCGGTCGTAGTCGACGAGTTCGGTTCCACCGCCGGCGTCATCACCGTCGAAGACATTCTGGAACAGCTGGTGGGCGAGATCGAAGACGAGTTCGACATCGCCCCGCCCGAAACCTCCGTTCTCGCGCAAGACCTTAAACTAGTATTGGAAGCCTCTGCCGGCATTCGCGATCTCGAGTCACAATACGAACTGGTGCTGCCGCGCGACGCCGGCTTCGAAACTCTGGCCGGATTTATGCTCGCGCGCTTGCAAAGAATCCCCAAAGTCAGCGACGCCTTCGACTACGAAGGCCATCGTTTTTCCGTTGAAGAAATGGAAGGCCATCGCATCGCCAAAGTAAAGATCGAAAAACTCGAGCCAGCCGTCATCAAAAACTGAGAACCGGGAACTGACAACCGAGAACTGATTTTGATCCTCCGCTACCTAGCCCTTCGCGCGCTCTACACCCTGCCGGTAGTCTGGCTCGTAGTCTCACTCGTCTTCCTCCTCATCCACTTGGTCCCCGGCGACCCCATCCTGCAAATGCTCGGCGAAGGCGCACCCGCCGCCGACATCCAGGCCGCACGCCACACCTACGGACTCGATGTTCCCCTAGGCCAGCAATATCTCCACTACTGGAGCGGCGTCCTCCACGGCGACTTGGGTCCTTCCTTCCGTTTCAATCAGGGCGTTACCAAACTAATCGCGCAAAGATATCCCTACACCCTGCAATTGACCTTGGCAGCTTTACTGGTGGCCATTCTGCTCTCGATCCCCGCCGGCGTCCGCTCCGCCCGCCGCCGAAATCACTGGGACGACCGTTTGCTGAGCGTCATCAGCCTGTTCGGATTATCATTCCCAAACTTCGCTCTCGGCCCCATCCTTATTCTCCTGTTCTCCATCAAGCTGGGATGGCTGCCCGTCTCCGGTTCTGGAACATTCGCTCACCTGATCCTCCCCGCCATCACCATGGGCGGAGCCCTAGCCGCGATCCTAACCCGAATGGTGCGTACCTCAATGCTGGAAGAACTAGGCCAGGACTACATCCGCACCGCTCGCGCGAAAGGCTTGCCCGAACGCACCGTCGTTTATCACCACGCCCTGAGAAACGCGATGATCCCGGTAATCACCGTCCTGGGCCTCCAATTCGGCGCACTATTAGCCGGAGCCATCGTCACCGAAACTATCTTTTCCTGGCCCGGCATAGGCCGCCTAACCATCCAAGCCATCGGCAACCGCGATTATTATTTAGTGCAAGGCTGTATTCTGGCCATCGGCCTGACCTACGTAGCTGTAAATCTCATGACTGACCTGCTCTATACCGTCGTGAACCCAAGGATCCGTCAATGACCGCCAACATTGGATCAAAGACTGCCGACACCAAAAAAGACGACGGGTGCCCCATCCTTGCGCGTACTTTGCGCAAGGGTGGGATTCCACGGACGCGTCCAGCAACAGCCGGGGTTCTCAGCGTTCTCTGCACGCACTTCTCCGCGTACTCTGCGTTCAAGGTGTTGACTTTCGGTCCTCTTTGCGTCCTCCGCGAAATCAGTTCTTTGCGCCCTTTGCGGTTAAGGTTTTGACGAATGTCCACCCTCCCCATCTCGCTCCAACGCGCAGCCAGCCACAACGCACTAGCCACAACCGGCGCTGCGTTAGTCGCAATCTTCATCATCCTAGCCATCTTCGCCCCGTGGATCTCCCCCCAGGACCCAGCCCACATCGACCTCCCCACGCGCCTCTCGCCGCCCTCCACCGCTCATTGGGCCGGCACTGACGAACTCGGTCGCGACATTCTCTCTCGCCTCATCTACGGTTCCCGAATCTCCATGCTCGTAGGTAGTTCGGTAGTCGCCGCATCGCTAAGCCTCGGCCTCATAATCGGCTCGCTCGCCGGATACTACGGCGGACGCCTCGACCGCTTCATCAACATCGTCGTGATGAACGCCTTCCTCTCGTTCCCCGGCATCCTTCTCGCTATCGCCTTCGTAGCCTTCCGCGGCCCCGGCATCTTTAATCTTGTGCTCGCGCTTTCGCTCGGCGGCTGGGTCGGATACGCCCGCCTCGTCCGTGCTCAGGTCCTGGCCGCCCGCGAGCAAGAATACGTCGAGGCCGCCCGCGCCCTCGGAGCCACCGATCTACGCATCATCGCTCGCCACATCCTCCCTAACATCATTCAGCCAGTTGTTGTGCAGGCTGCTATCGGCATGGCCGGCGCCATTCTCGCCGAAGGAACCATGAGCTTTCTCGGCCTCGGGGTTCCGCCGCCCACCGCCAGTTGGGGATCGATGCTCAACGACAGCCGCTCGCATTTGTTCGACGCGCCCCATCTCGTCCTATTTCCCGCCGCCGCCGTCATGCTCGCCGTGCTCTCGTTCAACTTCATCGGCGACGCCCTCCGTGACTATCTCGACCCGCGTTCCCGCATCGAAGCTGGTCTGTAATCTGTCTCTTGGTTGCTTGCCATTTCTCGAATGCGCCTCAGCGCGAAGAATCCGCTTCAACCCGCCCTCGAAACGCCTCGCGTCAAGGCGTGAGTAGCCCAAATTCCTCCGTTTTCCTCTGTGTTCCTCTGTGCTCCCTGTGCTTAAGCCTTTTTAAGCGCCCATCACGATTTGCTGATATCGCGACACGCCAGCCGTGCCACTTCTCTATCTCAAGTAACAAGAATCATTGCTGGATCCATCCCATCCAATCTGCAAGGAGGGTCGAATCATGATCGCGCGCATCTGGCGGGGCGTCACCCGCGAATCCGACAAAGACACTTACTTCGCCTACTTGCAACAAACCGGCCTGAAGGAATACGCCGCAATCCCCGGCAATCGTGGCGTCTGGACCCTCCGCCGCGTCGCCGAGGGCAAGTGTGAATTCACCCTCATCTCGCTCTGGGACTCCATGGAAGCCATCAAAGCTTTCGCCGGCCCCGATCCTGAAAAAGCCGTGTTCTACCCCGAGGACGGCAAGTTCCTGGTCGAACGAGGTCCCCGTGTCCTGCACTACGAAGTCTTGTCCGCTCCTCCGCGGTAAAGGTTCCACTAGTGACGCATGGCCGCCCAAGGTCTTAAACTGTACGAGAAACTCATGGACCGCCGCGTCTTCCAATTCCTGACTTGGCTCACCTGGCTGGCTCTGCCACTCATCGCCCTGCGTTACTGGCAAGTCTGGGACCAACTACCGCTTCGCATGGCCACCCATTTCAACGCCAACGGCCAGCCCGACGGTTGGATGTCCCGCGACGTCTCCCTATGGTGCGGGCTCGGAGTCACCGCCTTCCTGCTCGTCATCTTTACCGCCGTACTCTTGGTCTGTTACTCGATAAAGACGGTGGACGCGGCCTCTTGGGCCCTGCTCGCCTTCTATTATTTTGTGCTCGGCATCGTCTCGTTCGGAAACTATGCCGTCATCGAATACAACCTCCACGGAACGCCCATCCAGCTTGCGATGCTCCTGTTCCTGACTCCACTGGCTATCCTGATTCTGATTGCAATCGTGCTGGGCACACGGCGCGGCCACCCTCTGGCCACCCAAACCTGGCTCGCGCAGGAAACTCACGCCTCTCCGCTGCTTGCCATCGTCTTTCTCGTGCCGTTGTTCGTCGAGTTGTGGGTCCTTTCAACCACCAATCTAGGAAGCGTCCGCCTCGGCCTGGCGCTGCTCTGCCTGCTCTTCCTCTTGATCGCAATATTTGCCGGCAGCGGGTTCCGCTACTACTTTGGCTCCGCCGGCGTGGAAATTCGTGCCCTCGGCTATCGCCTGCGCTCCATCCCAGCATCCCAGATCACCAGCTACGCCATCGAGCCCTGGAACCTGCTGCGCGGCTACGGCATCCGCGGCATCGGAGGCACCCGCGCCTACGTTTGGTGCAACCAGGTTGTCCATATCAAGACGCCCCAAGGCGAAGTCTTTCTAGGACACACCCACCCCGAACGCATAATCCGCGATCTGGATATGATGAAACAAGCCCACAGCCTTGAGGGAGCAACCAAAGAATGACGTGCCTTCTGTGATCCTCTGTGCACCTCTGTGGTGAAAGGTTCTAAGAATTCGCCGTAGTACTGATAGCTGACAGTCTCTCCTATGCAAAAAGTCTTCCACTTCGATTCCCCGCCGGAACAATACATCGCCGACGCCGCCGTGCTCTGCTGTTTCGATCAGCGCATCCGCGAAGCCACCAGAGAATTTCTCCAGCGCCAGGGAATCCTGCGGCCGGACATGATCGTAGTAGCCGGCGGCGCAAGAACTCTAGCCTCGCCCCGCAATGACTTCGAACGCGACTTCATCCTCGAACAAGTGCGCATGTCGATCCGCCTGCACAAAACCCAGCGCATGTTCCTGATGAGCCACTCCGACTGCGCCACCTACGGCGGCCTAGCCGCCTTCGACGGAGACCAGGAAAGGGAAGTGCAGCATCACCGGATAGAACTAAAACGCGCAGCAGAACTAGTGAAAGCGAATTTCCCCGAACTCACAGTGGACTGCTTCTTCGTCAACTTTGACGGCGTCCATGCCGCGAACGCCGAACCATTGAAGTAGATCCAGCCAGCGACAGTTCCTGCCTAGTTTTAGTTCTTCGACCAGGGCGGCACCACGCCCGTCATGCGAGCGTACGCCACCAGTTGGCCCATGTGCTCGTTGTTATGCACGATCATGCGGAGGTACACATTCCCAACCGTCGTGTCCGCGCCGCTGGCTTTGACTTTACGCGCAAGGTCGGCAGGCGTGGCGGCCGCATGTGCCTTCTTCACGGCATCCAGCGAGCGCTTGAGCCACTCGATCACTTCCGCCTTGGACGTGACCTTCTTGACCATATCTCGATTGAAGTCCGCAGGCGCTTTCTGACCGGCGAGGTCGAGCATATAGAAATTCGCCACTACCAGGTGGATGTACACTTCGCTGGTGGACCGCACTCCTTCCGCAGGACGCCACGCGAAGGTGGCCGCCGGCGTTGCCTCAGCCAGTGCAGTCAACTGGCTGGAAACGTGCTCCCACTCTCCCTCGTATCCTCCCCACAACCCCTCGCCGATCTCCTGGGCAAACAACATGGGCGTGCTCAACAAAAGCCATAACAGAAACACTTTCACAAGGCTTGTCTTCACGAAGCAGCTCCTCGAACAAATTAGTGTTGTCACAATCATCCCGGTTGGATGCACAAAGCCGCTGGAAGTTAACAAAAGTTCGCGGGTGGGCGGATGGCCACTCGTTACGTCTTCAATTTGCACCCTGGGCGATCCCGCGTTTCACACAGAATGACTTGCCGGGCCTCGCCGCGCTGCGTAACATGATGGGAACGTTAACCACGACCACACGCGGGAGTCGAGCCATTTCCAGAAACCTAGCAGAGAAGGGTCGGATTGCACCTGAGTGTTGAAGTTTGTATGGTCTCGGGATTTACTTGCATTCCCGTATCGAGAGAAAACCGGGGCACGTCCCGTCCGTCTGCCCGCATTTCCCAAGTTGTGGGATTCACAAAGGAGACCGCGACATCCGTATAATCCAATGCCTGTGAGGCGCAATGACGAAAACGACGAGCTTTCAAGGGGACATTCGCCCGCTCTTTACGGAGCGAGACATTCAAGGCATGAGCAAGGCGTTCAACCTGGCAAATTACGATGACGTCAAAAAGCACGCGGGAGCAATCTACGATCGCATTCGTGGAATCGGCGGCGCTGTAATGCCGCCTCCACCACCAAGAGGAGAAGGACCTTGGCAGCAATCTCGGATTGAACTGTTCGCGAAGTGGATGGCGGACGGGTTCCAGCCTTAATCGGCCACCAAGCGCCCAGAGCTTTGAAGGAGGACGTATGTCAAGCGAAGTCCAGCCTCACCAGCCCGGGCAGGAAGTTTTCAAAGCCATCTTGCCCGACGATGTGGATTGGAAACCGTTCCCGGCGTTCCCGCCTTCGGTCCGGCTGGCGGTCGTCGTCGGTCAGCCGTCGAAGCCCGGCCCGTACACAATCAGAGTTAAATCGCCCCACGGAGCGAAGTTGATGCCTCACAAGCACTCTGAGGATCGAGTCTATACGGTGATTTCCGGCGTGTTTTACATCGGACTGGGTGATGAATTCGACGCGAGTAAGTTGCAAGCTTATCCGCCCGGCGCGGTGATCATTCTCCCTGGCAACACGCACCATTTCCACTGGGCGAAATCCGGCGAATACATCACCCAAATTACCGCAATGGGGCCGCTTGGACTGGAATACCTCAACCCGAAAGACGATCCGCGAAATAACAACGCGACTTGAGAGCTGAAGATGAACGACCAACAAAAGCACGATTCTGCACCGCAAGATCAAGCGATCCGTGCGGCACTGGATCAGCATTGGGCGGCCTCCGATACCAACGATTTTGAAACCGAGCACCGCATTTATCACGAGGACGCGGTGCTGGAATACCCGCAGTCAGGCGAGCGCACCCGCGGACGACGCAACATACAGGGCCAACGCGCCAGTCAGCCGAACAAGAAGCGGTTTACCGTCCGAAGAATCATTGGCAGCGGTGATCTTTGGGTCACCGAATTCATCCTGACCTATGACGGCAAGCCGTCCTACACGGTGAGCATCGTGGAGTTCACGGGCGACAAGGTCGCGCGGGAAACACAGTACTTTGCGGATCCATTCCCAGCTCCCGCATCGCGCGCCCAATGGGTCGAACGGATGGACACATAATATGGATTGGAAACGGTTGCTCCAGTTCGCGCTGTTGGGTAGCAGTGATGTGGAACAATATGCCATCCTGCTCGTACGGGTTTCGATCGGGCTGTTCTTCGCCATCTCCGGCGGAAACAAATTGTTTGTCGCCGGCGGCACGAAACCCGTTTACGACACACTGGTTCAGGCCAAGGTCCCGTTTCCCCGCCAGACGGCTTATTTTGTGGCGGGTGTCGAGTTCGTTGGTGGATCCTTACTGGCCGCAGGGTTTCTGTCGAGCCTGGCTGGCGTGGCTTTATTGATCGATATGATCGTCGCCACTCTGACCAGCGCGGTTTCCACCTTGCCGAAAGGACTTTCGCCTCTTAGCTGGCTCGACGATCTCCTTTACCTTCCGGAAGTCCTGTATGTGCTCTTCTTTGTCTGGCTGATCTGCTCCGGTCCGGGAAAGTTCAGTGTCGATTACTGGCTCGCCGGCAAGTTACTGAGATGATCGAATCGACGACCCACCCTCGTGACCCACAAATCACCATTCACTACAGGAGAACGTATTTATGAAAAACGAATTCATGAAAAAAGAGAATTTCACCGCCAGCTTTTCCGTAGACCAATCTCCCCAGCAGGCCTTCGATGCCATCAATAATGTTCGCGGATGGTGGTCCGGAGAGATCGAGGGCGTCACCGACAAACTTGGCGCAGAGTTCACCTACCGCTACCAAGAGGTCCACCGTTCCAAACAGAAGGTCACCGAACTCATCCCTGGCAAGAAAATCGTTTGGCACGTGGTAGACAGCCACCTCGGCTTTCGCAAAGAAAATGAGTGGACGGGCACCGACATCGTCTTCGATATCTCTCAAAAAGACGGCAAGACCGAAGTCCGCTTTACCCACATCGGCTTGGTTCCTGCCTTCCAATGTTACGGCGACTGCTCCGGCGCATGGGGCGTGCTCATAAACCAGAACCTGCGCAAGCTGATCACCACCGGCAAAGCTCAGCCCGACGCATTCGCGTGAAACTCAGAAGAAATGTTATTTCGCTTTGGAAGGCGAAACCTGAACTTCGATTGCATTAACGTTATTCGACTTCGACATATCGACAAAGACCTCGCCACGACTCCAGCTACCGTCGCGCATTTGAATGGTCCGGACAGCTTGGGCTCCGGAAGGCCCCGAGCGCACCGTGTCCGTATTCTCCGTGATCACCCGTAGGCCGCCTCCGGGATTGCCGGGGTTAGGTTGCTCCGTCACTGTGATGGTTTGTTGCCCGTCCGAGTTTGTATGCTGGGTGGTCGCCACCCGCTGCATCAGGTGAAGGCCGTTTTCGCGACCCATCCCCGGAACATCGACGGAATAGGTTTCCTGAGAGTTTTGCTTTTCTCCAGCACCGTCGACGGATTCTTTGCCTACGGTGCGGCTAACTTCACTTAGCTTGCCATCAGAATCGGGGCGGGAGACTTGCTCCTCGGTGCGGCGGATCTTGCCATCGTCCGTGACTGTCGTTTGCCGTACTTCGCCCACCTCCCACTTCCCCGCGCCATCGGGCAGCAACGTGGTCTTCTTGATTTCGACCGTGTCGCCGCTGCGTATCTGGTGTTCCAGCACCTCTGTGGCGGGAGCCATGCTGCCATTAATGTTCAGCAGTACGGTGGTTTTCGTATCTTGCTCGTCCGCACCGGTCTTTCGCGTCTCTTGAATTTCGCGCCGGGCCAATTGCAGATTCCCGTTCGCATCCGGATTCGAGCTGGTGCGTATGCTCTTCGAGTCGCCCCCCGGAAGCGCTTGTTTTTCTTCTTCCGACACTTGGAACAAGGTCTTAGTTCCGTTGCCATCCTGGACATAAGTGCGAGTCGTGGTACGCGTCACCGTCGCACTGACCTTCACCGTCTCAGTTTCAATGTCCTGATAGGGTGCGAACCTCCCGTCCGGCCCGCGGGTCTGGACATGTTGCACGTCCATCGTCCGATCACCGTTCTGGGTATGACTCTGGGATGTACGCATGGGATTGCTGGAGCCTGCTTGTGACTCCGTCGTAGCCGTCCAGGAGTTGGTCGAATCGCCAGCTTGTGAGTCGGACGTTTGCCCCACGACGGCACCCGTAAAGAAAAGACATAGGGGCAGCGCGAGAAACGCGAAGCGGAACCAGCGCCGGGCGAGTACCAATTCCCGTGGTTCATTCCTTCCGGCGATATTCGCACTCCGCATATCGTCATTCTCCCCCTGCCAGAGTTCAATGTCCAGCAGGGTGCAAGGTGCAGGGTGCCCCGGGTCTCGCTGGTTTTGCGAGACCTGGGAGCGGCCACATCCGCTGCGTCGGTCATATGTATTGACCGTTTGTTGTCGTAACTTTGATGATCGGGTGAGAGGAGTCTAGACGAGTTCTAGCCGAACCTGACGACCGACAACGGCGGCAGCTTTTTGCAGGGTACCCAAGGTCACGGCACCGTTCTCGGGATCAAGCAGCCGATCCAGCGCAGCACGGCTCGTATGCATCCGGCGCGCCATTTCGACCTTGGTCAGGCCTTTTTGCTGCATGGCAGCCGCAACTTGGCGGGCAACGACCCGTTTGATCGCGGCCGCGCTAACTTTCTCATAGAGACCTTCATCGCGCAACCAGCTGTCGAAGCTCGATCCGATATTCTTCTTTTTCATGAGTCCGCACCCTTCTTCCGTTTCAAGGCCAGATCGATTTCCTGGTCAGGTGTTTTCTGCGTTTTCTTCATGAAGCCATGCAGGAGCACCATGCAATCCTTCTCAACGCAAAAAATCATGCGGGCGATACGACCGTGCGGCAAGCTGCTTCGGACTTCCCACAGCCCGCGGCCGAGCGAGCGTACCAGCGGCATGCCAATAGGCCAGGAAAACTCGACATCCTTGATGTCTTCGCCGATGATCCTTCGATCCTCAGCGTGGAGACTCTTAAGCCATTCCCGCACAGGCTCCCGTCCGCTATCGGAGCGATAAAACCGTGCCGGCAGCCGCTTTAGATCCCGTCCATTCAAAAGGCAGTGTACCAATTGTGGTACAGAAAGTCAAGGAGCTTTGAACGCGGCCCGGTCTTCGGTTCGGGCCTTTTTTGCGTGTTTCCAGCAATAGCAAGTAATTCTTGGAACCCGCGTCGGAAATGCGGGGACGGAAATGCGGGGACAGACGGGACGTTCACCAGCGTTTCTTTCGGCCCGGCGGGTGGCCCACCTTTCGCGGTGTTCCGAAAGGTGGGGCGAATGGAGCGCCGCCCTCACCGGGGTTTACCGACCGGAGCCCGCGCCTGCAATCGGGAGACCCGTTTTATAGAGAATGGCTTTGTGGCGCGGGTCAGGGCTGGAGGCGTCGTATAATGGAGAGCCTTTACATCGATAACTGCTTGCCTTTTACAGTGGAATCATTTCATCAGCTTGCCTTTTTCATTCTGAGCCGCGAGCCCATCTCGTATTGCCGCTTCAAGCGTATCGATGTTTATGTCCTTTAGAGCTTTAAACCGAATGCAATATCCGGTCACGCTCGCCTTGCCTAGTTTGTTTCCATACGTTTTGGCTAAGTACTTCTTATCTTTGAGGCCAAGAATATAGACAGAGAGTCCGGTTTTGTTTCCGCTCACACCAATTCGAAAAAACTCCCTACTTTTTCCATCTGCATATTTTATTGTGTGAAATCCATATCCAATCGTAGGGTTGGAGACAGTATGATTGTTGCTGTCTTTACCATCGAAGAACCATAATTTGCATTCTGGTGACACTTGAAGTGTGAGCCGATGCAACTCTCGCATGTCACTGCGTTTTGGCTCCGGTTGGCTGGTAATATATTTCTTGATTTGTTCTTGTACGTTCATATGTTCTGCCCCCTGGTTGCGCGCACGAGATTATACGACGTTTAAGCCTTCTCCCCCTTGCAAGGGCGGGCAGCCCTGACGTTGAGGTCACTCGACCGCGAGGGCGCCCCGCAAGCCGTTGTTGCGTGGGGGCTTTTCAGAATTCCCAAAGGCTGGAAATGTGTGGCGCGCCGAAAAGGTGGGGAAATACGGGGACAGACGGACCTGACCCCAATTGTTGGCGGGTGGCCTAGGATCGGCGGTCCGCCCACCAACTCACTCTTTCACCCCTTTATCCGCATCCCACGATCCCTGTTCCTTGCGCACGTAGATCATCTGTCCGATGTGATAGGCGTTGTGCGCACCAATGTGTTCGATGGTGGAATACCAGGATTGTAGCTTTTTCTCGTCGGCGGTCTCCACTGCCTTTTCCCACTCGGCCATGACTTCGTCCAGTTGCTTGATGGTGTCGGCCCAACGCTTGGCGTCAAAGCTGGTAAAGGTTTCGTCGTTGTTATTGAACTTGTCCACGGGCTGGCCGTTGAAGCGCGCCAGATTTCGACGGTTCCAATAGATCAGGTGGGCAGCGAGCTGTCCCACCGAATGATTGCCTTTGCCATCACTCCAGCTGGCCTGCTCGGGAGTCAGTCCTTCGACGGCAACGTTGGCCGGAACGAACCATTCTTCGCTGCTGTGAGTGGAGCGCAATTGTTCGAGCAGGATGCTCTTGAGCGTGGGCGCAGGCTTCGCCTTTTGATCCTCAGCGAGAGCAGGGAAGCACATGGATAAGACGAGTAAACATGCAAGGCACCTCATGTAGAAAGTGTCTCCTTTCTGAACCGGGCGTGAGATGCACGCCCCACCCTTGCGCACAAAACGCGCAAAGATGGGCCACCCATCCGCCTGGCTGAATGCTGAGTGCTGAATGCTGTTCCCCTTACTTCTTCCCCGCCTTAGCCTCCGCAGCTTTCTTCTGCTGCTCCACAGTCCACGGCGGAACAATGCCATTCTCGCGCGCGTAAGCCACGACCTGGCCAAGATGCTCGTGTGCATCAGCGACCAGAATGTAAATGACATCGCCGGCATTGGCCTGCGGACCAAGTTTCGGCAGCAGCTTCGCAAAATCGGCATTGGTCATGCCATTGATCGTCTTCTGGGTGAAATCCCACGACTTGTTCAATTCCTCGACGATCTTTGCTCTATCGGTCGTGGATTTTTCATAAGTCTTGCCATCGAATCCCGCCGGAGGCTCCACTCCCCCCAGCGCCAGAATCTGATAGCGCTCGCCCGATACATGCAGAAAGACTTCCGCGAAAGACCGCGAGTCCGCCGAAGGACGCCAGGTGAGCTTGTCGGCGGGCAGAGCGTTGGCCAGGTCCACAAACTTTTTCTGCACCACCTGCAAGTCGGCCAGCGACTGCCCTTTCATATCGTACGAGGGGGCGGTGTGGTCGGTGGTGGCGTCAGAATTCTGTGCCGCTGCCCCGATCGCCCCCGCAGCCAAACACACCGTCAGAAATAAGGCTGACAATAACACTCTTTTCATGTTTATTCCTCCTCAGGAAAGCAGCTCAGAAAATCCGCTCAGAAATCCGATTCAAAAGAGCGGCTGGGTTCCTTAGACGAGAGACTGGAGAAAATGGCCCTCGCACTGCCCAGATTCGCAGAAAAAAGGCCCGCGTCTCAGCGGGCCATTACGACGAAAGCCAATTCTCTACGATCTCCCTACGATCCGTTCTGGCATACCGTCAGGCCCTCACCCTGGAAGGTGAAGAAGCCATTCACCGATGTGCTCGGCGGAGCCCCGAAATATGGCAGCGTCACCAAGTCTTGCAGGTTGTAGGTGAATCCGTTCAGGACGTAGTGGTAGGCGCCGAAGTTCGCGTTATTCTCCAGCGGATCTCCAACCTCCAGAATCCCGCAAGGAGTATTGTTGCCGTTATAGTTCACCACCAGCGGATCGTCCGCCCACTCACCCACTTCGTGCGACAGCGCTGAAACATCCTGGGCGAAGTCGCCGGGATGGTCCACGTAGGTGGCATGAGCGTAAGCTTGCAGATTGCTCAGGCTGCCTTCCGAGCTGTGATAGCCGCCAATGCAGCACTGGCCGCCTTGCGTCAGGTACACGTCGTAGGTCAGGAAAATTGGAAACGTATTCTGCGATACTCCCAGCCGGCTCATGATCGCCGGAAGTTGGGCGTCGAACCAGTTGATGTCCACCAGTCCGGCCGTAAACCCGAACGGCGATCCGGTCGTCCCGTAACTTCTGGGCGGACTCAGCGTCTGCTCCGCCAGTACCGTCGGCCCTCCCAGCAACAAATGGTAGTTGCTGTCGGTATGTACCGTTCCCCAGAAGTTGGCGCGCTGGAAGGCGTCAATGTACTGGGTTGTTCCCACGTTCACTCCGCCCTGCACGTAGGTTGTGGTCTTGTCGAAGATGGGCGATGTCGTTGTATTTGTGATCACCGTCTTGCCATTCGACAATACGTGCGCCGGATCGAAGGTCGTCTTCACCCCTCGCCGGTTCGTGATCACGATCTTCACAGGAATGATGTAGGTGGTCACCGTCGTGCTCGAGTTCGATGACGGCGCTGTTCCCACCATGTTGTAACTGTAGTTCGTCCCGCTGTATGTGAACGATCCGTTCCAGGTAGGCAGTGTCGAAGCCGGCACGACCGCGCCCGGAAGCACTCGCCCCGGCAGGGTCACAAACCGCGGCCTCACCGCATCCGGGTTCCATTTCATGTCACCGTCATCCTGCCCAATTGCGACAGCCGTCAAGCAACCGCAGATCACTAGCGTAAATGCCAAAAAGCGTGCAAGACTTCCTTTCATTTGCTTTCTCCTTACAGTGATTTTGGAAGCGGCGGTATCCCATCGCCCCGGATCGACCAACTAGACAAGGGAAGACAGAGCAAATTCTCCCCCCGTCATGCGATGGATGTCAATGCAAAAACGACAGCGGATTGCAGCCCATCAAGCCCGAGTCGCTTCTTCCTCTCTCCCTCCTTTACAATCTCGCCATGACCGCCAAAGCCACCGGCCTCGTCCCCATGGCCTTTGTCGCCGACTTACAAGGCTCCATCAACTTCTACGCCCTGCTCGGCCTCACCGTGCGCGGCACCTTCAATAATCCCCAGGGAAAACTGGTCTGGGCACACGTTCAATGCGAAGGCGCTGAACTCATGTTTTCCCAAGCCTCCGACCCGATCGTCCCCAGCCAGCAAGCCGTGCTTTTCTACCTCTATTCTCCCGATCTTGTCGCCCTCCGCGATCACCTCCTGACCCAGGGCGTGAAGGTCTCGCCCATTACCTATCCTCAGTACATGCCCAAGGGAGAGATTCGCGTCGAGGATCCCGACGGCTACGTCCTGCTGATCGGCCAGGCCGGCTGATTTCGGCTCTGAACGCCTCATTCCACGCCTCAAACAAATCTCGGCGCCGTCTCCCAATCAGCGTATGATGAAGACATGCCCTGCCTTTCAGAACACCTCACCAGCCTTCGCCAGGAAATCACCGATTTGCGGAAATTGAATCTGCAATGCTCAGAGAAGAGTGATCCCAATCTCCAGGACCAGTCGGCGCTTGAGCTGCGCACCAACCGCTTGCGCGAAATCAAGCTGGAGCTATCCAAGATGCTGAATCCGCCGACCGATCCCAAAATCTGGTGGGATGGCCGCCCCGGCCCCAACCAGGCCCGAACCTAGTTGAGGGATTGCTTTCCATCCCTACTGGGATGGCTCCCAAAGCTCGATCTTATTGCCATCCGGATCTTTAACCCAGGCAAACTTGCCGTATTCGTATTCTGCGGTTTTCTCGATTGGCACCCCTTTGCTTTTGAGGTGGCCAAGGGTTTCAGCCATATTCTTCACGAGATAATTAATCTGTCCGGTTCGCGGTTTTTCCTTGATGTCAGCATCGGTCGGAAGAATCGCCCATGTCATGGTTTTCTTAATTTCCGGATTCTCGAGGTCCCTATATTCGAAGGTGCTATAAATCGAGTTGCATTCACTATCTTCGCCCGCAGGAACCATTCCGAGGCAATCGCGGTACCATCCAGCTAACTTTTTTACGTCATTAGAAAATAGAAAAGCTCCACCAATTCCGTCGATCATAGGGTCCTCCCTTGGGCGGTTAAGTTATACCACGGCGAAAGTTCGCCTTCAATTCGCGTCATGCGGAGTTGAGCGTCTTCTTTTTGGGGCGTCAAAAAACATCATTTGCGCTCTTAACCACGTGCCCGAAATGTACTGAGGAAGGCGCGCGATGTCGTCACACTTTTGGGTGATTTTGCACTGGGAAGCGAAAAATCATCCTTTCGGATGGGGCGAACAGGTCACGGGCGGATTCGTCACGGAATCAGCCCGGCGCTTTTGCCGATCTACACAGCCTGAGTGCGCCGCTTGGCGCCGAGCTTATCAAACAGCCGGCCGGGAATGGGTTTTCATGAACACCGCTTTAGCTGCGTCCTCAGAAACACCCCCATGCGTTCAATGAGTGTAATGATTCCATAACAATGTCGGCTCCCAGGCCCGAGTAAACTTTGGAGGCGCAAACCAACCAAAGGGCTCGGAGGAAAGGAGCCGAACATGCTGATTATAGGGTGTGACTATCATC
>JABCZH010000008.1 GCA_013289795.1 Acidobacteriota bacterium
CGAGATGACGCAACCCGCAATCTCCCAGCACCTGAAGGTGCTTGAGGATGCGGGACTAATCGTTCGCCGAGTCGAGGGTACGAAGCGCCCTCGCCGGCTCGCAAAAGCGGGCATTGAAGCGATGGACCAATGGCTCGCAATGCTGCGAAAAGCCCTTGAGACAAACTACGACCGGCTGGACGAAGTTCTGGCGGGGATGGAAAAACACAAGAAAGGAAAAAAGCAATGAGCAAGATGACGCTGAAGACCGAAGGAGATACCCACGTGATTGTGATAAGGCGCTTCGCCGCGCCTCCAGAAGCCGTGTACCGCGCCCATACCGATCCGAAATTAATCCAGAAATGGTTGCTTGGTCCAGAAGGTTGGACGATGCCGGTCTGCATCAACGAGGCAAAGGCCGGCGGCAAGTTCCGTTACGAATGGACAAATGGCAAAGGCGGTGGGTTTCACATCACTGGCGAATACTTGGAGTTGGAGCCTTATAACAGGATCGTACATGTCGAGCGCATGCACCTGCCGGATCCCACGCCAGACAACCATATTGAAACGCGCTTTGAAGCCGACGGCGCAGGAACGCTGATGACCATGCGAATGACGCTGCCCGATGGTAAGACGCGCGCGGCGATGCTTGCAACAGGTATGGAACGTGGAATGGAAGCGAGCTACGTTCGGCTGGAAGGAATGCTCTAGCCCTTACCAGCTAGGGAGGAATGTCAAGGCCGAATATTAGGGAGGTTCAGCATGATTTACAAAATATCGGGCAGTATCACATTGATGTTGGCCCTGTTGGTCCTCGGTGCATGGAACTTCCACACGACCGTCCGCGTGGAACGGACCTTCAACGCCTCGGTAGCGGACGTATGGAGGGTTTGGAACGATGCGGACTCTATTAAGAAGTGGTGGGGGCCCAAGGGCTACACCGCACTCGTCGTCCGGAACGACGTGCGAGAGGGTGGCAGCTATCTTTGGGCGATGAAATCTGAGCAAGGAAGGATGTTTTGGAGCACCGGAACCTACAAGGAAGTCGTCGCAAACAAGAAAATCGTGTCAACCATGTCTTTCTCTAACGAGAACGGGAAAACAATTCCCGGCTCGCAAGTATCGGTTCCCGGGCAGTGGCCTAACGAGATCACTGTTATCGTTGAATTCAGTGAGTCTGAGGGGAAGGCCAGAGTCACTGTTGCAGAAGTAGGCATTCCGCTCATCGTGTACGCCCTGTCGAAGATTGGTTGGGCTCAGCAGTTTGACAAGATTCAATTGTTGCTCTGAAGAAGGCTGACTCGTCTTTTGCCAACTCCCGGTTGGTCGGCCACTCGAAAGTTACCGACCAGAAACTGGCCGGAAGGATCAACCTCTCGCTTGACGTCCTTAAGTTAGCGCTTATGGGACCGTGTCCCCAAAATCCAACTGAACGGCTGATGGCTGATGGCACTCTGTGTGGCGCAGATTGCATCCAACCCGTAGAATAGACAATTCTGTCCAAGATCATATGTCGAACCGCATCGCACGGCCGATGTCAAGAACGACGGCCCGCCGGGCCCATGCCCTGACGGTGGGAATTCTTTTCCTGCTCTGCCTCGGTTGCGGCGAAACCTACCGCCCGGTGGCCAATCCCGTCATTCCCAACCAGCCCAACCCCGCCTTTACTCACGTAGTCATGGTGATCAGCGACAATGGCGTCAACAATCCCGGGGCCAGCACCACCATTGACGTTTCCGGAGACACCGCCACGTCACAGTCGCAAACCGGTCTGGGCCCGGTGCACGCCGCGCTGACAAGTGGGACCCAGGTTTTTGTCGCCAATAGTCTGGAAGACACAGTCTCGGAGTTTAGCGTTGCCGGTCCGGCTCCGGTCATCACTATCAGCTTGCCATCCTTCTGCGGTTCGCCGCCGTGTTCGATGCCGGTTTTCATCGGCGGCACCGAGACTGGCACGGTTTACGTTGCCAACTCGAAGGGCAATACGGTTTCGGCAATCGCCACCGCAACCGACTTGGTCACCAACAACATCACCGTGGGAACCAGTCCGGTTTCCCTTGCGGAGACGCCCGACACTCAGAAGGTGTACGTGGCCAATCAGGGGACGAATGGCAGCGGCGGTTCAGTCACCGCCATCAACACTGTGGACAAGAGCGTGGTTGTAAATCCTCCGCTGGCGAATTTCGGATGGGTTTCGCCGGCGTGGGTCGTCGCCCGATCCGACAGTCAAAGAATCTATGTGCTCGATCAGGGAAGCGGCCTGGTGGCGGCGATTGATACCTCTTCCGATGCCGTCGTCAGCAGCTTCTCAGTTGGCATCGGGGCCAATTTCATGATCTACGATTCCCGTCTCAACCGTATTTACGTGGTCAACCCAGCCGCCAACACCGTAACCTCCCTCGATGCCAGCACCGATACTCTCCCGGCCACGCCGATATCCGTCGCCAATCCGAAATCGGTGGCGGCGCTCCCCGATGGCACGCGGTTATATATTTCCAGCGGCACGGTCAGCGGTGCAACCGTGACCTCAAAGGTGACGGTAATCAACGCCGCCAATTTCACCGTCAAGACGACGATTCCGATTACATCTGTTAAGGCGTTTTGTACAGTGAAAACCTGGGCCGAACTCTCGGTTGCGGCAGCCGCGGATAGTTCGAGGGTTTACGTTGGGAATTGTGATGCGGGGGATACGGCGATTATTCAGACTTCCAATGACACCTTAGTGACGCAGATGCCGGCGCCCTTCAGCGCCCGCAAACCGTCAACCGACGGTGGAACTCCTCCGCCACAGAATCCGGTGTTTGTTCTGGCCGGGCCATAGAATTTATCGACCCTACTGTCCGACTGCTGCCGCGTGCTCAGATCGATGGGACTGCCCATAACGCAGCGCGATGTTCATGAAAACCTCGCCGATGCCGGTCTCGAAGCAAATGACTAACGCTTCCGTGTCCTCGCTGCTCTTGGGGCCGTCGTCGGAGGTGTGCAGCACCGGAGGATGGACGCGAAAATGGAATCCTTCATTATTGAGCACGGTCACGGCGTTGCCGATCACCTGATTGGCAAGTTCAAAGACGGTTTCCCGCACCAGTGAATCGGTTTCAGGCAGTTCTGTGCCCGCGAACTTGCTGGCTACGCGCACCGCGGTCTCGGGATCGAGGTCCAGGATGATTCGGCCTTCGATGTCCCCGGTCACCCAGATCAAAGCCGCGATTCCTTTCCGCCGGTAAGCCTCCGCCTCCATGCTGAGGTTGCCGATGGACATGGAACATTGCAGGCCCTGCGCCAGCACGGCGTCCGCCGCGTTGATGAAAGGCTGGATCAACTCCATCTTCATTTTAGACTCCTGCGGTCGCGCTGTTGGCCACGGTGCCGTCATCTCCCATCACGTACTTGATGACTTCGTACAGCACCTCGGGCTTGACCGGTTTCTGCACGAAATGGCGCGCACCACGCTGCAGGGCCGCCACAATGTTCTCCTGATATCCCACCGACGACACCATGACCACGCGCGCTTCGGGATGCTTCTGCACGATTTTCTCGGCAGCCTCGATCCCCTCCATCTGCGGCATGGTAATGTCCATCAGCACAATATCGGGATTGGTTCGGTCGTATTCGGTGATGGCGGACATACCGTCTCCGGCTTCGCCGCAAAGCTGGCCCCCGAAGGTCTCGATCATGCGGGCCAGATTCTTGCGAGCGAAAACGGAGTCATCCACCACCAGGTAGCGGACTGGCTGACCGTCCTTGCTGCGTTTTACTGGTACAAACTGCTCCATAACAACCTCCATCTGCTGATTAGTCCGGAGCATCGCCCCGGACTTACAACTCAACTCTTGCCCGCTCCAGCGGCGCGGCCGTCTGCGGGATCGGTATTCTTGCGCTCCGGCATGCACTGCGCCTGCAAAGTATTGGCCAGCGCTTCTAATCCGACCACGCGAATCGCATAGCCGCGTTCAATCGCCGCCTTGGGCATGCCGTACACCACGCAGGACTCCTCGTTCTGCGCGATCGTCATTGCCCCAGCTGCTTTTAACTGGCCCAGGCCCTGCGCGCCATCTTCTCCCATGCCGGTCATCAGTACGCCAAGGCTGTCTTTGCCGAATTCTTCCGCCACACTGCGGAACAGCACATCCACCGACGGGCGGTGGCCATTGACCCGCGGCTCATCGCTCAGGACGACAACATCCCCCAGCGGCATGCGCTTGACTTTCAAATGACGGCTGCCGGGACAGACCAGGGCGCGGCCCGCCAGCAACAGATCGCCCGACTGCGCTTCCTTGACCTTGATGGAGCAGATTTCGTCCAGCCGCCGGGAAAACATCTCGGTGAATCCTTCCGGCATATGCTGCACTACCAGAATCGTGCCCGCGAAGTCCTTGGGCAATTGCGGCAGCAGATACTGCAAAGCCTGAGGCCCGCCGGTGGACACGCCGATGGCGACCACGCGAGTGGGGCGCTGCTTGGTGTTGGGCGCCGCCTTTTCAACCGGTCTGGCAGCAGACTGAGACGGCGTCGACACCCGAATGCCCCGGCTCTGGGCGGCTGCTTTAATCTTAGAGATGAGTTCGTGGGCGATTTCCGGCATGCGCGCGGAAACATCGCTGGGCTTGGCAACGAAATCAAAAGCCCCCATGGACAGCGCTTTGAGCGTCACCGATGCTCCCTCGGTGCTATGGGAGCTGACCACGATCACCGGCAAGCGGTGCCTGCGCGTGATTTCTTTCAGCATGTCCAGACCGCCCATGCCCGGCATTTCCAGGTCAAGAGTAATTACCTGGGGCCTTAATTCTTCGATCTTCTTCAGACCGAAGTTGCCATCCATGGCCGTGCCCACCACCTGAATCGAGCTATCGGTGGCCAGGATCTGCGGAATCAGCTTGCGCATCAAAGCCGAATCATCAACCACCAGCACGCGGACGGGTTCGCTCATAGCTGCCCTCCCGTCCCCGCCTGCGCGGCTCGCGCCCGTTCGGAATGAGACAGCAACAGCCCCATCGCCGGGCCGGCCCCGGTTCCGGGCCGTGACTTGGTGAAACGTTCGACGATGGCAGCCAGATTCAGAATCAGTACCACCCGCCCATCGCCGAGGATGGAAGCGCCGCTGACCAGATCGCTCTCAACCGTGCGATCGTCGAGCGCCTTGATCACCAGTTCCTCTTCCCCCTCCAACTCATCCACCAAAAGCCCCAGCTTGCGCTCTCCCAGGTTGGTGACCAGTACGAAGATCTTGCCGTGACGGCGATCGGAAGGGTGATGTTCGGAGATCTCGGTGGTGCGGTTTCCCAAACGGATCACCGGCAGCGCGCGGTTGCGCAACTGCAAGACCTCGCGATTGTCCACCTGGTGCAGGTCAGACTCCTGCACCCGCGCAATTTCGGCGACGGCGTTCAGAGGAATGGCATAGAGACGCTGCTCCACGCGGAACAGGAGTGCCTTGATAATGGCCAATGTCAACGGGAGGCACAATCGGAACGTGGTTCCTTGACCGGGTCGAGTCTCAATCTGGATAGTGCCCTTTAGCCGCTGCAGAATGCTCTGCACTACGTCCAACCCGACGCCGCGTCCTGAGATTTCCGTGATCTCATCGGCCGTGCTGAATCCTGGCCGGAATATGAGGTTGAGGGCAGTGGCTTCGTCGAGCGTGCCGGATTCCTGCTCGTTCCATAGCCCCTGCTCGAGAGCGCGTGCCTTCACTTTTTGTACGTCGATGCCGCGGCCATCGTCGCTGATTTCGACCATAACCTGGTTGCCCTGGTGGTAGGCACGCAGATGGATGGTTCCCTGCGCAGGCTTGCCCACGCGCGCGCGCTCCTCCGTACTCTCAACCCCATGGCTGACCGCGTTCCGCACCAGGTGAGTGAGTGGCTCGGCGATGCCATCGAGCAGTCCCTTGTCGAGGTCCGTGTCCTGTCCGCTCAGCCGCAGCTCCACGTCCTTGCCGCACTGTTTGGCGACGTCGCGCACCATCCGCGGAAACCGCCGGAACAGTTGCTCCACCGGAACCATGCGGACCTTCATCACCGAGCGTTGAAGATCGGTCAGGACCCGCGACTGGAACGCCATGGCATCCGCGAAACGGCTGCGCGTCGAATCCTTGGGATGCTGTCGGGCGAACTCGTTCAGCGTCCGCTGCAGCATGGATTTGCCAATGATCAGTTCGCCCACCAGGTTGAGCAGGTTATCGATGCGCTCCGCGTCCACTCGCAAAATGTTATCCACATGCGAGGGAGCCGCTCTGCCGGCACTTTCATCGTCGTGAGAAGAAGCCCCGGCTGTTTCCTCAGCTTCCGATTGTCGGCATTCCACGCCGGACTCGACCGCATATTCGGTGGCCGGCATTTCCGATGGCGTTGCCGCCTTCTGGGCAGGGAGTTCGATGGCGTCAACCTGCGCTTTTGAAACGATGGTAGGAATCTGGCATTTCGCAGACAGCAACTGGGCGGTCTTATCGCTCGCCAGCAGCACTTGGATCTGCTTGACCGCTTCTACGGATCCGGCTTCAGGCCGTGACCCCAAAACCTCTCCTGCTTCAGCCAGCGCCTTGAGCACCAACTGCCGGGCGGCAATGGGCATGGCGCATGCAGGGTCAACCTGAACGCGAATGTGATACAGAAGCTTGCCCTGGTTAGCCGCCCGCTGCATGGAAAGCTTTTCATACTCAGTCCACACCGCCTGTGCAGTGCTCGATGGCTTGCCTTTCTCGGCGCGAGAACCCCCTGTCTTGGGACCCCGGGCAAGGTCGCGGACCATTTTTTGCAAGGGCGCAGTGGAGGGAAGCTTGGTCTCGTCACGATACGCGCTCAACATCTCGCTGAACAGGTCGGCCGCCCGGAAGGCGATTTCCGCCAGCGAACCGTGAGCCGCGGTGGCGTCATCGGCGAGGGCATCTTCCAGCTTGTGTGCCACTTCACTGAGTTCCTGAAATCCGGTCGCAGCCGCGTCTCCCTTGAGGGTATGCACGATGCGCCGGATGCTGCGCACGGTTTCGCTGTCGCCCGGCTGCTTCTCCAGTTTCAGTGCGTCTTCATTCAGCGCCTGCAGCAATTCCTGGGAGCTTTCAAAGAACAGCGCCCGCAGTTCTGCTCCGCGCTCGTCCGGGACCCGGCTCATAGGGCCACCTCGAGTTTTTGATATGCGGTTCCGGTGTCGCGGTAAACCATGTTGAATTTGTCGGTCAGCCCCAGCAGGCTCTCGGCGTGTCCCACAAACAGATAGCCGCTGGGATTCAGGCAGCGGCAGAACTTTTCGATCAGCCGTCTTTGTTCGGCTTCATCGAAATACATCATCACGTTGCGGCAGAAAATCACGTCGTAGCGCTGCGGCAGATACTCAGTCTTCAGATTGTGGAAGTCGAAGTGGACCATTTCCTTCAGCGATTTCTTCACCGCGTAGCGATCGCCAACTTTGTCGAAATGACGCAATCGATAGCTGTAGTCCACCGAAGACATCTGATGCTCGCTGTAAGTGCCTTCCTGGCCGGCCCGTAGCACGGAGTAACTGATATCGCTCGCCAGAATTTCCACTTTCCACGGCGGTGGGATGAGCGGTTTGGGCACTGGCGGCTCTTTCCCTGAGGGATTGCGCAGGCAGTGGTAGGACACTGCATCCGCTACCAGCATGGCCATGGTGTAGGCTTCCTGGCCGGTGGAGCATCCCGCGCTCCATAACCGCAGCGAGAAGTCATGCCGTTCCTGCTTGCTGCGCAGCATTTGATCGAGAATGTGCTTGTGAAACAAATCCAGCTGTGCCTTGTTACGAAAGAAGCTGGTTTCATTGACGGTGAGGTTTTCCAGCAGCTTGGTGAGTTCTTCCTTGCCCTCGTGGCTGATCAGAAGGCGGTAGTAGCTGTAGAACGAATCCAGGTGGCATTCCTTGAGACGGCGCTGCAAACGGTCTTGCAGGAAATGGGTGCGGCGTGAATCGAAATGCATGCCACACTCCTGATAGACGAGCGTCTGCAGCAGCTTCAATTCGGGTTCCGTAAGTGGCATCTGCACGCCGGGGCTAGCCATGAATTGATTGGTACTCTTTCTCCATCTATTTGGACGCCGCCGTACCCCGCGCCTCGGTCGCACTCGTTTTTGCTTTGTGCTCGGTCTTGCCGTCGGCCTTGGCTTCGGTCTTGCCCTCGCCGGACGCGCTATTTCCGCCCTGAACGCTGAAGTCCAATAACTTTGTCATGTCGAGCAGAATGATCAGCCGCCCTTTGTGTTTCCCCAATCCAGTCACGCACTTCAGCCCGCCCTCAAGGAATTCTGTTGGAGAGGGTTCCACATCCGCGGCCGGAATCTTCAGCACTTCCGACGCAGAATCGACAATCAAGCCGGAAAGCCTGCCGTTGTGTTCGAGCACCAGAATCCGGTTGCGGCGGTTAGGCACGACGTTGCTTTCCCCCAGCCGCTTCCTCAAGTCCTGCACGGATACGATCTTGCCGCGCAGATTGATCACGCCTTCCATATACGCAGGTGCGTCGGGGACGGCGGTGATTTCCGGAACTCGCACGATTTCATGCAGCGAAGTGATGGGCGCGCCATAGGTTTCGCGTCCCACCCGGAAGCCGACAATGTGCAGTTCGCGGTTCATCGCAGTTCTTTCCGTTTCAACCCTGCGCCCCGGCAGCCGCCTGGCGCGCGTTGGCCAGTGTGGATTTATCCATGCGCCTTCCCGTGACCCGTTCCAGTTGTTCCAGCGCAAAGCGATCCATGGAGTCAAGCAAGTCGCGGGACATCTTCGACATCTGCTCGGCGGAGGCCGCCAGTTCAGTCGATCCCGAAGTAGTCTGCTGCACCAGTTCCCGCATCCGCTCCATGGCTTTGACCACCGCGTGCGCTCCCGAGGCCTGCTCTTCCACCGCAGAATTGATCTCGTGGGTGATTTCGTTCAAGCGGGTGGTGGCGCGGGCGATCTGCGCCGAGCCATGTGACTGTTCATTGGTAGCTGCGCCAATTTCCTGCGCGAACTTGTACACCTCGGTGACCACGTTGGAAATTTTGCGCAACGCGGTGTTGAGTTCCTGCCCCAGACCCAGTCCTTCGTTGACAATCCCGGTGCTACGGTTCATGTTCTCAACCGCTTTGCGCGCCTCTTTCTGGATGCTTTGAATGAGGTCGGAAATCTCCTTGGTGGATTGGGCGGATTTTTCCGCCAGCTTGCGAACTTCATCCGCAACCACGGCAAAGCCCAATCCGTGCTCGCCAGCGCGTGCGGCTTCGATGGCCGCGTTGAGCGCCAGCAGGTTGGTTTGTTCGGCTAGGTCGTCGATCACCTCGATGATCTTGCCGATGTCGTCCGCTCTTTGGCCCAACACGTCGATGATTTCGCCGGAAGACTGAATCGTGGTGTTGATCCGGTTCAATCCATCGGTCGCCTTGTCCATGGTCGAGATGCCGCTGTGCACCTCCTCGCGGGAGCGGTTCGAGATGTCCAGCAGCACTTTCGCGGTGTCGGCCACGCGCTGAATGGAGGCCACCATCTGATCGATGGAAGCTGAGGTCTCGCTGACGCTTGACGCCTGGGTTTGCGTGCTCTTAACCATGTTCTGCACGTTGACGCTCATTTCGTGCATGGTGCTGGTGACTTCGTCGATGGCCGACGAAGTCTGCAAACTGATCTTGGCGGATTCGTCGGAGGCCCCGGCCACTTGATTGGAGGCGCTGGCCACTTGCGAGGCAGCGTCCCGCACGTTGCGCACCAGGTTCCTGAGGCCTTCGATCATGCTCACGAAGGCTTTGCCCAGAGTGTCATTCTTCGATCGCGGTTCGACTTCGACGTTCAGGTTCCCGCCGGCGATCGCTTCCGAGACCGCTGCCATCTCCTTGAGGTAGGTCACCATGGCCGCAAAGCTCCGCGACAACTCGCCGATTTCATCGCGGCGGCCGAGGTCGATTTCGTGGTCCAGATCGCCGGCATTGCCGATCTGCCGCGCCACTTTCATCAGATTGCGCAGCGGCTCCGTGATCGACCTGGAGGTGGAGTAGGCGATGGCGATGCCCAGGGCCAGTGCCAGAAGAGTGCTGATCAACGCGATGACGATGGTGGCGGTGGCGGCGGTTTCATCCGACTTTCGCCGGAGTTCGAGGACCTTGGTGTTTTCCAGATCGGCTACTTCCAGAGAATCGGTGGCGGCTTTGACCCAGGAGGACGCATCTTTTTGCAGGTAGAAAATCTGCAGCTCAGCCACTGTGGCATTGCCACTGTCCACGTCTTTGCGTTTCTCGATCAACGTTGCCGCAAAATCCCGTCCCCAGTTCTGCTCGCTGGTTTGCACCTTTGCCAGAGCGGCTTTCTGCTGCTCCGAATTGGCCAGGTTCTGGGCCGTTTGCAGGGATTCCTGTAGGATGCGCAGGCCGTCGTTCAGCCTCTCGACTTCACGGGTATCTCCGCTCAGCAGATAGTTGCTCAAATACAACCGGTTCTGCATCATCTGAAACCGGATCTTGTCGTTGGTCTGCGCCATCTGCAACGCCTGCGATGCCGCAGCCTTGGCGCTGTGTTCCCGCTGCACGGCGACCAGATTGACGAGGAACAGCACCACCACCATCGCAAGCACCGCGCCAAAATTCACATAGAGCTTCTTGCCAATCGTCATCGCTATTCCTCCACTAAATCGCAGCTTCTCCTCGTGCCCTGGGGCGCGGCCTACTCCGCCGGACGCTTAGGCTGGAAATCGAATTCCAGCGTCACTGTGCTTTCGTCCGCCGCCGGTTCAAACTTCCATTTCTTCACTGCGTCCAGCGCGGCATTCACCAGAACCGGATTTCCGCCCACCACCCTGGCGTCTTTCGTATTACCGTTGGCGGCAACCACCACAACCACCTTCACCGTGCCGCGGATGCTCAAACGGCGCGCCAGATCGGGGTAGCTGGGAGAGACCCTGGTCTTCACCTTTCGCACCACTTCCGCTTGAGCGAAGGCGTGCCCCGGGACAATCGCTCCTGGCGAGAGAAAGAACGCCCATAATGCCAGTACGGCGATCAGTCTCCATTTAGGCTCCTGGAAGCGCACGACCCCTCCGCCAGACACATCTGGTCGTAAGTTCAGGTGCAATGCCTCTGCCAACCTTGAGACCTGTGAAGTTACCGTAGGGAATTGATCTAACATCAATATGTATCAACCACTTAGGGTGATTCGGCTTGAATCCGCGGGCTGTCTTCTTAGGAGATTCCTGTCTCAGGGGAAGACCCCACTCTCACTGTGAGACGGAGAATGAGGGCACGGCGGGAACTTCCCATTCGAGGTTCATAATTGGGCACTCCCACACCTAATAGTCTTGACTCAAATTGAGATTGTGGACTATTTTTCCATTATATTCAATTACTTGTAGTTGGCACTGTTGCTCACTATGCAAACCGGACACATCACGCCGACCGAGGTTCCCCTTCACCATCATGGGGAGGAGGCTTTCCAAAGACTGCTGTTGCAGTTTTCCGAAGCCATGGCGGATGGCACGCCTTCCGGTTCCGTGATTCAACTGTTCTGCCGCAGCACCCGCGAATTTTTTCAGGTCGATGGCACGTATTTTTGGCGTGTGAGTCCGCCGGATGAACTGGTCGCCGCCGAAGCGGACGGTTTGCTGGCGGAGGATTTCCGCGGCCAGCGCTTGCAGGCACGCGACAGTGCAGTCGCCATCGAAGCTGTCCGGCATCGCCGGACGGTTTACGTCAATCGTGTGGATCCCAACCGCTATCCCGTGGCCGGCGAGTTCCACGCCAAGTCACTCATGGCGGCGCCGCTGGTGGTGGCCAACGAAGTGATCGGCGCGGCCGTCTTCCTCAGTGCCTCCGATCCCGATTTCTTCCACGATGATCTGGCCATCAAGGCCACCATTCTGGCTGGACAACTGGGCAGCCTGCTCGAGGCCAACCGTTTAACTCAGCTCTCCCGCGAGGAGCATCGCCGGGCGGAGATTCTGACCGAGGTTGCCCAAGCCGTACATGGCATGCCGGACACTTCGACCGTGGCCGAGGCCGTCGCCGCACATCTGCGGATGCTGCTGAACACCCGGCTGGTTTGCATCCTCTTGCGGGAAGGAACCACAGTTCAGTTGCACGCCGTGGCCGCGGAGTCGCCTCAACTGGCGGCTTCCGTGCGTGCCCGCTACGACCGCAAGGCGCTGCAATTCGCCGCTGATCTTACCGCCCGAGCCATGGCCGCGGGCGAAGTCATTGCTGTGGCCATCGATCCCCACACCCACGCTCTGGGAGAATTGGTTCCGGCCGGCATGTTGCTCGCGGCTCCGATTCGCACTTCCCGCGCCCAGGGCGCCATTCTGGTTTATCCGCGGCACCAGGGTCCCTTCCGCGCCGAAGAGAAATCCTTGCTGGCAGCGGTGGCGGGCTTTGGCGCGGTAGCCATAGCCAATGCGGAACTCTGCGTGACCGCGCGCGCCCAAGCCCAGGAGTTGCAGCAACTGCTCGACATATCGTCGGAGCTGGGATCGATCGCTGATCTTGATCAGTTCATGCAACGCTTCGCCTTGCGCGCCGCCGACCTTCTGGGGTTCGACCGCGCATTCCTTGGTCTGCTGGAAGATGGTGTATTTCGCGTTCGCTGGGGAGCAGAGCACGGCAGAACTGAACGCCTCGAACTGGTTCTGCCGGAAGGGCCCACCACACGCGCTCTCATGAACCGGGAGGTTTTCTGGTCCGACGATGCCACCCAGATCCCCGGAGCCAACCGCGAGGCCCTGGCCACGTTCAATGTCAAGCAAATGTTGACCGTGCCGCTGTTGAACGCGCGAGGCGAAGTCCTGGGCATGTTCGGCGTACTCGATCGCCTGGATCGCACCGGCATCTCGCAGTCGGACATTCGTTCCGCCCGCATTCTGGCCGCCCAGGTCGCGGTCGCGCTCGAGTCCACCCGCAACCTGCATTTGTCGGAGCAGCATCGCCGCCGCGCCGAGTCTTTGATGGGCCTGGCACTCGAGCTGAATTCCCAACTCCAGCTTCCCGAGTTTGCCAGAAGCTTCGTCACCCGGGCCGCCGACCTGATGGAAGCTCCCATGGCTGCCCTGGCAGTAAAGCAAAATCAGGGATTGGAAATCGTCGCGCTCCACGGGACCTCGGTCCCCGACGGCCGCCAGGATGCTCTGCTGCATAACCTACAAGATGCCCTCACCAACAGCCTGTCCCGCAGCCCAGAGGCTGTAATATGTGGCAACGCTCTCGATCTTCTCGGCGATGACGTCAGGTCCGCACTTGGCTGGAAGGACTGCAGCCTGATCCGTCTTCAGGGATCATCCGGAGAACTGGTTGGAGTCCTGTGCCTGGCCAACCGGCAAAAGCCTTTGGAGCGCACCGACCAGCAGTTGCTGCAAGCCGTGGCCGCGCACGCCTCCATTGCCCTGGAAAACGCCCGGCTATTTACGCGCATGCACCAGGCCAACCGCCACTGGATCGAGATCTTCGACGCCATCTCGGACTTCATTGTGGCCCACGACCAAGCCGACAAGGTCTTGCGCGTTAATCGCTCGCTCGCCGACTTCATCGGAGTTCAGCCGCAGGAACTGATCGGCGTCAACATGAGCGGGCTGATGGTGACCAACGATGAAACCCCGGTGCACTCCTGCCCCTTCTGCCGTTCCCCTATGGATGACGCGGTCGCCGACGAGTACGTCCTCCCAGTGCTCGACCGTACCTACATTGTCTCCAGTTCCCGTGTGCACAGCGCCACTAGCGAAGGCTTGCAGATCATTCACGTCCTGAAAGACATCACCGACCGCCGGGAGGCCGAGCGCCGCTATCGCGAATTGTTTGACAACATTCAGGAAGGCGTGTTTTTTGCCACCCCGGATGGCCGCTTCGTCGAAGTCAACGACGCGCTGGTACGAATGCTCGGATATACCAGCCGCGAGGAACTCTTGCAGGCGGACATCCGCTCCCAGGTCTGCTTCTCGCCGGAGCAGTATGAAGAGTTCACCCGCCAGATGCAGCAGCATGGCGCTGCTCGGAACCAGGAGCAGACCCTGCGCCGTCCCGACGGCGCCCCCGTACACGTTCTGGTCAACGCCTTCGCGGTTCGGGATGCCCAAAGTCGCAACCTGCAGTACCGCGGCGTCATGCTCGACATCAGCGGCCTCAAGACGTTTCAGTCCGAACTCTATCGCGAACGCGACTTCTCGGGAAAGATCCTGAACCATACCCAAAGTCTCATCCTCGTGGCCGATACCAGCGGCCTGATCAGTTATGCCAACCGCCGCTGGTATGAAATGGGATACCAGCAGCATCAGCTTCTGGGACGGCCCTTGGAGGACCTGATCGCCCCCCAGCGTCGGCAGGCTCTGGCCGAGGCTTTCTCCACCACACTGACCGGCCAGCAGGTCGACAACCTGGAAATCCAGATTGCGCGCGGGCAGGAAGTCGGACGTTTTTCTGTGAACCTGAGTCCCATGCGCGACGAACAGGGAACCGTCACCAGCATTGTGGTCGTCATGAGCGACATCACTGACGCCGCCACGCTCCAGGCCAAGCTGATGCATGCGGAAAAGATGGCCGCCGTCGGCCAGTTGGTTTCAGGCGTTGCCCACGAAGTCAATAATCCCCTGACTGCGATTCTCGGCTTTGCCGATCTGTTGCTTGAAAATCCGGAAATGCCCGAGACCGCTCGCAAAGACCTGCGCGTAATCCTGCAGGAGGCGCAACGCACCAAGCAGATTGTGCAGAACTTGCTGAGCTTTGCGCGGCAGATGCCGCCGCAAAAGAGTCCGGTGCAACTCAATGCCATTCTCCATCGCACCGTGCAGTTGCGCGCCTACGATTTCCGCAGCCGCGGCGCGGAAGTCATCGAGCATCTCGACGAGAATCTTCAACAAGTGATCGGCGATTCCCAGCAACTGCAGCAGGTGTTTCTCAACATTCTCAACAATGCTTATGACGCGATGCGCGACACCGGCCGCCCCCCGCGGGTTGAGATCACGACCACCAATTGCGGCAATCTGGTGGAAGTCACTTTTCGTGACAACGGTCAGGGCATCTCATCTCCCGAACGCATCTTCGATCCGTTCTTTACTACTAAAGACGTCGGCAAAGGCACCGGCCTCGGTCTCAGCATCTGCTACGGCATCGTGCATGAACACGGAGGCGAAATCGCTTGCCAGAACAATCCCAATGGCGAGGGCGCGACCTTCACCGTGCGCCTACCGGCCCTCGCGATTGGCGCGATTACAGGAGTGACTCGGCCATGAGCGTGCCCGCGATGAAACCTGCGTTCTTGCCCGTGCTGCTCATTGAAGATGAGCCGGCGGTGATGGCCTATGTCCGCGCCGCGTTAGAACGCAGCGGCTACAGCGTGGTCTGTACAGAATCCGGGGCTGAAGGGCTGCGGCTGCTGGCGTCGGAGAAATTCCTGGGCGTGGTTTCCGACATGCGCACCCCAGGCGGAGTTGACGGAGCCGACGTCCATGCCTGGTTGGCACGGAACTGTCCCGACCTCGCTCACCGGATTGTGTTCATCACCGGGGACATTGCCAACGACGACACTGTCGCCACTCTGCGCAAGACCGGCGCTCCCTGCGTGGAGAAGCCGTTCCGTGTGCAGCAATTTATTTCAGTCGTGGAAAAGACCATGGGGAAGGCGCCGTGAGCGAAGACCTGCGAATTCGACTTTTGATTGTGGATGATGAGCAGAGTATCCGCAAACTCTGCATCACCGTAGGCGAAGCCCTGGGGTTCACCTGCCTCGAGGCCAACAGCGGCGAGACCGCGCTGGCCCTGCTCGAAGAGCAGCCCGCCCACATGGTGCTGACCGACATGGTAATGCCCAACATGTCCGGAATTGAATTTCTGGAGAAAGTGAAGAAGCTGCTTCCCCGCACCGAAGTAGCAGTGATGACCGGCCACGGTTCGGTCGAAACCGCGGTGCAGGCCATGAAGCTCGGCGCCTACGATTACATCGGCAAACCCTTTTCGCCGCTCGAAGAGTTGCGTCTCTTCCTGCGCCGCATGGCCGAAAAGGTGCGCCTGGTGGAAGAGAACCAGTTTCTCCGCGAACGCGTCGACACAGAAACTGATCTGCACGGCATTGTCGGATCTTCCACCAAGATTCAAGACGTCTTGCGCGTTGTTTCGCGCTTGAAAGACACTCGCACCCCGGTCCTGATCGCGGGCGAAAGCGGCACCGGCAAAGAATTGGTGGCCCGCGCGATTCATTTCCGCGGCTCGTTCGCCAGCCGGCCGTTCGTTGCTGTCGATTGCGGATCGCTGGTCCCGACACTCATCGAAAGCGAATTGTTCGGCTACGAAAAGGGAGCTTTCACCGGTGCGCTGAGATCGAAGACTGGCTTGTTCCAATCAGCCAGTGGTGGCACCATCTTCCTCGACGAAATCGGCGAATTGCCTCTGGAAATGCAGGCAAAACTCCTACGAGTTTTGCAGGAGAAAGAAGTCCGCCCGGTCGGCAGTAATCAGAGAACCAAGGTCGACGTGCGCGTGATCGCCGCCACCAACCGCGACCTCGAAGCCGAATATCGCAACGGAACCTTCAGCCAAGATATTTACTTCCGGCTCAACGTTGTGACTGTGCATCTGCCGTCACTGCGCGAGCGCCGCTCCGATATTCCCATGCTGGTGCATTGGTTCCTGGATCGCTACGCGGGCGGCAGTGCCATGCAGGTTACAAATTCCGCGATGAAATGCCTGCTGCAATATGACTGGCCGGGCAACGTGCGCGAACTGGAGAACTGCGTCGAGCGTGCGGTGGCGCTGGGTGACTCGCGGACGATTGACATCGGCGACCTGCCGCCAACCATCGCCTCAGCATCGCCCACGCAAGAAACCAGCGGCATGGGCAACTCGAGCGGATTGTCTTCCAACGATCTCGAAGACATCGAACGCGCCACTATCGAGCGTGTGTTTGAACAAGTGAAAGGCGACAAAGTCATGGCCGGCAAGATGCTCGGTATCAGCCGCGCCACCCTCTACCGCAAGCTGAAGCGCTACAACATCGGCGGAAGGCACGAAATGCCGACGGGCAGCTCGGCGCTGCAATAGGTCGCTGCAAGTGCCGAGTGCTTCCGAGGAAGATGTTCTATGAGTTTCAGAACTGTCGTTGCTATCTTGATCTGTTCAGTCAGTCTGGCGGGTTCGATTTCGGCCCAGGATCGGAACGATCTTCACCCGTTCCCTGTAAGCTTGATTCGCCTAATAGCGAACCCAAAGCTGTTGGATGGTCGCCGCGTGCGGGTTGCTGGATACCTCGACAACAACGGCCCTGACCAGTCTTTCGGAATTTACGTGAACGAATCCGACGGCCGCAATTTCATTATCTCGAATTCGATTGATCTCCACGCCGACCGATCAATATACAAACAGCACAAAGGTCAGTACGTGATTTTCAACGGTACCTTCCATGCTCCCCCCCCACGGCCCCTTAACAGACTACTTGAACGGATACATCGATCACGTCGACGGCGTTAGAACTTGGAGCCAAGGTGACGTTGCAAAGCAGCCCTGAGATCCTATATCAGGCGGCCGACACCGGTTGTAGGCGAGAGTTTCACTTTGCGGTGGCTCCGTGGATCCCTCGTTTTCCATATGAGACAGATGAGTATTGGACAACCGTCTCTCAACTAACCTTCATTTCCTCTCCACAAGCTTGACAAATCCAGGGACAGAATTTCTCAAGCTCGAGATCACGAACGCCCGGTCCTGCGAGATACCTGCACCCTGATCGTCAAGCTTGTCCAGCACAAGCTGTTCCGATAGGTGGTACTGATGAACCAGGAAATCGTCCGCCGTCTGACAAACTACGCCGTATCGATCAAGGCATTGTTTCGGGAAATGCCTCGTGTTTTGGGTAATGATCGCGTTCGCGCGCGCTATGACTGCGGCAGCCAGCACATGCCTGTCGTCCCTGTCGGGAATACATTCGACCGTCCGAAGCAATTCAGGTGGCACTGAAACGATTGCCTCCGGGAACGCGACATTCATTTGTTTGCGGCGATATTCTACTTCGGACACGGTACGACCGAGCTTTGTTCGCAAAGCCTTGCTCATTTCTGCCATGATCTGCTCGCTCCACAGCGGTCGGTACATCGCGGGTTCTTCCGCCAGCCGCAATAGGAGATCGCAAAGTGAGGCTGGCACCAGGACACATGCATCCAGCACCGCCGAGTATTCATTTTCCTGGGTGAAAATCATCTGGGACTTTGTCGTAATCCCCTTTGGCGAATTCTCGTTTGGCTAATTGATTGAGGGTGTCTCTGCGTGCACTGTCACGTTTCGCCTTGTACGCGATTACATCGCGCACATACATGCGTCGGTGCGTGCCGACCTGATGAAAGGGGATTTCGCCCTTCTCTAGCAGAGTAACCAGGAACTGCCTTGACATCCCCAAAATCTTGCTGGCTTCAATAGTCGTGAGTTGATGCTTGCTCTGCAAGATGGTTATCGAGTTACCTGCCCGCAGATCGGCCAGCAATCGAAGCAGAAATGAGTAGAGATTGTTGGGCAGAACCTCCGTCCTGCCATCCGGCCCGATCAGCTTCGCTTCTGCTGCGCGAAGCTTTGCATAAATCTCGCTAATTTCCCGTTGCTCTTGCGGAGAAATTGCGATGGTTGGCGCTTCGCTGTTTTGGACCATATCGCAGACCGACCTCCTACGTGAGGTTAGAAACTACGGATATCCTAATTCAATATATGCTATAAATGCAAGTATATTGTTGCATATAATTGGACATCTATTATGTACTTCCTGATCTTTGCAGCGTTTACATCCGACTACCACTCATCGAGCCGGGATCCCTTCCCTGAGACGCCATATCAATGTGAGACGCCAAGCTTTCCGAGACTGGTGACAGCCCGGAACTGAACGAAAGCCTATCCTATTGTCACATAGCAAGTTAACTCCAAAGCTCCCAGATCACACTTTGGCTCCACTCGTGCACTCTCTTTCTCCGCGATGCGGTCCGGGTCCTTGAGTCCACGCTAACCGGCAGACTCAGGAACCCCGGCCTGCATTGGCATTTCTGGGGGAACCGGTGTCCAGACCAGCCGCAGCCGCCGCACTAACTCGCGAAAGCTCGACCACCAAGCTGGCCAAGTTTTTCCCTAATGCCACGCCGGTGCGGATCCCTGTACGACTCACTCGCCTCGGCGATGCCACCAGCACCACCAGCGAAAGCACCGTGATTGAATTCGGCACATCGCAGGAGGTGCTCTTCGCTTCGACCCTGCCCCTGGAATTCGCCGACAAACTGCGCTTGCGCAACTCCGACGGCTCGCTCGATACCGAGGCCTGCGTGGTCGCCCTGCAATGTAACGGAGCACACCGCGCGGTTGCGGCTCGCTTTACGCGGGAAGTTGCCAACTGGATCGTGAAACCATGACATCACCATCAAATGATCTCGCCACCGAGTGGAAAGATGCGCTTCAGCTTTATCCCTTGTACGCAGCCTTGGCCCGGGAGTTCGTGATCGAACTGCCGGTCTGCAACGATCTCGAAGCCGGCCAGAACACGCCGCCGCAGGAATCCGTGGAACAAGCCCGCCAGTGGTTCGCGGACATGGACCAGCGCATCCAGGTCTATCAACTTCGCCAATTCCTCCAGACCAGCGCCTTGGCCGGCGAAGACGCCCTGCGAAATCTGCTACAGCATCACCTGCGCAAGCCGCAGCACTCTGATACCGACCGCGATAAAGTCGATTTCTTGCTGGTGCAGTATTTCTCGCTGGCCGCGCCCTCCCGTTTGGAAGACACCGATGTCGATGTGCAGTACGTAGCCCAGGTTCTGGAGCCAGTCTTGGGATTCGCGGACATTACCCTGCCAGATTGGCTGGCGCCCCTCGCTGATTTGATGACCGAGGCCAACGCCTGCAAGACCTTAAGCGAGTTGCTCGGCAGTAAGGTCCTGGAAAAAAGCCGCAAGCTCAAGACTTCTTCCCAGGAAAACTATTACACCCCAGCCGCCATGGTGTCCTTTACCCGCTTCAGCTTTCTGATGCGGCGTGTGTTCTTCCGCCTGATGCATGGCGATCTGAATGCCATTTCCGATGGCCTGCGTGAACTTGAAGCAAACGGGGTCGCAACCCTCGACTGTCGCCGCGCGCAATTCTCCGCCGAAGAGCCCATCGCTCGCCTGCGCATGATCTGCCAATCCTGGAAAGTAATGTTCCACGCCGAATATTCGTCCGGACAGCCGTTGCGGATGTTGGTTGACCTGCGTAACGTGATTGACCATGCTCTGGAAAAAAGCCAGAAGGGAAGCAAGCAGCCGGAGAAGACCAAATCTGCCGCGGCCGGTGTTCAGTCTGCAACCTCTGGCTCGGATGCTCCGGAATTCGAAGTCTCGCGTCAGACTGCGGATTGGAGTGAAGACGCTTTGGCCGATCCGCACGCCGGCCCAGACGACAGTACCGAATCATAGGCGGCCTCATCGAGAAGAAATCGTGGATCAACCCACCGTACTCATCATCTCCGACGACTCCGATTTCCCCGTCGTCATCACCAGCCGCTGGCAATCCGAGCGCAAGATGCCGGCCTTCACGCTGATGAGCAGTGACGTCTGCCTTAACTTCGATCCCAACAATTTTCAGCTGGCCATCGCCGGACGCATCCGCCCGCAAGCGCTCGCCGTAGTGATGGAAGCCATGGACGCCGCCGGCAAGCGCGTGCTCTTCGTCTCCGACGACGCTCGCGCCATTCAATCCGTCCGCGATCGCTGGCCCGGAGTCGTCGTGGTGCGGCAACAGGAAAACTGGCTGGAAACGCTGGTGCTGGTCGCAGGAGAAGTGCTGCACCGCGCGGCAGCCGAGTTCCACGCCCGCCGCGCCGAACAGCAGAACACGCTGCTCGAGCGCCAAGCCACTCTCGGCCGCTACATCCTCGAGATGCAGCACACGCTGAATAACACTCTGACCTCGATGCTGGGAAACTCCGAGTTACTGCTGCTCGAACCGGGATCACTGTCGGCAGAGGCCCGTTCGCAGATCGAAACCGTCCGCAATATGGCGCTACGCATGCACGAAATCCTGCAACGATTTTCTTCACTCGAAAAGGAATTGCGCGTGGTCGAACGCCAATCCGGCCAGGAAACCAAAGCACGTCTCCACGCCGCCGCGGTCTAACTCGTTCACAACTTTTTACTTGTTTTTACTTCGGATTGGCACTTCCGTTTGCCGGTTCGCCTATGCTTTCCCGCGGAGGCAGTGATGACCCTCAAATCCCTTCGGACTTGTCTCATGATGTGCAGCTTGTCGTTCGTCTTGCAGCCTCTTCACGCACAGCAGACTCCCGACGCAGCCAAACCCGCCGAGCATGACGGCCAGCACGACTTCGACTTCGAAATTGGCCGCTGGAAAACTCACCTTTCCCGCCTCCAGCATCCTTTGACCGGCTCCCGCTCCTGGGTGGAATATGACGGCACGACGGTAGTCCGCAAGCTTTGGAATGGCCGCGCCAATCTGGTCGAACTCGAAGTCACCGGCCCAGCCGGTCGCATTGAAGGTTTGAGCCTGCGTCTGTATAACCCCACAGCGCGGCAATGGAGCCTCAATTTCGGAAGCAGCAGCGGCGGCATTCTGACCCAGCCCACAATTGGCGAATTCAGGAACGGCCGCGGTGAGTTTTACGATCAGGAGAAATTCAACGACCGCACCATCCTGGTTCGATTCGTCATCTCCGAGATCACCGCCAATTCCTGCCACTTCGAACAGGCATTCTCCGATGACGGCGGCCACACCTGGGAAGTCAATTGGATCGCTACCGATACACGGGTCACCGACACAGGGGTCAACGAGGAATCCGCGCAAGCGAACTCCGAATCATCGCAAGCCAGCCTCGCCGCCGCTGACCGCGATGGCGCTCACGACTTCGATTACGAAATCGGCCATTGGGATATCCCCTTGCAGCGCCTCGTCGACCGCCTCGCCAATTCCCATACCTGGGTCAAATTTGACGGCACTTCCGTCACTCGTAAAGTCTGGAACGGCCGTTCCCAGATCGAGGAGTTTGAGGCCGACAGCCCCAGCGGCCACATCGAAGGCTTGACCCTCCGCTTGTACAATCCGGAAACCCATCAATGGCGCCTCTATTGGGCGAACAGCAAAGTCGGCGTGCTCGACCCGCCCCAAATCGGCCAGTTCAAGGACGGCGTCGGCGCGTTCTATGCGCAGGACACCTGGAAAGGCAAAATGGTCATCGTCCGCTTCCTCTGGACTAAGACGACCACGAACCAGCCCCACTTCGAACAGTCCTTCTCCGATGACGGCGGCAAGACCTGGGAAGTCAACTGGATCACCGATCAAACCCGTGTCCCGGACAAATCTGACAATGCCCGCTGACTCACTGACGGCCTGCTAAAGTGTCGGCCTAAGCACCGGATTGCCCTATAACTCGTGCTTTTCCTGAAATCCTGTCAATAGCAACTTAGTAACTAATTCCCCACAAACGCATGATCCCATTCCAAATATAAACTTCCAAACCGTGTCTCACTTACCCCCTCCAAAATGCTATTCTGGATATACAGACCTTAACTCACAGGCGCGGCGCGCAGCCGCGCCTTTTCTATTGGGAGAAACAACAGTGAAGACTTCCGGTATGGACATTCGCAACCACAAAAAGCGCGGCCAATGGGCCGAACTCCGTTTCATGGCCAAAGCCACCGAACTCGGCTTTCAAGTCGCCAAGCCCCTGGGAGATAGCGCCCAATACGATGTGGTCCTCGACGTCGGCGGACGCTTCATCAGCGTTCAGGTCAAATCGACTTTCCACGCGGTGGCCGACTCAAGTCCCGGCTGCTTCGAAGCTAGCTTGGCCCATCCGTCCGGACCCAACCGTCGCTACCAGCAATCCGATTTCGACTACCTGGCCGTTTACTATATTCCCAAAGACATATGGTACATCATCCCCTCAGCCCAGGCGGCCGGACATGCCTCCATTCGCGCCGTCCCCGGCGACAAACACAATCAGTGGGAGCAGTACCGCGAAGCCTGGCACCTTCTCCAAGACCGCGCCCCCGCCCCAATCTCCAAGCGCGGCTGCTTCGACCTCTACGGCATCATCGAAGACGACTACTCCCCGCCGCCCCGAGTGCGAAGATAGAAAGCCGGGTACCATCACAGTACAGATTCTGGATCACGCAGAAACGGATTCACCACTTCGATTCCGTCCAACTTTTGCCCGGGCTGTAGATCTTCCGTAAGCAGGTATCGGCAGGAGGCGACTTTGGCCGCCGCCACAATCAGGGCGTCCCAATACGAGAGCCCGTAGCGGTCTTGCAGCTTCCATCCCCGCTCCAGCAAGGCCGCATCCGCGACCACCGGATTCCACGACAGCAGATCGCGAACTTCCGCGCGTGCCTCTTCGCGGGCGGCAGGCCGTTTGCGCACCGCGTTGACGTAAAACTCCCCCAGAACCTGAAAGCTGATACGTCCCCGGCGATTCTTCCATAACTCCGAGCGCCATTTTCTCGCAGCCGCTTGTTTGCGGGGATTGGCTTCGTCCACGGCATAGAGGAATACATTCGAATCCACAAACACCGGCGGATCGGTCCCGGACGGGACCGGCGGATCAGCGAGGCCGGCCGCGGTCATGGGCCTCCTCGCGCGTCAGGTAGCGGCCATCGCTGTCGAGAAAAGGCTTGCGCCCCAAAGCTCTGCGCATGGCTTTCGCGTAGTCATCGTGCGCTGCCATGCGCTCCTTCAGGATCTCTCCCAGCAAACGCGACATGCTGGTATCCCGCCGCGCCGCCTCAATGCGGGCCCACCGCGCGACGTCTTCTTCCAGGGTCACGGTGACGTTGCGCAATTGATTGTTATTGGGTGACACGAAAACAGTGTAACACGAATTCAGTGTACTCTCAAATGCCGGCTTGGCCGCTGACCGGCGGTGCTACATGACATCCTATTGACAACCTACAGTAGGATGTACTATATTTCCATCACAATGGACGAGGCAAGAACATTTCGGCTGGGCGGCAAGGACTATGAGCTCTCAAAGAAGAAGGTGGAGCAGGCCATGGAGGACTTGCTTCCGTACCAGCTCGGCAAATATCGAGTCCGGGTGAACGACACGGACTTTCCGCCCAAGCAAGTCATCGCACAAAGCCTTGGCAGGGAGCTCACTAGCTTCACTACTATGGACGCCACTCGAATCCTGAGCGCCTTGGGCTTTGAAATTAAGAGCACGACCGAAAAGAAAGAGCCTGCCCGAAACAAGTCTGAGATTCTTTTCGAGCAGTACTTGGCGCTGAGCGGGTTACTTGACGTCACGTTCGAGCCACAGTTCTCAGGGACGAGTCAGACGCCAGACTTTCTAGTAAGCCTTCCCGACAAGAAGAACCTCTTGTTCGAGGTCAAGGAATTTAGAGCTACAGCCGAGGATTTTCGGTCCGGCGGTGGGGCTTACGACCCGTATGTTCGTATTCGCGAGAAAATCGACCAAGGTCGTGAGAAGTTTAAGTCGTTTAAGAACTTCTGCTGTTGCCTTGTTCTGTTCAATGACGGAAAACCATTGGTTGATCTGTCCTGGCAAATGGTTTACGGGGCGATGCTAGGGAACCTCGGATTTCGTTTCTATGTTGAAAAAGACGGAATCAGGGATGGGCGTCCGACGGAACAGGTTCTTACCACTGGCGGCAAGATGGTCAAATATCAGGAAGGTGTGCCGGTGCGTCCCCAAAACCAGACCATCAGCGCGATTCTCGCGCTCAGTTTTCTTCCAGTGGGTAGGATTCGATTCGACGCCTACATTGATGAACTTGAAGAACAGCGCGAGCAGCAGGTCGGGGTAGAGGAGTACACGACGCTAATTGAAGAGTTGAGGGGAACTGAGCGCGATACGAGCCTGCTGCAGCTACGCGCTGTTCTTCACGAGAATCCCTATGCGCGCGAAGGGCTGGAGTTTCCAAAGGAACTGTGTCGAGGCCCCTATGACGAAAGGTACGGCGCGAAGGATGGCACAATCCAGCGCCTGTACGCAGGCAAAGGCCTCTTGGGTCTCCCACCTAAGAACCTTCGAAACTACAGATAGGCGGTTTACCTTGGCACCTCATGAGTGGGAACGTCGCGTCTATTCAATCGGCCTTACGATTCTAGGCACCCTTACAGTACTGAGGGTGATCGTCCTGGAGCTTCGCGATCTATGGCGCTAATGATCATCTTGTTAAGTACCGCGATCCGCTTTGCCGAAAAGCCTAGTGAGCACTTCCGCCATCGTCTGAAGTTCTTCGAACCTTCGGCCCGAAACCAGGCGGTGATTTCGGCGGGGCGGACGCACCCCTGCTTTGTTGTGAGCCGCACGCAGAGGAATTTCGCAATCGTCGATTAGGGGTAATCGTTCACCCGGTGGCCCTCCGAACCAGAAGAAAGGCCCCATTTCGAGGTGCTCGTTTACCCGAATCCAGATCACACATCCGCTCGGCTTCTCAGCCAAAGCTAGCGACACGGACACGTCGCCAGGTTTCTTCGAGGTTCCTGTCTTGAACTGAATGTGGCGGACAACTCGACCCTGCGTCATCACAAGATCATAGCCGTGAGCATCAAATTCGGAACGCAGCACCTCCACGTCGACAACCCCATTTCGCCACAAAAGGCGGAGTGCGTCACCAACGAACGCATGTTCTACAATCCGCTCTCGGAGCGTCGAATGTAGCGAGTCTTTTTCCGGCATCTCCCACCCTCACGCAAACAAAAACTCCTTCGTCCTCAACTCCTTAACCGTATCCCGTAACTTCGCCGCTTTCTCAAACTCAAACCGCTTGGCAGCCTCGCGCATGTCGCTTTCTAACTTCCCGATATAGACATCCAACTCTTCCTGCGACTTGAATTCGGGGATGCCTTCGACCTCGCCTCCGGTGAGATCGGTGTAGTCGGCTTCGATAATGCGCACCAGCGTCATATCCAGCGGCCGGATGATCGACTCCGGAGTTATACCGTTCTCCACGTTGTAAGCTTCCTGAATAGCGCGCCGGCGATTGGTCTCGTCCATGGCTTTCTTCATGGAGTCGGTCATGCGATCCGCATAGAGAATCGCCCGCCCGTTCAGGTTGCGGGCGCAGCGGCCAATCGTCTGAATTAACGATCCGCTCGAACGCAGGAAGCCTTCTTTGTCGGCATCGAGAATCGCGACGAGGGAAACTTCCGGCAAGTCCAGGCCTTCACGCAGCAAGTTGATGCCGATCAGCACATCGAATTCGCCCTTGCGCAGGTCGCGCAGAATCTTGATGCGTTCGAGCGTCTCGATCTCTGAATGAAGATAGCGGCACTTCACCCCTACTTCGCTGTAGTATTCCGCCAAATCTTCCGACATGCGCTTGGTAAGGGTGGTCACCAGCACGCGCTCGCCCCTCGCCACGCGCTGGCGAATCTCGTGCAGCAGGTCGTCAATCTGTCCCTTAACCGGGCGAATGTCCACCGGAGGATCGACCAGGCCGGTGGGCCGGATGATTTGCTCGATGACCACGCCGGCAGATTTCGTCAGCTCATACGGCCCCGGCGTGGCCGAGACATAGATCGACAGGTTCATGCGGTGCTCGAATTCTTCAAACGTCAGCGGACGATTGTCGAGCGCCGAAGGCATGCGGAAGCCATACTCGACCAGCGTCTCCTTGCGCGAGCGGTCGCCATGATACATGCCATGCAACTGCGGCACCGTCTGATGGGATTCGTCAATGAACGTCAAGAAGTCGCGCGGGAAATAATCCAGCAAAGTCGGCGGAGGCTCGCCCGGCAGCCGCCCGGTGAAATGCCGCGAGTAATTCTCAATTCCATGGCAATGGCCCATGGCCTTGATCATCTCAATGTCATACATCACCCGCTGATGCACCCGCTGCGACTCCACCAGCCGCCCCTGCTTTTCCAGTTCCGCTTCCCACCACTTGAGCTCTTCTCGGATCGAAGTAACCGCCTTCGACCGAGTCTCCGGCTTCATCACATAATGTGTCTTGGGATAAATCGGCAAGCGCATGTACTTCTGTTTCACAGTCCCAAACAAGGGATCGATCTGTGAGAGAGAGTCAACCTCATCCCCAAAGAGCTCAACCCGATAAGCCATGTCATCATAAGTAGGAAAAATCTCGATGACATCCCCCCGAACCCGAAAAGTCCCCCGCCGAAAGTCCCCATCAGTCCGCTCGTAGAGGACCTCCACAAGCTTGCGAGTAATGTCCTCCCGCCGAATCTTCTGCCCCTTCTCAAGGAAAAGCATCATCCCGTAATAAGCCTCCGGCGACCCAAGTCCATAAATACAACTAACCGAAGAAACAATCAGAACGTCTCGCCGCTCAAACAAAGACCGAGTAGCCGAAAGCCGCAACTTGTCGAGTTCATCATTGATCGTCGCCTCTTTTTCAATGTAGAGATCGGCAGCCGGAACGTACGCCTCCGGTTGAAAATAGTCATAGTATGAGACGAAGTACTCTACGGCGTTGTGGGGGAAGAAGTTTTTAAATTCGTGATAGAGCTGGGCGGCGAGGGTTTTGTTGTGGGCCATCACGAGCGCGGGGCGGTTGGATTGCTCGATGACCTTGGCCATGGTGTAGGTCTTGCCGGATCCGGTTACGCCGAGGAGGACCTGGTGCTGCTCGCGGTCGAAGACACCTCTCATGAGGGAGTCTATGGCGTGGGCCTGATCGCCGCGCGGGGTGTAATCGGAGACGAGTTTGAAGTCCATGGGAAGCTTTCAGCCGTCAGCACTCAGCCTTCACCTTGAAACAGAAGCCACCGCTGACAGGCTGCAATTTCGGCTGGTGAGCAATTCTTTATTATAAACGGGCGCGAGGAGCTAACCACAGAGGGCATAGGGAGCACAGAGGAAAGCGGGCCACGGATTCTCACGGATAGGCACGGATCTGACAAAGTTAATCGCGGAGATCGCTGAGAAGCACCCCCGCATAAGGAAAAAGGACTGAGCCCCTACGGCAGGGTGAAGTTTACGGTGATCTGAGTTTGGATTTCCGTGGGCTGGCTGTTCAGAAGATACGGTTTGTATTTCCACTGTTTGACCGCGTCCATGGCGGCGTGCGCCAACACCGGCTCACCCTTGAGCAACTTGACGGCGGTGATGTCGCCGTCTTTGCTGATGGTTGCCAGCAACAGCACCGAGCCTTGGGTGTGTGACTTCATGGCTCGCGGAGGATAGACGGGAGCGACTTTCTTAATCAGCAGTCCCTGCGATACTCCCTGCGATACTTTGAGGGTCTCAGGACCGGGCTGGGGAACCGAGTTCGGCATATTCATTAGGCCGGAAATTGCGCTGTCGTTTGACTGCGAGTCGGCGGTCACGGAGTCGGGAGCGGCGGCGTCTACGGTTTCTACGGGTGCGGGTTTGGATGCGGCCGGTCTCGGACTTTTGGTGTCGACGAAGACCGTGCCCTCGCCGATCTCCTTTACCACTCCGGGCGGCGTGGCCGGATCGAACGAGGTGGCGTTCACCGTGGATCTTTTGGGAGCGGGCGCGAGCACAATCGTTTCAGTGGCGGGTGAAGGTTTCTGGGGAATTGCTGTCGTCGTGGTCGAACTCTGGTTGGGATTCTGTAGGACGGTCGTGGCCCCACTTGGTTGCAAGAGCGCGCCGGTCACTGCGGCGGGAGAGGCCGCCGCCGGCTTTGCAATTTGTGGAGTTGCAGCAGCGGATGTGCGTTGCAGCAGAGATGATACTGGCGGCATGTGCCAGTGCATCTGGGTTCCGGCGCGATAGATGGCACCGCCGGCCGCGGACACCAGAATGATGGCGGCGATGCGGCCCCAATTGACGGACGACCCACCGGTGCGCGGCTTCACCACAGCTACGGCGCTCGAGCTGGAGTGATGAGATTCTTCCTGGTCAAAGTCTGGTTCCCTCGCGGGCGCAACCGCGGCACCGTGGCCGACGCTGATGCTGGAGTCGGGTCTGCCGGTGGCCTCGGCGGCGTGCTTGAGCGCCGACGTCATTCCTTCGGCCATGGGTTCGGCCATGGGCTTGCGAACCGGCTGCCAGGGATATTGTTTGGGCGCCGATATTCCCGCTTCTGGGGCGTGAATTGGGCCGGCCTGATCCGACACAGACTCGAGGAACGCGGCTTCCGCCGGCTCGGGTTCGGGAGTGGGCTCTTTCTCCAGTTCAAAGGCTGAGCTGGACGAGGCCATGACTGCCGGCGCCAGCGGAGGCGCCGCGTGAGTCAAAAATGCGGGCTTTGCGGAAAGCACAGGGGCGGAAACAGGCTGCGGCGAAGATGCAAACGGAGAGCGCGGAGCTTCGGGCGCTTTTCCCGATGTCTTGGCGGCTTCGTTCTTGCGTAACAGGCCGCGCGCTACCCGCAACGTGCCTTTGGACTGCTCTACATTAATAGGTTTGGTGAGCACCAAGTTAGCGCCGATGCGGAAAGCCTTGGCCACTCCGCTTTGTCCCTCGACCACCGCGACCGAGAGAGACGCCTGATTGAACTCGGAATTGCGCGCGCTCTTGAACAGCAGAGTCGCATTCTGCTCATTGTCACAATCGACCACCACGGCGTCGAAGTGCCCCGCCATCAGCTTCTTAACGGCGGCGAAAGGCTCATTGCAGGCTTCCACCTGAAATTCCAGTTCACTCAGGACCTGGGTCACCGTCTTGGCAGTTCTTTCGTCGGGACAGAATAAGAGGGCCTTATAGCTCATAGTGGCATGGTAGGTACCTACGTGCAGAGCTACAAGTTACGGAGGTCATTGGACTTGCAGGGGGTTAGGGAGCCGCGGCCACCAATGCCTTCAGGATGTACACACGATTGGCTAAACGTGCGCTGAGCCATTGACCGGCTTGCATCGCCTGGACTATATCTGACGCGAAGGAGACCCTAAAACAGTCGGCCCAAGACTGTCCACGTGCGATCTTGCAAGAAAAGGAATGGTACGACTTAAGGGCAGATAATCGCGCCGCACCTCAGCGGTAATTGGCTGTCACTTGCTTGCTTCCGAACTATTCTCCCGACTTACCTTGATGCCAGTATCTCGTTCATTTGCAACAACGGCTCTGGCCTGAATTGTTGCTTGACACCTTCAGGGGCTAGCCTATACTGGCCGTGCCACACTGACTAGCGTTCGCTTCGTCCCACAGCGCTGGTTGATGTTCCAATTCTCCACTTGTAAACGACGTTCTTACCTAGCCGTTTATTTCTGGACCGACCGCAGGAGTAGAAAGTCATGAAGACTCGAATCGTGATCGGCGTGTCTCTGAGTGTGGTAGTTCTGGCGATGGCGAACTTATTCGTAAGCCATGCGCAGCAGGCGGTCATCCGACCGTCACAGGCCCAGCCAGAATCGCAGATGATCCAGCCTCCTAAGTTGGATGTGGGAGCGCGGCTGAATCCGCTGAAGATTGCGCTGCTGCACTGGTACTTGGCCGACACTTCGACTTCAGTGACTGTGGGGAGCCAGCCCTACGGCGTGTGCTTTGATGGAGCCAATATCTGGACGGCGAACTCTGGCGATAACACCGTCACCAAGGTGCAGGCTAGCACCGGCCAGGTTTTGGGCACATTCAAAGTAGGAGGTCTGCCCTATGGGGTCACTTTTGACGGAGCCAATGTTTGGGTATCGAATCAGGCCGACGGCACGGTCACCAAGCTGCGGGCCTTCGACGGCAAGAACCTCGGGACCTTCGCCGCAGGTACATTTCCCAGTTGGATGGCCTTTGACGGACAGAACCTTTGGATACCGAACAGTCCAAGTGTGGGTGCAGGCACTGTCACAAAGTTGCGGGTGGGCGATGGGAAGATCCTGGGGAGCTTCGGGGTGGGGGTCGGGCCCATTGCTACGGCATTTGACGGTTCAAGCGTATGGGTGACGAACTATGGGTCTGCCACCGTGACCAAGCTGCGGGCCTCTGACGGCACAGTTCTAGGAACGTTCGGGGTCGGTAATGGGGCGCTGGGTATCGCCTTCGACGGAGCGAATATGTGGATCGCCAACCGGAACGGCGGCACTGTGACCGAGTTGCGGGCCAGTGATGGCGCGGTGCTGGGCAGTTTCTCTACGCCCGACGGCCCATACGGGATCGCTTTCGATGGCACGTACATTTGGGTAACGGGCGATGTTTACATCTTTGTGCTGCGGGCGAGTGACGGCGCTCAGGTAACCTTCCGACAGTTGCAGAGCGAAGGTGTTGCCTTCGACGGAGCCTACATTTGGACTGCTGCGCAAGGCGGAAGTCGTCTGCTGAAATTCTAGTGAAGGACCAACCGCCTCCGCGGGGGCGGGCTCCAAGACGGGGAGGAGAAATATGGGAAAGTACCGTAACACTACGCTAGGCTTCTGTGTGTTGGTGTTGCTCACAATCGCATCGCAGTACTCGGCGGGTCAAACTTACACAACCAACGTGACAACCTGGCATCAGGACATCCCTGCGATCTGCACGGGTTGCGTCTATCGCACTGGGCAGAACCTGAGCGAAGGCGCAATCACAATTGCCAACGTTCCAGACACTACCTTCGGCCAGCACTGTTCCTACGATCTGCTGGACGGTCAGGTCTACGGACAGCCGCTGGTGGTGACAAACGTCACGATCAACGGTGCGAATTACGGGATCGTCGTCTACGTGGTCACGATGAACGGCACAGTGTACGCATTTGATGGCGACCCGCAGGCGCCCATAAGCTGGCCAGCAGGCCAGTGTACCTACGGTACAAGCCACACTGTCGGTCCGATCGCGTCGCAGAGCGTGCTTGGGAGCGCTAGCCCCGCGAGCTGCGCCAACCTAGGCGGAACAAACTGCCAGACCATAGCGCCTAATGTAGGCATTCTCGGCACGCCGGTCATTAGCACAAAAACCCTCGGCGACGGCAGTACCGGCGGCACACTTTATCTCGTGGTGGAGTCGCAGTCGGGAACTCCGATTACTTGGAGTCATAAGCTGTGGGCGCTGGACATAACTTTTGGTGCAGCCGCAGTCCAAGTATTGATATCCCCGCCGAGCGGCGCTTCGCCTGGCTGCTATGGCTTTAACTTCTCGCAATTGCACATTCAGCGTCCGGCGCTTCTGCTGGGTGGAGATAACTACCTGTACATCGCGTTCTCCATGATGGATGGGTATCCAGCCCCCTTGCCGAATGGAATGATGCTCGCCTACAACACCGTCGGGCTGAGCGTATCGTCATTGCCGCTCTGCCTGCCTATGTCCGAAGGTAATCCTAACGCTGACGGCGCGGGCATCTGGGGAGGGGGCGGGGGACCGAGTTACGGCACTGACAGTGCTACCGGCCACAATTACTTCACCTTCTTCAACACGGGGAACGGTGTTTTCGATCTCAACACTACTGGTGGCATCGACGCGGGCGACAGCTTCATCAAGATGTCGAACTCCGGCAGCGCACTATCTATAGCTGACTACTTTACTCCGGGCGACCAATACTGGCGGTCCAACAAGGACAGCGTGCACGCAGGTTGCAGTGCCGATGGCGATGTCGATGTGGGTTCGGGAAGCCCAATGCTCGTACCCGACGTCGAGGACAGTAGTCATTCCTTTCTGGCGGTAAGCGGAGACAAGGAGGGCGGCATCTGGTTTGTGGATCGAGCCAGTCCTGGGAAGGGTGGTACTACGGCGACGTGTACAGGTTCGCCAAACACCAACTTGCAGACGTATCCGATCAACGGCACCGCTTTCGCTCTGAAAACCGGTCCTCTCATCCACACGAACCCCGCATTTTGGGAAAGCGGCGACACGACCGGGACGAATTATCTTTTCCTTGGCTCATCGGCCGTCTTCTCCGTCGCTGGGGCGGGCGAACTGATGCGCTATCAGATTTGCAACACGGGCCTGCCGATCAATACATCGACCGGCTGCACAAAGACGGCGGCTTACGCATACGAAGTGTCAGGCACGCCGTTGGTATTTCCATGGGGAACTACGCCCTCGGTATCGCGGGACATAACCACCGATACGGATGCCATTGTCTGGACAATCTGGGCCGATGGCAGCGTGATACCAAACAGCGCCGCGTTCACCTGGGATAACAACAACAACCCGCTCCCACACTTTCCCGCTGCAACGCCCGGCCAACTGATAGCTTTTGAAGCGGCGAAGAGCGGGGACCCGAACATGCCGAAGCTTTATAGCAGCGAGGATTGCATTATTGGGGGAGTGAACGTAGATCGGATCAATCCGGCAACGAAGTATTCCGTGCCAACCGTGGCTGACGGTCACGTCTATGTGGGAACGCAGGGCCCGCTGGTAGACCCTGCAAATAACACACAATGCAGTCCCATAAAGAACCCGACTGCCGCCTGCTTCAACCGAGGAACGTTTTACGTGTTTGGAAACATCGGCTTGACCGTGAGAACGTGCAGCTAAACAGGATTAGAATAAGGAGGAAACTATGGAATGGACCACGCCGCAATTTGAAGAAATCAAGCTAAACTGCGAAATCAATTCATACGCCAGCGCAGTGATGTAGGGGCTTGAGCAACTTCGAGGGGGACTTCTTTGCACGGCCAGATGCGGGGAGTCCCCATTTGTTGATTGACAGCCATCCGTGGCCAGGCTGCGACTCCGTGCATTTCACCGCGTAGCCTCGCTTGTGTCGTCGAGACTCCTGGCTTCGTCACCTGTGCTCTCCAGCAACACATTCGCCATATCGTCAAGAGATAGTGCAAAGCGTGCTGTTCGGAGTGAAGCACATCAGTGCTGCGCCGGTGTGGGCTGCGCCTCTTTGCGGCCAGCAGTTTCAAGCTTCCCCCGGATCAACCGAAGGCGATGAGCGCAAAGGCGATTCTTGAAGCAGCGAACCCCAATGGTAAGGTAAGATCTCCAGCGTCTTCGCATCAGAATGGATGAGCAAGGGAGCGTTCCAAATGCATACTGCCTACCTCGTGATTACTCCCTTCTTCGCAATCCTGGTGGTGTTTTCCGGTCTCGGGAAGATTCGCGGTGATCCGCGCATCGTGAAAGTAATCCACGAAACGGTAGGCGTACCGATGAAGTATCTTCCCCTGCTGGCCGCTTGTGAGTTTGCCGGCGCATTAGGCCTGGTGCTTGGAGTCTGGTGGCCGCCACTGGGGGTGGTAGCAGGAATAGGACTCGTTCTCTACTTCGCCGGCGCGGTGGTGTCGCATCTGCGCGTAGGCGATCTCAAAGGCATTGGACCTGCCACTTTCATGCTTGTGGTCGCCGGGGCAGTGCTCGCCTTGCGAGTCCTGACGGGTAAGCAGGGCATCTCAGGCTAAACATCATCCGGGCTTACCCACCTCAACTCGTCCACGGAGCCGCACTCAATGACCGTGAATGGCAAGTTGCGGAAAGGTTGAGCCAGCGAAACCACCCCGGCGCGCGGCTTACCTTGGCCCTCATGCCAGGCGGAGATGTTTCATTTCTATTTACCCATCGGCTTGTGCGCCCATGCCCCGACGATCGGCACAAAACTCACCACCGTGTTCGAGGCGGTCACCTCAGCCTGGATTCGGTCGGAAAGCGTATCGAGATTCCCCAAGGCGTCGAGCGAGACTCCGTGCTGCTGGGCTAATGGCTGCAGACTGCGGATTATGTCGCATATCAGGCCAATAAGATTCGCATCTCTCCCCATCGGTGTCTCCATATGCATGGCCGGTGCGGGCAAACCAACTTCCTGAAACAAGCGATAGAGATCAGGGCCCATTTCCAGGTTCATACCGGAGCGCAAGAAAGTCTCATGGATGGCGGAGAGAAGTTTGGACCACAGGGGCAGCCGCGCACCAAAAGCGAGAAGAGGAATCCATGTAGGCTCTTGAAAGGCGATAACGCCACCGGGCCGGACCAACCGAGTCAAAGAGCGCAGCACTGATGCCGGGTCGGGAAGAAACATTAGAATAAATCGGCCTACGGCCGCGTCGAAGGGCTGGTCACTGACGAACTGGCTCACGTCGGCTTGAGTGAAGCTTATGTTGCGCAATCCAGCCTCAGCTACGCGAGCTTTAGCCTTTGTAATTGAGTGAGCATCCCGTTCGATACCCACCACTTCGCCCGACGGACCAACGATTCGGGCCACCAGCATAGCGACGTCACCCACACCTGAACCGAGATCGAGGACACGCTGGCCCGGGCCAATGCCGGCCTCGCGGAATAGCCGCTCGGTGTAGGGTGCAATCCGGGTGGCTTGCCGGATCAAACGATCGTGCTCGGAGCTGGTGTAGCCCAATGCGTAACCGGGGGGTGTTGGCATCACTTCATCTCATATAGGTCGGTTGCTTTGATTGTGCGCTTTGCCGCGGTTTCAAACTCCCTTGGTTCCGTTTGCAAATGTCATGTCCGCGCAACGGGCGGGGCTGCAATTACTTTGCCGCGGCCAAGGCGTTCCTGGTCGCTTCCAACAGGCTTTCTGGTCCCACCGGTCGGCCGGTGGCGTTTTCCATCCACAGGTCGGGAATGACGCGGCCCTCCTTGGCCATGCGCTCGAACTCGGGGCCGATGCTGCCGGCTTTCTTCATTTGTTCTTCAATCTGGAAGGCGATCATGTGGCCGATGGGGTAGTCGGGCAGGTAGAGGAACGAATCGATCATGTGCGAGTAGACGCCGAGCAAAACGACGTCTTTTTGATGGAAGACGGGAGCGTAGTAGCGGTTCCAGATGTCTTTTGCGGTTTGGACGGTGGCGTCGTTCAGTTGTTTAGGCGTGGCCTGGGGATGATCGTACATCCAGTGCCAGACGCCCATATCGACCAGCGCCACGCCGGCGATTTCGTAGGTGCCCCAGAAGTCGTTGAGCGTCTTTTCGGCTTGGGCTTTTGCGTCGCTTGCGGGCAGGCCGAGCAGTTCGAGATCGTGTCCCTGGAACACGAATGCCAGGGCTTCAGTAAAAGCCGTGTTGGGCACGCCGCTCAGGAGTGTGTAGTCGACGTCGTTCAGCGAAAAAGTCTCTTCCACGTTGTGACCCATCTCATGCACGGCGATGTTGAAGGCCTTGTAGTTCATGCCGGTTTTTTCCACGCGAGTGCGGAGGTGGGCTTTCTCGGAACGCATCTGCGCTCCCATGGCGTGGCCGGATCCGCGAGCGGGATCGACGATGATGTTGTTGGCGACGTACTGGGCGCGCTCGGGCGAGAAGCCAAGATGCATCAGCAAATTGGGAATATCTTTTTGATAAGCCTCGGCAGTCGGGTACTTCTTCGCGACCATTTCATCGAGCTGGGCTTCGGTGAATTTGCTGCCGGGACGGAAACCGTTGTACCAGACGTCGAAGGGTTCGAGCGGCCGGCCGAGGCGGGATTCGATCAGCTTGCCAGTCTGCGCTGCCAGCGGCGAACTCAGTACCTGCTCGAGCATAGCTTTGACGCGAGCTTCGGGGATTTCGCGGTCTTCATTGAAGCGGCGATCGATTAATGTCGGCGCGGTTGGAGAATAGGGATCAGCTTTTCTTGAAGCTGCGTATGTCTTCCACAGCATGGCGTAACGCGTGTCGGGCTCGCGGGCGTTGGTGAGGTTGGCGATCACGTGCGACAAGTCGGAGTCTTTGGCAGCTGCCGGTTTCACTTCGTTGGTGACGGGGTTCCAATCCACGGCAGGATTATCGATGACCACCTGCGGAATGGTCTGAGTGACGATACGTTCCATCACCTGCTGGATGGCCCGCTGCTTGGCGAGGCCGGTCTGGGGGTCGGAGTAGTCGGCCTTGATTTCATCGCGGAGGTTCCAGTGGCTAAGCAAGCGCATCTTGGGCGGGAAGATACGCTGACCTTGATCGTTGACCACGTGATACATCCAGATGTTGTATTGCGAAATGTACTGACCGGCTTCGGACTCGGCTCCGGAGATAGCAAGCTTGACGTCGGCGGGAATGCGTTTGTCGAACTGTTGCGCGAGGCGGACTTCGGCCCACTGGCGGCGCGTCCAGGTGGGGCCGTTCTTGAGGCAATCGTCGAGCGTGGCCAGGGGAAAGTTGAGCAGCACAGTGAACGCGAGCTTATTGTTGAAGAAGTCGTCGAGCACGTGGGCGGAGGGATCGTAGCCGCCGAAGGCCTCGTCGAAGGGGAGGACGGCGCCGTAGTCGAGATCGAGTTGCTGACGGAAGGCGCGATTGATTTCGTGCATGTGGCCGCCGAGTTGCTCGAGCAGAGACTGGAAGCGGGTGAACATGGTGTCGAGAGTCGGCTGATCGCCGGCGAAGTTGGCGCGGACGAAATCTTCGAATGCAGCGGCGTCGCCATCATCAGAGCGCCAGAATTCGGCGACTTGATGGAGGCCGCGCTGGGCGCGAGGGCGCTGGGCCTCGCCGTATTTGGCGACTAGGTCGGTTTCCAGTTTGGCCGCGGAGGCGTTCATCCATGCGGGCTGGATGGCTGCGGTGGTGGCTTTTGAGGAACTCTGCATCGGCATCTCCTGCGCGGCGAGTGGTAGGACGAGAACGAGACACATTAATAATAGGTGAGTCCGGCGCACGAAACCTCCTGGATGAGAAGCAAACCAGTATAGCTGTTGGGCTGATTACGAGAAACCTCAACCACAGAGGACACAGAGGAGCACAGGGAATAGCGGCACAGAGATTGTTCGCTTGCTCTATGTCTTGGGGCGGTAAACGTGGGTGCTGGTGCCGAAGAAGACTTCGGCGGACTCCATGACGGTTTCGGAAAGCGTGGGATGAGGATGGATGGTGAGCGCGATGTCTTTGGCGACTGCACCCATCTCGATGGCTAGAACGCCTTCAGCGATCAGTTCACCTGCGCCTGCTCCCACGATGCCGACGCCCAGCACACGTTCGGTTTGGGGATCGATGACGAGTTTGGTCATGCCCTCGGGGCGGTCGAGGGTCATGGCGCGGCCGGATGCTCCCCAGGGGAACTTGGCGACTTTGATTTCGCGATTTTCTTTTTGCGCCTGAGTCTCGGTCAGACCGGCCCAGGCGATTTCGGGGTCGGTGAAGATTACCGCGGGAATTGCGTTTGGTTCGAAGGCGACTTTGTGTCCGGCGATGGCTTCGACGGCGGTGCGGCCTTCGTGCGAGGCTTTGTGCGCCAGCATGGGTTCGCCGACTACGTCGCCGATGGCGTAAATGGCGGGGTGATTGGTTTGCAATTGCTTGTTAACCTGGATGAATCCGCGAGGGCCGAGTTTGGCCTGGGTCTTGTCGAGGCCGGGGATTTCGGAATTGGGTTTGCGGCCAACGGAGACTAGAACTTTGTCGAAGAGTTTTTCGCGTTCTTTGACTTCGGGGCCGTTGAAGGTCACGCGAAGGCCGCTGGCTTCTTCTTTTACTCCAGCCACCGTGGTGTTCAGCATGATCGCGGCGAAGGCTTTCTCCAGACGCTTGTGCAGAGGAAGGACGAGATCGCGGTCGGCTCCGGGCAGGAGGCCGGGCAGCATTTCGACGACCGACACTTTCGATCCTAGCGCGGCGTAAACGCTGCCGAGTTCGAGGCCGATGTATCCACCGCCGACTACGAGAAGACTGCCGGGAACGTCGGTGAGGTCGAGGGCGGAAGTGGAATCCAGCATGCGCGGGGTGTCGAGCTTGAGAGTTGGAACGATTGCTGGACGTGAGCCGGTAGCGATGATGATGCGGTCGAAGCTGCGGGATTCCTCGGCGGCGTTGGCGCGAGTGATATGTAGAGTGGTTGGGTTATCAAAGGATGCCCGGCCCTGGATGTATTCGATTTTGCGTTGCTTGGAGAGTTGGCCGAGGCCGCCGGTGAGCTTCTTGACGACGCCTTCCTTCCACGAGCGGAGACGGGCGAGGTCGATCTGCGGAGCGGCGAAAGCGATGCCCCAATCTTTGGCGTGGCGCGATTCGTCGATCAGCTTGGCGACGTGCAGCAGGGCCTTCGAGGGGATGCATCCGCGGTACAGGCAGACGCCGCCGGGGTTGGCTTCGGGATCGATCAGCGTGACTTTCATGCCGAGGTCGGCGGCCAGGAAGGCTGCTGCGTAGCCGCCGGGGCCGGCTCCGATTACTGCGAGGCTGAGATTTGCGGTGTCTGTCATCAAGAACCTTTAACCACAGAGGGCACAGAGTCTCACAGAGGAAGTCTTATCCCTGCACTGATAACAAAAACGGTTGCTCGAAGGCTTCGGCGATCCAGCGCAGGAAGCGGGCGGCGTCGGCGCCGTCGATTAGTCTGTGGTCATACGACAAAGACAGCGGCAGCACCAGGCGTGGCTCGAACTTCCCGCCGACAAATACTGGCTGCATGCTGGAACGTGACAGGCCGAGGATGGCGACTTCGGGATGATTGACGATAGGTGAAAATCCGTCGCCACCGATGCCGCCGAGGTTTGTAATGGTGAAGGTCCCGCCTTGCATTTCTTCCGGCGTCAGTTTCTTCTCACGGGCTTTCAGGGAAAGCTGAGTGAGTTCGGTGGCTAGTTCGACGATGTTCTTCTTGTCCACGTCGCGGATCACGGGAACCAGCAGACCGCGGTCGGTGTCGACCGCGACGCCGATGTTGATGTACTGCTTGTAAACGATTTCTTCCTTCGCCATGTCGATGCTGGCGTTGAACTGGGGAAAGATTTTAAGCGCCGAGGCGCAGACTTTCAGGGCGATGGCGGTGACCGTCATCTTGCCGCCAGCTTCCTGGGCTTTGGGAGCAAAGCGGGCGCGTAGCTGTTCGAGTTCAGTGATGTCGGAGTGATCCTGCTGGGTGACGTGAGGGATGGTGGTCCAGGCCTGCCACAGGTGTTCGGCGGTCTTGCGGCGGACGCCACGGATGGAAACACGTTCGACCTTTCCCCACTTGGTGAAATCGGGGAGATCTGGTTGCGCGAATTGCGTGCCGCGAGGGGCCGCGGTAGCGGAGGCCAGCAGCGACTTGGAGTAGTTCTTGACGTCGTCTTCACTGATGCGGCCGCCGGGGCCGGAGCCCTTGACGCCGTGAATGTCGAATCCGAGTTCCCGAGCGAGTCGTCGCACGTGCGGGGCAGCGGGCACGGGTTCGCCGTGGTCGCTTCCGGCAACTTTGCCCAACTGCGCTGGCATGGTGAATGACGGGGGCAGCGCTTGAGGCTTATCGGGCGGCAGGGCCTGTTCTTCGGTTTTGCCTTCGGCTTGGATGGCAGCCTGGAAGGTCTGACGAGCGGCAGTCTGTTCGGAGAAATGTTCGACGGGAACGTGCCTGGGCTTTTCGGCCGGCGGAGGTGCGCCGCCTTCAAGCGTGAAGATGACTTGCCCGACTTTGATCTTTTCGCCCTGCTTGACCCGGATGTCTTTCACGACTCCGGTGACGGAGGACGGAACCTCGACCACGGCCTTATCGGTTTCGAGTTCCATCACCGGCTGACCTTCGGAAACCTTGGAGCCGGGAGAAATCATGAGCCGGACCAATTCGCCTTGTTCGATGTTTTCGCCGAGTTCAGGGAGCTTGAATTCGATGGAAGCAGATGTGTCTGATGCACGACGCGCGGGCGCTGGGGCGGCTGCCGATTGGGCCGGGGCAGCAGCGGGGGCCGCTTTCGGGACGGGCGCTGCGGTTTGCTTGGCCGGCGACGGTGCCTGGGTGCCGGCGCCGTTGTCCACGGTGAAGATTACCTGGCCGACTTTGATCTTTTGTCCTTGTTTGACGTGAACCTCCTTTACTGTCCCAGTCACTGATGAAGGCACTTCGACGACGGCCTTATCGGTTTCGAGTTCCATCACGGGCTGGCCTTCGGTGATGCTGGAGCCGGGCGAGATCATCAGCCGGACGAGTTCTCCCTGGTCGATGTTTTCGCCGAGCTCGGGTAGTTTAAATTCGGTCAACACTTGCTCCCTTTTGATTTTCGTGCCGCAGCGCCTAAAGGCGCGGTTGAAAGGCCAGGTTTGCGGCACGCCTGAAGGCGTGCCCTGATACGAATCTTTCGTTTTCAACAACCGCGCTACTCTTCTAACTGAATGCAGGGTTTGGTTTCTCCGGATCGATGCCGAGATCGCGAACTGCTTTCTGAGCCTCCTCCGGGGCGATTTGTTTCTCCGTGGCCAACGCGTTCAGGGTTGCCAGGACAATGTGCTTGGCGTCAACCTCGAAGAAGTTGCGCAGCGAAGCGCGACTCTCGCTGCGGCCGAAGCCGTCCGTGCCTAACGCAACCAGCGGCCCGGGCACCCAGCGCGCGATGGATTCCGGCAGAATCTTCATGTTGTCGGACGCGGCCACAAACACACCCTTGGCGTCTTTCAAGCACTGGCTCACAAAGGGTACTTGCGGCGGCTGGCCGGGATGCAGCATGTTCCAGCGGTCGCAGTGGTTGGCTTCGCGGTAGAGACGCTTGTAACTGGTAACGCTCCAAACATCGGCAGCCACGTTGTACTTCTCTTCGAGAATCTGTTGGGCCTTGAGCACTTCGTACATAATCGCTCCGCTGCCAAAGAGCTGAGCCTTGAGTTTTGCGTCTTTCTTCTCGGACGCTTTGAAACGGTAGAGGCCACGCAGGATACCGTCGCGCACGCCTTCTCCTTGAGGCATTTCCGGCATGGGCAGCGGTTCGTTGGTGACCGTCAGATAGTAGAAAACCGACTCCTGATCGATGTACATGCGCTTGATGCCGTCCTGAATAATGACGGCGATCTCGTAAGCGAACGCCGGATCATAAGCAAGAATGTTGGGCACAGCGAGCGCCAGCACGTGGCTGTGGCCGTCCTGATGTTGCAGACCTTCGCCGGCGAGTGTGGTGCGTCCGGCGGTGCCGCCGATCATGAAGCCGCGAGTGCGCATGTCGGCCGCTGCCCAGATCAGGTCGCCGATCCGCTGGAAGCCGAACATGGAGTAATAAATAAAGAAGGGAATGGTGTTGATGCCGTGAGTCGCGTAGGCGGTGCCGGCGGCGATAAACGAGCACATGGAGCCGGCTTCGGTGATGCCTTCTTCGAGAATTTGTCCGTTCAAGGCTTCTTTGTAATAGAGAAGCGTGTCCATGTCGACTGGCTCGTAGAGCTGGCCGACGCTGGAGTAGATGCCGATTTGACGGAACAGGGCTTCCATGCCGAAGGTGCGGGCTTCGTCGGGAATGATGGGAACGATGAGTTTGCCGATTTCCGGGTCGCGCAGTAACTTCCCCAGCATTCGCACAAACACCATGGTGGTGGCGACATCGCGGCCTTCAGTGCCTTTGTAGAACTCTTCAAAATGCGATTCCCAGCCTGAGGCGATGGGCCTGGAGCGAACTTTCCGTTCCGGTAAGTAGCCGCCCAGTTGCTTACGTCGCTCCTGCATGTAGCGGATCTCGGGACTGTCATCGGCGGGACGATAGAAGGGCGCGTCGTGCAGTTCGGCGTCAGGGATGGGAATTCCGAAGCGCGAGCGGAACATCTGTAACTCGTCGTCGTTCAGCTTTTTCTGCTGATGGGTGATGTTCTTGCCTTCGCCGGCTTCGCCCAGGCCATAACCTTTGATGGTCTTGGCGAGGACGATGGAGGGCGCACCCTTGTGATCGACAGCGGCGCGGAAGGCTGCGTGCACTTTGATCGGATCATGGCCACCTAGGCGCATGCGAGCAAGCTGCTCGTCGGACAAGTGATCCACCATTTTCAGAAGGCGGGGATCGCTGCCGAAGAAGTTCTGGCGGAAATAAGCTCCGCTCTCGACGAAGTATTTCTGATACTGACCGTCGCTGATCTCTCCCATGCGCTTGACCAGCAACCCGTCACGGTCGTTGCGGAGGAGGCTGTCCCAATCAGTGCCCCAGATGCACTTGATGACATTCCACCCCGCGCCGCGGAAAATCGCTTCCAGTTCCTGAATGATCTTGCCGTTGCCGCGAACGGGACCGTCGAGGCGTTGCAGATTGCAATTGACTACGAAGATGAGGTTGTCGAGACGTTCGCGGGAAGCGAGGGTGATGGAACCAAGCGATTCGGGTTCGTCCATCTCACCGTCGCCGAGAAAGGCCCAGACTTTGCCTCCGGTAGTCTGCTTCAAACCCCGGTTTTCAAGATAGCGCATGAAGCGCGCCTGATAGATGGCCTGAATAGGCCCGAGCCCCATGGAAACGGTGGGAAACTCCCAGAAATCGGGCATCAGCCAGGGATGCGGATAGGAAGAGAGACCACCCTCGGGCTTCAGTTCGCGGCGGAAATTCTCCAGCTTTTGTTTGGGGATGCGGCCTTCGAGATAGGCGCGGGCATAGATTCCTGGGGCAGCGTGTCCTTGAAAATAGACCAGATCGCGGTCGCCGCTTTCGGTTCGCGCATGCAGGAAATGGTTGAACGCGACTTCATATAAGGTGGCGGCTGAGGCATAAGTCGAAATGTGTCCGCCGATGCCTTCCTGAAGTTTATTGGCCCGGACTACCATGGCCAGCGCATTCCAGCGGACCAGGCTCTTGATGCGACGTTCCATTTCCTGGCTACCCGGGAAGGGTGGCTGCTGGATGGCAGAAATCGTATTGGTATAAGGCGTGGTTGCGGTGAACGGCAGGTTTACGCCGGCGGCGCGCTTGGCATGCAGGGAAAGCTGTTGCAGCAATCGTCCAGCGCGCTCCGGCCCACCCTTGGACAAGACATAGTCCAGGGAATCCAGCCACTCGCGGGTTTCAAGAACTTCTAATCCGTTGGTTTGGGTCTCAGGCAAAGCTATTTCTCCGTCTGGCGGGAATCTTCCATCATAGACAATTGCGCGGATTTTTGCTGGCAGGGCGGGGTTGAAACTTCATGCGTGGCCGCGCACAATAACGAAATGGGAATCCGTTCCCAGGTGAAGAGCATCTCAGAGCACGGAGGCCGGAGCCCCGAAGGTGCCTCCACCAACGATTTTCGTAGGCGGCCGAAACATCGGCCGCCAGACTAAGCAACGAAGGCAGCCCAGCCGTTGCCTGCATTCCAATTTTCAAAGAAGAGGAGATTCCCCATGTCGAAAAGAAATGCTTCTACGCCGCCGTCGCGGGTGAGCGCTCAGCCCCGAATCCATCAAAGGGCGGGCGCGATCCAGGAGTACGGCACGGTTACGCACGCTTTGCCGTTGGAGCTGGAAGAGCCGATCCGGCTCGAAATGACGGAAAAGCTGAACCAGTTGTTGGCCGACACCATGACCCTGCGTGATCTGTACAAGAAGTCGCACTGGCAGGTTGCCGGGCCGACATTTTATCAACTGCACTTGCTGTTCGACAAGCATTTCGGCGAGCAGTCGGAGTTGGTGGACACCATTGCCGAGCGGATTCAGTTGTTGGGAGGCTTGAGCATCGCGATGGCCCACGACGTGGCGGAACTGACGCGGATTGAACGTCCGCCCCGAGGCAGGGAAGAGGTCCCGGTCCAGCTTTCTCGCTTGCTCGATGCGCATCAGTTGATTATCGGGGAGAGCCGGGAGTTAGCCGAGCGGGCTTCCAAGCTGGGCGACGACGGCACCAACGATCTGGCAGTCAGTGATGTGCTCCGCACCAACGAACTGCAGTCCTGGTTTGTCAGCGAGCATCTGGTGAACATGCCGCTGGTGGAAGCGGTACAGACATCGGCGGCGGCCGACTAATGAAGCCGGCAATCGTGGGACGACGCAGGCAACGTTCAGAGTGCTCCGGCGATTTTACCGGTGGGATATTGCAAGCCTAGTAACACGACTTGCCGGGTCATGAGTTCGTAGCTCTCTGCGACGCGCGCGGGGGAAATCCGACGCCCGGGGAAAAGCATGGCCAGGTAAAGCTTGGGGACTGCCTGGAAGGCATAGCTGCGCAAACGGATGGCATTGTCGATGAGCTTGCCGGCGGCTTGGGCGGTTGCGGGATCGGGACTGTGACTTGCGGCTTCCGCGAAACGCATCAGCACTGCGGCATTGAACGCAGCGCACCTGACATACTCCACGGCAGCTCGTAGACGCTCGCGCTGAATACGGCGAAAATCCACTGGCGGCAAGTGACGGCGCAGGTAATCCTCCTCTTCCGGATCCACTAGATTTCGAAACGCCCGGAGATCGACCGAGCGAATTTGGTCGATCGGCGGCGTATTCCCGTGGCTCTTAGCCAGACGGATGATGACGGGCACGCTCAATGCCAGTACTGCGAGGATGATGGATATGGTCATGGTTGTAACAACCTTTCCAACTCCTGGTTCCAGGTTTCCAAGTCATCCGGCGGCAAGGGGCCGTCGGGTGGTTGCGGGGTTTGCTCGGGTGCGAGCATGTAGGACAGCCACACCAGCACGGCGATGAGATAAGTGGAGTCGCTCATCAGCCACACTGTGTACTCGTTCCTCTGAAATACCGCAAGGGGCAGCTGGGATTGAATCGCACTGATGGCGAGGCTGGAACTACTGAGAATCGCCAACCCCAGGGCAATGCCGAACGTTCGACTACGCCAGGACAAGCGAAAATAACTATAGAAAAGGAACAAGAAAACCAATTGTCCGCACTGCAACGTACGCGCAGAACGTTGGATGACAGCGGAGAATGAGGTCCAATACTTTGCCCCCGGCCCAGGGGCGAGCCAGGCAAGGGCCAGGACGCCGGCCAGGAGAACAATCGTGCTGGCACGGAACGCGGCGCTTCCCAGATCTCTCACTGCAGGATACTGGTGCAGTCTGAGAGTGAATATTTGATAGATGATTGCAAAAGCCAGTACCGCTTCTACACCGTTGCAAACGGCGACGCCGGTAAAAAACTGATTTCCACTAACGGAGCGGGCGTAGTTCATAGCTACCACCGCCGTGCCAGTCAGGGCGATCCATGCGCTGTGAACTGTAAACAGCGGAAACTGCTTATAAAGGCGGCATCTAACCGTCACTAAGAACAATACGAGCGAAAGCGCGACCCGCGTAAACCAGACTATGTGCCAGGCCAGAAACATAGGCTACCGCGTTGAATCATAGCTCTTTCCGCGGTAGCCCACAAGAATTTCTGGGAGACAGGCTACGGGATCAGAACGGCCGGCAGAGCAACGCCTGGCTTAGTGCATCCGGTAACCGGGTCGCAAGGCGGTATAGGCTCGTCTGCCCACAGATTGGTTGGAACAGACAGGGAGGCAAGAAACAACAAGGAGGCGAACCACAATAGAGTTTTCTTCACGGCGAAATCTCCTTTTCAGGTGAATTGCGCCGTGATAATGTGTCAGCCGAAGGCTTTTGGTTTGCGGGGCCTGGATAATTTCAGCGTTCGGAAAACGTAACTGCTATGACCCTCATCTCAGCTCTGGAAGACCTGCAGGGAACCACGCTGTGTGCCATCGCAGGATGCTTGCGCAAGCTGGAATACGTGGCAGGGCTGCGGAAACAAGGCGGAACTTACACGCACTGGGGCTTGGTTCGGGTTCACGGGGAAGGGACCGCGGAAAAGGCGCTGGCACAAGCCCATCGGGCTCTGCTTTCGGACGTATTATCCACTCCGCTGCGGAGCCTGGAAAAGGATGTGGAGCAATCCAGCGAGTTGGCAGGGGTTCCGGCAAAGCTCTATCTGGAGCAGCTTTCCGGTGCGAACTCCAAACTGATGCCACCCAGTCCAGGGGCGGGATCAGCGCGTCATCTTAGTTCAGTGCTTCAGGCGCTTTCGAGTCTGTTGACCCATCGAACATCGCGCGCCATTCCCCGAGCTTGAGCGCGACGCCCACGACTTGACCGATGACTTCGGCCTCCTGGGGATAACGTAAGGCGCGGGCTGCGACCGGCGACAAGGGATGCGGTTGTAAGATTAGGCCTTCCTTGGTTAGTGTGCACCAGCAGCAGATGTGCCCGTTGCGAGTCTCGACGAAGTAAATGGGACGTTCGTATTCTGACCTCCAGCGACCCTCCAACACCTTGTTTCTGGATTCATCCACCTGCACAAAACTGCCCGGGGGAAGAATTGGATACATGGTCAGATCTTCGCTACCGATGTAGCCGTAGGTGTACTCATAAGACGCAAAGCGGGCGAGATAGGCCAGCGGAACCAGTCCCCACTGTTCGACCATGCGGCCAAAGTTCACCGTACGGCGGGGATCGAAGCCGGGATCCAAGCGCAGGGGCACCTGCACCGCCGAAAGGTTGGCCAAGGCATCGGAGACGTGAGACTTGGGGGGCATGACAAAGTCGAGATCGGATGCCATCCGGTTCAGGTCCACGCCATACCATGACACAATGTCACGTATGTCCCGCCGGTAGATGGCGGCAAGTGAATAGAAGCGAAAGATGTTGGGAACGACGCCTTTTGTTTCGATATCCGAAAGCCGGCTGGGAGAGAGGGCGAACTCGTCATTGCCATACTTCAGGGCAATGCGTGCGCTGGCCGTCTCCACATCCCGCATCGTCAAGCCGAGTTGCTCGCGCAACAAGCGTAGATTCTGTCCGCCCGGACACATACCGCCCCCTCTAGCCTGGCCAACAACACCAACCCCAGCAGCGAGTTACCAGCAAGTGCTGAGCGGGGAGAATCGCAGCCTCCACCGCATTCGACCGTGCGGCAACTCGAGTTGTTTTTCGTCACGCTTCGTGTTCCGGTTTCGGAACAGACCGCAAAACCCGGATCGCACGGGGTGCCGTCGTTTCCCGAATCGGGAATCCAGCACCCGCAGTCTCACCACCGGTTGGAAATCAGGGATCCGAAATACCGGGGGACGAGAGCCGCCGATCTAAAGCCGGGTAGAAGAGTACCAGACTAGACTCAGCGCATCCAGGCAATTATCACCAGGACCAGAGGCAGATAAATCACCGAAGCGTGTACCACTGGCGCACAAGGGTCGCAGAAGCTATTCCGCCTAGTCGATGTGCTCGATGTGGTGCCAAGCCATCCGGTGGGCACGGACCGCGGAGAACAACATGCAAAGCAGAGGAGTACGCCTAAACGGTGTGTAAACAATAAGATAAAACAAGTTGGTAATGGGTCGGCCGAATTAACCATCACGGCTAGGTATAGTCCCGCGAGGGTACTGAGGAGAGGCCGCGGTGCAAGAAGAGAAGGGAATCAGGAAATAATGGGTGCGACCGGGGCCGCACCCGTCTTGCGACCGGGGCGGTTAGAACTTCCGCGGTGGAAAGGCTGCGATGGAGAGCAGCCCGTTGCTATTGCTGTCTGTGATCGGTGAGGATGCCGCTTCCGTCAAAGTGCAAGACGATCCGCTCCTGGAAACCTCGACGATGCCGATCGAGCCCGGCGTACTGAACTGGTGGTTAGAGCTAGGCGTGCCGAACTCCGCCTCCCACAGCACCGTTCCGGTGCCAGTGGTGCCGGCGGTTTGAATGACACCATTCCATTCCCACTGCTGGTCATACTTGTTGAGCACGTTGGAGATGCAGCCGAGCGAAAGCGTGCCGGTGGAGGTATCGAAATTCTCGACGGTGATTTGTCCCGAGTAGGTGTTGCTTACGTAGACCAGGGTATCGTCGGGGCTGAACCACACGGTGTTGGAGTTCGATCCGGCCCCCAGGTTGCGGTAGGCGGTGGTTGGTCCTAGTCCGCTGGCGGTGATCGCGGCTACTTCGACGTCGTTGGCGAAAGTAGCGTCGCCAAAGACTGCCCATTTGCCGTCGGAGGAAATATCTACTCCGGCAGGGACGTCCCCGAAGGCATCACCGGCGGCGATTTGCCGGTCGTTATTCGAAACCGGCGTGCCGCCGGTGATGTTGAACGACTGGTAGGAGCCGTCGCCATAGGCCACCGCCAAAAGGTTGCCGTGGGTCTTCAACCCATCCAAGGCGCCACCGTTCGATCCGATGGCTGAAGTGTCAGATACGAACGTCAACTGGCAACCGGAAGAAATCTTGAAAGTTCCAATCGTGTTCGACGCGGTGAAGGCAGCGTACAAGTAGTCTCCGCCCAGCACCAGAGCCAAGCCGAGGCTGGTGCTGCTGTCACCGGAAGATCCTGAGAACGGACCGGTGACGGTGTTGGTTTTGGCGTTGTATCCGGTGATGTTGCTGGAGCCGGAATTGGAAATGTAGGCGCAGACCCCGTTGCTATCGGAAACCACGTTGACACCGACGTTGGCAAAATAGCCGCCGCCGAGTCCTTTCCCGCCCGTCTTGACCACCCGGACCTGGGTGAGCGACGGGTTCGCCGGCGAGCCCGTGGCCCGGTAGATGGTCGCGGTGTTAGCGGAATCGTTGTCATCGTTTGTGACCACGTAGTGTTGTGCAGAGCTCACCGCGCAGAACCCAATTACGATTGCGAGAACGGCGAGCAGCCTCGAACTCCTGTGTAGATGTCGCATTGACTTTCCTCCTCGTGCGATTGGCTGGGATGGCGGGAGCCTGCCCAGCTTATGACCCCGGAACCAGAAGTGCAAGGGGAAATTGAGACGGATTCCGCGTCGCTGATATCAGCCTCGTTTAGGGGCGCTTCGGGTAGGCGCTGATTGAATGAGCGGTTGCCCCGGACAGATTCAAGGAACTGGCCGGAGTCAAAGTAGTTCCGTTTACCTCGTAGGAGTACAAAACGTTGCCGGACAAATTGGCGATGATTTGCACCAAAGGGCTGCCGGTTCCGCTGATACCGACGGTCTGGACGTTTCCGGCGATGAAGGCGGCGGAGTTCGCGACACTGTTGTCAAAGATGATGGCGCCCTGATTGAAGCTAGCCACGATGATGCCGGCGGGATAGCCCTGGCCGAAGCCGGAAGCTGCCAAATAAAGGTTGCCTACGCCAGTTTTTGCGGCCACAGGGCTGAACCACGGTACTTCCACATTCGTGACCGTACTGCTGGAGTATGTTTGCAGCGCCGCGTTGGTGAAGCCTTTAGGCGTGAGTGTAGCGCTGAGCGTGGACGATCCGGACGCGCTGGCGTTGCCCCAAACCCAGAAATGGCCGTCATCGGTCGCGTCCTGCCCGGCGGGGAAACAACTCGTGCTTGAACACTCCGCAATCGCGTCAGCGAACACAAGCGTTGGGCCCAGAGCTGTCAGCACCCCGTTGGAGGAAGTCGCATAAGCCTGCGCACCTCCGATGCCAGGATAGGAAACGACCAGCACCTGGCCGCCGTGAGCCACGGTAAGGTCGGCTACGACGTCAGGCTCGGTGATTGGGCTGCCAGTGAGAGACAGAGAGCAATGGGATGCGATGGCCAGAACGGCGATGTTGCCGCTGCCGGACCAGGCAGAGTAAAGAAACTTGCCAGCTGGATCAACTGCCAGGCCGGTGCCATACAGGCTGCCGTTCAACTGGCTGTTGGTGAAGTTGGGAGTGACTTGGTTGAAGCTCGGTCCCTCGAACGCTGCAATATCGCTGCTACCCGAATCGGCGACAAACAAGCAGTGAGCGTTCTCTTCGATAGCGACCCCCGGAAGAGACAAGAATTCCCCGCCTAGACCGTTCCCGCCGGTATTGAGCGACTTGAACAACGTGATGTTCCCGGCGGCGGCGACTTTGAAGGCCGTCACGCTGTTGCCGGCAGGGTTGTCATGGTTGAGAAGGATGTAGCCCTGGCCAAAGCTGAGATTGGACAGCATCGCCAGTGTGGCGATGAGGGCGAAAGTCAAAACCACGCTTCGCATAGGCTTTCCTTTCGTCGGGAAGAATCGTTCCGGGGCTTTTCCGTTGCGTTGGAAATCAGCCGATAATATTAGTTCTTGGCGACAACTCGCGACAGGGGAGAAGAAAGACCTATGAACAAAGCTCAGGCAGGGTTTCGTGGGGTTGGGAAGACTTGGAGGCGCGGGTCGGAATCGAACCGACGCATAAAGATTTTGCAGACCCTGTATTAGCATCTCTAAGTCTTTGCTGTTCCGCATCAAGCCCGGAGTGTGCTGCTGAATTGTCCGCTTTTTGTCCGCCCAGTCCGCCGTCGTCTACTCCGCAGCCCCCGTTATCCAGGTCGTACCCCATCCCCACCGCTTAGCGACCTAGCGCCGCATGAACAGGGAGGACAAGCGATGCAATGCGAGAAAAAGAAGCGAGACGGTAAGCCATGCAGGGCACAAGCACGCGCTGGCAATAAGCATTGCGCGTTGCACGCCGAGCCCGGCCGGGCCAAGGAACTCGGCAGGCGAGGTGGGCACCGAAGGACGGTGTACCGCCCGGAAGCGTTGAAGGAATTTGAAGCACCGAAGACCGCCGCTGATGTACGCGATCTGTTGGCAGAGTCGATCATTGAAGTCCGCGCCGGGAAGCTCGATCCGAAGGTCGCCAACGCACTTGGGTACTTGGGGACGAGCCTGCTGCGGGCTCTGGAAACGGCTGACTTTGAGCGGCAGCTGGACCTGCTCGAGCGGCGAAGCATCAGGGAGGAGGACATGGTCTTCCAATCTAATGATCCGGCAAGCAACCCATAAGAGAGCGAAGGAGAACAATGTCATCAATTCAGGACCGACTAGAGCGGTTAGAGAACAGGCGCCGATTCATAGACTGGTTTATGGATCAGCGCCTCCTGGAAGGATTCACCCAAGAGCAACTTCAAGCTCTGGCACGCGAAGGACGATGGCCAGAGCCATTACCTGAACCACTGCCTAAGGGGAAAAGCCGGCTGCATCGGCTTGACCGGAAGAGCCTTGTCAAATTGTGGGAGGAAAGCGAGCGCCTGTTTGGGCATCGAAGGCAGGAGGAAGATGCGTTTTTCGGTGAACACGGTTATTGGCCGGAGCAACGAATGCGGCCTCGCTATTACCGGCAAGATGGATGTTTGTGCGTCGAATGGCAGCTCCAACCTAAAGGAGACCAACATGAAAGCAAATAATCAACCGACTTCGTCAAATGCAACGAGAACCAACCAACTAAAACAGGCACCCATGTCAAATATGTCGCAGGCAGACAAGAAGTTGAGTGGCGTTTGCTTGGGTACGAGGTGCTGACAGCCTTCCTCATGGCTCTCGTTCTTGTGCCAATTCTCGTCCACGAAAAGAACTTCCCGAGGTCCGCCGCCGAGGGAATCCTAGGTGCTCCGCGTTAGCCGTCTTTCTTGTGTCCAAGTACATGGAGCGTCGTACCAAGTCCAAGTGACTGTCCTGCCCGAAGAAACCACGGGGTGAAATTTCATGGGTGATGGGGACCAGGCATTGGCACTCAAAATGGCCCTTTCGGGGTCAATGAGTGATATCGCGATATTTCGCCAACGATTCCGGCTCACACTGCTATTCGCACTCGTTGATCCGCCAATCCGCCACATCGTGCGCCTTTAGCGATTCGAGATATTCGATGGTGGAAGCCACGTCAATACCCGGCGCAAAATCGAGGGTGTGTGGCCAAGCAACTCTCCAAACTGAAGGCATTCTGCTTCTTTCTCAGCTCAGCGTCATTGTCAGCATCGTCACCAAGATGGATCAACACTCTGATGCGTCACTGAACTGTCAAACTAAGTTTCATACTATGGGATGCCCCTTCGCTGACACCCTTAACGGTTACGAGGTAGGTTCCGGCCGGAGTGCCCGAGCTCGAACCTCCGGGAGGAGTTCCGCCCGGCGGACTTCCTCCGGGCGGGGTTCCATTTCCCGTCGCGCTTCCCCCACCACAGGAGCACATGATCAGAATCAGAAACAAGGAAACGGTTGCAGTGATCCTTGAAAACCTCCGCGAACCGCAAACAATACACCCCACCATCACGGTCCCGGCGAGCGCCCAGAAGATCTTTCCTGGCGGCAGATACTTCTTGCGCGAGGGGTAGGTCAATGCGGAGGTGGAGGGCGCCGTAGTTGTAACCGTCATCTCAAAGCTCGATGTTTGATTTAACGGAACATTCACGCTTGTCGGACTCACGCTGCATTTTGCACCTTGGGGAGCCCCGCTGCAGGAGAGACTCACGCTGCTGGCAAAGCCATACAAGCTTTCAGCGGTCAATTGATAAGTCGCGCTTTGGCCAGCTTTCACCGTGTCAGAACCGACAGTTGTGTTCAATTGGAAATCAGAACCGTAACCCATGACGCCTATTCCATACTGGTTGTTGTTCTGACCGTTTACGGTCACTGCGATGCTGACGTTGACTGGTCCTCCGGTTTGCGAAGGAGTGAAAGTAGCGTTAACTCGGCAGCTCGCACTTGGCGCAAGCGTCCCGCAATCGTTGGTCTGTGAAAAACCCTGACCCGGCGCTCCCATGGTAATTTGTATCGGGCTGGTTTGTTGATTGGTCAGCACTGCGGTCTGTGGTGCGCTCGTCGTGCCGACCGTTTCGGCGAACGTCAGACAACAGGAGGGCGTAATCGCCAACCCCAGGCTGAACCCTTCCAGGTCAGCGGACGAAATACCGATTGCACTAAACAGTTGGAGAGTAGCACCTTCCGCGCCCAAGCCTCCCGCAGTGTATGTCACCTGCACTGCACAGTTTCCGCCCACAGCCAATGTCGAACCGCAGTCATTTGTTTGCTTGAATCCGTAACCAAGGACTGAGAACTCCGTGATAGCAAGTGGAGCGTTTCCTATGTTTGAGACCGTTAGAGTCTTTGGATCGCTAGAGTCCCCAGAGTTCACTCCCCCAAACAACAGGGCGGTTGGCTCTATTTCAACCACCGGCATCGTCACCGACGGCATGTAGCCATAGGCGATCGCAGTTGCGGAACCGACTTGTCCTTGAATGGTGAATACCGTGGCCGGGTTGAATCCGCCACTGATCGAAAATTGGAATTGCTGACTAACACTTCCGGCCGGTATCGTTACACTCGGTAACACCACGTGCGGGTCACTCGCAATCAGCGAGACTACGGTTGCCGAAGTTGAGGCAAGGCTGAGCGTCACTGTCCCGTACCCTGTACCTCCTGCCAGCGGAGTATTCAGGATTTGCAACTGCAATGCTGGCGCTCCGGGTACTGACTTTAGAACGTTGAACGATGAAGTGTTATTGTCCTGTTCAATCAGATCGGTCGCGCCGTCTCCGTTCAAGTCAACCGCAAATTCGGGGACGTAGATCTTATTCAGCCCGTAGGCTGCATAGGTCGGAGTAAACGTCCCATCTCCATTGCCATATAGAATCTGCACAAAGCTCTGAGGAGAACCGGGAGGCGTTTGAAATACCGCCACATCGGGGTTCCCGTCAGCGTTAAAGTCGCCGAGCAGGGCCTCAAATGGGAAATACTGAATCGCTCCGCCAAAATCATAGGGCGGCCGCACACTGTCCAGGTATGGCGTGTAACTCGTGCTGTAGATAAATGTGCCGTCCGCTTGACCGAGGAATACTGAAACCGTGGGAACATAAATGGCAGGGTCCCCGTTCGGCTCGGCAATGGCAACGATGTCTGGCCACCCATCGTGGTTCACGTCCGCCAAGCCGAAGGTGCCGAAGTCGGGAAATAGAAGACGAGCTGGTTGGAAAGTGCCGTCTCCATTTCCCAGCAACTCGTAGAGTCCTGCTCCTCCCAGCCCACCTGTAAAATTCGTTCCCAGCAAAACCAGAGCGTCGAGTTTGCCGTCTCGATTGAAGTCTCCGGCGTACACCCTACTTGAGCTAATGTATTGAACCCCAGTTTCGAAAGTGATGTTTTGTCCGGCCCGGAAGGTGCCATCCCCATTTCCTAGAAAGACGCTCAGGTTCAGAGCGGAATTGTAATAGCCGATACCGGGCGAAACGGTGACAAAGTCCAGTTTGCCGTCACCATTGAAGTCCCCCACCGCCGCCGGACCTCCAGCTCCAACCTCACCCGTCATGGTGTACGGTCCAAACTTTCCGCCCCCGATATTGGGCGCAAAAATTATGGACCCTGCAAGCACAAGTGCGTCGGGGCGGCCCGTATTCCGAAAATCTGCCAACACAAAACCTCCAGGGTTCAAGTTGGTGCCGGTGTTCCACAATGGAGACCGAATCGGTGCGGAGAATTTTCCCGTGCCGTCATTTAGCAGGCTGGTAATCTGCTCAGTTCCAGGATACAGCGGTGGTAGTTGAAGGAAGACGATGTCAGGAGTTCCGTTACCGTCGACATCCGCGATCACAAACTGGCCATCGGGGGAATTTGTGGTCCCAGAACCATAGCCGACCGCTTCTCCCTGAGGGTCACCGAATCCACCTTTCTTGTCGTTTAGGAACACGCTCGCCGAATTACTTCCTTGATTCGCGGTGACCACGTCGGGAAATCCATCCCCGTTCAGGTCACCCACCGCCATGCCGACCATCGTGGGTTCACCTCGATATACTCCGCCAGGACTGAAGTGGCCGGCGCCATCTCCGAACAGAACCGAAATTAGGTTCCCAGCCTGGTCCCCGATGCCGGGCCCGCCAGCTCCCTCCAGCAACGCCCCCGAAGTTACGATGTCGAGTTTTCCATCGCCATTGAGATCCACCAGTTGCAACGTGGCTGCAATGTCACCTAGCGCATAACCGGACGTGGACAGATTGAAAGTACCGTCGCAATTGCTGGAATCAACCCATACGAGTCCAAAACTGTCAGTCACCACTGCATCGGCGCAGCCGTCGTTGTTTAGGTCTACCAGCGCAGCGCTAAAGGCCGTTCCATCTCCAGTGGGGAAGTAGACAAGTTGACCCGCTGAGAACGTACCGTTGCCGTTGTTCAAATAAATCTCGGCCCCGCCGTGTGGCAATAGATCAAACGGGTCGACCACGATTAAATCGAGTTTGCCGTCGCCTCTTACGTCTCCCGCAGCGAGCCAAAACCCGTTCGATGGCTGCGCAGCTGGGTTGTATAGCGGGGTCCCAAGATGCCCCTGCCCGTCGCCCGGCAACACGGCGACCGAACCCGTTTGGGCGGTTCCGTTCAATCCCACCGCAATGTCCAGTTTGCCGTCGGAGTTAAAGTCTCCACCCAACACAAAAAAAGGCGAAACCGTAAGTTGATATTCGACCTCCGGTTGGAATGTGCCATCGCCATTGCCTAGCAACACCCCTACCGTTCCGCTGTCCGCCTCGGCAACAACCAAGTCCAATGTGCCGTTGCCACGCAAATTTACAGCGGTAATCGACAACGGCGCGAGGCCCTTGAGGGGAATAATCGTGGGCATGCTGGCAGTTCCGTCTCCGTGTCCCAGATACAGCCAGAGAGTGTTGTCCTCGCCATTCGAAACTACCCAGTCCAAATGACCGTCGCTATTGAAGTCTCCCATCGCAGCCGACGTGGGTATGCCTCCCGCAGGCAGCGTGGGCCGAATATTAAAACTGCTCAAAGAAGAGAGTGGCGATTGCGAAACCTGTGGACGCCCGATGTCCAAGGGTGCAGGTCTGGCGTGAGAACAGCCCGATCCGCAACTCTGAAACCGCTCAGGATTGGCTGTGTGTTTCCAGCCGAGAAAGCGTGGCCGGGGTTTGACCACAACCTGGTTCGTTTTGTTGATTGCCTCGGCACCCGGAGGCGAAGATTGCGGCGGCCACGATGTGTGATAAGAAGCTTGAGCGGAAAGTAAGCTTGAGATAAGTGCAAACGCCAGAACGCTACATGTCACTCGTCCGGTCAAATAGCAGACTCCCATAAACTCCTGAACTCCTGGCCAGCGACGGTCCAGCTCCCCCCTAAGAAACTGGTGGCTGAGAACATATGCGCGCCCGTCCTGGCTGTCAAGTCAATTTCCGGGAATAAACCGGAGATAGACGGGACGTTTCTGACAGTTAGAGACACCGGCAGCGGAAGTCCGCAGGTAGTCACCTCGCAGGTACCGAACACCGCACGGTAGCTTGGATTTTTCCTCCATCCTGAAGCAAGCCGAGGCGGAGTACGCGATTGCAATAGCTCAGTTGTTGTAATCAGGCGATACCGCTCAAAACCCACGATGAGTGTAACGGCGATGTTACGTCAATAACAGGTCTGGGTTCGGGCTTTGCCATCCGCAAGGCGCGCCACTCCTGACTTCCCAGGCGCGGGTGGATGTCTAACCCCGAGTCTCTTCACGCCCATCTTCAGGTCGAGACGTTCGGAAAGCACGTCTTGACGCATCAGACCAAATGCGCCTAACCTGAGAGCTTGATTTTAAGAGGGCACTCCGCTCTGAAAGAGTAATCCTCGTGCGACCGAAGAGACTTTCCGTCAGTTTGACCGCGACCTTGTCGATTCTTGCGATGACTGTGTTTGTGACGAGCGCTTGCGCCGCCACGGGGAAACAGTTGTATGCCTTCCGGGGGGGGGCGGACGGCTGGCAGCCCACGGCCGGCCTGATCTTGGATGCTTCCGGCAATCTCTATGGCACGACCTCCGGTGGCGGCGCTAATCTCAACGGCACGGTGTTCGAGTTGAGGCACAAGGCGGGCGGAGGCTGGACGGAGAAGGTGCTGCATACCTTCAATGGCAAGGACGGGAACGCCCCCTACGCCGGTTTGATCTTCGATAGTTCCGGCAACCTGTACGGCACGACGACGGTTGGTGGCGCTTATGGCGACGGCACGGTGTTCGAGTTGATGCCCAAAGCAGGAGGGGGCTGGACGGAGAAGGTGCTACATGATTTCAATGGCAAGGATGGGTATTTTCCCCGGGGCGGTTTGATCTTTGATGACTCCGGCAATCTCTATGGTACAACGAACATTGGTGGAGTTTATGGCGTCGGCACAGTATTCGAGTTGATGCCCAAAACAGGAGGGGGCTGGACGGAGACGGTGCTGCATGACTTCAACAACAACGGCATCGACGGGGAAGGTCCCGACGCCGGTTTGATCTTTGATGGTTCCGGGAACCTGTACGGCACGACGACCGTTGGCGGCGCTAATCTCAACGGCACGGTGTTCGAGTTGACGCCCAAAACAAGAGCGGGCTGGACGGAGACCGTGCTGTATAACTTCAACGGCGCGGATGGCTCCCAGCCCGTGGCCGGCCTGATCTTCGACAACATCGGCAATCTCTATGGCACGACCTCCGTTGGCGGCGCTAATCTCAACGGCATGGTGTTCGAGTTGACGCCCAATACAGGAGGGGGCTGGACGGAGACCGTGCTGCATAACTTCAACTTCAACGGCACGGATGGAGCCGGCCCACAGGCCGGTCTGATCTTCGATGCCTCCAGCAATCTTTACGGCACAACCGCATTGGGTGGCGTCTATGGCGACGGCACTGTGTATGAGCTGACGCCCAAAGGCGGGGGATGGACGGAGACGGTGCTCCACAGCTTCTGCCCTCTCGCAGGATGCACGGACGGGTCGACTCCCCTCGCTGGATTGACCAAGGACGCTGCCGGTAACTTGTACGGCACTACAGAAAATGGTGGTCGGTACGGCCTCGGCACAGTGTTTGAGTTCACACCTTAACTTCGACGGCTCCAGTTTGCTGCGTTCGGGAATCGGTGATGGTGAAAACAGTCGCCATTAGAACGCGGAACCGCCTCTCCGGCTGGCTGACTCCAGTTTCGACAGCGAGAACAGGAGCGTAAGATAAGGGGAAGATTTCCGCCAGCGTGATGCTCGCCGCGACTGAGGACAGTGCTCGGATACTCAGGGAATGCATAGCTGTCGATAACAGGCGTTTACACTCATTGACCTAGCCGGTAATTCTCGGTGCCTGGTTGGCTTTTAGCCGAATGTGCCGAAAATCCCCTTGACGCATGGCTTTCCAACCTGTTGATTTGTCCCCTCGGAAACGACCGATGTTGGAGCGTGCCTAAACCACATGGTTTCTGCACAGCAAGGGTCAACGAGTGTAATCGCCTGTTTTCAACAGCTATCTTTTCTTTGCGGCTTGCTCAGTACGGAAATGGCTTCGAAAACTGGCACTTTCGAAGGAAATCAAGCGTGATCTTCGGTGGGTAGTGAACCGTCCTGAACAGGTTCCGGGTTCCCAAGACAGCTAAGGCTTCATCAAGGGTAAGATCGTCCCAGTATTTGCGTTCTTCCTTGTGGTGCGGAGCTACAACGAAGCAGCCCATGTCCGGCTCGCCAGCAACGTCCAGTGTCAAGGAGCTTTGGCAGCTCGGCACGCGGGATGCCGCAAGGGATGGCAGTCGCGAGTCGATCTGTGATTGAAGTCGCCGAATCATTTCCCGAGTCGTCAACTGGTGAAATCCTTTGAGGCTGACATGAATCGCCTGAGCAAGCTGAAATTGGCAGTCAAGCTGGTGTGCTAGTGCCGGGTCTGCATCCCCGCGTACTGATTCCCATAACCGATTGAAAATCACAAGGGAGCAAACCTCCGGATTCTTGTCGCCGCACGACTCACGCAAAACCTGATTGTCTCCCCACAGGCCGAACTTGTTTCGCACACCTGTGCCGAATGGTCGATATAAAGTCTGAACAACTTGCCATTGGGGGTTGCGAAGTATCCAGTCGAGATCCTTCGGCTTCAGCCATTTAGCTTTAAGTACTTGAACTGCCTCATCTACAGTCTTCGGCTTTTCTGCCACGGCAACGGCGAGACAGAGCGTCGTGATGATTACTGTCAAACGAACTTGTTCTCATGGGAATTCCTGCAGGAGAAGATGTTACACGGCCAGTAACTGTTGAAAAATCCCCATATCGCTCATTGACCCCCGGAAAGGGGTTTTGAGTGAATCTCCTGTTACACTCACTGATGTGTGGTGCGTTACAGGAAAAGCCGCCCACACCGGGCGGCTTGTGTCTGTTCAGCCCTGCTGCACATGAATCGTTTATTGGATCAGCTTGAACACCACTCCGCAGCCCGTTCCCCCGTTGTGGCAGGCAGGGTTTCCCCCATAAAAGGTGACGCCATAAAAAGCGCCTGCTCCGTCCCGAATTAACCCACCCCCCGGCTGCGCCCCATCAGCACCCCCCGTGAAGCTCCACATCGGGGTTAAGGTGGCGGTCATAGTATCCAGTTTGAACACCACCCCGCAGCCAGCGAGGCCGGTGACCGCGCAGTTGAGATCGCCGCCGATTTCGTTGGTGCCGTACAGGTTGCCGGCGGGGTCCAGTAACAAAGAGCCGGTGGGATCTGCCCCGTCGGCACCCCCGTCAAAGTTGAACAGTACGGTTTCGCCGGTGTTGCCAAGCTTGAAGACCGTACCTAAACCGAAAGGGCCACCTGACACAGTGTTGCCGTAAACATATCCCGCTTTGTCGGCGATCAGGCCTCCGAAGGGGTGCGCCCCATGCGCGTAGTCAAAGCTCAACAGTACGGTTTCCTTGAGGCTCGTATTCAGCTCGAACACGGTGCCACATCCCACCCCAGCCCCGCAGTTGGCAGAAGCGCCGCCGTCGGCGGTGGTGCCGTAGAGGTTCCCAGCCGGGTCTCGGAGCAGGCCTGCACTGGGAACATCCCCGTCCGGGGGGCCGGTAAAGGTGTAAAGCACGGTCTCGACTCCAGTCGCCGGATTGAACTTGAACACAACTCCGCAGCCCGGTGAACCGAAGTAGTGGCAGCTGAGATCGCCGCCGTATTGGGCAGTGCCGTAGAGGTTGCCTGCTCGATCACTGGTCAACGTTCCGTTGGGGTTTCCTCCATCTGCGCCGCCGGTGAAGGTATACACCACCGTTTCCTTGCCGGTTCGTCCATTAATCTTGAATACGGTTCCGGAGCCGAAAGCGCCGCCATTTGCAGTGACGCCGTAACCGTTCCCCGCCAGCGCCGCCAAACCTACAATGGGGTCCGCCCCGTCTGCATTACCGGTAAATGCGTGCAGCACCGTCTCTTTGCCGGACGCCGACACACCGAATGCCACGCCGCAGCCAGGGATACCGACGAGGACGCTGCAGCTGAGATCGCCACCGTAGTTAGTCGTGCTGTATAAGTTACCAGCCGCCATCAGCAAATTACCGCTAGGATTCGCCCCGTCTGTTCCGCCCATGAACGAGTAAAGCGGTGTGAGAGTCTGAGCCTGCGCCGGCCGGGCCGAGACCATTGAAAGCCCAAGCGCCGCCGCCAAGACTGGCGCGGTTCTTGCCGCTCGCCTCAGTGTCACAGAGATCCTGCTCGAGCCTTGCGATTGATTCGCCATAAACCCTCCCAATTAGGGCAAAGAAATTGTATTCGTTTGAAGCGAATTGGGACAGAGCATTTCGGCCTACCTGCTGAGGCGGCCCGACTCACGACAGGCACGGCTCCCGGGCTTCCCCGGCATGGGGTCGCTCCTGTTCCAGTGACAACAGATGTTTCTGTCACAATGGCTGTCGTTATATCGCCATTTCACTCATTGACCGAGGATCGGGCAAGTCTCAATGAGTGTAAACGCCTGATTGCGCCATTTAGCAGCGAGTCCTTAGGGGATGCGGTTGTCTGAACCACGATAGCGGTGGACTGTCATTAAGGCGGATCGCAGACGAAACTTTTAATGCCAGGCAGATCAAGCACCGATTTTCGAATCAAGTAGTTCACGTACATCAAATAGTAAGTCACTCCGGCCCAGGCACCGCCGTCAGTCTTTACGCAGGCGTTGCTGCCTTCTTGATGCCAGTCTGTGACGTGCCACGGACCCTGGCCGCCCGCAGATCGCAACACAGCTTCGGCTGTGACTCCTATGATGGCATCACGGTCGACCCGCATGACTGTGACTCGATGTCGGACAAGTTTCAGTTTCGGATCAAATTTAGAAAGGTTGGAACTGTCCATCGCCTCGCTGACCGCGTTTCCGAGTGCTTGATGGTCCTCCGGTTCCAGTGTTGTCACCAAGGTTTTCAAGGTGGTCAATCGCACTGGAATTGTGAGGCCAGGCAGATCGGTTTTGCCAGTCGGAACTGTGTAACGGCTCGGACGCAGAATGAGGGTTCCGCTTTCTGATCTTGCAGGTTTGAAGATGAAATCCTGGATGTGCAAGGTCTTGGTGGGTGAGGAGTCCCTCGTTATGTTTAGATAGTCGTAGGTCGAGGATGATTCCAAAACTCGTGCGGCGCTGTCGTCTACCTCCCAATCAACTTCGATGTCGTCGGGGGAGTTCACGTGTACATCGATCCTGAAAGGATTGGAAATAAGGGAATGAGCAACTGCTGGGGAGACACAGATTATTTTCCCCTCATTGCACAGAAGGTCCTTCGAACTTGGGGTCGGCGAGTTCCCAGAGTTGGAGACAGATGGCAAGCCTATCGATGGGAGAGCAAGAGCCAAAACCACGGCACAACAGCGGATCACGTTCACATTCGTCCTTTACGACTTCCGCCATACCTTCGCAACCCGCCTCGCGCAGGCTGGTATTGACCTTGCCACGCTGGCGGCGATTCTGGGTCACAGCTCGATTCGGCTGGTGCAGCGCTATGTCCATCCGACCGCTGAGCATAAGCGCAGTGCGATGCTCCATTATGACGAACTATTGAGGCCCAATCAGCACGAAAGCTCAAATCGGGCCTAACTGCAATCGAGACAAGCAACTGCAAGGAAAGTTTGGAGGCGCGGGTCGGAATCGAACCGACGCATAAAGGTTTTGCAGACCTCTCCCTTACCACTTGGGTACCGCGCCCTGAGAAATAAATTAGCTGTACTGACCGGAAAAGTCCACCGGTGCCGTGCATCTATAGGAGAACGAAAAGCCCCGCCAACGCGGGGCTAGTCAAATCTCTGGAGCGGGAGACGGGGGTCGAACCCGCGACATCGACCTTGGCAAGGTCGCGCTCTACCACTGAGCTACTCCCGCTCGGCTCCGAAGATTATAACATTGCATCCGGCTACCCCAAATCCACCACAGAGGCACAGAGTCACAAAGGGAATCTTGCAACAAACCGATTGGTCGAGAGCCGCACGAGCGAGGACGCTCGCGCCTACATCAGCCCTTCTGCATGGCCTCGTTGGCTTTGGCGGTGATACGGTTGCGTACGTCCCATAGGTCTTTGTAGAAGAAATGTTCCATGCGCTGGTGCAGGACTTCGACCGGCGTGCCCATGGTGCCCACGACTCCGCCCCCGATGATTCTTTGCGCCAGCTTGAGGTGGTGAAAACGGAAAATGTGGGCGCGCTCGTCAAAATCCAGCAGACGCTCGGCCGTGTCATGCAGACCGAAAAGCTCCGCGTGCCGGCGATAGACGTCGTCGACGGTTACGCCGGCTTTATGAAGCTGGGCGTGGAATGCTTCCCCGAGGCGCGGGCCAATATGCAGCAGGCTCAGGAAGCCGGGCGAGTCCAAGCCGCTGCCGTGTCCCAGGCCGGCGCGGATGATGTGATAGTCATAGGGCGTGATCGTCTCCAGCACGTGCAACATGGAGACGGGATATTCCAGCATCTGGTTGGCGCGACGGATCAGGCGGCAGGCGTTGGCGAAGTCGCCTTCCTCGATGAGGGTGCGAGCGCGGCCCAATTCGAAGGCGACGCCCTTCAGCAGGATTTCCGAACTCTGGTGGATGACCTGGAAAGTCATTTCATCTTTGTGCAGGAGTTCCTGGTCAGGCTTTTGCAGAGACAGAAGTTCGTCGGTGCGCAGGTAGCGCTCGTAGTCGGAGTTGCCTTTGCCGGGCAGAATCGGTTTTTTCAGGTCGTCCATAGGAATTTCAGTGGTGGCCGGTCCATTGCGGATCTTTTTCCGGCGGCACGATCTCGCCGTCGCGCATGTGGATCATGCGATCGCCATAGGCGGCTGCTTCCGGGTTGTGCGTAATCATGAGCACAGTCTGGCCCAGTTCCCGGTTGGAGTGCCGCAACATGTTCAGAACGGTTTCCGAGTTGGCCGAATCCAGGTTGCCGGTAGGCTCGTCGGCCAGCACAATCGCCGGCTTGTTGATGAGCGCGCGGGCCAGCGCTACCCGCTGCTGTTCGCCGCCAGAGAGTTCCGATGGGCGATGCGGCAGCCGCTTCTCCAGCCCCAGCAGTCCCACGATCTTATCGAAGTAGGCAGCATCGCGCTTGCCGTTGGCACCGGCAATATCGAGAGCAATGTCGATGTTGGAGCGGGCATCGAGTGTGGGCAACAAGTTGAACTTCTGAAAGACGAACCCGATCTTGCGTTTGCGCAGGCGGGTGCGTTCGGCGTCGGAAAGTTGGGCAAAATCGTCACCGTCAACGGTGACGTGGCCGGAGTCAGCCCGGGTCAGTCCGCCGAGCAGGTAAAACAGCGTGGATTTCCCGCTGCCCGAGGGGCCGACGACGCTCACAAACTCGCCTTTTTGAATGCTGAAAGAGATGCCGCGCAGGGCCTGAACCTCGATTTTTCCCACGTGGTAGGTCTTTCGCACATCCACGGCTTCAATGAAGGCATTCATGCGAAGCTTCGATCTTACACGAAGCTACGCGGACGGTGGAGGCTAGGAAAGGCTCACGCAGCGGTGGTGTGGGACGGTGGTGGATGCGGCGTCGGTGGTTGCAGCCGTTTGGGGCCCCGCTTGCGCACCAGCAGCACACGGATGCGTTCCAGGATCTCTACCGGAGCGGACATGCCTTTGGGAAGAAAAACGTCAGCGCGAGTGTCCTGGTCGTAGGTCTTCACCTTGCTTGAAAGCAAGATGGCTGGAGTATGGGGAGAGAACGCCTTGACCGACTGAATCAGCTGGCCGCCGTCGACCCCGGGCATGGTCAGATCGGCCAGCACCAGGTCAATCCCGCCCTTTTTGAAAATCTCCATCGCGTCGGCGCTGGCGGCGCAGGCTATTACACGGTAGCCGCGGGTTTCCAGCATAACTTTGCGAATGGAGAGTTGCTGTTCGTTGCTGTCGACGCAGAGAATCGTTCTTTTAGGCTTCATTCCTGCTTCCAAAGTGGCGTTCCGGCGAGTGGCGCGCCGGGTGGTGAATCAAAAATTTGTTTTTATGATGGAGACTTCCAGAGCGAAGGAAATCCTAATGCTGAAACACCGCGGTGTAAAGTGTCGTCGATGTTAACCACGGCGGTGGACGTGCCGGGAATTTTTTCGGAGGCGCATCCCCTATGTTTGCAGCGTGCGGAGAGCAAAGTGGTTAGAAAAAAAGTTCGCCGCGAATAGTCTCGACGACATTTCCACCGACCCGCACATTAACCACTCGGTCATCACGGCGCGAGGCGCGGACAAAAATCCGGCTGGGCCGTTGCATCTCGAGTCCCTGTTCGATCAAGACTCGTTCGTCGGGTTTGGCCACGCCGTTGGCCACCATCCAGGCGGCGGCGCAACCGGCGGCGGATCCAGTCGCGGGATCTTCGCCGTTGTAGAAGATCATGCGAGCGTGCAAGCGGGCGGCGGTGTCCACTGCCTGGCGGGTGACGAAGTAGAAAAACTTCCCGCCGGAACGCTCCAGGTATTCAGCGGAGCCTCGCAGATCCACGTTCAACGCCCGGATGTTCTCCAGACCCCGCAGGGGAACCATGGTGAAGGGCACGCCGGTGGAAACGGTTTGAATGGGGAGCGAGGGATCGATGTCGCCGTCTTTCAAACCGGCAGCGCGGGCCACGGCTTGGCGATCATGGCGGGGGCCGAATTCGGGCTCCATTTGGGTCATCTCGCCGAAGACCGGTTGTCCTGGTGCTTCCTCGAAGCGGACGGGGACTTTACCTACGTTGAGATCGAGCGCCACCTCGCCGACACCGCTCGATCCGCGCAATTGAAAGGCGGTCCCCAGGGTGGGATGGCCGGCGAAGGGCAGTTCTTCCTGCACAGTGAAGATGCGTACTCGCACCCCGCGCTCGCGTTCCGTGGCCGGGTCACGCGGCAGGATGAAGGTGGTCTCGGAAAGATTCATTTCGCGGGCGATGGCCTGCATGTGTTGATCGCTGAGGCCGCGAGCATCGGGAAACACTGCGAGTGAGTTGCCCTCGAAAGGCTGTGAGGAAAAAACGTCGAGCTGGACGAAGGGGAAGCGGCGAGGTTTGGCGTTCATGCTGGCCTTATTGTACCGCCAGGTTGGAATGAGGATGCCAGCTCCGAGTTTGGCGAAAACTAAATCTTAAATCGCGGAGGTCGCAGAGAACACCTGCGGACTAACCCACGTTTCCCTTGGCCGGCGGTTTGACCGGTCCTCAGCGCTCCGCGTATTCTTAGCTTGTATGCGCATAGCCTCCACGCCGTGTCCGGCCTGTTGTTGTACCGTGACGCCGGTGTGCGGGTAGCGCGAAAGCGTTTTCATACACCCACCCGGCGGATCAGGGGTGGGTTTCGTTTTTCTATCCGATAGGCCGCCCTCGAACGCTGGGATTGGATCCAAACGAAACTCCCGGGTTGTCCGGGAGGAATAAACCAATTGAGTTTGAAGAGGAGAAGAATCCGATGAGTACCGATGTCGCAACCGCAGCGCCTCAGATGCTACGCATCAATGACACAGCGCCCGACTTCACCGCCGAAACCACGCAGGGGAAAATCAATTTCCATGAATGGATCGGCGATGGCTGGGCGGTTTTATTTTCCCATCCCAAGGACTTTACGCCGGTATGCACCACTGAACTCGGCTATATGGCGGGCTTACAGCCGGACTTTGCCAAGCGCAACTGCAAGATTATTGGTCTCAGCGTGGACCCGGTGACCAGCCACGGCAAGTGGTCGGCGGACATTGAAGAGACTCAGGGCCACAAGGTGAACTATCCGATGATCGGCGACCCTGAACTCAAGATCGCGAAGCTCTATGGCATGTTGCCGGCCGCGAGCGGGAGCACTGCCGAGGGCCGCACTGCCAACGATAATGCCACGGTGCGCACGGTGTTCATGGTCGGCCCGGACAAGAAGATCAAGCTGATGCTGATCTATCCGATGGCTGTGGGTCGCAATTTCGATGAGATATTGCGCGCCCTTGACGCGCTCCAGCTTACGGCAAAGCACACGGTGGCCACGCCGGTGAACTGGAAGCCGGGCAATGACGTCATTATTCCGACGTCGGTATCCAACGAAGACGCGCAGAAGAAATATCCTGGCGGGTTCAAGACGTTGAAGCCGTATCTAAGGGTGGTGGCTCAGCCGAAGTAGGATTTTAGCCGCAGATTTGCGCAGATTTGATTCGTCTTTGGGCCGCGAGATCCGTGCTAATCTGTGGCGTTTTCTTTTGACGGTGGAAACCTGGAAGCGCATGCGGTCCGGTGATCGTCCTGGTCTTCAAAACCTGTGATCGTCGTCTTTCGGCGGCGATGGTGGGTTCGACTCCCACTCGCTTCCGCCAAGGTTATTGCAGTGCGAGGTAAGCGGCGCATCCCGCTGTCGTAGTGACCTGCGACGAGCCGACCGCGGTGAAGCGAATGACCGCATCATTGTTGGAGCAGAAACCACGCACGCCAGTCTGGTTTACTGACGCCGGGGCCCCACTCAGGGTGTAGCCCGGAATGATGCCACTCACTGCGGCAGCGGGAGTATCGCTGAAGTAGTAGCCGCTCTTGGGAGTGCCAACCACGCTGGCCTGGGCGACGACCCAGTCGATCAGGCAGGCGTTGGTCGAGGCTGGGGTAGTGCAACCGTTCGAGGCGCTTGGTCCCAGAGCAGCGAGAGTGGAGCTAAAACCGACTGTGGGGTAAGCAGATTGGTAGCTGACTTCAGCCGTGTTCATGGTCCTTATCGAACTGACCGCAGACGACTCATTGGCCGCGATGCGCGCCCGCAATAAGTTTGGAATCGCAATGGCCGCAATGATGAGAATAATTGCCACTACGATTAGCAACTCAATCAGTGAGAACCCTTTAGAGTGTTTCGCCATGGAATAAAGATAGCTCTTGCAACAGGAAAATTAGCCTCCGATTAACAAATGGCGGATTACGAAAGTAATCGCCGACTTCGCCTCCTTCGTAGTCTGTTGGTTGGCCGATGGTAATCTCGCCGAAGCCCCCAGCCGGATTTAGCATATTCAATCGAGGAGTTTGCAGGTCCGTTTGAGGTGAGTTTCATGCGCCAGATGCATAGAAAAATCGAGTATCTTGCTGGGCTGGCTTTCCTTCTAGCCAGCGTGAGCTGGGGGCAATCTCTGGGTGATGTGGCCCGCCAGCAGCGACAAAATCAGCAAGCGAAGAAGGACCAGGCTGCGCCCAAGGTGATCACCAACGAGGATCTGCCCGAACATCAGGCCACGGACGATTCCGAGGAGACGAATCAGAACCGCGAACCCGCCCCTCATTCGCATAGCTCGAAATCTGCCGAGCAGTGGAAGGAACAGATCGCGGCGCAAAAGCAAACCATCGAAATGTTGCAGCGGCAGATGGATCGACTAAGCGCGACGATTCACTACGTAGAAGCCAACCGCTATTATAACGGCGCGCAACATAACCTTCGCCAGGAACAGAAGGAAGCGGAGGTAGGGCGCATGCAGGACCAGATGGAGATGCAGAAGAAGCGGCTGGACGAAATGCAGGAAGCGGCCCGCAAGGACGGCTTCGGCAATGCGGTTTACGATCCGTAGACACACTGACTCGAACCCGCCAGGGTTCGCCGGTTCCATTCTCCAAACTTCGTCCACGATTTGCACTTGCGTGTAGAATCGGCGGTGAGGCTTGTCGGAGCGACTGAGCCGTGACCCGCCGAACTCTCTCACATTACGAAATTCTCGACGATCTTGGCGCCGGCGGCATGGGCGTGGTGTATCGCGCGCACGATATGCGCCTGGAGCGTGACGTCGCGATCAAGGTCCTGCCCACGGACCGGCCCCTGAGCGAAACCGCAAGGAAGCGCTTTCAGCGCGAGGCCCTGGCTGCTTCCGCGCTCAATCACCCCAACATCATCACCATTTATGAAGTCGGCTCCGAGGGGGACACCGATTTCATCGTGATGGAGTACGTGCGCGGCGCGTCGTTGGCTTCGCTGCTCAAGAAACGTCCTCTCGGCATGGCGGAAGCCACGCGCTATTGCGTGCAAGTCGCGGATGCGTTGACCAAAGCTCACGCCTCCGGCATCATTCATCGCGACTTGAAGCCCGGCAACATCATGATTACCGAGGACGGGCTGGTCAAAGTGCTGGACTTCGGTCTAGCCAAGTTCGATGCCTCCGCTGCCACCAAAGATGGCGAGAGTTCGGAGGGCGACACTGCGGCCCAGTTCAGCTTGACGCAACCGGGCATGGTCACAGGCACGGCGGCTTACATGTCTCCGGAGCAGGCGCGCGGGGAGCGCGTGGATGTGCGGTCCGACATCTTTTCGTTTGGCATCGTGATGTTCGAGATGCTGAGCCGGCATCTTCCGTTTACCGGGCCTAATTCAATCGCTGTCCTGCACAATCTCCACTTCAGCCCGCCGCGCGACCTGGAGGAGTTGGCCCCCAAGGCGCCGAAGCCTTTAGTGAAGCTGATCTCGCGGATGTTGGAGAAGAAACCCGAGAAGCGCATTCAAACCATGACGGAGGTGGCCACGGAGCTACGCAAGCATGCGGCTAGTTTGGTGGATGGACCCGTGACCTGGCATCCCAGCGATGCCACGGTGGACATGGCTTCTCTGGCGCCGGCCGGTCTTAAGAAAATCTGCTGGCGAGATGTCTGGCTGGCCGGGGCTGCGATCGTACTGGTTTTGTTCGGCAGCGTGATGGGATGGCGGCACTATCGCAAGCCGAAGCCAGCAGCGAACCCGGTGAGCACCCAACTTTTTCTGCCGAGCGATACTGCATATTCTCTTTATCAGCGCGCCCGGCAGGATCTGGATCATTGGGACCGCGAAGGGAATATCGACAACGCGATCAAATTGGGGGAGCGTGCGGTGCAGGTTGATTCGCAATCTGCGGCCAGCTACGCGGTTCTGAGCGAGGCCTACACACGCAGGAACCAAGAGAACCCCGATCCCCAGTGGCTGAAGCTGGCGACCCAATACGCGGACAAGGCGGTCACGCTTGATAGCTACCTTTCCGCTGCGCACATTTCGCTGGGACAGGTCAAGATGGAATCGGGCGACTCCGGGGGAGCCGAGAAAGAATTCAGGACGGCAGTAGATTTGGACCCTAAGAATGAGCAACCCCATCGTTGGCTGGGAACGCTTTACGGCAGAATGGGAAGAGCGGACCAGTCCAAGGCCGAACTCAAGCGAGCGCAACAGTTGAATCCGACCGATTGGCGAGTCTGGTTGGAGCTGGGACTGAATGCGTACCGGGCCGGCGATTACAAGGAAGCCGCGTCCAATTGGGAGGAAGTGCTCCGGTTGGAGCCGGACAACGTTCCGGCCCTCCTCGATCTGGGTGCCGTGTACCACGCACTGGGCCGCGACGAGGATGCGGCTTCCGTGTTGCAGCACGCTCTTGAGATTCGTCCCACTGCCGACGCTTACAATAATCTAGGAAATATCCGTTTCTACCAAGGTCGCTATCAGGACGCTGTGCCTGCGTTCGAGAAAGCGGTGGCGCTGGGCGCGAATAGATTCGACAACTGGGCGAGCTTGGCAGACACGTACCGCTGGACACCGGGAAACGCTGAGAAGGCCAAACAAGCCTATGACACGGCGATTCGGTTGGTACGGGAAGAAATTGCCAAGAATCCCAGCCAAACCGATCTTCGCGCCGACCTCGCTTTGTATTTGGCTGAGAACGGAGACAAAGCCGGTGCGATGACGGAACTAGGGGCGGTGGAACAATCCCATAGCAAGGATCCCGGCGTGCTCTACAATGTAGCAGTGACCTACGAACTTTGTAGCAATCGGGAGAGAGCATTGGATGCCCTTCTCGCGTCGGTCAAGGCTGGCCAGAGTCTTGACGATATTAAGAATGATCCGGAACTGGTTTCCCTGCGCGCCGATCCCCGTTATCACCTGAAGATTGAGGGCGCGAAGCCTAAGCCATAGTCCCACCGCCCCGCCGTAGACTTGACTTTCGGGCCATCCGGGACTAACTTGCCCCTCTGTTCGCTTTCCGGCCCCTGGTCTATTCTTACAACTCAGGAGGAACGTTATGGCGGTTTATCTGTATAACTTGCTGTTCTCGCTGACCGGTACAGATTACACTCTCGGCCGCTTTACGCAATTCAATGCTTCCATCGTGAACCCGACAATTTCGAACCAATCTTGCGGGTGGTTTACGTATCTGAACGCTGGTGTCCCACCCGGTTTTGGCGACTGGTACACTCCGATCACTACCGCTCTCGCCCCGGGGTCGTGGGGCGATTGCGTCCAGGACACAGGCAGCCTGTCGGTGGACCCCGGAGACTATTTGCTGATGCGGGTCGCGTCGCTGGATGCCAACGCGGGAAACTATCTGGTTCGGGTTACCGGCGTGTTTGGGCGGGGCACCAGCCAAGTCGTGGTTGGGGGCGACGATCTTCAGTCCCCGTTGCAGATGAATACGGCCACCACGCCAAACACTAATCCGCGGGCGGTGATCGATGTGGATGGGACCTCGGGAGGCAGTTGGCCGGGGCCTATCGCTAGTGATACGTCCTGGGTGAGTTGGCTGGGCGCGGCTCATACGCCAGCGAACGATGCTGCCAACGATTACACCCTCAATGTCGGGGTCTGCGTCTATGTTGGGGGCGCTTACTACACCTTTGGGAGAGATCCTCGCATGCACGTGCGTGGAAACATGGTTCGTCACAAACACGACGATTGTGCAGCCTGAAGAGTTGCGATGTCGAGGCCGCTGGGGATTCCCGGCGGCCCTTGTTATTTCCGGCTGCTCTGCTATCTCTAGCAAATGCAATCTGGCCGCTCACCGCGTCTCGAGGTGTGTCCGGCCGCCATCATGCTGAACAGATGCTGCTCAAAACTCACGCAGGGATCTTGCGCAAAGCGGTCAGGATAGGAACTCAGGGCCAGCAGATAATTGTCAATTTCCTGCTGCACTTCGCGACGGCGGCTGGTTTCCGTGTCGCTCAAACTTTCCGGCTGGTACTTATGGGTCTTCATCTACCTCTCCCTGGAGTTCGGGAAGTTCCCGCGTTGTTCGTCTACAGGGGAACCTGGGTCTCGCATTAGAAACTCGGGGAGAGGTAAGGCTATGACCAGTTGGAAAAGGTGTAAATGGCACCTTCGTGCTACAGGGGCTTCCTGTAGCACGAAAGCGCGATACCAGCCTAACGGCTGGCTGGAGGAACGATGCCGTTCATCCGCAAATACTCCACCATCTGGCCATAGTGGTCAAAACAATGGCCTACGACCAGCGTGGCCATGCCCAGCCGCGTAGTTTTGCTGTCTCCGAAGGGGAACTTGATGGGATCGGTCATATTCTTCTCGTTCACCGAGCTCACGGCCTTGTGGGCGTAGGCAAACGAATCCTTTAGAAACTTCATGATGTCGGCCTTACTGGTGATGGAGTCCGGTCCGTTCTCGCCGCCCAACTCAACCGGAGGCTTTTCCACCAGGATCGATGCCCCGATGATGTAATTGACCGCCGCGACATGTTTCACCTGCTGGGCGAAGGTACGCACGCCCTTGAACTCGCCGCCAGTGGGGGCAAACGAATACTTGTCCTCCGGCATGGCCTCGGCAGCGGGAACAAACTCGCCTTCCACGCCGCGGACGGCATGATCCAATACCTGGGAAACCGTGTGATCTTCCGTTTTTGCCATCTGGGCAAACGCCAAGCCGCTGCATGCTAAAAGCACGACAAATCCAAGTACCCAACGCATCTGGTGCATGAGATTCTCCTGAGAAGCAAAGTTGTGGATGAAAGAAGTCCGAAGGAATTAAACCACAATACGAGGAAATGAGTTGGTTAATCGCGTACCACGGCCGGCTCCAGTGCCAGTTCATGCGAAGTTAGGCGGTACCGTCGGACCGCCAGCAGGCCGGCTACCATGGCAAATGCCGAGCACAGTAAGGCGGTCGGCACTCCCACTTTGTTGGCGACTGCACCCCACAATGCGCTGCCAATCGCCATCCCGCCCTGCAGCACCAGCAGGTAGACCGACAAGGTCCGCGCCCGCAGGAACGATGGCGCCATGGTCTGCGCCGCTACGTTGAGGCACGCCAGAATCCCAATCCACGCCGTGCCGCTGAGAAACAAGATCAGACTCAGCCCGCCGAAGTTGTGGATCTGTCCGGCGGCAAATGTCATGGTGGCAAACAACACAATCGCGAAGGCAACGACTCCGTCCACCGAGAGCCGGGTGCGTAACCGGTGCAGCACGGACGCTCCTGCCAGGGCACCCAGCCCGAAGAATCCCAACAACAACCCGTATCCGCTGGCTCCGTGCGGACGCGCCACCAGCGGCAGCAACGCCAGCAGCGCACTCGCCCCCAGGCTGAATGCTCCGGTGCGAATCAGTACGCAGCGCACCACCGGCGCGCCCCGCACATAACGCAGACCGGTCAGAATCGCGTCACTTACCCGGCCGGTTTCCATGTCCGCGAGATGAGGGCGCTTCCAGCGGTACAAAAAGAAGATCACGCCAAAGAACGATGCTGCATTCAGCAGGAAGGCCACTCCCGAACCGGCAACGGCGATCACCATTCCACCCAGTGCCGGCCCCACTGCGCGCGCTACGTTGAATCCCACGGAGTTCAGGGCTACTGCCGGGGCGTGTTGCGGCGGTGAAACCACTTCCGGCGTGATTGCCTGCCATGCTGGATCGTTCATCACGGCGCCGATCCCCAGCAGGAAAGTAAACGCCAGCAGCACCCACGGGGTCACGCTGCGCGTGAGACTCATGATCCCCAGCGCAGCCGCCGCGACGACCATCCATCCTTGCGTGATAAGCAAAAGCCGCCGCCGGTCCACCATGTCAGCCAACGCCCCGGCAGGCAGGATCACCAGAAACACCGGCAGCATTGCCGCTGCCTGCACCAGGCTCACCATCAGTGGAGACATCGTCAGCTGCGTCATCAGCCAGCCGGCGCCAACGTTTTGCATCCAAGTTCCGGTGTAGGAAATCACTGCCGCCAACCACAGCGAGCGGAACAGCGGCTCACGCAACGGCGCCCACGGAGAACCGTTCTGGCGCTTCGTCAGGTTGGCCGGTATCGAGGTGTTGATCATGTCGGCCATATCAGTTGCTTGACACTCCCTGAACGCCGAATGGCCACTCACGATTCCGCCATGACCGTACCAAATAAATCGCAATCCCGCTCACCAGAATCACCAGCGCGTAGCGAATCTGCTTCATCGAATTCGTGCGTGACACAAGAATAAAGACGAAACCCACCGACGCCATCAGCGCCGGTAAAGGATACAGCCACATCCGAAACGGCCGCGGCAGATCGGGCCGTCGAATGCGCAACACCATGAGCCCAATCGCCTGCGTCAAGAATTGCAACATGATGCGAATCACCACCAGGCCGGCGATCACATCGGCCAGAGAAAAGAAGCAAAACAGCAGCGCAACTCCACCCAAAGCCAGCAGCGACACGTGAGGAAACAAGTATTGCGGATGTACCCTGGCAAATACGCGAAAATAATTGCCGTCCAGTGCGGCGGCGTACGGTACCCGCGAGTAACTGAGCATGACCGAGAAAACTGAAGCGAATGCCGTCCACATCACAAGTGCCGTCACCAGTGCGGCTGCCCACGGCCCATATACCTTTCGCATAAAAATAGACGCCACGTACAAGCCGCTATTCGAGTGCGAGGAAACAGATATTTCCTGCCACGGAATCACCCCCAGAACGCTGAGGTTCATCAGCAAATATAGACAGGCGATGAGCGAAATGGATAGCAGCAACGCGCGCGGAATGGTCTTTCCAGGGTCTTCCACCTCATCGCCGATGAAGCACACGTTGTAATAGCCCCAATAGGTGTAGGTCGCCATCAGGCTGGCGGAGCCGAGTCCCAGGAACAAGCTGCGCGATGGAGTGAACGCGCCGGGCGGAATATGAAACGCGAGCGCAGGGTTGAAGTGCGTCAGCCCCGCAACGATGATCCACACAATAGTCCCCACCGACCCAACCCACAAAACCTTCGACAACCAACCGATGCGGGTGATCTTGCGATAAAGCAGCACCACTGCAAGTATCACGACCCCCAGGGCGACGAACGTGGCCCCCGAAACCAGCCAGCTCAATTGCATGGTTCCTACAATCGGCAAGCGCAGGCTCCAGTTGTGCACCGCAAATTGGTGTTCGAGTCCGGGCCAGAAGTACGAGGCATACCCCGCCAGTCCGATCGCGCCCGTGGCAATCGACATCGGCGCGCTGAACGATAGCTGCCAGATGAACAGAAATGAAATCAGCCTGCCCAGGCGGTCGGGACCATAAATTTCCCGCAGATAGTTGTACGACCCGCCGGACCGTGGCATGGCAGCGCCCAGTTCCGCCCACACCATTCCGTCGCACACCGCGAAGACCGCGCCTAGAATCCAGCCCAGCATCGATTGTGGGCCGCCCAGCGCGCCCACAATCAGCGGGAGCGTGATAAAGGGCCCCACGCCGATCATCTCAATCATGTTGAGAGCGGTGGCGCTCCCCAGCCCCACTCCGCGAATCAGTTGAGGCCCGGACCTGGAAGAAGATGTCATCTGAGAACTGAGAACTGAAAACCGAGAACTGGTTTGTTTATCTTTGCGATCCTTGCGAAAGCCTTTGCGTCCTTTGCGGCTAGCCTTTGATCGAGAAGCATCCCTACTTCGCAGCCAACAAATTCACATACAGCCGTATCGCTCCCGGCACACCAGCAGGTAGCTGCCTAAAAAATGCATACCCCGCATAAATGTAAGTGCCTTTGCCATATCGTGCCCGCAGCAATCCACCCTTCTGCTCCGCTTCGCCCGGGTCATGGGACGACAATAGTGGCTTGAACTGGTTGTCCCACTGATCCATGAAGTACAGCCCGCGCTCCTGCACCCAGCCGTCGAAGTCCCTCGAAGTAATTTCATTTGGCGTATGAAACACTCCATCTTCCGGTGCCAGAATCTGCACCGGCGTCTCTTCCACCGTGACCCGCGCCCGGCTGATTTGCGCATGGAAGGGAGTGAAGTTGCCCTTATTGAAATCCGCGGCGCTGGCGTTGTATTGCACGATCAGCGTGCCCCCGGCGAAAACGTAATCCAGCAGCTTCTTGTTGTTGTCGGCTATTTCTTTCTGTGTGTCATAGGCCCGAATCCCGAGAACGATCGTCCCGTACCGGCTCAAGTCTTCATGAGCCAGTCTCTCAGCCGCGATCACCGTAACGTCCATCCCGATCTGCTTGAGCACGGTCGGAATGTCATCGCCCGGGCCCATGATGTAACCGAGCTTCAATCCCGCGGGAACGTTAACGTCTACCACACTCACGCGTTGCACGGCTGGCTGGTAATAGTAAAAGGTGTTGAGGTCCTCGCGCGTGACCACGCTGTACCCCTCGCCGTACTTATTGCCTCCAGCGTCGAACACGGCGCGAATCTGGGTTCGTGACTCCGTCAATCCATCGTGGAACACCTTGAACTCCGCTTCCTGCTTTTCGCCGCTCTGCTGGAACTTCAACACTGTGCTGGCTGGCTCGGAGCGCCATCCCGCGGGCACTTCCACACGCAGAGTGCCTTGGGCAGTTGCCGGCAGGTTGCTGGACACAGCCACCTTGACCCTGCAGACTGCGTCTCCGTGGGTGGGGATGACTTGCGCTCCCGGCTCCAGCATCACTGAGAAAGCCGGTGCCACCGCCAGCGCCCGCTCCACTTCGCCCGCCGTTGGCTCCTTGTAGCGGACCATCACCACTGCGTGTGCCACGCCAGGCCTGCCATTCAAGATGTAGTTCGCGTGGGCTCGCAAAGAAGGCGGCGGGAAGGGAAGCGTCACATATCGTGGATCGTCAATGGTGTTGATCGCATCTCTCTCCGGATCATCGCGATGCCAATAGGGCCGCGTATATTGGGCATCTTTCGCGACTGTGACGCGGAAGGTGGTGGCCGCATACGAGTTGCGTTTCGTGGCGCTCCAACCCGGCGGCATATCCAGAACTACGTCTTTGAGATCGACGTTTACTTTGCTGGAGAATCGCGCCGTCACGTCAAAGGTCTGTCCCGGCACGGCCATGAAAGCGGTGTCGGCATTGTCTGCCACGGGCTCGTCCGCGTTCGCGTGAAATGCCACGCCCAACGCCAGATTGGCAGCCTCGTCTAACTGATCTGCCTTGGTCAGGAGTTCTGTCCGCAACTCGGCTTTGGTAGCGTCGGTGAGCGGATAGGTCTTCAACAGATCGATGGTCCTGCGCGTAGCTTCCAATCCCGCCAGCAGCGGTCCGGCGGCGCTGCCCGGATCATGATCCGCCGCCGCCTTCGCCTCCGCGATATCGCCCTGTATTTCGACGAGCGCCGGCCTCAGAAACGGAGCCCGGACCGCTTCACGTCCGATCCCCATCGCCAGACCTGGCAAGCTGGTGTCGATTCCATCGAAGAAATCCTGTTCGTGCGCAGCCTTGTCGCCTGCGGGTGGCAGCACCGAATCCGCCAGCTTGTAGAACGCGTAATGCTGCCCGGAATCGACCGACCACCCGCCTGCTCCCTGCGAAAGCTGGTGCTTCAATCCCTGCATGGCGAATTGAATGAATGACATTCCCAACGCAGGGCTGGCGTCGCCCGTACTCAATTTCACTGTATAGTTCTCATCTGCGCACGTCGTCGCCCCAAACCCGCAGACATTACCGATGTAAAACTTCTTCGGCTGCCACGGCTGCAAACCCTCTTTTATCTGATCTGGAAAACGCTGCGGGTCGGCCGCCGCGCGAAACGCCTCTCGCGCAAGAATGCTCGATGCCTGATGATGTCCATGGCCGTCCCGCTCCGTCCCCGAAAACCGTGCCACCAGTACATCCGGCCGGAAGGTTCGGATCACGCGCACCAAATCACCCAGGGCAATGTCGTGTCCTTGCCATTTCTGGAATGTCTCATCCGCGTTCTTGGAAAAGCCGAAGTCCGCAACTCGCGTGAACCGCTGGTCGATTCCGTAGTACCGGTCCGCGGCCGTGACCTCCAAAGTACGCAGCACGCCCAGCACGTCGAACAGATTGCTGCCGATTTTGTTCTGACCGCCCTCTCCACGATTCAACGTCTGCAACAACACCGTCGCGCCTTTGCCGCGAGATTCCAATGTCAGCATCCCGCCGTCTTCGTCATCAGGATGCGCCACCACCTGCATCAACCGCGCCGTCGTCCCTAACCGCAGCAGCATCTCTTGCAGGCCAGCTGTTCCGCTGTCCTGGGGCAAAGGCTGGACTGGATCGTCGGCTTTCGCCGGGTCGGGCGCTCCCGAGGCTCCGCATAGCAGGAGCACTAACGATAGTGTCACCACAAATCGCATGAAAAGAAGGCCCAGCCGCACCGGGTTGCGCCCAAAGGGATCGCCAAAATTCATCATATAGAAGGGATTGTTCTGCTCGCGGATGGGAGGCAAAGTTTTTCCTGGTACCTGTTCCTGTTCGACTCACCCTGCCTTAGAAGGATAGCTGATGTGAACAGCTTTTGGCCGTTGGCTCTTAGCAAAACCTGACGGGTGGCTTAGGGCCAAGAGCTAAGAGCTAATGGCCAAGAGCCGCTGTCACTGCGAACTTCGCACCGCCTGCTGACACTGATGCGCTGCCGTCAGCACCTCGTCGAATTTCGGGTCGTTGCGCAGCTTCGCCATCAACGGATCGTCGAGCAGGTTGGAATACGCGCAGTAGTTACTTTCCACCGCCGTCTGCAGCATGTGCAGGGCAGCTTGGTTCTTGCCGCAGTAGGCCAAGATCGAAGCCTGATAATACAAAAGCTCGGGATCGGGATCCGACGGCTGCCCCACTTCATCTTCATGTGCAATCTTGTCCAACTCAGATGCCGGCCCGAGCAGGCACGCCTGAACAAGATCACGATGATAATGGGGAGCAGGCGACATTCGCTTCACCGCCTCTTTCGCTTCCGCCACCTTGCCGGCGCGCAGCAGAAGCGAAGGCGTAATGTAGTTGGCCCACTCCGATCCCGCATCCAATTGCACGAACACCATGGCCCGCTGCGTCCTGCCCAATTCCATCAACGGCCACGCGCACGATCGGAACAGATAGTTGCCCCGGTCCAATGCCAGCGCGGTGTCACACTCGTGCGCCGCCTCTTCCAGCATCCCAGCGTAACGCAGCACGTAACTCAGCGTGAAATGCGCCTGGCCGCTTTCTGGCCGCCGTTTCACGAGCGCCTCGGCCTGCTGATAAGCCTTGCCCAACTCACCCCGCTCCACACGGTTGGTGATCAGCCGGCCCGCTGCCGTCATGCGATTTGGATCCAACCCAACGGCTTTGTCCGCTGCCTCATTCGAATGTTGGAAAGTGTCTTCTCCCGCATTGGCATAGGTGGCATCGTCGTAGTAGCGTTCGCCCAGCGCCTCCCATGCTGGCGCGTAGCTGGGATCCATTTTCACAACTTCCTGCAGCACAGCGATCGCATCCTTGTTCGATCCGGCATCATGCGGCAACGCCAGGCTGTGCAGGTACAAATCGTAGGCTGCCTGGTTCTTCGGCTTGGTGCTGGTGTCGATGAAACCGCCGACTGCACCCAACGCCGGCAACAGACCGCTCCGGATTCGCCCGGTCAACTCATTCTGCAGGGCAATCGCATCGTCGGCCGAGGCGTTGAAACTGGTCTGCCAGAGCAACCGGTCCTTGGTCACGTCCACGGCTTCCAGCGTCACCATCAGCTGATCGCCTTGCTTCCGGAAATGTCCGCTCAGAATGTTGGACACGTGCAGCTCGTGGCCTACCTGCTGCGGATCCAGGTCAGGACTCACATATTTCCGGGTCACCGACGACGGTCGCACATCCAGGCCGCGGGTGTAGGTCAGCACGCTGGCAATCTCGTCCGCCAACGCGAAGCGCAGGTAGTCCACGCTGAAATCGCCATTCATGTTTTGCAGCGGTAGCACCGCAATGGTGTTCTGACCTCCTGCCATTCCGGTCGTGCGATGCTTGAACCACCACGTGCCCAGGGCTGCAAGTATGGTCAGCAGAAGCCCCGCCATTCCCAGCAGCAAGTACTTTTGCCACGGACTGGGCCCGCCGAACGTACTTGTAACCACCCGCAGCGGAGCTTCGCGCGGAACCGATTTCACCGTTCCAGACTGGGTTTCCCGCTTGACCTGTTGCAGGTTGGTTCGGATCTGCGTGGCAGTCTGATAGCGCTGGCCACGGTCCTTTTCCATGGCCTTTCCAATGATGTTTTCCAGTTCGCCGGGAATGCTGGGATTTAGGGAGCGAGGCGGTGCCGGCTTCTGGTGCAGCATCGCATCCAGCGTGGTCACCACGTTGGTTCCGCGGAACGGCTTCTTCCCGGTGGCCATCTCGTACAGCACCACACCGAAAGAAAAGATGTCGGTACGGGGATCGAGGTCCTCACCCCGGGCCTGCTCCGGTGCCATGTAAACTGCGGTTCCCGGCACCACTCCGACCGCGGTCAGCGAATCTTCGTAGGGAGTCTCGTCCGACGCTGGCAGGCCGTCGCGCGAGATCTTGGCCAGGCCGAAGTCCAGCACTTTGACCTGGCCGTTGTGGGTGATGAAGATATTGGCTGGCTTGATGTCGCGATGAATGATACCCTTGGCGTGCAGTGCTTCCAGCGCCTCGCCAACCTGCGCCGCAATATCCAGTATCGCGTCCACTTCGAGCGGCTTTCCGCTCTGCATCCGCTGCTTCAGGCTTTCGCCCTCCAGCTTCTCCATGACGATGAAGGGGTGGCCGTTGTTGTCCTCAATGTCATGGATGGTGCAGATGTGGGGGTGGTTCAGGCGGGACGCCGCCCGCGCCTCGCGTTCAAAGCGGTCCAGCGACTTGCGGTCGCCGATCATACTGTCAGGGACGAACTTGAGGGCGACATGCCGGCCGAGGCGCAAGTCCTCGGCTTCATAGACCACACCCATGCCTCCGCCACCGATTTTCCCGATGATGCGATAGTGGGAGACCGTTTGGCCGATCATGAGGGACCCGTCGGCGCTATGTTAGGCCGGGGAGGGCAGGAGGTCAACCGTCGCCCGGGATGTTACGCATTGAGGGGATTTTGCTACACCCCGGCGGAACGGGGGGGCAGGGAAAGTGGGACGGGCGACCCGACGGGGAAGAGGGCCGGGGGATGTCCGCTGTTCTCCGCTCTAGTTGTGTGCGATGATTGTGGGCTGCTTGGACTAGGTATGGTCATGGGGACATGACACACGACTAGCAAATCTGGTCGCAAACTCCGTGTTACGCGTAGATCAAAGACGAATTGGATTGGTGTTGTTCATCGTTGGTCTTGTTCTTTCCGTGCTGTTGGTTGCTCATTTTAAAACTAGTCCTTCAACGGCACCCAACTTGCACCCCGCCATTGACAAGGTAGGTCCATCATCGGTCTACCCTGATCCAATTCGGACACCGGGAGTTAATATTCCGAGCATTACACAGTCGAATATACAAGACACGATTTGCAATCCCGATTGGAGCACCAAAAGCATTCGACCGTCTTCGTCATACACAACGAAACTAAAGCATGAACAGATGCAGGAACTGCACATTTCAGGAGATTCGAGTGATTATGAAGAGGATCACCTGATCCCTCTTGAGTTGGGCGGCGATCCCAGGGACCCGAGAAATCTTTGGCCTGAGCCTTACAGTCCTCAGCCTGGAGCCAGAGAAAAAGACGTTGTTGAGAATTATCTTCACAAAGAAGTATGCGCGGGCAACATGACTCTCGAAGATGCTCAACATGAGATTTCAACCGACTGGTATCGCGTCTATTTAAGTATTCACCCAAGAGAAACGCAGGAACAACGCTGAGTTTGCGTAGAGACAGGAACGTAACTGCCTATTTTGTGCCCGGTTCTGCTAGCTTCGTGCGCTTCGCGGAATATAGGTATTTCTCGAACCGTTCACGACCTCTGTAGTAGTCCTCGTATGTCGCATACGTAAAGCTGTAATCAAACTTGCACTCACCTCCCTGAGGGCTACCATTCCGAAAGGCTGCTATCTGCAGTAAAACAGAATCAATGTCGGAAGGAGTTGTGATAGTAGCGCCAGCACGAAAGTCTACATGTTGCGGGATGAGTCTGGCACGAAGAACTGCATTGTCCGCGAGCACCCTTACGGTAGTGGTTCCCTTAATTGAGCTGGCTGCCAACAACAGGTTGTCATCTTGACATTTGGGCTTCCCTCGTCCCCCACCCAACAACGCTTTCCTGAGCTCAGCATCAGAGCCAGGCACGATCTGGTCAAAACGTTTTTGCCAGAGTTCCAGGCGACTGCGGGTTTCTATGAGGTCGTGCTGAAGCTTTTCAACCTTGGCTGCTAGTTCCTGGTTCTCTTTCTTAAGCACCTCTATTCTAGTGGGTGGAGCAATAGGTATTTTTGGTCGTATGGAATACCAAAGCATGAAAACGAGCAGAAGGAACGTTTCCGCAAGAGTCATACTGATAACGAGTTCGCCTTTACTGCGCAAGGCATTCATATGTGCGATCCTCTCTTATCGTTTCGAAAAGAAACGACCCCATACCGGGCGTTCTAGGTCGGTTTGCAACGTGTTGAGATGATCGGAGATGCTTGACACCGCACCTGCTACCGCCTGGTCTACGTGCTCCGTAAGGTCTCGCGTAGAGGATGCCTTGGCAATATCGGTATTCAGCGTTTGCAGTATTCCAGATGTTTGAGTACTGATTCTGTTGAGATGTTCCCGGACTGGGGACATCGCACTGTTAAGCACTGTGTCATCAACGACCAAAGGGACACGCGGAGTGACGACGATACCATCTAGGCCTAACTTAATCTCTCGCTTAATGTCCTCAGAAAGGCCCGCGAGGTCGTGAGCCATCGTTTGCGTCGCTGCTGAGATAACGTCGCCTGTCTTATCAATGATGTTTTCAAATCGAGCTGCGTTCCCCGCGAGTTTGCTGCTGGCACCGTCCATATTGTCAATTACCCGGCGTGTAGCACTGGCGAACCCATCTGTAGCTGTGTTGAACTGTTGAACAGCGTCGCTCACCTTCGTTGTGAGGTCTCCGATCGACTTTCCAAGACCGGTGTTTGTTCTCTTCAGCGTGGTAACTAAACCGCTCGTACCCTCTCGAATCTGATCTAAGTTCGTCGCAACCTGCTGACCAAAATCCCTTAACCCTTCGGCAATTCCATCGTGAATAGCAACGTTGATTCCCTCCTTGGTTTCATCCACATGACGCTGTAGGCTTGCAACCGTCGTGCCCAGCATTGCCAGATAATTACTGGTCGCCGCCTCCATCGTTTTGGTGATCTCGCCACGAGCTTTTTCCATCGCTCCAATCAATTCACTATTCGCATTGCTGGCTGTCGTCAGAGTGGCATGCCAGTCTGTTAGCCCTTGGCGGGTAGCTTGAAGAGAAGCACTGAATTTTAGCAACAGGTCCTCTACAGATTCCTGTGCTCCCTGCGACTGTTCCGCTGCTGTGTACTTGAACTGGAGGATCATTAAGCGGCAGAACATGCCGGTAGCAGTTGTCACTAGGGCATAGCCAAAGCTCCGGAAGATAGCATCCGCTGTATCAATTTGGTGAACGACGAAAGAGTCGATCAGTGCCCAAAGTGTCCAGATGAATCCCATAAAGTACATTGAATCTGCAAGTTGGGCGATGATAGACAATTTGTAGGATTCACTAGCCGTTGCAAATAGCGCCGACCACCGGTTGAATACAAACACACCGTAGACAATCATGATTGCCGCAGGCACTATGACTCGTGCAGGAGTAATGCTGGCGTTTGACGAAATAACAAATGCACCCAGCACTACGGCGATGAACCACGCCATGCCGAGTTGCCTCGTCTCTATGAAGGTGACCATACGGGGAATGGTTTTTGGGACTGTCGTCATTGAGTCTCTCGATTCTGCTGAAGGCACATTTCAATTGTTGACTCGGTAAGGGTACCGAGATCAAGGCTACAAACATTCGTCGCGCCCGATTTTTTGAAATATTGTTCCCATTCAGAAATGCGGCGGAAGAAGTCGCCCCCCTTCCCCGAATGGGGTGGTGTGTAGACGATTACTACCTGTTCTCGATTCATTGCCGGATTGCTAGCAGGAGGTGGGTCAAAATTGAACTTGGACAGAAGTATTAGGAAGCGGGAAGGATCGAGCTTGTCGTCGTTCACCAATCGAAGGACTCCGTCAATGTCTCCATCGCCTACTTCGGATTGTTGTTGGAGAGCAAGCCCCCATTCTTCGAGTTGCGTCTTAAATTTGTCAGCAGTATTAACCTCGTCCGATCTCTGAGCTAATCGAGGCACAAAGACCACGGGCGCAACCGATTTTGTGTGCCACGCCGGTCTGGTAGCGCCAAACCAAGTTGCCGTAACCGGAGCAGGCCAGTTGCCCGCAAGGTCGGCGACTGCTTTTGACACGATACCAATAGCCCGTTTTGTGAGCGGGCCGTCGTTGTCAGAAGCCCCCAGGTCGGTCACCAAAAGTACAGACGTTCCTCTGCGGAGATTCTCGGATAGGCTGTTCTGCACCTCATAAATGGTGGTTCGGAAAATCGGCAATGCAACAACCGAACCTGCACCCGCTGCAAGCATTCGGCGCTTCCAGTCACCGATACGAGTCAGGTACACGGCTGAGTCTGATGTTTCAGTCGTGCCGGGGCGATGCAACATCAAGATGTGCTCCCCGTGCAGCAAAACAGACGTTGGCAGACGGCCCTTGGGGAGGTCTTCGAGAAAATCGGAAAGAATCACTAGCGTCTTGCGACCGGGCAAAGCGGCCCAGTTCTGCGATGCCAGCATCATAGCATCGCCAATGTCCGTATATGGTTCTGGACTACCTCGCACTCGGCTGGCGTTTATGACGGTTTCGACACACTTGTCGAGTGTGCCTCGTAGACCGTCGGCAGCATTCATAGCGCCAAGAACTTTCCGATTGTACTCAATAGTGTCACACAGGGGCGCTGCATTTGTGCTCTCTGCGCCGATCTTTCGCCACACTATTGTTGTTGGAGGATTCCATTCCTGTATTGCCAACTCTGCGAGTCCACGCGCTGTTTCTTTGAGTGCAACTCGGTCTGCTTGAGTGAGTGGAGCAAAACTTGCACTGAAGTCAACAATAACTGTGACAAAGCTCGGTTCACTGGCAGAATCAGCATTTGATTTTGATTCGCGTGAGGTGCTCGCCGCAGGGGCAGCTCGATTACAGCCGAGCGCACATGCCAAGAACGCTAATACGGTCGCGATCCTACGCACCCTAATGTGGATCGTTCGCATACGTGGCAAGCGCCTTCGTAGTTTCGTCGCGATGTCCAGTGAGGATTAACAATGGACTGGCGAGAAGTTTCGTTACTTGATCCAACAGAACAGACACAACCATAAATGTTGACACGAAAACTCGATACCCACGTTCAAAGAGGCTCAGGAACAGATGACCCGCCCTCTGTACCCAAATATCCATCAGCGCAAGGAGCGGCATGAGTTGATAACAGGCTGCTGCGAGGACATAGCACGTAAGGAGGTTTCCGACCCAAAACACGATACCAACCGGATAAGCTGGTATTGCCAGTAACAACTCCGAAACAGTGAAAATGGAAAGGAGCACGAGACCGATCAATCGCCCCCAATTTGGTGCGGTCACTTTCTGCCAATCGGCCCCTTGAACGACAGTTTCACCCCCCGCGCTGAGAAAGCCTGCGGTGCCAACGACTGCAGCCTGCGCCAGGGCCAGAAAAACGGGATTCCCTATCCCGTGCCCCAGAAGGCTAAAACTCGAAGACCCGGTGAACACGACCAACAAAGTGGCACCGATTGCTAGAGCAAACCACAAAAGCGCGTGACGGGACAGATTTATGACCTCCGGCAAGCCCAACGACTGTTCGCCAAGAGTAACCCACGACGGTTGCGCACTTGACAGCTTGCGAAGCTCTGACAGAAGTCGTTCCACCGCTTCGCTCGCGAAAGGTGCCGATGTAGAACCGGAGACTCCAGGTGGGGCAAGGGCTGTGCGAGCTGTCGCCGTCAGGGCCTCTGCACGCTGGAGTGCTGCCGTACATCGCACAGACGATCTCGTGATTGAACCAAGCTGCCTGTTGATCGTCGTCAGTGCAGTCCCTCGGAGCACCCTGGCTCCCATTCGATAGAGCGTCAAGCCCAGTGCAAACAATGTCATGACGAGCAGAAATCCCCAAATGAAGAAAACATCTGTTTGTGGTAGGGTGTAGCCGATTAGGGGTATCGTCACAGTCTCAACCCGCGTGGGCATTATCCGGGAGTAAAAAAACCCCTCCACACAGGCTATTCCAACTGCTCCGATGCTCGTCAGTATTGCACCTACATGAATTTTGGAACCTTCTTCTTGCAGATCAGGGTCGGATAGAACTCCGTGAACAAAACCCAATCCTCCCTCTACGCATGTAATTAACAATGCAAGAACAGAGAAGAGGGGAACGCCGAGAAACTTCAGGCTCGCTGAAAACCCCAAATCCCGAATGATTTGGCTTAGCATGCCCGTATTGACGGTAATAATTGAAATGATAAGCAATATTGATATAGCGAGCGCCATTCGCGCCACGCGCAACGTTCCACCAGTCTGAGCGAGGTTTGCTTCTGCTGTTGGAAGATGGAAATCCTTTGGCACTGAGTTCGAGATTGCCTTAAGGCCTTCGTGAAGTTCGGGTAGCGCGTTCGTGAATTCTTCAACTCGACCGGACACGTTCGAGAGTTGTGACTGGATATCGTGCACCGATTGCAGCAATGTGGCGTTTGTTCGACTCCAGAGGCGGCTGCTGCTGGAATCTAAATGGCGCAATAGTTGGTCCTGTGCGAAACGAGCAATCAAGGCCCGTTGAGCCTCTGAGCGTTCGGCTGCGTTCTTACGATGTCGCTCTCGGAGAAGATTAAGGTATTGTGACAGCTCGGCCCGGAGTCGTTGGGTGATCGGGAGGAAAAGATAATAGGCTGGAATTGCCACAATGGCCAAAACAACTGCTGTCGCGAATGCCCAGGCGAGAAATGTCTTGAGCCAGGGCACCTGCGTGAGTATGGTGTGTGCAAGGTCGCTCATCGGAAGCAGCACTCCTTCCCTAAGTATCCCCTTGGAAAAACAATGGCACTGCTAGTAAATCGCAACAATTTGAGGTTTGAATGTGCGGGAGACCCCTGGAAATGGCCTTTCGGAAACTTGCCATTTCGGTCACCTCAGCCTTCAACGCATCCTGCCAGGTCCGGGGGAAGGCTTGGTCACGAAGGATAGCACCAGTTTTGCCCCCCCACAACTGAATTCGCCCCAGAGCCAACCGAGAGGCAAAGTCAGGATTTGTTACTTAGCACAGGTTCGACACCCGCCAGTTTAGCGAGAGCCTGCCAATGCCTTGGATGCGGAACTCGCCGACCTTCCTGAATTGCCGAAGAATATGGTTCGCTCACCCCAAGCACCAAACGTATTTGAGATTTTGGCACTTCAGCAAGTGCTCGTTGAATCGCTTTCACGTAGACATCACGGGTGAGCCACGCAGGAAGGTCCGAAGTTTTCCACTCTCTAATCTTGTTCCTGTGTCGCAACATCGTGCCAGCCCGTTTTGCAAGAAATTCCGGACGTTGCGCATCTTTCCGTCCGGCATCGAAGTTCTCAAGGGCTACAGTGCGTGAACACTTCGCACAATACGTGTTGTCCCGTTGAATCTCTTTCCCGCAACTCCGGCAGAGACGACGCGGCTTTGGCGTTTCAACTTTCGGAAACGATGGCTGCCCTTTCGCTTCCCGTCGATGTTGCTGTGTCAACGGTGTCGAAACTCGGGTGCCGGTTCCCGATTGGCGTGTGCTGTTCCAAAGCGCACGCGCGACATGTTCAGCCCACGGCGCAATCAGCTTTGCCCAGGTTGGAGCGGTATCACTCAGCTTGGAGCAGAGTTGCGATCTCAATCTACAATTCCCGGTTTCAGTCTCAAAGAAATCAGCGCGCCGTAGGGGTTCTTGGCTTATCCAATTAAGCAACCAATCCTCGATTTGCGGACGCACAGGTTCGAGAACATCCAGGGCGAGGGAATCCCGGTTTGGAGTGTCCGTATGTAAACCTAAACCGAGACCCGGATCAAGTCCCATAGCGGTCAATGCCAGTCTGCTCTCCGATTCGAGCAAAGCGAAACAATAATTGAGAATTGCGTGGACGGGTGTTACCGCTAAACGGGGTCCGCCAGACAACGGTGAGTGCCTGCTTCCAACCGTAAGCCAATGATTCGGGATTTGGCGCAAATCCGCCTTGGGCCAAAGCACTGGAGTCTTAGACCACGCACCAAAATATGCGACTGCCGCGTGAGCTTCGAGTGTACGGATCGTTTGAAGGGTATCGGCGACAGCCAGTCTGTCTCGAAAAGTTGCGATTATCCCGGCTGTGGCGGGATCATTCAAACGCTCTTGTGTCACTCGTTGCTGCCCTGCGATCTTGGCGTCAATCAAGGCGCGAGAGATATCGAGCCCAATACCATTGTTGAGCGCAAGGGATTGGGCACGGCGCAACCGCGCATCACTAGATGCAGTCGGCCCAGTCACGAACAAGACTCTTCCAGTCGGAGTCAGCATTACGAACGAAGCGCCAACGTCGGCTAGCCATTTTAATGCCCCGAAGGTTGCGAACCCGTCGGCGGAGGTGCAGACCAAACGTTTCAGCCGATGACCGACACGGGCAAGCCTGATCTTGCGCCGCTCCGGGCCCACACCATCCTCGATTTCGAGGTGACCGGATTGCATCCTCACACGCAGACCAAAACCGTGGATTGTAAGCACGCCACTCTTGCTGATTGGAGATTTGCCGGAATGAGTCGATTGCGGTAGGTTGTGCGAAGCTGCCATTGGAGTGCCTTTCCGATGGTAGACAGGGCTTGTCGCCTGTTAGTAGCAGTCGGCAGGCCCGTTTAAACCATTACTCATTATAAATCAGTGACATAGAGTCACGATGACATTCCATTTTTCGTTTGCCGATTGTTGTTTGCGTCCTGCTGCCCTGCATCGGAGAGGAAAAACATATCAAACAACTCCCTTAACGTGCTCACCGCAAATGCGTAAGGTAGTTCTTTTGCAACGGATTCCTCATCGAATTCTGAGTGTGAAAATAGCCTCCCCTGTTCATCTACGTGCCACCATGGGAGTTGCCCGACCTTGCCAACATAAACCCTACGCCCTATCTCACCGACGGCTGGAACTCCCTTCGCTTGAAGTCCGTACATTCCGTAAGCCGCCATCCATTCACGCGTAGACATCTTTGCACGTTCGGCGATCAGCCAATTTGTCGCCATCTTTAATGCCTTCTGTTTTCGAGAGCGTTGTTTCTTGAGAGCGTCTGCGTCATGGATTCGGCCGCATGGACAAACACAGTCAAAGCAGTCAGCAAGCTCTTCAGGATTGAGTGCACTAAGGCCAAGATCGAGTCCAAGATCGAGTAACGCTCCGTGGTCGGGATCGCCTTTCGCGGCCTTTACTGGCCCTTTTCCAAATTTGAACTTTTGAAAATCCTCGCCAACTCGGTTGACCCTTCGCAGGGCATCCAAGTCACCGGCATTTGCTTTCTGTAACGCGATCCAAAGAGGTTCTTTGAACCGCTTCCAGTAAAGCAGTTCCAAAAAACCCTGATCCATCTCACGCTGCGATGGGGGCCATGACGTAACTCCAACATCGACGAGAATAAGGTTCAGAGGATCGTTGGTCGTCGGAGTGTACTGGGCGTTGGAATACCGCACCCTGACAGCCTCTAGGTCCTTTTCGAGACGCGACTCTATCTGCGCGATTCGTTCAACTGGCGGCTGCGGTCCGAGGGCCTGCCATGTTCTAACCGCATCTCGGTAAGCTGCTGTGCCTTCGATGAACAGCGGATGAACCTTCTGTTTCCAGGAGTCGGTTCGCCTTCCCATTTGGCGAAGGATAACAGTCTGGGGACGCGAAAAGAAATTTCACGTCCCTGACCATCTGGATTCTTGGGCTTAGTCTTGCCTCTGTTATGGCAAGAGCAGGCCCGACACATCGAAAATCACACCGATCAATCTCAACGTCCCCTATTTCTGGGCCTAGCTCTGCGGCTCGTGACCGCGCCCTCCACGTTCTCGCGGCCATGCGTAGCGACCCCAATCTGTCGCTGACCCACGCATCCAAGTTGCAAGGCGTCAAACCTGAAACGGTTAGGAAATACTTTCCATCGGCATTGAACGAGTCCAAAGGGAAGTACCGGGCCACGAAGAGCGATAGGTACGCCGCGACACTCTACGTTCCCGACGCCCACGGCAATTCTGTTGCCGTCAGAACTCGTTCTTCCAAGGAACGTGAACAGTTAGGCCGGTATCTCCGCGACTTGGGGCGGTACCTGCGCGGTAATCGTAACGCTCTTGCATCATGGCACGGAAAGAAGATCGCAGGAGTGGAACTCGTCACAGCAGGCCGGACGATTGTAGCAATCGAACCCGCCCTATCCGACTTCGTGCTGTATAGGTCATTCAGCGGCGGAGATGCGTGAAAGATCAGCAGCCAATCCGAACTGCCCGGCGCAAAGCTGTCAGGCAGGATCGACTTGGTGTCAACGCGTTTTGTCTTTTCTGCGGTTATGCCTGCCTGGAATCGCTCACGCAAGTATCACGCCATTGGCTCGCAGCGAGAGGGATTACCAATGATCGCTTAAATCGCTTAACTGAGGACCATCACAATTTCGGGGAAGCGCATGACCCAGATGCAATCGTAACTTTGTGCCTCAATTGTCATCGGGAAATTACCGAAGGATTGGCAGGTGAAGGGGTCAGTATGCACCCCGAAACAAATCTACTGAAGCTCATCGTTCTCATACTCAAAGCTTCGGCTGTCCTTTTTGAATCGCTCGCAAAGTCGTATCGCAAGTGGGCAAATCTGTTGGAACGCCACGTGGAGGTTAATCATGAGTAAAAAACAAAGGAAGACTGCACCGATTCCCGACATCTACGTTCGAGCACACACTGTCGTACAAAGCAACGGAAAGCGCGGAAAGAAGAAGGACGAAAACAAGAAGAACGACCACCCTGCGGATAAGGCCCCAAAGTGGCCGGATCATGCGCTGATCTTCGATGGTGAATCTAGGATTACCGCCGATCAAACCCTGACATTCGGGTTCTGGCGCTTCTGCCAATTGCGGGATGGTGTATACGTGCCTCTGGAAGAAGGAATCTTCCACGATCACGATCTTCCCGTGGAGGAACTGAACGTGCTTCGCAAATACGCGAGAGCCGCAAAGCCCGAGACCGCTGTCGACGGTTGCGACCGCTTGCGCCTTTACTCCCGCGCAAAGTTCATTGCGGAAGTTTTCGGGATGGCGATTCAGGCCAAGGCACTCATCGTCTGTTTCAATGCCGGGTTCGACCTAAGCAGGCTTGCTGTGGATTGGGAGACCGCAAAGAACGGCGGGTGGTCGTTGATCCTGTCTCAGTGGCGCAACCCGAAAACGGCTGAGCTGGGGGCGAATAAGTTTTTTCCGCGTATTGTCGTCAAGGCACTCAACAGCAAAACGGCAATCATCAATTCCACTCGCGCACCTATGTCTGAGCCGAAGAAGAAAGGTCAGCATGTTAAGCTTTGGCCAGCCGCTAGATTCCTGGACGTGCGCACTCTGCTCTGGGCACTTCGCAACAAATCCTATTCGCTAAAAACAGGATGTAAGAAGTTTGAAGTTCCTGGAAAGCTAGACCATAAGCCAACCGGGCGTGTGGATTTGGAAGAGGTGGAGTATTGCAGACAGGATGTTCGATCTACGGTTGGTCTGCTGAATGCTGTGAAGCAGGAGTACGACCTGCATCCAATCGCTCCCGGTCCTGACAAAATGTTCAGCCCGGCCAGCGTGGCGAAGGGCTATCTCGAAGAGCTGCACATTTTGCATCCGAGCGAGAAAGTTAGAGATGCAGATGCCGCATACGGCATTTTCATGCAAAGTTACTTCGGCGGGCGGGCGGAGTGCCGCATTCGCAATTGGGAACTACCAACCTGTCCGGTGGATTTCATGTCTCAGTACCCCACCGTGAACGAACTCTTAGGCAATTGGGCTGTGCTTACGGCTGAGAATGTCACCTTCCCCGAGGCGACAGCAGAAGTGCGGCGGCTGCTCTCGCAGATTACTCTTAGCCGCTGCTTTGACCGCGAACTGTGGCCCGAATTCAAGTTCTTTGCCCTGGTTCGCCCGGATAACGACATTCTTCCCGTGCGGACCATCTACAACGGCACGACTCAGAACATCGGAATCAACTTCCTTAGTAGCAAAGAGCCAATCTGGTTCGCAGGGCCAGACATCATTGCATCCATTCTCCTAACCGGAAAGGTCCCTCACATCGAAAAGGCCATCCGGGTAGTTCCGCAAGGCAAACAGGCTGGGTTAACGTCAACATCCCTGCGCGGCATGGTTTTGGTGGATGCCAACAAGAATAGTTTCTTTAAGCACGTCATCGAACAGCGAGCGGCAAACGAATCAAATCCAGAACTCCATTATTGGTTGAAGATTCTCGCCAACAGCGGGTCCTATGGTCTATTCGTAGAACTCAATCCGAACGAAGCCGATGACGCAGAACTGAAGGTCTTTGCAGGTGGAGAGTCTTTTGAGACTACTTCCGACGTGGTAGAAGAACCCGGAAAGTGGTTCGCACCTCACATCGCTTCACTCATCACATCCGGTGGCCGCCTACTTCTGGGAATGCTCGAAAAGTGCATAGCTGATGCCGGCGGAGCATTCCTGTTTTGTGACACCGACAGCGCCGCCATCGTGTCGTCGCAGCGTGGCGGGCATGTTGCCATGCCGGATGGCGCGAAGCCTATCAAGGCGCTTTCCTGGGCTGAGGTGCAAAGCATCGTTGACAGATTTGAGCTTCTCAACCCTTACGACCGCAAGGTCGTTCCTGGCTCGATTCTCAAGATTCATAAACTGAATTGGGGGCCTAACAAACAGCGCCGTCAACTCTTCGGCTACAGCATAGCTGCGAAGAGGTATGCGCTTTATACGAAATCCCACAACGACATTGAGATCGTGGAACCCAAAGCGCATGGTCTTGGCTATTTTTATGCGCCCAAGGATTCCCGTGAAGGATGGGACCACGAAATCCCGCAGTGGATATTCGAGGCTTGGGACTGGATCATTCGCGGGGTCCTCGGATTGAAGCGCACGAAGCCTTCATGGTTTGATCTTCCAGTCATGATGCGGTTGGCCGTCAGCACCCCACATCACGCATTGCAATACCTTGCCAAGGGGCCACTCACGCGCCCGAACAATTTCATGATGCTTCCACAAATAGACCGCTTTGGATGTCCACAAAACGTTGACCCGGACAAGTTCACCCTGATAACTCCTTTTTCTGACGTACGAGAAGATTGGATGAAGTCGAAATGTATCAACATCCACGATTGCGCTTCGCCCATTTACGAACTCACTGGCGAATATGACGGCACGAGAGCGGTCGCAAAGAGTTTCTTCATGCTCATGGACTCGTACCAGAATCATCCAGAGGCCAAAAGCCTCGGGCCTGACGGGAACCCGTGCGAATTCGATACGCGGGGTTTGTTGCAGCGAGCGCATATCATCGCGAACTGGCCGCCAGTCTACATCGGGAAAGAATCGGATAAACATTGGGAAGAAGGGGAAGATTTGAGCCTGTTGGAATTCAGAGCAATCCAGTACCGGCGAAAAGGGAACGCTGTCGCGAATGACGAGCAATTGGCACGGATTGCCAAGGTTCCGAAGAGGGAATTCATGCGTCGTGGGATCAATCAGCACACTCTAGAAAAGATTTGTAAGCCGGAATTCGTCAGGGCAAGCAAGCTGGCGAAGTGTTTGAAGGTGCTCGTAGAATATGAGGCATACATAAACCAGTTGCGAAAGTCTCCTGATTGAACTACAGTCTTCACTCGTATACTTCCCCGGAACAATCCCCCAAGGATTTAGGAGCATCAAACGGCTGAAACGTTGACGCTCGTATGTGTCTTTGGTGTTTACGTGTTTCGGCACGTCAAGCCGCGGGTCTGTAGGCTACATCAAGAATCGGAACGAGGACACCGCCCCAATTAAGACAGCGGAACAATGAGTTTTTTAAATGGCACAACAACTAAGCACATACCTTGGAGTCAAGTCCAACGATCTAGAGAATGCCGGTGTCCTGGATACTGTCATCGGAGTAGACACCCATCTTTTTGTTGACCCTCTTTTGCTCAATAGTGCGAAGACCCCCGAGTTCAAGGCCTCCCGGCAGAAGGTTGAGAAGCATTATGAAGAAATACTCTTGCTGCTTTCCAAGTCTGAGAAACGTGACGATCGCGCGTGGCGAGGTGCCCAAGAGCGGCTTGTATTTCGTGAGCTACCGGGTACTGCCATCGGTTATTCCGCCAAGTCTGATGACGGGAGAGGTATTGGTCCTGTACTCGGCAACCGCTTGCTAGAATCTGCGTGGGAGATTATTAAACTCGGAATCTCTGATCCCGTGATTTTCGAGTTATTGGGTCTGTTTGAAGAGGACTTCGGGGCTGATCGCTTGAGCGACATGACCATACGTATCATCCGTCATGACCTGTACGAATACACCGACAGGACGAGCAGAGAGCTAGACCTCAAGGATCTTGCACATTTGAAGACTTCTGAAAAGACTTACCTTGTGCCGCATCATCCCAGCAGGACAAAACCTCTCATCTTCCTGCCAACGGAACTTTTGAGAGACCTACCTGTTGCGCAATCATGGGATGGAATCGACGCAGTCGCCGCCCATAACCAAGCGCTACGGCAACGAATCAATCAGATGGTGGCTGGCATCTGGGGCAAACGGCGAAGGATTCCGAAACCCGAGCTCCGGAAGGCCATCTTCGAAAATCCCGACGCCCTCAAGGAACTGATTCGCGTCTACAAGGAGAGTCGACCGAAGCCGTACGATTTCGCAACGGACCCCGCAGGTGAGGTGAAGTGGTACTTCTTTGGGAAAGAGTCAGCCAATAGGTTTCCTCTTCCTCTAACATTTCAGCCCAAGCAAGGCTTGTCGGGCGTAGAGGGCGTTGTTGAAAGCATCATTGCCCAATTCAAGCGCAATATCGAGGACAACGGACTAAGGGAACACCTTTTTAGGGATGGCTCGCCGCTCCATGAACGTTATAGCCAGCGCCTGTTCTTTGCTACTGCCGATACCTATTGTGCAGCCAGTAATCTCGATCTGAGCCGCGAGCCGAACGGCGGAAACGGCCCGGTAGATTTCAAAATCAGCAGTGGCTACGACGCGCGGGTTCTGGTGGAAATCAAGTTGTCATCGAATCCACATCTTGTTCAAGGCTTTGAGCATCAACTGCCAGCTTACGAGAAAAGCGAAAATACGACATCTACTTTCTACGTGGTAATCCGCGTGACTGAATCAGAAAAACAAATCAAACAAGTTCGGGAGATTTACAACAAGGCGCAGGCCGACGGTAAAAAAGTGCCGAAGCTGGTTGTTATTGACGCGATGGAAAAGCCATCAGCCAGCAAACGGAGGTAGTGGACGTTCGCGCCGTTGGCCCCATCGAAATTCACCAGAGTGTTGAACGCGTCTGTGCAGGCGCGGCAATCGCCCATTGCGGCACAGAACACAAACACGGCCCAGCCCTTTTCCTACTCGCTCGGTTTTGTCATCGGGCAATCCCCGTTGCAGTCTATAGCTACTTAATCACGTGGAATGGCACGTTGCTGGTGAGCGTGCCGCTGGGCGTGGTCACGGTGACGAACCCGGTGGTCGCTCCTGCGGGCACTGTGGCCTCCACCAACGTGGCAGATTTAACACTGAATGTTGCCGCAGTTCCGTTCAATGACACGCTTGTTGTTCCAAAGAATCCTTGCCCGAGGATTCCGAACACTTGTCCAGCCTTCGCGGGGTTCCGCACCAAGCTCACGAACGGACCAAGGCCGGTCGTGAGACGAAAGACTGTTCCATCGCCGTTGGCACCTCCAAGGGTGGTGGCGCCGTAAAAATCTCCATCGGTACCTTGGACTAGTCCGGCGGGAATCTCGCCATCCGTGCAACCGTTCTTAAAACAAAAGGTGTAGAGTGTGGCAAACCGGCCCCTGGTGATTGTGAAAATCGTCCCTCCCCAACGGCCTCGCGATGTTATCCCATAGAGGTTTCCATCAGAGGCCTCGATCAGTCCAACTGGCCCCGAGTCGGAGTTGTTGAAGGCATACATCGTCGTCAGTGTGCCGCCTGGGGTGATTTTGAAGACCGTCCCGCAGCCAGAACCATTGACGCCACATTTGGCGACGCCGCCGTAGAAAGTTGTTCCGTAGAAGTTCCCGTCGGTTGCCTGGATCAGCCCGATCGGGCTCCTGCCGTCAGTGCAAGAGGTTTGCGAGCAAAAGCTGTAAAGTGTCGTCAACGCGCCTTGCGACGTGATCTTGAAGACCGTGCCTTGGTTGTTGGCTCCGCCCGCCACAGTCGTCCCGTAGAAACTGCCGTCGGTTGCCTGGATCAGCCCGCTAGGGCCGCTGCCGTCAGTGCAGACGGTTTGCGGGCAAAAGCTGTAGAGTGTCGTCAAAGCGCCACTTGGGCTGATCTTGAACACCGTGCCACAGCCAAAGCCATCCCCGGTATTGCATGCGTTGTGATTCCCGCCGAAGAACGTCGCCCCGTAGAAGTTCCCACCGACGGCTTGGATCAGCGACGCTTGTGGGTATAGCCCGTCGGGACAACTGCCTTGCAAGCAGAAGTCGTAGAGCGTCGTTAACATGCCGCTCGGGCTGAGTCTGAAGACGGTGCCGCAGCCAAGGGTGCCAAAATTGTCGCAAGTGTTTGCCCCGCCGTAGGCAGTCGTCCCGTAGAAGTTCCCATCGGTTGCCTGGATGAGCTCAGCCTCGGGGCCGTTGCCGTCCAAGCAGGCGTCCTGCGAGCAAAAGTTGTATAGCGTCGTTAGGACGCCAGTTGGGGTGATCTCGAAGACGGTGCCACAGCCAACACCGTTACACATGTTTGCTCCGCCAAGATTTGTTATGCCGTAGAAATTCCCATCAGCGGCCTGCACCACCCCAGAGGGGTACTGTCCGTCCGCGCCGTTAAAGCTGTGCAATGTTGTGAAAGTTTGGCCATGTACTACGATCGCTGTAGCAGCACAGAGCGCGACCACGGTGCTCAACTTCCACCCTCTAAGTTTCGTCATTGGTGACCTCCGTGGCGCAACGTCGGATCGTGGCCTACTCACGCTAGAGAACATGCCCGGCTGCGAACCGCAAGGGGGAGTACGCTGCGGAAATGCCGAGCAGTGAAGGATTATCTTCCCCAGCCTGGTTGGGGTCAAGCTGTACCCTATTAATTTAATCTTTCATTGTGGGGCGTGAGTCTTTGAACTTTTTCGCGCAACTTTTTTGAAAATTCGCTGACCTTGAAATCGACCGGAATCGGAATAAAAAGACCTGCATCTACCGTGTTATCAGCAACGTCCAACCATACTGTTGTTGAGGTTAAATAAAAACATCCACCATACGCCAATGACCCAGCCTGCTCTGCGAACTCCGCGCGCGTTTTTTCTAAAAATCTCGCCGTGCCCACACGCAACAAAGTGTAGGCGTCGCACCCTATGGCCGAACACTCCAACAATCAAAAGTGAGCTGATCGCCAGGGGGGTGTAGCAAAATCCCCTCAATGCGTAACATCCCGTCAACCGTCGCCCGGGAGGAGGGAAGGAGAGACTCTTAGAGCGCCCCCCTCTGGTAATGGCTGATGAAAGATTAAATAAGGTGCAGCTTGACCCAAGCCAGACCGGGGACGATAATCCTCACTGTTCGGCGTTTCAGCATCGCACCCCCTTGCTGTTCTCGGCTAGGTAGGTCCCGTTTCTCTCGCGTGAGTGGGCCGCGAGTCCGAGTCTCGTAACTACGGAGGTGCCCAATGACGAAGCTCAGCGGATGCAAAAACGGCTGCGCAGTGATTTTGCTCTGTGCCGCGACTGCCATTGCAGCGCACGCGCAGACATTTACCACACTTTTTGTATTTGACATCACAGACGGCCTCTCTCCCGTCGGGCTCGTGCAAGGCATCGGCGGGAAGTTCTACGGCTCCACAAGCCAAGGCGGCGCGCAAGGGTGGGGCACAGTTTATAGAATCAGCCCAGGCGGATTGACAACTCTCTATAGTTTTTGCTCGCAGAGGCAAGGGGACATGTGCCTGGACGGGCAAGAGCCCAATCCGCTAGTCCTGGCCACTGACCTCAACTTCTACGGGACAACCTCCTCAGGGGGTTCCGGCAGCGGCGGGACGGTTTTCAAAATCACCCCCGGAGGGACGCTGACCACACTTTACAACTTTTGCTCACTACCCAACTGCACGGATGGACTGGAGCCCTACTATGCTCTCACCCAGGGCGCTGATGGGAACCTCTATGGGCTAACCCTGAGAGACGGTTACGGAACAGTATTCAAAGCCACCCGCAGTGGCACGCTCACGACGATATACACCTTCTGCTCTCAGACACAGTGCACGGACGGGGCAGACCCCAGGGGGCCACTTGTCCAGTCCGCCGATGAGAATCTCTACGGGACCACCTATTATGGCGGGGCCTATGGCGGCGGTTCGGTGTTCAAAATCACGCCCGCTGGCAGCCTAACGACGCTATACAGCTTTTGTTCGAACAAGCCATGCGTAGACGGGAGGCAGCCCAACGCGGGTCTGATTCAAGGCACTGACGGGAACCTTTACGGGACAACGGAACTCGGCGGGTTCTACGACCGGGGGACTGTCTTCCAGATCACTCCGGGTGGTAAGTTGACCAGGCTTCACAGTTTCTGTTTGCGCACCTCTTGCGAGGACGGGGCGTGGCCGGAAGAATTGATCCAGGCCAGTGACGGAAACCTCTGGGGGATTACCACGAACGGTGGCGCCCACGGATATGGGACAATTTTCTCCATCACGCCTCGCGGCGTGCTCACCACGGTCTACAACTTTTGCTCCGAAAGAGACTGCGCCGACGGGCCCGGTTCTACGGCAACACTGATGCAAGCTACCGACGGGAATTTTTATGGCACAAACTACTACTACGGGGCTAACTCTGAGGGAACCATCTTCCGACTGTCTACTGGCCTCGGCCCATTCGTCACCTTCGTTCGTGCCGCAGGCAAAGTCGGCGAAACCGGGCCGATCCTCGGCCAAGGATTTACCGGAACTACCAGCGTTGCCATCAACGGAATCCAGGCGAACTTCACTGTTACCTCAGATAAAGACATACGAGCGACCGTACCCGAAGGCGCAACCACCGGCTACGTCACCGTGACCACGCCCAGCGGCACACTGACCAGCAATGTGCCGTTCCGCGTGATCCCGTAGCGTTAGAAAATCACTGGTCCAAGGCCACGCCGCGCAGGGCGTGAGTGTGATCTCCACACCCCGGTCGCGCCTGCACCCACGCATCGCGAAGTGCGCTATGTATCGGAGAACACTGATCAAGCCTTGCATCCACTGGACCCTTGACTAACCCTACTGCTTCCATTTGTTCTCAATTCGCGGCGGATGCTGCAAGGTTTGCATCACCACGCAATACTGTTCCGTTTTCGCCTGCAACGCGCTTAACTGCTCAACCGTTGCATGCGGTGCCCGGATGTCGAAAGTGACTCGGATGCTCTCAAAGCCGACGGGCGCCTGTTTCGATATTCCGAGCGTTCCTTGCAGATCCAGGTCGCCCTCGACCGTGACATCTATTCTTTCTGTAGGTATTCCCATGGCAGCGGCCACCATTTGGCAAGTGATCTGCGCGCAGGCGGCTAACGCACCTAACAGCAGGTCTCCAGAGCAGGCCCCGGTACCTGCGCCACCGACCCCTTGGTGCGCTTGTGCCTTGTAGATTGCCCGCCCCAAGTCCACAGAACAAGCGATCGGTGCGTCCGTTTGGGCGCCGTGGGCAGTCAGGGTGATTCGGGAACTCACCGGGTCTTGCCGGTACATTTCTTTCAGTGGCCGCTGCAACGATCGAATATCCATAAAACCCCTCCGAAATCTGGGGTATTATAAGCCCGTCGATGGTGCTGCCCTGGGTTTGTCCCGGCATCGACTTAAGATTCAACTGTAATTGCGCAGGGGCGAGCAGGCTTCTTGTTGCTTGTCCGTAGCTGCGCCAGCAAGGTCCATGAACCCACCTCCCACGTCAGGTTCGGCGCCATTCACCCTGTTGCCGGGTACGCGCTTCGGCAATTACGAGATTCTCCAGCGGCTGGGCGCCGGCGGCATGGGTGAGGTCTATCGCGCTAAGGACTTACGCCTCGACCGTGAGGTCGCAATCAAGACCCTTTCGCCAGACAGCGGTTCTCAACCGGGAGCCTTGTCGCGCTTCGAGCAGGAAGCCCGTTCCGCCTGCGCGCTTAATCACCCGAACATCGTGACGATTTATGAACTTGGGAATGTAGACGGCACGCGATATATCGCGATGGAACTGGTGGATGGAGAAACGGTACGGACGCTGCTCGCCTCCGGCCCGGTTGCATTTCGCAAGACGGTTGCAATCGCGGCGCAGATTGCCGACGGTCTCGCCAAAGCGCACGAGATGGGAGTCATTCATCGCGACCTGAAGCCGGAGAACCTGATGGTTTCTCGCGACGGCACGGCCAAGGTGCTGGATTTCGGTTTGGCGAAACTTCGGAACGTCGACCAGACCCGGAGTTCCGGTTCAACCACCAGCATCACCGAGCACGGAACAGTGATGGGCACCGTCGGCTACATGTCGCCGGAACAAACGACTGGCGGCGAGCTCGATTTTCGTTCCGACCAGTTTTCCTTCGGATCGGTCCTTTACGAAATGGTCACCGGGTCTCCTGCGTTCCAGAAAAAGACCCATGCGGAAACCACCGCCGCAATCCTTCGCGATGAGCCCGAGCGCCTCGGTGCCAGAATGCTTCAGGCGCCTGCTCCTTTCATTTGGATCGTGGAGCGCTGTCTCGCCAAGGACCCTAAACAGCGCTACGCCTCCACCCGGGACTTGGCTCGCGACCTCGCCGCGGTGCGCGACCGTCTCGCCGATGCTCCTGGCCGGGAATCCGAGTCTCGCCCCAACAACCTGCCGGTGCAGCGCACCGCATTCATTGGACGGGAACACGAGGCAGCTGGCCTCCGTCAGCTCTTGAGCCGCGTGGACGTACAACTCGTGATTCTGACCGGTCCGGGCGGCATCGGAAAGACGCGGCTCGCCTTGCAGGTGGCGGGCGAAATCGCCGATCAGTTTCCAGGGGGTGTGTGCTTTGTCGCTCTGTCAGCGATTGGCGAAGGTGGCTTGATCGCTTCCACGATCGCGCAAGCACTGGGCATGCGGGAAACCGGAAATACGTCGCCGCAGGAAAGCTTGATGGAGTACGTGGGCGGCCTGGGCCAGCCGATGCTTCTCTTGCTCGACAACTTTGAGCACCTTGTCTCCGCAGCGCCGTTCGTGGCGCAACTGCTGACCGCCGGCCCGAAACTCAAGGTCGTGGTCACCAGCCAAGCGCCGCTTCATGTCTACGGCGAACATGAATTTCCCGTGCCGCCGCTCGGGCTGCCTGACCCCAGGTCCATTCCGCCTCTGGAGGTGCTTTCCCGTTTTCCAGCCGTCGCGCTCTTTGTGGCACGCGCGCAGGCTGTGAAGCGCGAATTCGCGCTGACGAAGGAAAACGCATCCGCGGTGGCGGCCATCTGCTCCCGCCTTGACGGCCTGCCTCTCGCCATCGAACTTGCCGCCGCGCGCATCAAGCTGCTTTCGCCGTCCGCCATGCTGACACGCCTCGAAAGCAGCTTGAACCTGCTGACCGGTGGCGCCCGCGACCTGCCAACTCGGCAACAAACTCTTCGCAACACCGTGGACTGGAGTTACGGCCTCCTCAATGGCGCCGAGCAAACTCTCTTTCGGAGGCTTTCCGCGTTTACCGGCAGCTGCACGCTGGAAGGCGTGGAAGCCGTGTGCAACACCAAAGGCGATCTGGGTCTCGACGTGCTCGATGGCATGGCTTCCATGATCGACAAGAGCCTGGTGCAGCAGGTGGAGCAGGTCGATAAAGAAACGCGCTTTTTTATGCTCTCCACCATCCGGGAGTACGCTCTCGAACGCCTCTCCGAAAGCGACGATGAATCCGCAACTCGCCGAGCCCATGCTGCTTATTACCTCGTGCTTTCCGAAGAAGGCGCCGAGGACGCTGCTGCTCACCCCGAATGGCTCGACCGTTTCGGTGTCGAACATGAGAACTTCCGGTTGGCGATCGATCATCTGATAAATGCCGGGGATGTTGACTGGGCCCTCCGCATGGCCACCGCTCTGTTTCGCTTCTGGGAGACGCGGGAACATCTTACGGAGGGCCGTGACACCATCGCCCGGGTGCTGGCGTTGGAAGGGGCTGCGGCTCGTCCGAAGCTTCGCGCCCGCCTTCTGTTTGCTGGCGCGGTTCTGGCGAGCGAGCAGGGCGATTACGGCTGTGCGCAGCAGATGTTCGAAAACAGCCTCGAGACTTGCCTCGAACTGAACGATAAGCGCGGCATCGTGGTCGCACTGAACGCGCAGGCTGTCATGGCTCGCAATCGTGGCGAAATTGCTGCCGCGTCCTTACTCTTCGAACGATGTGTCGCAATATGGAAGGACCTGGGCGATCCCGCTGACTTCGCCCGAGCCCTCAGCAATTTCGCCAGTGTGATGAAGTCGCAGGGCGAATATCAGCGTGCATCCTCGCTTTATGATGAGTCTCTAACGATCTTCCGCCAGGTTGGAGATGGCGCCGGCGCCGCCTGGACGTTGAACTACCTGGGCGACGTCGCTCGGGAAAAAGCGGACTTCGTTGCCGCGCGTTCATTTTGTGAACAGAGCCTGTCGGAGTTCTGCCGGCTGCGCGACAGCTGGGGTATTGCGAGCACCCTATTCGATTTGGCAAGCCTGAGCTGCGATCAGGGCAAAAACGCCGAGGCGTGCCGGCTGTACGGCGAAAGCATCAAGTTGTTCCAGGAGTTGGGTCACAAACGCGGCATCGCGAGGGCGCTAGAATGTCTCGCCGTAAGTGCCGCAGCCCAGGCGAACGCCGAACAATCTCTGCACTTGGCAGGATCCGCAGCCGCGCTTCGCCAAAGGTTGGGCGCTCCGCTCACGCCCGCCGAGCAACTCAGGCTTGAGAAAGCCCTGGAATTTGCCCGCCGCACGCTCGGCAATGCTGCGGGGACGGCATGGATGGAAGGTTGGGCGATGACGGTCGAGCACGCCGTCCATGAGGCGCTTAAGTTCGAGGCGGAACCAGGCCTCCCAACTCGAAACTTCGCTTAAGTCAGCTTGCGGTGCCGGGATCGATCAGGCGCCGCACTGCTGAGACGCGATTCGCCGGAAAACCTCCGCGGCGTGCGTGTTCGCGAACCGTTTCCTCGTCCGGCGCCAGGTATACACAATAGACTTTATCGCCGGTGACGTAGGAGTGGAGCCATTTGATTTCCGGCCCCATATCCTTCAGCACCCCTACTGACTTTCTAGCGACTGCCTGCAGTTCCGCATCAGATAAATCGCCTGCGCCTGGGATCTCTCTCTCGATCACGTATTGGGGCATGGCTACCTCGCTGAACGGTCATGGTAGCAGATTTTTCGCGCGAAAGTGCATCCCCTGCGCCATGCAAAACGCTACAAAGGGCGGGAGCAGTTTCCTTGGGCGAACCTATAATCATCCCGGACAAAACGCTGCCGAGCTTCCCGTCCGCTCCACAGCCCCGGCGCCTTATCAGGGATTCACGGTTTGTGTAATGGTGTTAGACACTCCGGGGTTGAAGTTACTGTCGCCGGAATAGAGTGCCTTCACCTTGAATGCTCCGGTCTTGTTGACTGTAACCGTGATACTGGCGGTTCCATTCGAGAGCGCTGCCTTTTTCTTCTCCGATCCGCTCTCAAACGTAATCTCCCCCGTCGGCTGCCCGGTCAGTGCCGCTGCCACCGTGACCGTAGCCGTTACTGGTTGGCCCTGCTTCGACGGATTCGGTGAGCTGGTCAGTGTAATCCGCGTTGCCGCCGCATTCAGGAACACGCTCGCCGACGTGGCCAGATCGTTGGCGGCTACAATGTCGTCCGATCCCGCAGCCTGGCCGTTCAACCCTCTCGCCGCCATTCCAATGGGGAACTTGCCGGTGTTGAATTGTTGCTGTGCCTGGAACGTCCCGTCGCCGTTCCCCAGCAGCACGCTCATGTTGTTTCCAATCAGGTTGGCGACGACCAGGTCCGGAATCCCATCGCCATTGAAATCTCCCACGGCCAGTCCGTTGGGCCCCAGGCCGGCGGTGGCGTTCATGACCGGCTTAAACGTTCCATCACCAATCCCCAGCAGAACACCGGCCGTGCCCGTATTTCCGCTTGTGTAGTTCGCGGTTACCAGGTCCGGAATGCCGTCCCGGTTTATGTCCGCCGTTACTACGGCCGCGGGCGCATTCCCGGCGACATACTCGGTGTATGGGCCAAACGTTCCGTCGCCATTGCCGAGCAGGACGCACACGGCGCCGTCGAAGTAGCACGTCACCGCCAGGTCCTGCTTGCCGTCCTTGTTGAAATCTCCCGTGCTCACCGACCACGGCTCTAACGCTGTGGGATAAGTCTTCATGCTCTGGAAGGTGCCGTCGCGATTATTCAGAAATATCCCAACGTTGTTGGAACCCTCGTTGGTCACCACCAGGTCGGGATAGCCGTCGCCGTTGAAATCCGCAACCGCCACCCAATGTGGAAAACTTCCGGCCAGGTAGTCACTGTGCGCTTGAAAAGTGCCGTCCCCGTTGCCCAGGAGTACGCTGACCGAGCTTCCAGTATCGTTCGCCGTTACCAGGTCCAGCTTGCCGTCTTTGTTGAAATCGGCGGCCATCACCACCACTGGCCCGCGGCCCGTAGAGTAATCCACCTGGGGTTGAAAGGTTCCGTCGCCATTCCCCAGGAATACGCTGATGGACCCTGCATTTCCGCCGTTGTAGTTGGAAATCGCCAGATCCAGCTTGCCGTCCTTGTTGAAATCCCCAACGGCAATCGACTGCGGGTTTGTCCCTGTCGTGTAATCCGTTCGCTGGAAATTCAATATGCTTATTGCCGCACCCGGCGCGCTGCGTTGCATCCGTGCTCCGTACAGGGAGGCTCCTAACGGAGCCGTAAGCACTGGCACTGCAATCAACAGAATCAGTACACACACTGCGATGGCTACGGCTATGGATGAGAACTGAGTTGGTTTCATTTGAACTCCTGAGTTTCGGCTCTGGGGGCTGATTTCGCTCCGCGCCAGAATTCTACCTCAGAACCGGCCCGGCTGTGGATGCCTGGATGATAGCTGACGCTATTCCGGATAGAACGCCGCCGAACTCCCTACCCACTCCATGTTCTTATTGTGGTCCACGCCCATCATCTTGCCGCGGCCCATCCGAATGATGGTCAACACTGGCAACAACTCATCGACCCATATGTACATGATGCGAATTTCTGCCTTGGTTGCCCCGAACGGGGTCTCGATCACCGGCTCGAACTCCATTCGTTCCTGCAGAATGTAATCGCCGCGCTTGTCCTGAGGGATGGCCTCCAGGTCGCCTTTCGTGGGATTGATTAAGACCCCCAGCCCGGCGAACGAGAACAAGGGCTTGAGCACATATTTCTCCAGATCGACTGGCACACCTTCGATGCGATCCAGAAAATAGGTCTTAGGCACAGACTCATGCCGCAGGTAGGGCAGCGAAAATTTGCTCATGCGGAAATACCAGTTCGGATGCCCCGCCCATTCGACATCCAGCTCTTCATCAAAGCGAAAGTTGAGCTTCAGCTTCTTGCGCACCAGTTCGTCCACGATCGCGCGGTTGTAGATGCGGCGAATCGGGATCTGCTTCCCGCCTTTCTTGTAAAACAACTCTCGGCCTTGTTTTTCGATCTCAGTGATCGCGACCGTCGGGATTCCCAGCAACTTCTCCGTCACCAGGAAATCCGGCAGCGTCTTCTGATGCAGCGGGTCAATCTCCATCAGAATCACATTCTCGGGATCGTGCTTGCCGACGATTGCTTGCCGCAGCAGCGTCTGGTAGCCTTCCCAATCCATTCCGCGATGCAGGTAGCGCAAGTCTTTGTTCAGTCCGAACACTTCCTGGTATACCTGCGAAAGCACTGCCTGATAGGCGTATAGAGAAGGGAAACCCTGCAACTCCACGAGCTTCGGCTGCAAGGTGCCGGACGCATCTTTCACCAACCCAAAATCCACCTGGATAAACATGGGATGCGGCGCTTCGTTAGGAACATTGAACTCCGGCGGAATCGTCCTGGAGGATGCCTTGAAGTATTCCGGGGTTTCAAGCTGGTGAATCAGTTCTGCACCGTACTGTGCCATCTGCTCCAGCAGCGTCTTGGGGAAAAAACACGGCGTCTCGGCCAGCCGGAATTCCACCGGCGCACCGCAGCGTTCTGTCATCCGTTTGAGAAATGTCTGGTATTTTGCCGGAGTGAAGTTCGCATTGAACTGTTTGCGTAAATAAGGAATCATCGAATGTTTGTAGCTGCGGGTATCAGCGAACCTGTAGTGCCGGCGTCCACGCCGGCTGTTGCGAGGGCAGCTTGCTCTCGTTTACGCCTCAATCAAAAACTGCCCGCCCCGCATGATCTGCTCGTTATCCACCCAAATATCGAACTTCCGCCCCACCACATCGATATGGGTGCACGAGTACCAGTCTGCGCCGGTGTGCGCGCCGTAGGGGTTGCCGAACGCGATGTGGACGCCGGGAAACTTTTCATCCTGGAGAATCTGGCCAATCACATCTTTCAACTCGATATTCGTGCCGATGGCGAATTCGCCCACGCGATCGCTGCTTTCGTCGGTGTGGGTATAGTTCCAGAAATCGCTCTCCAGTTCACGATTCGCGGAATGAGCTTCCGTCACCCGATTCGCTTTCATGCGAATAGTCAGTGGATTCTGCTTCAGATCGCCGAATTTTGCCGAAAGCCAGTCGCCGGCCACTCCATCACTAACGAATGTCCCGTTCACCTCGCCCGGCGTGGTAAACACCTCGCCACCCGGCAGGTTCCCCCACTTCTCGGGACTGATGAGCCCGCTGGTTTTGATCCAGCGATAGTTGGGATTCAAATCCGCCACGAGATCCGTTCCCGCCGGAGTCTTCGCGCGAATCTGCCGAGCCTTCCGCACCATGTCCACCACTTTGGTGCTGATCCGGTCCACTTTCAGGAAATCCGCACGCATTCCCTCCAGCATGATCTGGCGGTTGATGTTCACCATGTGGGCGTGGCGAATCTTTTGCCGGTTCACGATGTCGGTCATCGCCATGCGAGTACGCAGTTCGTTGGCTTGCGCCTGCACCGCAAAAATGCTGACCTGGCTGGTCTCGAGGTCTTCCGCAATCTCCCGTGGAAACTCGGCCAGCGGCCTCGGCGCAACCTCTTCGAGCACGAATCCCCGGTAGGGCGCGCCCACGCTCTCGAGTTCGCTCACAATGCTGGCGGCGATTTCCTTGGTCGCCTCATCCGTGATAACCGTGACTTTCTCGCTCGGTTGCACACGCAGGCACACCTTCACCGCGTTCCGCGCTCCGGGGGTGAGTTCAGGGTCGAAAGGAATATCGCTTAGGTGGGTTAGAGTGCCAGACCCGGTTTGCGCCTTTTGCAAGCGGGTGGGATTCTGTGTCTCATCAACGGACTTTGTCATTACCCTACTTTTCTCGCCGGAGTGGCCTCTGCTTCAATGCCGACTTCCGTCTCCTCTATGATGTAGTCAACGACCTTCTTAAGGTCGCCGGTTTCCTGGAACACGCGCAACTGCCGGTCTGCGCCGGTCCCCATTTCCAGGATCTCATGAATGTAGTTTAGTTCGTCGCGCGAATCCAGTTCGTCGGCGACATCATCGACAAACTCCAGATACTCCAGCACCAAGTCGCGTGCCGGGACCTCCTTCTGTTTGCCGAAGTCGATCATCTTCCCATTCAGCCCGTAGCGCGCTGCCCGCCATTTGTTTTCCATCAGCAGCGCCCGCCGGTAGAGCCGGAATCCCTGGTTCGCGGAATACAGCTTATACAGTTTGGCAACCGTGGCCTGGATGAGCGCCGCGAGCGCAATGGTTTCATCTACCCGCATGGGAATGTCACACACCCGGAATTCCAGCGTGTTGAAGAATGGGTGCGGACGGATGTCCCACCAGATCTTTTTCGCGTTATCGATGCAGTTGGTCTTGATCAACAGCTTGATGAAGTTTTCGTATTCTCCCCAACTGGGGAAGTAATCCGGAATGTTGGTGCGCGGAAACTTGTCGAACACTTTACAGCGATACGACTTCAGTCCGGTGTTCATGCCCAGCCAGAATGGAGAATTCGTCGATAGCGCCAGAATGTGCGGCACAAAGTAGCGGGCGTGGTTCATCAGGTGGATCGCGGTCTCCCGGTCCTCCACGCCGACGTGCACGTGCAAACCAAAGATCAGATTGGCCCGCGCCACCAGTTGCATGTCCTCCACGATGTTCTTGTAGCGATCGTCCGGCGTGATTTCCTGCTCACGCCAGTCGGCGAAAGGATGAGTCGCCGCCGACGCCAGCCGCAGGCCATTGTCCTTGGCCAGTTTGATCATGTCGCGGCGCAACGCCTTGACCTCGGCCTTGGCAGTCTTGATGTTGTTGCACACGGAAGTGCCTACTTCGACCACCGCCTGGTGCAGTTCCGCTTTTACCTTTTCCTGGAGGCGCATTCGCCCCTGCTCCATCATTTCTGTGTGGATGTGGGAGCGCAGGTCGCGCGTGACGGGATCTACCGTCTGATATTCTTCTTCGATCCCGAGGGTGAAGGTTGGTTGCATGCTGAGGCCGGAACTGGGTCAACTACCTCATAACTATAACAATTATGGCTCTTTTTAGAACTGCCTAACTTTCGGCCGCAATGCTTGCCGATGCTTTCCTCTTTGTTCCGCCAGGCCCCCTTCTGGTCAGTCCTCTACGCTCTTGCCCGCTTCTTTACGGCGGGTTTGGCTGAAGGCACTTCCATCGGCCCGGTCAGGAACGCCGCCCAACGCAGTTCTTCCGCCGGATTCTCTCCGCTAAGCGCCTTGTTCACAGCCATTTCCGCCACCGCATCCACCACCCATTCAAAATTGGACTGGCCCACCGAGGTAATCTCTGCGTCCGGCGCCGGATTCATGAAGTCAATGGCGTAGGGCACGCCGTCCTCCACCGCAAACTCCACCGTATTCAAGTCGTATCCCAACGCCTGGCACAAGGTCAGCGAATCCTTCACGATCCGTTCCTGCAGCTTAACGCTCGAGGGCGGCGGGTTGCCCTTCACATAGCGTTCATGATGAGGCGCCTTCGGGTCGTACTTCATGATGTGAACTTTTTCCTGTCCCACCACATAACAGCGATAGTATTCCTCGAACTCCACGCCGTGTTGCAGGGTCATGCACAGGTCGCCGGTCTGATTGTAATTACGGAAAAACTCCTCCCGTGAATCGACTTTGTATACGTGTTTCCATCCTCCGCCGGCATACGGCTTCAGGAACGCAGGAAATCCGACGTACTCAAATACGTCATCCCAATTCAAGGGATAGATCAGGTTGCGCATGGAGCGGTCCGTGGTCCCCTCGGGATGTTTGTTGTGCGGCAGGATCACCGTCGGAGGAATGGCCACGCCCAGCTTGGTGGCCAGCGCATAGTTGAAAAACTTGTCGTCTGCTGTCCACCAGAAAGGATTGTTGACAACGATCGTCCCGGTCAGCGCGGCATTCTTCAAATAGGCACGGTAGAAGGGAATGTCCTGCGAAATCCGGTCGATGATGACCTTGTATCCGCTGGGGTCGGCCATCTTCACCCCGCCCAGCTTCACAAACTCCGCGTGCACACCATCCACCTTCATGCCGTTGATCTTCTCCACCAACGCCGGCGGAAAGGTATTCTCCATCCCAAACAAGACTCCGATTTTCTTCATAGAAGCACCCCAATGCGTGGGCTCCACACAACCACGCTGACGACTATCGACCTGCGACCAACGACCCGCCTAAAAGTACTTCACCGCCATCTTTTGCCACAGCGGCCAGTCATGTTTCGAATTGTCTCCCCAGACGTCCAACCAGTGGGGCACACCTTTATCATGCAGTTTCGCTGACAACTTCACATTCTCGTCCAGACACATGTCCCAATCCGCCGACCCCAGTACGATCTTCATCTGCCGGTAGCGGCTCAGGTACCAGTCGTCATGGGTGTTCGGCAGGAAATCCTGCGGACAGTTGAAGTAGCAATCATCGTCGTAGTAACCGTCCAGAAACTGATGAATATCGTAGGCCCCGCTCATGCTCACGCAATGCGAAACCACTCCAGGATGCTTCAACGAGAAATTCATGGCGTGGTAACCGCCGAAGCTCGCGCCGGTCACCGCCAGATCCGGGGACGCGTTCTTCCATTTAATAAACGGCAGGAACTCGTGCAGGATATAGCGCTCGTACTGCAAATGCCTCAGCACCCGCACCCGTGGGTGGACGCCCTTGTTGTACCAACTTTCCGTGTCCACGCCGTCGGGACAAAACACCTGCAACTCGCCCGCCTCAATCTTCGGCGCCAATACGCTGATCATTCCCCGGTCTTCATACTCAAAGAACTTCCCCATCGAGGTGGGAAACACCAGCAGTGGCGTCCCCGAGTGCCCAAACACCAGGGCTTCCATGTCGCGATAGAGTTCCTGGCTGTATCCTTTGTGATATTCGCGGTTCATTGATTGTCAACCCAGGGATCGTCAAGCCAAGGATCGTCAACCCAAGGCCGAAACATCTTACCTGATTTTCGGCCACGGGGCGGGAGTTCCTCCTCGCAATTGGCTGGAAATCGGAGAAAGGACAAACTACAACTGCTACTGGGGAGCTTGAGTGGGTGGCATTTGGGGCGTCATGGGCGGCTGTGGAGCTGTCCCAAATCCGCCAGGGGCGTTGGGCTGGCCGCCAAATCCAAAAGGCGAAGTCTGTGTACCGGGGGCGCCGTTGACGCCCGGCGTTACACCGCCGCCAGGTGCGCCGGCCAGGCCTTGAGCTCCAGTCACCAAGGAGGGCTGGTAGGGCGTGGTGATCAGACCTCCGCGATCGGTGGTGGGGTCATAAATGAACTGCCAATCCTTGTAATGGTCTTTCTTGTTGAAGGAGCGAATTGATTTGTCTTTGCTGATGCTGGCCACGCCCACAACCGGTCCGCCGCCGATGACCTGGTTGGCGTTGCCGTTTTCCTGCGAAGTGAACCCGGGCGGCTGCCGCACGCGCTGGCCAAATCCACTTTGCCCATCGGACGCTCCCGGCGCGCCCTGGGGCTGGTTCGGGTCGGAGCCGTTATCTGGGTTGTTGTTTGCAGGTTGGCCCGGATTTCCGCCCAAGGTGCCTCCTGCATTGCCGCCGAAGAGACCGCCTGAGTTTCCGCCGAAGGCGCTTCCACTGTTGCTGCCGAAGCCTCCGCCACTATTGCCGCCGAACCCCCCGCCGTTATTGCCCCCGAAGCCTCCTCCACTATTGCCCCCGAAGCCGCTTCCCGCAGTTCCGCCGCTGTTCCCCGGGGAACCGCCTCCGAAGACGCCGCTGCCTCCGAAGGGAGTGTTCCCGCCGCCAAGAGCGCTGCCGGGGCCCCCAGCCCCGCCCGCGAGACTCGCAACCGAATTCGCACCTGCAAGCCCGGGTGCGGATGACATTTGAACCTCGCCCTGGTGGAGGAGCTTAAAGTCCTTGCCGGTGATGGGGTCTTTGTACCGCTTCCGCAGGTAGCGGATATTGTTGGTACTCTCCAGGTCCTCAATACGGGTGGGATAACGGTTGAACTTCTTCATGTAATGCTTGATGGCGCGCGTGTACTGGGTACCACGGTGGATGAGTTCCTCTTCGCGATCACGTTTGATCTGCTGGGAGATGACAGGCACGAATGCGGTCATGGCAATCGCCAGCAGCGCCACAAACAAAATCAGGATGATGAGGATGTAGCCTCTCTCGGCAGGGCGGGCAGAAGATGCGGATCTCCGAGATCGCGGACACAGCCTCATAAAAATCCAGTCATCGCGTAATTGGTAACCTGGGAATCAATTACCTAATTACTCAGCTTGCTTCAGCTCTGGGTCAGTGGAATCATCTGGCGGTTGTTGCTGAGCACGTCTTCGATCTCCACTGACACCGGCGAAATGTGCAGCACCTTGTAACGGCGGTCGACGATCTCGCCTTCGCTGGCGATAAATACATCTTCACCCTGCGACAGAAAAACCTTTTTCGGTTCGCCGGGCTTGCTGGCGAAGCCATAAAACTTCAGATTAATGGGCGGCGGCGGCGGCGGTGGAGGCGGGCCTTGCGCTGCTTGCTTTTCCGCGTCGGTTTGGGGCTTTGCAACCGGCTGGGGAATCTCCGCCTGGGCCAGGAAAATGTTTCGTCCGGTGCCCTCATACTTGGTATCTTCGCTGGCCTTCAGCCAGTCGTAGCGCAGGCTGGGGTCGATGGAATGAGGCGGGCCAGCAGCCATCCGACGGGTGCCAAAGCGAGGTTTGCCCGCAGGCCGCGAGGCCTGAGCTGCGGCGACGGGCGCCACTACTGTGGCTTCCGGCTCGGACGGCGCGGGGGGAAACAGCATGCGCCCGATCAATACCAGGGCAACCACCCCCAGCACCGCTGCGGCGATCAACTTATTCCGGTTCTCGGTCCCGACCTTCACTCAGGCTGCACCTGTCTTGAGATAAGTTTCCAGCTTCATCTGCAACTTCACCATGCCGGCCTGCTCGCCTCCCAGTTGTACGCTGTCAACCAGGAAAAACATCTGGTCGCGTTCCAGAGAGTTGATAAAGCGGACGAGTTGCAAGTAATCGCCATTCATGTCGGCTTCAATCTGCACCCGCCGGACGCCCAACGTCTCGGGATCCTTCATGTCGTACCGGATGCTGCTGATCTTTACTCCGGCCTGTCCCGCCAGCTTGCCGATGTTTTCTGAGATCGAAGAACCCTCAGCCGGCAGGCGGTCGTTGTAAAACTGATCAATTTGTTTGCGAGCCACCGGGACTTTCTTGTCCAGACCGCGTAGCGGCTCGACCTCGCGAGTCTTCTGCTGCAATTCCCTCCAGAGTTGGTGGAGTTGGTCCTGGCGCGCCGATTGCGACCCGACCAGCGGCGAAAAGTACACCGCCACCGCGATCACATCTACCGCTGCCATTGCCGCCAGAGCGATCTTGACCTTACGCCGGGTCTGCCGGAGATCGGGCATTATTGTGCTCCCCCTGATTTGCCGTTTGCGGGGCTTGCGGGAGCCTTGTTTCCCGGAACTGGGTTACCCGAAGGCGTGCTTCCTGCAACATAGAGCGCGCTGATGCTGAACTTCACCGAATCTCCGGCCGTGGCTCCGGAACCGGCCTCCGCGCTTTCCTGCTCGATCTGGGTCTGCTGAAAATGCTGCGACTCTTCCATCTTGCGCACCAAATCGAGCGCACGATCGCGAGAATCTCCGGCCACCGCCAGCTTGATGGCGAGTTCATTGTCGAGGCCGAACTCAGGCTGGATGGAAACCACGTGCAGCCGTGGCGGCATGACTCTCTCCAGTTCCTCAAACACCTGGGTCCACGAGAACGACTTGCGGTAAAACAGGCTATTCAGGAGCTGCGACCGGTCACGAGTCACGCTGTTCTGGGGAAGATTCATGAGAGCTTGCGCGGCAGCCTTTTCGCCGTCGCGATCCGCAATCTGGTGCAGGTTTTGCCCGATGACACCCTTGTCTTTGTTGGCCGTAACCCAGCCGAGCAGAGTGAAGTACACCAAGCCCAGGGTCACGATGCCGAGCGCCACCAGCGCGCCGCCCCAGCGGAACCAAAAGCGCCGCCCGTCCTCGTACGGCTGGGTCGCGAGATTGATGTCAACGCGCATATCAGGAAAGCAGTGCCCCCACCACTCCCGCCATCCTCCATTTAGGAACCGAGCCCGCGCCGCTGCCCAGTTGCGCAGCGCCGACCAGTTCGTGGACTTCCGCGCCGGTTTGGGCGCGCAGCGCTGGCACGGCCCCGCCGACGTCCGCCAGCCCCGCGACGAATATGCGCTCAATGTTCAAGTGATAAGTATCCTGAAAGAAGACAATCGAGGGATAGACTTCGTCCGCTAGTTGCTCCCCGGAAATAGTCACACCGCGCGGGTTTTCAAGGTTGCGAAAGAGCAATAGTTGCTGCTTGTCAAGGATGGCGATGCCGATCGTGCGGGCGTCCACCTTGACCACCAGCGTCGGACGATCGGCGTCTGCTGCGCCGAGAGCCGCCAGCATGGAGGGCAACACCACTCCCGGACTGTAGCCGGCCTCGCGGAAGACGGATTCGTATTCTTCGATGACGCTGGTAAGGGCCACGGCCGCGACCAACCGGACTCCGCTGCTGGAGGTTTGCGTGTGATAAGAAATCTTGGCCTTGTCCACATCAAAGGGAAGCGACTTCTTCAGCCGGAAGCGCACTACGCCTTCGGCGTCGTCGCGCTTGGTGGGCAGAGAGTCAAAATCGAGCAGTACCACGCGGATGGCGGCGTCGGGCAGAACGGCAATTACGTCGCGGTACCGGCCGCTCAGGCTGTCCAGAGTCTGGCGGACGGAGTCGAGAATACGCCCGCGGTCGCGCAGATTGGCCTCGACCATGTCCGGGACAACGCAACCGGGAGCGAGTTCGCTGGCGGCGCACATATCGACCGTGCCCGGCTCCGATATCCGGGCGGCAAGCACACGGTCGGCTGCAACTTCGCAAGCCAACTGCGGTTTTGATGTCATCCCCATCTTCGACACTACTCCCCGTACCTATAAGTAGAACGCTGTGGTGCGAATAATTGCAATATCTCGAAGGGCACTTGAAGGAATGGCCTAAAGGGGCGGCATCCTCAATCCGCACTTCTGAGCTTTCTAGCGGCTGCTTTCGATGAATGTGACTTTATTGATCTCTTTTAGCGTGGTCAGCCCCAATCGCACTTTATCGAGGGCGGACTCACGCAGGAACCGCATCCCCTCTTCGCGGGCGGCGCGGCGGATCTCCGAAGTCGGTTTCTTGAGCAGGATCAGCTCACGCACGCGGTCGCTCAGGTTCAGCAATTCATGAATCGCAGTACGCCCGCGGAACCCGGTTCCGGCGCACTCAATGCATCCCTGGCCTTCATAGAAGGCGACTTTGGACCATTGTTCGAAATCCAGCCCGCTGGCTTCCAGCGTCTCCTTGTCATATTCCATCTGGGTACGGCAGGATTCGCAAATCAGCCGGACCAGGCGTTGCGCCAGAATGCAGTTCAGCGCGGAAACGAAGTTGTAGGCCTCAACCCCCATGTTGAGAAAGCGGCCGATCACGTCCACCACGTTATTGGCGTGGACGGTGGTGAAGACCAGGTGACCGGTGAGGGCCGACTGAATGGCGATTTGCGCGGTCTCGGTGTCGCGGATTTCGCCGACCATGATTTTGTCCGGGTCATGGCGCAAGATGGAGCGCAATCCACGGGCGAAAGTCAGGCCCTTTTTCTCGTTGACCGGAATCTGGGTGATGCCGCGAATCTGGTATTCCACCGGGTCTTCAATGGTGATGATCTTGTCTTCGTCGGTCTTGATCTCGCTGACCGCGGCGTACAGCGTGGTGGTCTTGCCGCTGCCCGTGGGCCCGGTCACCAGCACCATGCCGTAGGGTTCCTTTATGTAGCGGCGGAATTGACGCAGGTCTTGCTCGTCGAAACCCACCACATCGAGCGTGAGCTTGTGGAACTTCTCGCTCATCGACTCTTTGTCGAGCACGCGGAGCACAGCGTCTTCGCCGTGAATCGAGGGCATGATGGAGACACGAAAGTCGATGGGGCGCTCGGGAGTGCCGTACTTCACGCGGAAACGGCCGTCCTGCGGCACGCGTCGTTCGGAAATATCCAACTCGCTCATGACCTTGATACGAGAAATGATTGTCGAGTGGTGCTCCTTGGCGATGGGCGGCATGGCCTGCGTGAGCACGCCGTCAATGCGGAACTTGATGCACACGGAATCGTCGCGAGTCTCGATGTGAATGTCACTGGCGCGCCGCTGCAAAGCGGTGAAGATGGTGGTATCGACCAGGCGAATAATGGGGCTGATGTCGCCCTGCGCGGTTAGGCGGTCGATGGAGATGCTTTCGTCGGCGGCGCCGTCCTCTTCGTGGATCACGTCCAGAGCGAAGCCTTCGCTGGCATCTTCGAGCACGCGCTTGGACTGCTCGGTCTTCTTGAGAATCTCGCGAATCTGGCCGAGGGTAGCGACTTTTGTGAGGATGCGTTTGCCCAGCAGCAGGCTGATCTCATCGATCATCATCAACTGGCTGGGATCGGCAATGGCGATGGCCAGCCTGCCATCTTCGATCTCTTCGAGAGGCACGAAGTCGTAGCGGAACATCAGGTGGACGGGAATGTTCTTGAACAGGTCGTGATGGAGTTGGAAATTGTGCAAGTCCACGAACTGGCAGCGATAACGGCGGGCGATGTCCTGCGCCTTTTCCAATTCTTCACTCGGGACCGCGGGAGTACCGTTGCCCCCGCCTACGAATACGGTTTTGTTTTCTGCCGTGCCTGCCATTTATGTACGCACCTTCCGCTATCAGTGAATGCTTGATCCCAGGGTGAAAATGGGCAGATACAGCGAAATCAGGATTCCGCCCACAAACACCGCCATAACGATGAGGATAACGGGCTCGACCAGAGCCATGGCCGCGCCCAGCGCGGTCTGCACATCTTCCTCATAAAACTCCGCCACCGAATTCAACATGGCCGGCAAAGCGCCGGTGGACTCGCCGACTTCGATCATCTCGACCGATAAGTCCGGAAACATCTTTTGTTCTTCCAGGCTCTTGGCCAGTCCCTGGCCTTCGCGTACACGGACAGCAGCCACGTTGATTCCGTTCAGAATGCGGCGGCTGCTCATCGAAGCCCCAGCAGTCTCGAGCGAAGGAACCAGCGGCATGCCGCCGGCCAGCAGAGTGGAGAGCATGCGGGAAAAACTCGCTACTTGGTACTTTAGCCAGATCTCGCCTAGCAAGGGAAGCCTTAAGATAGCGCCATCAATGGTGGCCGCACCATTGTCGGTTTTTTGCCAATACCAGAAGCCCACACCCGCGGCCACCACGGCGACGACCGCGAAGGGCGCGTAGGCTTGTGCGTGGATGCCGAGATTCAGCATGATCTGTGTGATCTCCGGCAGCTGCGCGTGCATATCTTCGTAAAGCTTGGCAAACTGCGGCACCACGTAAGTCACAAGAAAAATCATCATGCAAAATACTACGGTGACCAGCAGCGTGGGATAAACCAGCGAGACCGCCAGCTTCTTCTTGAAAGTCAAAGCAAGTCTTTGGAAAGCGATGTAGCGGGAAAGCACTTCTTCCATGTTGCCGCTTTTTTCGCCGGCCAAGAGCGTGGTCGAGTGAATGCGGGGGAACGCACCCTGCGCCGCAAATGCATCGGAAAGCAGTTCGCCTCCCTTCACCCGGTCGCGCACGTTTTGCAAGAGACTTTGAAAATACTTATTCCTCTGCCGCTTGATCAGCAAATCCAGCGAACTGAGGATGGGCAAGCCGGCCTTGATCAGCGTCAGAAATTGCTGGTTGAAGATGACGAACTGGCTCTGTTTGACTTTACCGCGTCGCCGGACGGTGAGGTCTCCGGAAAGCAGGGTGCGGGGCTTAACCCAATAAACCAGGAACCCTTGCTGCACCAGGCGGTCGCGAACCTCGGCCTCGGAATATCCGTTCTCCACCTGCTGGAGAAGGCGCCCGCGCTCGTCGGCTGCTTTGATCAGGAATTCGGCCATGCTGTCGTCCGGCTGCTGTTCCCCACCCAAGTTTAACATTCGGTATCGTGAAACCTGTGTTAATTGCCCGTCAAAGCATTCCGGGGGTAATGGGCTTGGGCGGAAGTCGTTCTACTAAGCCAAAATACTGAAAATATTATACTTAATCGCCATCACGGCGCGAAGTTGCCGTCGATCACTTCGACTCCCGGAGGCACCACGAACCGGAAGCTCTGGTCATCAATTTTCCCATCTTCGGTCTGCCTCTGGAAGCGGAATTCCGTACTGGAGCCATCGGTCTCTTCCAGTACGATGCGGGCGATCCAGCCGGCAGGCGTCACCTCGAGGAGTACTCGGTTGACCTGACCCGCCATGGCCTGCGGTACGCCTCTGAGAACCACGTTGCCCGCAGTCAAAGGGGCGACGTCTGGATCTGGCGAGAGACCGGACAACTCCTTTTCCAGCTTGGTTTTACCCAGGAGGAACGCCAGTGGCGACCGGAGATCATCGAGTTGTCGCACTGGCGTCCTCCGTACCTGAGGTTCGCCTGGCACGTAAAACCAGGCGCTCTTTCCGTCGCTGACGAACAGCTTCTCTCGGGGAGAACGGTATTGCCAACGCATCTTGCCAGGTTTTTTTAACCAAAGTGTTCCCGATTCAGTCCGTTCCATTCCGGCCCCGCGATAGATTTCGGTGAAGTCGGCTTGAAGGGTTTGGAGATGGTTGTAGCGGGCATCGACGGCAGCGGCGACGGTGTGGACGGAGGGAGTGGGGGCGGTTAGAGTCGTGACTGTTAGGAGGAAGACAAGCTTAAGCAGGATGGAATTAGGGACCACGCCACTAGTTTACCGGATGACTGGGTGGCCCGATTAGCGTGGCACCGACATCTGCGGTATCTTCTTGCGGGATTCCGTGCTCCCAACTCATGATTAGCGCGAGAGGAGAACTATGCCGGAACAACTTCCAAGACTGAAACGGAGCAATCAGCCCGTACTCTGCAACAAGTGCGGCAAGGAGTTTAGGGGTGAAGAGATGAACCAACATTCGGTTGAAACAGGGCACGAGGAGTTTTACCTCAAACCTGCTTCAGTCCCTAAAGGAGGAGAGAGATGAAACCGTTTTCCCCAGGGTTCGCGATCGTCGCGGCCCTCGCACTGGGGGCAAGCCTGATCCCCACTAAGAACCAAAGCGAGTCCGCTCAGTCACGGAGTGTTGCCCCAGCGCCATTCGCAGTGCCCGACGAACCGCACCTTCACACCGAGAACGATCCTTGTATAGTGTTGCTGGTTGGCCGAGCTGCGTCAGAGGCATTTACCAGCACGGGCGCGTTGACAGTGATGACGTAGCACACGCGGCGCGGGCATAGCGCACTCGACGAAGAAGGCAGGAGGAAAACAATGAAAGTCACCTCTGCGATTCTGCTGGGGATAACACTATGCGTTTCGGCACTTGCGCAAGATTCCGGACTTAGAACGACCGGAACGGATCTTGTCCATCAGTGCGCTGATCGCAAGTTGACCAAAAAGAGTGCCGTGGAGGCGGCTATTGAAGCCCAGGAGATCGGATACGGCATGGGTTACTGTTTTGGCGTAATTAACACTGCGTCAGAAATCTTACAGGTCCACGGAGAGATTCACTTGCCGGATGGCGACGTGACCTTCGAACAAGTCAAGAAAATCGTCACGAACTATCTGGATGCACATCCTGAAGAATGGCAAAAGCCCGCGTCAGCTGTGGTTACCAAGGCTCTGAAGCAAGCATGGGGTTCCAAGTAGGACGGGCGAAGACAGCTGTCTGATCAGACGGCCGGTCACCTGGACTCCCTGTGATCGGTGGACGCATGCGCCTTCATATAAGCCTGCAGGATGACATTGATACGTGTCTGGTAGCCCCGTTGCCGGAGCCATGTCCAAGATAGTTTTTGACCTGGGCCCCGGAACGTCTTACGATGGCTTCAAGGGAATCGAACTAGCCGTGGACATGATCCCACTCAAACCGGAGCGTAAAGCGCAGTTGGAAGAGTATGCCAAACGGCGTGGTCAGGACCCTGCAACCGCCCTTGACGATGCTCTGGCGACTTATCTGGAGTGGGAGCGGCAAGACTTCGCGGAAGCAGTTGAGGGAATACTTCAAGCTTCCGAAGACGTAAAGGCTGGTCGCACCCGACCCGCCGGCGAATTCCTCGCGGACCTGCGCCGCAAGCATGACCTTCCGCGTTGAAGTGACCGCCGCAGCTGATCAGGACGGGGATGCGATCCTTGACTGGCTGCTGTCGCATCAGGCCGGAGACGCCGGCATCCGGTGGTTTCTGGATCTACAAAATGCGATCGCATCGCTCGCTGAGTTTCCGAAGCGGTGCCCGCTAGCTCCGGAGAGCGCGATTTTTCCCTTCGAAGTGCGTCACCTGTTCTACGGCCACTCGCCCCATGTGTATCGGATTCTATTCACGATTGAGGGCGATGTTGTATTCGTCCTGCACATTCGCCACGGGCGTCGTCAGCCGCTTAAGCCCTAAGCCCGCGCTCCCCGCTAATTACGACGACCGCTATCGATCAACTGCCGGATTGAGGTCTTACCCAGAGTGATGCCCTTGCGGAGTCGACGAATCTCGCGAACCACATCGCCGAGATCGGTATTGTGCGCATCATTGATCGGAACCAGGGTGGCAACTGGGACTCCCCGCACCGTAATCTGAAACGTCTCTCCTTGGGATGCTCGCTTCAGCAAGTCTGTGAGATGAGTTCTTGCGTCGGATACGCCAATGATCATCATGAAGCTGGCCTTAATTAGTCTACTCACTCGTTGTCGGTTTTGCGAGAACTGCGGAACATCGAATACTGGTGCGTGCCCCCGATCTTTTTCAGCCATTTGCCGTCAGCCAGCACATGCTCCAGCACAGGGTTGTGGTACAGCACAAACAGCGGCCGGGGATGTTCTCGCAACGATTGTTCCAGGTTGGCAATCAATTGCACCAACCCGGGCTCCGGCAGCGGATTGAACAAATAAAGCACGGTCGGTTCGGGCGGAAAGACGAATTCGCGAGCGTCGCCACAGATGGATTCAATCGCCAAGCACCGCTGAGAGTCGCTCCTGTACTTGCGGATATTCTCCCGCGCCACGCGATTCAATTCAGGCAGGAGTTCTACGCCGACGATGCGGCGGAACGGATAGTCGGACGCCATGAGCAAAGTCCGTCCCTTGCCCGAGCCGATGTCGATGAAGATAAAATCGCGAAAGTCGATCTTGAGGGTTGCCAGCATTTCCTGAAACAGCGGCGGATCGGTTGGTTGGTAAGGCGAGTGCAACAGCCCGAGCAGACGATCACGCCAGCCGACGGTTGCACCGGTCGTGTCCACACGATGATCCCAGTCGTAGTCCATGTCGCCGTAGCGCTGGCGGCGGCGCGCAGGCAGGGAATCGCGCAGGAACTCCCAGGCAACGCTCAAGAATTCTTTCAAGGTGGAGGGGATTCCGTTACGAGCGGACTGTCGCGCGAACCAGTCACGAAGGGCGGTTGTCAAGCGAATATCGGGGCCGGAGAAGGGAGGCATAGGTTGCCCTGAGATTCTACCCATGCGTGAGCGGGTTCTGCGTTGAATTCCGCGAGTGACGAAGGTGTGCTTCCGTGGTTCCCGCACGCTCCTGAGCGCAGCCTCGCCAATATAATGGCGCACACGAGGGAAATACTTTGTCCTCTGCTTCTGCCAAGGTCCAACCGGTGAAGCCATTGCTTGGTTCTGCCGGACTTTTCTCGTCACCCCAAAAGCGGACCGTGGTCTTGTGCCTGCTGCTGGTGGCGGCGACGCTGGCGGTTTACAACCCGGTCAACCGCAACGCCTTCGTCAATTTCGATGACGACCACTACATCACCGGCAACCCGCATGTGCTGGCCGCGGTGAACTGGGGCACGGTGAAGTGGGCTTTCACTAATTATTACGAGGCCAACTGGCATCCGCTGACTTGGATTTCTCATGCGCTCGATGTCCAGTTGTTCGGGTTGAATCCGGTTGGACATCACTACATGAATGTCGTTCTGCACGCTCTGAATGCGGTGCTGCTGTTCCTGTTGCTGCAGTCCGCGACGGGATTCACCGGGCGCAGTCTCATGGTGGCGGCGCTGTTCGCGTTGCATCCGGTGAATGTGGAGTCGGTGGCCTGGGCATCGGAGCGAAAAAACGTCCTCAGCATGATGTTTCTGTTGCTGGCGTTGCAGGCCTACGGATGGTACGCGCGCCGGCCCGCCGTCGGCCGATATGCGCTGGTCGCGGCGTTGTTTGCCTGTGGTCTGATGAGCAAGCCGCAGGTCATCACGCTGCCGTTCTTGCTGTTGCTGTGGGATTACTGGCCGCTGGGAAGATATGCGCCTGAGCCGGCAGCGGGCGGGCAGGTTGCGAGGGCGTCGGCGCTACTGTTGGAAAAGCTGCCACTGTTTCTGATGTCCATGGCCAGCGCTGTCATCACGATGCAGGCGCAGAGGGCAGGCGGCGCGATTCACTCGGCCATTATTTATCCCTTCGGCCTGCGTCTGCAGAACGCAATTGTTTCGTATTCGCGTTATATCGCAAAAGCGTTCTGGCCGACACAGCTCTCGCCTCTCTATCCTCATCCCCTCGATTTGCTGAGACTCTGGCAGCTGATTGCGTCGACGGCCTTCTTGCTGCTGGCTACGGCGCTGGTGATCCGTTATCGGCACCGCAGTTACCTAGTGACCGGCTGGTTCTGGTTTCTGGGTTCTTTGGTCCCGATGATCGGATTGGTGCAAGTAGGCGAACAGGCGATGGCCGACCGCTACGCTTACCTGCCGTTTGTCGGATTATTGGTGATGGTGAGCTGGGGAATCGCTGAGTGGGCAGAAGCGAGGAAGTTTCCAGCTTTGTGGCTCGTGGTTCCAGCTTTGGCGGTGATTGTAGCTTTCGGTGCCCTGACCTATCGCCAAATCGGCTACTGGCATGACAGCGAGACACTGTGGTCCTACGCGCTACGGGTCACCAGTGTGCGCAGCTACAAGGCGCACTTCAATCTGGCCGTGACTTACGACGCCGAGGGACGCTACGACGAAGCCGTGCAGCAATTTCGCCAGGCCATTGACCCGAGAGATGACGATCCACGAATTCACCTCGGGCTGGGGATTTACGACCAGCGACATGGCCACGTACGGGAGGCGATTGAGGAGTTTCAAGCGGCGCTGCGCCTGGGTTCGGATGACGCGCTGGGCGCGGATGCCCTCAGCAATCTGGGCGCTGCGTATCAGCAGATTCACGACTATGCACACGCGAAAGAAAGCTTTGCGGCGGCGTTGCGATTGAATCCCAACAAAGCGGCGGCCATGGTGGGGATGGGACTGCTGGCTCAAAAGAGCGGAGACTTGGAGCAGGCGATTGCCGAGTACTCGCATGCAATGTCGGTTGAGCCTACGGCCGTCGGCTATGTTCTGCTGGGGCGAGCACTGGAGCAGGCGGGACATTCCGCCGAGGCGAAGGCCGCCATCGACAAAGCCAGGCAACTCACAAGTGATTTTGACCAGGCGCAGCGGACGGCGGACGAGTTACTGGCGTTGTAAGGGTTCTAGTCGGACGGCAGGAACCGCGGGGGTGGGGCGACGTATCCTGGCGGTGTGCCTTTCGTGAGGAACGGGAAATCATCCGGAGTCCTTACCTCGACGCGGCCATCGCTGGTCAGCTTGTAGGTGTGGCCGAACGGGTCCGTTGGGACTTCATGCAACAAGCCCACATTCTGCAGATCAGAAAAGGTGTCAGGCAGTCGTCCAGTCCTGGCGTGATATTCGGCGACCAGGTTCCCAAGATGGGTGACGTCCTCTTCCACCTGCAAAGCGCGCAAATGGGTGGCGGCGTTGGCCCGGACGTCGCGGTCCTGTGTGCTTTGGTAAGTGGTCGACCAAATCATCTGCGCCATTTGCAGTTCGCCGCTGTGTTGTGCCATCTGGGCCGCCATCACGCCCAGAAAGGGATGGGCGTTGGGGACGCGTGAGCCGCGCGCGAAGGCGTCGGCGGCATTCTTGTAGTCCTTTAGCTCCATGTAGTAGATGAAACCCAGATCGTAATACAGCCGCCATTCGCTGGGATTGTTGCGGATGCCGAATTCGCTCAACTCAATGGCGCGCTGCGGCATGCCGGCGCCATTGGGCGGCTTGGGCGCGAGAAAGTTGGCGCCGAATTCGTAGGCCACGATCAAATGGGGATCGAGTGCGGTGGTGATCTCGAGCAGAGGCGCCAGCAGGTCGTAATGCTGCGATCCGGCAAAGTGCTTGCTGCCAAAATACTGCACCGCGCGGGTCCAATAAATGTCGGCCATCAAGCCGTCGTACCCCAGGCTCAGGCGTTTCAAGGCCCCGGGGGATGAAATGTAGAGCACTTCCTGCAGCGTGGCTCCGCCCCGCATTCGGTCAACCTGCCTTAGTAAAAGAACCGAGGTCAACATGCAGAGCACCAAGAACGTGCCGGCCACTTGAGTGATTTTGCTGGAAGGTTTCATTTCAGGTTGCGATGTTCAAAAATCAAGACTGCACCGCACAGGGCCATAGCCGCGTACACCATCGCATACGCGGTTTCGCTCAGGATGAGCGCTCCAGCAACGCCCTGTCCATGCGCTACTGAGCCGATCACATTGAGAGAGGCGAAGTTGGGCAACAGATAAGCAGCACCGGTGGCCAGCCAGCGCGTGGTTCCCTGGGCCATGGCTGCAAATCCACGCAGATCCTCCGCGAAACTTCCGATCACGAACAACGAGAAGGCAAACACCGCCGACAGCAGGGGCGATGAGAACGACGAGAAGAATAGCGCCAGCGCGGTGATGATCAGAAATTGCAAAACGATGAAGTACAACGCCACCAGCACCCAGCCATCCGCCGCCTGGAAACGCTGCGACACGTACAGCAAAGCCAGGAAAACGCCGATTGCCATAAAGAACGTGTTCACCACCAGGGTGCCGGCCAAACCAAAGAACTTGCCAACAATGAACTCCCAGCGTTGCACCGGCCGCGACAGCACGGTGTAGAGAGTGCGCTTTTCGATTTCTTTCGACACCAGTCCGATACCAATGAAGATGGCGATGACTACGCCAAATAACGAGATCGCGGTGAGGCCGAGGTTGATCACTACCAGGCGTTCAATCCCGATGGAGATTTGCCCCACCAGAATGGAGGCGCCACACATCAACACCGCAAACGCAATCAAGTTGTAAAGCACACGATCGCGAACGGCTTCGCGAAAAGTATTGGAGGCGATGTGCCGTATACGTGAGCTCATGATCGCACTCCAGCGGCCGCCTCAGCAGGCCTGAGTTTCTGCACGAAATACTCCTCCAGTGAGGTCCGGAGCGGAGTCACCGAAACAATATGCAGACGTTCGCGGCGGAGGGTGTCGATTAAGGCGTCCTGGCTGGCCTCGAGGACCACGGCGCGAACCGTGTCTCCGGTAACACTGGAGTCCAGCGCCAGGGTTTTCACGCTGGGGAGTACAGTGTTCCCTCGCCATACCACCTCGACCTTCCCCTGCACGCTGGACGTCAGGTCGGCCACCGCGCCCACGCCCCGCAACTCGCCCTGGTGAATGATGGCAACACGGTCGCAAAGCGCTTCCGCATCGGAAAGAATATGAGTTGAGAAAAAGACCGTTTTGCCGGCGCGCTTCAGTTCCTCCATCAAGTCGCGCACTTCGCGGCGGCCGATGGGATCGAGTCCCGACATGGGCTCGTCGAAAAACAGGACTCGGGGGTTGTGCAGGATGGCCTGCGCGACGCCCACCCGCTGCAGCATGCCTTTGGAAAATTTCCGCAACTGCATACCGGACACATTGGGCAATCCGACTCGATCCAGAACTTCACTGACTCGGCGTTTGCGTTCCTTAGCATCGACACCCGAAAGTTGCCCGTAGTACTCAAGCAGTTCGGCGGCAGTCAGGTAATCGTAAAAATAGGGCTGCTCGGGGAGGAATCCGATCTGGGCTTTCATTCTCGGATCGTTGATTTCACAGCCGAGGATTCGGGCTGAGCCCGCGCTGGGATACACCAGGCCCATCAGCATTTTCAGAGTGGTGGTTTTCCCGGCGCCGTTAGGCCCGAGAAAGCCAAAAATCTCCCCTTCTTCCACCTGCAAACGGAGGGGCTGCAAGGCGCACTTCGGCCGCTTTCGCCAGAAGCCCACCTGGTAAGTCTTCGTCAAACCAAGGATCTCTATGGCCGCCATTTAGGAGAACGGATTCATTGCCTTGTTGCGTACGCAAAAATTATAAGCAAAATGCCTGTAACCTTGAGATGGCAGCCGGGGTACGCGAGGTTACGAAGGTAAAGGTGGTTATTGCGCCGATGTGTAGCCCATGCAGGTGGCAACGTCTGGCGCTGGAACTCCGCCGGCAGTGCCCGGTTGGTTGCGCAGAACTCCGTCGGTGACGACGCAGAAATTGCGGAAGCCAGTGACGTTGAACGAGATGGGCGCCGAGGATGCCACAAACGAACTGTTGGGGCCAGCGCCACCATTGAAGCCCACGGCCGCAAGTTGGTACCCGCTCTTGCTCCCACCGGCCACGATGCTATCCAGGATACAGGCGGTGGTTGAACTGGGAGCGCAGCCAGTGGACGGGCCGCCCATGCTCGCCAAGTCCGGCGAATATCCCACCGTAGGATAGGCCGCATTGTAGGCGATCTCCGAAGTCGCGATACGGCGAACCGAACTGGCCGCCGAAGATTCATTGGCAGCAATCCTGGCCCGTAGCAGGTTCGGGATGGCAATCGCGGCAATGATCAGGATGATGGCCACCACGATCAGGAGTTCGATAAGCGAGAACCCGTCGGCGGCAGCACTCAGTTTTGGTCTCGAAGACATATCCATCACCCATCTAGATGGCAGCACGTTGCTGGCCACCCTAATCAGACCGTAGCAAAAGCTGGATATCAATGAGATGAATGATTTAGACGACATCGGAACACTCTAAGGAACCTGCCTGGCTGCCCGGATGACAGTTATCGTCACAGCTAGAAGTCTGCTGATCTCAGTCTGAGAGCTGGCATACCGTAGGCACTGGAAAAAACAACAAGGAGCAACGGATTGATCCGTTGCTCCCTGTTTGGACCCCTTCCCAAGTACTCGTCGATCGAGACTTACTGCAGGGCCGTGTAAGCTGCGCAAGCAGCCGAGCCGCCTGACATCGCAGAGCCAACCGCGGTGAAGCGGATCACAGCGTCTTCGTTCGAGCAGAAGCCGCGCACGCCGGTTTGGTTAACCGATGCCGGAATGCCATCCAAGGTATAGCCCGGGATGATGCCGTTCAGCGCTGCAACTGGCGTATCGCCGAAGTAGTAACCGCTCTTCGCCTTGCCAGCGGTGCTGGCCTGGGCAACAACCCAGTCGACTAAGCAAGCGTTGGTCGAAGCCGGCGTGGTGCAACCGGTCGAAGCGCTCGGCCCCAGGGCCGCGACGGTGGAGGCATAGCCCACCGTTGGGTAAGTTGACTGGAAGGTGACCTCGGCAGTGTTCATGGTACGCACGGAGCTGACCGCAGACGACTCGTTCGCCGCGATGCGCGCCCGCAACAGGTTCGGAATAGCGATGGCAGCGATGATAAGAATGATCGCGACCACAATCAGCAACTCAATCAGTGAAAAGCCCTTCTGTTTCCGCATTTTCGTTTTCTCCCCTTCTCCGTTTTAAGTCCGGTCTTATCGACCCGCTGGCTGTAACATCGCACTTTGACGGCCAGAACCGAAAGCTGCGGGCCTACTGGAGCGAACCACTGGAAGCACTGCGTTTTCAATCACTAATGGCTGTTGTGCGGCCCCGCCCTGCGCTGGCGAAGTGCCAAATAACGCGCAGTCTCTCAGATTTCGACTCGGGGAATGACAAATTGTGTCAATTTGGGAATGCCTGAGATTTGTCCCAATAAGGTCAGTTGGGATGAAGACAGAAAAGGAGCCGCGTCGTCTGACGCGGCTCCCTTACCTTCTGTGGATGGTCTTGCGACCTGTCTTACTGCAATGCGGTGTAGGCGGCGCAGGCAGCGGAGCCGCCTGACATCGCGGAGCCAACCGCAGTGAAGCGGATCACAGCGTCTTCGTTCGAGCAGAAGCCGCGTACGCCGGTCTGGTTAACCGATGCCGGAATGCCATCCAAGGTATAGCCCGGGATGATGCCGTTCAGCGCAGCGCCTGGTGTATCGCCGAAGTAGTAACCGCTCTTCGCCTTGCCAGCGGTGCTAGCCTGGGACACGACCCAATCGACTAAGCAAGCGTTGCTCGAAGCCGGGGTGGTGCAACCGGTCGAAGCACTCGGCCCCAGGGCCGCGATGGTGGAGGCGTAGCCCACCGTCGGGTAAGTTGACTGGAAGGTTACTTGGGCAGTGTTCATGGTACGCACGGAGCTGACCGCAGACGACTCGTTCGCCGCAATGCGCGCTCGCAACAGGTTCGGAATAGCGATGGCAGCGATGATAAGAATGATCGCGACCACAATCAGCAACTCAATCAGTGAAAAGCCCTTCTGTTTCCGCATTTCGTTTCCCCTTCTCGGTTCAACTGCGTTTTCGAACGTCTCTCTGACTGTTACGTGGCACGTTGTTGGCCGCCACCGGGATTTATGAACCTCGGTGCGGAATCACTGCAACCGGCATTGTTTGGCACGACTATGGGCTGGCTGGCGAGGAACCGCTTCTCTACTAGGGCACAATAAACGGGCTTTCTCCCACATTTTGACCGAGCGATGACAAATTGTGTGATCGAGGACGGGGTTACGCGCTCAGCCGTCATGAGGGAAACGAAAGAGCCGCAGTCTGAGTCGCGGCTCTTGTGGGACTGTGCGATGGGTGGTTCGATTTCGGAACGCGGCGCTTATTGGAGAGCGGTGTAGGCTGCGCAGGCCGCTTCGCTGCCCGAGATCGCCGAACCGACCGCCTTGAAGCGAATGACGGCATCCTCGTTGGAACAGAAACCGCGCACACCGGTTTGGTTGACCGAGGCGGGAATCCCATCCAACGTGTAGCCAGGAGTCATGCCGTTTAGAGCTGCAACCGGAGTATCAGTGAAATAGTAGCCGCTCTTGGCGGTGCCGGCAGCCGTGGCCTGCGACACTACCCAATCCACCAAACAGGCATTGGCCGAAGTGGGCGTGGTGCAACCGGTGGACGCGGAGGGTCCCAAGGCCGCGATGGTCGAGGCATAACCGACCGTCGGAAACGTGGACTGGTAGGTGACCTGCGACGTGTTCATGGTGCGGATGGAACTGACCGCCGACGACTCATTGGCAGCAATACGTGCCCGCAACAGGTTTGGAATGGCAATCGCGGCAATAATCAAAATAATGGCCACTACGATCAACAGCTCGATCAGTGAAAAACCTCGGTGTTTCTTTCGCATTTCGTCGTCTACCTCTCGCGTGGGCGGGTTTTGGTCTGCCAGTTTCATTTTGGGCAATTCAGTCACCATCGGCTGCAGAGACGATGACGAGCGGCAAAGAACCCTAATTGCATTCCTTGCAGTGTGCTGGAGGCTTTCCCCGGCGGAGTAAAGGGGGAGCCAATTACTCTTATGATAGGGGTGTCTGCACGGGAAGGCAACACAAGTGGCAAATGTTGTTACCGGAAACCCGTCCCCATCGTTGCTCTACAATGCTCCTGACCTCCATGACTGGCCCTTTTTCTGACCTTACGATTGCGGCAGATGTCGCCCGCGCCTGGTCCATTCCAGACCGGTTCTACACCGCTGCGGACGTTTTTCTGGCGGAGCGGGAGAGGATATTCGCCCGGAATTGGCAGGTCATCGGCCACGTTCACCAATTGGTGAACCCCGGCGATTTCTTTACCACCGAGTTATTAGGGGAACCGCTGCTACTGGTGCGGGGCGCAGAGGGGGAACTGAGAGGCTTCTATAACGTCTGCCGCCACCGGGCGGGCCCGCCGGCGGAAGGGTGCGGGTCGAAGAAGTTATTTCGCTGTAGCTATCACGGTTGGACGTACGGTCTGGATGGGGCGCTCATCAGTGCTCCCGAATTCGAAGGTGTGGAAGATTTTCGCACCGAACAATTCGCGTTGAAGCCGGTTCGCGTGGAAGAGTGGTTCAATCTGATCTTCGTGAATCTTGATCCCGCCGCCGAGCCACTGGCAAAGACCCTGGGTGAGTTGCCGCGACAGGCAACGCGTTTTCAATTTGCTGACATGAAGCTGTCCGAACGTAGGACGTATGACATGCACTGCAATTGGAAGACGTACGTAGATAACTATCTCGAGGGTTATCACCTGCCCAGCGTGCATCCCGGATTGAATCGCGAACTGGACTACAGCGCCTACACGGTTGAGCCGTATACGCGGCACGTGCGGCAGTTCAGTCCGATTCGGGGAGCGCAGCCGGGGGACGCAGCGCCGAGGCGCTATCAGGAGACGCGCGAAGATCTGACCACGGACTATTTCTGGATCTTTCCCAACTGGATGTTGAACTGCTATCCTGATAATGCCTCGCTGAACATCATTCTGCCAATCGACACCGAGCGGACTCTCGCAATCTTTGAGTGGTACTTACCAGACAAGGAATTGTGGAGCAAATCCGCGCGCGAGGCGGTCGAGTTCAGCCATCAGATTCAACTGGAAGATGTGGCTATCTGTGAGCGCGTGCAGAAGAATCTGCATTCCCGTAGCTACGAGCGCGGCCGCTATAGCGTGAAGCAGGAGCAGGGCGTGCATGCGTTCCATCGCATGTACGCAGAAGTGATGAACGTGTAACGCGCTACGGAGACTCTCTAGGCAGGAGGAATGCTTGTGGAAATCACCAGATCCGCACTCTCTCTCCCGGCGAAAGGTATAGTTTCTCTCCTGCCTGCACATCGAACGCTGCGTACCAGGAATCGATATTGCGGACGGTGAGTGCGCGGTACTGTCCGGGCGAGTGAGTGTCGGTGAGCACTTGCTGACGGAGCGCCGCATCACGACTTTTGTCTGCCCAGCTTTGCGCGTAGGCGATAAAGAATTGCTGGTCCCCGGAGAATCCTCCTTGCACAGGGGCCGGCTGACCGGCGAGGGAAGCCTTATACGCGTCGTAGGCGGCTGCGACTCCGGCGACATCGGCGATGTTTTCTCCAAGTGTCTGCCTGCCGTTCAGCGCCAGATCTGGAAAGGGCCTGTAGGCGTCATACTGGGTCGCCAATCTGGAGATGGATGCCTGAAAGTGGGCTGCGTCGTCGGGTGTCCACCAGTTTCGCACCCGTCCTTTCGAGTCAAACGCAGCGCCTTCGCTGTCGAAGGTGTGGCTGATTTCGTGCCCGATAGTTGCGCCCGTGGCTCCGTAGTTGGCGGCGGCCGGCGCTTGCGGATCAAAGTACGGCGGCTGCAAAATGGCAGCAGGGAAGTTCAATGCGTTTTGCAGGGGCAAGTTCACCGCGTTGATGGTTTGCGGCGTCATCGACCACTCTTTGCGGTCGATCGGCTTGCCGAGCTGCGCTAGCTGTCGCTGATATTCAGCAAGGTCGCCACGCCATAGGTTGCCGTAGAGATCGTCCGCTTTCACTTCATAGTTCGAGTAGTCATGCCAGCTTTCTCCGTAGCCGACGCCCACGTACAGAGTGTCCAGCTTGGCCTGGGCTTCGGCTTTGGTGGCAGCGTCCATCCATGCCAGCCCATCAATTCGTTTGCGGAAAGCTGCCACGATGTTCGCCACCATGACTTGTACCTGCGCCTTTACCTCGGGTGGGAAGTAGCGTTGCACATAAAGCTGACCGACGTCATCGCCCAGGTATGCGTTCACCAGGTCCACGCCGCGTTTCCAGCGCACACGTTGTTCGAGGGTGCCTGAGAGTGTCTTCCCGTAGAAGGCAAAAGCCTCGTCGCTGAATGCTTTCGGCAATCCCGCGGGATGCGCTTCGATCAGATGGAACGCCATCCAGTCTTTCCAGGTCTCAAGCGGAGTTGAGGCTACCAGCGCAGCTTCACCGGCAAACGCCGTTGGTTGCCAAACGATGAAACTCTTCTGCTGGCTCAGACCTGCGGCGTGAAGGTACTCCGGCCAGTCCAGTCCTGGTGCCTTGGCGGCGAAGTCGGACGCTTCCCACGTGTTGTTCGCCTTATGAATATCGTTGTCGTCTGCCAGACTGATGTGTTTTTCCGCGATCGCGTGTTCGAGTTCCACGATGCGAGCGGCGCGTGCTTCAGTCTCGCTGAATCCCGCCAACTTCAGCATGGCGGCGATGTGCACCTGATACTTGCTGCGGATGTCGCGCATTGAGGCGCTGTCGGAAAGGTAGTACTCGCGGTCTGGAAGTTGCAGACCGCCCTGCATCAGGTATGCGGTGTAATGCTCGGAATCATTGAAACCGGGCGCGACCCACAGTCCGAAAAGATTCTCGGTGTGGAAATTGGTGTTGTTCAAGCCATCGACGTCGGCGCGTAGGGTTTTTCCCAGGGCGCGGGCCAGTTCGCGTTTGTCGCGGATATCCGCAATCGCCCGCAACTTCGGCTGCAGCGGCTTGAGTCCTTTGGCTTCAACCCCGGCTTCGTCCATGAAGGAGTTGTAGAGATCAGCGATCTTGCGTGACTTGCTGTCCGCAGTCGCTCCCTGTTTTGCGGCCTCGGTGATCAGGTCGGCCACGCGCTTGTCCGTCTGTTCGACTAAAGCCATCCCTGGAAAGGTAGCGTTTCGGTCGGCAGGGATCGGTGTCCGCTTGATCCACTCCCCGTTGGCGTATTCCCAGAAGTCGTCCCCCGGCTTTACCTTGCGATCCACATAGCTCAGGTTGACGGATGGACCTGTAGGTTGGGGAGCGTCCGGAGGCTCCGGAGCGGCGTGGCTCGCGGCAAACGAAGGAAGTGCGGATACCGCGGCGGCCAAAACATATGACAGAAGACGACTGTCGAGTGATGGTTTCATGAAGTGTGATCCCAGGATAAGGTACTTATTAGCCTATCCGATTAGACGCGCGTCTGCCGCGGATGTAACTAGTGATCCTCGACCTTCGCCAGCAAGCAGGTAATGTCGTCGTGCTGAGGAGTGGCGCCGACGAAGGCATCGAGATCGGCCATGAGACGGCGCAGCATTTCCTCGGGAATAACCGCGACTCCGTTCTGCAAGACGTTCAGCAGCCTCCCTTCCTCGTATTCTTCGTTCTTGGCATTCATCGCTTCCACTACGCCATCGGTGAAGATCACCAGCCAATCGCCGGGCTGCAAGTTGACGGTGCCCGATTCATAGGGGGCGTCTGCCAGAATTCCCAAGGGAAGTCCGCCGTTGGTCAAGCGTTCAATGGCGCCCGAGTTGCGGCGCAGAATGGGAGTGTTGTGTCCGGCGTTGATGTAGGTGAGGGTGCGGCTGCGGGAATCAAATTCAGCCAGAAACGCAGTGGTGAAGCGGCGGCCATCCTGACTGTTTGTGCTGGCGTAGCGATTCATTCCTGCCACTAATTCGGCGAGGGAGCAGGGAGTCGCGGACAGAGTCTTGAGGCCAGCCTGAAACGTAGCCATGAGCAGCGCGGCGGGAATGCTTTTGCCGGCAACGTCGGCGACGGCGAATAGATACAGTGGTTCGCCTCCGGGCCCTGGCCGGGCAAAGGCGTCGTAATAATCGCCGGCCACTGTGTTCGCCGGCCGGGTTGCGAATGCCATGGTCAAACCCGGGACCTGAGGCGGGGCTGCGGGGAGCAGCCAGCGTTGAATATCACGGGCGATTTCGAGATCTCGTTTCATCACCACGCGGTCGGCAATTTCCAGCATCAACAGCATGAACAGCGAGGCTCCGCCCAGAAAGCGGAGATCGAATTCAACAAATTCGACATGTCCCTCTTCGGTACGATGGCTGAAGCCCCCAGCGGGAAAGATCAATAAAACCACGCCCAGCAGCAGCAGCACGCGCCGCGCGGGCGTGAGCTTTTCGAGAATCGCCCAGGAAAATGCCTGCGCAGTTTGCCAGAAGCCCCGTTTCTTTTCCTCAGGCGCTCGGGCCTTGAAGTCGCGCTCGTAGAAGCGATAGCTGGCCCGCGCGTCGGTGCTGAATTGTTTCCATAGTTCGCTGAGTTCGAGGCCTTCAGTCACGCGGTGCCAGAACTGCCGCAGATGGGAAGTCTTTCCCTGATGCGGTTGGTTCGGCGGAGCCGGGGCGGCCTTGGAGGGGGAGGAGGTCATGCAATGAGTGGAACTGACATTATAAGCCGTCGGCGTTATGACGGGGCATTCTGGGCCCTGGCTCGCAGCACGACCAGCGTCATGTCATCGTGTTGCTTGGCCCCGGCGACGAAGGCGTCAGCGGCTTGCATGATACGGATGATCGTCTGGGAGGGGCTGAGACCTGAGCACGCTTTCACGGTCTCGATCAGCGCCTTCTCGCCCCATTCTTCATCCGCGACGTTCATGGACTCGCTAATGCCGTCGGTGAATGCGATGAAAACGTCTCCCGGCTCGATCGTCACTCTTCCTTGCTCGTAGGGAAAGCTCTCCAGTAGTCCCACCACGGTGCCGCCGATTTCCAGCCGTGACAGCCGCAAATCCTTACCAATTCCGTGAAACAGCATTGGGGGATTGTGTCCAGCGTTTACGTAGTGGAGCTGGCGGGTCGTGGGGTTGTACTGACCGTAGAAAAAGGTCGCGTAGCGATTAGAAGAGGATGCCTCGTACACCAGGTGATTGACACTGCTCATCAATGCGGCTAGATTCTCCGGTGCACGCGTGGCTTCTCCGCGCAGAGAAGCTTGCAGGCTCGCCATGGTGAGGGCTGCAGCGATGCCTTTGCCGGAAACGTCTCCGATGGCGATGCCCAACTGGCCGCCGGGAAGTGCGAGGAAGTCGTAGTAGTCGCCGCCAACTCCCAACGCGGGGCGACAGGCGCCAGCGTACTCGACGCCCGCGATGGGCGGCAGAGTCTGCGGGAACAGCCGCTCCTGGACCTCGCGGGCGATTTCGACTTCGCGGTTGAGGCGTTCGCGCTGGGCGACTTCATCGGCGATGGCGGACATCAGGCGCGCATTCTCGAGAGCAAGTCCAGTCTGGGCCGCGACCGATTTCAAAAGACGCACATCGGTTCCGGAGTAAGGCTCGTCGGAACGCTTCGGTCCCAGGCTGATGAATCCCAGCAGTTGGTCGCGAGTGCTGAGGGGAAGAAGAAGTTCAGCGTGGAGGTCGGCCAATCCGCTACGCTCCTGTTCGCTGACTTCTGGATCGCGGTACAGCCAGGAGCCGGGATCATCGAAATAAACGCGGGCTGGTTCTCGATTGGTCTGCAAGACTTTGACGGTTCCCGTGGCCATGGGAAAAGAAACGTCGGGCGGAGCGCCGTAGCCCAGAGCGAAGGCAGGGCGATATGGGCCGCTGCCCCCCAGCAGAACCGCAACCTGAGGGATGTGCAGTGTTTCGGAGATGCGGGTGGCGACGGTTTCGATCAGGGGCCGGGTTTCGACCATGCTGCGTACCTGATCACTGAGGTCACTCAGCACTTGATCGGCGTTGTAGGCTTCACGGAAAAAGCGGCGGTCGGTCCAGGTGCGCAGACGATCTCCCAGCCGCGGGATGGTGAATCCCACCGTTACTGCAATTGCAATGACGACGATCTTGCCCAACTGGTTGGATTTGCTGCCCAGGGCGAAGGCAGCCGCAATGACGATTGCGATGGCGACAATTTGCAGTACGCGAATCCCGCTCTTGGCCAATCCGTACTGGAGACCCTGGCGGACGACAACCCGGACATCCATGGCGCGCTGCACCACGATGATGTAGGCGAGGGTGAGCGGGAAGATTGTAGTCAGGATCAGGGTGGCGCCGATGAACCAATCGGGGAATACGTCGTACATCGTCTTCCCACGGAACTGGGGTACCAAGCTCATCAGAAAAATCGGAACCAGGGCAACCGTAGCGCCCCAGTACAGCAGGCTGAGACGGCGTTTTGCGTCGGGAGAACTCGCTATTGCCGATTTGGTGAAGATGGAACTGAAAAAGCCGAATCCCACGACACAGTACAGATAAATCCGCAGTGGGATTTCGAAGGAGTGGAAGCTATGCTCGATCGTGGCGGCACGGGTGTAGTCGGTCATCTCGGTGACCGTCACCGCTACGGCGACAAAAACGTTGAAAAGTGCTGGCGCAATCACCAGTACCGGGATCCACATCCGCTGCGGCCCCATCCGTGTGTAGAACGGGAAAGGCTCAGGAAAATAGAACCCGAACAGGAACATGAAAATCGGCCAACTGGCGCCGAGAGCGGTGTGATACGCCATTGCAACATCGCGGTAACCCGGGCCCCAGCTCTCAATTTTGAATGATGCGAATAGCTGGGAGAAACAAAGCATCAGTCCAAACAGAATCCATGCCAATCGGTCGCGCGGACGAATCAGCACAACCCAGGCCCCGAGCAGAACGCATCCGGTTGGGGCCACGTTGTTGAGCAACAGGTCGAACAGCACCTGGGCCGCGGGTGTGGTTCCTGGGGTCACGGGGAGAACCACGGTGTGTTCGTCGGAGGAAGACCTCACGGTGAGATCGATGTGATCTCCTGGTCGCGCTTTTGTGTAGGCTTCCGCCAGCAGGGCACTGCCGGTGTACTTCTGCCCGTTGACCGCAAGCAGAATGTCACCGGTGTGCAAGCCAAGTTTCTCGGCGCTGGGGCGCACAATCTCGAGGGATGCGCTGGCAGTGGCGGGCGCCACGAAGCCCAGGTCTATTTTTTCGTCGTGCCAGATGTCGCGGCCATAGCGGACCTGAAACAGCATGGCCCCGGCGAAGAGGACCGCCAGGCACACGTATTGAAACACGGGCGAAGGCTGATTTCGTCTTTGGACACTGGCCGGCATATCTCGGGCAGCACCGATTGTACTATCGGGCTCGCGCGGTTCAGAAGAGTCGCAGTTGGTCGCCAGTCTCACGGCCGGAAGCCGGCCGGCTGCGTTCGCTGTAGCGGTCGTAGTCGGTGCGGATGCCGTACTTCTGCCGCAAGCGTGCCATCAATTGCGAAAGGCGTTTGCGATAGGGCGTTGAAAGAAACGCGCGGTCTTTGAAGCGTTCGCGGTAGCTTTCGACCAGTTGGGGAAATTCCTTCTCCAGAAATGGAAGGAAAACGGCGGCGGAGCAGGGCTTAAGAAACAGGGAATTGGCGAAGATGTATTTCCCCCCGGCTTCGGCGACGGCGCGGACAAGAGCTTCCAGATCGCGGGGCGAATCGGTGATGCCGGGCAGCACGGGAGCGCAGATCACGCCGGCTTTGACTCCGGCCTGGTTGAGTTGTTTCATGGCTTGCAGCCGCAGGTCGGGACGCGGCGCTCGTGGCTCGAGGATGCGGGCGAGGTCTGTGTTCAATGTGGTGATCGTAATGTTGACGAAGACTTTGTTGTTGGCTGCGACTGCACGCAAGAGATCTGCGTCACGTACAACCAGGTTGGACTTGGTCACGATCCCGATTTGAAATCCCTGATGGCGAGAGAATTCCTCGAGAATCGCGCGCGTGACTTCGAAGCGCCGCTCGGCGGGTTGATAAGGGTCAGTCGCAGTGCCGATGGCGATCTCTTCTCCCGGTTTAACGTGGCGCAACTCCTGCCGCAGCAGGTCGGCGGCGTGCTGCTTGATGAAAATCTTCTGTTCGAAGTCCGCGCCGTCGCGCATCTCCATGAACTCGTGCGTGTAGCGGGCGTAGCAGTATTTGCAGGCAAACTCGCAGCCGCGGTAGGGATTGATGGTCCAGGCGAACGGCATGCGCGCGGACGTGCAGCGGTTCAGCAGCGAGCGGACGGGGAGGGTGAAGTACTCAACATCGTGTCCCTGGCGCACGGACTCGCCCTCGGCGGCCAGACGGGCGATCCCGACCAGCTTGGGCTTGAGATCGGGCAACAAGGGAAGAGAGGCCACGGGAAAATTCGCCTTTTGTTCGCCTAATAATACGATAGGAAATCAGCAAGGTCAAGTCGAGGCGAGGGTAGGACCTATCAGGAAAAGTTCGGCTAACTCTCCTGCGTTCTCCCGAACGCTATGAGTCTTCGGGGTTCTGAGTGCTATCGCCTGATTTCGTCAACTGATCGTGGCTAGCTGATCTGGGGCGGTATGTACGTGCCGACCTTGAGGTGATGCCGGGGGGAATCCCGGATGACCATCCTATTTTGAAGAAGGGTGGCCTACAAAGATCTTTGCCTAACCCCGACACCGCCCGTTAAGAATTGCTTGACGGATGTGGCAGTACAAGACATAATCTCGCTGCTCGGATCGACATTAAGTTCGACATCCCACGTGAGTTTCGTCGTGGCTCAGACAGATTACCGAGCGAGGTGCACAATGCGAGGTCTCCCCGTGGTGACTTGGCGCGCTCGTATTCTTGTCGGATCTCTCCTGATGGTTCTAGCGATGCCAGTGCTGTGCGGCGCACGAAGCGTGCGATTTGCTCCGACTCAGTTGATTCCCAGCGGAATCGACCAGCCGAAATGCATCGCTACCGCGGATCTCAACCACGACGGGTATCCTGACTTGGTCGCCACTGGCTACAGCGACAATCTGAACGTTGATGTTATGTCAGTGCTCCTTAACCGAGGTGATGGCACATTCAATCCTCCGACTACTTATACATTTGACTTTTATGTAATCGGGTGCCTCGCGGTGGCAGACTTTAACAGCGATGGGCATCCTGACATTCTAATTGTCGGCGGCGACGTATCGGGTAATGGAATTGCCTTATTCACTGGGGATGGAAAGGGTAACTTCACCGGACCGATCTACACGCCTACTCTCTTGGCGGGCGCATCTCTTTCTGTAGCTGTGGGCGATTTGAATAAAGACGGTGCTGATGACCTCTTTGTTGGTGGGAACGGGTCCAGTGAAACAGTTTTTGGAGACGGGAGCGGGCATTTCCAGGATGGCACATTCCAGGGCGCCTTTGGCTTCGATGTTATTTTGGGTGATTTCAACGCAGACGGCAGTCTAGATGCAGCGACAGCCGGTGGCACTAGCGACGATCTTTTTGTTCTCTTGGGGAACGGCGACGGGAGTTTTCAAAATCCCGATGTCTACGCAAATCTGGGCGTCCCGGATGGAGTGGCTTCAGGTGACTTCAACCACGACGGCAAACTCGACCTGGCGGTTTCCTTATATCAGGATAGCGTGATCGAAACCTTCGTCGGCAATGGTGACGGAACGTTCAGCGTGGGGCAGTTAGGTTTTGTTGGCACGTACCCGGGCAAACTCATCGCCGCAGACTTTAACAAGGACGGCAATCTTGACCTCGCGGTAGCTAACTTCGGCTCTAACAACGTCGCAGTCTTGCCCGGCCAGGCAGATGGCAGCTTTCCTACCACGCAGTTTTATACCACTGGTTCGAGCCCGGCTTATGTCGCGTCAGGCGATTTCAATCAGGATGGCTCGCTCGATCTGGCAGTGAGCGATTACGGCGATGGCACGATCGCCCTGCTACCGAATGCGGGTGGCACATTTGTCAGACTCAGCAGTTCGCCCAACCCCTCGAAGGTTGGAGAACCTGTCACCTTTACCGCAACCGTGGTCTCTTCTCTCGATTCCAAGTACAAAGGGAGCGGTTCTGTGACATTCTCCTCCCATTCGCAACACACCGTGCCAATTCGACTAATAAATGGGGTGGCAACCTTCACGACGGCGAAGCTTCCGGAGGGAACCTTCCATGTGATCGCAGAGTATTCCGGCGACAATAGTTTCAATCCAAACACCTCCAAGCCGCTCACACAGAAGGTAGCACCTTGACATCCTAGAGCTGGGCTGTTTCTAGAGTGCTAGGCACCGCTTGGCACTTTACTCGTGCCACGAAGTCAGTTTGGTGAAGAATCGCCATTACACTCATTGACCTCCTCCCGTCCCGCCGTGATTTGAAGAGTACTACTGCGCCGGCGTTCCTTCCGCCGCCGGCTTTTCAAACAGTTTAGGATCGATTGCTGGGTTGTATTCCACCCTGGTGAATTCCACGATGCTGCTGTCTTGTCCGTTCTCTTTGTTTCTATGCAACGCCGGCAAGGTGATGCCATCGGTCGTTTCCCACTTGGAGAGAACGGTCTCGCCGTGCATTTGGCCGGAGCGGCCGACGGCTTCGTATGCCTCTTGAACCACGTGACCGGTCTTGGGATCTACAAACCAGCGGATGGCCATATCGCCGGCGCTAACGTCAACGATTCGCGTCTCCACACCGCCAACCGTTTCACTTCCCCCGGCAGCGAAAATGAACTTCGGATCGTTGAGATGCTGGCCGATGTAGACCATGTCCCGTTGAATCTGCTGCATGGTTTCAGCCTTCTGGGGCGCGGGCAGGTCTCGCACGCCCATGGCTCCCGCCATGAACCCAGCGTCCGGGGTTACCACGATGGTGAGCGGGCCTTGCGGAGTTTGTACATCCACATGCATGCGATCGGGAAATACGATAGTGACTTTCACGGCACTCGACGGCCCACCTTGGGCGTCTTGCTCAGTGAGATCGGCCTGCATCGATTTCACCGCTTGCAGCTTTGCGAGACCGCCCATCGCTTCCACAACTTTGGCTGCCAGCGCTTTGCCTTCAGGGTCGGAAGCGGCTGGCTTGGCGGCTGGCGCTTCTCTTTTTTCTCCTGGAGGCGGCGGGATGGTGATGTCAATGTTCTTGACTTCGCCCAGGGAAGCAAGAGGTTTGTCGAATTCCGACGTGTTGCCAACTACCAGCACCGCGAACTGGTCTTTGTGAACGTACTTGGCGGCGGCGCGGGCCACATCGGCCGGTTGAACCTTCTCAACTCCGGAGCGAAAGCGCTCCAGGAAATCCGCGGGATAGCCGTAGAACTCGTAAGCCATCCGTTCGCGCAAGACTTTATCCGGAGAATCGAAATTGAAGACGAAGGAATTCAAGATTGAATCTTTGGCTCGTTTGATTTCGTCGTCGGAAATTGGATTGGTCTTCAGCTTGTCGAGTTCCTCGTAAAGCGCCTGGATGGCTTCGACGGTGCTCACACTCTTGGTGCCCATGCTGAGGCGCACCACGCCGGGATGATCGAACCCACTGCCAATCCCGCCACCCACCGAATAGGCTAGACCCTTGGCGGTGCGAATGTTCTGCACCAGGCGGGACGAGAAGCCGTTGCCGAATACTTCATTAAAGACCTGAGTCGCGTAGTAGTCCGGGTTGTCCCGGCGAATGCCGAGTTCTACCATGCGGATGTTGCTCTGGTTTACGTCAGACTTCGGAATCAGATAGTAGCCGGGCTTGGCCGGATGGAATTCAATGTCGGGCGCTTTTACAGCCGGGCCTTTTGCCCATCCTCCGAAAGCCTGGCGAAGTTTGGCTTCCATGACGGCCGAATCGAAATCGCCGACGATCCCCAGAATGATGTTGTTGGGATGAACGTGAGTATGGTGCCAGTCGATGAGGTCCTGGCGTGTGACCGCGGCTACGGTGGCGTACTCGGGCTCGCGAGTGTAGGGATTGTCGGCTCCGTAGGCCAACTTCGCCGCTTCGCGCCCGGCGATTTCTCCGACATCGTCATTGCGGCGGGAAATGGAATCGTCCATTCCCTTTTGAGCCAGATCGAGCTTGTCGGCGCGAAACTCAGGATCGCGCAGCAAATCGGTGAAGACTTTGAAAACGTCGTCGAAATCACCCTTCAGACAGGACCAGGAAATCGAAGTCGAATCCGCGTTGCTGCCGGTCTCGACTTTCGCGGCACGTACTTCCAGATAGTCGTCGAGTTGGTCGCCTGTCTGCGACTTGGTGCCGCCGGTTCGCCAGACGTCGCCGTACATCTCGAGCATGCCGGCCTTATTGGCAGGCTCAGAGCGGGATCCGCCACGGATGCGCGCGGTCCCGTCAATCAGTGGCAGTTCGTGATCTTCTTGCAGGAAGACAATCATGCCGTTGGGAAGCTCGATGCGCTTTGGTTCCTGGGGATGGAAAGCGTGCAACGCGGGAATGGGAACCTGCTGCCAATCGGTAGCCTGGGCCGCGGCGTTAGTTGGTTTCAGAATTCCGCAGATGCCGACGATGAGGGTGATCACTGTGAGTTGCCGCCTCATTGCGCACCTCCCTGACCAACTTCGGCCGCTGCGGGAGTTGTGGTCTCAATGAGACCCACCGTTCGATTGTTGTCAGTAAACGTTTTGTTGGCGACGCGGCGAATGTCCGCTTTGGTGATCTTGTCGATGCGGTCGACCTCTCGAAACAACTCGCGCCAATCGTCGTAGCGTGCCTGGTTTAGTCCGAGTTCCGTAGCCAGGCCAGAGTTGCTGTCGAGACTGCGAATCAAATTCGCCTTGGCCCGGGTTTTGATCATCTTCAGTTCGTCGTCGCTGATGTCTTCTTTTTTCAGTTTGTCGATTTCGGCATGAATGGCGCCAGCCATTTCATCCGGTTTGTGACCGGGAAGAGGGAATGCGTAGAAGGCAAAAAGGTGCGGGTACTTGTTTCCCGGCAGACCGGAGAAGCCGGCGGAGGCTGATGCGATCTTCTGATCGCGTACCAGCGCGCGATACAGCCGCGAGGTGCGTCCTTCGGACATGAGATCGGTGATCGCGTCATACACGGCATCGTCGGGATCACGGTAGTCGGGCCGGTGATAGCCCTCGAGATAGAGCGGCTGGGTTTGTTCGCTCAGCACCACGCGGCGCTCGGAATTCTGCGGCGGTTCGGTGGTGGTTCTCTCATCCGGTTTTGGGTGCGACGGGATGCGCCCGAAGTATTTCTCGATCATGGGCATCGCTTCCGACGCTTTCACGTCGCCTACCACGGTCACCACCATGTTGGAGGGGATGTAGTATTCATCGAAGAAGTGCAGCGCGTCGGTTGCGGAAAACGAATTCAGGTCCGACATCCAGCCGATGGTGGGACGGTGATATTGGCTGGCCTGAAACGCAGCCGTGATGAACTGCTCGAGCAGGCGGCCGGTAGGATTGCTGTCCGTCCGCAGACGGCGCTCTTCGATCACCACATTGCGTTCTTTGTAGAATTCGCGCATCACCGGGTGCAGGAAGCGCTCGGACTCGAGATAGGCCCAGAGCTCCAGCCGGTTCTGGGGCAGGGAATAGAAGTAATTGGTCTCGTCGAGGTCGGTGGAGGCGTTGATTCCTTCTCCTCCGTTGCGCTCAACAATCTCGCTGAACTGGTTGGGAATGACGTATTGATTGGCGGCTTTGACGGCGTCCTGCCACGCGGTTTCCAGTTGTTTGAGCTTCTGCTCGTCGCGGCCCATTCGCTTATCGCGCTCCGCCAGATAGGCGGTGTAGGCGGTCTCGACTTGGGCGAGCGCTGCTTTTTCTGCCGGATAATCCTTGGTGCCAATCTTGTCGGTGCCCTTGAAGGCCATGTGCTCGAACATGTGGGCGAGACCGGTCTTGCCCAGCGGGTCCTGAGCCGAGCCGGCGTCCACGTGCGTGTAGAAAGAGAACACCGGGGCCTCGGGGCGCTCGCAGATGATCACGGTCAAGCCGTTGTCGAGTTTCTTGACGGTGATGCGCTTCTCGAAAGAAGCAATATCCTGCGCAGTAGAAAGGATGGCAAACGATACTAGGACGATGACGAGAGTGATCAGGAAACGGCGTTTCATTCGACCTCCACAACCGGTTGGACGCATGAGTAGGGCAGAAGTTTGAAATTACGTGGCGGAAGGGACGGTTGTCAAACGGCCTAAGCAACACAACGGAGACTGATTCCCCCTATAATCGAACGTCATGCCAGGCAAACCACAGATTGTCGAAATCGGCGGCAGGCACCTCAGCCTCACCAACCTGGACAAAATTCTCTATCCGGCCGCGGGATTTACCAAGGGACAGGTCATCGATTATTACGCCCGCGTCGCGCCTGTGCTGGTGCCGCATCTCGCGGGCCGCCCGCTGACGCTGAAACGCTATCCCGAGGGCGTGGACCACGAGTATTTTTTCGAGAAGAATGCCACCAAACATCGGCCCGACTGGGTGAAGACCGCCCCCATCTGGAGCGAACGGAATGGGCATGACATCAATTACCTTCTCGCCAACGATCTGCCTACGTTGATCTGGATTGCGAATCTGGCCGGGCTTGAGCTGCACCCATCGTTGTCGCTGGCGAAAGACATCGCGTGTCCGACCATGATGGTGTTTGACCTCGACCCCGGGCCGCCGGCGAACATCGTGCAATGCTGCCAGGTAGGTTTATGGCTGCGGGAAATCTTCGAGCATTTCGGGTTGCAAAGCTTTCCCAAGACCTCCGGATCGAAGGGACTTCAGATCTATGTCCCGCTGAATACGCCGACCAGCTACGACCACACCAAGCCATTCGCTCATGCGCTGGCGCGCTTGCTCGAGAACGATCACCGCACCCTGGTGGTATCCGACATGAAGAAGGAACTTCGCGTTGGGAAAGTGCTGGTGGATTGGAGCCAAAACGATGAGCACAAGACCACCATCGGCGTCTATTCACTGCGGGCCCGCGAGCAGCCGACAGTTTCGAGTCCGGTCAAGTGGGAAGAAGTTGAAGTAGCGCTGAAAAAGAAAGATGCCGACCTGCTGGTATTTGAGGCAGCCCAGGTATTAAAGCGCGTAGAGAAAATGGGTGATCTGTTTGCTCCGGTGCACAGCCTGAAACAGAAACTGCCAAAACTCGCGGGCCTGGAGCATTCCCAAGGGTTTGATATCGCGGCCCAGGCGGAGAATCCTCGGCGTGACACAAAGCGACCGAAAACCGCACCCAAGCCCGCCCCGAACCCGAAGCGTCGAAAGGTATAATCCGAAAACTTCCATGGCCCAGCTTTACGCAGGCACATCCGGATGGGCGTATCCAAGCTGGAAGCCCGCCTTCTACCCCGCCAAGCTGGCGCAGGCGAAGTTCCTGCAATACTACTCAACCCAACTCAACGCGGTCGAAGTCAACTTTACTTTCCGGCAGCTGCTGAAAGAGACCACGGCGCAGAAATGGATCGACCAGACTCCCGCCGGTTTCCGGCTTAGCGTCAAAGCGCATCAGGTCATCACTCACATCAAGCGATTGCAGAAGACGGAAGATTTCCTGCCAAGGTTCTTGAGCACAGTGGAACCGCTGGCGCGGGCGGAAAAGTTGGGGCCGTTGCTGTTCCAGTTGCCGCCCAACCTGAAGGTGGATATTGCACTGTTGGAAGAATTTCTGCGCGGCCTTCCGCGAGCTGTTCCTTCGGCGTTCGAGTTCCGTCATGTTTCCTGGTTCACAGATGAAGTTTACGAACTGCTGAAGAAGAGCGGTCGGGCGCTGTGCGTGGCCGAGACTGAAGAGCGGGTGACGCCGGATGTGACCACTGCCGACTTCGCCTATTACCGCTATCGCAAGCCGAGCTATACGCCGGACGAGCGGCAGATGATGATCGGACGGATTCGCGATCATCTCACTGCGGCAAGAAATGTCTTCGCTTATTTCAAGCACGAAGAAACGCCCGAAGGTGCTATGTACGCGGTGGAGTTGCTGAAGGAGTTCAGTTAACCACAGAGAACACAGAGGGCACTGAGGACACCAAGTTTTCCTCCGTGTTCCCTGTGTCCTCTGTGGTTTCGCCCTGCGCATCCCGGTGATCACTTCTCGCTGCGTCCGATAACGCGCATACTCAATCCGTGCCAGCTGAGGCCAATTCTCGCGTTGTCTCAGGCTTCCTTGACTATCTCAAAGTCGAGAAGGGCCTAGCGCCCCTGACGGTCTCAGCTTACGCCACCGACATCGGGCAGTTTTCCGTATTTCTCGAAAAGCACAAGCGCACCCTGCTCAATGCTCAGCGAAGTGAAGTGCGCAACTTCATCCAGGAATTATTTGCCAATTCCGTTGACGGGCGATCGGTGGGGCGCAAGCTTTCAGCCTTGCGGCATTTGTATCGCTATTTGCTGCTCGACAAGCTCATCGACCATGATCCGACCTTGAACATCGATTCACCGAAACAGTGGAAGGTTTTGCCCAAGTCGCTGGCCCACGATGAAGTGGAAAGCGTGCTGCGCGGGCCGCAGCGGGTTTCGGGGCCGCTCGCCGACGCTATTTCCGCGCGCGACCGCGCCATGCTGGAAGTGTTCTACGCCGGAGCGCTGCGCGTATCGGAAATTGTCGGCGTCAAACTCGAAGACTTGAAGCTGGATCTCGGCTACGTACTGGTGCGCGGCAAGGGTGATAAAGAGCGGATCGTGCCGCTCGGCAAGTCGGCGCAGGAGTCGCTGGCTTCCTATATGAAAGGTGCAAGGCCGGTGCTGGCGAAGGGGCGGAGTTCTCCGCTGCTTTTCCTGGGACGCGGCGCCCGCAAGCTGACCCGGCAGCGAGTGTGGCAGATGGTGCAGGCGGCATCGGCTGGCATGGGGCGCCACGCCAGTCCGCACATGTTGCGCCACAGTTGCGCCACCCACATGGTGGAAAATGGCGCCGATCTGCGCACTGTGCAAACCATCCTCGGACATTCGGACATTTCTACGACGCAGGTATATACGCATGTGGCACTGGACCGGCTGAAGACGGTGTATCAGAAGCATCATCCGCGGGCGAAGGCGAGGTAGGAAAGGCTTATTCACCACAGAGACACAGAGAAAAGCGATTGACTTGGGTATTCTCTGTGCCTCTGTGGTAAGAGAATAGTGATGCCAACGAATACCAAGCGCACGATCGTCGAGAAGGCCGCCGACCAGTTCCTGCGGTCGCTGCGCGAGCTTAATGCTTCACCGCATACCATCAAGGCCTACACCGGCGATCTGGACAATTTCGCGGCATACATCGGAACGCGTGACTGGCGGAACATCGATCATGTCACCATCCGAGGATTTCTGTCTCATCTCTACGAGAAAGGCCTCAGCAAGACTTCGGTGGCGCGATCATTAGCGGCAGTGCGGTCTTTGTATCGCTGGCTGGCGCAGGAGGGAGTGGTCGAGCAGAATCCCGCAGCGCTGGTTTCGACGCCCAAGCTGCCCAAGAAACTGCCACGAGTCCCGACCATCGAAGAAATGAATACCGTGCTTGACGGACCGATGCCCGAAGTAGCAGCTTTCCCGAAACGCGATCGCCTCATGTTTGAACTGCTCTACGGGTGCGGCATTCGTAACTCGGAATTAGTCGGCATCAATCTCGATGACATCCGGCTCAGCAACGAGGCCATTCTGATTCGCGGTAAGGGCAAGAAAGAGCGTTACGTGCCTTTCGGCGATTCGGTGAAATCAGCCCTGGCAGCCTACCTGCCGACGCGTCTGCAAGTGCTCGCGGAGCGAAGGAAAAATATCAATGCGCTGTTAATCAATCAGCGGGGCGGGCGATTGACCACGCGCAGCGCGGGCCGCATCGTCAAGAAGGTCGCTGTAGCCAAGGGGTTGCCGCCCGATGTCCACCCACACACTTTGCGCCACGCTTTCGGGACGCACATGCTAGAAGAGGGTGCTGACCTGCGCGCCATTCAAGAAATGCTTGGGCACGAGCGGCTTTCGACTACGCAGCGCTATACCCAGCTTTCCATGAAGCATGTGCTGGAGGTGTACGACCAGACGCATCCCAGAGCAAAATAGAGACGTTACAAACTACGTCCCTACGCGCTCGCCGTGCAACTCCCCCCACATGGTCACCACCCGTGCTTTCACTTCCCCGACCAGCCTCTCATAATCTGCTTCCGAAGCCTCTGCCTCCGGCGGAGGAGAAATCGCATCCCCAATCGTGATTCGCAGCGGAGCGAACTTCTGGAACGGTTTACCCCGCGGCCAAACATCGTAAAACCCATCAATCGCAACGGGAATGATCGGCACTTGCATGTGAATCGAGAGAATGGCTGCGCCTTTCTTGAATCTTTTTGGTGTGCCATCAATCGAGCGTTCGCCCTCCGGATAAAGAACTAGCACGCGCCCATGGCTCAGCCCGAACGCCCCGGCACGCATGGCTGGTACCAGATTGACGTCGGGATCGACGACCACCACGCGCAACCACCGCGCCAGGGTGCGCATGGGTCCGCTGCCGAAGATTTCGCTAGTGCCAACCGCGAAGGCATCGCGAAACACCGGCCAGGGCAAAAGGCCGGCCAAAATAATGGGATCGATAAGACTCTGGTGATTGGAGCACAGGATGAAAGGTCCGCTCAGAGGAAGCTTTTCCAGTCCAGTCACTCGCAGATGAAAACGGTCGTCGGCGGCGATACGGATCAAGCGGCTTACCAGGAACCAGAACGCTGCCGAGATTCGCCGTCGGCGGCCCAGCGCCAGTACTTCCGGGTCGGTCGTTTCTTCGCGCAGAAGCGTATCCCATCCGGCTCGTGGTCCGGACAAAGTGGCCCCGCTCGCGGCGCTTTCGCGCACCAGATCCAGCAGGTCGCGCACCGTATAAACCTCGGCCAATCGCGATTCTTCAACGTTGCCGCCGAGCTCCTGTCCCAGCGCAACCAGCAACTCCACGCGCTGCATGGAATCGAGTCCGAGATCGAGTTCCAGATTATTGTCCGGACGGAGGTTTTGAGGCCGGCTTCGCGCCGCCTCGCGGATGATCTTGAGCGCGGGCGCCACATCCGGCTGGTCCAGCCATGCCAAATCTTCTTCAGTAAGTGGTTTCTCCGGACCGATCTCGGCACCGACTCTTCCCAAGTTCGCCTTTACTCGTTTTGCGATCTCGAAACGCTTCAGCTTACGAGTGGTGGTCCGGGGCAAATCCTCCTGCCAGATTTCATAGCTGCCAATCCGCTTGGTGGAGGGCAATTGTGCGGAGAGGTTTTCGATGTCGAAGCGAATGACTTCCTTCGCATTGGCGATCTTGCGCTGCTTGAGAACTTCGAAATTCGGAACCACCACCGCGTGCAAGCGATCTGCCGCGGGATCGCCCGGCCGTCCCTCAAGTCCCATCACACAGATTTCCTTTATGTACGGCGACCTCAGATAGTGGGTCTCAACTTCCTCAGGATAAATATTCTTGCCATTGCTGAGGATGATGACGTCCTTCTTGCGTCCGGTGATGAAAAGATTCCGGCCCGCATCTACATAGCCCAAATCGCCGGTGTAGAGCCACCCATCTTTCAGCACCTCGGCGGTTGCGTCGGGGCGGTTCCAGTATCCCTTCATGACAATCGCCCCGCGGATCAGGATCTCGCCGACCGGCAAGGCGATGCCCTCTTGCGGCTGGGGATCAAGAATTTGGACCTCGACACCGGTGAGTGGCGGTCCCACCGAACCGATCACGTTATTGTGCGGAGACGTGGCGAATGCGGCGCCGGTGGTTTCGGTGAGACCGTAGGCTTGTAGAACGTCGATGCCGAGGGCGTAGAAGTGCAGGGCAATCTCGGGATCGAAACGTGAGCCGCCGGTCACCAGATAGCGCATCTTATCGCCGAACGTTCGGTGGATCCTTTTGAAGAAGACTTTGCCAAGGTTGATCCCGATCTTGCGGGTGAAGCGAGTAACAGCCATCAATGCCCGCACCATCGATTGGGCCAACTTGCCTTGTTGGGCGACCTCTTTGAATATGCGTTCGTGGATCAGATAAAAGAACTGTGGCACCACCGCAAACACCGAGATCTTGCGTTCTGACAGGGCGCGAAGAAGTTCCGTCGTGTTCAGGGTTTCGAGATACACGACGCGGACGCCCTTTACCAGCGGCAGCAACAAGTTTGCCATCTGCGAGAGCACGTGAAATAGGGGGAGGACGCCCAGCACTGCATCGTCGGGGCCAAGATCAGCCCATCCAAATACCGCCTCCACTTCACCCAGCAAATTTCCGTGGGTGAGCATCACGCCTTTGGGATCGGCGGTAGTGCCGGAGGTATAGAGTAGGGAAGAGACCGCATCTTCCGCGGACGCTGCGGGAACAAAATCTCCTGATCCAGCGGCGAAGATGCGGTCGAGGTCTGTCTGCGTAGCGCGGTCGCCCTCACCCGCGTCTGTCGCGTCCAGCAGCACGATCTCGATCGCCGATTCGCCAACCGCTTCGCGCGCAATCGCGAGATGCTTCACATCGCAGAACAACAATTGGCTGCCGCTGTCCTTCAGCAACTTGGCAACCTGGTCGGCGTGAAATGCGGTGTCGAGAGGGAGCGCTGTACATCCGCTGGCGATGGTGCCCAGATAAGCAGCAACCCAGCGGGGATGATTGTCGGCGAAAATGGCAACGCGAGTGCCGGATGGAAATTGTTGTTCGGTGAGCCAGCGGCCGATCGACTCCGCCATCTTACGAAGTTCAGCGTAGCTGTAGCTCTCAACCCGGTCTCGCCGCTGGATTTCGAGTGCGACGTTATCTGGCCAGCGCTGGGCGCACTCGCGAAAGCGGTCGTAGAACGTGGACATGGGTCAGCCGGAAATATACCCGAAAACAGATCGCACCGCCGAGATCGCCGAGTCCGCCGATGGAACACCCCGACAGATCGGCTTCGGCGACCTACCTGCTCCATCTGCATCTAATATGCTAGGCTCTAAAGACACTGGGAAGAGTGTGCCCGGCGAGGAAAATTGATTGATTAATGCCCTTTTAGGTAAGGTCTTCGGCACCAAGAACGAGCGCGAAATCAAGCGGCTGATGCCCAACGTGGCTGCCATCAGCGCGCTTGAGCCCGCCATGCAGAAGCTCAGCGACGACGAGCTACGGGCCAAGACCGCGGAGTTCCGTCAGCGCATTCAGGATCGCCTGAAAAGCATTCCAGATGAGCCCGATGCCGATCAGGAACGGGTAAAGCAGATTGACGACGATCGCCGCAAGGCCACCAACGAAGTGCTCGACGAAATCCTGGTGGAATCTTTTGCCGTGGTCCGCGAAGCCGGCCGCCGGGTGCTCAACATGCGGCATTTCGATGTGCAACTCATCGGCGGCATGGTGCTGCATGACGGCAAAATCGCCGAAATGAAAACCGGCGAGGGCAAAACCCTGGTCGCGACCCTCCCCGTCTATCTGAACGCGTTGAGTGGGCGCGGCGTGCACGTGGTTACGGTCAACGATTATCTCGCCAAACGCGACTCGGAGTGGATGGGCAAGCTCTACAGTTTTCTCGGCCTGACGGTTGGCGTGATCGTGCACGACCTCGACGATCAGCAACGCCGCGAAGCCTACGCTGCGGACGTGACCTATGGCACCAACAACGAGTTCGGTTTCGACTACCTGCGCGACAATATGAAGTTCGATCTGCACGATTGCGTGCAGCGCGGGCACAATTTCGGCATCGTCGATGAAGTGGATTCCATCCTGATTGACGAAGCTCGCACCCCGCTCATTATTTCCGGCGCCAGCGAAGAGTCAACCGACAAGTACGCGCGGGTGAACCGCATTATCCCCAAGCTGGAAAAGGGCGAAGAACTAGACACTGCACCTGGCGAGCCCAAGGAACTCACCGGTGACTTCGTGGTCGACGAGAAGCACCGTAACATCACGGTTACCGACGAAGGCTGGGAGAAAGTCGAGCAATTGCTTGGCATCGGCAACATCGCCGACCCCGAGAACTGGGACCTGAAGCACCACGTGGAGACTGCGGTCAAAGCGCACGCACTCTACCGCCGCGATGTGGAGTACGTGGTGAAAGACGGCGAAGTCATCATCGTGGACGAGTTCACCGGCCGCCTGATGCCGGGCCGGCGCTGGTCCGATGGCTTGCACCAGTCCGTGGAAGCCAAGGAAAACGTCAAGATCGAGCGGGAAAACCAGACGCTGGCGACCATCACTTTCCAGAATTATTTCCGTATGTACAAGAAGCTGGCTGGTATGACCGGCACCGCGGAAACGGAAGCCACGGAATTCGACAAGATATACCGTCTCGAAGTCATGGTGATCCCCACCAACCGAGTTCTGCTGCGCTTGGAAAATCCGGATGTGGTTTATCGCACCGAGAAGGAGAAGTATTTTGCCGCATCCGATGAGATTCAGAAACTGCATGAGACCGGCCAGCCGGTGCTGGTGGGTACGACGTCGATTGAGAAATCCGAGCGTCTCTCCGAGTTGCTGAAGAAAAAAGGTGTGAGGCACTGGGTGCTAAACGCCAAGCAGCACGAAAAAGAAGCCGAAATCGTGGCCCAGGCCGGACGCAAGGGTATGGTCACGATTGCCACCAACATGGCCGGCCGCGGCACCGACATTCTGCTGGGTGGCAATCCTGAATTCATGGCCAAGCAGGAGTGCGTGAAGAAGGGAACCGCGCAGCCGCTGCGGGCCGCGCAGGGCAAGGTTCAGGCTGTAGTGGATGACAGCAAGAGCACGGTCTGGTATTACGCCGGCAACGAATATGTTGTTCCCACCGACCAGTGGACGGAGATCTTGAACCGCCACAAACAGCAGACTGACAAAGAACATGACGAAGTGATCGCCGCCGGAGGATTGCACATCTTCGGTACCGAGCGTCACGAGTCGCGGCGCATCGACAACCAGCTTCGCGGCCGCGCCGGACGACAGGGTGATCCCGGATCTTCGCGATTCTATCTCTCGCTCGAAGACGACCTGATGCGCATTTTCGCCAAAGAGTGGGTTTCGAACCTGTTGCAACGTCTGGGCATGGAAGAGGGAGTTCCAATTGAATCCCGGATGATCTCGCGGCGCATCGAGAAGGCGCAGGAAACTGTGGAAGGGCAGAATTTCGAGGCCCGCAAACATCTGCTCGAATACGACGACGTGATGAACAAGCAGCGCGAGGCGGTGTATGGCCTGCGTCACCAGTTGCTGGAAGGGGTTGATCAGAAGGAAATCATTCTCGAAGACTACGTCGCCGGAATTCTCAGCGGGTTGATGGACGAGTTCTGCGCGGCCAAGGCTCACCCAGCAGATTGGGATATCAAGGCTTTGAAGGATACGATTTTCACCCGCTTCGGCGTGGATATTCTGGCCGAGGGAATCAAGCCGGAAACACTGAATCGCCAGGAGTTGGGCGACGCCATTTTCGACCGGCTCAAGGCCCGTTACGATGCCAAAGAAAAATTGATTGGCCCGGATGCCATGCGCTACCACGAGCGCATGATCATGCTGAGCGTGCTCGACTCGCAGTGGAAAGACCACCTGCGGGACATGGACCACCTCAAAGAAGGCATCGGGCTTCGAGGCTATGGCCAGCATGATCCGCTGGTTGAGTACAAGCGCGAGTCCTTCGACATGTTCGAAGCCATGATGCAGCGCTCCCAGGAAGACACGGTCCGCTATCTCTACCTGATGCAGATTTTGGAGCGGCCGGAAGGGCCTCCGCCCGGACGCCCGGTGATTACAGGGCAGCCTACCGGAGCCGGCGAAGATGGCAATGGCCGCCAACCTCGCAACGTTGCAACTTCTGTGGATGAACTTGAAGAGGCTTTCCAGCGCAAGAAGCGACGGGAACTGGAGCAGGCCCGCATGGCCGGCGCCGGAGATCGGCAGCCAGTGCAGCAAGTGGTGCGTGGCGCGGCCAAGGTTGGCCGCAATGATCCTTGCCCTTGCGGCTCAGGGAAGAAATACAAGAAGTGCTGCGGCGCAGGCGGGTAAGGGCCTTGCGTTTCATCTGTGTTGATCAGTGAAAATCCGTGGCCGGTTCTTACGGTTTAGGTCTCGCGAGCACGAACGCTTTCACAACAATATTGTTCGGCTGAATCCCCACCGGAATCATCGTCAGCAGCGAATACTCCCCCGGCTCGAACTTCTTCTTCGGTGTGCGCTTCTGGATCACAGTGACATCGCCCGAACCGGAATTCACCACCAGCAAATAATTCTGGCTTTGAGTAAACGCAAGAGCATCAGGACGGCTGCCGACAGGGAGCGTAGCCACAATCTTGCCAGAGTCAATGTCGTAAACCGCCACGGTATTCGATCCGAAATTGCTGACGTAGAGCCTGGAATTGTCGTCGCTGACCACTCCGCGGGCGGGATGGGTCCCAATCAAATAGCTGCCGCCGACCTCGTTCATTGTGGTTTCGATGATCGAGATGTTGTCGGAATCGAAATTGTTCACCATAAGCTCGCCGCCGTCAGGCTTGAGCGCGAGGTGTACAGGAGTTTTGCCCACGTCGAGCAGGGCGAGAAGCTTGTCGCTCTTCAAATCAATCGAAGCTACTTGTCCTGATCCCGTACAGGCCACGAAGGCCTTGCTGCCATCGGGAAGGATGACAATATCTTCCGGCTGCTGGCAGACAGCGATGGTGCTGCGCACGGCCAGGCGCTTCGTATCGATGACAGAGACGGCATTGTCGCCGCGGTTGCTGACCACCACTTCTGCGCCATCGGCGGAAACTCGCGCCAGACCAGGCGATGCGCCCACGCGAATGTTGCCGACGACCACCCGCTTCTCCAGATCGATCACCGAAACGTTCGCCGATCCCGAGTTGGCCACGTAGCCCCGCTTGCCGTCGTCGGAAACGTCAATGAAGTAAGGGTGGCCGTGTACGCCGATCATGGCAACTTCCGCTTCTCGTTCCGCGTCAATTACGCTGATGTTGTTCGAACCAGTATTAACCACGTAGATTTCATTCTTGTTGGGATTCGCCGCGATGCCGGTGGGCTCGCTCCCCACCTTGATGGTGCTCTGCCGCGCGAAGTTGAGCAGGTTTATGACGGTTACGGTGTTGCTCTTGCCGTTGGTGACGTAGGCGTACTCGCGATATCCCTGAGAGAAAAACGGGAGTTGCCGCTCGTGAAAGTACCACCAGCCGAGGCCACCTAGGATGGGTAGCAGAACGAAGATGAGGAGGAGTTTTCGCAAGTCAGGGGTTGCAACCTTGAGGAATCGGGCAAACTTACGAACTAACGCTTCCCGACCGCTTCCACTGGCGCTGCCGCTTTGATCCCCGCCACCGTCCTCCCCACCACTGGTGCGATCTGCCTCACCTGCACCATCAACTCGTCGAACTGGTCGGGATAGAGCGACTGCATGCCATCGGAAAGAGCTTTGTCCGGCAGGTGATGGACTTCGACGATCAGACCATCCGCGCCGACGGCAACCGAGGCCCGCGAAAGCGGCGTGACCTTATTACGTTTTCCGGTGCCGTGGCTGGGATCCACCACAATCGGCAGGTGGCTCAGGCGCTGCACTGCGGGAACAATGCTCAGGTCGAGAGTATTGCGGGTGTGGTCGGCAAACGTGCGCACGCCGCGCTCGCACAAGATCACGTTGTAGTTGCCCTCGCTCATCACGTACTCGGCCGCCATCAGAAATTCTTCGAGTGTTGCTGCTAGGCCGCGCTTTAGCAGAACCGGCTTGCGGGCTCGTCCGGCGCGCTTCAGAAGCGAAAAGTTCTGCATATTGCGCGCGCCAATCTGAATGACGTCAGCGTACTCTTCCACCAAGTCCAGCGATTCGTTGTCGATGGCCTCGGTGACGATCCTCATGCCGAACTGATCGCGGACCTCGGCCATGATGCCCAGTCCCTCTTCGCCAAGTCCCTGAAATGAATAAGGCGACGTCCGGGGCTTATATGCGCCTCCGCGGAAGAACTGCGCGCCCGCGCGATGCACTCGTTCCGCCACCGCGAAAGCCTGCTCACGACTCTCAATGGCGCAAGGCCCGGCAATCACCGCCAGTGCCGCGCCTCCGATGGTTGCATCGGTGCCGGGAAAGCGGATGACGGTGTTCTCTTCTTTAATGTCGCGGCTGACCAACTTGTAAGGCTTAGTGACGCGGATGACTTCCTGCACGCCCGCAAGTTCTTCCAGCGTGCCCGCCTGGACCTCGCCCTGGTTGCCAGTGATGCCGATTGCGGTACGCTCGGCACCGGGGATGGAGTGGGCGCGATAGCCCAACGACTCGATTTTCTGACAGACTGCACGCACCTGCTCTTCCGTGGCGTGCGCCTGCATGACGACTAACATGGAACATTACCTCAGATATTTAAGTCTATCGTTGAAAGTGGTCGGGCGGCAAACCTCGGAGAAGTCTTGGATAGAAGGTCGAAGACTCACGAGTCGGTGGTGGATCAGCCCTTGCCGATAGTCATCTCGTGAACCCTACGTGTCTGAGGTCTTCCCCGAGCTTGTACCATTGCCAACAGACGATCCCGGAAAGAACAACAAGGGTGCCCACAATCCACAACACCCACCGTGTGATTTTCTTCGGCACCGGGATATCCTGCCACAGGCGGGTTGCTAAAGCGAGAGCTGTGGATGTTCAAACCGACCCTCTACCTCACGATCTCGTCGCTTGCAACGGTCACCAGAATCTGTTATGTTAAACATGTTAAACAGATGCTAGGCATTCGACTTGAACCCGAACTCGAAGAAAAGCTGGAGTCCCTGGCCAAAGAAACTGGCCGCAGCAAGAGCTATTACGCTCGAGAGGCTATCCGCCAGTTCCTGGAAGATCGCGAAGACTACCTGAAGGGCATCGCCGCTCTGGAACGGCGCGAACCCACCATTACGCTCGACGAGCTGGAGCGGCGGCTTGGCTTGGACGATTGAAATTACCCGGACCGCCGAAAAGCAGATCACAAAACTTCACCGTCAGGCCCAGCAGGCAATCGTCCGCTTTCTGCGGGAGCGACTCGCGGGCGCGGACAACCCGCGGCAGTGGGGTAAGCCTCTCCAGGGCGAAAAAAGCGGACTGTGGCGTTACCGAGTCGGCGACTACCGCCTGATCTGCGATATCCAGGATGACCGGATCACGGTTATGGTCTTGCAAGTGGGCCATCGCAAGGACGTTTATCGCTGAACTCGCAAGACTTTGTCGGGTTTCGCGGACAAGAGTGTCCGCGCCACACCGTCTCTCGATGTAAAATCAAAGGCTTGTTCAGCATCGCTTTCCTTCTATGCCTCAGGAAGAAAACACAACCGTGACCCGGGAGACAGCGCCGCCCGCCGACGACCGCTACGATGCTCAGCGCATCGAGAGCAAGTGGTTCGAGCGCTGGCCGCAGGATGGATCCATCTACGCCGCTGAGCACGATTCCACAAAGCCCAAGTACTACGCACTCGAGATGCTGCCCTATCCTTCGGGCGCGCTGCACATGGGGCACGTACGCAATTATTCGATAGGCGATGCGCTCGCCCGCTACATGTGGATGAACGGCTACAACGTGCTGCATCCCATGGGCTGGGATTCGTTCGGACTTCCCGCGGAGAATGCGGCGATCTCCGCCCACACGCCGCCACGGGACTGGACCCTCGGCAATATCGCCAAGATGAAGGCGCAAATGAAGCGCCTGGGCTTTGCCTACGATTGGTCGCGCGAAGTCACGACTTGTTTGCCCGAGTACTACCGCTGGAACCAGTGGTTCTTTCTCAAGCTCTATGAGAAGGGCATGGCCTATCGCAAGCAGAGCAAGGTGAATTGGTGCCCAAAGTGTGCGACGGTTCTGGCGAACGAGCAAGTCGTCGGCGGTTGCTGCTGGCGTCACGAAGACACGCTGGTTGAACAGCGGGAACTGGAACAGTGGTTCCTGCGCACCACGAAGTATTCCGACGAATTGCTCAGCGGTCTCGACAAACTAGAAGGCTGGCCGGAAAAAGTGCGCACCATGCAGCGCAACTGGATCGGCCGCAGCGCAGGCACTCTGGTCGATTTCAAACTCGACGGTGCCGCCGATTCTCCCGAGAACACCATCACGGTTTTCACCACGCGCGTCGACACAATTTTCGGCGCGACCTCCATCCAGCTTGCGCCGGAGCATCCGCTGGTAACCCGGATGGCCAAGTTCAACGACCCCTTGCGGGCACAGGTCGAACAGCTGGTCACCGAGCAGCGCAAAGCCAAAGAAACCGGCGATATTGGCGCCATCGAGAAACACGGAATCAACATCCACCACTTTGCCGTGAATCCCTACAACGGCGAACGGCTGCCTATCTGGGTGGCCAACTACATCGTGATGGACTACGGCACCGGCGCGATCATGAGCGTTCCGGCGCACGACGAACGCGATTTCGAATTCGCCCGCAAATACGCTCTGGAAGTCAGGCTCGTCATCGTGCCATGTCCAGACGATCCCGAGGAAACCGTCACCGAACCGGTTCCTCCATTCACCGATTTGAAAGGCTCGCTGGTGAACTCCGGGGAATTCACCGGGCTTACCTGTCAGGATGCCATCGCGAAGATGTCCACTTACGCCGAGCAGCACGGCTTTGGCAGGGCGACGGTCACCTATCGCCTGAAGGATTGGGGCATCTCGCGGCAGCGTTACTGGGGTACGCCTATCCCTATGCTCTACTGCGAGAAGGATGGGATCGTCCCCGTTCCTGAAAAAGACTTACCGGTCGTGTTGCCGGACAACGTGGACATGACGCTGACCGGCGGTTCACCGCTTGGCCGCGTGCCGGAATTCGTGAACGCAGTGTGCCCCAAGTGTGGCGGCGCGGCGCGCCGCGAAACTGACACCATGGACACGTTCGTCGATTCGTCCTGGTATTTCTATCGCTACACCGACCCGCACAATCAGCAGGCGCCGTTCGATTCGAAGACTGCCGGCTACTGGTTTCCCATTGACCAGTACATTGGGGGAGTCGAACACGCGATTCTTCACCTCATTTACTCGCGCTTCTGGACCAAGTTCATGCGCGACATGGGGATGGTCACCAACGACGAACCTGCCGACCGCCTGTTCACTCAGGGCATGATCATTAAGGGCGGAGCAAAAATGTCGAAGAGCCTGGGCAATGTGGTGTCACCCGATGAGATGGTGGCCCGCTATGGCGCCGACAGCACTCGCATGTACACGCTCTTCGCCACGGCTCCGGACCGCGAACTGGATTGGCAGGATGAGGGAGTCGAAGGCATCCAGCGGTTTTTGAGCAGGCTATATCGGGTTGTGACGGACAAGACTGAGCCGCCTGCCCGTCGAAGTAATCTGCCGGTCGAAGACGGGCGCGGATCGGCTGCTCGGACCCTTCAACGAAAGCTGCATCAGACGATTAAACGAATCTCCCATGATTTCGAAGGCCGTTGGCATTTCAACACTTCAATCTCGGCTCTGATGGAGTTGAATAATCTGGTCTCAGGAATGGGACAGGATATTTCAGCAGGGAATATCCCGCCAGAGGACTTGGCGGAGGCCAAGAGAGTGCTGGTACTTCTGCTGTCGCCCTTTGCCCCTTACCTCGCACACGAGCTATGGGAGATTCTTGGCGAGAAGGGAACTCTGCTCAAAGCGTCCTGGCCGAAGTACGATCCGGAGCTAGCAAAGGAAGATGAGATTGAGATTCCAGTGCAGGTCAATGGCAAACTGCGAAGCGTAGTGGTGGTACCGGCGGGGTCCTCGGAAGAGATAATTCGCGAGGCTGCTATGGCTGACGCAAAAATCAGAACAGCTATCACCGGAAAGCAGATCGTGAAGAAGATCGTCGTTCCCGGCAAACTGGTCAACATTGTGGTGCGGTGACGCTGTGTCCTCCATGACTCCGCGCTCCCCTACTCTCGAAGGCTTTCGCGTCATGTTCCGCCGGCCTTCTCTTGGTTTCGCGGAAATCGCCTGGCGATGGAGCTTTGGGGCTGTAGCCGGGTTGCTGATCACGCTCTCCGGTTTCGAGTATCTCGACACTCTACCGGTCACTCGCAGCGATTTGTGGTTGCTCCGCACCCGGCAGCCGTTGCTGATTTCACAGGCCGTCGGGCACATCGTACGCGGCAGCGGCTTTCGCCTGGTGGAAGCCTTTGTCGTACTCGCGCTGGCACTTACTGTGGGGTGGATTTTACTGGCCGCGCTGGCCCGCGCCGCCACGATCAAAGCTCTGCTGACCCATTTCCGCGAAGAGTCCGATTCATCCGAGCCTGGCCCCATCTGGCGGATTGATCCGCTCCTGGGCCTGAATTTCCTGCGGGCCGCGGTCACCCTTGCCGCCGTGGTCGGGTGTTTCGCCGGGTTAGTGCTGGGCGGGATGGCCTCCCCCCCAGACGAGCCAGCTCCTGAAGGCACCTTTCTCATCCTCTTGAGCATCGCAGGGTTGGTCTGGCTGGCGTGGTCGATGGTCAACTGGCTGCTCTCGCTGGCGGCGATCTTCGTGGTCGCCAATGGCCGGGACACCTTTGGCGCGATCGCTGATGCCGTGGATCTTCTCCGGCGCCGCAGTGGGTCGGTGTTCGCCGTGGGCGCCTCGTTCGGTCTGGCGCATACCGCGGCATTTGTGGTGGCCAGCACCGCCGCCGCATTCCCGTTGGGCGTGGCCACCGTGCTTCCCTGGCCGATGGTGCTGGGTGGCCTCATCGTCGTCACGCTGCTTTACTTCGCTGTCGCAGACTTCTTGTACATGGGCCGCCTCGCCGCTTATATGGCGATTCTCGAATTGCCGGAGTTGCCAGTTCCAAGCTTTCCGCCGTTAGTTCTCAGCCCTCAGCCCAGCAACTGCATCGATCCGCACGAGTTGATCCTGAGTGACGTTCCTGCTGTAAGCTAACGAACTGCAACCACAGAGGGCACTGAGTTCCACCGGGGAAACCTGGTCAGGAAACCCAATTGAGCCCCGTGAACCTCTGTGCCCTCTGTGGTTCAGGCCATTGGCCTTTACACCACCCCATAACTTTTGAGACACTCGTCAGTGGAAACCCAGTCAATCGTTGTCCTCGACTTCGGAGCGCAATATTCGCAGTTGATTGCGCGCCGCATCCGTGAACAGAACGTCTTTTCCGTCGTCCTGCCTTGCACCGCCAGCCTCGACGAAATCCGTAGCTACTCGCCAATTGGCATCGTTCTTTCCGGTGGTCCGTCTTCCGTCTATGACAAAGATGCGCCCGCCGTTGATCAGCGTGTGTTCACCATGGGTCTGCCGATGCTCGGCATTTGCTATGGATTGCAGCTCATGGTGCACGCGCTTGGTGGCAGGGTGCAGGCCGCGGACAAGCGCGAGTATGGCCACGCGACGGTTAACCTAAAGACCAGTTCAGGCCTGTTTCACAACTTGCCCGGCAAACTGAACGTCTGGATGTCCCACGGCGACAAAGCCGTCGAACTGCCTCCCGGATTTCACGAGACCGCCAGTTCGCCCAACGCGCTGGCCGCCATCGAGAACGCCGAAAAGAGAATGTGGGCGGTGCAGTTCCATCCTGAGGTTCACCATACCCACCACGGCACCGACATTCTGCGCAACTTTGCCCTGGTCATCTGCGGTGCCAAACCCACATGGACTCCCCAGCATTTCATCGACGCCACCATCGCCAGCGTTCGCCAGACCGTAGGCAGCGGCCGCGCCATCTGCGCGCTCTCCGGCGGCGTGGACTCAGCCGTCGCGGCCACGCTCGTGGACCGCGCCATGCGCAACGCCAAACATCACACCCGCCTGACCTGCGTGTTCGTGAACAACGGTGTGCTCAGGAAAGATGAATTTCAGAAGGTGCAGCAGAACCTGCGTGACAAGCTGGGCCTGCACCTGGTGGCGGTCGATGCCACTAAGCGGTTCTTGGAAAAGCTCGCTGGCGTCACTGATCCCGAGATGAAACGCAAAATCATCGGCCGCGAATTCATCAAAGTGTTCGAGCAGGAAGCTCGCCGGATCGAGAAGAAAGAAGGCAAGGTCAAGTGGCTGGTGCAGGGCACGCTTTATCCCGATGTGATTGAATCGCGCTCGGTACGGGGCCCGTCGCAAATCATCAAGTCCCACCACAACGTCGGCGGCTTGCCAGAAAAGATGAAACTCAAGCTGATTGAGCCGCTGAAAGAATTGTTCAAAGACGAAGTCCGCAAGATCGGCCGCGATCTTGGAATGCCGGAAGAAATCCTCCAGCGGCAGCCGTTCCCAGGGCCTGGCCTGGCAGTGCGGGTGGTAGGGGAAGTGACTCCGGAGCGGCTGGCGATTCTGCGTGAGTGTGATGACATCGTCGTTAACGAAATCAAGGACGCAGGTCTGTATTCGAAAATCTGGCAATCCTTTGCGGTGCTGTTGCCGGTGATGTCAGTTGGCGTCATGGGCGACCAGCGCACCTACGCCTACACTTGTGCGGTGCGCGCCGTGCATTCCGAAGACGGCATGACCGCCGACTGGGTGCCCCTGCCAAATGAAGTCTTGAAGACCATCTCCAGCCGGATTGTGAATGAAGTGAAAGGCGTGAACCGCGTGGTGTACGACATCACCTCGAAACCGCCAGGGACGATTGAGTGGGAGTAGCAGAAGCTTCTAGCCACTAGCTTCTAGCTTGCGCATTACTCGCGTGGGGACCGCAGCCTCGGCCGTTCCGTCGAGCGCCTTACTGCGGATGCAAAACCCGCAGCCCAAGGTATTCTTCGAAGCCATCGAAATCGCGGTCTCGATGCAACAGCTCATGGCCTGCTTCGAGGCAGAAAGTAGCGACGACACAGTCAATGGTCTTTCGAACTGTTAACCCCCGTTCTCGCAGACTCAAGTAATTGCGAGACGCGGCGATTGCGAGTTCTAGCCCACCCGTCGAAAAAACATGAAACCGGAGGAGATCGTCGCAAGTGTACGAAAACTCCGATTGGCCTCGAACCCCTTGCAGCACTTCGCAGAGAGTCAGGTCGGCGAGCCCAATCGGCTGATGTGTAAGGTGACTTTCAAGCCACTGCGTTTCGAGGTTCTTCTTACCACGCAAGTAGTCGATCCACACGGTCGCGTCAACGATCACCATGCGAGGAGCCTATTCGAGAAACCGGCTGGTGCGGGACTCCTCGAGGTTGCCCTCCCAATGAATTTTTCCCCGCAGACGGCGAATGGAACCCTGGCCATAGGTGTCGGCAAGCAGCTTCAGGGCGGCCTCTACCGTCGCTTTCTTGGTGCGTGCGCCGCTCGCCTTCATGGCCTGGCGCATGAGCCGATCGTCGATTTCAATGTTAGTTCGCATGCCGTCTCCCCATGTGTAAAAATATCATGTTTATGTGTATGAAGCAATGGCCACTCATTCCGCCCGATTCAGCAACTTCCGCGAAACCGCCGTCACCAGTTTCCGCGGGCTGACCCGTAACGACTCCGCCAGCAGCCAATTACGGAAGCCGGAAATCACCAGCGTCTTGCCCGCCATCAAGCCGCGATAGCCGTCGCGTGCCACCGTCGCTGCATCCATGGGGCGACCCTTCTTGAAGAGAATCGTCTTCTCGGTTCCGGCGCGGCCCTGAAATCCAGTGTCCGTCACCCCAGGGCACAAGCAGGTCACGGTCACACCCGAATCTTTCAATTCGTTGGCCAGGGCCTCGGAGAACGAAATCACATACGCTTTCGTCGCGTAGTAAACCGCCATCAGCGGCCCCGGCTGAAATCCGGCGGTCGACGCCACATTCAAAATCTTGCCCGACTGACGCTCCAGCATCGGTCCGAGAAAGAGTTTGGTCAGATGCGTGAGCGCGGCAACGTTGAGCTGAATCTGACCCAAGCCCTGTTCCACCGGGATCTTCGCAAACTCACCGAAGACGCCATACCCAGCATTGTTCACCAGAATATCGACAGCGACGCTTTCCCGTTGGAGTTGGTCGAACAGGAACTGCGGCGCGAGACCTGCCGTCAAATCAAGCGGGACGGCCTTGGCAGAAATGCCGAACTGACGCTGCAATTCATCCGCGACTTGCGCGAGCTTGTCAGTGCTGCGGGCAACCAACACCAGGTTGTGATGATCTTTGGCGAAGAGCTTTGCCAGTTCGTATCCGATGCCGTCAGAACCACCGGTAATGAGAGCGGTCTTGGTTGAAGCCGTCATGCCAGGAGAATCTTAAACCACAGAGATCACGGAGAACACGGGGGAAAAAGAAAGGGCGGGGAATGTCCCCGCCCATTCTGCAATCTGAAATCCAACTTCTGCAATACGTTACGCGTTTGCCATGGCCGGTGCAGCCTCATACATCGAGTGCCAGGAAGTCGCGGCCTTCAGGCGATCGTTGACGTTGTTAATGTTCTTTACGCCCTCGCTCAGCAGCCACTTGCGGAAAGCCTCGGCGCCCTGCTTGGCGTAAATCGGGATGCCTTCCTTCCAGGTGGCGCGCCCGCATAACACTCCATTAAACTTCACCCCTGATTCCGCCGCCAACTCCAGCGCCTCGGTAAATTCGGCGTTGCTGACCCCAGCGGAGAGATAAATAAACGGCCGGGTGGCAACCTTCGCCGCTTTCAGAAACAGGTCGGCAGCTTCTTTCCTGGTGTAGGCTTTTTGTCCCGTATACACCTTGGCGCCTTCCACGAACTTCAGATTCACCGGCACTTCCACCTTGAGCACATCCACGCCATAGCGGTCCTTGCTGAACTCGCGCATGCTCTCGATCACAATTTCCGGTTTCTTCTTGGCGTATGCGAGACCCTTCTCGTCGGCGCCTTCTTCGTAACCCACGAACTCCAGGAAATAAGGGATGTCATTGGCGCGGCACTCGTCGCCGATGCGCTCCACCCAGGCATGCTTCTTGTCATTCACCTCCTTGGGATCGAAAGGCGTGTAGTAAAGCAGAATCTTCACGCAGTCGGCGCCGGCTTCCTTCAATCGTTTGGCCGACCAATGATCCAGCAAGTCCCCCAGGCGTCCCGGGCCGGTCTTGTCATAGCCAGTTTTTTCGTAGGCCAGCAACAGGCCGGCATTCTTGGCGCGGCGCTTGGAAGCCGGCAGCCCCCACTCTGGATCGAGCAAAATAGCGCTGGCATGCGGAGTGAGAACTTCCGTGACCAGCGACTTGAATTCTTCCATCATGGCGTCGCCGACTTCGCCGCCCTTCTCTTTTGCTAAAGCCTTCTGCAGTGAGCCACGCTGATCCATGGCTGCGGCCGCAATCACACCGCGATCGTTCGAGACCCGCTTAAGTCCCGCCAGCTTTCCAGGGGTGAGTTTCATAAATCCTCCTATGAGTGCTAAAAGCCAGGCAATTGTAAACCATCGCAAACCGCGGACGAGATAAGCTAGGTCGCCGCCTGGCCGCGTCGACAGATCAATGGGCCTCGGGCGGAGTATGGCAGGTATATGCGCTCGTGAAGCAGTGAATTACAATACATCCAATTAAACTCAACATGCACTCTTAGATACAGGAGGATGATACGGACGACGGAGGTTGGCGTAGCGCCGGGTTGGGTTCGAGCTTCCGTGCGAGACTGGTTGCGCCCCATTCAGCGCGCTTTGGTCTCAATCCCTATGCGCTCTAGCCTTATGCACTTCAAGCACTTTCGGATGTTCGCACCGGTCGCGATGTCCGTCGTGCTGTTAGTGGCTACAAGCGCCGGGCAAGCCCCCTCCACGCTAATCACTCTTGACCAGGCCATCGATCTCGCCTTGGCCCACAACCATTCCATCCAAGCCACGCGCACTCTGATTCTTCAAAGTCAAGCCCAGGAGATCACCGCCAATCTGCGCCCCAATCCGACTCTCGGAGCGGATAGCCAGTTTGTTCCCTTTTTTAGCCCGCAAGATTTCTCCGGGGACAATCTGAACCAGACCCAGCAATTCGATATCGGCATCGGATATCTCTTCGAGCGTGGTCGCAAGCGGCAGCATCGCTTGCAGGCCGCTCGCGATCAGACCGCAGTCCAGCGCGCTCAAGTAGCCGATGCGGAACGCACCCTCGCATTCAATGTGGGACAACAGTTCGTCAGTGTCTTGCTGGCCGAATCGACGCTTCAGTTCGCGCTGCAGGACCTTAAGAGCTTTCAACAGACGGTCGATATCGGCGAAGCGCAATTCAAGGCAGGATTCATCGGCGAAGGCGACTATCTTAAAATCAAGCTGCAGCTTTTGCAGTTCCAGACCGATGTGTCCACCGCCCGGCTGGCTAAGGTACAGGCGCTTGTCGCTCTACGCGGGCTTCTGGGCTACAGCACAGTGCCGGCTGATTACGACGTAGTTGGCGATCTGGCATATCAGCCGATTAAGGGAAATCTGGAAGATTTCCAGACCAAGGCACTGATCGAGCGACCCGACTTCCGAGCTGCGGAATTGGGGATCACCGCGGCCCAGAGCCAAGTCCTGCTCGCCAAAGCCAACGCTAAGGTAGACGTAAACGGCACCTACGACTTTACCCATGTCTCGGGCGAGAACACGGCTTCGATCTTCGTGAATTTCGAGCTACCCATCTTCAACCGCAATCAAGGAGAAATCGCACGTACGGGTTACGCTCTTACCCAGGCGCAACAGCAGCAGCAAGCCGCCAGCGATACAGTTCTTTCCGATGTCGGCAACGCCTATGAGGCCGTCAGGAGCAATGATGAAGTGGTGCAACTCTACACCTCCGGATATCTCAAAGAGGCGCAGGATTCACGCGATATCAGCGAGTATGCCTACAAACGCGGTGCTGCCAGCTTGCTGGACTTTCTCGACGCCGAACGCAGTTACCGCTCCGTTCAGTTGGCCTATCGCCAGGCGCTGGCCGCTTATATGACCGCATTAGAGCAATTAAAGGAAGCGGTGGGAACGAGGAACCTGCCATGAGGACGAATCTTCGGCAACGGTTGATCGAGTTTGCCGCAGTGTCGACGATGCTGCTGGCGCTGGCTGCCTGTGAAGGCCCGGGGCCGAACGCCGCCTACTCGAACAGCTCGAAGAATTCGGACAGCGCTGACCTGTTTACCATCCCCCAGGAACAGATGTCGCATGTTCAGGTGCTCACCGTCCAGCCCACCACGCTGACTCGGTCTCTGCGGCTGACCGGCGCCGTCGCTTACAACAGTTTTCGCACCACGCCGGTCATCACCCAGGTCAGCGGGCCGGTCAGCAGGGTTGTCGTCGTTCCTGGGCAGAAAGTAGATAAGGGCGAACCTATGCTGTACGTGGCCAGCCCGGACTACTCGCAACTCCGCACTAACTATTTAAAGGCCAAAGACGCCTACGCTCTCGCCCAGAAAGCCTACGCCCGGGCCCAGGACTTGTACCAGCACCACGCCATTGCCGAACAGAACTTGGAGCAGGCGGAATCAACCGAAGTACAGGCAGGCGGCGATCTGGCGTCGGCGCAAGCCGCGTTGAAAGTCATGGGGATCAGTGATCCCGACGCGCTGGTAAAAGCTCCGCCATCTTTTGAAGTTCCGGTAAGGGCCCCGATCGGCGGCCTGGTGGTTGAGCAGGACGTGGCAGCGGGACAACTACTTCAGACCGGCGCCACCCAATGTTTCATGATTTCCGACATCAGCACCGTCTGGGTGCTGGTCAACGTCTATCAGAAGGACTTGCCGTACGTTCACGTTGGCGATGCTGTCACGATCCAGACGGATGCTTACTCTGACGATTTCCACGGACGCATTTCCTACGTCGCCGCCTCCCTGGATCCGAATACGCGCACACTGCAGGCGCGCATCGAGACCAGCAATCCCGGCGACAAACTGAAGAAAGACATGTACGTTGTGGCGACCGTCAACGCCGGCACCATCCCCAACGCGATTGCGCTCCCGGACGCCGCGGTTCTGCGCGATAGCGAAAATCAGCCTTTTGTCTACGCCGCCGCATCGACGAACCAGTTTGGCAGACGCTCCGTGACCCTCGGCGAAAGCCTGAACGGGCAAACCGAGATTACCAGCGGACTAAAAGCGGGAGACCGAGTGATTGGAAATGGAAGCTTGTTCTTACAGTTCGCGAACTCGCTGCAGCGCTAGGTAGAGGAAAGTCCACCACAACCGAATGATCCACCGAATCGTCCAAGCGGCACTGCGGCAGAGGTTCATGGTCCTGATGCTGACCGGGTTCATCACGGTCGGCGGAATCCTCTCATTTCAGCGCATGCCGGTTGACGCCTACCCCGACCTCGCGCCTCCGCAGGTCGAGATCATCACTCAGTGGCCGGACCATGCCGCCGAAGAAATTGAGCGGTTGGTCACACTTCCTCTAGAACTGGTGATGAACGGCGTCCCCCACATGGTGGTGATGCGTTCCGTCTCTCTCTACGGTCTCTCCGATGTGATCCTGACTTTCGAGGACAGCACCAACGACTATTTTGCGCGACAGATTGTTTTTGAACGGCTCGCTCAAGCCACGCTGCCGACCGGTGTAACCCCGACCATGGCGCCACTCTTCAGTCCCAGCGGCCTGGTGTATCGCTATGTGCTCGAAAGTCCCGACCGCTCGCCGCAGGAACTAAAGACGATCGAAGATTGGGTAATTGAACGCGCCTATCGATCGGTCCATGGTGTGGCGGACGACTCGGGCTTCGGCGGAACCGTGATGCAGTATCAGGTGCTGCTCGATCCCGCCCGCATCTACGGCTACCACCTGACGATTCCTCAAGTCACCGCCGCTCTCGCTGCCAACAACTCGAATGCCGGTGGCGGTTTCTACTCTCAAGGCGGACAGTTCTACTACGTTCGCGGCATCGGCCTGGTACGCAACACCGACGACATTGGGAACATCGTCGTCGGCGCCAACAAGGGCGTACCCATCCGCGTGCGTGACATTGGAGACGTAGCCATCGGGCACGCGCCGCGCTTGGGCGAGTTCGGCTTCCAGAAAAATGACGATGCCGTCGAAGGCGTCATTCTCATGCTGCGCGGCGAACAGACGCAGAACGTCCTTAAGGGGGTGGAAGCGAAGACCGAGGAACTGAATCGCCAGATCCTGCCGCCCGATGTCAAGATTCATCCCTATTACGATCGTAGTGAGCTAGTGGCTCTGACCACGGACACCGTGGAAGCCAACCTGCTTCGCGGCATGGTTCTGGTCCTGATCGTCCTGATTTTCTTTCTGGTCAGCTTCCGCGCTGCTGTCATTGTTGCTCTCACCATCCCGCTCTCGCTTTTATTTGCTTTCATCGTGCTGCATGCTCACGACGTTGCCGCCAATCTGCTCTCCATCGGAGCGATTGATTTCGGAATTGTCATAGACGGCACTGTGGTGATGATTGAAAACATCTACCGCGAGCTGGCACTGCGCGAGGGACAACAGTACAACCTGAACAAAGTCATTCTGGCCGCCGCGAAAGATGTGGATCGTCCGATCTTCTATTCGGTGGCCGTCATCCTCGCCGGCTATCTGCCCATCTACGCGCTCAGCGGCCCCTCAGGAAAACTGTTTCACCCAATGGCCGAGACCATGTCGTTTGCGCTGGTCGGCGCGCTCATTCTGACGCTTACGCTCATCCCGGTACTCGCCTCTTACTGGTTCAAGGGTGGTGTTCGCGAGAAGAAAAACCGCGCTTTTGAGTGGATGAAACAGAAATACGCCGGTCAGCTCGATTGGGCGCTCAATCGGCCGAAGGCGACCATCGCCATCGCGACCTTGATCTTCGCAGCCACCCTGCTCCTGGTGCCTTTCATCGGCGGCGAGTTCATGCCGCATCTCGACGAAGGCGCGCTCTGGGTGCGGGCCACCATGCCCTACACCATTTCCTTCGAGGAGGCCAGCAGCATTGCGCCTCAAATACGCGATATTCTGATGTCTTATCCGCAGGTCACCGTGGTCGGTTCAGAATTAGGGCGGCCGGACGACGGCACCGATCACACCGGCTTTTTTAACTGCGAATTCTACGTCGGCCTGAAACCCTACAAAGACAAATCCTGGACTGGCTCAATCAGTGAGAAAAAACAACTGATCGAATCCATCAATGAAAAACTCACTGCCTTCCCCGGGATTATTTTCAACTACACCCAGCCCGCGGAAGATGCCGTGGATGAAGCCCTCACCGGCCTCAAGAGCTCCTTGGCCGTCAAGGTCTATGGCGAGGACCTCAATATCCTGCAAGACAAAGCCATCCAAATCAAGAACACACTGTCCAAGGTGCCCGGATTCACCGAGCTTACTGTCGTGCGCGAACTTGGCCAGCCCAGTCTTCTAGTCGACGTCGATCGCGACAAGATTGCGCGTTACGGCATCAACGTTGCCGATGTGGAAGCCGTGATTTCAGCCGCGGTTGGCGGACAGGCAGTCACACAAGTCATTCAAGGCGAGAAACTGTTCGATCTGGTGGTTCGCATGCAGCCGCAATTTCGCAGCAGCGCGAACGAGATCGGAAACCTGTTGGTGGGCACACCTGACGGCCAGCAGATCCCGCTCAGCCAGTTGGCAAATATCAGCCAGGGAAACGGCGCGTCTTTTATCTACAGGGAGAACAACTCCCGCTACATCGGCGTGCAATACAGCATCGAGGGGCGTGATTTGGAGCGCGCGGTGCGAGACGGCCAGGCCGCCGTCAAGAAGGTCGTAACTTTACCCCAGGGTTACCGCATGGACTGGGGCGGCGAATACAGCCAGTTCCTCGAAGCCAAATCGCAGCTGTACATTATTGGCCCATTGGCCGTGGTGCTGATTTTCATGATCCTGTTCGCGCTCTACGGAAATTTTAAGTTCCCCGTCACCATTGCCCTGGGAGTAATCATGACCGAGCCGGTGGGCGCTCTGGTGGCGCTGAAACTCACGCACACCCCCTTCAGCGTTTCTTCGGTCCTGGGCCTTCTGGCGTTGCTCGGCGTCTCCGTCGAGACTGCCGTCATTCTCGTCTCCTACATCAACAAGCTGCGGCAGGAGGGAATGGATATCCGCACTGCCACGCGGCAAGCTTCGCTCTTGCGGCTGCGCCCCATCATGATGACGGCCCTGGTCGCCTGCCTTGGATTGCTGCCTGCGGCGCTTTCCACCGGCATCGGATCGGATACTCAAAGGCCGTTCGCCATCGTCATTGTGGCCGGGCTTATCTCCCGCCTGTTTATCGGATTCTTCGTCAATCCCGTGCTGTACGAGATGGTCGCCCGTGAGGGTGACGTGCTCCAGGTCTAGACCTCAACTGCAGCCACGCTGTTGACAGATCGAGGTAAAGTAGGTAATATAACTACTTTAGGTGAGGCTATGGAAAAAGCCATTTCAGCAGCGGATGCCAATCGGAAGTTCTCGCAACTCCTGCGAGATGTCAGGCAGGGGCAGAGCTATGTGGTAACCAGCCATGGCCGCGCCGTCGCACGCATTGCGCCAGTAAGAACCGCGACCGCTCCCGCCAGCCACCGTCGCTTTCTCCTAAACCGGCTGCGTTCACAGCGCGTCCTGAAAGTTGGGCGCTGGACGAGAGACGAGTTGTACGATTAACCAGATGCGAGTGGCGCTGGATACGAATATTCTCGTGTACGCCGAAGGCATCAATGACGCGGCGAAGCAGAAAACCGCCCTCCAAATCATCGAAAGACTACCCGAAGACAGCACATTTTTGCCCGTCCAAGTGTTGGGGGAACTCTTCCGCGTGCTAGTAGGCAAGGCAGGACGCACCCCTGAGCGGGCGCGGGCCGCGATTTTGAGCTGGCAGGATGTGTTTCCATTGATTGAGACGTCACCGGCGGTCATGCTGGCCGCGACGGATCTGGCGGTTCATCATGACCTTGGCATCTGGGACGCGGTAGTCCTGTCTGCAGCTGCTGCCGCAGGCTGCCGCCTGCTGCTTTCAGAAGACTTGCACTCGGGATTCACCTGGAACGGGGTTACCGTTACCAATCCGTTTTCTCGGGAAAAGGACGAACTGCTGACGGCACTGCTGGATGCTTGACTGAAGGCTACTGCCGCAGCGTCAGCGTCCTTAGAATCCCCTGCTGCTTAGCGATCAGCGACTGCACACCCTGCCGCGCCAGCGTCAGCATCTTGTCCAACTGCGCCTGATCGAACACCTGATGCTCAGCCGTTGCCTGTACTTCCACCAACTTGTGGCCGGCGGTCATCACGAAATTCATGTCCACATCGGCGCGGGAATCTTCTTCGTATGCAAGATCGAGCAGGATTTCTCCATCTACAATTCCCACACTCACCGCCGCTATGAAGTCGCGTAGCGGAGCAGAGGTCAGCGTCCCGGCCTCCACCAGCTTCTCGAAAGCCAGCCCCAGCGCCACAAACGCCCCGGTGATGGAAGCTGTCCGTGTGCCGCCGTCAGCTTGAATCACGTCGCAGTCAATCCAGATCGTGCGTTCGCCGAGGCGTTGCAGGTCCGTGACCGCCCGCAGCGATCGCCCAATCAGCCTCTGTATCTCGTGAGTACGTCCGCTGGGTCTGCCCTTGTTCACCTCCCGCGACGTGCGTGTCAGGGTGGCGCGAGGCAACATGCTGTATTCGGCAGTGATCCAACCTTTGCCGGTGTTGCGCATGAATTGCGGCACGGTCTCTTCGATCGAGGCGGTACAGATTACCCGCGTATTTCCCACTTCAATGAGAACCGAGCCCTCAGCCGTGTTGATGTAGTCAGCGACGATGTTCACCGGGCGGAGTTGATCGGCCGTGCGATTATCAGAGCGATAAACCATAGTCCGCGATTGTAAATGATGGTGCCAGCTTCGGTTCAGCGCCTACTCTGAAGTTGCAGCGCCAACTGAGAAAAGGCCGCGACGTCGTAGAAGTTCGTCAAATCCAGATGGCCGGCCAGAGTGTCGCGCTCCTTGCCGTCCACCAATATCTTGGCCCGCGTAATTCCCGGAATGTTGGTCGCAAGGGTCTCCACCAGCGAAGCTACCGTGAGTTCTTCAATCAACACTCCAGAGCGATGCCCGTCTGCGAAGGCCGCGTTCAGATCAATCACGGCCAGCCCGGGGTCTACAAGATAAACATTGCGGATCTCTGACCCTGCTCCCAGTAAGTGAGGGGAAGATTTGTCGAGATAGATATTGAGCAGGGCGCGCAGTAATTCTTCGGCCCGCTCCTGGCGCCCCGCGGGCAGTGGAATCCGCGCCGCCTGGGCACGCAGGACTTCGCCATCATCGTAAGCGATGTACAGCGTCACCGCTTCGGTTGGCCCCGAAACCGGCGGTTCCACCGGCTGGGTTGACGCCGCCTCGGGCTGGCTCGCTCGTCCCCGCATGTGCCATGCGTAAAGACTCATGCCCAGCGCCAAAATGATCATGACCACCGCGCCCAGAATGAGTTGACGTGGAATCATCTTCGCGCCGCCTGTAGTTTGTCGCGTGCGTCGGCCACACCCGCAGCCACCGCGGCAGCAATTGGCTGCTGATAGGTCGCCGAGGCCAGTCGTGAAATGTCACCGTCTGGGGGCGCGATCTCAATCGCCACCGCCGCGCTGGTGATATTGTTCAATGGCCGCAGCGGTGCCGTCAGAGTTCGAACCGAAATCTGCTTGTCGTGCAGCGCCGCCGCCAGGCTGGTCGCCGCCGCATCACTCAGCGCGTGAAATGGAGACTGGGCCGCATCCCAGTCAAGGAACGGCCCGGCATTTTCTCCACCAGACGCAGCCAGCCCGGTGTACAGCCGAACGCCACTCCCCTGCGATGCAGCATGCACGCTGAGGTAAATCACCGGAGCCGCCACGTTCGTCATGGCGGCCCGCTGATCGAGCGTCAGCGTAGCGTCCGAATCGCGAAGCAAAAGCGTGCGCAGTCCGCGGCTGTCGAGTTCCTGGCGTAGCAGTCGCGCGAACACCAGTGTTACATCTTTCTCCGCCATTTGCTCGGTGAGCGCCGCACCCCGTTCGTCGCCTCCGTGGCTGGCGTCGATGACAGCGAAGTAATGTGGCGCGCCAGACGCCGGAGGTTTGGCAACAATCGCGGGCGACGCAGGCACACGAGTAGACAGAGGTGCAGTTGCAGGTGCAAGGGCAGCGGGCGGCGGAACCTGCGGTGCCGTCGCGGTCGCGGAGGGCGACGGCGGTGGTCCCACAGTGATCGTGCGCCCGTTGTCGCTGAAGCTGGCCAGCACCGGGACCGTGGTCGTGACCACCAGCTCCGCCTCCCCGTTGCTCTCCACAAAACTGGCGGAAGTAATCACGGTGCTGTCAAAGCTAAGTCTCGGAGAGCTGGGCGCCACCACCGGGTCGTGACTGAACGTCATCCGCAGCTTTCCCGGTTCCGTCGCGATGGCCGGGTTCACCGGCGAACTGAAGGTCATGATCAACTTCGGCGGTGTGGTGTTGCTGACCTGTGCCGTGAAGTGGATCGCGACGCCGCCCACAAACAACCGTCGTGCCTTGGGGTTGAAACTTACCGGACCACCGAGCATGCGCGAAAGCAGAATGCTGAGGTCGGCTAGCGGCACCAATCCCCGGCCACCTTCCAGCACGAAATTCGCGGATAGATCGAAGTCCGTACGCCGCGCCCGCGCCCCGCGCTTGTTGGCAGTGAACTCAGCGTCGGCATCGTTGTAGCGCAACCGCCAGTGGTCTCCATTCACCCGGGCGCTGACCGTGCCTAAAGGTTCGAGCACTTCCAGCAGGCCGACGTAGTCCATGCGGTTTCGCTCGACTACGGGAAGGGAATAGCTGGCAATGGTCGAATAGATGGAAACACGCTTATCTTCAGGGGACCCAGAAAGCAGAACTACAGAAACCAGCGCCAGCAGGACGGCCACCGCAACGCGCATAAGCCCGCGAGGCTCTGAACTCACGATGCCGCCTGCCGTGGTGGTCAAGATCCATCCATTATGGCGCGAACGTCGCTACCTTGCTTCGCGGTCTGGTTTTGCGAACTTTACGTTTAAATTACTCTCCACCTCACGCTCCCATCGGCTGCCCCGACACCATCCGCCTACTCCAGTGCGTAAATCGTTAGCCCGCTGAGCAACTTGGGATAGAAGTCGGTCGACTTTTGCGGCAGCACCTCGCCCGCGAAAGCGATGTCCCTAACTTGCCGCATGCGCACCGGGTTCATGAGAAATGCCACGTTCGCCCCACCTGCCCGCACTCGCGCCATGGCCTCTTCTGCATCCCGCACGTAGCTGATATTTTGCTGGTTACGGATCGCCTCCTCGGAAATCCCCAATACACCTTCCAACAGGCACTTGTGCAGCTGAACCACATCGAGCGATTGCTGCCCTAGCGAAAGTCCGCTGAAGAAGTTGGATCCCACCGCCTGGGGAGTGTCCAGAAGAAACACGCGATCCGCAGTCACCGCCAACAGAGCCGTACCCGCGTGCCCGGCTTCCCGCAGGATTCCAGTCGCCCGCAATGCATCCACCGACGCATCGACTTCTTCCACGCTAAAAAACTGTTTGGCCCTGTGTCGTAGCTCATCGGGGGAGAATGACGCCAATCCCTGCACCACCCGGTGGGTCGGCAGGATCAGCAAACCGGGGCTCTCCATATTGACGAAGGTCATCATCACCAACTCATAAGGGAAGATTTCAGAAGAGAACCCGTGTCTGCTGGTCGGGGGAGCAGTCTCCGCGCTGCTCCGCCGCTCGTTGCGATAGTTCAACGCTGTTTCGTAGCGATGGTGTCCGTCCGCAATAATTAGTTTCTTGTCGCGCATCTTGCTGCGAACCAGATCGACCAGGGCAGGGTCAGAAATCTTCGACACTCGATGCCGAACCCCGTATTCGTCGCGAGCGTCAATCTCCGGTGCGGCAGCCGCCGCGGACAGCAGACCATCAATTTCTCCCGCCGGATCGCTATACAGCATAAACAGCTGTCCAAAGTGGGCCCGCGTGGCCCGTAACAGATCCAGTCGGTCAGCTTTCGGCTTGGCCAGAGTCTGCTCATGGCGGAACACCACGTTGTCGGAGTAGTCCTCCAGCTCTCCCAGCGCAATGAATCCCCGGCGCCGTATTTCTTTGCTTTCCCCGGGAACCGTGAAATCTTGCACGTAGTCGTAGATCGAGGGCTGTGCCTCATGCAGAAAGATCCCTTGCCGCCGCCAATCGTTGAAGTAGGCCGCAGCCCGTGTGTATGTGTTCTCTCCCGCACCATCTGCCGCTTCCCGCTTCCCCAGGATGATGCGTACCAGGTTATGGGGGCTGGCCGCGTAGTAACGCTCCTGCATCTCCGGCGTGATCTTGTCGTAGGGCTGGGTTACGACCTTTGAGAGATCAACCCGCGCGGGGTCATATCGCAAAGCACGAAAGGGAGAAATGTGGGACATGGGAGAAACTGACATTCTACTAGACAACCTGCGTACATCCAGAACTCGGAATCGACGAGCCGGAAGCTGCCGCTACCGAATTTCATAGGGATGAGGATTAAGGCTGTAGAGAGAGGAAGAGGCACGGGCAAACATTTGCCTGAAAAGGCCCTCCTCCTTCCGAAAAAATGCCTGTCATCCTGCCCGCTTTCCTGTGTTACGATCAGCCTCAGTGAGGTTCTTTTGGCCCGCCTTTGTGGGCGGAGCGGGTCATCTCGCCCTGACCAAAGACGGCTCCCAGTCAGCCCTCCCTAGACGCTGAGTAGCGTTATGTCTGGCATCATAAGACCAGCCCCGGCCGGTTTCATCGCTCTCGCAATGGTTTTGACTTCCCTGGTTTCAGTTTCAATCGCCCAAGTCTCCATCGAAGACGTGCATGTCGCTCCCCGGGTCGAGCCGGCGAAGCCCAATCCGATGGATTCCGTCGATCCCTCGCTTCGTACCCACACCCGCCCCATGAAAGTCGACGTCAGCCTGGTGCTGATTCCGGTCACCATTACCGACCCCATGAATCGCCTGGTCACCGGGCTCGACAAGGAGAATTTTGAAGTCTTCGAGAACAAGGACCCGCAGGAACTGAAGTCCTTCTCCAGTGAAGACGCTCCGGTCTCGATCGGCGTCATCTTCGACATGAGTGGCAGCATGAGCAGCAAGATCGAGCGCGCTCGCGAGGCCGTGATCGAGTTCTTTAAGACTGCCAATCCTCAGGATGAATTTTTCATGATCGCTTTTGCCGACAAGCCGGAAGAGGTTTCCGACTTCACGTCTTCGGTGGAGGACATTCAGGGCAAGCTGGTGTACACCGTTCCCAAAGGACGGACCGCCCTGCTCGACGGCATTTATCTCGGCGTCAGCAAGATGCGCCAGGCGAAGTATCCCAAGAAGGCGTTGCTCATCATCTCCGACGGTGGTGACAATCACAGCCGCTACACCGAAGGCGAAATCAAGTCCACGGTCCGCGAGGCGGATGTCATGATCTACGCCATCGGCATTTATGACCACAACATGGCCACTCCCGAGGAGGCCTCAGGGCCGGCCCTGCTTTCTGATATAACGGAAATCACCGGTGGACGCGCCTTTACCATCGACAATCCCAACGATCTCGGCGATGTGGCCACCAAGATTGGCATCGAACTGCGCAACCAGTACGTGCTGGGGTACCGTCCCAAGAACCCTGGGCATGACGGCAAATGGCGTAAGATAAAAGTGAAACTGATTCCGCCCAAAGGATTGCCGCCGCTCCGGGTTTTCGCCAAAACGGGATACTATGCACCTTCCGAATGATCGTTGGCTGGTCCTGTTACTCATCTTTCTTTTTCTTACCACCACGGCGCCAACCCAAAACACATCTGTCCCCGCTCCCCCATCGCCCCGGACGCAGCAACCCCAGGAAAACGCCCCCAGCGAAGACAACAGCATCTTTGTGTTCAAGAAAGATGTCGAAGAAGTAGCCCTCCACGCCACCGTGGTCGATGACAAGAACCACATGGTGATGAACCTCCCCAAGGCAGCCTTCACGGTCATGGAAAATGGCCATCCTCAACCCATGACCTCGTTTCGCCAGGAAGACATTCCGGTCTCCATGTGCATTGTGATCGACAACTCCGGCTCCATGCGGGAAAAGCGCGACCAGGTTAACAAGGCCGCCTTGAATCTCGTCCGCTCCAGCAATCCTCAGGACGAAGTCTGTGTGGTCAATTTCAACGACGAGTACTATCTCGATCAGCCCTTCACCAACAAGCTGCCCCTGCTGAAAGAGGCTCTGGAAAAGGTAGAGGCCCGCGGCGGCACTGCGCTGTACGATGCCATGGTTGCGACCTCCAATGAAATGAAAGCCCACGCCCGCCTACAGAAGAAAGTTCTGTTCGTAGTAACCGACGGCGAAGATAACGCCAGCACCGAAACGCTAGAGCAAACCGTCCGCAACCTGCAGCAGGAAAACGGCCCTACGGTGTATGCCATTGGACTGCTGGAAAAATCGGCACGCCGCGCCCGCCGCGCTCTGGAAACCGTGGCTCAGGACACCGGAGGCATCGCGTTCCTCCCTAAGACGCTCGCGGAAGTCGACGCCATCAGCAGCACCATCGCTCACGACATTCGCAGCCAGTACACCATTGGATATAAGCCCACAACCCCGAAAAGCGTCGGCGGCTATCGCACCATCCACGTCGAAGCCCGTGCCAAAGGCTACAAAAAGCTCGTAGTCCGCACCCGTAGCGGCTATTACCCAGGTCAGGAACAGTCGCGCTAACCTGTCTCCGCGGTCTCTCCAGGTTTTCTCTGCGAACTCTGCAATAAAGGCTTTTCTCGGCCTTCCCCAACCTGCCCCTTACTTTCGTCCGATTGACGCTTCTGCTTCACCTTCCGTACTCTGTAGAGTGCACAAGACGCTCATCGAGCGAAGCCGCCTGCGGGTAGCCGACGACATTACTCAACTCGTTGGCGAAACTCCCATTCTTAAACTGAAGCGGATTGTCCCCGCCACTTCCGCCGGAGTCTACGCCAAGCTGGAGTATTTGAATCCCGGCGGCAGCGTGAAAGACCGCGCCGCGATCGGCATCATCCAGCGCGCAGAGGCGGAGGGAAAGCTCAAGCCAGGCGGGACCATCGTTGAAGCCACGGCCGGCAACACCGGCATTGGCCTGGCATTGATCGGCGTGAACCGAGGCTACAAAGTCGCCTTGTTCGTCCCGGAACGCTTTTCGGAGGAAAAAGTCACGATCATGCGTGCCCTCGGCGCCGAGGTGACGCGCACCCCGGACGGTGAGGGGATGCTGGGAGCCATAAAACGCGCCAATGAACTTGTCGCTGATAATCCCAGCGCCTTCATGGCCTCACAGTTTGAAAACTCCGCCAATCCTGACTACCACTACCAAACTACGGCCCGCGAGCTCTTCGAACAGTTGGATGGACAGATCGATGCCGTCGTAATCGGCGCTGGCACCGCCGGCACCTTCACCGGAGTGGCGCGTTACCTCAAGGATCAACTGCCCAAGGTGTTGGCGTTTGCCGTCGAAACCCAGGGATCGGTCCTGGGAGGAGGTCAGCCTGGCCCGCATAAAGTAGAAGGAATCGGCGCCAGTTTCATTCCTAAGAACTTCGACCGCTCCGTCTGCGACGAAGTGCTGATGGTCAGTGACGCCGACGCCTTCGGCATGGTCAAACAACTGGCCGCACGCGAGGGAGTACTGTCAGGTTCGAGCGGCGGCGCCAACGTTTTCGCGTCTCTGCAGATCGCCAAGCGGCTGGGCGCAGGCAAGCATGTCGTAACCATGATCCCCGACTCCGCCGAACGCTATTTATCAAAGAAGATCTTTGACGGCGGAATTTGAAGGCATTCAGCACTCAGCCGTTAGCATTCAGCAAGTACACCACCCGTCCAGTGGAGCTTATCCCAGGGTGCCGGGCTGAATGCTGAGTGCTGAATGCTAATTGCTTAGAACGCATCGAGTCTTACCTATGTCCAAAACCAAACTCCCCGGTTTCGCCACTCGCGCCATCCACACCGGTCAGGAACCCGACGCTGAAACCGGTTCCATCGCCGTCCCCATCCATCCCACTTCAACGTACCTCCAGCAAGAATTGGGCAAGAACAAGGGCTACGAGTACGCGCGCGTGTCGAATCCCACCCGCACTCGCCTTGAAGAAAACCTGGCTTCGCTCGAGGGTGGCATTGCATCGCGCGTCTTTGCCAGTGGGATGGCCGCGATCAACGCCCTCTGCACCATGTTCAAGTCTGGGGACCACATCGTCGCCGGGCACAATCTTTATGGTGGCGTGCCCCGCCTGTTCAACCAGATTCTCTCCGGCTACGGGATGGAATTCACCTACGTAGACACGTCGGAAGCAAAGAATGTGGAACGCGCCATCCGCCGGAACACGCGCATGGTTTACATCGAGACTCCCACCAACCCACTGATGGCCCTCAGCGACATTCGCGCCATCAGCGATGTTTGCCGCAAGAAGAAGGTTGAACTGGTCGTGGACAACACTTTCATGTCGCCTTATTTCCAACAGCCTATTGCACTGGGCGCCGACATGGTGGTTCACTCCACCACCAAATTCCTCAACGGACACAGCGACGGTCTGGGTGGCGTCGTGGTGTGCACCCGCTCCGATCAGGTTGAACAATTGAGCTTCGTGCAGAAGACCGCAGGAGCAATCCTCTCGCCGTTCGAGTGTTGGCTGGTACTGCGCGGGGTCAAGACATTGGCTGTCCGTATGGAACTGCACGACCGCAGTGGCCGCATTGTCGCCGACTTTCTCTCCCGGCACCGCAAGGTGAAGCAGGTCTTCTATCCCGGATTGCCGGATCATCCTCAGTACGATCTTGCCCGCGAACAGATGACCGGTTTCGGTTCCATGATCACCTTCGAAACCGGTTCGCTCTCCAACGCGAAGAAGATGCTGAAGACCGTCCGCCTCTGTTCACTGGCCGAGTCACTCGGAGGCGTCGAGACGCTGATCTCGCATCCCGCCACAATGACTCACGCTGCCATCGGCGAGAAAGGACGAATAGAAATCGGACTGACCGACGGTATGGTACGACTCTCCGTCGGCATCGAGGACGTAGGCGACATCATGGCCGACCTGGACCAGGCCCTATCAACAATCTAAGCCGCAGATCAGGCAGACCAACGCAGATAACTTGTGTGATCTGCGCCTTTCTGCGAATATCAGCGGCTAGAAAGATTTTCTGATCTGTGCCTTTCTGCGAATATCTGCGGCTGAAATTACTGCACTGACTCGTCAATCCACTTCATGTAAGCCGGACAGCCATCGTCCGCCGCTATGCTCATGCACTCCGGCAATTGGTACGAATGCATTTCCCGGATGGCATCGCGCACCCGCGGGTACGCCGCAGCAGTAGTCTTGATCCACAAAAGCCACTCTTCCGCCTCTTCAGTTTTCCCCTTCCAGCGATAAATCGAAACCACTTTGGGCACAATATTCACGCAGGCGGCGAGCTTGCGCTCAATCAGCCCCTCCGCAATGCGCCGTGCTTCATCCACCGAACTCGCGGTGGTCAGGACGAGTCTCTTGTCAGTCATATAGAATCACCTTTACGAAAAAAGCTTATCACCTTGCGCGATCGCGCTGAATCCATGCCTACCCAAATCAAGTTCGGCACCTCCGGCTGGCGCGCCATCATGGCCGAAGACTTCACCTTCGCCAACGTACGCCGCGCCGTCAGCGGCATCGCCCGTTACGTGGCCTCGCAGAAGCCCACGGGAGCGCATATCATCGTCGGCCGCGATCCCCGATTCCTCGGCGAGACCTTCTGTGCCATGGCCAGCGAGATTCTCGTCGCCCACGGCATCACCCCGTTGCTCGTCGCTGCCGCACCCACTCCGGCGATTTCCTACGCCGTGACTTGCGAGTGCGCGGACGGCGCCATCAACTTCACCGCCTCGCACAATCCGCCGGAGTATAACGGCATCAAGTTTTCGACTTCTGACGGCGCTCCCGCGCTGCCCGAAGTCACGCAACGAATCGAGGCCGAAATCGCAGCTTTTGACGCCGGCGGCGCCGCGAAAGCAGGCTCCACGAAGCCCCAACCGCAATCCCTGGATCCCCGCGGCCCCTACCTCGCCCGGCTGCGAGAAATCGTCGATCTCTCCATTATCAGGAAAGCCGGCCTGCGGGTCGTCTTCGATCCCTTCTGGGGCGCCGGCTGCGGTTATCCCGACTCCTTGCTGCGCGAAGCCGGTGTCGAAGTCGCTGCTGTCCACGACTATCGCGACGTGCTCTTCGGCGGTCACGCTCCCGAGCCGGATGACCATCTGCTCAACGATCTCCGCAGCCAGATGCGCAAGAACAACGCCCACATCGGCATAGCTACCGACGGCGACGCCGATCGCTTCGGCATCGTCGATCAAGACGGAACCTTCTTTCAGCCTAACTACATCATCGCTCTGCTTTTCGATTACCTGGTCGAGACCCGCGGCTGGAAAAACGGTGTCGGCAAATCTGTAGCCACAACCAATCTGATCAACGCCCTCGCCGAGCATCATCACATTCCACTGCACGAGACCCCGGTCGGCTTCAAATATATCGGCGAACTCATCAAGCAGGACAAAATCGTGATCGGCGGCGAAGAAAGTGCCGGCCTTTCCATCCGCCAGCACGTCCCTGAAAAAGACGGAATCCTCGCCGGGCTGCTCTGTTGTGAGATGGTGGCCCGCCGAAACCAACCCTTGAAACACCAGTTGGACGCCTTATTTGTCAAAGTTGGTTCCTTTTACCCCATGCGGGAGAACTTCCGCTTGACGCCGGAAGTGAAAGCGAAGTTCACTGGTAAGCTGGCGCTTAATCCTCGCGACTTTTGTGGCCGCAAGGTGAAGGAAGTCGTACGCACCGACGGACTGAAGCTGCTCTGTGATGACGGCTCGTGGGTGTGCTACCGGCTTTCCGGCACCGAACCGGTGGTGCGTGTCTACACCGAAGCCGGCAGTGTGCAGGAGTTGGAGCGGATGAGCGCGGCAGCCAAGCAATGGATCTTCGAGTAGGACCACTTTCCCGAGTTCGCATCATCCCCAGCCCCGAGGAACGGCTGCGCACGCTCGTGGAGCGCGCCCCACAGGCCGAAGCTTGGGCCGACCGCGTGATGGCAAAGCTTCGCCCCACGCTGGCCATGCTGCACGGCATTTGGCGGCGCCTGGCCACGGCCGCAGTGGCCGCCTTCAGCATCTGGCTGTTCATACACGTGATGTTCGGCGCCAACGGCATGGTGGTCTATCGTCAAAAGAAAGCCGAGTATGTCGGCCTGCAAACCGAGATTCGCAGCTTGCAGCAGGAGAACGACCGCCATACCGATCAGGTCAAGTCTCTGCAGACCGACCCCAAGACCATCGAGAAAGAAGCCCGTGAGCAGTTACATTATGCCCGTCCCGGCGAAGTCGTCTATGTCTCGCCACCTCCGCCGGCGCCACCCAAGCCCGCCACCGATTCCGCCCGAAAGTAGTTAGGGCCGTTCGTGCTCGACAATGCTCCCCGTGTGATATAGTTCGGGAAAATATTCAGACCATAGTCCCGCTTGGCCCAGCAGCGAGAATGCATAGGGCCAGGCAGTCACGCAACAAAAATCCGCGGCTTGGCCGCTGAACTCGAGGATCCCATGAAAAAACTCTTGTTGCTCTGTCTTGCCGTTTCTCTCTTGCTGCTCATGGTCGGATTGGCGGTGGCCGCCGATTCCTCCACCGTGAACGGAATCGTCAGCGACTCCCAATGCGGCGCCAAGGGCGCGAGTGCCAGTCATGCTGCCTGCATGAACAAGTGCCTGGCGAAGGGCGCCAAAGCCGTCATCGTCACCGACTCCGACCAAAAAGTGCTTACCGTGGATAACCCCGACGTTCTCAAGGGACATGAAAGCCATCATGTGGCCGTGACCGGAAAAGTAACCGGCGACTCCATCCACGTTGACAGCGTGAAAATGCTCTAAGTGATTTGCCGCAAGAATCCAGGGCGGCGAACGCCGCCCTTTTCTTTTTGCACTACCTGACCACGCCTTCGAGCGGAGAACTGGCCGTCGCATACAGTTTCTTCGGCATGCGTCCCGCCAGATAGGCTTCGCGCCCTGCCAGCACCGCATGTTTCATGGCTTCAGCCATCAACACCGGATCCTGCGCGCTCGCAATTCCCGTGTTCATTAGCACGGCATCAGCGCCCAACTCCATCGCAATCGTGGCATCGGACGCTGTTCCCACCCCCGCATCCAGAATCAGTGGCACGCTGGTGATCGCTTCCCGCAGAATGCGAATGTTCGCGGCGTTCTGAATCCCCAGGCCGCTGCCGATCGGCGCGCCCAGCGGCATCACCGCACTCGCCCCCGCATCCAGCAGTCGCTTCGCAAACACTACGTCATCGGAAGTGTAAGGCAGGACCGTGAAACCTTCCTTCACCAGCACTCGCGTGGCTTCGAGCGTGGCCTGTACATCAGGATAAAGTGTCGCCTGATCGCCAATGACTTCCAGCTTGACCCAATCCGACAGCCCAACCTCGCGACCCAACCGCGCCGCGCGAATGGCTTCGTCGGCGGTGTAGCAACCTGCCGTATTCGGCAGCAGGAAGTATTTCTTGGGATCAATGTAGTCGAGCAGCGATTCCTTGCTGCGATCCAGATTCACCCGGCGCACGGCCACCGTAACCATGTCTGCGCCACTGGTTTCCAATGCCCGTGCATTTTCCTGGAACGACTTGTACTTTCCCGTCCCCACAATCAGCCGGGAACGGAACTCACGGCCAGCGATGATCAGGGAGTCCGGCATGCAACTATTGTACTGCTCAGGCCGTGTGGGGCGGGGTTGATCCTGGAAGATGCGACGACTTGGCAAGGTTGAAGCGGACAACCAGTGCCCCTCCGCGCACATAGAATACCCTTCTGGCCACGCTGGAACGCGTCGATCTTCACGGAGGAGACTACTTGGACATGGATCGGCGGCACGGCGCCGACGCAGCGGGGAACTAACGTCAGCGTCTTGGAACATTTGTCACACAACCAGAAACACTCAATCGCGGCCGGTGCATGGGTGGTGGCTGCCTCTCCCGTCGGAGCACCCACAATCAGATGAAACATTCTTCCTTCATGCAGGTACCGGAATGAGCCGGCGCACGACGGATTCGCGCATTTTGACAGCATCGGGCTTCTCCTGGTCCTCGCGCATGTGGATAGGCGCAATCTTGTTCTCACGCCAACCCTCAGAAGCGCGGCTACAGCATGCCTCCGGTCTTTACCGTCAGGCTGCTTAATGCCACTTCCAGCTTCGTAATGGCTTCCTGCAGTTCCGGGTAATCCTCGACCCCGTGAAGCCTCTTACGCAGTTCCGTGAGCAAGTGACGAGCAGCCGCGACATGGTTTGCTGCTTCAGCAGGGCGAACTTCTTCTTCATAAATGTTTGTCGGAGTGGTTTTCATTTCGAACCTCTCATCCTCGATTGTTCAATCCCGCACTCATTAGTGTTGCTGTCGAAGTTACGCTGTTTTTCTCTGCTGTTCGCCATCCGGCTGGTGCCAGGATCCAATGGCTCCGCCACTATGATCCAAAACAAACCCTTCCTTCGCCGCTTCTCGGTCCGCCAATTCGGGCGAAAGCCTGGTTCCGTACCGCCGCTCGTAGTACCTCAAGTAGTGAGCGAGTTTCATTACACAAAGGACATCTTTGCGTACAATCATTCGAGGCCACCTCCTTCGCTCTGCGGCTCTGCCCGTTGTTTCTCAGCTCAGAATTGTCAACACGGGACACTTGGCTCCGCAGATGATGTCGTGAGTGAGAGACCATGGGGCGTGTGACGCCGCCTGCGCCGAGGCCACCGGATTTGCTCCCATGACGATCAAGTCAACCCCGCGTGCCGCCGCGGTGTCCAAAATACCTTCTGCAAGGAAATCGAATCCGACCAGGCATTCGGGCCGGTTTCTCAGCTTCGCGCCCGATGGAACCAGTTCTTTCAACTTCCGCACGCTTTCCTTTTTCTTGGCGGCCTGCCACTCGGTCAGTTCCTGGGCCAGGTAAAACGCGGGGCTATACGCCACCGGTCCCATATCGGCAACCGGCATGGGTGGCACCATGTGCAGCAGAATCAACTTCGCTTGGCAGTCCTCTGCCAGGGACAAGGCGTACGCAAAAGCCTTCACCGAAGCGAGGCCAAAATCAGTGGCGAAGAGAATCGTCTTGAATTCGCTTGTCCCAGCCTCTGCCAGTGGAACATTGGGGCCGACCGTGAGCACCGGGCACGCAGCCCGGCGCAACACCTCTTCCGCCACCGATCCCAGCGCCAGCTTCCTCAGGCCCCCACGGCCGCGAGTACCCAGGACCAACAAATCAGTGTTCTCGCGCTGCATGATCGGCGAAAGCACATCCCATACCCGGCCTCTCTCGATTAACAGATGGGGATGGAAGCTCTTGATGCGCGCCTCTTCGGCAAGGCGCTGCATCTGCTTTTCTGCCTCAAGTCGCTCACGGTTGAATTCCTCAGGCAGGGACTCCCAAGTGATCGTTTCCGGATGAACTACATGCACGATCGACACTTCCGACCCGTACCGCCGCAGGATTGGAAGGGCATAGGCGAGCGCCCGCTCCGAGGCGGCCGAGAAATCTGTGGCAATAAGAACGCGTTTGAAACCTACGGTCTGCTTCTGATCTCTTACCTGGGCCGTGGCCGTCATAAGGCACCTCCAGACCACGTCCTTAAGGTAGTACTCAGCAAAAGACAACGATGTGACCAGCCGTACTGTAGAGTGTGATTGCCGTCACTGGCGGGTTAGCCCGTGTCTCCGGCGATCAACTTATGATTCCCGTCTCGATCCCCACTCGCCCCGTGCCGCACCGTTCGCTTGGGCGGTGCTTCCAACCTTGAGAGAAGGGCTCTCAATCGTATTTGCAGACGAATCATGTCGCAGATTATGTCAATGTTCGCAGGTTTACGCTGGTTCATGACGCGCTCGGCGTTTCTCATACGTTCCCCTTCCTTCTGCCGCTAAGCCCTACCTGCACTCCGCACTCATTTCCTTGCTGTGATGGCCGCCTGGTTGAGTGGCTGCGCGAGTTGCTGATCAACAATCTTGCGAAGCGCAGTGTAATCAAGTGCGCCACTGAGGAAGTGACCGTTCACAAAGAAGCTGGGCGTGCCACTGAGCCCAAGGCGCAGGCCTTGCTCACGGTCCTGTTGCACGGCTGCGGCCGTCTCGCCCCCATCAAGGCATTTGTTAAACGCCGCCGTGTCCAGTTTCAAGGCATGTGCTTGTGCTTTGAGTTGGTCGAGATCCAGCTCTTTGCTCTGAAATAGCTCATCATGGAAAGCCCAGAACTGGCCCTGCTTGCCCGCGCAACGCGCGGCTTCCGCGGCCTTCTCCGCGTGCGCGTGCATGGGCAAAGGGAAGTCTTTGTAAGCCACTGCTAGCTTGCCACCGAAGTCTCCCTGCAATTTCTTGATCGCGGCGGCGACCTTCTGGCAATAGGGACACTCATAGTCAGCGAATTCGACCAGCATCACCGGTGCATCTTTCGACCCGAGCACATCTGTGTTTCCAAGATCCACGACCGTACTCGGCGGGGCCAGAGTCACATACACATTGGACTGCTCACGCAGCGCCTTGATGTAGGCCGCTCGTGCCTTGTTGGTCCGCAGCACGCGGATTTTCTCCAGTATCTTTCCCCGCATTGCTTCGTACGACTGGTCGGTTTCCAGGCCCTCATAGAAAATCCTGATCTGGTCTTCCGTCGGGTCTTTGACTTGTGATTTAACCTCGCGGTCGAGAAGCTGATCCACGGTGAGGTTTTCGCTCTTGGCTTTCTGCGCGATCAAGGTCGTATCGATCAGATCGTCAAGGGCCTTGCTCTCAGCTTGATAGAAATCAAAGCGAGCCTGCAGCAGCTTGGATGATTCCTGTCGCTCGAGGTCGCCCATCGTTAGCTTGACCGTTCCTATCTCAGCGACCACGTCGGTGATTGTTTGCGCCACCGCAATTCCATTGCTTAGCAGACCCAGTGTCACACTTAGTCCGAAACCTAGAAGTCCTTGCGAGAACCGCATAAGTCCCTCCCCTTCAAGAATTGCAGAACTGGGTGAAGCGAAGAACGCCAGACAAGAAACCGGTAAATCCTGTCTGGCGAGTTAAGGTGGAAAGCCCGGCTACAGGCTAGGGCCGGCCATCGTTGGGGTTTCTCCGAACGCCCTAGTTGTTACAGATTGCTGCAAGGGCGGCGCTGTTGGCGCAAATCCCATGTCCGCTGCCGTCTTTCACAATGGCGGCGCATTGCCCAGCCAAGGCTTTACCCTCGGACAGGCTTAGGGACACTTCCTGAGAAGGATTCTCCGTGAGCGTACCGTTGTTCTGAATGTGCGTGGTCCACTGACGGAGTGTAGGGGAGGGGGAGGGTGTGGTCGGCACCGGGCACAATCCACCAGACGTCGCCGCCGACACAACCTTAATGACGCCGTTGGTGAGCAGCGGCGGGCCAGTCAGGGGATTGCTGGTCAGGTCGCCATTCACGGAAAGCGTCAGGATGCCATCTGGTGTGGTGGTACAGCTGCAGCATTCGGACATCTCTTCGTTGGTATCGAATACGTAGATGTCCGCGCACAGGTTTCCGCCCGAAAAGCCCGGGTTGACGATGCGTACCGTCCCATCCGGATCTCCGGTGGTGTTGGCATTGGAGAAGTAGTCAACGTTGTACACATTCGGTGTGCCCGCTATGGCTGGATTTTGAGCCGCCGCGATCCCAACGAACAAAGCCAACGATGCTACCAAAGCACAAGCTACGAGCAAGTTTGTTCGAGACATTTTTCTTCCTCCTCAAATTGCGCTGCCGGCTGGGGGAGGAAGCTCGGCTGTTGGCGCAGAGGCACTGTACTGGCAATCGCACGGTTTCCCAATCGCCCAGGTGTACTAATCCCTCTTCCGTACATCCTGGACTAGCCTGCCGGACTACATCGATTGAATGTCTGTCTCGCGGAGATTACTGCTTCGAACTTGCAATTTTCCCGAGGATGCCGGATCGGGTCGAGACGCCCATCTTGACCATAACCAGCCGTAGAAAGGCTTTTACAGTGTTGGGACTGATCTTCATCCGGTCTGCGATCTCCTTGCTGGTCAGACCCTCAAACAGCAACCGTACCGTTGCCTGCTCGCGCGGTGTCAAACCGAAACGCCGGCAGATCTCGGCCAGCTCCACACCGCCGATGGTGTTTCTCTCCAGCAGGAGCACCAGCGCGGGATGGTTTCGCAGTCGGGCTTTGCCGTTGAGGTTCACAGGAATGGAACGGCAATGGTACGTTCTTCTTGCCGACTTGAACTGCCCAACAAAGTTGAGAGCAGACGATGACTCGCGGTCCACAAGGCCTCCGCGGATTCGCTTTGTGATCCAGCCGTCCAATTGGGGAATCTTCTCCGGGGAAGCTGGAAATGTCAGTATCTGGATGGCCTCGATATTCGAGGCGACCAGACTGAGCGAACGATCGACCACCACCAGCCCTGGGCGTCGTTGAACGGAAAGAACCTCCGTCACCAGGTGCGCATCGTCTCGTGCAAGCTTGGCTGCTACCGTAGCGGGCCTCCTTGGGGAGAGGAGAATAAGTCCCACCCAAACTCGTCTACCCCTAAGGAGCACGAGGTTTGCCAATCGCAGTGCCACTGTAGTTTGTGTTAGATAGCGTTTCAGGGCATGAAAAAAAGAAGAAATTTTCGGGAGGCACTTGCGAGAATCTGCCTTACAGGAAATCCATCAGGCTCCGCCGCCCCATCACGCTTCAGCCCTCACCAACTACGTCGCTGGAATGGCAGTTGTGCGGAAACTTGCTTCGAACCTGCAATTTTTCCAACGATGCCGGATCGAGTCGAGACCCCCATCTTCACCATGACCAACCGTAGAAAGGCCTTCACCGTGTTGGGGCTGATCTTCATTCGGCCTGCTATTTCCTTGCTGGTCAGTCCCTCAAACAGCAACCTTACCGTCTCCTGCTCGCGCGGCGTCAATCCAAAACGCGCACCAATCTCGTCCAACTTCACCCCTCCAGTCGCGTTCCTCTCCAGCAGAAGCACGAGTGCCAGATGACTTGGCGCCTGGGCGTTGCCGTTGAGGTTGAGAGGAAAGGAACGGCAATGGTACGTTCTTCTCGCTGATTTGAACTCCTCAACGAAGGTGAACGCAGTCGGCGACCCACGATCCACCAGGCTCCCGCGGATGCGCTTGGTGAGCCAGCCCTCGAGGTTGGGAATCTTCTGTGCCGCAGCTGGAAATGTGAGTATCTGGATGGCTTCGATATTCGAGGCCACCAGATTCAAAGAGCGATCGACCACCACCAGGCCCAGCCCGCCCGGCATGGAATGATCAGTTCGTGTGAAGTCCGCATCATCGAGCGCGAGGTTGGACACCATCGTACCGGCCCTGTCTGGGGGAGACGAGCTTGTGCTTTTTCACTCGGGGGAGCAAAGGGGGATATTGACTTGAATGGACGAGAGATTCTCACTTACCTCAGAATCCTTGTCAAGCCTTTTCAACGGCCAATCTGATGTTTTTGACGGCTAGCCCATTTGGATTAGCCATTCTAGGCTAGTCTGGGGCTTCGCCGGCGATCTTGGCCCGAGAAATGTCGTTTGCCCGGCCCCCGCGTATTCGATCCATCCGCTCGACTTGCCGGAATCGGCGCGGAAGCCACAGCCTGAATCACAAGCGGACCAGCTAGTTCCTCGACTGGCTTCACCTCCAACTGAGCAGTTATTTCGCGATGAAAGCGTTGCACCACGGCTGAAACGAGCTTCTGGATCATTCCGCTCAGTCCCACGGCGAACGTTCCAACCCTCGATGGCTTGATCGGGGTTGTCGTATCCAGCGCCGCCCGGTACTTGGCAATCCAATCTTGCTCTTCGTCGATCATTCGAATCTGCTCACGCTCTTGACGGACCGCTTTCGAGATTCGAGAATATGCTTTATTTCCACTTTGTAAATGCGTCCGAATGGACTAGTCATTTGGTTTAGCGGGGACACTCCCAAGTTGGTGTGGGCGGACACTCTTTCCCACCAAAAAGCGCAGATCACCACAAACTCACGTGGGCGTGCCCGGCCTTCGGGGTCAACCCAAACGTGCTACTGTAAAGACGAGGGAAAAATGTCAAAACACGATACCGCCACCAAACGTCACCGCCGCCCGAAGTCGGGGAAACGCATCGACTACACCGCCCGCACCATGGCCGCTCTGAAAAAGCTCGGAGAAGCAGACAAGCCAAAAGCTAAGACCGCCTAACGATGGATTAGGACTGCTCCAATTACCGAAATCGTGTGGGGCGGACACTCTTGTCCACCGCTCTTGGTTTTCAATCGAAACCATACGAGAGGGCAGAGCTTCAACCTGTGCCGAAAGAAACTAGATATAAAGACCGGGCTTTCGCCCCTGAGGTCGCGCTGACGCCGTGTCGCCGGATGCTTCAGCGTCTCCCAGACTCGCGCAAACACCACACCCTCGGTGATTTACCCTACGCCTTCTCCACAAACCCTTCCTTCTCCGCCCTCACATACATCTCCTCAATCTGCTTGCGATAGCGCTCCTCGACCGCGTGCCGCCGCAGCTTCATGCTGGTAGTAAGTGTCCCATTCTCTGCCGAGAACTCTTCCGCAATCACGATCACTCGCTTTAGCTGCTCGTAGCGCGCAAGGGTGCCATTCAATTCCGCGACCATACCTTCATACAGCGCGCATACTTTGGCGTTCGCACACAGTTCCTCCCACGAATAATAGACAACTTGATTGCTTCGTGCCCAGTCTTCGAGCAGCGCAAAAGACGGCGCAATCAGCACTGCTGGGAATTTCCGCTTGTCTCCTACCACCAGAGCTTCGGCGATCAGCGGATTGTGCTTCAGTGAACTCTCCAGCGGCTGCGGCGCAACGAACTTTCCTCCAGAAGTCTTGATCAGGTCTTTTTTTCGATCAGTGACCGACAGGAATCCATCGGCATCGATCTGGCCAATATCGCCCGTCTTGAACCAGCCATCGTTGAGCGCTTCGGCGGTCTCTTTCGGCTTGTTCCAATATCCCTGAAACACCGACGGGCCGCGCACCAGAATCTCTCCGTCCGGGGCAACCTTCACCTCGACATTCGCCAGCGGCTTGCCCACCGTGCCCAGCCGATGATGCTTCGGATTGTTCACCGCAATCACTGGAGAGGTCTCCGTCAGCCCGTAGCCTTCATGAATGCGAATGCCGATGTCGGCATACCACTCTGCCAGTTCGCGCCCTAGCGGGGCTCCTCCCGAGATGAAGATATGCGCGCGGCCACCCATGCCACCACGCACCCTGGAGTAGACCAAGTGATCGGCCATCATCCACGAAAACGACCGAGGCGTTTTGCCGGCAAGGGTCTCGCCCCGATTGGCCTTGCCCACCGCCAGCGCCCAACGATAGATCGCCTCTTTGGGGAAGCCCGTGGCCTTTTGCTGTACTTGGGCGTAGATCTTTTCGTACATGCGCGGCACGCCCAGGAAAATCGTCGGGCGCACTTCCTTAAGCGCCGGCAGCAAGTGCTCCTGAAAAGAAACGTAGGCCAGCGTGGCTCCGTTATGGAGCATGGCGAAATCGACGTGGCGGGCGGTCACATGCGACAAGGGCAGAAACGAAATGCTGATGTCGTCCTTGTTTACCCCAAAGTCTCTTAGCGAGAAAGCCACATTCGACGCCATGTTTCCGTGCGTCAGCATTGCTCCCTTGGGTGTGCCGGTCGTGCCCGAGGTATAGATAATTGTTGCCAGATCGCTGGGTGTCGCTGATCGCACGAGTGCGTCGAACTTGGCATCGCGATCGCGCGGGCCTTTGTCCATGAGGGCCTGCATGGAAACGGCTTTCGTCGGCGGGTCGGCGTCCATCAAGGCAACGCGCTCGATGCCAGTCTGATCGCGAATGCTGTTGACCTTCACCAATTGCTTCGCCGATGAAACAAAGATCGTCCGCGCTCCGGAATCGCGCAGAATGAAAGCAGTCTGTTCCGCCGTCAAAGTCGCGTAAACCGGGACAGTAACCGCTCCAATCAGCAGGCTGGCAAAGTCGGCGATCGTCCACTCCGGCCGATTCTCACTGAGAATGGCGACGCGGTCGCCCTTGGCAATGCCCCAATCCTGCAACGCCTGCGCCAAGCCTACAACTTTTTGATATACATCCTGCGAGGAAATGGAGACCCATTGGATCTCGCGCCGGTGCATCATCACTACGCGGTCATTGCGCTCGACCACAGTAAAGAAAATGTCGTTGAGGGTCTGTAGGCTCATGCGGGGTGAGGCGCTCTCTTGACAGCAATGTACTGGTTTCTCCAATAGTTACGCAATGCTCGCGACCCTCTGGCGTCACCCCCTGCATTGCTGCGACAATAGCCCTCGAAGGAGCGTCTCCGAATGAGAAAAGTTGGGATTGATGCCGAAGTTGTTCTCCTGCTTTTTCTGGCCCTGATGTCGCCGATTGTTCGCCCAGCGAACGCGGCAGATCAGCCAGCAGCACCCAAACTGAAGGTCGGCGATGTTGCGCCTGACTTCAAACTGCAATATTTCACCGGCGAAGACCTGAAAGACGTCAAGCTCAGCGATTATCACGGCAAGAAAAACGTTGTGCTCGCGTTTTACATCTTCGCTTTCACCGGGGGTTGAACCGCTCAGATGAAGGCCTTCCAGAAAGATTTGAAAAAACTGGAAGCCGCCGACACCCAGGTCCTGGGTGTGAGCATGGATAGCCCCTTCGCCAACAAAGCTTTCGCCGATCAGATTGGTGTGACCTTCCCCTTGCTAAGTGATTGGGGCGGCGAAACCACCCACCAGTACGGCATCTACATTGACAAATACAAAGCCGCTCGCCGCGTGAACTTCCTCATCGGCAAAGACGGAAAAATCCTGGAAGAGCAACTCGACAGCGCCGCCATCGATCCCACCAAGATCGTCGACGCCTGCCAGCGCCCCAAACTGAAGAACTGAGTTTGACGCTGGTGGAATGCGGTTGCTATGATGAATACGCGGGGTGGAGCAGTCTGGTAGCTCGTTGGGCTCATAACCCAAAGGTCGGTGGTTCAAATCCACCCCCCGCAACCAACCTCATTCCCCCGCAACCAACCTGATTTTTTCCTCATCGCAGGTGCGCCCACTTTCCGGTTGACATGGATTCGCTCCGGGGAGAGGATTGTGGCTCACCGGTCCGTTTCCCGCAAGGTCAGTTGGGTTTCGCGGTTCCGATCCGAACTGAATGTTGTGAAACCGATCATTATTTCAAGACGGTCTTCATGGAGCCTTGTACATGATGAAGCGCATTCTCGCTATCGTTTTGTCTCTTACCATGATGTGGCTGCCGGCGATGGGAGCCGATCAATCCGCCGGGAAGATCAGCGCCCTGATTCCCTCGGCAACCCGTAACGCCCAGCCGGTTCAGAACAAGGATGCTCTGCAGTGGAATGACCTGTTACAGACGGCCCAGACCGGGCGCCTGCGGGCGAGCTTGACCGACGGTTCGATTCTGAGCCTGGGGTCGAACAGCCAGCTGCGCGTGGTCCAGCACGATGCCGCCTCCCAGCAAACTTCGCTGGAGATCGGCTACGGGAAAATGCGCAGCCGGGTGGTCAAGATCACGCAGCCCAACGGCAAGTTCGAAGTAAAGACCCCCAACGCGGTGATCGGTGTCATCGGCACTGACTTCTACGTGGCTTACGAAAACGATCTGACTACAGTGATCTGTTATGTGGGCCAAGTCACCGTGGCTGCGCAGGGTGCGGCCAAGGTGGTGAGGCAGTCCCAGAATGCAACCTCCAACCAGGGGCAAACCACTTTGTCACCAGGGCAGATGGTGGTGATCGGAATGAAGGTTCCGCCCGCGGGATTTGCTCCCGAGTCGGACGTCGTGCAGGCTTCGATGTTGGATACGAGGATTAACCCCACCGTATTCATCGCGCAGCCAAAGTTCTGGATACCGGTTGTGGTCGGAGCTGTGGGCGGCGGCATCGCTACCGGCATCGTATTGACTCATAACGGCGGGTCATCGACTGTGATCCCGCCGCCGGCGGTTTGCGCCGCCAGCTTTAACGTCAAATGCGCGAAATGATGCAGGCGTAGCGAGTTTCGGCGTGGGTTCCAAGGTTTCCTAGCGATCACGAGTGTATGCCAATGCCGGTCAAAAGCTGAGGGCTATAGAAATGACCTCTTTCGCTTCAAAGCCAATTTACATCGTCGGTTTCTGGGTGATCTTTTTGAGCACGTTGGAGCTGGCCCAGACTGCCCCGCCAGTTCCCTCGATTGCGCAACCGCCGCACGCCACTTCCGCGTCAACCGGCCGCCTCACCGGTGAGCTGCCCGCCCGCACCGGTCATCCGGAAGTGTTCGCCAGTTACGGCAGCTTCCCGCTCGCGTTCGAAGCAAATGAAGGACAGGTCAACTCTGACGTAAAATTCCTTGCCCACACTCGGAAGTATGTCCTTTTCCTGACTTCGAGCGAGGCCATCCTGCGCCCGCACGTCGGGGCGAAACGAGTTGGACCGGAGCCTTCATTTCTTCGCATGAAGCTGGCCGGCGCGAACGCAAAACTCTCTGTAAGCGGTGCGGACGAACTTCCCGGCAAGACCAACTATTTCATCGGAAAAGATCCGGCCAAGTGGCACACGAATGTCCCGACGTATTCCAAGGTGCATTATTCTTCGGTTTATCCGGGTGTGGACCTGTTGTACTACGGTCGTGAAGGCAGCTTGGAGTATGACTTCGTAGTGTCGCCGGGCGCTGATCCAGGCGCGATCTGTCTCGGGTTCGAGGGTGCGGTTCCGGTGATCGATGAGCACGGCGATCTGGTTCTTAAGGTGGGGCAAGATGAACTCCGTCTGCGGAAGCCGGTGGTGTACCAGGAAATCGGCGAGCACTCCGGCAGCAGGCGCTACGTGGATGGACAATATCGTTTAACCGCAGATGGCCAAGCTACCTTTCAGCTCGGCCGCTATGAAAAACGCCGAAGTCTGGTGATAGACCCGATTTTGACTTACTCCACGTTTCTTGGCGGCAGTAATTCGGATGGAGCCTACGGGATCTTTGTGGACGCGGCCGGCAACGCTTACGTCACCGGGGGTACAACCTCTGCCGACTTTCCGGTGACTGTTGGAGCTTTCCAGACAGCGTCTGGTGGCAATAACCCAAATTGCACGGAAGAGCCACTTTTTCAATGCGGCGATGTATTTGTGACCAAGGTGAACCCCACAGCTACTGCCATCGTGTGGTCCACGTACATTGGCGGGGCCAGTTCGGAGGTCGGATTTGGTATCAGCGCGGATGCGTCAGGAGTGTACGTTGCCGGGCAAACTTCATCGGCGAATTTCCCCACCACTGTCGGAGCTTTTCAGACCGCGTTGCCTGGCGCGCGAGGTGGATTCGTCACGAAGCTGAATGCCACCGGTTCAGCCCTGATCTATTCCACCTACCTGGCTGGCTCGACAAACGATAAGGTGCACGGGCTGGCCGTCGATTCCGGCGGCAACGCCTACGTAACCGGTGCAACCCAGTCGGACGACTTCCCCACCACGCCCGGCGCTTTCCAACTCGGGCTCGCGGGAGTTTCAAACGCCTTCGTAACCAAACTAAACCCCACAGGGTCCGCGCCGCTGGTGTACTCGACTTACCTGGGCGGAAATACTTCGGATGGCGCCAACAGCATCGTGATTGATAAGTCCGGGAATGCCTACGTGACCGGGGGCACAACTTCCACCACTTTCCCCACCAAGAATCCCATTCAGGCAGCCTTTGCCGGCGGCGGGACGACGTGCCCGGCGACGCACGTGTCCATCTGCGGAGATGCGTTTGTGACGGAAATGAATGCAACCGGCACTGCGTTGGTCTTTTCCACATATCTGGGAGGTACGGGCGAGGACAGCGGCGTAGGCATCGCGCTTGATCCCGCAGGGAATGTGTATGTTTCTGGAGGAACGGACTCGGCCGATTTTCCTACTACAGCAGGGGTGGTCCAACCCGCATTCGGTGGAGGCTCCGCAGGCTGCGCAACCGCCGGCGAGGCTTGCGGGGATGCTTTCCTGACCAAGATCAATGCCGCGAAGACCGCCATCGTCTACTCAACGTACCTTGGCGGTAGCGGCGATGACGTCGCAGGATTTGGCTTGGCAATCGACGCTGCCGGCAACGTACATATGGCTGGGATAACGGGGCCTGCGGCATCAGGGGTGGACAACTTTCCCACGACGGCTAACGCGATTCAACCCGCTTTCGCTGGCGGGACCGGTATACCGAATTGCGCTCCTGGCTTTGTGTGCGGTGATGCGTTTGTTACCAAGTTCAGCCTCGATGCTTCGTCATTGGCCTATTCGACTTATTTAGGAGGAACGTCCGATGACGGGGCCGGCAGCATTGTTCAGGACACTGCGGGCAACGACTACGTTGTCGGGGTGACGATCTCGTCTGATTTCCCTGTGACTCCGGGCGTGTTTCAGCCGACGTGCGGGACTGCCCCGCTCTGTAATGACGGGTCAGGCTCAGACGCTTTCATTACTAAACTCGCCATCCCGTTCCCGGCCGCTTCGCTGGCTCCGCTGAATGTCAACTTTGGCAATCAGGTTGTAAACGTCAAGAGCCAGCCCATGCCGGTCACTCTCACGAATTCTGGAACTGGCAATCTCCTCATTACCAGCATCGTGGACGCGAACGGCTTCGCGCAAACCAATAATTGTCCCATCTCGCCTGCCGCGTTGGCGCCCACCCTGTCCTGTACCATCAACATCACTTTTACGCCGTTGGGCCTTGGAACTCAGAATGACACGCTCATCATTACCGACGACGGCGCCGGCAGCCCGCAAACTGTTCCATTGACAGGTGTGGGGCAACCCCCTGGCCCGATCGCGAAGCTGGCACCTGTGAGCCTGAACTTCAACACCCCACAGTTGCTGGGGACGACGAGTGCAGCCCAGCCGGTCAAGCTGAGCAACACCGGAACCGCCGCTCTGACCATCACATCGATCGGTTTTACTGGGGTGAACGCCAGCGAGTTCGCGCAGACCAATAACTGCGGTTCCTCGCTCGCTGTTAACGCAAGCTGCACAATCAACGTTACTTTCGCTCCCACTGCTGCGGGCGCTGCTGCGGCGTCACTAACGGTTACCGACAATTCGCCCGGGTCCCCACAGTCGGCGGCACTCACGGGAACGGTGCAGAGCTTCTCGCTGACGACCACCTGCACCAGCCTCACCGTCGTACCGGGACAGTCGGCGATCTATACGGTGGATCTGGCCCCCGTCAATGGATTCACGCAGTCGGTGGCGCTCAGTTGCGGCGGAGCGCCGGCACTGGCGAAGTGTACGGTGAATCCGAGTTCGATGACGCTGGACGGAGCAACCACGGTCCAGGCCAAGGTCACGGCCACCACTACACCGGCGACGTCGGGGTTCCTGAAATCGCCGTTTGAGCGGCCCGGCGGCAATCGAATGGCGGGGTTGGTTGGGGTTGCAGGCATGGTTGGGTTGGCAGCGTTGGTGATCCTGCCGGGCAAGAGCCGGGTTAAACATGCGCGGCGGTTGTGCGGATTGATCTTCTGCTTGTGTCTGCTGGCTGGCGTAGCGACCATGTCGTCATGCGGCGTGGGCGGTGGAAGTGCGGACCCACCGGGCACGGCAGTTGGCACGTATCCGCTAACGGTGACCGGAACCTTTAAGTCCGCAACCGGAACGACATTCACGGAGAAAGTCGGCTTCAATTTGGTGGTGAAGTAGGCGATTTGAGTGTAAGTGCCGCCGATAGAGAGGAGGGACGCCGTGCGTAGCGTGGTCGCTCTCAGATGCATGCTTCTGATTGTCCTGTTGCCGTTAGGCACTCACGCTCAAAACACCATCAACACCATCGTCGGCGGGGGAACGCCGCTGGGCAACGGTACCGCCTTGACCGCCTCACTCGGCTCACCCACGGGAGTGGTGGTAGATGCCAGCGGGAATACGTACGTAAGTTCGCTCAATGGCGAATATGTTTTCAAGATTGATGCGCGCAGCATCATCACCGTTCTTGCCGGGACGGGTTTTGCTGGTTTCAGCGGAGTTGGCGGCAAGGCGACAAGTGCGACCCTGGGTGGCCCCGCAGGCGTGGCGTTTGATAGCAACGGGAATCTTCTGGTTACCGACGCTTTCAATCAGCATGTCTATGGAATAAATCTCACGACTGGAGTGCTGACGAATGTGGCCGGAAGTGCGACCCCGGCCAATCCTCTCGGCGGTTTTGGCGGAGATGGCGGGCCCGCGACCCAAGCGCTGCTGAATACGCCTTTGTCGGCTGCTGTATCCAACAACACGATCTACATCGTAGATGCCGGGAATAACCGCATTCGCGCTGTAAACGGCGGAACGATTACGACGGTCGCTGGCAACGGGACTGCCTGTTCGCCCTCAACCGCACTTTGTGGAGACAACGGGCCGGCTACGAAGGCCAGCCTGAATTTTGGAAGCGAAACAGGAGCCGCGCAGATTGCAGTGGATGCTGCGGGTAACATCTACATACCAGACAGCGCCGACAACCGGGTCCGCAAAGTTGACACGACGACCGGCACGATTACAACCATCGCAGGCACCGGCAACCCCTGTCTAACCCCCGGTCCAGGCAACTGCGGGGATGGCGGCGCGGCGGTTGCCGCGACCCTGAACCTTCCCTCTGCGGTGTTCGTAAGTGGTAGCAACATCTTCATTGCGGACGAGTTCGATGAAGAAATCCGCCTGGTGAATGTCGATGGCCAAATCTCGACGGTTGCCGGCGATGGAGGTTTCGGGTTTTCTGGAGATGGAGGAGTTGCAGTTTCGGCATCGCTCTCCGATCCCACCGGAGTTTTCGTCGATGGCGTTGGGGATATTTTCATCGCCGATCAAGGCAACAATCGCATTCGAGAAGTCACTCCGGCCAATCAGATCATCAACACCATTGTTGGCGGCGGCTCAGGGGGCGACAACGGTCCCCCTTTGAATTCCAATTTCTCATTCACGTACGACCTGGCAGTTGACGCCTCGAACAACCAGTTCATCATAGATTTCGGCACCAGCCGTATTCGGGAAGTCAGCGGGGGCTTGATTACGACGGTTGCTGGCAGCGGCGCCGCAGCCTACACGGGAGACAAAGGCCCTGCCACCAGTGCGAGCCTGGATTATCCGCGGGGCCTTGCCTTGGGTGCAGGAGGTAATATTTTCATCGCGGACTCGGCCACCTCAGTGGTTCGACTCGTTCAAGGGGGCGTGATCACAACCTACGCGGGAATTGGGTTCTCAACCTGCGGCCTCTCCACTGCGCCGTGCGGGGACGGGGGCGCGGCTAATTTAGCCAATCTAAGTACACCAAATGGCGTCGCGGTAGACAGCAACGGCAACCTCTTTATTGCCGATACAGGCGACAATCGAATTCGCCGGGTTGACGGTACGACTTTCGATATTTCTACGGTGGCGGGAACTGGGGTTGCTTGCGCAGTTCCTACCGCCTGCGGAGATGGCGGTCAAGCCACGCTGGCGACGTTGAATGGCCCGACTGGGATTGCTGTCGACGCTGCCGACGACATCTTCATCGCAGATGCCGGCGATAACCTCATCCGCAGGGTCGATGGCAAGACGCAAGTCATCACTACCGTTGCCTTCAACGGTCAAGCAACTTTTTCGGGCGATGGCGGCCTGGCCACGCTGGCGAGCATGGGCGCTCCTAATAAGGTGGCTGTAGATCCGGCTGGCAATCTCTATATTGGAGGCGGTCTTGACAATTTGGTGCGAAGAGTAGATTTCGCTGCCCAAACGGTCGTAACCGTTGCCGGGAACGCCAAGCAGCCTCTGGCATCCGGGTTCAGTGGCGATGGTGGGCCTGCCAGCAGCGCAACTTTATCGAACCGCGGCCTGGCGATCAACGCGACTGGCGGCCTTTACATTGCCGACAATAATCGCATTCGGTTCGTCCAGCTTAGTCCGGCTTCGGTGCTTGCTCCAGCGAACCTCGACTTCGGCAATCAGGCGGCGGGGGTCGCCGGTGCGCCCCTCCCGGTGACGCTCACCAACTCGGGAAGTGACGATCTTCTGATTTCCAGCATTGTTGATGCCAATGGTTTTTCACAAACTAATAACTGTCCCATTGCACCTGCTCCTCTGGCGCCGATGCAGACTTGCACCATCAACATCACGTTTACGCCGGGGGCCGCGGGCGCCGCGAATGACACACTGATCATTACCGACAATGCCGCAGGCAGCCCGCACAGAGTGCCACTCGCGGGCGTGGGGCAGATGCCGTTTGCTTTGACCACCACCTGCACCAGCTTGAGCGTGGTGCCCGGACAATCGGCGATTTACACGGTGGATCTGGCTCCGGCCAAGGGATTCACGCAGTCGGTGGCGCTCAGTTGCGGCGGAGCGCCTGCATTGGCGAAGTGTACGGTGAATCCGAGTTCGACGACGCTGGACGGAGCAACCGCGGTCCAGGCCGAGGTCACGGCCACCACCACGCCGCCGACGTCGGGGTTCCTGAAATCGCCGTTTGAGCGGCCAGACGGCAATCGAATGGCGGGGTTGGTTGGGGTCGCAGGCATGGTTGGGTTGGCAGCGTTGGTGATCCTGCCGGGCAAGAGCCGGGTTAAACATGCGCGGCGGTTGTGCGGATTGATCTTCTGCTTGTGTCTGCTGGCTAGCGTAGCGACCATGTCGTCATGCGGCGTGGGCGGTGGAAGTGCGGACCCGCCGGGCACGGCAGCCGGCACCTACCCGCTCACGGTGACGGGAACTTTTAAGTCGGCAACCGGAACGACATTCACGCAGAAAGTCAGCTTCAATCTGGTAGTCAAGTAAACGGCTTGCCGTGTTTGCCAGACTACGATGAGATCTGATCAGGTCATCCTCCTTATGTTGCGGATGTCTTATTAGAGATTGTCACGCACTCTCACTGATGGCGGGGCCCGACAACCTCGAGAATAACGATTGCAGGACCTCAGCAAACCTCGGCGTAGCGTCATGCAGTTCGCGGGCCGACACGCGGATGCTGCGATTGCCGTACTGGTAACGGTTCTTGGACTGGTAATTCTTGCCTTCACCGGAATCGGAGGCAACCAGCGTGCAGGCTTTCTGTTCTTGCAAAACACCGAGCTGAGAACCCTTGATCTCCGTTTCGCTCTGCGTGGATCCCGCCAACCCGATCCGCGAATTGTGATTGTAGGCATCGACGAGAAGACTGTACTCAACAGCGGGGCCTACCCTTTGCCTCGCAGTTCGTATGCAGTCCTGGTGAACAAACTGGCGCAGGATGGCGCTCGGGTGATTGCCTTCGACGCCACGTTTCCAATTCCCGAGAACTATCCCGCCGGGGCAGCCTTGCAGAAGCTGGAGAAAGAGCTGGGACACAACGCTCCTCCGGCGGTGTTAAAGAAGATCAAGCAACTACAAGAGAGCGAAGATCCCGACACACAATTCGCGGCCGCCATGAAGGCGAGCGGCAACGTGGTTTTAGGGCACCTTTTTCTTGGCCATGACGCGGCGATGCAGGTCGATCCCAAGCTGGCGGAAGATTACCTCAATGTCATTTGGGCCAAGGCCTTTCCGCAGGTATTGAAAGTGAAGTCACACGGAAAAGACTTCGACCTCGGCCAGGCCTGGATCGCGGGCGGAGGGTCGGTGGCGGAAGGTGCGGAAGCAAACCTGGTGAAGCTGGCCGAAGCTGCGGCTTCCTACGGGTTCTTCAACATTCGTCCCGATGCCGATGGTACCCTGCGCCGCGCAACTTTCATCATTCGGGTTCACGAGGACTTGTACTTTCCGTCGCTCGACCTCGAGGTTCTCCGTCAGAGCGAGAACACTCCCGATCAAGAAATTGCGGCGTTCATCTCAGAAGATGGGGTGGAACGCATTCGATATGGGACACACGACTTGCGGCCCTGGCATGACGCGACTGCCCTGATCAACTATGCCGGCCCCTATCGTACCTACCCGCAAACCTCGATGTGGGACGTAAACAACGGGGCGACGCCGGCGGGAACCTTCCGGGACAAGATTGTGTTTGTCGGAGCAACCGCACTGGGGATTGGCGATATTCGCAACACTCCATTTCAGAAGCAGGACAGCGGCTACATGGGAGTGGAAGTGCACGCCAACATTCTCGACAATCTGTTGCACGGTGACGATCCCTCTCGCACCTTCCTGGTCCGTGGATTTCGCGAGGAAGTAGTCGACATTGGGTTCATTCTTTTCTTCGGATTGGCGCTCGGAACCTGGTTCGGACGCAGCCAGCCGCTCACTTCCACCATCTCTTTGCTATTGGTTCTGGTGGCATTTGCGTGGTTCAGCTATTTCACGTTTTCACATTGGGGACTGTGGACTGGGTTCGTGGTTCCTGCCGGAACCCTGGTGGTGAACTATGCCGCGATCATCAGTTATCGAGTGATTTTCGAGGAGCGCGAAAAGCGGAGGATTCGTAAGACATTCTCGCAATATCTTTCACCCGGAGTGATTGCGCTGATTGAAGCGCATCCCGAGAAATATATTCGTACGGGCGGCGAGGAGAAGGAGTTGACGGTGATGTTCAACGACATCCGCGGATTCACAACCATCTCCGAGCAATTGACCCCCGACGAATTGGCGCGCCTGCTGAACGAATATCTCAGCGCCATGACCGATGTGCTGTTCAAGAACCTGGGCACGCTCGACAAGTACATCGGCGACGCCATCATGGCATTCTGGGGCTCACCCTACCCGCAGAAGGACCACGCTTTCGGAGCTTGCACGTGCGCCATCCAAATGCTGACAGCTCTTGAAAAGCTGAACCGGAAGTGGGTGGCGGAGGGGCGCAAACCGATCGCCATCGGCGTCGGCTTGAATACCGGGCCGGTGAACGTGGGCAATATGGGATCGGACAAACGTCTGGCTTGGACGGTTATGGGAGACAACGTCAATCTAGCATCACGGTTGGAGGGCATGAGCAAGGAATATCGCTGTTCGGTGGTCATCAGCGAAAACACCTATCGCCAGGTCAGCAGCCAGTTTGCCTGCCGGGAACTCGACAAGATTCGGGTGAAAGGCAAGACCCACCCGGTCACCATCTATGAACTGCTCGCCCCGATGGAAGAGCGCTCGCGCTTCGAACCGCTGCTATCGAGGTTCAACGAAGCGCTTGCAGCCTACCGGACTCACGATTGGCCGACCGCGTCGGGCAAGCTGGGCGAATTGCTGGCGGACTTTCCCGACGATGGTCCGACACAGATTCTGCTGCAGCGCTGCATTGAGTTCACGCAGGAAGCCCCGGAGCCGGACTGGGATGGCGTGTACGAGATGAAATCGAAATGAAGGGTCTAGACGCCGCCGGCGACCACCGATCTGGCTTCGTGACGTGCCGAGCGTATATCTTTCATATCGCCCATCACGATAATTGCGGCGCCGCCCCGGATCACCAGAGCGTCGGGAGGGTTCACCCATAACTTGGGAGCTGCTGAGCCTCCCGCATTCTTTACCGCGAGCACCAGCAGGTTGTGCTTGGGATGAATCTTGATTTGACTCAGGGGTTGGCCCACCCAGGGCGAGGACGCGTCGATTTCAATCTCCTCCACGCGCAGCGTTTGCGACTGATCCTTCAACATGAGGTCGAGAAACCCCACGACTTGTGGCCGGATGACTTCGCTCGCCATCCTGAGTCCTCCGATGTGACTGGGAGAAACGGTGGATTTCGCGCCAGCCCGAAGCATACGGTCGGCAAACTTCCGCTCGGCGGAGCGGGCCACGATCAGCAGATTGGTGTATTTCTGGTGTGCGACCACGGTGACCACCAGGTTGTCTTTGTCCTCGGGAAGGGCGGCAATCAGGCCCTTGGCGTGTTCGATGCCGGCTTTGGCGAGGATTTCCTCTTCGGTAGCGTCGCCGACGACGTAGAGCATGTCACGGAAGAGATCCGGGTGAGTCTCGCCCACTTTCTTGATCGACTCTTCGTGGAGATCGACCACTACGTAATGAGTGCCGGTACGATGCAATTCCTCCGCCGCATAGCGGCCAGTATCTCCAAGGCCACAGACGATGTAATGTCCCCTGAGTTCGCTGATTCGTTTCTGCATGGTGCGTCTCCAAAAGGGATTTGTGATTTCGATTTCTACCAGGAAAGCCGCGACCACGGAAAACACATAAACCGTTACTGCCACGCCGAACAGGACGACTGCCATGTTGAAGATGCGCAGAGCGGGGTTGTGAGCGGTGTCCACAATCTCGCCGTAACCGACCCCGGCCAGAGTGATGACGGCCATGTAGAGTGCTTGTAGGAAAGTGACGGACGGGCCGCCGAGCAGGCGATACCCGGTGACGCTCACCGTGATCAGACACAGGAACAGAATTCCCGCGAAAATCAGGCGCCTGCGCAGCATTAGCGACGCCACTCCTCGATCAAGTTGGCCACCATGCCGGACCAACCTGTCTGATGACTGGCGCCGAGGCCTTGTCCGGTGTCGCCATGAAAGTACTCGTTGAATAAGAGGTAATCCCGCCAGTGGGGATCTTCCTGAAACTTGTGGTAGGGGCCCAGACAAGGACGGTGGCCATGCTCATCCTTGCGGAACAAGCCGATCATGCGATCGGCGATTTCTGCCGCCATGGTGAGCGGCTTGATGGGCTGGCCGTTGCTGCCGGGCGTGATTACCGCGAAGTCGGGCCCCAGCGCGCGGCCGAATTTCAGCAGCGAACGAATTAACAGATAGGTGGTTGGAAACCACAACGGGCCCCGCCAGTTGGAGTTCCCGCCTTTGACGCGCGCGGCTGATTCGCCGGGCTCGTACCCGACACAGGCCCCTCCGAAACAGAAGGGATGCTGCTCGTGATACTTGGAAAGGCTGCGAATGCCGTACGGGGAAAGGAATTCCTCGGGGTCCCATAGGTACTGCAAGACACGGGCAAACTGGCCGGCGTCCGCGATGGAAAGCACGTAACGTTGCCCCTCGACCGAGTAGCAGGCATTGCCAACCAGATCCGGGCGATTCCTGATGAACCACTCGACGTTCCCGAGAAATTCCGGATAAGGATCCAAGTCCTGCCGATCGATGACTTCCACGGCATAGAGCGGGATCAGGCCGACCATGGAGCGGAGACGGAATTTATTGAAGTCGCCATTGGGCAGCCGCAGCACGTCGTAAAAGAAACCGTCCTGCTCATCCCAAAGCTGATAGTGCTGGCCGCCCATCTTCTTCATGGCGGCGCCGACATAGATGAAATGCTCAAAGAACTTGGTCGCGAGCAGTTCGTAGGCTTTCTCCTCCTTGGCCAGTTCGAGAGCGGCGCGCATCAAGTAAAGGCAAAAGAATCCCATCCAGCCGGTGGCGTCCGCCTGCTCGAGGATGGCTCCTCCTGGGAATGCTTCACTGCGGTCGACCACGGTAATGTTGTCCAGCCCCATGAACCCGCCCTCAAAGACGTTGTTGCCGTCGCTGTCGACGCGGTTCACCCACCAGGCAAAGTTCATGAGCAATTTGTGGAGACATTTTTCCAGGAAAGCCCTGTCACCCTTGCCAGTGCGTATCTTTTCGTTTTGATAGACGCGCCAGACGGCCCATGCGTGCACGGGTGGATTCAAGTCGGAAAACTCCCATTCGTAGGCGGGAATTTGTCCATTGGGATGCTGGAACTGCTCGAACAGCAGGGCCAAGAGATTCTCCTTGGCAAAGGCCGGGTCCACCAGGGAGAGCGTGGTGCATTGAAAGGCCAAGTCCCATGCGGCAAACCAGGGGAATTCCCATTTGTCGGGCATGGTCAGCACTCGCATCGAGTTCAGATGGCGCCAATGGACGTTACGAGTTTTCTTGTGGCCTTCCGGCGGAGGAATGCTATCGCCTTCGAACCAGCGATTCACATCGAAGAGGTAAATCTGTTTCCCCCACAACATACCCGCGAAAGCGCGACGTTGAATCAGTTTCTCTTCCGCGGTGGCTTTGGGAGGATGGATGGCTTCGTAGAATTCGTCCGCTTCTTGCTTTTTCTCCGCTATCACCTTGTCCACGTCGCGGAGTGGATTGGCCATCTCCTTCTCAGTCAAGCGCAGATGGAAGGCAACCGAACTCCTTCCCGCCACGGTAGCGCGGTAATGTATGCAGGCTTTGGTGCCCAGGGGCCGCGGACTGACACACTGCTCCCCGTTGACGATATGGCGATGAAATGCGTCTTTTACGTAGGGAGAACGGCTGAGGGCAGGTGGGTTGAGGTGGGAGGCATTGGTTTCGTTATTGGTAAACAGCAACTCGCCGCCAGGGGAGGCATACAAGTAGCGCCGGCCGAGAGCGTACTCCAGCTGAATATTTGCCAGGGGCTTGGCCGTGGAATCGTCGGCTACGAGAGTAACGTGCTCCTTCCCGCCCGCACTCGTCCGAATTGTGGGTTCACCGCTGGGTGGGTTCGTCCAACTCCAGGTGTTGCGGAACCACAAATGCGGCAGGATGTGGATCTCAGCCGGGTCGGGACCACGGTTGAAGGCTTCCACTCGGATGCAGATGTCTTCCGGTGATTCTTTGGCGTACTCGATAAAGATATCGAAATATCGATCGTCATCGAAGATGCCGGTGTCGAGCAGTTCGAACTCGGGCCCTGCTCCCCGCCCGCGGTTTTCCTCGATCAACTGCCGGTACGGGTATTCCCGCTGCGGATATTTGTAAAGCATGCGCATGTAGCTGTGAGTGGGGGTGTTATCAAGGTGAAACCAGTATTCCTTCACATCCTCGGCGTGATTGCCTTCAGTGCCGGAGAGTCCGAACATGCGCTCTTTCAGAATGGGATCGCGGCCATTCCAAAAGGCCAGAGCGAAGACCAGCAGCTGATAGCGGTCACAGATACCTGCGATGCCGTCCTCGCCCCAGCGGTAGGCGCGGCTGCGCGCCTGATCGTGGGTTAGAAAATCCCAGGCGTTGCCATCGGCGCTATAGTCCTCGCGTACGCTTGCCCAGCTACGGTCACTGACGTACGGTCCCCATCTTTGCCAGGGTGGCACGGAGCCAGCGTAGGGTTCGGCTAAGCGGGCATGTTCTCTGGTCTGGGCAGGGTTGCTGGTCTGAGTGGAATGGACTGCCCGCTGCCTGTGATCGGCCAATTGTCCTCCAATGCGCCAGCAACTGACACAACTTGCCGGTCATACACCGTAAGGGCGAAATTGTATCTGAAGTTCCGGGCAGCAGTTCACCAACTTTTTCTAGCCTGTGCAATTTCGGGACAGCATCTCATTAAAAAGTAACGGATGCCCGCCGATACGAGTACACTCTCAAGCTGATTCGTCGGTTGGAGGAATGCCGAATGACGCCGAACCGTGGTCGAGACCTCTTGGCTAAGTTCTCGTATCGCGCCAACCCGCATCTGTACGAGATCAACTCCTGGGTGTGGCTGGAGGAACTCTCAGCCAAATACGACCACTACTTGAGGTTGCAGGAGGTGCCCGATGAGGAGTGGGACCGCCTGGCGAGCCTGGGATTCGATTTTGTGTACCTGATGGGGGTGTGGAAGCGAAGTCTGACCGGACGGCAAATCTTTCGCACCGACCAGAGGAATTTCCCTAATTTCGACGGCGCATTGCCGGGTTGGAAAATGAGCGATGTGGTGGGTTCGCCATTCTCCATTCAGGACTACACGCCCGATCCTCGTATCGCCACCGCGCAGGGCCTGAGCCAAGTACACAATCAGTTGCGAAGGCGAGGTATGGGGTTGATTCTCGACTTTGTGCCCAACCACACCGGCTTCGACCATAGTTGGATACTGCAGCATCCTGACCGCTACATTCAGGGCAGGGAAGAGGATTTTCGAGCAGATCCCGCAGCCTTTTACTTGGTGGAGAGAGAGGGTGATGAGAGTTTGTTCGTGGCTCGCGGCCGAGATCCTTATTTTCCTCCGTGGTCGGACGTCGCACAGCTTAATTATTTCAATCCCGATTGCCGCCAAGGCATGATCGGGATTTTGAAGAACATCGCCCAGTATTGCGATGGTGTGCGCTGCGATATGGCGATGCTGGTCACGAACGAGATATTCGATCGCACTTGGGACCGTTTCCTTCACCCCTGGCCCATGCCGAGAGCCGAATTTTGGGAGGAGGCGACGGCGGCGCTGCCGGATTTTGTGTGGCTGGCGGAAGTTTACTGGGACATGGAATGGAGAATGCAGCAACTGGGGTTCCAGTTCACTTACGACAAGCGCCTGTATGATCGCCTGAAGGAGGACTCAACCGGGCAGACGCGTGCCCATCTCTGCGCCGACATCGGCTACCAACGCAAACTGGCGCGCTTTCTCGAGAACCACGATGAGCCGCGCTGCGCCGCGACTTTCTCGCGCGAGAGAATTGCTGCTGTAGTCACGCTCCTGGCGACGTTGCCAGGGCTGCGCTTTTACCATCACGGCCAACTGGAGGGGAAAAAGACTTTCGTGCCTATGCCCTTGGCGAAGGCGCGATCGGAGCCAGCGGATCCACAGATTCGGGGATTGTACGAGCAGTTGCTGCGCTTCGCCGACGCGGAAGTCTTTCACGACGGGGAATGGAGGCTTCTAGAAGTGCAGTCGGCCGGAGATGACACCTTTCAAGACCTCATCGCTTATGGCTGGCGCCACGGGGCTGATAACCGGCTGGTCGTGGTGAACCTGGGAGATCGAACAGCCCAGGGGAGAGTTCGGGACGCAGCCGGCGGGGCGGCTCGGGATTGCTTGTTCTGCGACAGGTTGGATGGCAGCGAGTACCCGCGGGCGCGCGCGGAGCTGGAGAGCGAGGGCCTGTACGTGAGGCTGGCGCCGAATCAGGCGCATGCCTTCGAGGTTAAAGAAAGCTAGCGGCCCACGACGTCGCTGACTCTTTGCATTTGAGCGGCAAATCGAGGTGCTGCATAGGCCGACAGATCCTGCAGCTGCGCGAACAGGCCGTCGATTGCGGTACGTATCTCGGCGCCGTTGGCTGGCTTCGCATTCTGGTTGTAAGCGCGGAACAACGAGTCCAGAGTCATGGCAGCCTGTTCCGCCGACCGCTCGCCTTCGATGGAGATTGCAGCCCCGTCACGCGCGACCCGCCGCATCAAGCGTAGCGTCAAGGCTGAGTCGTAACCTTGAGCGTCAAGTTGCTTCACTAACTGATCGGCGAGGGCGGAGGTTCGCGTTGCAGACGCGGCGATTTGCTCGCGATTGCCGTTTAGCTGGTTCATCAGGGTCGCGAGCTGAGAAACTTCATCGTTCAATTGCTTGGCGGCGTTGGGGCTGATCTCCGCGGCCAGATCACGGAATACAACCACGCGAGATTCGTTCCAGGGTGTATTGCCGGGCCGGCGCCCTGTGTAACCACGCTCCTGACGCCAGCTATCCTCGGGCCGCGTCAGGCTATGGTGGCAGGCAGAACAGTCGATTTCGGCGTACTCGGGCCATACCGGGCCACTCGCCCGGCGAGCCAACCGGTTGAGAGATTCGCGCAGTTGCACCGCCTGCCCGACCCCCCATGCCTGCACTTCCCGCCAGGGGTTGCCCTGCTCCGGCATCTTCCAGTGCGCGGGCATGACAGAGGTAAAGAGACCGAGCTCGAAGGTGAGATCGGGGTGTCCAGCGGCGATCATCTCGTGATCCACAAACTTGTCGGCCGTACCCAGATGGCAGGTCAGACACTTGGCGCTGCGCTTCTCCAGATTGCGCGTGTCGTACATGCCGAGCTGAACGGACTTCTCATGCGGCCAGTCTTTCGTGGTATGAGGCCCCAGCCAACCCGACGCCGGACCGTGACAGTTCTCGCAACTTACGCCGTCGGCAGGTTCGAAGGTTTGCGCCTGCTGCTCGGCGGACACGTAGAGCGAGTGGCAGGCGAGGCATTTGGGAGCTTTGCTGGGCGCTCCAATGTTCAGGATTCTGCCGATGCGCTCGGAAACTGGCTTGCTCAGGACGGCGAAAGCCTTCGCGTGCTTGTCTTGCGCGATCCAGATGGTGTACTCGTTCTGGAAAATGCGGGTGGTGGTCTTGGGCTGCACGCTGCCATGGCAACTGCTGGCGGCGCATCCTCCGGGGCCGTTGTATTTGCCGGCGGCGACGGCTTTCTGGTCGTAAGGTGGAGGGGCCGTCATCGAACTTGACCCAGCATTCTGCGCTGCGCTCATGGCTACCAGCATGAGCAGCGGGATGACGACCGCCAGCGGTTGCGTTCGCATTTGCTTTCTCTCCTCACGAGTTGGATTTTGCTCGCCTCGTGATCCCCTAGCCGACGCGCCGGGAGTGATTTTTGCCGGGGTGTTTGGTTATACGACGAGTCCGGAAAGAAATCAATCGGGAGCGGCAACGATTCGGAGAAACCCGGCCGAGAGCAACCTGAGCCCCAACCCCTGCGCCCGTCTGGACATGGAATGCGTTTTGCTATAGCATTCGCGCTCTCGCCCATTTTGAGCAGGGTTGAAGCTGCTGCGGAGTCTCTGGCGTCGTGTTTGAAGAACTGAGGGCCATACAACGAGATTTCGGCTACCTGCCCGCCGATCAACTCAAGGCGCTCGCGGGAAAGATACATGTCCCTGTCAGTCAAATCCATGCGGTAGCCAGCTTTTATCCCCACTTTCATCTCAGCCCTCCGCCGAAAGTCGACGTGCGCGTTTGTGCTGACATGAGTTGTCATCTTCGCGGAGGCGATCAGGTGCGGTCGGCTCTCGACTCCGCCTTCCAAGGTACTGACGTGAAAGAAGTTTCCATCCGCGATGTTTCCTGTCTCGGCAGGTGCGATCAAGCACCCGCAATGATGGTGAATGACACCATCTACGCCCATGCGAATGGCCGGGACGCAGTCGCCATGGCACAAGATGTGCTCGCAGGCAAACCTCTCCCGGAAAATCACCACAGCCAGGAACGCATGACCGTGATGTCCGACCCGTATAAGGGATCGAGTGAGTATGCGGTGGTGCGCCGCCTGGTCGAAACCCGGGATTTTCTAGGAATTATTGCCGCCCTGAAAGCGGCTGGCTTGCGAGGCATGGGAGGCGCCGGTTTCCCTACTTCGAGCAAGTGGGAAATTGTCCGCAACGCGCCGGCGACGCCCAAGTACATTGTGTGCAATGCCGATGAGAGCGAACCCGGCACTATCAAAGACCGCGGCATCATGGAGAACGTTCCGTATCTGGTGATTGAGGGCATGATCACCGCCGGCCTGGTCGCGGGAGCGCATAAAGGCATTCTCTACATTCGCCACGAATACGAACATCCCAAGGAGGTTCTCCAGCAAGAGATTGGTCGCTGTTACAAGCAGGGTTTACTGGGGCGTCGAATCCTCGGAAGTGATCTGGCTTTCGATTTGGAGATTTTCGTCAGCCCCGGTGGCTACATTTGCGGAGAGGAAAGCGCGCTGCTCGAAGCAATCGAGGGTAAGCGCGCGGAGCCCCGTAACAAGCCTCCGTTCCCGGTCATCAACGGATTGTGGAACCAGCCGACAGTCCTAAACAATGTTGAGACGTTCTGCCTGGCGACTGTGATTCTCGCTCGCGGCGCCGACTGGTTCAAAGGTCAGGGCAAGAACGGATCGGTAGGCGTGAAGTTTGTAGGCGTCAGCGGCGACGTGGTTCGCCCCGGCATTTTCGAAGTACCGATGGGAACCACTTACGGTGAACTGATTAATGAAAATGCCGGCGGCATTCCGGGCGGCAAGCAGCTTCTCGCTTTTGCGCCCTCCGGCCCATCTTCGGGGTATCTGCCGGCTTCCATGACCAACTTGCCGCTCGACTGGAACGCGGTTGCGGCGGCGGGGTCCATGGTTGGATCAGGGGCCATCGTAGTGTGCGCCGAAGGCAGATGCATGTTGGATATGGCGCTCAACGCGACTCGCTTCTACCGCAATGAGTCGTGTGGCAAATGCGTGCCGTGCCGTGTGGGTTCGCAAAAGCTGGTCGAGATGCTCAAAGGCTGGACCGAAGGTCGAACTGCCAAAGAGGACATGCAAGTCATGGACGAGCTTTCGCTGGCCATGCGGCAGGCGTCAATTTGTGGATTGGGGCAGGTGGTGCCGGTTCCTATCGCGTCGGTGATGAAACATTTTCCAGGCGTGGTGGAAGATCACATTGTTCGCCGCAGCTGTCCGGGAGGCATTTGCTTCAGTTAGTGCTCAGAAGATCATGAATCCCGCTGCAAAGCTCGTGGAGCTGACCATCGACGGCACGGCGGTCTCCGTGCCCCAGGGGACTACTATTTTTGACGCTGCCCGCACCCACGGCATTCCCATCCCTACGCTTTGCCACCAGCAGAATGAGAATCCGGTGGGAGTGTGCCGGGTGTGCGTCGTGGATATCGGCCAACGAGTTTACGCCGCTTCGTGTATTCGTCAGGCCGAGCAGGGGATGACGGTGAAGACGAACACCGCGCCGGTCGTGGGAGTCCGCCACACGCTGGTTGAGTTATTGATGTCCGACCATCCTTCTCCGTGCGCACGGCAGCAGCATTCCGGAGACTGCGAGTTGGAACGCCTGGCGGAGCAAGCTGGAATCCAGCAGCCGCGTTTCGCACGGCGCACGACGCCGCGCGGACATGACGATTCGTCCCTGGCAATCGCGGTTGATCACGAAGCCTGCATTCTGTGCGATCGCTGCATACGCGGTTGCGATGACATTCGGAACAACTGGGTGTTGGCGCGGCGGGGCAAGGGATATCAGGCGGGCATTGCCTTCGACAACAATTTACCGATGGGCGGCTCTTCATGTGTGTCGTGTGGTGAGTGCATGGTGTCCTGCCCCACCGGAGCGTTGACCAACCGGAGCGCGGTTGGTACCAAGCTCGAAGGCGGCGCTCTCGATATCGGAGCACTGTTGGGGCTGCCGATCTTCAAGAATGTCTCCGGAACATTCCTGGAGTTAAACAGTCACGCCATTGTCGAGAGGAAGTTTCGCGCCGGAGAAATCATTTGCCGCGAAGGCGACTTCGGCGCCACCGCTTTCTACCTCGTGGACGGCAAGGTGGAGGTTTATCTTTCCAGCCCGATCGCTCATGTGAAGACCGAGGGCAGCGCCAAGGGATTCTTGAGCAAGCTGCGAAGCATGCTGCAATCGCGCGAGCAGGATGAGCGTACCGAGGAAAGCAGCCGGGTCTCGATTCCGATTGATGCTCCGGTCGATCTCCCCTATGACCACCCGATTGCCGAATTGGGACCGGGAGACCTGTTCGGCGAAATGACGTGCATGAGTTATTACCCCCGTTCGGCGACGGTGCGCGCCAAGACGGACTGCACGATGCTCGAGATGCTGCGCAACGTTCTCGACATCATGCAGCGGAACAAGACGTTCCGCGAGCAACTGGACCGCACTTACCGGCAGCGGGCGCTGGATTCGCATCTGCGCAGCGTTCCTGTGCTGGCGTCGCTGACTCCGGATTTCATCGATCACTTGCGGAACCGCGTGGAACTCCTTCGCTTCACGCCCGGACAGGTGATTTGCACTCAGGGCGAGCCCGCCGACAGCTTTTATCTGGTGCGCCTTGGCTTTGTGAAAGTAGCCCAGAGCCGTCCCGGCGGGGAACTGGTTTTAGCCTATCTGGCCCGCGGTTCCTACTTTGCCGAGATGTCTCTGCTTACGGGTACGCCCCACATGGCCACGTGCAGCGCGCTTGATCATGTGGAGGTCGTCCGTGTCCCTGGAGAAGATTTCCAGGTCATGCTCGATCGCTTTCCGGAGATCCGTCGGAAGCTCGAAGAGGCGGCGGCCGAACACATGGAGCAGAACCGGCAACGAGTAACGAAAGTTGCCGACGTCACTGTGGACCAATTCCTCAACCAGGGCCTGATGGAGGCGCAGAGCCTGCTGATTCTCGACCTGGACCGCTGCACGCGCTGCGACCAATGCGTGCGGGCCTGCGCCGACGCTCACGACGGTGTGAGCCGGCTGATTCGTGACGGCCTGCGCTTCGATCGTTATCTGGTTGCGACTTCGTGCCGGCAGTGCCGTGACCCGCTGTGCATGGTGGGTTGCCCGGTCGGCTCCATTCGCCGGCGAAACACGCTCGAGGTGATTATCGAGGACTGGTGCATCGGCTGCGGCCAGTGCGCCAATAATTGTCCGTACGGAAATATCAATATGCACCCGTTCCCAGTGGAGTTGGATGATCCCGCCTACCCTGGAAGGAGAATGGCGGGAGTGAAGGTCAAGGCTACATCGTGTGACCTTTGCCTGGATCATGCCGAACCCAGTTGCGTATACGCTTGTCCGCATGATGCCGCGCATCGCGTGAACCCGTTGGAGTTTTTCGGCGGCTTGCTAAAGCGACAGACCGTAGCCAAGTCGGGGAAATGAAATTTGCGGATTGATGAGACACATCGAAAGTGGTTTATCGGCAGCCTGGTTGGACTGGCCGTGGCGGTTGTTGTGTACGTGCCTTACAGTCGCAGTTCGCCTCAGGGAGCCGGCGGCGGGACCACGATGGGCCTTATCTATGGCAGCGTTGCGTTCGCTTTCATGATATTTGCCGGTTTACTGGGCGCGCGCAAGAAAGTACCCATCTGGCGTTTAGGACGCGCGCAGGCGTGGATGCGAGGACATCTCTGGCTGGGCTTTGTCAGCTTTCCGTTGATTGTTTTGCATTCCGGGTTTCACTTTGGCGTGGGGCTTACGAAGGCGCTGATGTGGCTGTTCGCCGTGGTCTTTGTCAGCGGGATTGTGGGCGCGGTGCTACAGCACTTCATGCCACGGATCACCACGCAACGGATTCCACTGGAAACGATTTACGAGCAGATCGGGCGAGTTCGCTTGCAATTGATGGAAGAAGCAATTTCCCTGGTGGACGAGGCCTATGCCCTGCTGCACGGCGACGTTTCTCAGGCCAATGAGCAACAGCGTGCCGCCTCGGCGAGCGCGGGGACCATGGGCGGGCTGACCGTTGCTTCCGGCATGCAAGTGGACGAGGAGGCCAGCGCCGAACTCAAGCAGTTCTTTCAAGGGGAAATCCAGCCATTTCTCGCGCAGAGCGGGTCGCACGGGCATGTCTTGGCCGATCGCAACCGCGCACAGGCCATGTTTCGGCAACTGAGAACGCTGCTTCCTCCGAACCTGCACTCGACCGTCGATGATCTCGAGAATATCTGCGAGGAGAAGCGCGAAATCGACCAGCAAGCCCGCTACCATCGCGTTCTGCACGGGTGGCTGCTGGTGCACATCCCTGCTTCCTACGCGTTGCTGATTCTGGGGGCGGTGCACGCCGTAATGGCGCTGCGATACTGAGACGAACATGCTGCGACGCATCCGGACAACCAAGAAGCTGGCCAAGCGGATGGATTTGCAGTATTTCACACAGCCCCATCCCTTTCGCAGTTGGCGCCTGTGGCTGTCGGTCCTGGTCCCGGTCGTGGCAGTGGTTTGGTTTGCTGCGCTGCGCGCCCACGGACAGAAGGTTTACAGCAGTGGGCCGCTTTCGAAGTCTCACGCTGTCTTCGCCAAGCGTTGCGATGTTTGCCACGTAACCACGCTGGGGTTCTTCCGCGCGAAGGTCAGTGACAGCGCCTGTCTGAAATGTCACGATGCTCCAGCGCATCAGATCGACAGAGTGGCTTTCACGCCGGCCTGTGGCTCCTGCCACCTCGAGCATAAAGGCTCGCTGCGACTGGCGAGCACAGCCGATTCCAGTTGCACGCAATGCCACGCCGATTTGCACACTCGAACGGGAAGCCCGCAGTACGTTCGCGAGATAAGCGATTTCGACAACGAGCATCCGGAGTTTGCAGTGTTGCGGCCGGGTGGCAAGGATCCTGGCCAGGTCAAGCTGAATCACTACGCGCACCTGCGTCCCAATCTTCCAGGCCCGGATGGCCCGGTGCAGATGGATTGCCAGGACTGCCATCGCCTGACGGGGATGGAGGGAAACTGGCCCTATGCGGCTCAGACGATGCCTCCGCTGAAGCCAGTCACGGCCGGTGCCAGTGCGGACATGAGGCCGTCCCGCTCCCGCGATTACATGTCGCCCATTCTTTACGCCACGCAGTGCGCCGGCTGTCACGTGAAGGATTTGCAATTCGACAAACGCTTCGAGCAGTCGGCGCCGCATGACAAGCCGGAGGTCGTCCAGGCCTTTCTGCTGCAGAAATACAGCGAGTACTTCGCGTCTCATCCGGGAGCGTTGTCGGAACCGGTTGCACCGGAGCGGATTCTGCCGGGCAAGTTTAAGTTACCTCTGCCGGTGCCGCACAATCGCCAGGAATGGATGGATCAGCAAGTCATGCTGGCGGATCGTCTGCTGTTCGATAAGGGCTGCAAGCTGTGCCATGTGATGATCGAAACCAACGCGCCGCTGCCTACGGTGGCCCCCTCGTCGATTCCCGCGCGCTGGTTGCTGCATGCCGATTTCAGCCACAACTCCCATCGCTTGCTGACCTGCGTGGCCTGCCACAACCGGACTCCCGAAAGCCGTGAAACCGCCGACATTCTGCTGCCCGGCGTCGCATCATGCCGGAGCTGCCATCAGGAGCGCGGGCCAAAGCAGGACGCCGCCAGTGGAAACTGTTCCGAGTGTCACTCGTATCACGATTGGAAAAGGGAACAGCCCATCAAGGGGAAGTATTTGATCCCGCAGTTGCAGGCAGCGAGGTAGCTTTAGGAGGCGAGCCTTACAGTGCGCCGCTGCTGGTCACTGAGTTGACGTGATAGCGCGCCTCGGTGTTCGAGACATCAATGGTGAAGTTCACGGTGACGCGGGCGTAGGTCTCGACCGGCTTCCCGTTCATCAGGTAGGGTTTGAATTTCCATTGCTGCACGGCTTGTCGCGCAGCTGAAACCAGAATCGTGGGACCGCTGATCACCCGCATCTCCTCAACTGAGCCATCGGCGGCGATCAGCGCCTGCAGCAGCACCGAGCCCTGTACTGCGGTGGCCTGAGTCAGCAAAGGATATGACGGCTCCGGCATGTGTGCGTGAGCTTGATCGGATGTGCGCGTCTGCTTCGCGGCCGTCGTCGTTGGACCCCAGGTAGAGGTAGGTCTGGCGGAAGCGGATGCCAAGTTGGGCCGGTCACGCTTCACGGAGTTGCTGGCACGAGCCTTGCTGTGAGCGACACCGGACACCGCTGCGGCGGAATGCTTGGTTTCGGCAGGAATCTTTGCTTCGGCGACGGGAACAACGGGCGGTGGGCCTGCACTGCTCGGCGAGTAGACAGGTTGATCGCTATCCGCAGCAGCTGTCTCATCGTTATGATTGCCCAGGCCGGACCTGTAGTCTCTCACCAGCACCGCGGTAATGGCGGTCAGCAGGAGGATAACCGCAATCACTAATCTGCGGCGTTGCTTGTCCTCATACACTGCACCAACCCAGGTTGTGCCCGTTCCGCGCGTTGGTGTCGTTTGCAGCATCTCTTACCTTGGTTGTTTTGTTGGCTACTAAGATGATGCCGTCCACGATTGCGCGCAATGGCACAACAGAGCGAGGCGGTGGCACGAGTGGGCCATGAGGGTGAAGCTAGCCCTCGCGCACCTTGTGGCCGGCCAGATTGCCCAGGCCTTCGTAGGCGGCGTATTTGTAGGTTTCGCTGAGGGTGGGATAGTTGAAGACCTGTTCGATAAATTCGTCAATCGTCAGGTTGTGGTCGAGAACGGTCATTCCGATGTGAATCAGCTCAGTAGCGCTTTCGCCGATAATGCTCACTCCTAGCAGTTTCTTGTCAGCACGGGCGAAGATGAGTTTCAGCATCCCGGCGGTGTCGCCGATGATGTGGCCACGGGCGTTGTTGGCATAGAGAGCCCGGCCGACACAGTAGTCGATCTTTTTCTCTTTGCAGGATTCTTCGGTCTCACCTGCGCTGGAGATTTCAGGAATGGTGTAAATCCCCATGGGCAGCATCGAAGCGACGCGCTGCTTGTATTTGAAGCCGAAGGCATGGCAGACGGCGACGCGTCCTTGTTCCATGGAGGTTGAAGCCAGCGCGGGGAATCCGATGACGTCGCCGGCGGCGTAGATGTGGGGCACGGCGGTCCTGTAGTGCTCGTCGACGGATATGTATCCGCGGTCGTTGATGGCCAGGCCCGCCTTTTCGAGAGACAGGCCTTCCACCGCAGCGCGGCGTCCGGCAGCGAACAGAGTGGCTTCGGTTTGCAGCGTCTTGCCGCTCTTCATCACTAACTGCACGCCTGCGGCATCGGTTTGCACCTTCACCGGCCGTTCGTTGAACCAGAACTGCATTCCAAGCGCGGCGAGCCGCACGTGGAGTCGCTCGGAGATCTCCGCGTCGAGGAAGGGAAGCAGGCGGTCACGGCCATCGACCAGCGTGACCTTCACGCCGAGCGCGACGAAGATTGACGCGTACTCGCAGCCAATTACGCCACCGCCGATCACGGCGAGGCTTTGTGGGATGTGGTCCATCTGCAAGAAGGTATCGGAATCGAAAACCCGGACGTCGTCGAAAGCTATTTCTGCGGGACGATGCGGCTTGCTTCCGGTGGAGATCAGCATCACATCTCCGCGCAATCGGCGAATGCCATCCGGGCCGGAAACGGAGACAGTGTGAGCGTCTTCGAACGCAGCCCGGCCGCGGACGAGTTCGATGTGATGCAGCGCGAGATTCTTCAGGATGCGCTCACGCTCCCTTTCAACCACTTCGCGCTCGTGGTGCATGAAATCGCTGATGGTGAGATTTTCTTTCAGCGAATAGTCGATGCCGTAAAGACCGCGTTGCTTGAGGCCGGAAAAGTAGAGTGCAGATTCACGCAACGTCTTGCTGGGGACGGTGCCGGTATTAATGCAGCTTCCGCCCACAAACTCGGCGGACTCGATGACCGCAACGCGTTTGCCGAAATAGGCCGCTTGCGCGCCGGCTTTTTCGCCGGCAGGGCCGCAGCCGATCACGATGAGATCGAAATCTTCCGTAGAAGCCAACAAACCTCCGTCATGGTGTGGTCAATGAGCGTAAAGGCGATTTATCGCCCCCAAATAGCCACTGGCCTTAAATCTGCACTTGGACCAGCGGTATGACTGGCCTAGTATAGGTGAATCGAGGCTGAGGCCTTTATGGCGAACGGCTATTCTATGAATCTTTGGCTACGTCTGACCCTCATTACGATGACTGTGGGGGGCGGCTTCACCGGATTCGCCGCCACGTGTCACGCCCTGCAGTCCAGCCTTCACTCGCACAGTCAAACACCCCTTAACCTGCTCACGATGGGCGTATTCCTAGTGCTCAACGCTGGTGTTACCGCCAGCGGCCTTCTCTTTGTGTACGATCCGCATCGCACAAATCCGCTTCTTGCTGCACTCGCTATACAGATTCCGTGGTTTTCTTCATACCTCATTGCATACAGGTTTGCCACCGGCTTTGAACTTGTTTTGAGCGTTAACGGTCCTGCGAAAGGAGAGGATCTGGCATTTCACCTTGGATGGTCCTTCTTTCTGGGAACTAGTTGGTCGTTATCCTTATCGCAGGAACATCAGTTTGGACTGGGAGTGAACATTTGGGCACTTACAATGCTCGTTCTGTTGTGGCGGTCGGTTCGGATGCCTCTCCCTGTTTTGCAACCAGCAACTTCTATGCCTCTCGAGACAAATTCAGCTTCACACCCCTGATAGTCGCACCAACTGCCTCGCTGCCAAGGCGCGGGGCTTATTCTGAAATCCTACCAACGGGCTTTTCCTGGCGGATCATCGCTAACCGTGTACATCTGCCCGTTGCGAAGATACATGCGCTGCAACTCTTGCTGATTAAACGGACGCGCCCCGCGGCGGCCGAGCACCGCTATCTGGTTGCCGCTCTCATCTACACCGCGATCGCGGTCGGTACCTTTTGAAATCGCCAGCGCCGGGCCTGCGGTATGGCGGCCGGCAATCAGTTTCGGCGTAGGGCGTGGGCTGAACCCGGCGAAGTTGGGATTATCGGTGGGAGAAAACAACTGAATGACACGCAGCCCGTTCTTGCCGTCGGCGATGTAGGCAAACAGTTCCGATGAGACCATGCCCAGCTTCACGTCGTTGACGTCGTTCATGACGCCATTCGCATTGAAGACTTGATCCAGCTTCGGCTGCTCGGGACGCTCGATGTCCACGATGGCCACGCCTTGCTTGCCGGCGGAAACGTAGGCGTAGGTGCGGGCCACATAAATGTTGCGGGCGTCTTCGATCTGAACTCTGGCTCCGTCAATCGGCAATGGGTGGTCGAGGTGCGTGATGTCGAAAACCTTCAATCCCTCACGATCGACGATGAAAGCATAGCGGAACTGTACGGCGATTCCGTGCGGATCATTCAGATATGGCGTGCCAACCTGCGCCACCAGTTCCGGCTTCAGCGGGTTGTTGAGGTTCACCACGGCCAGGCCAGCATCGCAAAGAATATAGGCGTAGGTGCCGACGATGGTGATTCGGCGCGCGCCCTTCAGCGTCCCGTTAGGATTGAAAGCCAACGCGCGCTTCAGGAAATTGTCGTTCGGATCGCCATTGAGCAGTGTGCCCACGCCCGGACTTCTGCTTTTCAAGTTCGGATCGCCGATCACGACCAGGCCTTCCTCTTTGTCCGCAACGTAAAGGAAGCCATACATCAGGTGGATCGACTGTTCTTCATTTTCCGGGCGGTGAGTGCGCAAGGGATCGACTGCCAAAGTTGTGGGTGTTGCCACCGCTGCCGCGTATTTGGTGGGAACGTAGAAACGCTGACCAATTGGCGACACCGGCGCCGTGATCGTACGCTGAGAAATATCTTTGTCGTCGATGTTGGCGATGTCATAGACGCGAAGGCCTCGCTTCCCCATGGCAGCGTACAGGTATTCGCCGCGTGCTTGGACGTCCAACACTTCCGAGCCGGCATGTCCGTAGGCTTCCTTCAACTCGTTGTGATTGCTCAGGTGCCTCTTGTAATTGTCCGGATACGCCAGCCTTTGCAGATCGCTGCCAATGACCGCGGGAGGTTCATCATGTTCGGTGACCGCGACGGCTTCGTATCCCTTCGCGCCCGTGGCCACGTAGATGTAGCGGCCCATGAAATTCATATAGTTGGTGCCGAGAAGCAGCAACTGGGTCAGCCAGGCGTTGTTATCGCCGGCTTTCGAAACGTGGCAGTCGGTGCAGCCTTTGGTTTCTTTCGCGCGCACGGTATGAGGGACGAAGGTGCTGAACGCCTGTCCGCTGAACCCCTCAGCGGAAACGGTTTGCTGCTGATAGTAGATCCAGTCGCGATTGTTGTTCTGCGAACTGACCAGCACCGCACAGGCCGAGCGCACCGGAGCGACGCGGTGCCCGGTGACGGTGCCGTCGATCGCCAGGCTGAACACATCATCCCGCAGGACCTGGAAATCGTATGAAGTCCAATTGCGGGTGGTGAGGCCCTCGTTGTGCAGCATCGGCATCTTTTGATTCGCGACCATGGGCAGATGGCAGCCATAGCAGGTCGGCGCCCAGGAACTGTGGCAGGCATAACACGTCATCTCGCTGTTTGGGTGGGCGAGTTCGGACTGATCGCCTTTGGCATCACCCCAGGTGATGGCGTCTTTCTGGATGGTTTTCGCGAGTCGTGATTTCTCGCTGTAATGCGAATTGCCCGGAGTGATGGAATCGAGGACTTGCACCACTTCCCACCGCTGGTTTTGCTCGAGCATCGAACGCTGGAAGAGCTTGCCGCCATCCCAGTAAAAGCGGCGTTCACCCCAGGGAGTGCGAAGGCCGGCCAGGTCGGTGCCGCTGGCGGGCGCGGCGATTCCTGATGTGCGCAGAGTGGTGCGTTGTTGAATGGTGCCGTGGCAATCCACGCAATCGACTTCGATTGCGTTTCGCGTCTCTCCGTAGAGTTTGCCATTGCCGTGATTGTCCTGGGTAAAGTGGCAGTCGATGCAGTGCATGCCTTTTTCCAGGTGGATGTCTTTCAGGTGAACGGCTTTCTTAAACTTGTCGGGATCGGTGAATGAAACTTGCCTGCCGTCGGAATCCAGCAAGTTGCCTTTTCGATCGTGCTCGAAGACCGCACGGAAAATCCAGCCGTGACTGTGGAAGTCGGCGAACTGGGTGTTGTTGAGTTGGCTGTTGAATTCCGGCGTTCCTGTCTTCTCCAGGAAATTTACATCTGCCCAGTTGCCACGGATGGCGGCGCGTTCCGGATCGCGTTGCTGGATCTGCTGCTGTTCCTTCGCGCTGGGATGGCGCTGCTCCTTGGGATACATCTTGTCGCCATCGACTTCGTTGTCCCACCAGGTGTAGCCAAAATAAGTCGCCACCATGTTGGTGCCGGGATGGATATGGCACACAATGCACTGGCTCGAAGGGATGGAGCGGGTGAATGCGTGTTTGAGGGGATGTCCGGATTCGTTCTTGGGAATGGTTGGATCAACCGTCGCGGCCTGCCCCAGATTGCCCCCGACCGCGTAATGTCCCGAATGTTCCGGCGAGCGATCATTGGCGTAGATCACGTGGCAGGCGCTACATCCGCTGGCCCGGTAATCACCCGGTTGATCATTCGTTCCTGGGAATGAGAGCAATGGGTCCAGCAGCCGCGTCTTTTGCAAGCCGAGAACGGTGGGATCTGTGCGCAGTAACGTTCCGAAGCCGCGCTCGCCGAGTTTCACATCTGGCTTCCCTGGTTCTTCTTCGAGGCTCGGAATTCCAACCTCGGGTTTCTTTTCGCCGCCACGCTCGAAGATTCGCAGAACGTTGCCGGGCTGAGAAACTTCCCAGCGCTGAATCGGTTCCAGATAAGGCAGCACACCCTTGACGCGGGTTTCCTCCGCAGTGGGTGGCGGGAAGGTTTGCAGCCGTTGGGGAGTACCGTCGGTGGCATAGCTCTCGCCGAAGTGGGGATTCTTCAGCGGGATGGCCCCATTGTTGTAGAGGGCAGCGCCCCAAAGCATGGCGCCGTGAGTCATCATGCTGGTGCGTACGCGCTGGACTTCGGCCGTGTGGCATCCCGAGCGGCCGCAGGTTTGCTCCGCCACTCGCAGATCTCCTGGATTCACAAACTTGATGTACTCCGCGTCCTCCTTCAACCAATTGGTGTAGGCGCGAACGGGATTAGCGGAGCTATCGGCATCGCGGGCGAAGCGAGGGCGCGGATGCGCCTGCCGGGTAATTTCCTGGTACTGCGGCGAGCCTTGCGCAACACCGGCGGGTAGCGCGGTCTCGGCATCTCCTCCATGACAGTCTGTGCAACCCAGGCGCACAGTTCCCCGGGTGTGCATGGTCGGACTGTCCATGGGGTTATGGCAGGTTACACAACCTGCCGATCTCTGCTGCGCTTCTTCTAGCGAGTCTCCAAGCCCGGGCGAGCTTTGTTCAACGCCTGTCTGTGGCAGGAATTCTGCGACATGCACTGGCGCAGCAGTCTTGCCGGGAAGGTCGAACAGAGCCAGGGCTGCACAGACGAATGTTGCTGCTGCCAGCACTTGTCCTAATCGTTGCCAAGAAAAACGCTGCATAGCTTAAGCTCAGAACGTCAGCTTTATGGTTGTAAAGCCGGAGACTAACACTCGCTTGTTGTAGATGTCTTCAAATCCTGCGCCCGGTACTAGGTTCGATACTCCCGCCGTGATCACGATATTTTCAGTCAATGGCGGCCGATATTGAAGGCCAATCCCCGTATCCGTGCCAATGCTGTGCCGAATGTGATTTTGGAACAGGAGGATTTGCAGGGGCTCGGTCCGGTCAAACTGAAGATAGTTCGCATTGACGAAAGCCTTCAGCTTGGGGGTCACATTGAAATCAGCGCCAACGTTGAATATGTAAACTCCGGGGTTAACGAAATTCGCCTGGCCTTCCTCTTTGTTGCTGCGCAGGCTGACCAGCAGGCTGCCGGGATTGGTGAGCGCGACTCCCGTGCTGGTCAGGCGAATGCCTTGCTGATCGAAAAAGCTGAAGGCGCCACCGGCAAACTGGGTTTCATCCACGATGGTGTCGAAGCCGTGCGCGGTTCCACTGCGCCCGCTCAGTCCGAGCGCGTTAGAGCGATCAGCGGAGTCGCCGGAGGCCCAGAAAAAAGACGTCCGGAAGCGTGCCCAATCCTTGTCGACCGACAATTCCAGCGCCGCCATTCTGCCGTTGATGTCGACGCGCCTCCCCGCGATGGGATTGAGAGTGTCATGACCCAGCGCCTGATAGAAAGCATGACTCACATTCAGCCGCTTGATATGACCGTTGCTGGCCCAGCCTAGATAGTAGGCGCGAATGCCGTGCTGAAGAATGCCATCGTTTACTACCAGCCCGACCGGCGCGGGCCGAACGAGGAATCCATTGTCGTCGAAGTGAATCGTGGGATCGTCGCGGTTGTAATGGAAACTGAATTCCGTGGTGTAACCTTTGAAAAACGAGTCCTGGATGTACACGTTCCCGATGTAAACCTGTTGATGGCGAGGCTCGAAGGTATTCAGGCCGCTGTTGGTGTTCTTCTCCAGAAAATAGAAATACGCGAGGTTGTAGTTGATCCGGTTGGAACGCAGATTTCCGAAGACGCGGACTCCGGGCTGCTCCTCGGCGAAAATAAAGCCGCGAAAATCGCTGACGAATTGCTGGATCCCCGCGCGGATGGAGACAAAGTCGAAGTTTGGCCCCAGGTCATGGATCTTGGCCTCGACAAATCCTTCTTGCAGACCGATGTGGGTGTCGAAGCGGTTGGTGCCGTCGCGAACGTCAATGTTGACCAGCCCGCGCTCGCGCGTTTGCAGAAAATTCAGATTGAATTCCGGCGTAAAGCGAATGCGGAAATCAATCGGGCGAAAACTCGTGTCCCCTTCAAACAGATCGAAGGACAAACGAAAACTCTGCGAGGCGGAACCCTGTTCACCGCGGCCGAAGAAGTCGGCGCTGTCGGCTTGCTCGGCGGATACACCGCTGGGCACAGGCAGGCGGCGCACATCCAAACCGGTGATGCTCGTCCCGGTGAAGTTGAAGAACCAAGTCTGGCCGAAGATCGGTTGGTCTCCCTTGAGCCGGTTGCGATTGAACGGGTCGTACCAATGATGCTTGGTGTAGGGAAACTCGCCGCCTTTGCCGTAACGGTCCCACGCCGGCATGGGGACATCCCAGCGATCGGGTTCCTTGGCGAAGTTTGCCGAGTCTGGCGGCACTTGCTCGGGAGCAATTCCCAGCGGCCCAGGCGATGAAGACGGTTGTGCGGTTCGCAGTCCAGGATAAGAGCCGGTCGGCGATGGCGGTTGCGCCGGGGGCGAGGGTACAGCGCCGGGAATCCCGGATGGCCCTTTTGTCGGGATGGTCCCGCCAGCTGTCGCAGCTAACTCGAGATTCTTGGTTTCCGGACCCTTAATTCGGAGACCGGCGAGATCGACGAGCTGAAATCCATCTTTCTCAGCCTTGAGTTCGTAGCTTCCCGGCGCCAGATCCAATAATCGGAAGACGCCCTCTGCATCTGTCAATGTTTCGCCAACCGCAACGGCTCCCTGCAGCAGGCTGATCTTGACTCCGGGGATGCCCAGCTTGGTTTGCGAGTCGCTTACCCTACCTTGCAGGGACGCGGCGTTGCGGGGAATGTGGCCGGGAATCCGCTGCGCCGAAGAGGTTGGAGGAACGCCGGACTTCTCCTGGCCCAGGCCCGCAACTGGCAATGCCAGAATGCACAAGAAGGCGGCGTAAGAAGGCCATGACCTCATGAACAGTGACGCTCGCGCCAGGTCCATCTTCATCGCCAGAACTGATATCGCTTTCTTATGACCACAACCGGATGGGGCTAAGTCCTATCACAACCATGGCGCGGCAGCAAGGGTTGCTTGACTTTGTCCCAAGGGGGCGGATAATGGGCGGCACGGATAATCGTGAATCTGGCCGTTCTCTCTGATTCCTGGTCCATCCCTAACGGTTTGCGGCGCTGGATGGAAGTCGTGGTTTTGGGACGCGGCTGTAACGCGGCGCATTTGAAGAGCTGGCTCTAGTCATATCCGTTCAGCGAGGTTGGTCGGGCAATCAACACAAGAATCCGCGAGGTGCTTATGGCTGCAAATCCGCAAGTGGTGCTAACCAACGCCCAGTTGGACGAGCTCTGTATCAACACCATTCGCACCCTTTGCATGGATGCGGTGCAAAAGGCCAACTCTGGCCATCCCGGCACGCCGATGGCGATGGCGCCGGTAGCGTACGCGCTGTGGCAGCGAGTTCTGCGTTTTGATCCCCAGGATCCCATCTGGCCCAACCGTGATCGCTTTGTGCTTTCGATGGGCCATGCCTCGACGTTGCTGTATTCCATGCTGTGCCTCTGCCAGGTGAAGGCAGTCGACTCCGCTTACGAACGGCTCGGAGAACTGTCGGTGAAGCCGTCCGACCTGGAGCGGTTTCGTCAGTTGGATAGCAAATGTCCGGGACATCCCGAATACCGCTGGACTTCGGGAATTGAGACCACTACCGGGCCACTCGGACAGGGCGTAGCAACCAGCGTGGGCATGGCTATGGCTGGCAAATGGCTCGCCGAGCATTTCAATCGGCCAGATTTTGAAATGTTCAACTACAACGTTTACGCGCTTTGCGGAGACGGCTGCATGATGGAGGGAGTTTCGGGCGAAGCGGCCTCGTTGGCGGGGCATCTCCAGCTTTCCAATCTGTGCTGGATCTATGACAACAACAAGATCACCATCGAAGGCAACACGTCCTGGGCGTTCAGCGATGACGTCGCGACCCGGTTTATCGGCTACGGCTGGAATGTGACCCGCGTCGGCGATGCCAATGATCAGGAAGTGCTCGCACGGGCCTTCAAGACATTTCAAAAAACCACCGACCGGCCCACGCTCATCATTGTGGACAGCCATATCGCCTACGGATCGCCCCACAAGCAGGACACCAGCGCCGCTCACGGAGAACCGCTAGGCGAGGAGGAAATCCGGCTGACCAAGCGGAATTATGGCTGGCCTGAGAACGCCAAGTTTTACATACCCGAGGGTGTGTATGAACACTTCCAGGCAGGTGTTGGCGAACGTGGACATGATCAGCGGCAGAGTTGGATGGCACAGTTAAAGGAATACGAGAAGAAGTATCCCGAACTCGCTTTGCAGCTTGACCAGATGCAAACTCGCAAGCTGCCTGCCGGCTGGGATCAGAATCTCCCGGTTTTCCCGCCCGACGAAAAGGGAGTGGCTGGCCGAGACGCCTCGGCGAAAGTGGAGAATGCGTTCGCAAAGAATATACCGTGGCTGATTGGTGGCGCGGCCGACCTTGCTCCCTCGACGAAAACCCGGCTCACCTTCGACGGAGCGGGAGACTTTCTGGCTGGCAGTTATGGGGGCCGCAATCTCCACTTCGGAATCCGTGAGCACGCGATGGCCTCGATTCTAAATGGACTTGCGCTGTCGAAAATTCGACCATTCGGTGCCGGCTTCCTGATCTTCAGCGACTACTCGCGACCTGCCATCCGGTTGGCCGCGTTAATGGAAATTCCGACAATCTACATTTTCACTCACGATTCCATCGGAGTCGGCGAAGATGGCCCGACCCACCAACCCGTGGAGCAGTTGGCTTCGCTGCGCGCAATTCCAGGGCTGATCACACTGCGGCCGGGCGATGCCAATGAAACGCTCGAAGCCTGGAAGTTTATTCTGCAATTGCGCCATGACCCCGCCGTGCTGATTGTGGCGCGCCAGGCCTTGCCGACGTTGGATCGCTCGAAGTACGCTCCGGCTTCGGGACTGGCGAAGGGCGCTTACGTGTTGGCAGATGCCTCAAGCGGCAAGCCTGAAGTGATCCTGATGGCGAGCGGCAGCGAGGTGTATCTGGCCGTAGCCGCGTTTGAAACGCTCAAAGCGGAAGGCATCAAGGCGCGAGTCGTGAGTATGCCGTCGTGGGAGGTTTTCGAGCATCAGAGCGAAGCGTATCGTGAGAGCGTGCTTCCTTCCGATGTGGAGGCCCGGGTTTCCGTGGAGCAAGCATCCATCTTCGGGTGGGGGCAGTATGTCGGGCGGAAAGGACGCCGCATCGGGATGAAGACGTTCGGTGCCTCTGCGCCACTGAAGGAATTGCAGAAGAAATACGGCTTCACGCCGGAAGCCATCGTCTCCGCCGCCAAAGAAACACTTAACGGAGCTAGATAGCTCCCGCAGTATTCGTCGAATGGAGAAAAATATGGAAGCAGCCATCGCTTTTCGAACCGAAGCCAACGGGAATCCGCTGAAGAACCTGCTGCGGTACGGTCAGTCGGTATGGCTGGATTACATTCGCCGCAGCCTCATCACCAGCGGAGAATTGCAACATTTCCTGGATGAAGACGGATTGCGGGGCGTGACCTCGAATCCCTCCATCTTCGAGAAAGCCATCACCGGCAGCTCGGACTATGCAGATTTCCTGAAAGAGCTGGAGAAGAATCCGGACCTTGACGCCAAAGCGCGCTATGAGCAATTGGCCATCCGTGACATTCAGGACACGGCCGACGTGCTGCGTCCCATCTACCAGCAGAGCAAGAAGCGCGATGGTTACGTGAGCCTGGAAGTGTCCCCGACGCTGGCTCGCGATACGCGTGGAACCCTCGACGAAGCCCGGCGGTTATGGAAGGCGGTGGGACGCGGAAACGTGATGATCAAGGTGCCTGCCACGCCCGAAGGCATTCCTGCGATCGAACAACTGATCAGCGAAGGCATCAACGTCAACGTCACACTGTTATTTGCGCAAGCAGCCTACGAACGCGTGGCGGAGGCTTACATTTCCGGGCTCGAGAAACTGGCTGCCCAAAACAAAGATGTCGGCGGAGTCGCCAGTGTCGCGAGTTTCTTCATTAGCCGCATCGATTCCATGGTCGACGCTCTCTTGAACGCCAAACTGAAAACCTCCAACAAAGCGAGTGAACGAGCGCTGGCCAGAAGCACCCTGGGTAAAGTTGCCATCGCCAACGCGAAGCTCACCTATCAGCGCTATAAGGAAATTGTTTCGAGTGAGCGTTGGAAGAAGCTTGCCGCCAAGGGTGCACAGACGCAACGTTTGTTGTGGGCGAGCACCGGTACCAAGAACCCGAGTTATCGCGACGTACTGTACGTTGAGGAGTTGATCGGGGCGGACACGGTCAACACCATTCCCCCGCCGACTTTCTCAGCTTTTCGCGAACATGGCAAGGTGCGTTCGAGTCTGGAAGAGGACGTCGAGGCCGCCAACGATACCATGCAGACTCTCGGCGAGCTGGGCGTCTCCATGGAAGCGGTGACCGGGAAACTGCTGGATGAAGGCCTGGTGCTGTTTGCGGACGCTTTTGACAAGTTGCTGAAGGCCGTGGATCGTACCAACCGCCCATCGCTTGTTGCCAAGGTGAATCGGCTGACCTACGTTCTGTCCCCGAAACTGGCGGCGGCAGCTACCGCTTCGATTGACGAGTGGCGCACTGGGGGCAAGATGCGGCGTTTGTGGCAGCGGGACGCTACGCTTTGGAGTGGCACCGATGAAGCCAATTGGCTGGGTTGGCTCGGCATCACCGACGATCAGCTTGCGCACACCCAACACCTGGCGGACATCGCGAAGGAAGCGCGGAATGGGGGTTTTACTCACGCACTTCTATTAGGGATGGGCGGGTCCAGCTTGTGTCCAGAAGTGATGCAGGTGACGTACGGGAGAAACCCGGCTCATCCCGAGTTTCACGTCCTCGATTCCACCGACCCCGCACAAGTGAAGGCTTTCGAGAAGAAAGTGGATCTGGCGAAGACTTTGTTCATCGTCTCCAGCAAGTCAGGAAGCACCCTGGAGCCGAATATCTTCAAAGAATATTTCATGGAATGCGTCCGCAAGGTGGTGGGCAATGAGCAGGCCGGTTCCCGCTTCATCGCCATCACCGACCCCGGTTCCAAGATGCAACATGTAGCCGAGGGCGATAATTTCCGGCACGTCTTTTTCGGGTTGTCGAGCATCGGCGGCCGCTATTCGGCGCTCTCTGATTTTGGGCTGGTGCCGGCAGCCGTCATGGGCGTGGACACCCGGCGATTCCTCGATCGCACCGAAGAGATGGTGCACGCTTGTGCATCCTGTGTGCCGCTGGAGGAGAACCCCGGGCTGGTGTTAGGCACCATCCTGGGAGTGGCTGCGAAAGATGGGCGAGACAAAGTAACCATCATTACGTCGCCGGAGGTTCACGACCTCGGGGCCTGGCTAGAGCAGTTGCTGGCCGAGTCCACGGGGAAAGAGGGGCACGGTCTGATTCCGGTTGACCGTGAGGAACTCGGAGCGCCCGCGGTTTACGGCAACGACCGGGTATTTGTGTATCTGAAGCTAGTGTCGGCCTCGGACGCGGCACAGGAAGCCAAGCTCCAGGCACTTGAGGCGGCGGGGCATCCCGTGGTTCGGATCGGGGTCGCTGATATCTACGATCTGGGCCAGGAATTCTTCCGCTGGGAAATTGCCACAGCAGTCGCCGGCTCCATCATCGGCATCAATGCCTTCAATCAGCCGGACGTGGAGGCCAGCAAGATTGCGACCCGCAACCTGACCGACGCGTACGAGAAAACTGGCAAGCTGCCGGCGGAGCAGCCCATCCTGGAAGACGGCGGGATCAAACTGTTCACCGACGATGCCAACAGCGCGGCTCTGGCCAAAGCGGCGGGAGGGAATAAGTCGCTCGCCGCTTATCTGAAGGCCCATCTCAATCGGTTAGGTGCGGGCGATTATTTTGCATTGTTGGCGTATGTGCAAATGAACGACAAACACGAACAGCAGTTGCAGGGCATCCGGCACAAAGTTCGCGACAAGAAGTCCGTGGCTACTTGCCTTGGATTCGGCCCGAGGTTCTTGCACTCGACTGGTCAGGCGTATAAGGGCGGTCCGAACAGCGGCGTCGTGCTGCAGGTCACATGTGACGACGCAGCCGACGTGGCCGTACCGGGGCGGAAATTCACCTTCGGAGTGGTGAAGGCGGCGCAGGCGCGGGGTGACTTCCAGGTGCTGGTGGAGCGCAAGCGACGTGCCCTGCGGGCCCACCTGGGGTCTGATGTGGCCGCTGGCCTCGAGAAATTGGCAGCAGCAATTGCGCAGGCATTAGCCTAATGATAATGATGAAGAGGAGCGAGAGATATGCAATTAGGAATGGTTGGCTTGGGCAAGATGGGCGCCAACATGACGCGGCGCCTGATGCGGGGAAAACATCAACTGGTAGTGTCAGACCTTAGTCCCGACAATGTAAAGCAATTGGCTGGCGAAGGAGCGATCGCTTCGTCGTCGCTGGACGACTTCGTCTCCAAGCTCAAAGCGCCAAGAGTCGCTTGGTTGATGGTGCCGGCCGGCGATCCAACCGAAAAGACGGTGGTTGCGTTGTCGGAAAAAATGAGCGCCGGTGACACCATCATCGACGGCGGCAATTCCTACTTCAAGGACGATGTCCGCCGCTCCAAAATGCTGGCCAAGAAAGGCATTCACTATGTGGATGTCGGCACCAGCGGCGGCGTTTGGGGCATCGACCGCGGCTATTGCATGATGATCGGAGGTCCAGAATCTGCGGTACGAGCGCTCGACCCGATTTTCAAGACGCTGGCTCCCGGTCGCGGAGAGGTTGCGCGCACTCCGGGCAGAGACAAAATGCCAGGAACTGCCGAGGACGGTTATCTGCATTGTGGCCCTTCCGGCGCCGGACACTTCGTCAAGATGGTGCACAACGGAATCGAATACGGGCTCATGCAAGCCTATGCGGAAGGCCTCGACATCTTCCAAAACGCCAACAGCGCCGCACTTCCTGAGGAATACCGTTACAACCTCAACAACGCGGATATTACCGAACTGTGGCGTCGAGGCAGCGTAGTCGGTTCGTGGCTGCTGGATCTTACGGCGATGGCCCTGGCGGAGAACCGCGATCTATCCAATTACACCGGTGTGGTGCAGGACTCGGGTGAGGGGCGGTGGACGATCATGGCTGCGATCGACGAGGCGGTTCCGACCGAGGTTCTGTCGGCCGCGCTTTACACTCGCTTCCGCTCGCGCCAGCAGCATACCTTCGCGGAAAAGGTATTGTCCGCAATGCGGCAGAAGTTCGGCGGACACGTGGAGCCCAAATCTGTGGCTGCGGATTAGTCTCGGACGGGTGCGTTGAAGTCGGTCGAAGGGGGGCGGCGGAAATGAGCGTTTCGAGTCTGGCGGAAATGACGACTGAAAGTGTGGGGAGGCCGGGAGATCCCTGCGTGATGGTGATCTTCGGCGCAGGCGGGGACCTCACTCGACGCAAGCTGATGCCCGCGCTTTACAACCTAGCGGCTGCAAACCTGCTCTCGCGGGAGTTTGCGGTGATCGGGTTGGCACGCGAGGCCATGACCACCGACCAGTTCCGCGATAAATTTCGGCAAGACATCAAGGAATTCGGAACCTGCGCCTTGAACGATGACGTGACCGAGTGGTTCATCCGGCGGCTTTACTACATGGCTGGCGAGTTCGGCGACCCCAAAGCTTATGCTCAGCTTCGCGACCTGCTGGACAAGGTGAACAAAGACCACGGCTGCCGGGAAAACTACTTTTACTATATGGCGACGGCGCCTACGTTTTTTGCTCCTATCGTGCAGCAGTTGGGCGCTGCCGGCCTGGTTCCCAACGACGGTGAGCAGTGGCGCCGCATCATCGTTGAAAAGCCTTTCGGCCGAGACTTGGATTCGGCGCGCAAGCTCAACCGCGACCTGTTGCAGGTGGTGCGGGAGAAGCAGATTTATCGCATCGATCACTATCTGGGGAAGGAAACTGTACAGAACATTCTGGCATTTCGCTTTGCCAACGGCATTTTTGAGCCGATCTGGAACCGGCGCTATATTGATCATGTGCAAATTACGGTGGCTGAGACCGTAGGTGTCGAGCAGCGTGGTGGATACTACGACCAGTCCGGCACCTTGCGCGACATGGTGCCGAATCACATCCTGCAATTGATCTCTCTCACCGCCATGGAGCCTCCAATATCGTTCCAGGCGGATGCGGTACGAGACGAACAATCGAAAATCCTTCACGCCATCCAGCCGCTTAGTTCGGAGGACGTGCTGACCCACGCGGTTCGGGGGCAGTATGGCGACGGGCACGACCCTGAGAAGCGTATGGCCGCGTATCGCTCGGAACCCAGTGTGAATCCGGACTCAGCCACCGAAACGTTCGTAGCAATGAAGCTTCACATCGATAACTGGCGCTGGGCGGGTGTTCCCTTCTACCTGCGAACGGGAAAGAGATTGCCGCAACGGCATACCGAGATTGCAATCCAGTTCCGGCGCGCTCCGTTTGTTTTGTTCCGTGACACGCCGGTGGAGAGTCTTTCACCAAACATTCTGGTGCTCCACATTCAGCCTGAGGAAGGCATTTCCCTCAGTTTTGGCGCAAAGTTCCCCGGCCCGATTATGCGCCTGGGAAATGTGGACATGAGCTTTGCCTATTCGGATTATTTCGGCAGCTCTCCCAGCACTGGTTACGAGAGGCTGCTGCACGATTGCATGATCGGGGACGCTACGCTGTTCCAACGCGCGGACATGGTGGAAGCAGGTTGGAGTGTGGTGGCTCCGGTTCTTGACGTGTGGACGGCGCTGCGTCCACGAACTTTTCCCAACTATCCCGCAGGCGCCTGGGGACCGAAAGAAGCCGATGAGTTGCTTGCCCGCGATGGCAGAAAGTGGAGGCTGAATGACAACCACACCGCGAAGCCTGCGGCAGCGGCGAAGTCCTGAGACTCCCATGAACCGGTTCGAACTATGACGACCAGGACCAAGGCGCTCTCTATTTTAGGGTTCTACCTGGTGGTCTGTGTAACCCTTCTTCTCGGCTTGTCCTGCGGTGGCGGGAGTGGGAGCGGGTCTTCAGCTTCGAACTCGTCTGATCCTCCAGCGGTAGTGATCCCGCTTGGCGTCTCCGATGTAACCAAGGTTGTGCAGAATGCTGTGACCTCCGTCGATGCTCCTATGGTGGTCGCGGTTGTGGATCGTGGTGGAAATATCCTTGCCGTGTTTGAAACGCCGGGAGCCCCAACTACGTCGATGGGAAATTTTGGCCAGGTGGTGCCAGCGGACGAACTGGCGGTCGGCCTGGCCCGCACGGCCGCCTTCTTCAGCAACGATCAGGCGCCACTCTCTTCCCGCACAGTGCGATTTATCAGCGGCATTCACTTTCCGCCGGGAGTTGCTGGCACCGCGAATGCCGATCTGTACGGAATCGAAAACACCAACCGCGGCTGTACCCTTAGCGCCAATTTCATCAAGGGAAAGATGCTAAATCCATCGCGGTCGATCGATGGCACCAAACCCGGCCTGGGGATTATTACGGGCAAGGCGGACACGAACGATAGTGACCCGCTCGCGGTCAATCCCGGCGGCGTACCTCTGTTCAATGGCGGAGTAGTCGGCGGCGTTGGCGTGGTGAGCACATCGCCTGAGATCGCCGAATACGCTGCCTACTCAGGTTCGAAGAATTCCGGGTTCCTTCCCAGCATCTCTCAGCTTCCGCCGCCGGGAGTCGTGATCATCGGGGGCATCGCATTGCCTTTCGTAAATCAAACGACGCGACCGGCTGGCACGTCTGCAGGTACCTTGGCTGGCTCTTACAGCGTACCTCCGAAGGCGGGCGTGTTGCCGCCTGAAAAATTCCTGGTCGGCCCCAATGCTGGCACCATGCTTTCGCAGAGCGACGTCAACGAGATCATCATGAATGCCATAGCGACGGCGAACACAACGCGAGCAGTCATCCGCCTGCCACCCGACTCCAAGGCAAGGATGACGATTGCTGTCTCGGACCTCGACGGCACGCTTCTGGGCCTGTACCGCATGCCTGACGGAACCATATTCAGCACCGACGTGGCGGCCTCCAAGGCCCGTAACGTGATTTGGTTCAGTACTACCGGGGTGCGTGATTTGCCCGGCGTGCCCATCGGGACCGCCATCACCAATCGCCCGGTGAGTTTCGGAGCCCAGCCGCTGTTTCCGCCGGGAATCGATGGATCAGGTGACGGCCCGTTTTTTCAGTTGTATCTGCACGATACCGCAAATCCTTGCACCCAGGGATCGGAGCCGGGAGCGCCTAACACAAACAACATGAGCGGAATCGTCTTCTTCCCGGGAAGCCTGCCGCTTTATCGGAATGGCGTGCTGGTCGGTGGGTTGGGAGTCAGCGGAGATGGCGTCGATCAAGATGACTTCGTTACCGCCGGGGCCGTGAACGCTGCTTGCGGAGCTGGCGGACCGTGTGGAGTTCCAGATTTTCAAGCGCCCGCCAAGATTCGGTCGGATCAAGTTGTGATTCGAAATGTGCGCCTGCCATACCTGAAGTTCCCGCGGAACCCAACCAACTGAGAGACGACATCAGGAACTTATAACAGTGCGCTCTCCCGGATCACGGACGCGCTGCACACGGTAAGCGACGAAATCGCCCTCGTGCTTGGTGGGAATTGAAATCTGTTGCACCTCGACCGCGTTCCACAAATGCTGGTAGATTTCCGGGCTGATCAGCACTTGGCCCCCTTTGGCACCGTCGCAATAGCGGGCGGTACGGTTCACGGCCTCTCCGATGATGGTGAATTCCATCCGTTCCGGCGACCCGATGAAGCCGTGGAGGACTTGCCCGGTATGGATCCCAATCCCGATCTCGCAACTGACCTCTGATTTCGCCTTGCGCCGCTTGCTCACTTCCCGCGCCGCTTCCTGCATTTCCATTCCTGCCACGACCGCTTTCCGGCAATGTTGAGGATCCGCTTCCGGACTGCCGAAAACCGCCAGAATGGCGTCGCCGACGAACTTATCGATTGTGCCATCATTGCGAAAGATGCACTCCGTCAGCGCAGCGAAATACTCGTTCAGCAAAGAAACCACATCGTCGGTGGGCATGCCGGCAGTCAATTGGGTAAAGCCCCGGATGTCCGCGCACAGCACCGAAACCACCGACTGCTCACCTCCCAGGCGCAACCGGCCCATCTGGGCACGCTGTAGCAATCGGGTCCGCACTTTGGGGGAGAAGTTGGTCAGCAGCCTTTCGAGAACGTCGGTGTTCTGCTTCAGCGTAAGCAGGAGTTGCTGGTTTGCGATCGCCAGCGCCAACTGATGGGCCAGCGAGGTCACCAGCAGCAAGTCGTCTTTCCCAAAACTTTGTGGGGCGCAAGTGCAATCGATACAAATTACGCCGATGGCCTGACCATTGACCACTAGGGGAACATACATTCCCGACTCAACCTTCGATTCCTTTTGAGTTCGGGTCATTTCCTTTCCACGGTTCCAAATGAAACCCTTCTGGTCGGCAATGGCACGCTTCGCGGAGGTCATGCTGATCATGGGAACCGTGCCCAGAGGACCGTGCGCCTTCAACAGGAGTTCGCTGCCGGTGGCGTCATTTACCAGGATTGCGCAACGTTCCCCGGTGCTCACCAGGCGCAGCAGTTGCTCTACGGCCTTTTGCAGCATAGGCTCCAGCAGTCCTTGAGTACCGAATTCCCAGGTGAGTTCGCTCAATACAGTCAACCGTCTGATGGAGTCAAGGGCCTGTGGGGCCGCCGCTTGGTAAGACTGCATTGCAAACCGGGTATCGACGGCCTCGGTGACCTGAACTGCCTCGCGGAACTCCTGGGACACCACTGTGTCGAGGTCAGTCATTCGGGGATCAAGACTCATGGAGACCAGTTGGGTCAGCGACTCGATCGGCTGCAGTTCTCGCAGAATGGCCGAGAGGCCTACCTGCATGGCCGCGGTTGCCTCTTCGATTCCAGAATCATGAGCTTGAAGCAACGCTCGCAGCAGGGATGGCACGTCTAGTACGGGGAACCCTTGGGTGGCAGCTTGTTCAAATATGTGCCGGGAAGCGTCCGACCGGCTGAGGGCTTGGCCGTGAGGCAAAGCGCTCGAACTCTTCGGCGCGCGTGCCGCGGAAGTACGCCGCACTGCCCGGCGAATCGAAGGAATATCAAGACCGCGCCGGCGGGCTAGTTCGTCCAGTTGGTCGGCTTCGGGCTTTACGCCCACTACCAGGTCGTCCTTCTTGTGCCCCTTTTCCGCGGCGGCGACCAACTTTCCGAGCGAGAAAATTCCAAAGAAAAGATGCCTGGGTTCAATAAGCGGGTCCTTCTCCTGGAAAGCCAGGTCGCCGGCGACCCGCCAAGCCAGCTTCACACCGGGAGATAGTGCCATCTCTGCCATGCGTTAAGATCCGCAAAGTTTCAAAGGTGCAGTATATCGGACGCTGCATCGCGGCACGATTGACCGTGAAGGGTCAACGCTCAGTCCCCGGTCAAGAATTGGATGGCGTGTTAACTCCTAAGATATCAACAATTCTGTCGAAAACAGCCCGGGACGGGTATACAATGGCTGCCGCTCTTGAAAAGAAGAAAGAAATTACGCGGGTAGGTCCTCCCGCAGTTCAATCCCCCGGCAACACCACTTAAAACGCGAGGTGTCTCTATGACCGACAGGTTTGGATCAGTTCGCAATCTCCCATGCAAAGTGTTCTCCTCTGTTCTCGCGATTGTAGCGTTAGCGGTGCTTTCGCCCGTCGTCGTCATATATGGAGAGGAGACGCCGTCTTCGCTCTCCTACACTTTCACTTCCTACGACTATCCCGGCGCCACGTTCACGGAAGCCAGCGGCATCAACACAGCGGGGGTCCTGGTAGGTGGCTATACGGATGCGAGCGGCGTGACCCATGGGTTCGCCCTTCTGCCCACCGGTAAGTTTAAGAACCTTGACTATCCCGGGGCCATTTCCACCGTTCTGACGCGCATCAACGATGCTAACCAGGTGGTAGGTATTTACGTGGACTCCAGCGGTGTTTCTCACGGCTTCCAGTTCGTTTCTCCGAACACCTTCACGCCCATTGATTTTCCCGGTGCGGCACAGACCCAGGCGTACGGGATCAACAAGAGCCAGCAGATTGTCGGAGCATGGTACGACTCCAACGGAAACACCGCTGGCTTCTCGCTACTTGGTGGAAACTTCACGGATCTGGTTTATCCAAAGTCCGTGAGCACGGTTGCGAGCGATGTAAACTCGACCGGCGAAATCTCCGGTAGCTGGGGCAATACCGGCCCCAATCAACTGGCGCACGGGTTCCTGCTGACCTCCGCCAATAATGGCCGTTACACGGATGTCGAGTTCCCGGCTGCCGTAGCAACACTCATTTTCGGTATCAACGACTTGGCTGAAGTGGTTGGCTCTTACGTTGACGCCGCAAATGTTACACACGCGTGGGCTGGCTTGCCTGCCAAGAAGCAATACATGACTCTGGACTTTCCGGGCGCGGTTAGTTCCAGCCTGAGTGGTATCACGAACAGCGGCTTCTTTGCTGGGAGCTTCACCGACTCTAGAGGACACACTCACGCCTCTTGCGTTGCCCCCAAACCCCCGAGCACTCAGGTACCAGATCGGGTGGGAGGAAAGGCCGTACCGCCGCTTAAGACTCACTGTCCAGGATAGGCGTGGGCCCAGGGGCGCGATCCTTATTTCAGTTTCGCGGATTCGGCTTGGGCGGCGCGAAAGATGGGAACGTCGGAATCGGCGCCCTGCCAAAGATCCAGGAAATCGTGGTACGCCGACTTGGCCGCGGCAAAATCAGATTGTCCAGCATAGACCCGCCCTAGCATGAGTTGGGCCAAGGCGCCGGTGGAAAAATTCCAGACGAGGCCGCGGTGGGCTCGTATCTTCTCGAATTCCGCCGCTGCTTGACTCCACTTCTGCTGTGCCAGATACGCCTGGCCACGCAAATAGACCGGATACATAGTTGCTCCCGAGGAGAATGGCGGTGGCGCCCCGCCCAACTCGTAGGCGGCTGTGACTTGCAGGAATCCGATGGCAAGTGGGGCGTTGTCTTCCCGGAGTGCGATGGCCGCGCGGATGCTCGGCAGCCAATAGTTGACCACCAAGGTGTTAGTGCGAAACTGTTTGTAGAGATCATTGACCATGCTCTGCGCCCGGGCGACGTCTCCGGCGCGGGCCAGCGCCAGAGCTACGGTGACGCGGACATCGCGGGTGGGGGCGAGGGCAAGGGCAGCGGCGGCCTCCTGTTTGGCTTGGGCTGCGTTTCCGAACTCAGCCTCCCGCAGGGCGGCGATCGCCTGCCAGGTAGCTGCGGTTTCCTTTGCGCCTTCACGTACGGCTGCCGCCACCGCCCTGCGAGAGAACTCTCGAGCCCGGCCCAGTCGACCGTGAAAGGCCTCAGTGTCCGCCTGGCTCGAAAGCAATCCATCTTCGTTCCCGGTGCCGAGCGCAGCGGAAGCGTACTTCGACATGCCCGGCTCGTCGTTTTCCAGGAACGCCAGTTGATACCAGTTCGGCAACAACGATTCATCCAGTTTCTTGGCGTGGGCCTGCTCAAGAACAGCTTTTGCTTCCGGCAAGCGATTCAGGTTGAGATAATCGGCCGATAGATTGGCATACACTGCGGCTGTGTCAGTTTCCAGTTGCATGGCCTCGAGATCATGGGCCAGAGCCGGTTCAAGCCTTCCCATGGCGGAGTCGATAACCCCGAGGTTAATGTATGGCGCCAGGTTGCGCGGATAGGTCTGTTTCCGCTGCTCGTTGACCTGGGCGGCCTTTTCGAGGTCGCCCGTAACCGACTGGTAATAGGTCGACTCGATCGAAAACCTCTCACGTTCGGTCACCCGCTCACGTAGTTCGTAGGCCTTCTGGGCGCACTCGGCAGAGGAGTCTGCTTCTCCGAGGTCTGTATACATGAGGCTCAAATCCGCATAAGCGAGGGCGAAGTGTGGGTCCAGTTCGACCGCACGCTTGAACAGAGGAAGTGCTGCCGCATCCTGCTTGGTGCGCCAGATTTTTATCGCGATGCTGTAAGCCTGCAACGCTTCCAGGGATGAAGTGGTCGCTTGCTCCAGCGGAGTGTCATACTTTTGAATGGAAGCCAGCGACTCGCCCAGCTTATTGCGCAGACGTGTTCCCGCCTCATGCACCTTGGCTAACACATCCTCCCGGCGCTCGGCCTCCACTTGTTCCTTGCCCAAGGAATCGCCGTTCCGGCAATTCATCGCCTTGAGTCCGATCACGTAATGACTGCCTAAGCTCGCGATCGAACCCAACAGCATCACCTTGCTGCCCTCCCGGCGGCAGACCTCCAGTGCAATTTCCGGGGTGACGCGGTCATCGACGGAGCGACCCATGTAGCGAAGTTGCTGGCTCACTCTGCCGTCGGAAAGGATGTTCAGGAACGGCGACTGCTCCAGTTCAACCGAAAGTCCTTGCTTCAACGCGTCATTGAAGACCGGGTCTCCGGTGTTATTAAGGAAATCAGCCAGCACGATGGTGTCTTTTTCGGTCAGAGCGTGGGGGTGCATCCGCAGATATCCGGCCGTGATGGCAAGCCCCAGCGCTCCGGCGAAAACCAAAGACCACCACATTCGTTTGCGCTTTACTCGGGAACGAGCTAATCGAGTCGCCTCCGCGGCGTCACGAAGCTTGTGGGGCAGCGCAGGATTGCCTGCCTGGTCGGTGTAGAGGTTATAGATGTGGATGCGGACGCCATGTTTGACTTCCGCTTCTCCCAAGTCGTGCAGGGTGTTTTTCCAGATGTCCAGGTGATCGAGAACGTCCGCGACCGACTGCGACACCAGGATGTGTCCCCCATCGCCACAATCCATGACTCGTTGCGCAAAATTGATCCCGCCGCCGGCCACATTCCGATTTGCGTTGATATCGGCAACCCGGTACACCGGCCCGGTATGGATCCCCATCCTTAGTTCCAGCCCCGGTTCCGCGCGGATCGCTTGTGCCAACTCGACGGCGCAGCGGGCCGGGGCTTCTGGGTCGTTGAAGAAAACCAGCGCCATACCGTCGCCCGTAGGTAGGGTGATCAGGCGATGTGCCTTCTGGGCTCGCGGGAATTCAGGCGTTTGCCGGACTAGTTCCTGCAAACGGCGCAGCACTCCCGCTTGCTGCTCCATGGGAAGGCGCGAATACGCAACGATGTCCAGGAACAGCACATGCGCCATCTCAGTCGCGAGATCCGGGCGAGCTGCGGCATGGGCTGGGTCTGAGGACATGTCCGGCCAGGTCCGAAGTGTAAGCCGGGGTGGGAAAGCGGTCAACCGGCAATGCACGAGGCGCGTCGAGTAGCCTGGCCGAAACCTGTCATTGAATCTGCTAAGGCCGTTTTACTGCGGCGTCCATTGGGCGTGGGGCGTGAAGAGGCCGTGCACAAAGCAGATTTGGTAGGCGACGAAAAGTCCGAAGCCGACACTAATGAAACCAGAAGCCAATGCCAGGCGGCGGGAGAACTTCTCGCGACCCTGTCCCACCATCTTGAACGCAGAGGCCATGCTCATGGTGATCAGCATCATGCCGGCGATGGTGCCCACGCCAAACACCAGCAGGTAAGCAATCGCCCAATTGACGCTTCGGATGGTGGTCAAGACCAGCAAGGCCACAGCCGCTGAACCAGCGAGCCCGTGAACGATGCCCACCACAAGCGGACGAAGATATCGATACAGGCCGAGTGTGCCAAAGACGCGGTCGAGCCAAGTTAGCGGTGTGTGATCAAGCGAATGGGGATGGGTCTCCGCTTGATGGCTGTGAGAATGGCTATGGATGTAGTTCCCGTGGCTGTGGGGGTGCGAGTGGACGATTTCTTCTCCGTCATGATTGGGAGCGGAGGCTGCCGGCATGGAGCGCAGGAACCCGGCAACATTCATCAGGCCAAGGATGATCAGCATGACCGCGACGGACAACTCCATGCTGAGCCCGAGCCGCACCGGAATCACGAGATTGAAAAGTATGATGCCAGCGCCCACTACAAAAATAGTGACGGTGTGGCCAACGCCCCAAAAGGCGCCGATCAGCGCCGCCCGCATGCTATTGCGTTGATTGCTGACGATGGTTGTCACCGCGATGACGTGGTCGGGGTCGGTGGCATGGCGCATCCCCAGAAAAAATCCCAGGGCGAGAATAGAAAGAAAGCTGATCATGCCTTATCCAAATTAAGCCTTTGCGCCTCGATCGTTTCACGCACCAGAGCGAAGGCAATGATGGTTTCGCCATGAGCGCCCGTAGTCTTCTCCAGTTCCTCGAGCAGGACAGCTTCGAGGTTATCCGGGTCGGGCTTCATTTCGCAGGCAGCAATTTCCGCTTCGGTTGCGCCGTCGAAACAGAGGTCGCAAACGCCCAGGTCGCCTTCCGACATGAGCGGCGGTCCGAAAGTGCGGCACATTACGGGACGAAATTCGTAGAGCTCGCAGGTGCCGGTCGCAGGGTCGAGCACAGGGCAGGGTTCGTCGTTGGCAAACTCATCCCATCGTTTGCAATCTTCATCGTCATCGGCTTCATCGAGCAGGCCAGTGGCGGGGTCGCCGGGGTATTCGGGGGAGAGCCGGGTGACCGTGTCGAGAGCGCGTTTGCGGATGCGGGCGGCGCGCTCGGGATCTTTCTTCCCGGTTTCTGCCAGTCCATTGCGCAGGCGGAGGGCATCAAGTTGATTAATGGCAAACACTCCGTGGCAACAATGCGAACAGCCGGGACGGCAGGCCAGCCACTTACCGCTGCGGCGCACGGTGTCAGCCAGGGCAGCGTCCACGATCTGGATCAACTTCTGGTCTCCGATAGGTGGGGAGGAACAAGGCATAGATAGAGGATAACCCGAGAGCGGCTGTTCTCCGCGTCAAAAGCCTCTGACGGCAAAGAACGCACGCCCTACATTACTAGGCTTTGGCAAAATCGATGTATCCGTGCTGAACGTCGGTACGGGTCAGCTTCGCGCGCAACTTGTCGCCGACATCCAAGCCTTGCGCCCCGGACGCGAGTAAGCCTTCGATGTGGGGCTGCAGCACCCGAACAAAAGTCCCGCGCGGAGTGACGCCGGTAACGATGGCATCGAAGGTCTCGCCAATCCTGTGCGCCATGGCAACTGCAGCCAGGCGTTTCGACATCTCTCGCTCAACTTTGCGGGCCGCATCTTCTTTCAGCGTGCAGTTACTGGCAATGGCTGTTAGTTCCGTGTCGGAATACGGAGCAGGTTGGCCTGAAAGCTGGGCCTTGATCAGGCGCTGGGTCACGACGTCGGCGAAGCGCCGGTTGGGCGCGGTGGAGTGGGTATAGTCCTGGACCGCAAGGCCGAAGTGCCCTTGCACAGGATCACCCGGGCGCTCCAGAACATATTCGCCGGGGCCCATCAGTTTGATGACCGTGAGCGATACGTCGGCAAAACGGTCGGGATCGGCAGTTTTCCGCTGGATGAGAAATTCGTTGAGGGCCTTCGAGTCCGGCTGGGCTGGAAGGTTCCCGCCGTGAGCAGCGGCGAGTTGCACAATTCGGTCCCAACGTTCGGGGACCTTCACGATGCGGCGGAGAGATGACACGTTCTCGAGGGCACGCGCCACAACTCCGTTGGCGGCGATCATGAAGTCTTCAATTAGATCAGTGGCGCGGTTCTTGGCGTGGGTTTCCATATCCACAACTTGCTGGTTCAGGACGATGGGACGGATTTCGGTGGTCTCGAGGTTGAGTGCACCGTTGAGGGTGCGCTGGGTCTTGAGGGCCTGTGCGGCTTCGTCCTGGAGTTTGAGTTGGGCCTGCAAATCGGCGGAGGCAGCAACTTTCGCCGGTGCCGGGCCAGTGCCTTCGAGCCACGCCCCCACTCCGTTATAAGCAAGTTGCGCTTTGTTGCGGACGAGGGCGCGGTAGAGGTTACTAGAAGTGATGTTGCCATCTTTGCCGGCGACGAATTCGGTGACGATGGCGAGGTGGTCGACGTTTTCCAAAAGAGAAGTGGCGCCAGTCGAAAGTTCCTCCGGCAACATGGAGAAATTTCGCACCCCGGCGTAAACCGTAGTGGTTTCTTTTGCGGCATGCAGATCGATGGGGGAGCCTTTGGGCACAAAGGCATCCACCTCGGCGATTCCAATCAGGACTTTGATGTCGCCGTTCGGCAGGCGCTCGGCGAACTCGATCTGGTCGAGGTCGCGCGAGGTGTCATTGTCGATGGAGGACCAGAGCAGAGTGCGGAGATCGCGCACGGCAGTGTCGTTTATCTGCGGCGGGTGGGCTTTCAATTCCGCCAATTGCTGGGAGACAGCTGGAGGGAAATCCGGCTCGAAGCCCTGGGCCAGCATGATTTGTTTGGCCATTGCCTGAAGATCGAGATGAGAAGGTTCAAGATTATTCATGAGTTTGTTTAGGACGTCCCCGCCCGAAAAGGCTAACACGTTGTTCCCTATTACCGCGGTGTTGAGCCGGCGGCATCGCCATGCTGCGGTCGTGGTATTCTTAAGGAGGTAGCTGCGCTCCCGCCGTCAAGGGCAATTCCCCGCAGTCTCGTTGGAAAATCATGATCTCAGTCAGCAATGTGTCGATGCGCTTCGGCGCGAAAATTCTGTTTGATGAAGTCTCCACCGGCTTTACGGAGGGGAAACGCTATGGTCTGACCGGACCGAATGGCGCCGGCAAATCTACGTTTATGGCGCTATTGAGCGGAGAGACCGAACCGCAGAAGGGCACGGTCGCGCGTCCCAAGAAGATTGGAGTGTTGAGCCAGGACCACTTTGCCTTCGACAAATTCCGCGTGCTCGATACCGTCATCATGGGCAACAAACGGCTGTGGACGGCGCTCGAGGAACGCGATCGTATCTATGCCAAGCCGGAGATGACCGATGCCGACGGGATGAAGCTCGGCGAGCTCGAAGGCATTGTCGGCGAGGAAGACGGCTACACCGCCGAGAGTGATGCGGCGGTGCTGCTGCAAGGGCTCGATATCCCTGACGACTTGCACGGGAAGAAGATGGGCGCGCTACAAGGCGGACAGAAGGTTCGCGTGCTCCTGGCCCAGGCTCTCTTCGGGCATCCACAGGCCCTGCTGCTCGACGAGCCCACAAACAACCTCGACTTGGATTCGATCCACTGGCTAAAGGGATTCTTGAATCAGTATGACGGCGTGCTGATTGTCATTTCGCACGACCGCCATTTCCTCAACAGCATTTGCACTCACATTGCCGACATCGATTACGAAACCATCATTACCTATACGGGCGCCTACGACGATATGGTGGTGGCGAAGACGCAGGTTCGCTCGCAGATCGAGGCCCAGAACTCACAGAAGAGCAAAAAGATCGCGCAGTTGAACGAGTTCATCGCGAGATTCTCGGCGGGTACGCGGTCGAGCCAGGTGCAATCGCGGCGTAAAGAAGTTGAGCGGCTGCAGGTAACGGAGCTGGCGAAGTCGAACATCCAGCGGCCATTCTTGAAATTCGAGCAGAAGCGGCCCTCGGGGAAGCACATCCTGGAATTGGAAGGCGTAACCAAATCTTACGGCAAGACCCACGTGATTCGCGACTTTACGGCCAGCGTACTGCGGGGAGAGAAGATTGCTCTGATGGGGCGAAACGGTGCTGGCAAGACCACACTGGTAAACGCCCTGCTGGCGAACTCTCCGACCGTGCCCGAGGCCGAACTGCGCAAGACCAGCGGCTACGATGGGGCTTTCTTAAGCAAAGGAAAAGTCGTTTGGGGGCATGAGGCGGCGGTGGGATACTTCGCGCAGGATCACCGGGCGTTGATCCAGCCGGGAATGACAGCGTTCGAATGGCTGCATCAATGGAATCCCGCGGCAGCCCACGAAGAGATTCGAGGCTTGCTGGGCCAGATGCTATTCCCGCGCGATGACGGTGATAAGAAAACGGAAGTGCTTTCCGGAGGCGAAGCGGCCAGGCTGCTTTTCTGCAAGCTCATGCTGCAAAAACCCAACGTACTGGTGTTTGACGAACCCACGAACCACCTGGACCTCGAATCCATCAATGCGCTGAACATCGCTCTTCAGCGGTATCAGGGGACGGTGCTGCTGGTCTCACATGACGAGGACCTGGTCGACGAAGTGGCCACGCGGATTTGGCACTTCGAGGGAGACCACAAGATCACCGACTTCAAGGGCGCCTACGAAGAGTACCAGGCGGTTCTCGTCTGACCGCCTGCCCGGCCCAGTGAGTAGGCTGTCGTCAATCTAGAACGGGAAGCGGATCGACAGTATCGGTATGTGGTTAGTGGGATGGAATTTGCTCGCGGCGATCTCGAATCCTCCGCCCACGGTGAAACCGAGACGATCCTTCAGCTTAAACCTGCCGAGCACGAGGCCCGGCGTGAGATATACCAATGTTTTGCCGGGGTGGCTGGTGGGGACTATAGTGCCATTCCCGCCGTAAAAGTGGTTGAAGTTGACTTCCAACTCCGGCCAAAACTTCTTGTAGATGCGATATTGAAAAGTGTTGTTCCACGGTAAAGTGTGTCCGATGACATCCACGTTTCCGGTGGGCAGGCTTACGCCTAGCGTTCCCTGGACGTCGAAATTTCCGAAGCCCTTTCCGTAAGCGATGGTGGGAGTGATTACCGGACTCAACGCGCCTTCCTGGTTTTGCCCAGTGGGAACGGTCATCTGGTAAAAGGCCGTCAAAATATAGTTCCCGTGCTCCTCATTTCCAGCGGCGATTCGATACTTCACCAGGAACTGCCAGTCACCAAATCCATCCTTGGGAGAGTCCGGGTTGTTCACGATGTAGGGAGGCACGGCGAGAATGACCTCGAGATTCTTTGCCGGAATGATTTCCAGTCCCTTGCTCACACCATAGTTGTCCGTAGTGACGCCGCTGTTGTGAGTCTGCCATTGAATGTCGTAGCGAAACTCCTGCTCGAGCCGCGGAGTAGTCGTGGCCAGGGGGGTGATCCAGTGGGGCTGCTCGGCTTGTGTTTCCGAGACCATCGCGAACCAATCGTGAAAGAAACCGCCTGGCTGATTGGTTGCGGTTGCGGGTGTCGACGATCCCCCCGTTTGTGCGTCGGGAGAAACGAGGGCTACAAGGCCATCCTGGGCAAAGGTCAAGCTTGAAGAAAAAAAGAGAGCCACGCCTGCAAGGAATAAAGTCGTTCTGCGCATTGTCGCCTCCATAATTAAAGAATCGAAAGTGTACACAAGGAACGGTTTAGCTGTCAAAATATATGCGGTTAAATACTATATGATGTGAACTTGGGAGCCATGCGGGCGTGAGGGAAGCGGGTTGACCGTATCCTTCGTTGACTGTACGATTTCGGTCTAATGAAAAGGAATGGCAAGTCCGGTGCGAAGACCGGGGAGTTGTTGAAGCTCCGTGACGCGGCCTTGCAGCTGGGGATCAGCTTTCCTACCATCAAGCAGTGGATTTACAAGAATAAAATCCGCAGCATACCGACCGCGGGAGGGCATCATCGCATTCCACAGAGTGAACTTGACCGTCTGCTCTTCAGAACGCGAGGCCGGAGCGAGAAGGAACGCGATCAAGTGGTCCGCCGCGTCAGCGGGCGGAATCAGTTGGTGGGACGGATCGATGCGGTTCGCATCAGCGGATTGATGGCGGAAATAAAGATTTCGATTGGCGGTCAGCAAATAACCTCGATTATCACGGCAAGCTCCGCCCGCGAGATGCGGTTAAAGCCGGGGCAGACGGCCGCGGCCCTCATCAAAGCCACAGAAGTGATGATCCTGCGAGTTGGATCATGAGGTTGGGACCCCGAAGTGCTTGAAAACCAACCTTTAATCGGCATATTACATCCATTTTGTAGGACGTGTGGTGGCTTTTGTAACCTTGCGTCCGCCTCCCTGGCCTGTATAATCGCGGAGTTGGTTCTTGGACGATGAAGAAAACGGGAAAAACTGACATCTTGTGCGGCCCGGGGCTTTCGTTGCGCGGGGCGCTCATCACTATTGTCATGCTTTCCCTGGTCGTCAGTCTGGCGACTCGCACCTTCCACCAGACGATTCCGCAAGGCGTTACTGCGCACGCCAACACCGCGCAGGCCATGCGGCAGCATATGGTTCGGGATGCCGCGCGGTGGGTACCGCCGGTCTTCGTTTACACCGCCCAGCAGGCGCCTGTGTTCTACCCTCATGTCGCGCCTGCGGGACCACCGATCCCGACTCTCCTTCTGAGCGAAGAGAGTCTCTACAATCGGCCTCCTCCTTCCTGCTAATCTTCCCCCGAATCCCTAGTTAGGTTGTTGTTCTGGAACTCGACCTTGGTTATTGACTGAGGAGATGCGGTTCGCGGGCACTGGCCCGGAGCGCGCTTGAGTTCGAACCGGCCAACATTTCCGGAAAAGCAGCACCGCCTTTAGCGCTGCTTCTCATAGGATTTCCGGCCGCTCTCGGGAGAATGCCGTGAGAAAAGCATCATTGCTGTCAGGCGTCGTGGGTGTAGTTCTGCTGATCTCTTTGCACGCGCGTGCAAAGCCGGCAGCCGAAGACGGATACCAGATCGCCACCATCGTCAGCGTGAAGAAGCACCTTTCCGGTTCGAATTATGCTGGCGACAACCCGAGTGATGCGCCCCTGCAAGCGCGCGATTATTCGTACGACATCGGAATCCGTTTGAACTGCAACATATACCTCGGTCGTTATGAATCCGCGATAAAATACCTGCCGTTCGCATTTGCTCCCAATCACGAGGTGGACGTGCGCCTGCACAAACACATCATGTACGTCAGCCTGCCTTTCAATGATGAAGAAATCATGATGGGGATCGTCGCCCACCGGCGGGTGAAAGACGAAGTGTGCACGGAAGGTATGCCAGGGCCGTTGGCCGGCCAAATATCCGATCATCAGCCAACCCAAAGCAAGTTCAAAGGAGGACTTGTATGAATCGCACCGAGAATCTGATTGCCTTCACGGTATTTCTGCTCATGGCTGCGGCAGCGATAGCGCAACAATCGCCTGCCATGCCGGCATCCGGTGGCGATAACGCGGCACCTGCCCGCCACGTTTCCACGGTTCGCGGGTGCCTCGACGGTGACCGTGGAAATTACATCCTGATCGAAGAGAACAGCTCGGTGTATGTGCTGAAAGGTGTAGGTAACAAACTCGACAGTTATCTCCACCACGAGGTCGAAGTGAAGGGAAAGATGCTGCCGGGAACGATGAAGACCGGCGTAAGGGCAGAGAAGGCTGGCAGTAATCCCAGTGACACGGTTCATGGCATTGATGGTGTGCCTCTACAGGTGGCAAACGTGCAGACAGACATTCGTGTGATCTCCAAGCACTGCAAAGCTGCAGACCAGGAATGACCCGGTTGCTAAGGGTTTACCGGTCCGAAAGCGCCTGGCCACCAAGGCTGAGATTCGACTGATGAGGGTAACTATGCCTAAACGGTATGTCCTGACTGTGGTTGGAATCGTGGCGCTGGTCGCGCTCATTGCTGCCATCGAGTATCGCGTCAGAGATCGCGATGCTGATCCCAAAGCCGCTGAAATTCCAACCGCAACCGTGGTGCTCGCGAAACGCGGTGTGCTTTCGAACACGCTCACTTTGGCCGGGCAATTCCAGCCCTATCAGGAAATTGAAGTCCACGCCAAGGTTTCCGGATATGTGCAACATATCTATGTGGACATCGGGGACCGCGTGCGTGCCGGCCAGACACTGGCGGTGCTTGAGATTCCAGAACTCGACGCCCAGCTCAAAGGCACCCAGGCCGAGCTTCTTCACAGTAAGGACGAAGTGGTTCGTGCGGAAAATGAAGTCATTCGGGCCGAGTCCGATCATGCCGCTCTGCATGCAGCCTACAACCGCCTGCAACAAGCCTCCACTGCCCGTCCCGGATTGATTGCCGAGCAGGAACTCGACGACGCGCGCTCCAAGGATCTCGCAGCCGAAGCCCAAATCGACGCCGCGAAAGCCGCACTCGCGGCAGCTAAGCAGCAAACCGCGGTATCGGATGCCGACCGCATGCGGGTAGGCGCTCTGGCCGCGTATGCCACGGTCACCGCCCCGCTGAGCGGCGTCATCACCTGGCGCTATGCCGACACGGGTGCGCTCATCCAGGCGGGAACTTCCTCAAATACCCAGTCCATGCCGTTGGTCAAGTTGGCCCAGAGCGATGTCTTGCGTCTGCGTTTGCCGGTGCCTGAGTCGGCGGTTCCATCCATCCATGCGGGGTCCGGGGTACAGGTTCAAGTCAAGGCCATCGGGCGGACTTTCTTCGGGAAGGTTGTACGGTTCACGCGGTCGGTCAGCCTCGATACCCGCACCATGGAGACTGAAATCGACGTCGGAAATGCAGATCTGTCTCTAACCCCCGGTATGTATGCCGACACCACGCTTGAGCTGGACCGAAAAGAGAATGCGCTGTCGGTTCCCGTACAGGCGGTGGTACAGGGCGGGAACGAGCATTACGTTTTGGTCGTGGACGGACAGGACCGTGTGCAAAAACGAACGGTGCAGTTGGGAGAACAAACATCCACTCGCGCTGAGATTCTGCGCGGCCTCTCGGAAAAGGAACAGGTGATCGTCGGAGGCCAATCGAACTACCAGATCGCCGAGGTGGTAAAGCCCGTTCTGGAGCGCGAACAAGCCAATGCCAGCGAAGAGCAGACGGGAGAGCAAAAGTAATGCCCAGATTTGCTCTCAAGTATCCCTTCTTCATCATTATGGTTTGCCTGGTGGTTGCGGTGGTGGGCGTAACCACCGTGGCGCGGATGCCAGTCGATCTGTTCCCGCAGATCAAGATTCCAGTGGTGGTGGTGGCGACCTTCTATGCAGGAATGCCGCCAGAGCAAATCGAAGCCGATATTACCGACACCTTCGAGCGGTTCTTCACCCTGGGAAGCAATATCGATCACATAGAGTCGCGCTCTTTGACAGGTGTCAGCCTCATCAAGATTTACTTCAAGCCGGGGACCGACGCCAACGCTGCCCTGAGCAACATTGCGAATCTAGCCATGGCGGACCTGCGCCGTCTGCCGCAGGGAACCTTACCTCCGGTGGTGCTGAAGTTCGATGCGTCAAGTCTTCCGGTCTGTCTGGTAACGCTCAAGGGGCAAGGGCTGGACGAAACGCGCCTCAAGGACCTGGCGCAATTTCAGGTCCGGAATCAGATCGCGAATGTTCCCGGCGCCTCGGTGCCCCAGCCCTTCGGCGGCCGTTATCGCCAAATCATGGTGTACGTCGATCCCGTCAAGCTGGAGGCACACCAGCTCAGCTTGATGGACGTGGTCCACGCAGTGAACGAATCGAACCTGATTCTTCCCGCCGGCGACGTACGCATCGGGCCCAAGGATTTTAATATCTACGCCAACGCGCAATTGCCTAACACCGAGGAAATCAACCGCATCCCGCTGAAGACCGTGGGCAACGCGTCTGTGATGGTCGCCGACGTAGGGGAGGCCAGGGACTCGGGTACCATTCAAACCAATATCGTCCGCATCGACGGACAACAATCCGTCTACATTCCCATCCTCAAACAAGGCGGCGACAGCAACACCATCACCATTGTGAACGGAATCAAGGCCGCCATCGCGGACCTGGTGGACATTCCGAAATCGCTCAAGACGGCGGTGGTGTTTGATCAGTCCATCTTCGTCAAGAGTGCCATCAAGAATGTGCTGAAGGAAGGCGGAATCGGGCTGCTGCTGACCGCCATCATGATTCTTGTCTTTCTCGGAAGTCCGCGAGCAACGTTCGCTGTCCTGCTTTCGATTCCACTTTCCGCGCTGGTGTGTTTCCTGATCATGAATGCCATGGGCGGATCGATCAATGTGATGCTGTTGAGCGGCCTGGCGCTGGCCTTTTCGCGACTTATTGACGATTCCGTCGTGGTGCTCGAAAACATCTTCCGCTACATGGAAATTGGTGAAACTCCGCGAGTGGCGGCCGAAAAGGGAGGGATGGAAGTCTCGCTGGCCGTGCTGGCTGCAACCTCTACCACCTCCATCGTGTTTTTCCCCGTGACTTTTTTCTATGGCGTCAGCCGCTATCTTTTCATTGATCTGGCTTTGGGCGTGGTTCTGTCCATCTTTGCTTCTTACATCTTCGCCATGACGGTGGTGCCACTCTATTGCGCGAACTTCATCCACCTTGAGGACGTGGAGGAAGAGATTGAACACGAGGCTGAGCACAAGCCGGCTTCGCAATCGCTCTTCCACAGGTTCCTCGGCCGCTTCAATGAGGCTTTCCACAAACTCTTGGAACGTTACGAGCACTGGGTGACTCGCGCTTTGGCGCGGCCGGGGAGAACTGTAGCTCTGATTCTGGGTGGCATTGCAGTGGTACTGATTGGATTTTTCCCGTTTGTCGGAACAGCGTATTTTCCCCGGACAGATCCCGGTCAGTTCGTCATCAACGTGAAGGCCCCCAGCGGTTCACGTCTCGAAGTCAGCAATCAGTACATCGCGCGCGTCGAGCAGGATATTCGCCAGGTAATCGCTCCCGACGATCTCGGCATGATCGTCTCCAATATCGGAATTACGCCTGATTTATCCGCCATGTACACCAGCAACTCTTCCATGGATACGGCCTTCGTCCAGGTGAGCCTGAAGGAGGACCACTCCGTCGGTAGCTATGAATACATGCGGCGGGTTCGCCGCAAACTGTCGGAAGACCTCCCGGAGCTGTACACATATTTCCAGGCGGGGGGGTTGGTCGATTCCGTAATCAACCTGGGTTTGCCGGCGCCGATTGATGTCCAAGTCAGGGGCAACGACCTCAACGGCGCCTACGCAATAGCCACTGACATTGCCCGGCAGATCCGGAGTCAAAAAGGCGTAAGCAGCGTGCTCATTCCCCAGGATCTTCTTTACCCCGGGCTGCAACTCAATATTGACCGCGAACGCTCCAGCCTGATCGGACTTTCCCCCAAACAGGTAGTAGACAACGTAATCACCGCACTCACCTCCAATGGCATGATCGAACCCAGTTACTGGATCGACCCCAAGACCGGCAACAACTACATGCTTACGGTGCAGTACTTCGACAAGCAGATCCAGAACATGAGCATGGAGGATTTCAAACAAATCCCGCTTCGTGCCGCCAACATCTCGAATTACACACCCTTGCAATCGGTTGCCGACATCAAGCCCATCAACACTCCGACAGAAGTCGATCATTATCAACTCCAGCGCGTCATCGATGTCTATGTGATGCCGTCAACCGAGGCACTGGGCGTCGTGAATGGTGACGTCCACAAGATCGTCAGCCATCTCAAGCTGCCGGAAAACATGCGGGTCAGCGTGCTCGGATCAGTGGTTGGAATGCAGGAGTCATTCACACGCTTTTCGATCGGTCTTGTGCTTGCGATCGTGCTCGTCTATCTCATCCTGATGTCGCAGTTCACCTCCTTCATCGACCCGTTGATTATTTTGATGGCGATTCCTCCGGGGTTGGCGGGCGTGGTCCTGACGTTGTGGTTGACTCACAGCACTTTCAACATTATGTCGCTGATGGGGGTCATCATGATGACGGGGATTGTAGTTTCCAACAGCATCCTGATTGTTGAATTTGCCCGTCAGTTGCGCAAGGAGGATTTTTCCCTGCAGGAGGCCCTGGTCCGGGCGTGCAAGATTCGCCTGCGGCCCATTCTCATGACATCGCTGGCGACCCTGTTGGGCATGCTTCCGATGGCGCTGGGCATCGAGACTGGCAGCGAGCAATACGCTCCCCTGGCCCGTGCCGTGATTGGCGGTCTGGCGGTTTCGGTCGTGGTGACGGTCTTCCTGGTGCCGGCGGTTTATCTCATGGTTCACGGAAAAGAAGAAGATCAGCGGGAGGAACAGTCTGCATGAAGAGGAAATGGGTGTCTCTAGCGGGCGGTCTCGCAGTGGCGACACTGTGCTTCGCGCAATCAACCTTGGTTTTGCAGAACCCGGCGGATCCGCCGCTGGGTGCATCTTCCGTCGCCACAGCGAGCCCACAGGGCATTTCTGGGCCGCAGAATCCGCAGCCCTCCTCGATTTCGTCGCGTCTCGCGGTGAAAGATGCCGAAGCCATCGCCCTCAGGAATAACCCCGCGATTTCCGTGGCCCGCCTGGAAGCGCTGGCGACGCAACAAGTCACACGCGAAGTTCGATCGAACCTTTGGCCGCAAGCCTACGCTGACTTTACGGGAGTCGATTCCCGCAACGACAGCCGAATCAGTGCCGGGGCAATCAACAATCCCCAGATCTTTCCCCGTGCCGCTGCCGGAACCACGGTGACCCAATTGATCACCGATTTCGGCCACACCACCAATCTGGTCGCGAGCGCTCGTCTGCACGCGAAGGCCGAGGACCAGAATGCGATCGCGACCAAAGAACACGTGCTGTTGGCGGTCGATCAGGCCTTCTACGGCTCACTCCAGACCCACGCCGTTCTCCGGGTGGCGGAGCAGACTGTGGCTTCTCGTCAATTGTTGGCCGATCAGGTCAGGGCGCTCACAAAAAGCAAGCTGAAATCCGACCTTGATCTTAGCTTCGCCAATGTGAATCTCGCCCAAGCCAAGCTTCTGTACCTCGATGCGCTGAACAACGACAAGTCCGCCATGGCGAACCTTTCGGCAATCCTGGGATACTCCACGCTAGAAAACTATGAGCTTGTGGAGGATGCCGAACCGCTGATGCCGCCGCCTGGTGATATCGATCAGCTCATCGCCGAGGCCTTCAGCGTGCGTCCGGAGATTCTCAGTCTGGAATTTGAGTCGCAGTCTGCGGAACGGCTCCACCGCGCGGATCGGGACGAGTTATTGCCAACCATCAGCGCGCTGGGAGCGATCGGCGATGCGCCCTTCCGCGATGACCGCATTCAGAGTTCATACGGCGCGGTGGGTGTGAACATCAGAGTGCCGATTTTCAATGGGTTCGTTTATACCGCCAAGGCTCGTGAAACTGATTTGCAGGCTCAGGCTGCGCTCAGGAGGTTGGCCGATCTCCGCAACCGGATTTCGCGAGACGTGCGTACCAGTTGGCTCAATGCCAACACGGCTTTTGACCGGGTGAGCGTCAATCAGCAATTGTTGGCGCAGGCCAACCTGGCGCTGGACCTGGCCGAGACGCGCTACAAACTGGGATTGAGTTCCATCGTTGAGCTGAGTCAGGCGCAACTTCAGCAAACCCAGGCGGAGATCGGGAGCGCACAAGCAGGGTATGAGTATCGCCTCGCCTTGGCGGTGCTGCGTTATCAGACTTCTGGATTATGATCCAGCCAGAGAAAACGCCCCTAGGACTGGTTCTCCCGGGAGCGTCACCCTCCTGCGTCCTACACACCCTGCGAGGCCCGCTTATTGACGGCGGCCGTTGTGTTTATCCCGGTAAATCTGGCGCGATTCGCGATTTTGCTGGCGGTTGACCTGGGCCTTCTCCTGGGGAGTCAGCTTGCCGCCGTTGGCGGCGCGGTCGTTGCGCACTTCGTTATTGATCCCGGCTTCGTTTCTTTCCAGATGCGCGGTTTCACCGGCAGTCAATTGGCCGCTCTTGATGCCTTGCGCAATTCGATCCTGCTGATTCTCAGCGCGCTTGCCGACTTCGCTGGTCGGGTTGGTGTTCTGTGTGGCCTCGTTGTGCTTGTCCTGATAAATCTGATTGGAAAGCTGGTTCTGCTGCTGGTTCAGGGTGGCTTTGTCGGCGCCGGTCAGATGACCGTCGTCGAGCTTACGCATGTCGTGTTCTTCCTGGTTGAGTTTCGACTCCTTGTTCTCCAGGTTGGCAGTTTCGCCGGCCGTAAGCTGGCCGCTTTGCACGCCGTTGGCAATTCGGTCCTGCTGATTTTCCTTGCGCTGATTGATGGTCCGGCCGGTGACATCGCCAGCAGCGGACGCGGAGGCGGCGGGCGTGGAGGCCGTGGCCGCGCCCTGCGCCGATGTGGTTGTTTGCGCCATCATCGGCAGCCCGAAGACTGCCAGGGCTGTGCTCAAGAATGCGATCTTAATCTTCATGATGATTTCTCCTCGATACATGGTTTTGAATCTTGCTAGACGTCGTGGCCGCTCAAGAAAATGAAACCCAAAACGTCAAGAAATGTTGCGGCATTTGTATCTGCTTGGATCGGGTACAGAAGGGAGTTGTATTCGCCGGCAGCGCCGCTTGAAATTTTTACCTTAGGTGGAACATTCTTTCCACTAGCGCCCACGTGTTGAAAGGCGCGCCTTTTCCGCAAACACCTTGAATCAATCACTTACGAAGTTTGGCAGACGCGCTGCTACCTCCTACAGACTGGCAAGGAGGCCAAACATGCAAAACTTCCTCCAAAGGATAAATCCGTCACTATGGCTTTTGCTCTTTGCATTGCTTGTCAGCCCCGCGATCTACGCTGCGAACGACGTGATGGGAGAAATTCAGTTCGAGGGCAAATCCCATGTCGAAAAGACTTCCGGGGTCTGGGTTGACGGCGAGTACGTCGGCTACCTGAAGGAACTCAAGGGATCGAAAAAGATTCTGCTGTTGCCGGGCGAACACGTAGTCACGGTGCGTCAGGATGGCTACCAGGATTTCACGGAGCGAGTTCTTCTCCAGCCCGGGCAGAAAGAAGTAGTTCGTGTGACCATGGAGAAAGCCGTTACCGGGCCGCTTCCGGTGGTGACGGCTACTGTCAAGATCGCTGTCAATCCATCGCGGGCCGCCGTTTTCCTGGACGGACTCTTCGTGGGACACGTAGGGGAGTTTATGGGTGCGGGTCGAGGAATGTTGGTTGCACCGGGAACCCATCAGATCAGAATTGCTCTGCCCGGCTATCAAACCTTTGAGACCGACATCGATCCGCTGGCTCATCAGAAGGTAGAAATCAAGACTGACTTGGTCAAGAACGACGCGCCTCTAACTGAGCCCCTGGTCAAACCGGAAATTAGTGACGCGTCAGTAGCTGGGAGCGCAGTTGTGGCCCCAGCCCATTGAAGCGCCCACGGAACATCGAACGCGGATCAAGCGATGCTTCCGGAAGTTGTGAAGGCGGTCTCATTACGCTAACATTGTGGCTACACTAACATCATTTCTGTGAACCATCTGTGAACTGGGTTCTGAATCCTGCGAAACAAAAGCGAGAGCGTAGGGTTTTGAACCTTGGACCTGGTTTTGCGACAGAAAAATCACGGTTCATCCACGCAACCCGCAGCAGCAAAGCAACACCGGGCAAGCGAAGGATGGGGCCGGTAAGAGGGACCACAATGCATATCACCTCCTCCATTCGTTCTCTGTTGTTCGCAGTTATAGTGCTCACACTTGTAGTGCTCACCATGCCTACGGCTTCGGTCGCTCAGATCGGTATAGCGATCAGCATCGGGCCACCGGCTCTGCCCGTGTACGAACAGCCGCCTTGCCCGGCCGAGGGGTATCTCTGGACACCCGGCTATTGGGCTTACGACTACGACATCAGCGACTATTACTGGGTGCCCGGCACCTGGGTGCTGGCTCCGCAAGTCGGCTTTCTGTGGACCCCAGGCTGGTGGGGCTGGGGCGGCGGTGCATTTCTTTTCCATGAAGGTTATTGGGGGCCACACGTCGGCTTCTACGGCGGGATCAGTTATGGATTCGGTTACTTCGGCAACGGCTACGAAGGCGGGCGTTGGGACCACGACCATTTCTACTACAACCGCACCGTGAATAACGTCAACGTTACGAACATTCACAACACTTACAACACCACGGTGATTAACAACACCACGGTGAACCGAGTCAGCTACAACGGCGGCAACGGCGGGATCTCAGCCCGCCCCACGTCGGAAGAAGAAAGGTTTGCAAACGATAGGCACATCGCGCCCATAGCGGCTCAAACTGAACATGCACAGGCTGCTCGCTCGAACCCGCAAATGCGTGCTTCGGTGAATCAGGGCAGACCGTCAATTGCGGCTACCCCCAGGCCGGGAGCATTTAACGATCGCGCAGCTGTACCGGCCAGGGAGGCAGGGGCACCGTATCGTGGCAACGCGCAGGCTGCTCGTCCGGAAAACAATGTGCCGAGGCCGCCAACCCCAAACGATGCGAAAGAGTTGCAACCGCACACCCGTCCTCCTGCTCCCAACACTGGGAACCCCAAGCTGGACCAGAAATACCAGCGGCAGCAGGACAAGATGGCCGCGCAGCAGGAACAGCAACACCAAAAGCTGGCCGCACAGCAGGAAAAGGAACACCAGCAATTGGCCCGCCAGAATGCCAACGAAGCCGCGAGGCAGCAAGTGGAACAGCGGCACCAGCAACAGACGCAACAGTTAGAACAAAGGCACGTACAGCAGCAGCAGCAATTACAGGAAAAACAGCAGCGCGGCGGCGGACGTAAGTAGGACTGCCCGCGCGGCTGAATGCCGATCGAAGACACGAAGACACAGCTCCAGGCCATACTGCTGGAGCTGTGCCTTTTTCCTGCGCCTTGGGATGCGACCAAGGTGGGCCATACTCCAAACAATTCTCTCCAGCCCAAAGCCGCAAGCCAGCAGACGCTGACCAGGGACTGTTGTTGCTTACATTCCCAGCAGGTTGGGACGGAGTTTGACGTAGCCATGCTCTTGCGCCCAGAGGTCCAGTGGGACCGAGGCGAGTTCGTCCGCCAGAGGATCGGCCAAGCCATCTTTCGCAAAATCCACGGACTTGATGTAGGCGTGGCAGGCGTCGCAGCACTCCACTCGAATATGAGAAAACTGCTCGGCCGTGTAGACCGGGAGTTTGGCTTGATCTTCCTGGCCGCATCCGGCACAGACGATGCGGCGGAATTCCCATTCGCACATGCAGAAACCACAAACCAGATTACGGCGTGCACCGTCGCCCCGTGGGCGCAAGACGCCGAGCGCTGATTTGCGATTGCAGAACGGACACAGCGAATGGGTGTAGCCGTCGAGTTGCAAGCCCGCCCGGGAGCGGACTAATTCAGCGTAAGGCTGAAGAAAAGCGAGCGCGAGGAATTCTTCAGGTGCATCCGGTTCACCCCTGCTGGACCAGGAGTAGCTGAGCAGGTCCGGCCAGGAACCAGAGGATGAGCGCAGATCGCTCGCGACTTGCGCAAACCGCGCGGGTCCTTTCTCCTCCACCAGAGTGAGAAACCCCGGCAAGCTCGCGAGCAATTCTGGAGACTCCGGCAAGTCCGCTACTGACACTGGACCTTTCCTTGCGGAGGCTCGCTCCAACCGCTGACCGAGGTTTTCCTGGAAATGGGCTACATGGACGTAGAAGCCGAGGATTTCCGCCGCGAAGGAGTACTGGGTGGCGAGTTGTTCCGCCCGTCGGATACGCTGCTGCCAGGAAGTCTTAGCCACCGGGCGATTATGCGGCTTGGAGACGCGGCATGCAACTGGGCATCTCCGCGTACTCTGCGGATATTCTCCGCGACCTCCGCGATTTGAGATTTTGCGTTCGCCAACGCAGTTGACGGTGGCTGGGCCGCGGGATTATAGTTTTCTGCAAATTCGTGCCCGTGTGTCGGTATCTGGTGTAGGTTGCGATTAAAGCGGTCGGAGGATGCACATGGAACTCTCCCGCAGGACCTTCCTCAAGAGCGCACTCGTTGGAGGAGCAGGTATCTCTCTCCTGGGATTCGATCTGACTCCCGCGGTCGCGCAGCTTAAAGAACTCAAGATTGCGCGCGCCACCGAGACACGCTCCACCTGTCCTTACTGTTCCGTGAGCTGTGGCGTCCTTATTTACACGATCGGCGATAAAGCCAAGAACGTCACACCGCAGGTGATTCACGTTGAGGGCGATCCGGACCATCCCATCAATCGTGGCACGCTGTGTCCGAAGGGAGCCTCCCTCGAGCAGGACATCCTCAATCCGCGTCGGCTGCTGAAGCCGCAGGTGCGCCGTCCCGGCTCGGATCACTGGGAAGACATCGCCTGGGCGCAAGCCATTGACGAAATCGCTCACCGCGTGAAAAAGACCCGCGACGACACCTTCATTGAAAAAGACCCGCTCGGACGCACCGTGAACCGCTGCGAGAGTATGGCCTGGATCGGCGGCTGCACTGACACCAACGAATTTAATTATCTGGTCGTCAAGACCATGCGCAGCCTGGGGCTCACCTATATAGAAAACCAGGCCAGGGTTTGACACGGCCCCACGGTCTCAAGTTTGGGACCAACTTTTGGACGAGGGGCCATGACCAATGGCTGGATCGACATCAAGAACACCGACATGATGTTGATCATGGGCGGGAACCCCGCCGAGAACCACCCCTGCGGTTTCAAGTGGGCAATGGAGGCCAAGCGTAATCGTAATGCGAAGTTGATCGTGGTCGATCCACGTTATACGCGCACGGCTTCCACCTCCGACCTCTTCCTTCAGATTCGCGCGGGATCGGATATCGCGTTCTTGGGCGGAGTTCTGCACTACGCCATTGAGAACAATCGCGTTGCGAAAGAATATCTCGCGAACTATACCAACGCCGCCTTCGTCGTGAAGGAGGGCTTCAAGCTGCCCGAAGATGGTCTGTACTCCGGCTTTGACGCCGCTTCGCAGACCTACGACCGCTCCTCGTGGAATTACGAGGAAGGAAATGACGCTGGGGGCGCTGCGCCGTCGCATGCTGCTACGCCCGCAGCCGCCGCCCCCGGGGCGCCACCGCCGTTGCCCGGAATGCCTCCGAAAGTCGCCTATGACTTTACCTTGCAGCATCCGCGTTGCGTCTTTCAGTTGCTGAAGCAGCAGTACTCCCGCTACACGCCGGAGATGGTCGAGCGCATCACGGGCATTCCCAAAGACCAGTTCTTGAAAGCGGCCGACTTGTTCACTTCCGTCCGCAAAGATGGCGACATGAAGAGAGTGGCCACCATCATCTACGCGGTGGGATGGACGCAACACACTTTCGGCACACAGATCATCCGTACCGCCGCAATGCTGCAGTTGCTGCTCGGCAACATCGGACGCGCCGGAGGCGGCGTCAACGCTCTGCGCGGCCACTCGAATATCCAGGGCGCGACAGATATGGCCGGAGTGTTCGACAGTCTGCCTGGTTACCTGAAAGTGCCGGCCCCGACCGACGTTGACTTGGCCACGTGGTTGAAACGCATCACGCCGACCGCATCCAAGCCCGCGCCATGGGATTCGTTTAACTACTACTCGAACACGCCGAAGTTTGCTGTCTCCTACTTGAAGACATTCTTCGGGGACGCAGCGAAAAAAGAAAATGACTTCGCCTTCCACTACATGCCCAAGGTGGACCGCAACTACTCCTGGACCCAGCTCTGGGACAACATGTATCGCGGATCGGTGAAGGGAATGTTGGCGTTCGGCATGAACGGCGTTGCCATTGGGCCAGACTCACAGAAAAACATCGATGCGCTGAAGAAGGCCGACTTCCTGGTCGTAGGGGAGATTTATCCCGACGAGACCAGCGAGTTCTGGAAGTCCCCGGGAATTACACCCGAGGAAATGAAGACCATCAACACCACCGTCTATCGCCTGCCGTGCGCGGGCTTCGCCGAGAAAGACGGTTCGTTCACCAACTCGGCGCGCTGGCTGCAATGGAAGAACGCCGCAGTTCCGCCTCCGGGCGATTGCCGCCTTGATCAGGATATTGTCGCCCAGATCTTTCTCAAAGTACGTGAACTCTACCAGAAAGAAGGCGGAAAGTTCCCCGATCCGATCCTGAATCTGACCTGGCCCTACGTGGATGCGCAGCATCCAGCCCTTGCGGATTTGGCCAAGGAGGTAAACGGCAAGGCGCTCGCTGACCTCACCGACCCCAAGACGCAGGTGACCATCAAGAAAGGTCAACAACTGCCGGGATTCGCCTGGCTCAAAGACGACGGCACCACCTCCTGCGGAAACTGGATTTACTCCGGGAGTTGGACCGAAGCCGGAAACCTGCTTGCTCGCCGCGGCACCGACGATCCCTCAGGCCTCGGCATCTACCAGAACTGGGGGTGGTCGTGGCCGGCCAATCGCCGCGTGCTTTACAACCGCGCCTCCTGCGATCCTTCGGGCAAGCCCTGGGATGCGACCCGCAGGCAAGTCTGGTGGAACGAGGATGCACAACTCTGGGTAGGCAACGATGTGCCCGACTTTAAACCGGACTCGCACCCGAAAGATCACATGGGTCCGTTCATTATGACCGCCGAAGGAGTCGGCCGCTTATTTGCTCCTTTGGGTCTGTTTGCGGATGGTCCCTTTCCCGAACATTACGAGCCAATAGAGAGTCCAGTCGAAAACGCGTTGCACCCGAAACAGTCGAATAATCCCGTGGTCAAGAAGCTCAAGACGGCAGCCGACAAATACGCCACTCCGGGCGACGGCTTCAACATCATTTGCACGACCTACCGTCTCACCGAGCACTACCACTACTGGACCAAGAACAACCAGATGAACGTCCAGCTCATCCCTGAACCGTTCGTCGAGATTCCGGTGGAATTGGCGGCGGAGCTGGGGATCAAGGGCAACGACAAAGTGAAGGTCACCAGCGCGCGCAGCTACTATGTGGCCAAGGCCTTCGTTACCAAACGCATCAGGCCGATGACCATCGACGGCAAGAAGGTCTATCAGATCGGCATTCCGATCCACCAGGGTTATCGCGGTATTCAAGAGGACGAAGGCAAAGACGCGCGCACGATTCTCAACCGGCTGACACCGACGGTCATCGATCCCAACGCGTTTACACCCGAGTTCAAGGGCTTTCTGGTCAAGCTCGAAAAGGCATAAGGCAACGCTATGAGCCAGGCGACATTGGCAATCAAACGCATTTCCGGCCATGCCGGACCCGCTCCTGGAGAAGGCGTGGAGCGCGACTATCAGGTTTGCAAACTGGTGGACACCACCACCTGCATCGGCTGCAAGGCCTGTGAAGTCGCCTGTCTCGAATGGAACGGATATGAGTTCACCGACACCGTCTTCGACAACAGCTACCAGACCATGCCGGAGACAACATGGAAATACTGGAACCTGATCAAGTTCAACGAGCACGAGAACTCCGACGGCACCATCAGTCTGCTCATGCGCAAAGATCAGTGCATGCATTGCGCCGATCCCGGCTGCCTCGCGGCTTGCCCCGCCGACGGTGCCATCGTGCAATACACCAACGGCATCGTCGACTTCCAGCAGCAGAATTGCATTGGTTGCGGATACTGCGTCAGCGGCTGCCCGTTCGATATTCCCAAGTTCAATCCCGCCACCAAGAAAATGTTCAAGTGCACGCTTTGCGTCGACCGTGTGAGCGAAGGCCTGGAACCGGCTTGCATCAAGTCCTGTCCCACCGGTTGTCTCCACTTCGGAACTAAGGAAGACATGACGGACCTGGCGGAGAAGCGCGCAACTCAACTTCGCGAGAACTTCGGCTTCGAGAAAGCCGGCGTCTATGATCCCGCCGGCGTGGGCGGGACAGGCGTCATCTATGTGCTGCACGACGCCACCAATCCCGAGGCCTACGGCGGATTGCCCAAGGATCCGCATATTCCGTGGGTGGTTAAGTTCTGGAAAGGGCCGGCGAAGTGGATCGGAAATCTAGCCATGCTAGGCGGCATCCTCCGTGTCACTGTGCACTACTTGCGCTTCGGTCCCAAAATAGTGGACGGCTCGAAGCATGAGAACGGAGGCCAGCCGTGAGTACTTCGCACGTTGTCTCCTCTCGACCGCCTGCGCGCGAACCGGAAGGCGTCATTTGCCGCTATACGCTGGGCGAACGCGTTCATCACTGGCTCGCCGCACTCACCTACATCTATTGCCTGATCACCGGCTTGGCCTTCTGGTCTCCTTATATGTATTGGCTGGCCACGCTGGTTGGCGGCGGCCCCACCGCCCGCTTCTGGCATCCCTGGTTTGGGCTGGGCTTCACATTGTCAATATTCTGGATGTACAAGATGTGGATTGGCGACATGCGCATCACCGACGCCGACCGGCGCTGGTCGAAAGCCATGAGGTACTACGTCGAGAACCAGGATGAGAAACTGCCGCCCGAGGGTCGCTTCAACTACGGCCAGAAATTGTTCTTCTGGCTGATGTTTTACGGCGTGATCCTGCTGGTGATCTCTGGTTTTGGACTGTGGTTCGTTGAATCCATCCCCTGGAGTCTGCGCTGGCTGCGTTACACGGCAGTCACGGTACATGTGGTCGCGGCCTTGGCCACCATCGCAGGCTTCATTATCCACGTTTACATGGGCACGGCCATGGTGCGCGGCGGCTTCACTTCCATCATTCGCGGAGAAGTTACTTCCACCTGGGCGAAGACCCATCACCGCCTGTGGTACGAGCAGGTCACCAAGGGGACATCTTCTCAGAAATGACGGAGGTAAGCGGGGATGGCCCACCTTTGCGTTTTTTGCAAAGGTGGGGATTATCCTCTACGAATGCCGCGCGTCGCGGCGGACCAGAGCTGAGTCGAGAAAGAAACCCAGGCCAACCGTAAACGGAATCACGCCAAACGTGCCCGCCACCCAGGCATCGGGCTCGATGCGGCCGATCAGCGCGAATGTAAGCATGTAGCCGACCGCTCCTGCCACCAGCAGGATTCCTGAGCGGCGCGAATTTGCCGCCGGCGAAAGTTCTTGCTGCATGGGGACATCGGCGCCACGGGCAATCGCGGCCAGGCGTTCTTGCGAGCGTAGTTTGCGCACCGAATAGTAGGTGAACATTCCGGCGATCGGAATGCCTAAAGTCATGATCACGGCCACCAAGCCAACCATTTCTCCATCCATATTGATCTCCTTTTTGTTGGGCACGCGGGGCGTGCGAATGACGGCTGAAACCGTCGCCACTGATAGCTACGGAGACCGAAAAAAGAAAGTTCCGTGAAAATTGGCCCCGGCAAGTGTTACCATCGCGCCTCATGGTTACAAAACCTTGTTTTTCTGCTGCTTTGGTGATGTTTCTCGGGTTGACACTGAGTTACGGATTCGCGCAGGCTGCCGCCAGCCACCCCATTGTGTTGCACGCCGCGCGCATGCTCGATATCGAGAGCGGGAAAATCGACTCGCCCGGCGAAGTATTGGTGCAGGGCGAGAGGATTCTTGAGACTGGCTCCGCCGTAAAACATCCGGCGGATGCGGAGATGATCGACCTCGGGGACAGCACTCTGCTGCCGGGATTGATCGATGCCCACATTCATCTGTTTCTGCATCCCGGGGCCGAAGACTTACAGACCGTGGAAGAGTCGATCCCGCAGCGCACGATCATCGCGACCTTGGCCGCCCGCGACGACCTGATGGCAGGTTTCACTGCGGAACGCGATATGGGAACGGAAGGCGCGGGTTCGGCCGACACCGCCGTCCGCAACGCCATTGATGACGGGCTGATTCCCGGACCGCGGCTGCGCATCAGCGGCAATGCTGTGGACATTATCGGCGGCCATGAAGACGCCAATCGCTTCAATCCCGCGCAGCATGTGTTTTCCAATGCCACCTATGCCGACAGCGCAGATGAACTGGTGGCGGTGATTCGGCAGCAACTCAAGGAGGGCGCGGATTTCATCAAGATGTATGAGACTGGGCCTGACCTGATACGCGACGGCAAACATTCCACTGTATATCAGTACTCCGAGCCCGAGTTGGTGACGGCGGTGCTCGAGACCGCGCGGGTCGGGAAACGGGTTGCGGTGCACGCGACTGGAGAACCAGGCGCGCTGTACGCCGCGCAAGCCGGCGTGGTGTCCATTGATCACGCCAACCATCTCAGCGATCAAACCATGCAACTGATGAAGGAAAAGCATATCTTCGCCGTGCCCACCTTTACCATCTATGAATATTTTGCAGATCACGCAGCCTCGCCGGAACAGGCAGCTCATGACCGGCAAGTGCTCGACCTGCATGCGCAGGAGTTTCCCCGCCAGTTGGCGGCGGGAGTGCCGATGGCTGTGGGCTCGGACGTGGGGCCGTTTCCGCACGGCACGCAGGCGCGCGAGTTTGTGCTGATGGTGAAATACGGGATGACGCCGCTCGCGGCACTACAGGCTGATCTGCTCAATGGCGCCAAACTGCTGGGATGGGACGGGCAGGTCGGCGTCTTGAAGGCTGGATACCTTGCGGATGTGATTGCAGTTCAAGGCGATCCATTGAAGGACATCAGCGTGTTGCAGAAGGTTAAGTTTGTGATGAAGGGTGGGGTGGTGTACAGGAAGTGAAAAGCAAATTACTCGCGGAATAAACCCCGGCTCGGAATGACAAATCAATAGCTGGAACCTTATTTCTCGTCTGAACGTATTTATGAGCGCGGCTATCAGAGGTGTGCATGGAACTACGAATTGAAAAGCTGTCGAAGCGTTATCCCAACGGCGTACAGGCGTTGCAAGATGTTTCCCTCGACATTCCTCTGGGCATGTTCGGCTTGCTGGGGCCGAATGGGGCGGGGAAGTCCACGCTGATGAGGACTCTGGCGACCTTGCAGGAAGCCGACGGCGGCAGCGCGTCGCTGAATGGCATTGACGTCCTCAAGCAAAAAGATGAAGTGCGCAAAGTGTTGGGATATTTGCCGCAGGAATTCGGCCTCTACCCGAAAGTCTCGGCCGAGGTCCTGCTCACACACTTCGCAGCGCTTAAGGGCATCGCCAATGGCAAGGAGCGCCGTGAGGTAGTGCGTGCACTTTTACAGCAGACGAATCTCTACGAGCATCGCCGCAAGCCGCTGGGTAGCTTCTCCGGCGGGATGAAACAGCGCTTCGGCATCGCGCAGGCCCTGCTGGGAAATCCGCGGCTGATCATCGTGGACGAACCCACCGCCGGCCTTGATCCGGAGGAGCGGATTCGCTTTCATAATCTGCTGAGCGCGATCGGAGAAAACATCATCGTCATTCTCTCCACCCACATTGTTTCCGACGTCAGCGATCTGTGCGGGCGCATGGCAATCATTCACCAGGGCCGTGTGCTGGTGACCGGCGAGCCGACCGCACTGGTGAACGGCTTGCAGGGCAGGGTTTGGAAAAAATCGATTGACGCATTGGAACTGGAAGCTCACAAGACCCAACACCGCGTAGTGCTGGTCCGCTTGTTTGCCGGCAGGACCCTCATCCATGTCCTCGACGAACAGCAGCCTGGAGCCGGTTTCGAGCCGGTGGTGCCTGATCTTGAAGACTTGTACTTTGCCACCATTCGCGGGTTCTTCAATCCGCCGATCTCCGCCGGAGTCAACTGACCCATGGTGCTCACCATTGCCGGATTTGAAGTTCGCCAGAGACTCCGCCGCATTTCGACCTACATTTATTTTCTGGTTTTCTGTGGACTGAGTTATCTGTTCACGTTGATGTCAGGCGGAGCTATTCCAGGCGCTACGGTCGAGTTCGGCACTGGCGGAAAGGTGCTGGTGAACTCGCCGTACGCGCTGCAAGCGATCATCACCTTCATTACTTTTTTCGGAGTGGTGGTCACGGCAGCGATCGCGGGGCAGGCCACGTATCAGGACATCGACAGCCGCTCCACGGATTTGTTCTTTACTGCCCCCATCAGCAAGTTTGACTATCTGGCAGGCCGGTTTCTGGGCGCGCTGGCCATCCAAGTCCTGATCTTCTCAGGTGTGGGCCCGGGAGTATGGCTAGGCAGCCGCATGCCTTGGATCGATCCCACTCGGCTGGGCCCGCAAAACTTCGCCGCTTATCTTCAGCCCTACTTGATTCTGGTGCTGCCAAATCTGGTGTTGCTGACCGCGATCTTCTTTGGTTTGGCCGCGCTCGGAAAAAAGATGCTTTCGGTGTATGCGGGGAGCGTGATCCTGCTTATCGGCTACTTCGTGGCACAGCAACTCTCCACCAACGTGATGGTGAATGTTCGCGGTGCTCTGGCCGACCCGTTTGGCAGCAATGCGGTGGACCGCCTCACCCAGTACTGGACTCCGTTTCAGCGCAACACCCAACTGGTTCCATTCACCGGGATTCTGGTCATCAACCGGGCGCTCTGGCTGGGGTTGGGAGCTTTGGTGTTGTTGTTGACCTATTTTAAGTTCTCGTTTGCCTACGGCACACGCGGCGGCAAGCAGGCGAAGACGCTTGCCGGCGACGAAGAAGTTGCGCCCGCAATGACGCGAGCCTTGCCCGTTTCTCATCCAATTTTCTCTCCGCAGGCGTCTTTCTTGCAGTTTCTATCCCTGACCCAAATTCAGTTCACAGAAACGGTCAGGAATGTTTTCTTCGTGGTTCTCATGCTGGCCGGAGGCTTGTTCTCGGTTTTCGTGGCCAACGGTGTCAACAACCCTTTCGCAACTCATGTCTATCCCCTGACCTACCAGATGCTGGAACTGGCAACCGGCGGCTTTTTCGTCTTCGCTCTCGCCATTATTACCTTCTATTCCGGCGAGTTGGTGTGGCGGGAGCGGGAAGCGGGGGTTAGCCAGATTGTCGATGCGCTCCCGGTTCAACGCTGGGTCCTTTTTGCTTCCAAGCTCTCCACCTTGCTGCTGATCCAAACGCTGATTGTGCTGGTGACGATGGCTGCGGGCCTTATCGTCCAAGTCATGCATGGCTACTACCGTTTCCAGCTGGGGCTCTATTTCGAGGACCTCTTTGGCATCCGGCTGGTGCAGTATTGCATTCTTTGCGTGCTGGCGCTGCTGGTCCACACCATCATCAACAATAAATATCTGGGCCACTTTGTGATGGTGCTGTACTTCGTCGCCACCATCGCCGTTCCGAACCTGGGATTGCAGAACTACCTCTACCGTTTTGGCCAGACACCTCCCTACATTTATTCCGACCTCAACCACTATGGACCGTTCGCGGCTCCGTTGTTTTGGTATCAGCTCTATTGGGTGATCGCGGCGGTTGGGCTGGCGATCATCACCAACCTTTTGTGGCTGCGCAGTACGGAGGGGAGCTTCCGAACCCGCCTTCGACAGGCTGCGGAACGCCTATCCAGGCCAGCGATCCGGGGATTGGCAGTTTGTCTGGTTCTATTTCTGGGTGTCGGCGGCTATATCTTTTACAACACCGGCGTTCTAAATACCTATCGCACCAACTGGCGGGTCGCCGAAGACCGCGCTCAATACGAAGAGAAGTACCGGCAATATAAGAATCTGCCGCACCCGCGCATCACCGACCTCAAACTGAATGTTGACCTTGACCCCGGAAAGAGCACTGTGGTCGAGGGCACCATGATGCTGGAAAACAAAACGTCGGTGAACATTGACCGGGTCGCGGTCACCGTTTGGCCCTTTGATTTGGCGCCTCTACCCCGGCAGCACATCCGAATCGACAAACTGCAATTCGCTGGCGGACAAACTGCGGTCCTCAAAGACGACGACCTCGGCTTCTACATCTATCAGTTCCCCACTCCGCTGCCGCCGCATGGCCGCATCGCTTTCGACTTCTCCTTGAAATACGAGAATGTAGGGTTCGTGAATTCCACCCCGAATACCGACATTGCCGGCAACGGCAGCTTCCTGAACAACGCCTACGCACCCTACATCGGGTATTGGACCGCGATAGAGCTCACCGACGACAGTACCCGCCACAACCACGGCATCAACACGCTGAATCGTATGCCCAAACTCGAGGATGTGGCCGCCCGTTACGACAACGGCATCTCCGACGAGTCCGACTGGATCAATTTCGAGGGCACGGTCAGCACCGACCCTGACCAGATCGCCATTATGCCCGGTTACCTCCAGAAAGAATGGGTGGAAAACGGGCGCCGTTATTTCTATTACAAGATGGACGCTCCGATTCTGGCCATCGCATCGATGAATTCTGCCCGCTACGCGGTTCGCCGCGACAAGTGGCGCGACGTGAATCTTGAGATCTACTACCAGCCCGGCCACGAGTTCGACCTCGACCGCATGATGGATGGCATGAAGTCGAGCCTTGAATATTGCAGCACAAACTTCAGCCCATTCCAGTTTCATCAGGAGCGCATCATCGAATTCCCGCGCTATGACACTTTTGCAGAATCGTTTCCGAACACCATTCCGTTTTCGGAAGCGATTGGATTCATCACCTATGTTGATCCCAAGGATCCCGAGGCCATCGACATTCCTTTTTATGTGACCTCGCACGAAGTCGCCCACCAGTGGTGGGCGCACCAGGTGATGAGCGCCAATGTCGAGGGCGGAACGTCGATCGTTGAGACCCTGGCGCAATACAGCGCTCTGATGGTGATGCAACATCGCTACGGCCCCCGGTCGATGCGAAAGTTCCTGCGCTACGAGTTGGAAAACTACCTCCGCGGCCGGTCCCAGGAACGCAACGAAGAGCCTCCGTTGGAGCGGGGTGACCAGAACCAGGGATACATACACTACGGCAAAGGCGCGGTGGTAATGTACGCCATGCAGGATTACATCGGCGAGGAAAACGTCAACAAAGCGCTGGCTGAGTTTGTGAAGGCATACGCATTCAAAGGTCCTCCGTATCCAACTTCGCTCGATCTCGTGTCATACCTCAAGAAGTACACGCCGCCTGAGTATCAATATCTATACGAAGATCTCTGGGAGACCGTGACGCTTTACGACAATCGAACGCGCTCGGCCGATTATGTCCAGCTGGCCGCCGGCAAGTACCAGGTACACATGACGGTGGAAGCGCATAAGGCGCGGGCGGACGCAAAGGGACAGGATCATCCCATTCCAATCCGCGACTGGATTGACATCGGCGTGCTTGATGCTCAGGGCAATTATCTTTATCTACAGAAACAGAAGATCGAAAAAGACCGGACCGAACTGACCGTGACCGTCGATAAAGAGCCTGCACAGGCCGGCATCGATCCTCTGAACAAGCTGATCGACCGGAATCCCGAGGACAATGTGATGAAGGTGGAGAAGCGTTAGGCCGAGGAACTCCTACCCGCGGGCTGGCCGGGATTCACCGAAAAATCCACGAAAGCTCGCCGCAGGAAGCCGCTTCCCGCTAAACTACGTCTAACCTAATCTGAGGAACGCTCGTTGAAAAATCTCAAACTGTCTCTTCTTGTGGGCGCTTATGCCGTGCTGTCCCTGGCCTCCGCTGCCGCCCAAACCGTGTCTCCAGATCTTTTCAGCTCCCTGAAATGGCGATTAATCGGCCCATTTCGCGGGGGACGCGCCGTGGCCGTTGCCGGTATCCCGGGCAACGCCACCACGTTCTACTTCGGCTCGGTGGGTGGCGGCATCTGGCAAACCACTGACGCCGGCGTCGTTTGGAAGCCAATATTCGACAGCCAGCACGTAGCTTCGATCGGGGCGCTGGCCGTGGCCCCCTCCGACCCGCAAGTCATCTATGCGGGCACCGGCGAATCCGATATCCGCTCGAACCTGTCCTCTGGCGATGGCGTTTACAAATCCACCGACGGCGGCCAAACCTGGAGCAACATCGGGCTGCGCGATACCAAGCAGATCAGCAAAGTGATCGTGGATCCCGGAGACGCGAAGGTTGTCTACGTCGCGGCCCTGGGACACGCTTACACTCCAAATGCCGAGCGCGGAGTCTTCAAGTCCACCGACGGCGGCACGAGCTGGACAAAAGTTCTGGACCAAGGCCCCGACATCGGAGCTTCCGATCTGGCCATTGCGACCGGGAATCCCAATATTCTTTTTGCCACCATGTGGCACGCGCGCCGTCCGCCGTGGAGCACCTATCCGCCCATTGACGGCCCCGGTAGCGGACTCTATCGTTCCCGCGATGGCGGCGCAACCTGGATGCGCCTGACCGGAACCGGCCTGCCGGATGCAGATTGGGGGCGCACCGCGGTCGGCGTTTCTCCGGACGGCAAACGGGTTTACGCGCTGATTGACGCCAAGAAGGGCGGCCTTTATCGTTCGGATGACAGCGGCGACACCTGGACTGTGGCAAATTCCGATCGCCGCATCACCAGCCGGGCCTGGTATTTCGGCAACATTACCGTCGATCCTCAGAATCCCGATGTTATTTATATGCCCAACGTCGCGCTCTATCGGTCGGAAGATGGAGGCAAAACAATTTCAGTGCTGCGCGGAGCGCCCGGTGGGGATGACTATCACCAGATTTGGGTTGATCCCAAAGATTCATCGCGCATGATTCTGGCAACCGACCAGGGAACCACCATCAGCCTCAATTATGGCAAGACCTGGAGCACGTGGTACAACCAGCCGACCGCGCAGCTCTACCACGTGATTACCGATAATCGCTTTCCCTATGCGGTCTACGGCAATGAGCAGGACAGCGGCGCGGTGGGAGTTTGGAGCCGTACCGATCACGGTCAGATCACGCCGCGGGACTGGTTTACCGCCAGTGGCAGCGAGAGCGGCTACATCGCTCCTGACCCCAACGATCCCAACATTCTCTACGTGACCGAAACTCTGGGCGGAGTGTCTCGCTTCGACTTAAGAACATCGTTCAGCCATAACATTACGCCCTGGCCGGTGCAGAACTGGGGCAGTGAAATCGTGGATCGCAAATACCGTGACCCCTGGACTCCGGTGCTGCTGTTCTCGCCCTTCGACAAGAAGACGCTGTACTTGGGAACACAGTTCGTGATGAAGACGCTCGACGGCGGCTTGCACTGGGAGACGATCAGCCCCGATCTCACCGGGTCAACCCGGCGCGAGGGAGACAAAAAGCCCGACGGACCGCCAACGGTCGAGAACTCTAAGGAACGTGGATACGGCGTGGTGTACACGATTGCCCCCTCGGGATTGAATGGCGACTTGATCTGGGCGGGAACCGACACCGGACTCATCCATCTAACGCGTGACGGCGGAAAGACGTGGCAGAACGTAACCCCGAAAGGCCTGACCGACTGGAGCAAGATTTCTTTGATCGAAGCCTCGTACTTCGATGCAGCGGAAGCTTACGCGGCTGTGGACCGTCACCGGCTCGACGATCGGCAGCCGTATCTTTATCGCACCCGCGACTATGGTGCGACCTGGCAGGCGATCACGAACGGAATCAGCGAACCTTCATTCCTGAGAGCCGTACGAGAAGACCCGCAAGTGCGCGGACTGCTCTATGCCGCGACCGAGTTTGGCGTTTATATTTCCTTCGACGACGGCGATCACTGGCAATCGTTGCAACTGAATCTTCCCGTGACCGCAGTGCATGACTTGACCATCCACGGGGACGATTTAGTGATTGCCACCCACGGGCGGTCGTTCTGGATTCTCGACGACATCACTCCGCTTCGGCAGACGAGTACCGCGATGCAAGCCCGCGGGTCGTGGCTTTACCGGCCAGCCACCGCTGTGCGCGTGGATAACGATATGTTTGCTGGCTCGCCCTTGCCGCTGGAGGAACCCACGGCGGAGAATCCACCGAACGGCGCGGTCATCGACTATTACCTCAAGAATGCGGCGAGCCAGGTCAAGCTGGAAATCCTTGACGGCAAGCAAACTCTGGTGCGGAGTTTTGTGGCAAGGAATAAAGACGTGAAACATCCTCCCATGGCGATTGCGGATCGCTGGTTTCCCAAGCCAGAGGCACTGGAAAAGAGTCCCGGCATGCATCGTTTTGTTTGGAATCTGGCGTGGGGCAACTCAGGGATCGAGAGTGCCGGGCCACAGGATGAAGATGAAGATGATTTCTTTGCTCCGCGCGGCCCGCGGGTGGTCCCCGGAACCTATGAAGTGCGACTGACGGTGGATGGTAAGAGCTGGACGCAGCCGCTCACAGTTGCAATGGATCCGAGATCCGTGGCCACACCGGCTGAACTGGAGAAGCAATTCGAGTTAGGCCGGCAGATATTTGCGGGGACGATCCGGAGCCGTAAGGCGCTGGCCGAAATGCAGTCGGTGCAGACGCAATTGAGTGGCTTGAAACTGGACGCAGCGCCTGCCGAGATCAAAGCCGCAGTGAAGCAGGTCCAAGCCGAGATCACCAAGATTATTGATGGCGGCGCAGAGCCAGGTGGATCAATCGGGCTCAAAGAAGCGAACAGCGGACTCTCCGCCGCGCTCAGAGTGGTTGAAAGCGGAGATCGCGCCGTACCCTCCCAGGCAATTGTGGTCTATGAGCAGTCGGACCAGGCGATGAAGGCCAGGATGGCCGAGTGGACGCAGTTGAAGGCTGGCCGCCTGGCGCAGCTCAACGATCAATTGAAACAAGCGAAGCTCACACCCATAGCGATCGCGGAGATCGAGCGCGAGGTCGAGTACCTCATCTCACGCTGAAAGCTCTTTGCAGGCGATGCCACCGTTTCAACTGACCCAGTCCAGCACTTTGTAGTACGCCCCGGCGAAAGGCAGAAACCATGGCCAGCCGTTGTAAAGGCCGAGCGGCGCGCCGGGGAAGGGAATGTCTTCGTACGGATTGTCGCTCCGTCCGCCGCTGATCTGCTCGGCGATCTTCGCCCCAAGATAAGTTGCCATCGCCACCCCGTGCCCCGCGTATCCGAGGGCATAGTAAATTCCATCCATTTGTCCGGCGTGAGGCATGGTGTCGAAGCAGAAATCGAGCGTACCTCCCCAGGCATACTCCAGTTTGGTGTCACGCAACTGAGAGTGAACCGCGATCATGCCTCGGCGCAGCAACTCGGCGCTGCGGCGAATCGTATTGGCCGTCTCGGGGAAAAAAGCAGCGCGGCCGCCAAACAGCATGCGATTGTCAGGAGTGAGGCGATAGTAATAAAGGTAGTGCTTGGAATCAAAGATCATGCGGTTGCGCGGGCTCAGTTCCCGTGCCAGCGCGTCGGACAGGGGTTCAGTCGCGATGATGAACGAGCCGATGGGAATAATTCTCTTCCGCAGCCCAGGCGTGGCGGAAGATGTGTAACCGCTGGTAGCGATGAAAACATCTTTGGCAAAGACGCGTCCACGCGAAGTATCGAGATGGAAGCCGGGACGGCCATTGTCGGATGTGCGAGTGATTTGTTTCACACCAGCATTCTCAAAGACACTGGCTCCAGCCGCGATCGCAGCGCGGCCCAACCCGGCAACGTAGCGGGCTGGATTCAGTCCCGCGCTAAGATCATCAACGATGCCACCAAAGTAAATGTCGGAACCAATCTCCGAGCGCAACTCCTTCTGAGGGACAATGCGAAGCCGATGATTGAATTCGCGGCCGATCAGTTCCACCGAACGTGCATAAGCGTCGAAGTGCGACTGCTTGCAAGCCACTTCAAGATGGCCCGAGCGCGAGAAGTTGCACTCGATCTGTTCCTCGCGAACAATCTGTTCCACGAAGGCTATAGAAGCGAGAGACGCAGCGTACATTCGCTTGGCGGCTTCCATGCCGTAGCGCGCGGCCAGGGTTTCGACATCGAGCTTCATGCCAGTCAGCACCATGCCGCCGTTGCGCGAACTCGCGCCCCATCCGATGGTGTTGGCCTCAAGCACGGCAACCTTCGCACCGCGTTTAGCCAGAGTACGTGCCGCCGAGAGGCCGGTAAAACCAGCGCCGACAATGGCAACATCAACGTTAGACGGTAAATCGCCGGTGCTAGCGACCGGCAGGGTCACAGTGTCCAGCCAATAGTTCGATTGCTTGAAGGTCATGATGGGAACCCTCGGTGTGGTTTGTTCCCCGACTTGGGCGCTAGCTACTCTTCGTCTCCTTCGCCGCCTCCCGCATCGCCGTGCACTTCCACCTTCAACTCCGGCAACTGAGCGTCACGGAGCTGCGCGTTGAGCGCCGCTAGGTCGGAAGCTTTCAGCTTCTCCCACTGCTCCAACACAACGGCCGCATCGTGCTCGACGCCTGCTGCCGCTGCCGCCTGCGCCGTGGTAGGAGCCGCATCCGCACTGTCGACTTCACCATAAAGCGTGTCCGCGGCGCCATTGACCCGGCTGAGCGTCGGCACCTGCGAACCAGGCACGGGTTTCTCGGGACCATCCAGGACGACCTTGAGTTTGTCAGCGAAAGTCTGAATTGAATCCTTAGTCGAACCACTTGCTTGCGGGAGTATGGCTTTGATTTGGTCGCGAATCGATCGCGCCTCCACCCCAGCCTTGGTGCTATCAGTCAGCAGCGAAGCCAGGCGCATCTGCATGTCGAACTGCTGTTGCAACCCTGCAAGCGGCGTCTTGACGCGCGGGTCCATTTTCACAGTCAGTGGTTCGGTGTAACTGTGTCCGCCAACCGTGAGCCGCACGGTGTAGGTCCCGGGCACCGCGAGTGGCCCTTGCGGCGCTCGCGGCGTGTCATGAGGAACCGCTGAAATCGGGTAAACGTAGTGAGTGGCAAGCGGCGTGGGATATCGCAGGTCCCATACCCAGCGATGCATACCGGCATCGGTCGATAGTGCCTTGTGCCCGCGAATCCAGTACAGCGGAATTATTTGCTGCCTGAGTTCGGCCTCGGTCTGCTCAGGTTGGTCAGTGCTCGAATAACGCCGAACCAGCATGCCCTTGCCATCCAACACTTCGATGGTGAGCAAACCTGACGCAGGTTTCGTCAGATAATAATCGATAATCGCCCCATCCGGCGGATTCTCGCCCAAAGGCTCATCCGGCGGGATCGGCGTATCCGGATTGGTGCTCCGCCGCACGCGATAAGCCGAAGCGGGTTTGAACAGAACATCGGACTTGGCGGTAGCATCCGTAATCTGTCGCAGCGGCGTAATGTCATCCAGGATCCAGAAAGACCTTCCATGAGTAGCCACGATCAAGTCGCCCTCGTGGATCCAAAGATCGCGCATCGAAGTGTGCGGCAAATTCAGCTGCAACGACTGCCAGTGGCCGCCGTCATCGAACGAAACCCAAACCGAGGTTTCGGTTCCGGCAAACAGCAGGCCTTTGCGCACCGGATCTTCGCGGACGGTATCGACCGGCGCATCAGGCAATCCGCGGGTGATCAACTGCCAGCTCTTGCCGCCATCCCGCGTGCGGTAAATATAAGCATGAAGATCGTCAATGCGAAACCGGCTGACCGAAGCGTACGCCGTGTTGTCGTCAAAGTGTGACGCCTCGATCTGGGTGACTTTGCACCAGGGCGTCAATTCCGGCGGCGTGATGTTCGTCCAATTCTTACCGCCGTCGCGAGTGATCCAGATCAGGCCGTCATCCGTGCCGGCCCACAGAGTGTTCACACTGTGGAACGACGGAGCCAGCGCATAAATCACGCCACGCTGCTTGGCTGCATCCGGGTTTTTCGCCAGCAACGGCCCAACACTCGGAGGAGCGCCCGGCTCCGGCCGGGTAAGATCCGGGCTGATGGCCTGCCATGAATCCCCCCCGTCAACAGTTTTGAAGAGCACATTGCTGGCGTAATAAAGAGTGTGCGGATCGATCGGAGAAAACATCGTAGGCTCGGTGCGGTCCGCCCGGTACGCCCCGCGAATCGGAATCGGCGTAACGTTTTGCACTTGCCCCGTGGACCAGTGAAACTTCGAGACTTCGTTGCGGCCCCCGCCATAAATAATGTCGGCGTCGAGCGGATCGGGCGCCGCATAGCCGTACTCGATCACGCCCACCGGACGCCAATCGCGAAACGTGATTTCGCCGTCATTCCCGCGGCTCGAAATGCAAACCGAACCGCTTTCCTGCTGCCCAGCACAAACACGGTAAGGAAAAGTATTCGTCGTCGCCACGTGATAGAGCTGCGCCGTCGGCTGGTTATACCACGAGCCCCAACTCTCACCGCCATTCACCGTAACAATCGCGCCCTGATCGCTCACCAGGAGAATTGTTTTCGGATCGTCGGGGCTGATCCACAGGTTCTGATAATCATCTCCGCCCGGCGCGCCACGAATGCTGGTCCAACTCTTGCCCCCATCGGTCGAGCGCACGGTCACGATCCCGGTGCTGTAAACCACGTCAGGATTCTTGGGATCGACACGCGCAATGGGAAGATCTCCGCCGCCAATTCTCATCGACGGCCGAGGATCAGTCGTAGCCGGAGCCCATGTTTCGCCGGCATCGTCCGAGCGGTACAACCCCAGCCCCGCGCCCGACCCATAGTCTCCCCGCCGAGTGGTGCCCAGCGTAATGTAGACCCTGCTCGGCAGGCTGGGCGAGATGGCCACGTTCGCCTGCACCATGTCCGTCGGCAGTCCGTTGGTCAGTTGCTTCCACGTGTCACCACCATCCGTTGACTTGTACAAGCCGCCGCCAGTGCCACTGAAAAGATTGCCATCCTCCCATGGGCCCTCCCGAACTTCCCACAAACCCGCGTACAGCACGTTGGGATTCGACGGGTCCATCGCAATGTCCGAGCCGCCAGTATTCTCATCCTTATAGAGAACTTTCAGCCACGTCACCCCGCCGTCGGTGGAGCGGAAAATACCGCGCTCCGCGCTCGGGCCGTACGGATGCCCCAGCAACGCCGCGAACAGCCGATTGGGATTGTGCGGATCAACCGCCAGTGCCGGAATCTGTTGCGCATTCTCCAGCGCCAGGTGAGTCCATGTCTTTCCCGCGTCGGTGGATTTGTAAATCCCGTTGCCAACCGAAAGATCTGGCCGATGCAGACCCTCCCCGCTGCCAACATAAATAATGTTGGGATCGGAAGGCGCCACCGCGATCGCGCCGATCGACTGCGTCGGCTGCGAATCAAAAATGGGGTTCCACGTGCGCCCGTAGTCATTGGACTTCCAAACGCCCCCGTTGACCTGGCCAATATAAAAAACGCCGGGCTGGCCAGGCACTCCGGCCGCGGCTCGCGTGCGCCCGCCGCGGAAAGGCCCAATCATGCGCCAGTGCAAGTCCTGGTAAGTACTCTCCGGGTAGGACTGCGCGTGCCCGATGGTTGCGATGAAAAGAAGAAAGTTGCAGATAAAGAGTGCGATGACAAGACGAGACCGGATCAATTGTCCCCCTCAAAGGCTTCGCGCAAAGCATAAATGAAATCAAGGGGAAAGAAAATCACTTGCCACCGTAAGCGCAGCGAAGCATATGGGCGAGCCCCACGATCTGTCGCGTTCTGTGCGCCACAATGATCGCGCGTTTGACTCGATCCTTAATAAGCCCGCATAACTAGCGGGTTTCCAGTACTCGACAGGAGTTTTGCACAGTGGCACGTCCGGGGAGTGCAACCGCCTACTCGTGCCATTTACGATTTTAGCCGATGGATTTACATTCCTAAGTGAGCAGTTTTCGGGGGAGGGCTGTTCAGGCGCCCTGGATTCGAAAGAGTCCAGGGCGTCTTTAATTTTGAATCAGTTTTCACATTGCGATCACCGCTGCCCCATCAATGGCATCGTTCTTAACCGCCAGCAGCGCCTCATTGGCTTGCTCCAGTGAAAACACCGTCACTTGCGGACGCAACCCGATCTCATCGGCCACCCGAAGAAAATCGCGGGCGTCGTCGCGGGTCATGTTGGTCACGCTGCGAAGCTGGCGTTCGCCCCAGAGCAGACTGTCATAGGCGAACTGCGGAATGCGGTCGAGGTGAATGGCATTGATGGCGACCACCCCGCCTTTGCGCAAACTGGCCAGTGCCGTGATCACGACATCGCCGCTGGGAGCAAACGTGATGGCGCGATCGAGAGCGACCGGCGGTTTGTCGTTCTCACTGCCAACCCATCTTGCCCCCAGCGAAGCCGCCAGCCGACGGTGAGATTCGCCGCGAGTCGAAACGTAGACTTTGCAATCCCATGCCTTGAGCACAGCAATGGCGAGATGCGCCGACGCGCCGAAGCCGAACAGGCCAACCTTCTCACCCTGCTGAACTCCCGCCACCCGAAGCGCGCGGAATCCGATAATCCCAGCACATAAGAGTGGCGCGGCGTGCAGGTCGTCGAGAGCCGCAGGCAGGGGAAACACGAAGTCAGCGCGCGCCAGCCCGTACTCAGCGTAGCCGCCGTTGACGCTGCATCCGGTGAAGGTTGGCGAGTTGCAAAGGTTTTCGAAGTTGTGCCGGCAGTACCAGCATGTTCCGTCAGTGCCGCCAATCCAGGCAACCCCAACCCGCGTGCCGGCAGGAAGCTCCGCCGTGGCTCCGGCAACCACATCGCCAACAATTTGATGTCCGGGGATCAGCTCTTTCACACGAACTGGCAGTTCACCCTCAACGATATGCAGATCAGTCCGGCAAACTCCGCAAGCCCGCACGCGAAGCAAGACTTGCCCCGGCCGGACCTCGGGCTGAGCGACATCGCTGATCCGTAAAGGGCGCTTGGAGATGTCGCCGGGAGCAGACAACACAGCGGCTTTCATGGCTTTCTCTAGTGTGCCATCTAGTGAGTTCGTCTAACAACTGATTGTCATCCTGAGGAACCAGATTTTCACGGATCAACACGGATCAGAACCAGCCCACTCAAGCCAAAGGCGGGCTTGAGTAGGCCACCCCAGTTGCGTTTGTCTAGCCGGCAATTTCGGGACAGTTGGGTTTGGACCGACTACGGGGGTACGGAGCTGACCCCAGCTATCGCACCTGTTGGAAAACAATATATGGGGACACTTCCGTCTGTCCCCGCTTTATTCGTTGGGGATCAGTAAACAGAAATCAGGGACCGCAAAATCCACACTTGACATTGACAGATAATCCACTACCATATGGTTGTGGATAGATTGGGTACAACGTTTGCGGCTTTGTCTGATCCAACCCGGCGGGCGATGATCGAACGGCTCTCCCATGGGCCTGCCTCTGTGCATGGGTTGACGGAACCGTTTGCACTCTCCCAGCAGATGATTTCAAAACATATCGCCTACCTGGTGCGGGCGCGGATTGTGATCAAGACGAAGCGTGGACGAGAGAGTGTGTGCACGCTTAGGCCAAAGGCGATTAAGACAGTCCGCGACTGGGCGATTAGCTATCGCCGATTCTGGGAAGAGAGCTTCGACAAGTTGGATATAGTTGTGAATCAAATGAAAAAAGCGGAGGTCAGAGATGACAAAAAGCACGGTGAACGAGACAGGGCGGATGGTCGTTACAAGAGTTTTTGATGCTCCACGCGAGTTGGTTTGGAAGGCGTGGACAGACCCGAAGTACGTGATGCAGTGGTGGGGGCCGAAGGGTTTTACTGCGTCTGTTTGCAAGATGGATTTTCGCGTGGGAGGAAAATTTCTCATCTGCACGAGAACGCTGGATGGACAGGATTTCTGGCATGGCGGTGAATACCATGAGATTGTTCCGCACGAGAAGATCGTTTCCTCCATGTACTTTTCGGACTCGGAGGGAAACAAGGTTGAGCCTGCAGAATTAGGAATAGAACATGAGGCTATAGAAGGTGCGCACGACGTGATTCTGTTTGAGGATCTTGGAAGCGGCCGGACGAAACTCACCTTCATTGGAAATGAACCCATGGAGAGCGCAAAAGATAGCGGTCAATTGGAGGGCATGAACCAGGTACTCGATAAAGTTGCCGCAGTTGTTACGAAGCTAGCGCAGGCAAAATAACAAGCTGAAGCTTTGATTCGCGAAACTCAATCGTGGAGAAAGAAATGAAAAGAATACCGTTTCTCGCTATCGTCCTGCTGGCATTCGCATTTCCCGCCCATGCCCAGGACGCGATGAAGAAAGACGCGATGAAGAAAGATGCAACCGTCAAACCTGCCGACCCCGAACTGAAGGTCGTGCTGGATTCCTGGAACGAGGTTGGCGGGAAACTCATCGCCATGGCCGAGGATTTTCCTGAGGACAAGTACGACTTCAAGCCCACGCCGGCGCAACGCAGCTTCGCCGAGCAGTTGCTGCACGCGGCAGGATCGAACTACTTCTTCACCAATCCCGTCATGGGGAAGGAGCCTCAGGCAGCAGAAGATCCCAAGCGCGACCAATACAAGTCCAAGGCCGACATCGTTGCGTTCGTCAAGAAATCCTTCGCCGATGGCGCAGCCGCCATCCAGTCGAAAGGCGACAAAG
>JABCZH010000009.1 GCA_013289795.1 Acidobacteriota bacterium
GCGGCAAGAAGACCTACCAGTGGATCACTATCATCGACAATTTTCTTACCGCGATGCAAACAATGGCCAAGGCAGCCGCCCAGCAGTCTCAGCCGACAGAACCCAATACGCTCCGACCCAGCAAGGCCAGCCAATTGAAGAATGTGACGCCACAAAAGCGATAGCTGCGATGGATACCTCGGACAATACCGTAAAGGCAAAACCAACCGGCGAGCCTGAAGCGTTCGTGGATGCCAGCGAAGCGGGCAAGTTTCTTCGCCTGCGCCCGCGTCGAGTCTTGGAACTTGCGCGTCGGGGAATTCTTCCCGCCTACCCTCTCGGCGACGGCGAACGACGCGTGTGGCGTTTTCGGCTATCAGAACTTGCTTCTGCGATTCGTTCCCGTGCGGTACACTCTGCTCGGCAGTCTCCCGCGCCAGGACAGGAGACGATCTAATGGCGCGGTTTCAACGTGGAAGTTTGCGGATTGAATCCCGCAGGAAAGGACCGACCTGGGTGTTGCGTTACTACGCAACCCGTGAGTCTGACGGACAGAGGGTAGAACATAAGCTCGCTATCGGGCTAGTGCATGATTTTCCTACCCAAACCGCCGCTTGGGCACGGGTGGAAAAGCAGCATCTTTCTTCACAAATCAATCAACCGGACGCAAGGACCCGTGTAAGGTTTGCTGATCTGGCCCAGCACTATCTAGAAAACGAGTTGGGTGAGCAAACGGAAGCGGTGGACCCAAAGTCCCACACAACGATTGCAGGCTACAAACGCATTCTGAAGAATCGCTGTCTAGACCGATGGGGGAAACGGAATGCGTTAGATATCGAGCCACTGGAAATCGAGCGATGGTTGAAGGCTCTGAAGCGAGAAGAGGGTCTTGAGAACCTGACGCTCGATAAAATTCGCCGGGTGATGAGTCTGGTCTTTAAGCACGGCCAACGCTACGGATTGATTCCACGAACGCAGGAAGCCAATCCGATGCGCTTTGTCCGCTGCAAAACGACTAGCAGCTATGAAGCGATGATCCTCACGCCACAGCAGGCTTTTGCGGTTCTGATGAACCTCGGAGAACCCGAACGGACGCTTACTCTGCTAGCGTCTGCAACCGGGCTTCGTATTTCAGAATGCTTGGGCTTGCAGTGGCAGGATGTCAGCTTTGAGCAATCGCAGATTCATGTTCGTCGGACCTGGACCTGTGGCGCGATTGGGGTACCAAAGAGTAAGGCTTCACAGGCACCTGTTCCTCTGCACCCGCTACTTGCTGAATCCATGCAGGAGTGGAAGAATACAACGCCCTATTCGCAAACGACGGATTGGGTGTTCCCTTCCATGCGGTGCAAAGGTACGCAACCGCGTACTGCAAATATGTTGGTTGAGGATCATTTGAAACCGGCAGCGGTTGCGGCAGGAGTGTTAACCGAAAACGACCCGCGTCGCTTCGGCTTTCACAACCTGCGCCATAGCCTTGCTTCTTTCCTTGTGCGGTCAAAAACCGATCCGAAGACGGTGCAGGCCCTACTTCGTCATTCGGACGTGAAGACGACCCTCCAACTCTACGCTCACAGCGTGAGTGAAGATCGCCTTGCGGCACAGGGACAGATGCTCGACGCGATGCTGCAATCGGGCGGTAGGGCGGTGAACTAAATTTTGTGCGCCCTTCAATGGGCTGACCGTGGGCTGAGAGGTTGCGAGGTGATTCGGCTTAAGTCCTTTAGAATGATGGTGGCCAGGGACGGAGTTGAACCGCCGACGCCAGCCTTTTCAGGGCTGCGCTCTACCACCTGAGCTACCTGGCCACGTTGCACACCGCTAGCTGACTGCCCCATCCTTCATTCGGATAAGTCTTAAGGCAGGCCGAAACTGGGCACAATCCTTGGACTACCGGCAGTCACAACGCTGGGAGCGTTTGGAGCAGAGCTGATTATAGCAACCAGGGCGCAATCGCTCAACGCAAGTTGCGAACTGGTCAAAGGCGGACGCGACGCCGCGCTCCGCGGTTCACTCTGCGCTCCATTCTCCGGGAAGGTTCAGAGTGCCGTTCAAAACCGTAAAGGCACAGTGGTTGGTGGCGAAGTAGTAGGCGATCTCGCGGTAGTCGATAGCGTTGAAAACAGCAAGGTCGGCATCTTTGCCGGACTCGATGGAACCTTTACTATCCTGCAGACGCAATGCCCAAGCTCCGTTGATGGTAGCGGCAGAGATGGCCTCGGCGGGAGTCATCTTCATGTGGGTGCAGGCGAGGGAAAGGACAAACGGCATACTAGGCGTGGGCGAGGAACCGGGATTGTAGTCGGTGGCCAGGGCGACGGCGACGCCGGCGTCGATCAGTTTGCGGGCGGGAGGGAATCTGTCAAGGCCGAGAAAGTAGTTCGCGCCGGGAACAAGGGTGGCGACGGTATTGCTTCGAGCGAGAAGAGGGAGGTCGCGGTCGTTCACGTGGTCCATATGATCGAGAGATGCGGGGTCGAAGTGCAGTAGAGGTGCGAGCGGCGGTTCGGTTAGTTGGCAGACGTGGGCGCGGACCCCGAGGCCATGCCGAGCGGCGGCTTGAAAGATCTTTTCGGTGTCGGCGGAGGTGAAGGCGCCGCGATCGGTGAAAACGTCGACGAATTGCGCGAGTTTGCGTTTGGCTGCGGCAGGGATCATCTTGTCGCACACTTCGTTTACATATTCGGCAGCGCGGCCGGTGAACTCGCTGGGCACAACGTGCGCACCGAGGAGGGTTGCGACCAGAGTGCCGGGCCAGCGGGCGGCAGCAGACCGGATGGCTTCGAGTGACTTCAACTCAGCTTCGAAAGTCAACCCATAGCCGGATTTGGCCTCGACTGTGGTCGTCCCCTGCTCCGCCATTTGGTGCAGTGCTCGCGTGACCTTTTCGGTGAGGGCACTCTTCCCTGCTTTCCGAACGGCTTCGACGCTAGAGCGGATACCGCCGCCGGCTGCCGCGATCTCTTCGTAGGTCGCGCCGGAGATGCGCTTCTCGAAATCCACGAGGCGCGGGTTCATGAAGGCTGGATGGGTATGGGAATCGACGAAGCCGGGAAGGACGACGTGGCGGGCACAGTCGATTTCGATTACTTTCTTGCGATTCTTCTTGAGCCAGGGATCGCGGAGTGCGTCTTTGGTCTTGCCCACCGAGACGATTTTGCCACCGAGGCAGAGGATGGCGGCGTCTTCGAGCAGTCCGATCTCAGAGAGCTCGGGGCCACGACGGGGACCGGGCTTATCGGAGCGAAGGGTGAGAAGCTGGCCGATGTTGATCAGCAGCAGCGCGAGCGGATTTTGCCGGCGAGGTTTTCGAGGTGAACTCAAGTTAGCAGTTTATCAGCCGTGGCAGAAACGCGTGATTACGGTGACGCTTCAGGTTAGACACCGCATGCTACGGAAGCCGATATACCTTCAGAACGCCGTCAGAAACAACCGCGAGCAGATTGCCGTCCGGTGATATGGCAAGGTCGTCGAAATGAATTGCCCAAGGACTCCACGGCGACGTGCCTTCAAGTTTCAGTGCGCAGATTACGTGAGGCTCCGAGAGGCTGTACACCGCAACTCTATCGGCGGATAAAAATGGGTACATGTCGAGAGGTGCACTTTTCAGGCCTCTCATCCTACCCTCAACAACTGCGAACCTGCTACCTCCGGTCGACTTCACCGATATGGCAAACCGACCCTTGGGCGGCGCCACAGTGAACACCGTCGAGTCATCCACCGTCGCTACCACCACGTGGCGTCCCTCAATCACAAATGTCTCGCCAGTGACGAATTGCACCGGCGCGCTCATGACTTTTGCATTTACATCCTTCCAAGCAACGTGGAGCGGTCGCCAGGATTGCCCGACTCCGCGTATGCATAAGTCGGATGGATCGCCACACAACCCTGCAATCCAGTGATCCGAGGCACTGGCCGCTTCCCGCTTTCCCGGCATTTCCGTCCACTTGGATATGACCTCGAACGTTTGTGTATCCCGCAGCTCCATCGTGCGGAGCCCATCCTTCGGAAAGTATGAGAGAAGGAGAGATCGCTGGCTCGGAGACACATTTTGTGATCCAAAAGGAGGGCAAGAATCATCTCCGAGTGCCCGTTCGCGTACTGACTCAAAGCCGGCTGAGAACAGATGAATGGTGTTTCCGGTGCAAGTGATAAATTTTCCGTCCCGCAAGCCGAGAAACCCAAACCAGGTAGAGGGCACATTCCACTCTTGTTGGCCCCGTTTGTCGCCGGTTCTGGCATCGACCAGTAGAACCTGTAGACGCCCCGGCCTCGCGGCCGGCAGGACAGTCTTTTTGTGCGTACCTAAGTCGTCCGCAGTTGCCCACGCCAGAGCGAGGCCGTTGACATCAGTGAAATCGACCCGAATGCGTATGGGGCGAACCGCCTCTTTGTCGCCGAACCTCTCGTATCCGAACTTGCGTAGGTCAACTTCGAACAGCGGCTTATCCTTACTGAGTGGGGGGTCTCGCTCCTGTAGTTGTGCTCTACTCGCGGACGCGAAGAACGCTATCATTAGCGCACCCAGGACCCATTTCGTGATGTCGGGGTTCACCGCCGGATGTCCTTACCTGACTTCATCGGGACTTTAACGCTCTTCTGCTGCGCGAATTCTTTCGCTTCCTCATATCCCGCGTCCACGTGGCGGATGACGCCCATGCCGGGGTCGGTGGTCAGGACGCGTTCGATGCGTTTGGCCATAGCTTCGGTACCGTCGGCGACGGTGACCTGCCCGGCGTGCAACGAATAGCCGATGCCGACGCCTCCACCGTTGTGAATAGAGACCCAGGATGCGCCTGCGGCAGTATTCAGCAAAGCGTTGAGCAAGGGCCAGTCGGCGACGGCATCGCTGCCATCTTTCATGCTTTCGGTTTCGCGGAAAGGCGAGGCCACGGAGCCGCAGTCGAGGTGGTCGCGGCCGATCACGATGGGAGCTTTGAGTTTGCCTTTCTTGACCAGGTCGTTCATGGCGAGACCGAACTGGGCGCGCTCGCCGTATCCCAGCCAGCAGATGCGGGCGGGCAGACCCTGAAACTTGATGCGCTTGCGGGCCAGGTCAATCCAGCGGCGCAGGATGCGGTTGTCGGGAAAGAGTTCGAGGATAAGGTCGTCGGTGACGTGAATGTCGGAAGCCTCGCCCGACAGAGCGACCCAGCGGAATGGGCCGCGGCCCTCACAGAACAGTGGGCGAATATAGGCAGGGACAAAGCCGGGAAAGTCGTAAGCGTTCTTCACTCCCCGCTGAAAAGCGAAAGTGCGGATGTTGTTGCCGTAGTCGAATGTGACGGCGCCCATCTTCTGCAACGCCAGCATTCCCTCCACATGCTTGGCCATGGCATCGAGCGATAACTGCTGGTAGGTCTCGGGATCGCGCTGGCGCAGTTCGAGGGCTTCTTGCAGTGACATACCGTTCGGTACGTAGCCGTTCAGGGGATCGTGGGCGGAAGTCTGGTCGGTGAGAATGTCGGGGACCACGCCGCGCGCGGCGAGTTCAGGAATGACGTCGGCGCAGTTCCCGACGAGCCCGACAGAAACATTTTCCTTCTTGCGGACCGCGTTCTTCAGGATGCGCAGAGCTTCGTCGAGCGTGTTGACCATGAAGTCGCAATAGCCGGTCTTCAGGCGCTTCTTGATGCGTTCGGGATCAACGTCGATGCCGAGAAACGCCGCGCCGGTCATGGTTGCGGCTAGGGGTTGGGCGCCACCCATGCCTCCCATGCCGCCACTGACGATGAGTTTACCGGCGAGATCGCCATTAAAACTCTTCTCCGAGGCGGCGGCGAAAGTCTCGAACGTTCCCTGCACGATGCCCTGCGAACCGATGTAGATCCAGGAGCCGGCGGTCATCTGGCCGTACATCATGAGACCGGCACGTTCCAGTTCGTTGAACTTTGCCCAGTTTGACCAGTGGCCGACGAGATTCGAGTTGGCGATCAGCACGCGCGGAGCGTATTCGTGCGTCTTGAAGACGCCGACCGGTTTGCCGGATTGCACCAGCAGAGTTTCGTCGTTGTCGAGGCTCTTGAGCGAGGCGATGATGGCGTGGTAAGCCTCCCAACTGCGGGCGGCCCGGCCGGTCCCGCCATATACAACGAGGTCGCGCGGGCGCTCGGCAACTTCCTCGTCGAGATTGTTCATCAACATGCGCATGGCAGCTTCCTGCTGCCAGCCTTTGCAGGAGATCGCATTGCCGCGGGGAGCACGGATGGGCGTGTAGGTGGCCTGGGTGGTTTCGGTTTCTACCGGCATGGAGTAATGGTAGTGGTTTGGGAAGAAGGGTTCAAATCAAGGTGGGCACTGCGCTCCGCCCATATCTCACCACATCGTGTAGGGCCTTCCGTCGCTCGATATCCTTGGGGAAGAACTATGCACACCCACGATTCGCGGACCGCTATCAGCATTGATCGCCGACATCTCGGGATTCCACTCTGGCGCGGCTGTCATCGGATCGATCGGAATTTTCTTGAGATATCCCGCCCTTACCAGATCGTCGAGCGATTGCGGTGCTTTCCGTTTGTCTAAGGTGTACTGCGAAATGACAGAACGCAGCGTGAACAGATTCTGTCGTAGTACTGCTTCCCTTGCTCCCAATATGGAGTCGCCAGAGGGTCGCCCGCCTGCTTCCAAGCCAGACACAATCGACAACAAGAAGATCGTCGATGCGGCCACGCTGAGTAGGGTTCGTACAGCATGGAGTCTTCCCCAGCGGTCTAAGAGCTGGCGGGCAAAATCAGAGTCTCTGTCGAGGTCGGGATCGAGCAGTTTCTTATTCGTAAGAAGGATAACGACCAGAGTAAAGGGGATCACGGCGCCGATTAGAATTGCGCCAAGTAACCAGGCGAGACGCGAGGTGCTGAGCCAGGCCCCGATCGCGGTCAGGAAGCTCAAGGCTGCAAGCGAGGCCTGCATTACGGTGGCGCGCCGGTAGCTGGGACCGAACTGGGTAGCGGCGAGGACTGTGCCACATTCCATTCGCGCCGGATGTTCGACGAGGGTAATGTAGAGAGCGGCGCCGGCGAAGAGAGCGGCGCAAAAGGTTGCGGCGAAGCTAAGCGCAAAAGCCATGTCACCAGGTGTTATATGCGGTGCCATCGCTGCCGACGCCGGCGGAGCCGCTGTGTACGTCGACGATGCCGCCTTCATCCTGCTGGTCGAGGGACGCGATTTCGCCCTGCTCCTGATCTGGGGTCCAGCTGTCGCTGCGGCCGGTCATGGGATCGGTGGGAAGCTGTTTCAGATAGCCGGAGGAAACCAGATCATCGAGCGATTGCGGAGCTTTTTGCTTGTCGAGGGTATATTGCGAGATGACCGATCGCATTGTGAAAAGGTTCTGCCGCAGCACGGATTCTCTCGCCCGCAAAATCGACTGGTTATAGGCGGGGAGCGCAACCGAAACCAGAATCAGGATGATGCTGATGACGATCATCAGCTCGATGATGGTGAAGCCGCGGCTGGCTTTTCTATGTGGGAGTCGCGTTGCCAAGATTTACCAGTCCTTGTATTTTGTGCCGTCGAGGGCAATGCTCTGGGATTTTGTGTACACGTCGAAAACGTTCTGTTCGCCCCAGGAATCGGAATCCGGGTCGTCCTGCATGGAGCGCAAGCCCCATTCCGTGGAATTGGTCATCGGGTCTATCGGAATTTTGCGTAGAAACTTTAGCTTCTTGCCTTGGACGTCTTCACCCTTGACCAAAGTATCGAGGTCAGGAGGCCAGCCTTCGGAACCGACTTTGGTGCGGAAGGCGCCACGATCGCTGGCGTCTTTGTAGCGGTCAATGGCATCGCGCAATTGCCAAAGCGCTTGGCGCAACTCGTGTTCTTTTTCGCGCTTGATGGTGACCCGCGCCATGGGAACCGCCAGAAAGGTCAGCACAATCAGGATGGTGGTGGCCACGATCAACTCGATCAGGGTGAAGCCACGCATCCGCCGCGGTTTTGAAAAAGCTTTCATTGGTGTGTCACGCGAGAATTCTTCTTACGCTTTCGGAGAGTCCGCCCTTCCCGATTATTGAATCGTTACTGCCGCCGTAGCTCCCGCGCCTAGCGTAGGTTGCATGTTGGGATCGCGTGTGCCTCCCTTCGAAATGGCAAGGGTGGATTGTCCCGAAGCTTTTGCCATGAAGGTCAGAGTCACGACTGTTCCCTGCCCGGAAATGCCACTGGCGCCGGGTGGCCGGGTGGCTGTGATCTGGAGAGTGCCAGTGGAGTCGTCGTCGCGATGGACCAATGCCACAGCCTGACCGTCCTGGGAGAGAAAGGTGCCGTTGGAAACGTTGACCACCTGAAGCATCTTGGGATCGTAGGTGACTTGCAAAGGCACGGAGTAAGCATTCTGCGCACCCGAAACTTGAACGTTGACGGTAAACGTAGAGCCGTGCGGTTGTGAGATGGCCGGCGGATCAAAGCTGAAGCTGGCCGAACCCGGAGCAGGCGAACCAGGTTGCGCCGGACGCGCAGGGGCGGACGGTTGCTGCGGCCCCGGCGCGGGAGTTGCGTTATCACCGGTCGATGGGGTCTGGGGACGGCTCACACGGTGCAATTCGATAGCGCTGGCAGTGCCCACATCCAGGGCTTCCTGATTGATATCGGTGATGTCTTGTCTGCGGACGATGTGGGGAATCAGCACAAAGACGGTTTCGGTTTCACTGTGATCCTGGGTGGTCTGGCCAAACAGATACTTCAGGATCGGAATCTGCGAAAGCAGCGGAAACCCGGTAAGAGCGCGGGTTTGCTGATCTTCCATCATGCCGCCCAGCAGGTTGACTTCGCCTTCCTTCAGGCGAACCTCGTGTTCGATCTTGCGCTGGCCGATGATGGGCTGGCTGATTCCTCCAAGGTTGGAGGTGCCGTCAACTTCGGAAACTTCCATAGTGATCTTCAGCGTGACGTCGCCGTTGGCATGGATCCGGGGCGTGATGTCGATGTTTACACCCACATCGAGGTATTGGAACTGGGTGTTGACCAGAGGGTTGATGCCGACGCCGCCGATGCCGGGCTGAAATGATCCGGTGGCCACGGGAACGCGCTGGCCGATCTTGAGCGAGGCCTTTTGTCCTTCGATGGCGCGAATCTGCGGTTTCTGGAGGAGCTTGCTGCTGCTGTCACTGAACAGTGCGGTGGCGGTGGCCTGCGAGATCGTCACGGTGAAGTCGGTGGCGTTCAGGTTGCCGATGGAGTTCAAGCTGATGGTGTTGGGCGTACTGCCAGAGGTTGTGGTGACTGGGCTGCCAACGGTGGATCCTGGAGTGGTGGTCGTTGTGGAATTGAGGTTGTTCTGCAAAGTCACCGAGCCGCTGGTGGGCGGGTTGATGCCCAGGGTGCGTGACTTGTCACGATTCACCTGCATGATGGCGACATCCACGATGACCTCGGCCTTGGGCTTATCGAGGTCGCTCACCAGTTTCTGGGCGAGCGCAATCTGATCGGGAGTGCCGCGGACCACAATTGCCGCCTGGGTGGGCAAAGGCTGGAGGCGGTTGATTTCCAGAATCTGGCGCAGGGTGTTGACCACATCCTGCAACTCGGTGGGCTGCGAAAGGTTGGTCAGATAAAAGGTCTTGATGACGCTTTGTTCGAGGTCCTTGCGCTTGGCCGGATTGTCGGCGGCAACAAAGACGGTGTTGGGAGTCACCGGCCGCCAGAATGTTTTGGACTCGATCGCAATAATACGCAACGCCTCCTCCAAGGAGACGTTGTTGAGTTCGATCTTGATGCGGCGCGAAGTGTAGTCGGGATCAAATAGAACGTTGATTCCGGCCAGCTTGCCGACGGTCTCGTAAATGACCTTGGAGTCCTCGGTGATTTTCAGGTTGATGGGAACGTTGGAGATGGCGGCCAGTTCGACCGGACCTCCGGCCTGCTCGATGCGCTTCTGGAGGAACCCGGACGGCGGTACCGCGGCAGAGGGCGCGGCTTTCGCGGCATCAATCATCTGCTTGGTACGCTGCAACTCCTGTTTGGCAATGGCGCTGGAGGGATCGATTTCGGCAGCCTTCTGGAATTCGGCCAAGGCGACATCCAGTTGGCCGGCCTCGCGTAACAATTGTCCCCTGTGCACATGCGAAGCTCCGGCCAGGAACCGCAGGCGCTCGTAGGAAGCGCGGTATCCTAGGTTGGTCGGCTTGAGGTCGTAGGCGTGCTTGTAGAAGTCGTAGGCTTGCTCGTAATTCTGACGAGCTTCCGCGTCCCGGCCCTTGTTGTAGAAGGCTTTAGCATTGTCAGCCGCGACAGCGCCCAGAATTACCGCTCCCACCAGAAAGGAGATAGCCGCTGCGCGGCTCAAACATTTCATCGTACGTTCCTCACAGACAGTCTTCCCCTCCCGGTCGGCCATGACCGCAGGTCAAAGCTCAATTGCACCCGCTGAACCTATTTTCGGCGATTATAGCATCGCCTCACAACGCACCGAAGTCACTGTGTTGGTAGCAGTTAAGTCTTAGGTACTAAATCCCTGCAGAATCTGGGACAATCGCGGTTCAAAACTCAGTTCGCGCCCAGGCTGCAGATTGCTTAATGCTGACATCGGCTGCCATGGACGGACTCATGAGATAAGCTAATCAGTAAGATGCCACGCCAGCACGTACAGCCTACCCGGGCCAATCCGGAAAAGAATCCACGCCGTGATCCCACGGCCGCAGGGCAGCGGGATGCCTCCGTCAATAGGATCGCTTCCCATAACTACTTCTTGCTGGAAAAATTTGAGGCGGGCGTGGCCCTGACCGGGACGGAGGTCAAATCGGTCAGAGCAGGCCGGGCTAACCTGAAGGACGCGTACGGGCTTATCAAGGATGATGAACTCTGGTTGCTGAATGCCCATATCGGACCGTACGACCACGGGAATATCTTCAACCATGCTCCACTGCGGACACGGAAGCTGCTGATGCATGCGGAAGAGATCCGCAAGCTGATTGGGAAAACCCAGCAAAAAGGACTGACCCTGATTCCCACCCGTATGTATTTCAAGAACGGCCGGGTAAAGGTGGAGTTGGCGCTGGCCAAAGGCAAGCAACTGTGGGACAAGCGAGAAACCGAGCGGCGCCGAACCGCTGACAAAGAAGCCCGAGAAGCGATCAAGAGCCGCAAGACGAGATAGGCTTCCGATGAAAACGGTGAATCTCAAGGAGGGTATGCCGCTGGTGCGTCAGGCGCTCATGCAGATGGACCGCGAACTGGCAGTGGCCCGGGCCGAGGGCTGTGGTCTGGTCAAGCTGATTCATGGCTACGGTTCGACGGGCGCAGGCGGCGAGATTCGAATTGCGGTGCAGAACCGGTTGCGGGAGATGAGTGAGCGAGGAGAGATTCGCGGCTTCATCTTTGGAGAGAACTGGACGAAAATCGGACGAGCGGGCGTGGAAGATTGTGAGCGTCCGGCAGGAACTGAAACAGGACAGGGATTTGGGGAAAGGTAATCGCGGGATCACGATTGTGGAGCTGTGAGTGGGCGGGAAAGGCTTTACCACAGAGGGCACAGGGGATCACAGCGGGACCTGGATCCCAATAATTTGCAATTGATTTCGAGCATCTGGCCTTGCACTTTTTCCTTCGCACGAGGAATACTGGAATCACAACATTATGAAGACAATTCTTTCTCTAGCTATTCCTGCCGAGGTTGACACCGAATGCTTAGCGGTCGTGGTCTTGGATCGAAGCGAGAAAGACCGCGGTGCGAAAGATAAACCCGAGGTGACGGCCGCCACGAACGATGGCGCAGTAAGCGCTGCGGCCGCGGAGGTGATTGCCAGCGGTGAAGTCTCCGGAAAACTGTTCGAAGCCACGCTGCTGCATCGTCCGTCGAAGCTCAAGGCAAAACGCCTGCTCTTACTGGGCGGCGGAAAGACGAAAGACTTCACTTCTTCCGAACTGCGCAAGCTGGCGGGTGTGGCGGTGCGCTTCCTCAAGCCTAGGGGAATTCGGAGTCTCGCCTTTATAGCGCCGGAAGGAATTGCCGCCGAAGAGGCGGTCAAAGCAATTGTGGGCGGCGCGTTTGTGGGCGACTTCGACCCTGATACCTATCGCAGCGACCGCAAGGACCAGGCGGTGGACGCGGTAACGGTTGTCGCTCGCGGGGATCAGGCGCGCTTGCAGAGGGCGCTGGACGAAGCCCGAGTGGTCGGTGAGTCGCAGAATCTCACGCGCGACCTGGCCAACGAACCGAGCAATCGCATGACTCCTACCATCCTGGCAGAGCGGGCCTGCAAGATGGCGCAGGAAGTCGGATTGAAATGCGAAGTGTATGGGGCGGAGAAGATCAAAGAATTGAAAATGGGCGCATTCTGGGGCGTGGCGCAGGGTTCGGATGAGCCTCCGGCACTCATTGTGTTGCGTTATGAGCCGGCGGATGCTCCAGCCACCCCCGTGCTCGGGTTAGTCGGAAAAGGCATTACGTTTGACACCGGCGGGATTTCGATCAAGCCAGCCGATGGTATGGAGAAAATGAAATACGACATGGCGGGCGGGGCGGCCATGATCGGCGCCATGCGTGCGATTGCCCAGATCAAGCCGAAGGTGAAAGTAATCGCGGTGATTTGCGCGACCGAGAACATGCCGTCAGGCAAGGCACAGAAGCCGGGAGACGTTCAGATCGCAATGTCGGGCAAGTCGATTGAGATCATCAATACCGACGCCGAAGGACGGCTAGTGCTGGCGGATGGACTCTGCTATGCGCGGCAACTGGGATGCACGCACCTGGTGGATGCAGCGACTCTGACGGGCGCAGTCGTAGTGGCGTTGGGTTATGTAAATGCCGGCGTCTTTGCCAATAACGACGAGATGTATGAGCGCTTTCGCCAGGCGCTGGAGAAGAGCGGAGAAAAATTCTGGCGGCTGCCTCTCGACGAAGAATACAAAGAGAGCATTCGCTCGTCGATCGCCGACATCATTAATTCCGGTGGGCGGTGGGGCGGGGCCGTCACTGCCGCCATGTTCCTGAAGGAATTTGCCGAAGACACACCGTGGATTCACCTCGATATTGCAGGCACCGCGTGGATGGAAGAGCAGAAGCCGTGGATCGCGAAAGGGCCCTCGGGGATCGCGGTGCGAAGTCTGGTGGAGTTCGCGAAGGGATTCGCGGGCTAGTTATTCGCGCGAATCCCTGACGCGGCACCAATTTACTTACTGGCGGTTTCTACCGCTTGCTGCAATCGGCTGACCAGCGGAGTCTCGCCTTTTTGCAACCCCCCGCGACCCATGGCTCGCCAAAGGTAATCGGCCCCAGGAAGGTGTGCGTCGTACGCCTCTACCACGTCTTCGGTTGGGCGAGACTGCACTAGGAGAGTCATGTCAGCGTCCTGGGCGCGATACACGATGACAAAGCGTCCCCACTGACGCAGCGCATCCTGCGTATTGACGATTGCCGCACGATCCTCGGGCAACAGGTTGGGATCGAACTGATCTCCATCAAAGGCCGCCACGTACACATAGCGAGCATTGGCCAGTGTCTTGGGAAATAACAGCACTTTCGACTGGCCCACATTGGGCGCGGCCAGTGCACTCACCGCACCTAACAATAACAAACCCACTACCGCCGAAAACCTCTTCACAAATGACCTCCTATAGCACCTAACCGATTAGATGATGGAGCCGGCCTTTTTGGATGTAAGGTACCCGAACTGTGAATTCACAGGGTTTACATCACTGGCGGAGCCGTGATTCCCATCACCGCGAGTGAGCGGATCAACTCCCTGCGAACTATTGCGATGGTTGCCAGCAGAAACATTTTTCTCTTTTCGTCGATCTCAGTGAGGATCGGGTAGCGATGGTAAAAGGTGTTGAAGAGTTGCGCCAGTTGGAAAACGTGCTTGGCCAGATGAGCAGGCTCGGTGGTGGCGATGCACTGATCAATGATGTAGGAAGTCTTCGACGACGCCAGCCAGAGCTCCCAGAAGTCGTTGTTGGCTTCGCCGGTGAGAAAGTTCAAGAGATCGCCGGGGGAGACGTAGCCAGCCACGTCTCTACTGAAATTGTCGGGATCAAACCCACCCTTGCGGAAAATGTTAGTCGCGCGGACGACGGTGTACTGCGCGTACGGACCGGTCTCACCTTCGAAGCTCAGAGCTTCTCTTAAATCGAAGGCAATCACCGATGACTTGGTGAACTTAAGCATGAAGTAGCGCAGGGCTCCGATGGCGATCTGGGTCGCGATGCCGGCACGTTCGCTGTCGCTGAGTTGGGGATGGCGAGCGTTGACTTCTTTCTTGGCAGAGGTGATGAGTGAGTCGATAAGATCGTCGGCTTTCACTCCGAAGCCTTTCCGGCCAGAGACTTCAATGTAAGGTCGAGCTTTGTCTTCTTCAGAGAGTTGGTAGCCCAATTCGGCAGCGCAGCGCGGCGTGAGCGCAACCATTTCGTAAGAAAAATGAGTGTAGTGGTCGGCCTGTTCGTTGTGGCCGAGAGCACGCAGGGCCTCGATGACGATGTTCTGCGCCTCGGATTGGCGGGCATCAATGACGTTGTAGATTTCAGCCACATCGCCGAAGTGAGGATGGTCGAGCGCACCGACGGTAGTCGAGATCCAGCAGTCGTGTCCGTTAGGATACCGATAGAACTTTCGATAGCCGAAGTCGCGGCCGAGCAAGCCAAACTTCCACATGTGGTACGCAATGTCTTTGCCGACATAGCCGACCGTACCGTTGGAACGGACGATGACTTTCTGGTCGTCTTCGGAGATTCGGTCGAGGTCTTGCGTTCCGATTTTCGTTAGTATCTCGTCTGAGGTTTCTTCCCTCGAAGCTCCATCTCTCCGCATCACCCAGCAGCCTTTGTTCTTGCCCTCGCTCTCAAAGGTGAGCACGCCGGCTTCCTTCAGCTTGGCGAAAGCGGCGTCCCAAAAATGCAGGTGAAGGATTTCGCTCTCGCGAGGCAGGAAGTCGTATTCGATGTCGAGCCGATCCATGGTTTCGAGATGGCGGCGGAGGACCGCAATCGAGATCAGATCAGCGATCGCGGCCGTTTCGTTGCCGCCTTCTTCGATATCCTGCAGCACGTGGTGACGGACTTGCAGATTCTGCTTGTCCTCGGCGTACCACTGCGAGGCGCGGGCGTAGAGATCCCAGCAGTAATAATCAAAACGCGGTTGGCTAGCGAGCACCTCGATCTCGGCGCGCGACTTCTTCTCCAGATTCAGAAATCCGACAATAACATCGGCGACTTGGACGCCAGTGTTGTCAATATAGTTCTGAACGTCCACTTCCCTGCCAGCAAGGCGCAGCAGGCGAACAAAAGTGTCGCCGAGGACGGCATTGCGTAGATGGCCGACGTGAGCGGCCTTGTTGGGATTGATGCTGGAGTGCTCGACTAGAATCTTGCCGGATGGAAGGGTGGCGTGTGGGGCTTCGCCAACAGCGAGAGCGGCGGCAAACTGGTCGCGTTGGACGCGGGCGTTGATGTAGCCGGCGCCGGCGAGCTCCAGTTTCTCGAAACCTTCGATCGGTCCGATTCCAGCGACGATTTCCTCGGCAATCTTGCGCGGAGGCTTGCGCAGCTTCTTGGCAAGATCGAATGCCAGAGGGAGTGCGTAGTCGCCCAGCTCGACGCGGGGCGGCTGTTCGATGACGATCCGAGGCAGGTCAAGCGCATAGGCACGACGGAGAAAGTCGCGTATGCGATCGACGAGCCGGTGTTCCAAGTGGCGGTACAAGAGTCTCCTCTAAATTGTTGAAGGAAATGGTGATTTTAGCAGAGTGGCGACGCGGCAGGCGGTTTGACGGAGGGTGAGGGGTTCCCTATGATGAAGTTTCGGCGTTCGCCACGAAAAACCAATAACCACGAAGGACACAAAGGCACACGAAGATAGTTCTGAGAGTTTTCCTTTGTGTACCTCCGCGCCCTTTGTGGTTCAAGGTCCTATGCGCATAGCCTATCTCGAGTGTTTTTCCGGCATTAGCGGCGACATGTTTCTGGGGGCGCTGGTGGACGCAGGTGTGCCTGCGGCGTTGCTGGAGGAAACCGTTGCGGCGTTGGACGTTGGGGCGCGCCTCGAGATTTCGCGGGTGGACCGGAGCGGAATCAGCGCGGTCAAGGTTGATGTTTACGTCCACGGCGAGAAAGACGCGCCCCGAGAAGATCACGAACATGGGCATCACGACCATCGTCATAACCATGACCATCGGCACGAGCATGAGCCGGTGGAACTGCTCGAGCACAATTATGCCAAGGGCGAGGCTGCGCTGCGGGCGGGTACAGCGGTGCCACGCGAACCTGAACACCAGCACGGACGTGGGCTGAAAGACATTCGCCAGATCATTGGTAAGGCCAAGATCAGCGAGGCCGCCAAGGCCAGGGCAATTGCGATTTTCGAGGCGCTGGGTAAGGCTGAGGCCAAGATTCATAACCGGGACATCGAGAGCATCCATTTTCATGAGGTCGGAGCGGCGGATGCGATGGTGGACATCGTGTGCGCGGCGGTGGGTGCGGAAGCGCTGGGGGTGGATGAGATTATTTGTTCGTCGCTGAACGTGGGTGGCGGCACGGTGAAGTGCGCGCACGGAACTTTCCCGGTGCCGGCGCCGGCGACTGTGGAGCTGTTGAAAGACGCTCCGGTGTATTCGTCGGGGATTCAGGCGGAGCTGGTGACACCTACTGGGGCGGCGATTATCAAGACACTGTGCACCCGCTTCGCGACCTTTCCGGCGATGAAGGTGGAGAAGAGCGGGTATGGCGCGGGCACGCGGGACTTCTCCGGGCACGCGAATGTGGTCCGGCTGACAGTGGGCGAGGCGGACATCGAGTTCTCGGCCAAGGTTTCGCAGGAGACTATTACGGCGCTGGAGGCGAACCTGGATGACCTGAATCCGCAGGTGTTCGGCTATGTGATGGACCGCCTGCTCGAAGAGGGTGCGCTGGACGCGTTCGGGGTGCCAGTGCAGATGAAGAAAAATCGCCCTGGAACTTTGTTAACGGTGTTGTGCCGGCCCGAAGATGCGTCGAAGCTGACACAGTTGCTATTTACCGAGACTACGACGCTGGGAGTTCGGCGGCGGGAAGAAATGCGCCAGGCGCTGGCGCGTAAGTGGGTAACTGTGGACACCCGCTGGGGCCAGGTGCGCATGAAGGTTGCGAGCATGAATGGAACGGTCACCAACTACGCTCCGGAGTATGAAGATTGCCGTCGCATTGCAGCAGACAACCATGTGCCACTGAAGATGGTAATGCAGGAAGCGTTGCAGAAGTATTTCCCTGGGACGGAGAAGCATTAACCACAGAGGGCACAGAGCTCCACAGAGGAAACCCGCAAGGGTCCCGCAATCCAAATGAGCAAGAAGTTCTACATCACGACGCCGATCTACTACGTGAATGCGCGGCCGCATATTGGCCACGCCTACACCACGATTGCGTGTGACGCAATCGCGCGGCGGCAGCGCATGCTGGGCGCGGACACTTTCTTCCTCACTGGCACGGACGAACATGGGCAAAAGATCGAGCGTGCGGCCCAGGCGGCGGGCAAGACTCCGCAACAATTGACGGACGAAGTCTCAGCACAATTCCGAGGATTGTGGGACCGGATGGGGATCACCTACGACGACTATATCCGGACCACGTCGGACCGGCACAAACGCGGAGTGCAGGCACTGTGGCGAAAAATTCGCGACAACGGCTATATCTACAAAGACCAATACTCGGGCCAGTACTGTGTGTTTGACGAACTCTACGTGGATGCCGCCGGCCCGGGTTCGCCCTGTCCGGAGTGCGGACGCCCGACAGAAACGGTGAAGGAAGAGAACTACTTTTTCAAGCTGTCGGCGTTTCAGGACAAACTGCTGAAGTTGTACGAACAGCCAGATTTCATTCGCCCGGAGACACGGCGGAATGAAGTGATTTCATTCGTGCGTTCCGGGCTGCGCGACCTCTCCATAAGCCGCAGCACGTTTTCGTGGGGTATTCCCGTACCGGATGATCCCAAACACGTCATCTATGTGTGGCTGGACGCGTTGTCGAATTACATAACGGCGCTGGGATACGGATCGGACGACGCCAAGCTGTATGAGAAGTTCTGGCCGGCGGACTTGCAGATGATCGGCAAAGAGATCGTGCGTTTTCACTGCGTCTATTGGCCTGCGTTTCTGATGGCGGCAGGGCTGCCGGCGCCGAAGAGCATCGTGGCGCATGGCTGGCTGCTGTTTGAAGAGAACAAGATGTCGAAGTCGCGTGGGAACATTGTGCGCGCCGAAACGATTCTTGAAGTGATGGGTCAGGATGCGCTGCGCTATTTTCTGCTGCGTGAGGTGGTGTTCGGGCAGGACGGATCGTTCTCGTTCGATGCTCTTGTGCAGCGCTACAACGCCGATCTGGCGAATGGGTTGGGGAATCTGGCGAGCCGGACGTTGGCCATGATTACGCGCTATTTCAAGGGCGAGGTACCGTATCCCTCGGCGGGAGCAGCGCGCCGTCCGGCGGATGGTGCGATCGCGGAGGCCGCGGGCAGGACCATCGCGGAATGCAATGGGCTGTTCGATCAATATCAATTTTCACGCGCTCTGGAACTTGCCTGGGGATTGGTGGCGGCGGTTGACAAGTACATTGTGGAGAACGAGCCATGGGTGCTGGGTGAAAAGCAGGACGAAGAGATCCGTGCACAACTGGTGACGGTGCTGTATACCAGCGCTGAGGCGCTGCGAATCGTGACCGCGCTGGTGCATCCGGTGATCCCGGAAGCAACTGCGAAAATATGGACTCAGCTTGGTCTGGGCGATATCAAGACGTTCCGGCTGGTGGACCTGAAATGGGGACAACTCGAGTTAGGGACGAAACTTGGGAGTGTTGCTCCAGTATTTCCGCGGGCAGACAAGAGCGCAATCGAAAGGATGCAAGAGATGGAAGAACAGGGACGCGGAGCAGTGGCTCCAACGGCGAGTGAAGCGCAACCATCGGCGAAGCCTGCGGCAGCAGCTACGGCCACAACCACGGCCGCAGCCAAGACTGCACCCCCGATTCCTGAGGGGAAGATCGGTATCGACGATTTCACCAAGGTCGAAATGCGGGTCGGACAAGTCAGAGTGGCCGAGAAGGTTCAGGGGGCCGACAAACTGCTCCGCCTGGAAGTTGATCTCGGGAACGAAGTCCGACAAGTGGTGGCGGGAATCGCCGAGGCTTATGCGCCAGAAGCGCTGGTCGGGCGCAAAGTGGCGATCGTGACCAATCTTGCCCCGCGGAAGTTGCGCGGACTGGAATCGAATGGCATGATCCTGGCCGCATCGGTGGAGGGCGGGAAGCCGGTGTTGGCAAGCTTTCTGGAAGATGTGCCTGTGGGGGCGAAGCTGAAATAACGAAACCTTCGCCACAGAGGCCACAGAGTTTCACCGAGGAACCCTCCGAATGACCAACGACCAACCACCGGTTTTCGTCGACTCCCACGCCCATCTGGATGGCGAGCAGTTTCATGCTGACCGGGAGCAGGTGATCGCACGCGCGCGGGATGCGGGTGTCGAGAGCATCGTGGCCATCGGGAACGGCGACGGACCGGGGAGCATGGACTGTGGCGTTAAGCTAGCCGAGCGGTACGAATTCATTTATGCCACCGTCGGCATTCATCCCCACGAAGCCAAACTGGCAACCGAGGCGGCCTTCGTCGAACTTGAGCAACTAGCGAAACGACCCAAGGTCATAGCATGGGGCGAAATTGGACTGGATTATTTCTACGATCACTCGCCGCGAGATGTGCAACAGCAAGTCTTCGTCAAGCAGATGGAATTGGCGCGCGCAGCCAAGCTGCCGATCGTGATTCACTGCCGCCCATCGGACGGGAGCGACGATGCCTGGCAGGAGTGTCTGGGATTGATCTCGCTGCACTGGGCGAGCAGCGGATTGGGCGGCATTTTGCACTGTTTCACGGGAACTTGGGCACACGCGAAACATGCGCTGGACCTCGGATTCATGATTTCATTTGCCGGGAACATCACGTTCCCCAAGGCGCAGCAGATTCGGGATGCGGCCAAGGAAGTGCCGCTGGAGCGGATGTTGGTCGAAACCGACTGTCCCTTTCTCGCACCGGTGCCGCATCGTGGCAAGCGCAACGAACCGGCATTTGTGAGGGAAACTGCGCGCCAACTGGGCGATTTGCGCGGGCTTTCGACGGAAGAGATTGGCGTACAGACGGCGAAGAACTTCTACCGTTTCTTTTCACTTCACGAAACGGCCAACTCCATTTAGTTTGGTAGCACGCATCTTTCATTGGGGCACCGCAATCTGATACTTGGAAGCCGAACACCATGCCAGAGAACACGTTCGACATCGCGAGCAAAATTGACCTGCAGGAAGTGTCCAATGCCATCCAGCAGGCGCTGAAGGAAGTCCATACCCGCTTTGACTTGAAGGACGCAAAGGCGACAATTGAAATGGATGGCAAAGACGCCATCGTGCTGCACTCCATTGACGAGTACAAGCTCAAAGCAGTCAATGACATTTTTCAACAAAAATTGGTGAAGCGTGGGGTTTCGCTCAAAGGGCTGACTTACGGCGCGGTCGAGTCCGCCCTCGGCAGCACCGCAAAACAGCGCATTACCATGCAGCAGGGGATCCCCATCGAGAAGGCGCGCGAAATCGTGAAGACCATCAAGGACAGCAAGAAGAAAGTGGGCGTGTCCATCCAGGGGGACGTGGTGCGGGTGAGCGGGAAGGACCGTGATACGCTCCAGGACATCATCGCCCTGCTGAAGCAGCGCGACTTTGGGATTGATATGCAGTTTACGAATTACCGAACCAACTAGCGACAAACCGCCACGTGAGCACATCAGCCGCCATTAACGGGAAAGAGATCTTCGAACTGTTGCGCGAGGACTTGGCGGCGATCGAGCGCGAGTTCGGACGGGACACGGTTTCCGGGGTGGAAGCCATCACCGAGATTGGCGAATACCTGCGCGCGGGCGGAGGCAAGCGTATCCGCCCCATGCTGCTGCTGCTTTCTTCCAAGCTTTTTGCTTACTCCGGACGCGGCGCCATCAAGCTGGGAGCGGTGATGGAGATCATTCACCCCGCGCCCCTGGTGCATGACGACATCATTGACGAGGCCCAGACCCGGCGCGGGCGCCCCGCCGCGAACACGCAATGGGGAAACTCGAAATGCGTGCTGGCGGGCGACTGGCTGTACATGCAGGCCTTCAAGATCGCCGTTCAGGAGCGCAACTTCCGTACCTTGGACACGCTGATCGAACTGACGCAGCAGATGGTCGAGGGCGAACTGTTGCAGATGGAAAAGCTGGGCAAGCTGATTTCACTGGACGAACATTTTGACCTGATTTATCGCAAGACCGCGTGCCTGTTTTCGGTCTGCATGCGAATCGGAGCCATCCTCGGGGGCGCGACGGTGGAGCAGGAGGAAAATCTAGCGCAGTATGGACGAGACCTAGGAATGGCGTTCCAGATTGTGGACGATGTACTGGATCTGACGGCGTCGGAAAGCGTTCTGGGCAAGCCGGTGGCCAGCGACTTGCGCGAAGGCAAGGTCACGATGGCGGTCATCCACGCTCTGGAACGGTGCGGCCCGCGGGAACGGGAAAAGATCAGCACGGTGGTGCGAGAGCAGGCTTTCGACGGCGTAAGCCACGAAGAAATCCTGGAGATCCTGAACCGCTATGGATCGATTGATGCCGCCCAGCAGTGCGCCCTGCAGTATGCCGGGCTGGCACGGAACGCGATCTGCAGGTTTCCTGACAGCGAAACCAAGCGCGCGCTGCTATGGGCCCCGGAATATGTAGTAGGAAGAGAGAAGTAAGGTAAATCCGTTTTAGCTCGGGCCTCGTAATACAATTGGGGCATAACCCACCACTTCAATTCAAATACTTTAAGGAGAATGAAAAATATGAAGAAGCTTTTGGTTTTAGCATTGGCACTCTCGGTTACGATGATCGCCGCTTCCGCCATGGCGCAAGACACCATGAGCAAAGACTCGGGGAAAACTGCCGCCGCCGCTCCTTTGAAGAACGTCAAGGGCACGGTGAAGTTCGACGGCGACAAGGCGAGCTTCGTCGCGGACAAGGACCAGAAGTCATGGGATGTCATGAATCCCGAGGCACTCAAGGGTCATGATGGCCACCACGTGGAACTCAGCGCCCACGTTTATGCGGACAAGGGCGCCATCCACGTGATGAGCGTGAAGATGCTGAAGTAAGCGACGCGACGGCAAGAACTCTAGGGCGGCGAAGACGCCGCCTTTTTTTGTTTATACTGACAACGGCACTGCCGTTCCCAAACCCTGTGAATCCGCTCTTCGCACTCATCGCGCGCCATCGCTACCTCCTGACCTTCCTGGTGGTACTGTCGGAGGCCATTGGCCTGCCGGTGCCGGCGGCTCTGGCTCTGGTGGCGGCCGGGGCAGGAGTGGCCTCGAAGGCGCTGAATGGCCCACTGGCCATGGGTGCGGCGTTGTCCGCAATGCTGCTGGGCGACACCCTGCTGTTTGTCTTGGGCCGTTACATGGGCTGGACGCTGCTGGCCGTTCTATGCCGGTTGTCGGTGAACCCGGAGAGTTGCGTTTTGCGTTCGGCGGAATCGTTTTACAAGCGGGGAAAACTCACGCTGCTGTTTGCTAAGTTTATTCCCGGTGTTAATACCATGGCGCCTCCGCTGGCAGGAAGCATGAAGATGCGTCCGCTGCAGTTTCTGCGGTTCGATCTGACCGGCGCGACGCTGTACATCCTGGCCTACGGCGGCATGGGTTTCCTGTTCCGCGATTTTCTGGCAGCCATTACCCGTGGCTTGCAAGCTGCAAGCCATGTGTTTGGAGAAGTGCTGTTCACTGCAGCCCTGGTCTATACCGGCTATCGGGTGTGGATCTATCGCAAGAACCTGGTGTATAAGGTCGTGCCGCGGGTGCAGGTCGAGGAACTGGCAAGGAAGCTGGCTTCTGATGAGGCAGCCAAAGTGGTGCTGGTGGATGTGCGGAGCCATGGTTACTACGATCCCGACGCATCCCGTATCAAAGGCTCCATCCGGATTGAGCCGAACAATCTGTACGAAGAGCTGAAAACACTTCCAAAGGACAGGGACATCTATCTTTACTGTACTTGAGCACGCGAAGCGACCAGCGCCCGGGTGGCGCTGCAACTGGAAGAGAAGGGGTTCAAGGCGTTTGTGATTGTTGGTGGCCTGGCAGCCTGGCGGAAAGCGGGACATGCATTGGAACCGGTGCCGCGTGATGATTTGGTAAAGCTGCCAACGTTTTCGTAAACCGGTGTGGGGCCGGCCGATTCTCGATCCGAGTTTCATGACCCTCCATAAAGAAATCGAAATCAAGTTTCGCGTGGAGAACCTGCGCTTACTCAACCGCAGGCTGCGGCAGTCGGGATTCCGGGTGGTCACACCTCGCACTCACGAAATGAACACCCTCTACGATCTGCCGGGGCAGCGGTTACGGAAGCGCGGCGACTTGCTCCGGCTGCGCAAGTACGGGCGAAAGTGGACGCTTACCCACAAAGCCAAGGGCAAGACCGGGCGTCACAAGATACGCGTGGAAAACGAAACCCAGGTCGCCGACGGCGCTAGAATGGACATTATTTTGCGGGCTCTGGGATTTGCTCCGACCTTCCGCTATGAGAAGTTTCGCGCGGAATGGAGCGATGGCAAGGGGCACGTCGTGGTGGACCAGACTCCGGTTGGGAACTTTGGCGAGATCGAAGGTCCAGCCTACTGGATCGACCAAACAGCCCGCCACTTAAGGGTTCCGCAGGCTAGCTACATCACCGAAACCTACGCTGCACTGTTTTTTCGCTGGAAGAGACTGACCGGGAGCGCCGCCCAGGAAATGACTTTCGCTTCGGTAGGAAAGAGCAAGACCCGGTAGCTCTAACCACCTCTGCAAATGCTGCACCAAAGTAGCAAACAAGATCGATAGACGCACGCATGGTAACCTCAACTTGCTCTGGTCTTGTGCTCCTGCCAGCGCTGTGGCAGTACAAAAAGACAACTTTCGCAGACTTCTGCGGACAGTAGAAGCGCTCTCCGATCTTGGCCCCGCCATGACCGCCGAGCGTGCTTTTTCGCAGATCTCAGGGCTTATGCTGTCCGCCTTGCAACAGGCGGCCGGTGCTCGCGAAGTTGTGCTCTTCACTTACAGCGACAAACCTTCCCTGCTGACTTCGATTGCGTCCAACGGCTTCGCGCTGATGCCGGACCCGGCCATCATTCCGATGCTGCCCAAGCATGTCCATGCGCTCTCGACGGCACGCGGCCCGGCCGTAGTGGAAGCGGGGTCTCACGACGCCTTCCTGAGTTCCAACGGAAATGTAGCTCCCGAATTGTTCCGCTGCATCGCTCCCCTGAAAGTTGGCGGCAAACTGGTGGGCGTAGTCGCTTTGGGGCATCGCGAAGGAGACGCGAACTACGACGCGGGAGAACTGGAAGCGCTGGATCTGCTTTGTCACTACGTGGCCCTGGCCATCCATAATCAGACGTTGAGTCAGACTCTGGCGCAGCGGGTCTCGGAAAACCTGCGGCTCATGGCCTCGCTGCATGGTTTCTATGACAACGCCCTGGAGGCTTTCGCTATCGCGATCGACGTGAAGCACGTGAACATCCACGGACACTCTTTGCGGGTCGGACGGTATGCGGCGGCCATGGGCGAAGCCATGAATCTGGAGACTTCCGAAGTGGCGGCGTTGCGCTCTGCCGGATATCTGCACGATATCGGCAAAGTAGCCGTGGATAAGCGCCTATTCGGCAAAACCACCTCGCTAGACGCAGAAGAATTTCGCGAGATGGCTGACCATACCGTAGTTGGGCACCGGATTGTCAGCGGGGTACAGTTTCCCTGGCCGCGAATTCCCGAGATCGTCCGCTGGCATCACGAACGCGCGGATGGGTCAGGGTATCCGGACAAGCTGGCAATCGAAGAAGTCCCGCTAGGAGTGCGCATTGTAGGACTGGCCGACACTTTCGACGCCATGGTCAGCGAGCGACCGTATCGTGAACCGATGTCCCTGGGCGCTTCGTTGAGTGAGATCGTGCGTTTGACACCACTGAAATTCGATCCCAACGTGGTGCAGGCTTTACTGCTGCAAGTGCGTCGCGACACCGTGGGCAGCAACCGCACACCGTTTCTCGAAGCCCGGATGGCGGACACCATTGCCGCCCCGGATGTTGACCATCTCGCGGCCAGCCTGCAACACAAGGTGACTCGCGGCAGGCTGTTCCTCACTTAGAGTTTGCTACTGGTGGAGGCAGTGTACCCTTAGCGGAGTCATGTGGTGTTACATGGCGCAGAACTCGAACCCGGGAAGGCCCGAACGCCAATAGCCTTATAGGGAGACTCCCGCAGCAACTTCCGTACCGTTCCGGGTTTGTAGATGTAGTAGTTTTTTCGAGACGGTATGAAGTTGGGGCATCGCCAAATCGCGACTGCGGGTTTGTTGCTTGGAGTCGCTCTCCCGGGGCAACTGGCAACCGCCAAGAAGAAGGATAGGAACCCAGTACCTTCCCAAATAGACCCTGAGAAGCGGGCTGTGCACGCACTGAACCGGCTCACCTTTGGACCCCGGCAGGGCGACGTTGAACGCGTGCAAGCGATGGGCATGGACCACTGGATTGACCAACAACTGCATCCGGAAAGAATTGACGATGGCGCGCTCGATGCCCGTCTCGCCCCTTTCCGCACACTGAAGATGAACCGAGAAGAACTATTTCAGGACTTCCCTTCTGGCGAGATGATCAAGGCGGTTGCCGAGGGCAAGCGGGCGCTTCCCTCGGACCCGCTTAAACGCGCCGTATATCAGGCGCAGCTCGACCAGTACGAGCAGAAACAGGAGCGCAAGGCGGAGAACGTGGCGAGTGCTACCCTGCCAGCGGACGCCATCGCCAAACCGGACAAGATGGCTAGTGACGACCGAATGTACTCCGAGGAGAAGATCCAGCAAGTATTGGACATGCAACCTGAACAGCGGATCGCGACCGTTCTCCAGATGCCTGCGGAAGAGCAGCGCACTCTGATCGCTTCCCTGCGGGGCAAGCGGGATGAATTTCTGGACGGAATGAAACCCCGCGAGCGCGAAGCGCTGCTGGCGCTCAACAACCCGCGCCAGGTGGTGAATGATGAACTGATCCAGGCCAAGCTGCTGCGCGCCATTTACAGCGAACGCCAGTTACAGGAAGTGATGGACGATTTCTGGTTCAACCACTTCAATGTTTTCATCGGCAAGGGCGCCGATCACTATCTGCTGACGAGCTATGAGCGCGACGTGGTTCGTCCCCACGCCCTGGGCAAGTTCGAGGATCTGCTGGTGGCCACGGCGCAAAGCCCCGCCATGCTTTTTTACCTCGACAACTGGTTGAGCGTGGGGCCAAATTCGGATGTGGCCAACGGCATCCCCAAGCGCAACCATGACGATTGGAAGAAACGCGCGCGGAACAGCGGACCCATCAATCAAGCCAAGGGCAAGCGCAGCGGTCTCAACGAGAATTATGGCCGTGAGCTCATGGAACTGCACACGCTTGGAGTAAATGGCGGCTATACCCAAAAAGACGTGACCGAGGTAGCGCGGGTATTCACCGGATGGACACTCAAACAGCCGCAACAGGGAGGCGGTTTCACGTTCGAAGAGCGCATGCATGAGCCGGGAGAGAAGATGGTGCTGGGGCATCGCATCAAGGCAAAGGGCGAAAAGGAAGGATTCGAGGTATTGCATATCCTCGCGCATCATCCTTCGACGGCGAAGTTTGTCTGCACCAAACTCGCAGTGCGCTTCGTTTCCGATGATCCACCGGGGCCGCTGGTGGACCGCATGGTCCAGACCTTTCTGAAAAAAGACGGCGACATTCGTCAGGTTATGAAAACCATGTTTGATTCGCCCGAATTCTGGGCCGCCGATACCTACCGGGCGAAAGTGAAAACTCCGCTGGAGTTTACGGTTTCAGCGGTGCGGGCCAGCGGAGCGGAAGTCAGCGATGCCGCATCTCTGGCCCGTCAACTACAAAACATGGGAATGTCTCCCTACGGCATGCAACCACCGACCGGTTATTCCATGAAGGCGACCACTTGGGTAAACTCTTCGGCGCTTCTGGGACGGATGAATTTTGCGCTGGCGCTGACTGCCGGCAAGTTGAAGGGTGTGCAAGTGAATCCTCTGATTAGGGCCGGCGAAAGCAACCCGCCGCTGGATGCCGCGACAACGCTGGCGGACTTGGAGAACGATTTGCTTCATGGCGATGTTTCCAAGCAAACCCACGATACGATCGCGGCACGGCTGCAGGATCCGCAGATCAGCCAGCGAAGGCTGGATGATCCGGTCCGGGCACCGAACGTCAACGCCATCGCGGGTCTGTTGTTGGGATCGCCGGAGTTTCAGAAAAAATAGCCATCAGCTCTCAGCTTTCAGTCCAAAGCTGAGAGCTGAAGGCTGACGGCTGAAAGCTGAGGTCTCATGTCCATCACTCGCCGCATATTTCTTCGCAATAGCGCAATGGCCGCGGTCGGTACAGCGGCCATCCCGTCGTTCCTTACCCGCGCTGCATATGGCGCGGTGGAGTCCGGGACACGCACCAAGCGCCTGGTAGTCATCTTTCAGCGTGGCGCGGCGGACGGTCTCAACATCGTGGTGCCCCACGGCGAGCCGGCTTACTACGCGATGCGGCCGTCCATCAACATTCCCCGCAAATCGGTCATTGATCTCGACGGCTTCTTCGGGCTGCATCCCTCGCTCGCAGCTTTCCAGCCTCTGTGGAACCAGCGCCACCTGGCGATTGTGCATGCCGCGGGATCACCCGATCCAACGCGGTCGCACTTCGACGCGCAGGATTTTATGGAGTCCGGCACGCCCGGCTTGAAGGCGACTGACGATGGATGGCTCAACCGCTGTTTGCATGACCTGCCTGCTCCGGCCGACAAGTCGGCATTTCGCGCTATCGCCCTGGGGCCTTCCCTACCGCGAATTCTTTCTGGCAGTGAACCTGCGTTGGCCGTGAACAACGTCAACGATTTTGGGGTAGGCGGTCGTGGCGCCAATGCCACGCCCATGTCCAATACGTTCGAAGCGATGTATGCGCAGTCGGTGGATTCGGTGCTGCACGGCACCGGACAGGAAACCTTCGACGCAGTGAGGATGCTGAAGTCGGCCGATCCTTCAAAGTACAAACCGGCGGCAGGAGCGGATTATCCCAAGGGCCGGTTTGGCGACAGCCTGAAACAGCTCGCGCAACTCATCAAAGCCAATCTTGGAGTGCAGGTCGCATTCGCTGACATCGGCGGCTGGGACCACCACGTGAACGAAGGCAGCACCCAGGGCCAGATTGCGAATGTTCTGACGGAGTTTTCACAGTCGCTGGCCGCGTTTTGGACCGACCTCGGCGACTTGAGAGAAGACACCGTCGTCGTGACCATGTCCGAGTTTGGGCGCACCGCGCGGGAAAATGGCAATCGCGGCACCGATCACGGTCATGCCAACGTGATGTTCGTGATGAGCGGCCCGGTTAAGGGCGGCAAAGTCTACGGGCGCTGGCCCGGCTTGAATCAGTCGCAGCTGTACGAAGGCCGCGATCTGGCGCTGACCACGGATTTCCGCCAGGTGCTGGGTGAGGCGGTGTATTCACATCTGGGGAATAGGGCGCTGAGTGAAGTGTTTCCAGGTTTCGAGAATCAGCCGGGGAAATTTCTCAGGTTGTTCGCGTGAGGACTCTCACACTTCGATCATTGCGTTGCCGTCCTCGATCTTGATCGGATAGACCGCAATCTTCGCGCTGGGATTGTGTGCGGCTTCGCCGGTCTTGGGGTCCCATTGCCAGCCGTGCCAGGGGCAAACGATTTTGTTGCCCTCGATGGTTCCCTGCCCCAGCGGGCCGCCACGGTGGAGGCAGACGTTGTCCATGGCGGAGACGGTTCCATTCACGTTGGCAACGCAGATGACTTTATCGCCGCAGGGAAATTCCTTGGCTTCGCCTTCCGCGGGGAGTTCGGATTGGGGGAAAACCAGCATTCAGCAGTCAGCAGTCAGCATTCAGTCGGAGAGATTACGATGCACTTCAAGAAATCGCAACATGTCTTGCCTGGCTGAATGCTGAGTGCCAAATGCTGACGGCTTACTTCGGCTGCAGCGTCTGCGCAATCATGACTTGCCGCTTGAAATTCTCCACCATGTGAGGATCGAGCCGGACCTCGGTGGGCCGCTTGGCCAGGGTCATCTGGTCGATTTTGTCCTGCAGTTTGAGCAGCGCGTAAAACAGATTCTCGGGGCGCGGCGGGCAGCCGATCACGTAGACGTCGGTGGGAACAATTTTGTCCACTCCTTGCAGCACGGCGTAGGTATTGAACGGGCCGCCGACCGAGGAGCACGCGCCCATGGAGATCACCCACTTGGGGTCGGGCATCTGGTCATAAATGCGCTTGACCACTGGCGCCATCTTCAGCGTGACGGTGCCGGCCACGATCATCAGGTCGCTCTGGCGCGGGCTGGGACGAAAGACTTCCGAGCCGAAGCGGGCAATGTCGAAACGCGCCGTGGACGAGGCAATCATTTCGATGGCGCAGCAGGCCAGGCCGAAAGTCATCGGCCATACGGCAGACTTGCGCGCCCAGTTGAAGACGTAGTCCACCGTAGTGATCATGAAATTCTTTTCGAACTTGTTTTGCAGCCAGCCCATGAGGTGTCCTTGGAAGTTCGTTATATCCCGCGTATGCAGCGTCCGCATTCAGTCTAGGGGTGGGCGCGGGAGGTGTCAAACAGAGACGCCGCTCTCCCGCACGAGCGCGGACGCTCGCGCCTACATCGCTGGCATTACGCCGGTAACTTGGAGGTGATGGAGTTCCTGACGAATAATGCCGAGGGCGGTGGTTATATCCTGGAGGCACTTGTGGCTTGGCCATTCAAAAGGAAATATGAGCGGGTGAAGCTGGCAGTGCAGGCAGAGATGCGGAGTCCGTCGAAAAACTATCCGTATCGCGGACGGACGGTCACGGTCGGCGAAGGTGGTTGCTACATTGAAGTTGTGGAAACGCTAGAACCGTCGGCCACAGTTGAAGTGGTGCTTTGGCTAAACGGGGAGAAGGTCCTGGCAAAAGCTGAGGTTGCCAGCGTTGATCGTCATATCGGCAACGGCGTCAAGTTCGTGCACATGAAGCGGGAAGATTCGGAGAAACTGAAGGCGTTCTTGAAAGCGGCCTCGCAGTCGACGGTTGCAGCAGTCCAGGCAGACAGCGCCGTCCCAGTGTTCGAAGTGACCAGGTTTACGCCGGCCTCGGCTTAGGCTGGCGTTCTAGGCTGTTTTGGGTTTGAGGCAAGCCTCGATCTTCTCCAGCAGTCCCGCCCCAGCTTCGCCGGCATCCAGCGTGGAAAAATCGTTGCCCAGTTCGATCACCGGCAGGCTGGCGCAGGCCGAGTGAAAGGCTTGCTGCGTGCCCGGGGAGGTGGTCATGTCGGGGCCTACCAGAAGAAGATCAAAATGGGTGACCCGCATCAGCATCAGGGCGTCGCTGCGGCGGCTGGTGGTGTGCACGTGGTGTCCGGCCCGGCGCAGCAACTCGCGCAGGTAGGCGAGCACATCGGCATTGCCATCGAGGCAGAGAACGCTGGGACCGGTGGGGACGGTCGCCTCGGTGCGGGTGCCAGGACGGTAAAAAGCAGCGACCGCCTCCTCCTCCGACTCGTGAGCGTCGAATAACTTCGTAAGTTGCGACAGCTCCAGAACCTTGCGGATCCGTTCCGGCACATTGCAGAGTTTGAGGTCCCCGTGCACCTGGCGAGTGCTGGTCAGGCTGCGGGCGATGGTGCCAAGGCCGCTGCTGTCAATGAATTCGACGTCTCCCAGGTGCAGGACGATGGCACGGCGGTCGCGCAACAGCCAGGCCACGTGCGCGAGCAGAGATTCGCTCTCTTCTCCGGCAATGATCCGCCCGTTGCAGCAAACGATGGTGACGCGTCCGACTTCGCGAGTGTCTAGCGACAGGCGCAATGGGCCTCCGGGTAAGGCTGGGAACAAGCCTGCGAAAGCTTCGCCCACATTATATTCATACCGGAGACAAAACGATTAGCAGAAATGAACTCCGTCGTCCAGCTCAACCGCCGAGTCGACGGAGTTCATCCCTAACGGGCAAGATTGCTGAGAACTAAAAGCGGAACGCAATTAGTGTCCCAGCACCTGGAAACCCAACTGCACGTACTGAAACGGGACCCACTTGCCGCTGTCCTGACCGCAGTAGGTGGATGATCCGAGGCACCACGAAGCCGCCAGGTGCGGTGTCATATCTGTGCTGTTGTAGGCCCAGGCGTAGATATCTGTATCTTCCGAGGTTGTGCTGACGACCACCCAGTATTGAGTTCCGGCAGTAAGCGGTATCCCGGCGGGGTCGTCAGCTTCCGCCACTGCGCAACACTGTCCGTAGGATGGCAGCTTGGTTACGTGAACACCTTTGATCAGCGGTCCTGGGACGCCGTTTTCGTCACTGTAAAGACCAAGCTCGAATCCAGCGGTCCCTCCGCCTTGTCTGCCGGCGGAGACTTCAAGCTTCGTAGCCATCGCATCCACTGCCGGAGTGAAAGCAACCGCGACCCAGGTTTGAAACGGAAAGTTCGCTCCACCTTGAGCGACGGTATTACCCCAGATGCTGAAGTACGTGGCATTCGGATACAAGCTGAAGTTGCCCGCGATCTTCGTGAGTTTGGCATCCTCCGCGGGCGCAGGCGTGATCTGGGGCGAGGGCTGTGTCGCCCGCACGAATCTGAGATCTGGACTGAAGACAAATTGGTCCTGGACAGGCGCCGCAAAAGCCGGGCTAGCAAGAAGCGCGAGGCAAAACAGCGAAAGCGTGATTCTTTTCATTTGCAGTTTCTCCTGGGATGATTAAGTTGAGCCGCATTGACATTGAATAAGCCCCAGAGAGAGCGCTGGGCTTGCAGCTTGGCTGTCCATTGTTTTTTAACTTTCTTGATCTGTCAACGCCTATATCCAACCGCGGCTCCCGGCGGAAGTCACGTTGCGGAAATATCGGCAGCAAATCAGCAGGCTCTTCGCACAAGATCGGCGAGCCCCGCTGGCGGACGCCCCTGAACTACCTCTCTCTCATTTCGGATCGGAGCCGAGACGGAGCACGTTGCCGTCGGGATCTTCGATTTGCATTTCCAGCGCCCAGGGGTAATTGGTAGGAGGGAGAAGAATCTTCAGGCCGAGGGCTTGCTATTCCTGATGAAGCTTTTCAACGTCGTCGACGCCAACCCATATCCAGGCGCGGCCCTGGCCTTGACCACCGCGGCAAAGGTACATGCCAGTTCCGTCGCGAGTGAGCGAGGTGAAATCTTCGGTGCCCCAACTGGCGTTTTCAAAACCCAGCGCGTTCACGTAGAACTGGAGGCTGGCCTGCATGTTTTCCACCCGCAGGATGGGGTTAATGCATTCGAAATGAACGCGTGGCAGTTTGGCGTCTGTCATGGGAGGCCTCCGGCGAATGATGATAACAGGCCGAGAGAATCACAAGAGTTAGCAACTCTTCATGAGCGCAACGAAGTTACGCTCTGTCTTTTCCGGCAAGGATTCCTCATAATCCAGAATGACAGGAATCCTGAGGATTGACTGATGATCCGTCCGTCCCTGACGTGCGAGTGCGGCTGCCGCATGTGGCTTCCCTATCGCAAGTCTCAACCGGCCGTGAGCGAACCGGGATGGGTTCCGAAAGAATTCCTGTCCCGGGAGATGGCCTGCCCCGAGTGTGGCCGGGCGTCGGCGTACGGAGTGCGGGACGTGCGCTGGGCCGAAGGTGCCGAGATCGATCCGGTCACCGGCGGCGACGAGGTCAGTTGCTGGTTCGTCGAGACCGTGTGCAATGAGCAGCGCTGCGAGCTGCCCATCGGATTCCATTGGCTGACGGGCGGGCACAGCGGACCGGAAGAGATTCGCTTTCGAACCCTGCGGCTGTTTGAACGAGGATTTTTCAAGAGCTTGCTATGCGGACGCGGCCATCCTCCCGGAACACGCGTCCCCACAGTGCGGCGCGTGGGATAGGCGGTTGAATCATCGCTGGTGAACGGTATTATCCTCGGACGCAAATGAAGACTCCTCATGCCTGACTCCACAGCCACTTGGGGTAGCTCAGTTCGACACTGGTGGGCACAGGCGCGGACGTCTTTTCCCTGGATTGTCGCGATCGCGCTCGTGCTGCGCTTCGGATACATCATGATTGCCCACACCTACAAGCTGAAAACCGTGGAGGACAATTTCGACTTTGGCTGGGAGATGGGGCGCATTGGGCGTGCACTGGCGCAAGGGGAGGGCTTCAGCAATCCTTTCATGGGCATTACCGGGCCGACGGCGTGGGAACCGCCGCTTTACCCGTATTTGATTGCTGGTGTGTTCAAGGCATTCCGAATCTACAGCCGGGCATCGGCGCTGGTGCTGCTGAGCATGAACAGCGTGTTCTCGGCGCTTACTTGCCTGCCCATTTTTCTCATCAGCAAACGCTGTTTCAGCGAAAGAGTCGCAGTCTGGGCGGCATGGGCCTGGGCCCTGCTCCCTCCGATTATTTTCTGGTGCACGCGCTGGGTGTGGGAAACAAGCCTGGCGGCGCTATTGCTGGCAATCATCTACTGGTTGACGCTGGTGATGGAGGAAGCGAAAGATGTGAAACCGTGGGTAGGGTTCGGTCTGCTCTGGGGTGTGGCGACACTGACCAACCCCTCGCTTTTATCGTTTCTGCCGGCTTCCGGGCTGTGGGCATGGCGGCGCGCGCGTCAAGGCCGGCGCTCACTCGGCGGAATTGTTTTGGCAGCGGTCATGTTCTTTGCGTGCATCGCGCCCTGGCTGATTCGTAACCACCGCACCTTCGGCCAACCGATCTTCATCCGCTCCAATTTTGGGGCGGAACTTCGCCTGGGCAACGGACCGGGAGCGAATGGGTTGTGGATGGAATACCTGCATCCCACAAAGAATGTGGTGCAGATGCAGTTATATCGGCGGATGGGCGAGATGGCATATGTGGCAGAACGTAAGCGAGAGGCGATGGCCTTTATCCGCGAAGACTACGCGCGCTTTGCCGACCTGTGCCTGAAGCGGTTCATTTATTACTGGGGCGGACTACCACACTCGCCCGACGAATCGCGGATGGCGCCGGTGGCAAATTCACTATATCTGGCGTCTTCGCTCTTGGCGTTTTGGGGGTTGGGGCGGGCGATTCGCAAGCGCCAGCCAGGCTCGTGGCTATTCTTCTGGCTGGTACTGTGTTATCCACTGGTCTATTATGCGGTGTTTCCGCACCCGCGCTACCGGCATCCCGTTGAGCCGGAACTGATGATTCTGATCGTGTACATAATCTCCGAGGCGGAAAGGAAACCGCAGTCAGGACGACCCTAGTCAGCGTCGATGCTAACGACGTGGATGGAATCTCCTTTTTCGTCCAGCGTTCCGCGCAGTTTGACCTTTAGACCTACGAAGCGGCGGGGCAGGTCCTGGTTGTCGAGATGATAGACATGGCCTTTGGAGGCCAGCACGAATTTCCCTCCGAGTTGCGAGATGCAGTAGATGGAACAAGTGGCGGCGGTGTGGCCGGCAGCGCCGGACTTGGACTTCAACATCTCTTCGTGCGATTTCGTCAGCGAGTGAACGTTGAAAGCGCACTGGCTGTCGGAAATCTCGCCTTTGAACGTAGCGGAACCCTGCTCGCCGGCGTAGGCGGTGAAGGCACAGAAGATGGTGAGGATTGAGATCCAGTTCTTGCGTATTCTCATGAGTCCACTCCAGACACTGCGAGAAAGTGTACCGCAATGTTGAGAACGATTAAGGTTCCACCACGAATCTCATGAACATGCCCTCATGATCCTCACTGCAAATGACGGTGCAAACCACTACGTAGTCGCCCGGCTCTTGTGGCGCCGTCATAGCAAATTCCTGAGTGCCGGGCTTGAGCAGGAGATCCCAGTCCGGAACTTTAGTGCGGTCTTTGGCACGCAACAGCGAGAATCCGTGAATGAAGCCGTCGCGGTTGTGCGATTTTGCCTTTCGGGCGGTGATCCGAAGCAGAACCCGCTCACCCGCCTTCACAGAAATCTCAGGTGTTTTCTCGCCGGCGATTTTGTAACGACTGTCCTTGTCGGCCAGAATCTCTATGACACGAATCTTGTCGGAGGCTTGAGCGTGTGCCCAGCCGACCGTATAAACCGCAAGAACCACCCCCAGCAGAACCCTTGTGCTCATGCGCGATGGCGTGTCCTGGTCCAACCCTTACTGGGTCATGTAGTAGAGGACGAACCGCATATCCTCGTCCGTGATTGTGGCTCGCACCCGCATGTGGCGCACGATGGTCGCCATCATGCGCGGCGGAAACTTGTGAGGTGCGGCATGACAGCGACCGCAATTGGCACGGAAGCGCTTTTCGCCTTCCAGTCGCATGGTGTCTGCATCTTGAACCTTGCTCACGGCGGGCGGGGCCGCGGCATTGCTGTTTCGCGGGGAGACGGCGGCAGAAGCGATGGAGAGCAGGGCCGCGATCGACAGCGTCGCGATCAGTTTCAGTCTCATTGCAACTCCGTTCGTCCGAGTGGCAAGGCAAAGCGGTAAGCTACGCCCACATTCCACAAGTTGAAGTTACCGTCAGCGCTGAATTGACGGCCGTAGCTGGCGGCGGCTTTGAGCCCATCCTGCAAGTAGTAGTTCAGGCCGAAGTCTGCTTCGTGGGTGTTGAGGGCGGGCAAGCCGTACTCTGCGGCATCGTCTTCAGTAATTTGTCCTGCAAAGAGTTGCTGTGCCCGGCCGACAGCTTCGGCGCGACGCATGAACTTGTTCCAGGTCCGTATCTGGCTGAGGCGATAAGCGGCTTCAATCCAATAACCACTGCCCAGGTTGGAGCGGGCGTATTCCGAGCGCAAGTTCAGCGGCAGTGGGGTTGGCTGCCAGGCAAAGTGAAAGCCGAAACCGTTGTTGCGCCCTTTTTGCAGCAGTTTTTGCCAGGAAGCCCCGACCTCAATTCGTGGGCCGGGAAAGAACAGGCCTGCGCGGCCGCCGGCGGTGCGATCGGAATCCAAAGTGTTGTTGGTGCTCGAGACGGAGAAGTAGGTTGCATAGTTGAGATTGACTTTGGCATTCAGCGGGAACCCGCCGCGGAACATTGCGCCGTTACTGGAGCCGGTGCCGATGGGGAAAATCAGCGGCGTCGATTGCAGGTCGCGAATCCAGATGGGATACAGGCGCTCGTTGTAGATGCCAAAGGGCGTCAGGAATCGGCCAACGGTCACGGTCACGGAGGAGCTGACGATGTAGTCGGCCTGAAGGTAGTTCAGTTCTTTTCCGACCTGGCCGCCGTAAGGGCCGTCGCCCCAGTCCTTGCGCTGGAAGTCGCCTTCGAATTCGCCTCGGGCCTCGATCAGCCAATGGTCACCGAGGGGGACGAGAATTACCGGATTGATTTCCGAGACGATCTCAGCCTTGCCGGCCTGAACGTTGGTAAAGAAACCGGCGTTGCCAGTGAGGATCGGGACTGGGTTATCCGCGCTATAGGTTTGCGCGACGAGCAGCGTGGGAAAGACAAGAACACCGAGAAATAGGGCGCACCTCCAGCGCGAGACCGGAGCCGGCGTCGACCGGTGGGCCAAAAACTTGGGAAGATACTGCACCGCACTTCCTCACTTCCTGCTGCTGGTGGAGTTATTGTCCAATGTCTTGGGGCGAAGGACAAAGATAACGGAAGTAACTGTGCCGCATTGATATACGAGCCGCAATAGTTTCGAGAAACTTCACACTCACGAACTGCACACTGGCGCGTCTAAGCTGTGTCTGACCGGAGGAACTATGAACCGCCAACGCCGACACGCCGCCTGGATGGGAGCGATTCTGGGTTTGTTTTGTGCGCTGCTTTATGCCGCCGAGGCCAACGCCAAGGATTATGGAAAGCTGACCGAGGAGTTCCATCACACCTATGCGCTGGGCACCGGAGGCCGCGTGGAACTCGACAACATCAACGGCGCCGTCCACATTACGGCCTGGGACCAGAACGAGGTCAAAGTTGACGCGGTGAAGTATGCGAACACCAAGGAGCGGATGGACGAAGCCGAGATCGAAGTGGAAAGCGGGAGCAGCTACGTATCCATCCGCACCAAATATCGAGATCACAACCATACCTGGGACAGGGATGGCTGGAACAATCCGGCGAGTGTGGAGTACACGATCACCGTCCCTAGAAACGCCCGGTTGGATGAAATCAAACTGATCAACGGGCCGCTGGACATTCATGGCGTGGCAGGCGAGGTGCGCGCATCGTGCATCAACGGACGCATGACGGCGCAGGGGTTGCAGGGCCGGGTCAAACTGGAATCGGTGAACAGCCGGATGGACGTGCAGTTCGACCGTCTTAGTAATTCACCGGTCGAGCTTTCGTCGGTGAATGGTGGAATCGAACTGACATTGCCCTCAGACGCTAAGGCGGAGGTAGAAGCATCGACCGTATCTGGGAGCATAGAAGATGAGTTCGGGCTGCACGTCAACAATCATCGTTATGTTGGACACGACCTGCGTGGAGAGTTGGGGAGCGGCGGGCCGCGAATCGAGCTTTCCAATGTGAATGGGCGAATCGAGATACGGCACGCCAACGACGGACGGGCGTTAAGTACGGCGAAGGACCTCAGTAGCCGCGATCGGGATGACGATAGAGATGACGACGATGAGATCTGAGAGAGTGTCCCGAAAAACAGGTTCCTCGACACATCTTTAGAACCGCCACAGCATTAACACTGACGCACGGGCGAGGACGCCCGCGCCTACATTTACACCGCTGCGGGTTGGGCCACTTCCTGAAGGGCTGACGCAAAAGCGCTGATGGCCTGGTCAATTTGCTGCCGGGTGATGATCAACGCTGGCTGAAAACGAATCACGTTGCCGTAGACGCCGCCGACACCCACCAACACTCCACTCTTCAGCAGAGCGTCGCGGATCGCCTCAGCTTCAGCAGTTGCGGGGGTCAGCTTTTCGTCTTTCACCAGTTCAACACCGATCATAAGGCCCAAGCCGCGAATGTCCCCGATGATGGGATTCTGCTTCTGCAACTCGCGTAACTTCGACATGGCGTAATAGCCGGTTTCAGCGGCTCGCGCAGGCAGATTCTCTTTCTGCATGAAGTCGATGTTGGCGAGCGCAGCGGCGCAGGAAACTGGGTTGCCTCCGAAAGTCGAAAGATGGTCGCCGGGCTTAAAGGCAGCGGCGATCTCTGGCCGTGTACTGAATGCGCTTAGTGGGAAACCGTCGGCGATGCCTTTGGCAGTGACCAGAATATCGGGATCGACACCGTAATGCTCGTAAGCGAACATCTTGCCGGTCCGGCCGAAGCCGGATTGGACTTCGTCGGCGATGAATAGGATCCCGTGCTGGTCGAGGATTTGCTTTACTTCTTTGAAGTAATTCGACGGCGGCACGATGATGCCGCCTTCACCCATCACTGGCTCGGCAATGAATGCGGCTACGTCGGCAGAAGTGGCGAAACGGATCACATCGTCGATCGAGCGGGCACATTGGCGCCCACATTCTTCGGGATCGGTGCGCCACTGCGAACGGTAAGCGTACGGCGCGGGTGCAAAAGCCACGCCGGAAGCGTAGGGACCGCCGCGCTTCTTGCGTCCCTGGTTGCCGGTAATGCTGAGGGTTCCCCAACTGCGTCCGTGGAAACTGGCGTGGAGAGCGATGAATTCATGTTTGCCAGTGTAAAGACGCGCCAACTTCATGGCGCCTTCAATAGCCTCGGCGCCACTATTGCCGAAGAAAGTCTTGGTGAGGCCGCGGGGAGCGATGTGGGCGATTTTCTCCGCGAGATCAGCGACCGGCTGCACATGGTAGATGTAGGACGAGCAGTGGACGAGCTTGTCCATCTGGGCCTTGGCGGCGGCGACGACTTGGGGATTGTTGTGGCCGGCGTTAACCACGGAAATACCGGCAAAGCAGTCGAGGTACTCGCGGCCGTTGACATCGGTGACGGTGGCACCACTTGCATGATCAATGACGATGGGCACAACCGACTTCATGAAGCCGGTCATTACGTAGTCTTTGTATTTTTGGATGGTGTCTGACATGAATACCTCTTTTGTCTCTGTGAACCTCTGTGTCCCCTGTGGTTATGGTTTTTCTTAACCACAGGGGACACAGAGGTTCACAGAAAAAACCAATTCAGAATTTCCGCGAATGTTCTTTTGCCCAGCGTTCTACCACCACTTTTTTCTCTGTATAGAACTCAACCGCGTCGCGGCCCTGGCCGTGCATGATTCCGAAGAAGCTATCTTTCCAGCCACTGAAGGGGAAATAGGCCATGGGTGCAGCGACTCCGATGTTGATGCCGATATTACCTGCCGGGGCCTCATAGCGGAAACGCCGCGCGGCTGCACCGCTCGAAGTAAATAGCGACGCCTGGTTGCCGTAGGGACTGCGCTCAAGGAATGCCAGGGCTTCGTCCATGCCGTCGGCGTGGATCAGGCTGAGGACTGGGCCGAAGATTTCAGTGTCGGCAAGTTCACTGGTGGCAGGCAGATTGTCGAGAATGGTCGGCTTCACGAAGTTTCCGGCCTCGTATTTGGGGATCTTGGCGCTACGGCCGTCGAGCAGGACTTTCGCGCCCTGCTTCGCGCCGGTTGCGATAAGAGATTCGACTCGCGATTTGCTCTTAGGAGTGATGACCGGCCCCATTTGCACGCCGTCGTCAAGGCCGATGCCGACGCGCAGGTTTGCAGCAGCTTCGGTGATGGCGTCACGAAACGTTTTCTGCGCCTCGCCCACAGTCACAGCGACCGACACCGCCAGGCAACGCTGACCGGCGCATCCGAAGGCGCTGTCACTAATGATTTGAGTAGCCATGGCCATGTCCGCGTCGGGGAGAACGATGACGTGATTCTTAGCGCCGCCCTGGCATTGCGCGCGCTTGCCGTTCGCTCCCGATCGCGCGTAGACGTGTCGCGCTACTGGGGTTGAGCCTACAAAACTAATCGCTCGAACCTTGGGATGATCGAGCAGCGCGTTGACCACGTCCTTGCCGCCGTTCACCAGGTTGACCACCCCCTTGGGCAGGCCAGTTTGCTCCAGCAGTTCGAAGGCGCGGCGCATGGTGAGGGGCACGCGCTCGGAAGGCTTCAAGATAAAAGTGTTGCCGCAGGCGACGGCGTAAGGCAGAAACCAGAACGGAATCATGCCGGGGAAATTGAAAGGGGTGATGGCAGCGACCACGCCGAGCGGCTGGCGAATCATGAATTCATCGATGCCGCGAGCCACGTCTTCGAGGTTGTAGCCTTGCATCATCATCGGAATGCCGCAGGCAACTTCGACGTTTTCGATGGCGCGACGCAGTTCGGCTTTGCCCTCGGCGAAGGTCTTGCCATTTTCTCGGGTGATGATGCGGCCCAGTTCGTCGATATGATCTTCGAGAAGCTGCTTGAGTCTGAACAAAGGCTGGATGCGGTCTTCGGGCGGTGTGCGACGCCATTCGGGATAAGCGGCAGCGGCAGCATCCACAGCCGAGGCGACCTCGGCGGCGCTTGAGAGTGGAGTTTGGGCGATAGTTTCGCCGGTGGCCGGATTGGTGACATCGAGCCATTCGGAGGCGCGCGATTCGACCCAGCGGCCGTCGATGAAGTTCGGGACCTTGGTTGTTGGAGGTGCGGCGACCGGCATAGATGAATAATCTCCGTTTTACGTGACTTGGGCCACGGCACCCTGGCGCTCGCTAACCATCTGCAATGCGGCTTCAAGCACGTCAAGCGCCTCGTCCATTTGCTCGTCAGTGACGACTAGCGGCACCAGCACGCGAATGACGTTGGAATACGACCCGGCAGTGATCGTAATCAGTCCATGCTCGTAGCAGTATTGGGTTATCTTCTTGGTCTCATCGGCCGCGGGTTCGCGCGCCTCGGCCGATTTGACCAGTTCGATGGCCTGCATGCCGCCCAGGCCGCGGACATCGCCGACGAGGGCCCAGCGCTTCTGCCATGCTTTTGCGCGCTTCTGAAAGTGGCTCCCTATTTCGTTGGCGCGGCGCAAGAGATTTTCACGGTCGAACATATCCAGCACGGCGAGCGCGGCTGCGCAGGAAACTGGGTTGCCAGCAAACGTACCGCCCAGGCCGCCAGGGCCAGGTGCGTCCATGATTTCGGCGCGTCCGGTGATGGCCGCCAGGGGTAATCCGCCGCCGAGTGACTTGGCTGAGACCAGAATGTCCGGCTCAATCCCGTAATGCTCGCTCGCAAACAGTGTTCCGGTGCGGCCGAAACCGCTTTGCACTTCGTCGGCGATGAACAGTACGCCGTGCTTGCGGCAAATGTCGATCAGCACGCAGAAGTAATCCGGCGGCGGCACGACGAATCCGCCCTCACCCAACACCGGTTCGGCGATCACGGCAGCGACATCCTCCGATGCGACCACGCGCTTGAAGGTGTCTTCCAAATGACGCGCACAGAAGAGATCGCACGAGGGATACTTCAACGAATAGGAACAGCGATAGCAGTACGCATAAGGAATGCGGTAAACGTCACCGGGGAACGGAGCAAAGCCAGCCTTGTAAGGATGAGTCTTGCTGGTGAGGGCGAGAGTCATCATGGTCCGGCCGTGGAAGGCGTCCTCGAAGGCGATGATCCCCGTGCGGCCGGTGTGCGCACGCGCGATTTTAACGGCGTTCTCGACCGCCTCGGCGCCGGAGTTTACGAAGAAAGTCTTCTTGGGAAACTTGCCGGGCGTGACCTCGTTCATACGCTCGGCCAGGCGAACGTAGTTTTCATACGGCGTGACCTGGACACAGGTGTGCAGGAAGTTGTCAAGTTGCTCGCGAATAGCGGAAAGCACTGGTTCCTGCCGATGGCCAACATTGATGCAGCCAATGCCCCCGGCGAAGTCGATGTAACGATTGCCATCCACGTCCTCCAGCCAGGCGTCTTGGGCATTGGCTACATACACCGGGGTACCGTGAGACAGGCCGCGGGGGACGGCGGTAGCCCGGCGTTCGGCCAGCGCTTTCGATTTCGGGCCGGGGATCGTGGTTCGCAGTTGAATGATCGGCATTAGGATAAGTTTCCAGTTTCCAGTTTCTAGTTTCTAGAATTCTCTCAGTACCAGGCAATCGGCGCTTCGTTCAGGTTGATGTAAACCTGTTTAGTTTCGAGATATTCTTCAATGCCCCAGGGGCCGAGCTCGCGTCCGAATCCGGATTGTTTGTAACCTCCCCAGGGAGCTTCGACGTACGTCGGCTGCATGTGGTTCACCCACACAATGCCAGCGCGAATCGCCTTCACCGCGCGGAACGCCTTGAAGATGTCGCGAGTCCAGACCGCGGCAGCCAGGCCGTAGGGCGAATCGTTGGCGATCTTGACCGCCTCTTTCTCGTCTTCAAAGGGAATGACCGTGGCGACGGGACCAAAAATCTCTTCGCGGGCAATGCGGGCGCTGTTGGTTACGTCATAGAAGATGGTGGGCTGCACGTAGTAGCCTTTGGCAAACTGCTCGGCGCGGCCTCCTCCGAAAGCGAGCTTGGCTTCTTTCTTGCCGACTTCCTGATAAGAACGAACGCGGTCGTACTGGTCTTTGCTGACGAGCGGACCCATCTTGGTGTCGCGGTCGAGGGGCGCGCCCAGCTTGACTTTCTTCGCTTTCTCGGTCATGGCGTCGACGAACTGTTTGTAAATCGGCTTCTGGACGAGAATGCGGCTGCCGGCGGAACAGACTTCTCCCTGGTTAATGAAGACTCCGAAGAGCGCGCCGTCGATGGCGGCTTCGAAATCGGCGTCGGCGAAGAAGATGTTAGGGGACTTGCCGCCGAGTTCGAGAGTCACGCGCTTGACCGTATCAGCGGCCTGTTTGACGATGATCTTGCCGACGGCGGCGCTGCCGGTGAAAGCAATCTTGTTGACGTCGGGATGCTGCACCAGCGGAGCGCCACAGGTCTCGCCGAATCCGGTGATGATGTTGACGACTCCGGGAGGCAGTCCGACATCGGCGAGCCAGTTTGCCATTTCGAGCACGGTGATGGGCGTTTGCTCAGCCGGCTTCAGGATGCAGGTACATCCGGCGGCGAGAGCGGGCGCGAGTTTCCAGGCAGCCATCAGTAAGGGGTAGTTCCAGGGAATGATTTGACCAGCCACGCCGATGGGTTCTTTGAGCGTGAGGCTGACGGCGTTGTCCGGTACGGGGTTCACGAAACCCAGAATCTTGGTGGCCAGGCCACCGTAGTATTCAAAACAGGTGGCGACGTCGGCGATATCGAATTCGGCCTCGACGATGGGCTTGCCGGTGTTGCGGGATTCGAGCTCGGCAAGGGTCGCGGTGTTCTGGCGAATCTTCTCAGAGAGGCGAAAGAGCACGCGGCCACGTTCTTGCGCAGTCGCGGATCCCCAGGGACCATCCTCGAAAGCGGCTTTGGCGGCAGCAACGGCGCGGTTGACGTCGTCGGCGTTGGCGTCGGGAACCTGGGCGATAACTTCTTCGGTCGCGGGATCGTAGACCGGAAATGTTTTGTTTGACTTGCTGTCGACCCACTCGCCGTTCACATACATCTGATAAGTGCGGACATCGGCTTTGACACCACCGGGCATGAGAACCTCCTATTTAATGCGAGCCTCGCTCGCGGGGACGGGTGCGCTCATCCCCAGACGAATCTGTTGCGCCACCTTACGGCGACCGTAAACAAAGAAAAAAAATGCGGCCAGCGCGATGAAGAATAACGTCAGACCAAACATGGTCACTTCGTAACGCCAGACCGACGTGATCTGCTTTGCGGGGGAGAACGCCACGACAATCCCGAGAACGGTGGTCAGCAGACCACTTCCACCCGCGAACACGAGAACAGTCTTGCTGTAGCGTCCCTTTCTTGCCGTCTCGGCGAACGCGAACTTCAGCAGCGCTGCGAACACATAGATAAACGGTACTAGCTGCAATACGACAGCCAGCGACAACATGGTCTGAAATGCTTCCTGCACGCCGCCGGACGTCGCAAAATTGATGATGCAGAGCCCCAGTGACACTACAAACTGCACGATCAGCGCGGCGTAGGGCGTCGCATATCGCGGATGCACTCTGCCCAGCCACGACGGCATATAAGAATCGAGTCCGGCAACAAATGGAATTCGAGCCGAGCCACCCATCCATGCCGAACCAATTCCGGCGATCGACAGACTCAACATCAGAGCAAACGGAGCGACGATCCAAGCAAATCCAACCCTGGTGGCCATGTGACTCACGGCTTGCACGATCCCTTGCAGCACGCTGATGTCGTTCTTGCCTACTGCGATCAGCAAGGTCAGAGTTGCGCCGATGTAGAGCAAGCCGCTGAGCACACCACCCCAGGCGACCGCACCGGGCAAAGCGCGCGCCGGATCGCGAATCTCGTCGCCCATCACCGAGGCCAGTTCGAGCCCCACCAAGCCGAAGCAGATTACTCCGAAAGAATTCATCACGAAGCGCGGATCAGCGGGAATCTTGAAATCCGCCGATGTGATTGACGTACCGAAGCGGGCCAGCACAATCACACCCAGGCCGATCAGTGTGGCGGCGGCGATGCCGGTGCCGATTCCGCCCAGGTTGTTCAGCCATTTCCCTACGCTGAGCCCCACGATGTTCAGGACAGTCAGAAAGGCCAGCAAAGCTATGGACGCAGTCAGAGCAAACGCTTTGCTGTCGGCCAGAGCCGCGTGTCCCGGCCCCAGCACGAACACCGAAACGCCAACGAAGTACAGCATGACTGTGGGCACGTACAGCATGTTGTTGGTCCAATAACACCATCCGGACAAGAAGCCATGAAAGTCTCCGAACACTTCCTTGGCCCAGAGGTAGACACCGCCTTCTCCTGGAAAGCGGTGTGCGAGTTCGAGGACCGCAATGCCCTGCGGCCAAAAGAAAAGCAGCAGAGCGATGAGCCACAACCATACGGTGACCCCGCCATTAGCTGCGATCGACGGAACCACGTTCAGGTTGAACACCGCGACCACGAACAGCAAGACCAGATCCCAACGGCCGAGGACACGCCTCAGCTGCGGCTGGTCGGTCGCGTCATTGTTGGCCGTCAAACTCTGCTCCTTGGCTAATGGGCCACCGCTTCTGCAGTGCGCTCCTGCTGGGCTTTGGCCAGCGCCGGCGCCACATCTGCGAATGCCGCCAGGTGCTTGTCGATGTCGGCTTCGGTATGCTGCACCGAGATGGTCCACTGTTCGTCCCACCAGTAGGGTTGCGGCATAACTCCACGGTTGACCATGCCGAACCAGTAATGCCGCCACAGGTCGACGTCGACGGTGGTCCAGTCGCGGTAGTTGCGAATCTCCTTGGGATAAAGCATGAGCGCGCCATTGGCGCCGGCGACGGCGATGTAGCCCTGTAATCCGGTCTTGGCCAGTGTCTTACGATAGCCCTCGACCAGCTTCTTGCTGAGCTTCTCTACATGCGCATAGTTTTCGCGGGTGAGGACTTCGCGGAACGCGGCCAGGCCCGCGGCCATGGAAACAGGATTAGTGTTGTAGGTACCACCATGAAAGACTTTGTGCTGCGAAATAAGGTCCATCACCGATTTGTGGGTGCCGAATGCCGCCAGCGGGAAACCGCCACCAATTGACTTGGCCAGGCAGATCATGTCGGGCTTCACGTTGAAGTACTCGGAGGCTCCTCCCCATCCGAGTTTCGCGCCGGTCTTTACTTCATCGAAGATCAGCAGCGCGCCGTTCTTGGTACAGATGTCGCGGAGGCCCTGCAAGAATCCGGGCTGCGGCATGCATAGGCCCACATTCATCATGATGGGCTCGAGAATGATCGCGGCAATCTCGCCGGGGTTCTGCTGGAAGCGAAGCTCGACGCTCGCCAGATCGTTGAAAGTGGCGACGGGCACGTTAGCGATGGATGCCTTGGGAACGCCGAGACCGCCGGGCACTGAGGTTGGAGCATTGACATCGCCAAATTCGGGAGCATGAGGCTTCACGCTGACGAGAGCAGTGTCGTGCAGGCCGTGGTAGCCACCTTCAAACTTTAAGATCTTGTCGCGACCGGTAGCTGCGCGCGCCAGACGACAGGCGTGCATGGTAGCTTCAGTCCCGCTGGACCCGAAGCGAACCATCTCAACCGGGAAGCGTTGGGCGATTTCTTCGGCAAGCTGCCATTCCATATCGTGTGGCATCCCAAACATGGTGCCAGTGCTCAGGCGGGCCTGAACGGCTTTCATGACCGCGGGATTGCAATGCCCGGCCATGAGCGCGCCGAAGCAGAGGTTGTGATCGATATAGTCGTTGCCATCAAGATCGCGGAAATGAGAACCGCTGCCCTCTTGGACGAAGATGGGATAAGGATCGTAGGCGCGGTAGTTACTGGCTACGCCGAGTGGGATACGCTTCAGGTTGCGCTTGTGGGATTCAGCCGATTTGGGCGTGCGACGCTCAAAAGTGGAAATCTCCTGCTGCAAGTCGGGGTACATCTGGATCTCCGAGAAATCTCAAGCCGCCTCCTGGCGGCCATTAGAGTACCCGGACAGCGGGGCTGCCCGGGCTTTGGGGCTAGAAATAGTATTTTAAAGCAAACTGCACCAGCCGGGGGGCAGCTGCTTGTGTGATCTTCCCAAATTGTGTCGGGCCATCCGAGAAGCGACCATCCGGATTGGAGAAGTTTGTGTGGTTGAAAACATTGAAAATCTCCGCCCGGAACTGGAAATACGTGCTTTCTGTAACGGCGAGCTTCTTGTGGACCGAGAAATCCCACTCCTGGAGTCCGGGACCGCAGCAGATTGTGCGCTGCGTGCCGTTGTTAAAGTGACCTAGCGGCGGATCTGCAAAATCACTGGGACTGAACCAGAAATTGCTATTTGTCTTCGGGTTCAATTTCTGGAACGGCGCAACCAGACTGGGAGCCTCGGTTCCCAGGAAGAACAAGCTGTTGATCAGTTCGGTGTCGTCGATTGTATCCAGACGAATAGGAAACCCGCTCTGGAACTGGGTGATGCCTGAAACCGCCCAGTCATCCACCAGCTTTCCCGTGAAGCCTTCATGTTTCGGGATTGGCAGTTCCCAGTCATAGCTCACCACGAAGCGCTGAGCCGAGTTGAACAAGGAGAGCGCGCGACTGGCCCTGAAGTTAAAGGGATTAATGGTCTCTTCGAAAGTAGAGCCATCGTCAATCGATTTGCTGAAGGTATAAGCGGCTTGAAATTGCAAGCCATGAGAGAACCGCTTTTGAAGCATCGCTTCGAGCGCGTTGTAATTCGAACTGGCGACGGTGTCCTCGGCGAAAATATCGGTGAAAACCGGAACGCCATCGGCCGGGCAACCAGCCCCGGTCAACGCATTGCAGTTGGGAGACGAGAAGGGCCGCAGACCGACGAAGGTCAGCGGGGTTCCGCCAGCGGCACCGGTCACGATGGAACCGTTGGGCATGTGAAACTTGAAGCCCTGGGGCACGGTGACGTTGAATGGCCCATCTTCGCCGGTCGGAGCGCAGGTCCCAGCGCCTTGTATGGTGTTGATGTCGAGGCAGGTCTGAGGGTTCGATGGGTTAATGTCGCGCCCTGCAAGTAAGCGGTGCCCCTGCGAGCCTACGTAACCGATTTGGAACATCAAATCCCTGGCCAGTTCCCGCTGAATGGTCAGATTGTATTGCGCCGTGTATTGCGCGCGCAGGTGAGGTTGAAACTCCCCGTATAAGAGGATTGGCCGGAAATTCGACAAGTCGACCGGCTTCCCCGGCGTGGGTGTGATGATTCCGCCAAAGGGGTTTGGTGCGATACCACCGCTCTGGAAAACGAAGGGGGTATTCAAGAATGTGTTAGAGATTGAAGAACTGCCTCCGAAAGGAGGTTCGGCACCGAACTGGGCCATCACCAATTCTTCGATTGGGTTGTAGAACAGGCCCCAACCCATGCGGATGCTGGTTTTCCCATTGTTGCCAAACACCTTTCCCAGCAAACCGCTATCAAAATTGGGGCTGTAGGCCAGGCCTACGCGTGGCGCAAAAGACTTGTAATAAGTCGAAGTCAGGCCAGCGGGAACGCCAGGATCGTGCGGAACTACCAGTCCAGTGGGACAATCAGCAGGAAAATCAGCGGTAGTGGCAGGACTACAAGGATAAACAGTACTGTTCTGGCCCGGACGGTAAGTCTCCACGTGTCCGCTGACGTCGGTCGGTGGCGTATTGAGTTCCCATCGCAGCCCGTAGTTCAGGGTCAGATTTGGTTTGATCTTCCAACTGTCCTGGAAGAAAGGATAAAGGGATGTGCTGCGAACCGCTTCACTCTGACCTGAGCCCTGGAGATAGGTATCACTCAACCCGAGCAAGAACTCGGCGTAGTTGTTGCCGTCACCGGCCCCGATGGCATTCGGTCCTAGGCCGCTAAACGTGAAATCTCCGTTGACGTCAAAATAGTAAAATTGGTCGAAACGCTGACGCCGTACTTCAGCTCCAAACTTGAACGTGTGATTCCCTTTGACCCAGGTCAAGCTGTCGGACCACTGGAAGCTATTTCCCACCTGGGGAAGAACGCCTTCCCAGTTGTTGCCAATATTCGCGCCACCTCCAATACTGACAAACGGGACGCCAGTATGGCTGACTGGCAGACCTGGGGTGATCCCTAGCTTTGGGTTGTTACCGAGCGCCCCCGAGATGGCCGTCGAATCGGAAGTCCCGGTAAAGCAAAACGCCGCCGCCGCACCCGTGCCACACGACGCAGTGACCGCACTCAAGGTTTGCGGCTCGAGGAACCCTAGTTGCCCTTCCCTCATGTAGGTGAAATGCGCCTCGTTGACGAGCGCGTTACTAAGCGACCAGCTGTGACTGATGTTCCATTGCTGGAAGCGAGAATTGTCGAAATTGCCGAAGCCCGGAACATTGGCTCCCGCCTGCTCGAAGGTGTCATAGGGTGCGAGCTGTCTGACATCGGTGAAGTAGTAGTAGACCGAAAGATTCTGGCGGTCGGTAATCTTGTGATCAACGCGAACCGTAAACTGATCTTCGTTATCGGTTCCGGTGGGGACGGACTGGTTCTGAAACGCCCCTACATTTGCCTGAGGGATGAACCTCTGCATCAGGGCGATTGCTACGGGGTCCTGGCAAGCAGTGGGGATTACTCCGGTGGGAAATATCTGGGACCACAAGAGGTTGGCGGCAGGTGCCTGGCCGTGCAGATTCTGAATCGCTGCCGTGCAACCGGGCCGCCCGTTCAAAACCTGGGCAACGAATGGGTCGCTGATTTGGTTGGGTAAACCGCTGTTAGGGTTGGTGGTCGGCGCGAATCCTCCGACGGCAGAAAAATCCCCCTTGGCTTCTGCGAGAGAAGGCACATTCACCACCTCGCCGGGATCTCCTTGCCGGATGCGGCGGCCTTCGTAGGAGGCGAAGAAGAAGGTGCGGTCTTTTTTGATCGGTCCACCGAGAGTTCCACCAAACTGATTCTGGTTGAGTTGCGGCTTAACGGTATTGAAATATCCTTGTGCGTTCAGCACAGTGTTGCGGAAGTACTCGTAGACATCCCCGTGAAACTGGTTCGTGCCTGATTTAGTGACGACGTTGACGACCGAACCCGAATTGCGTCCATACTCGGCATCAAAGGTGTTGGTAATTACACGGAACTCGGCGACACTGTCCGGAGTAGGCTGCACGGTGGGCAGGTTCACGAACTGATCGTTGGCATCGCCTCCGTTGACGCTGAAGTTGTTGGCCCGGGTACGTCCGCCATTCACCGAAACGCTGCCCGCATCATCAGACCCAAAAAAGAGGCTGCCACTGCTTCCCAGTTGTGATTGCACGCCGGGCTGGAGTTGAAGAAACTGATAGGTGTCGCGGGTATTGAGGGGCAACTCGTTGACGGAGCGGTCGTTGATAACCGCACCCAGCTGGGTGCTGGTGGTATCGACCTGCTGGGCTTCCGAGGTAACTTCGACAACTTCCTGGGTGGCGCCGATGTCCATCACCTTGTTCAGCGTGACCACTTGGTTGACGTCGACAGTGATGCCTTTCTGCACGCTCTTCTTGAAGCCCGTCAACTCAAACTGAGTATCGTAGACCCCGGGCACAACTTCCACGAAGGTGTAGTCGCCGCTGCCGTTGGTGGTCGTGTCCCGGCTGGCGCCGGTGGCGGCGTGGGTCAACGTCACCTTCACGCCGGCCAGCACTGCGCCCGTGGGATCCGCGACGCGGCCCAGAATTCTGCCACTTTGTGCGAGAGCCGGAGAGGAAAGCAGCGCGATCAAACTGAGCAGGACCAGGCAGAAGGACAACGTACGGCGGTCCAGAGACGGATGCATGCAGCACCTCCCGATCCGGGGTGGAGAATTTGCCAGCAACCAAGTTGCATGAAAAGCAAACCTTGCTATAATCGCGCAAGGTTAGTGAAATCTGCCATTGGCTGTCAAGCAAAAAATGGGGTTTTAGGGACGCCCTGAAAATACTCGGAGAGCGCGGTTTTGTAAAATGAAATCCGCCGAGCCAAAACCTTACTTGAAGATCGGAGAAGTGGCCCGGCTGGCGGGGGTTTCCCCCTCGGTGATTCGCTCCTGGGAGCGCCTGGGCCTGACCCGCCCGCGACGCACAGCCAGTCAATACCGTGTTTACACCCCCGATGACGTGAAACTGCTGAAGCGGGCACGGTTTTTGCGCAAGGTGCGAGGGCTTAACGCCCCGGCCATCGTGCAACTACTGCGGCGGGAAGGGCGGGTGCGCACGCAATCCAACGGAGCCAGTGGAGCCATCGGCTCACATCTGCGGCAACTTCGGCAACAACGTGGGCTTTCTTTGGCCCAAGTAGCGAAGCAGGTTGCCATCTCCGTGGGATTTCTGAGTGCGCTGGAACGCTCGCAGATGAGCGCCTCCGTGAGCACTCTGCGCAAGCTGGCTCTGTACTACCAGACCAGCATCCTGGATTTCTTCGATGCCGCGGAATCGCGAGGCCGCCTGGTGTCACCTGGGAAACGCAAGATCCTGGAGGCAGGGCCAGGAGTTCGCATGGAATTGCTGGCGTATGGAAACACGGTGATGGAACCGCATTTGTTTCGCATAGCACCCAAGGCAGGCAGCGGCGAGTCTTACGCCCATGAGGGCGAGGAGTTTCTGTATGTGTTGCGGGGCGAACTGCGGATCTCTGTCCAGGAAGAGGAATACCGTTTGCGGACCGGTGACAGTTTCTATTTCGAGAGCGCGACACCGCATCGCTGGCTGAACCCGGGACGCAACGAGACATGGGTATTGTGGGTGAACACGCCGCCGACGTTCTAGCGCGACGGGAGAATTGATCACGATGGGCGGTAGGGTGGAAGGCCAATCCTCGAAGTGGAACGCGGCAGGGACAGACTTGGAGGACTCACAGTGATGGTCCGGCGTGTTGGAATCCTGATTGTGACGGCGTGCGCACTGCTTCTGACTGGGGCCTGCACGAAGAAAACACCCACTCTGAACTTGCTGGTATGGGAGGGATACGCCGACCCTTCGTTTGTGCGTGGGTTCGAGGATCAATATCACTGCAAGGTTACGGCTTCGTACATGGGATCGAGCGATGAATTGGTGGCCAAGCTACGGGGCGGAAGCGCCGGTAACTACGATGTGATCTCCCCTTCGAGCGACGTTGCCACTTCCATCGCCTCGGCGGGACTGGCGGCGCCGCTTGATCTTTCGAGACTTCCCAGCTACAGCCAGCTCTCGCCGCAGATGACTTCCCTGCCCCTGGTTCGGATTCACGGGCAAGTGTTCGGTACGCCTTTTGTGTGGGGACCAGATCCGATTATCTACGACACTACGGCCTTCGCACTGCCGCCAGATAGCTGGAATGTGCTCTGGGACCCAAAATATCGGGGCAAGATTTCCGTTTGGGATGACCTCTCTACTGTCTACATGACGGCGCAGCTTCTGGGGTTCGACAAGCCGAACCCTGGCCAGTTGTATAACCTCACCGACGAACAGTTGGAAGCAGTCAAGAAGAAACTACTGGAGTTGAAACCAAACATCCGGAAGATGTGGTCGACTGGCGGCGAGTTGACCAACCTGTTTCAGAATCACGAAATCGTCCTCGCCATGGGCTGGCCGCTGATGACGAATCAGCTGCGCAAGATCGGATTTCCCGTCGGCGAGACGATTCCCAAAGAAAATACGACGGGCTGGATTGATCACCTGATGATCACGGCCGGCAGCGAGAACAAGGATCTGGCCTACCAGTTTCTGGAGTACATGATTCAGCCGCAAACTCAGAAGAAAGTCGCCGATGTGACCGGCTATACTCCGGCGAATCCGCAGGCGGCGCAATACATGACTGCCGGACAAGTGAAGAGCCTGCACCTGGATGACGTGGACAACTATCAGAAGCGGCTGTACTTCTGGCAGGATGTTCCGCGGCGCAAGAAGTACAACGAGATTTGGAATGAAGTGAAGGCAGCACAGTAGGGCGTCACGGGGTAAAGCCGGCATTTTGCCAAGACGGCGGCGCTACCAAGACAAATGGCCACCACCACCGAAGCCACGCTAGCTCGCTCCTCCAGAGTTGGGGCACAACCTCTGCTTTCCGTCCGCAACATCGCCAAATCATTCGGCAAGAATCCGGTGCTGCGCGATATCTCCCTGGAGATCGCGGAAAGTGAATTCCTGACCATCTTGGGCGAAAGCGGCTCGGGCAAGACGACGCTGCTGCGCATCATTGCCGGCTTCGAGGATGCGACATCGGGCGAGATCTGGATGGAAGACCAGCGGCTCGACGTTTTGCCTCCGTACCGGCGGCGGGTGAATACGGTCTTTCAGCATTATGCTTTATTCCCCCATTTGACGGTCGCAGAAAACGTAGGCTATGGGCTTCGTGTGGCAAAATTGCCAAAGGAAGAAATAGCGAACCGCGTGGAGCAAGCCCTGGCCATGGTGAAGATGACGGCGTATGCCAGGTCCAAGCCGGCAAAGATCAGCGGTGGACAACAGCAGCGCATCGCTCTGGCCCGCGCCTTGGTGAACCGCCCGCGGCTGTTGCTGCTGGACGAGCCGCTTTCCGCACTGGACGCCAACCTTCGGCGGCAGATGCAGGTGGAGCTGAAATCGCTGCAGCGCGAAGTCGGCATTTCGTTTGTGTTTGTCACTCACGACCAGGAAGAAGCCATGGTCATGTCGGACCGTATTGCGCTATTGCGCCGGGGTGAATTGGAGCAGATTGCTTCGCCGCGTGAAATCTACGGGCGGCCAGCGACGGCGTACACGGCGCAGTTCATTGGGCACACCAACCTGCTGCCAGGAGAAGTGAAGGGTGGCGTGGTGCGATGCCATTCGCTGGATTGGCCGGTCGGGCTGCCGGATGGGCCGGTGTTGTTCTCGCTGCGGCCGGAAAGCCTTCGGGTGGTGAACTCGGCGGCCGGAAGCGCTGGCGTAAACGTCGTCCGGTTTCGCGCCCGCGTCTGTCACCAGGCGTTTCACGGTTCGACGGAGTTACTGCAGGTGGAATGTGCGGACGGATTGAAGCTGTCCATACGCACTGCGACCCGGGAGAACTGGAGCGGCGATCTGGAGTTGGAATTCTCGCCCCAGGATGCCGTCGCGGTCCGCCCGTCGGAGGAAAGGATCTGATGTTTTCCCGCGCCTACCGAGCCGCGATTACAGTGCCGCCATTAGTGTGGGTCGCAGTGTTTCTGCTGGTCCCGTATGCGCTGCTTTTTTGCTACAGCTTCTGGTCGGTCTCGGTATCGCAGACGATTGTACATTCCTGGACACTCGACAACTATCGCGACCTGTTTCGCGTGAATGTTTACTTGCAGACTCTGTTCCGCTCGATGTGGATTGCGGCACGCGTCATGGTGTTTTCCCTGCTGTTGGGTTATCCGCTGGCTTATTATTTGTCGTTTCATGCAGGAGCGAGAAAAGAGCTTTTCTATCAGTTGGTGATTATTCCGTTGTGGGTCAGCTATCTGGTGCGCGCCTACGCGTGGAAGACTATCCTAGGCAGCGACGGCGTCCTCAACACGCTGTTGCAGTACGTGCATGTGACGCAACATCCACTGGATTTCCTGCTCTACAGCCCGTTTGCAGTGGTGTTGACGCTCACGCACATCTACACGCCGTTTGCGTTCTTACCGATCTACGCTTCGCTCGAGCACATCCCGCGGAACCTGGTGGAGGCCTCGCATGATCTGGGTGCATCGCCTTTCCAGACCTTCTGGCGTGTGATCTTGCCACTTTCGATCCCGGGAGTGCTGGCGGGAGCGACTTTCGCGTTCGTACTCAGTCTCGGAGATTTTCTGGCGCCGCTGCTGCTTGGTGGGCCGAGTGGAATCATGATTTCGAACATCGTTGTGAGCTTGTTCGGTGCGGCCTACAACTGGCCGCTGGGAGCGGCGATTTCGTTGTGCATGTTGCTGCTGGTGCTGGCGCTGATTTATCTGTCGGAGAGCCTCGAAAAGAAATGGAGCTTCCGATGAGTGGCGGCGCGCAGGTGAAGTCGCGGTGGTTGCCGTGGCACGCAGCAGCGGTATTCTGCTTTTTGTACCTGCCGATCGTAACACTGATTGTGTACTCGTTCAACGGAAGCGGGGTAGGGGGATTTCCACCACGCAATCTGACGCTGGATTGGTATCGCATGCTTTTCGCGGACGATGCCATTTGGACATCCGTATTGAACAGCGTATTGGTGGCCGCGGCGGCGATGGCAATTTCGCTGACTTTTGGCATTCCTGCGGCCCTGGCCCTGGATCGAGCCGACTTTCCAGGAAAGGTCCTCTTCCGGCGGTTGGTTCTGCTGCCGCTGATTCTGCCGGGAATCATTACTGGACTGTCACTGCTGATGCTGTTTCGCGCGGCTGACATGAAACTGAGCTTGTTGACGATTGTGCTGGGCCACGGTACGGCGCTGATTTCAGTTGCCACAACCGAAGTGTTTGCGGGTCTGCAGAAGCTTGACCGCGCCCAGGAAGAGGCGTCACTGGATCTGGGAGCGAACTACTGGCAGACGTTCTGGCGAGTGACGATCCCCAACCTGCGTTTGTCGATCATTGGAGCGGCACTGCTGATCTTCACGCTGTCGATGGATGAGATCGCCGTGAGTTTCTTCCTGATCGGACGGGACAACACTTTGCCGCTCGAAATCTGGGGACGGCTGCGGCGTGGGATTACGCCGGAGATCAATGCCATTTCGAGCATCATCTTTGCGTTTTCGCTGGTCGCGATTGTGACATGGTACCGATTGCGGGCGAGGGCGGAGGGAAACGCTGAAGGTGGGGCCGAATTGGTGGAGGCCCCGGTGCAAGGTGACTAGCGAATGAGCACAAATCGCAGAGACTTTATCAAGTACGTCGTAGCGGGTTCGATTGCCGCCCGATGTCCGGTGGATCTTTCTTTACTGGCGGCAGAGACGGCCCCGCGGCCCGAAGTCGATGGTGAAGACAACCGCATCTGCCATCAGGTCCGCGACGGAAAGATCTTTACTCTGCCGCCGGCTACCGCTCGCCACGACATTGTGATTGTGGGTGGAGGAGTCAGCGGACTGACCGCAGCCTACTTATTACAAAGTCACGATTTTCTTCTACTGGAGAAGGAACCGCACTGGGGCGGAAATGCTTACCTCATGGAGCATGACGGAAGCGCCTTCGCGACCGGTTCCGCGTTCCTAACCAAGAGCGAACCTGCGGCTTTCAACTTCGCCAAGGAAATCGGCCTTGAGCCTTTACCTGTGCAAGATCGCGATGCCACCATCATTCAAGGCGAATGGATTCCCAATACCTGGACGGACGGGCTCGATAGGTTGCCGTATCCTCCGACTGTCCGTGAGGGCTTTAAGAAGTTCAAGAAGGAAATTTTGGCGATTGATGTGGTCAATCGCGGAAAGGAACTGGACAACGTTCCGTTCTCTAATTTCCTGAAGGGGTATCCCGTTGAAGTAAAGCAATGGTGGGACAATTATGGGCCCTCCAACTGGGGCGCGACGAGCGAAAACACCGCTGCCAGACTCGCGATCGACGAACTGCAAGACATCGGCTCGGATACCGTTCCTGACTTCTACACCTGGCCTGGGGGTTTGGGAGCAATGAGCAAGCGGTTGGCCGAGATTCTCCTCCCGAAGTTTGCCGATCGCATGCAAGCCGGGGCCACCACCGTTGCGGTAGTTCCCGGCAAAAAAGAGGTACAGGTCACATACATGCAAGGCGCAGAATTGAAGACGGTGGCTGTGAAGGCTGTCATCATGGCCACTCCGAAGTTCATTACGCGGCGCATTGTGCAAGGCCTGCCTGAGAAGCAGAGTGATGCCATGCACCAGATCCGCTACATTCCCTATCCCGTGGTGAACCTGATTTTCGACAAGCCGGTGTTCAACAAGTCATACGACACTTGGTGCCCGGGAAACACATTCACCGATTTTATTGTTGCGGATTGGGTGGTCCGCAACCAGCCTGGATACCAGCAGAAGTACAACATTTTGACTTGTTACGCGCCCATGAAGGAGGAAGACCGAGGGTATCTGCTGACGGAGGGCAGCACGCGAAAGATTGCGGCGAATGTGCTGCGGGATTTCCAGAAGCTGTTTCCGGGATCCAATGTCGATCCGGTCGAAGTACACATTTACCGTCGCGGCCATGCTTTATACATGTCCACTCCTGGCCTATATACGACGATCCAGCCATTGGCGCGGGAACCGATGGATCGCGTGTTCTTCGCCAATACCGACTCGGAAGGGCCGGAGTCGACCACCAATAAGGGGATCGTCGCGGCACGGCGCGCGGTGAAGGAAGCGGAGCATCGTCTGGCCGGGAAACCGGCTCTGAAGCATGCAGGAGTGGCAGGTTAGAACTCAGATGACTCGCGTATTCAAATTCGGCATTGTTGCGACGATATCCGTCGCGACTTGTCCCGGAGCCCAAAGAGGAGGGGTCAATCCACACGTTGCGGCTCCCGTGATCATGAGTGTTCTGAGTCGAGCTCACGCTTCGGCTTCTCTTGAGTATTGGGGCCGATGCGAAGGACCGCTACCGGACTTCCCTCCACTGCGGGCTCCGATAAAGGCTGGCGGCGACCCCGTAGATACTCTACGTGAAGTTTTCTCCGGTGACCCGAAGATGCGAATTACACGGGAGCCGAGCGGGACAATTCGAATGATTGAGGACGATGTTCCGTCAGACATCCTAGGTGTCAGGATCAGTCATGTCTTGTTCAAGGTGGAGTATGAAAATGCTGACGCGTTGTACGATCCCAGGGACGCGCTACGAGCTATTATGTCGGCCCCTGAAGTAGCAGCGTATATGAAGGCCCGCGACATTGGGCCACCATTCGATTTCGAGCAGATTGGCGCGCGCGCCATGCCTTCGCCGAAACTGCCCCACATCTCCGGAACTTTGGACAATGTCACTCTTTCGGAGGCCTTGGATCGAGTCCTACAGACTTTCCCAGGTATCTGGGTTTATGAAAACTGCCCAAGCAAGAAAAGAGAACGAGCCGTGTTCTTCACTTTTTTTCCCAACAGCCCCGATTGGCACGGCATGGAAGGGCACGCGAAACCCTAAATGTCTGGCTGGTTATCTCATTCTGGCTTACCGTTAGGAACGCGCGTCTCGCCTGTCAAGCCGGGCGGGACGCCTAGCCTCCACCGGTTCTCAGTTCTCAGTTAGTCCCCAAATGCCCCAGCATAGTAAAGTAGTAGTGAGGCGAAGCCTCGTTCCCTGAAAGGATTCTCTTGAGTTCCGGCATTCGTAATATCGCAATTATTGCCCACGTCGACCACGGCAAGACCACGCTGGTGGACGCCATGCTGAAGCAGAGTGGCACATTTCGCTCCAACGAGCACATTATCGAGCGAGTCATGGACTCGAATGACCTGGAGCGCGAGCGCGGCATCACCATCCTGGCCAAGAACACAGCCATCTTCTATCACGACGTGAAGATTAACATTGTGGACACGCCCGGCCATAGCGACTTCGGCGGCGAAGTGGAACGCGCGCTGAAGATGGTGGACGGAGTCATGTTGCTGGTAGATGCCAGCGAAGGACCGCTGCCGCAAACGCGTTACGTGCTTACCAAGGCACTCGAAGCCCACCTGCCACCGATTCTTGTGATCAACAAGATCGACCGTTCAGACGCCCGTCCGCAGGAGGTCTTAAACGAAGTTTATGACCTCTTCATCGACCTTGACGCCAAGGAAGAGCAGCTCGACTTTCCTGTGCTCTATACCAATGCCAAGGCGGGCACGGCGTCGCATGACATAAAAGGCGGGGGCGAGAATCTGCTGCCGCTGTTCGAGGCCATCGTCAAGACCATTCCTGCACCAACCGGCGATCCCGAGGGGCCGCTGCAAATCCTGGTGGCGAACCTTGACTACAGCGACTACCTGGGGAGACTGGCCATTGCGCGAGTGTTCAACGGCAGCATGCACACCGGCGAAGACGTGGCCATCGCGAAGTTAGATGGATCGCTACACAAGACCAAAATAACCAAACTGTTTTCGTTCTCCGGCCTGAAGCGGACTGACATCACGGAGACCACGCTCGGTGACATTATCGCGGTCGCGGGCGTCGAAGGCATTACCATTGGCGAGACCATCACCGATGCAATAAATCCAGCCCCTCTGCCCCACATCACGATTGATGAGCCAACCATTGCCATGCAGTTCACGGTGAACACTTCACCGTTCGCAGGGCGTGATGGCACTTACGTAACCTCGCGCAATCTGCGGGAGCGTCTGCAGAAAGAACTGCTGACCAATGTTTCCCTGCGGGTCGAAGATACCGAGACCACAGACACATTGGTGGTGATGGGTCGCGGCGAACTCCAGCTTTCCATCCTGATCGAGATGATGCGCCGCGAAGGTTACGAGCTCATGGTCGGGAAGCCGGAGATCGTTACTAAGCGTGTCGACGGGAAGCTCATGGAACCTGTGGAGCACCTCACCGTCGATGTTCCCGAAGAATTTGTCGGCGTAGTCATGGAGCAGCTCGGGGCGCGAAAGAGCGAAGTCAAGAACATGCACAACCACGGCTATGGTCGAGTACGAATTGAGTTTCGTGTACCCAGCCGCGGGCTGATTGGCCTGCGCAGCCAGTTGTTGACCGATACGCGTGGCACCATCGTGATGAACGCTTTGTTTGACGGCTACACCGAGTGGCAGGGAGATATCCCGCACCGGCTTACCGGCGCACTGGTCGCGGACCGCGGCGGCACCTCCACTGCTTACGCACTGTGGGGATTGCAAGAGCGCGGCGAACTGTTCGTCGGACCGGGGATCGAGCTTTACGAGGGAATGATTGTCGGGGAGAACGCCAAGGATAACGATCTCGACGTTAATGCGGTGCGTGAGAAGAAGCTGACCAACATGCGGGCTTCGACTGCGGACGAGGCCATCCGGTTGGTGCCATTTCGCAATTTGAATTTGGAGCAGGCCATCGAGTTCATCGCTGAGGATGAGTTCGTGGAAATCACACCCAAGTCGCTGCGACTGCGGAAAAAGGTCTTGCAGGCGAATCAGCGGAAGAAGAAGTCAATGGCGATGGCAGAGGAGAGCTGAGGTTGAGCGGCAGCAGCGTCAAACCGCAAACCAGTCGCGGTCTACGGATGTACCTTGTCCCTTGCAGTTGTGGCACGACCTTCGCGGTCGCGGAAGATCGCGATTCCAAAGGCACCGGCTGGAGCCGCTATCTGAAGTGCCCCAAGTGCGGCAAACGGCACGATCCCAAGAACCGATTATTGCAACTGGGATATCAAGGCGATGGCTACTGGAAGGTTGAGCAATGCTAGCGGCCACGACTGGGCGAGGCCGTCTGACGCACGCTCTCGCAAAATAGCTTCCCACCGGCAGTAGACCTGCTATACTTCCCCCGCATTTGACTGTGGGTCAACTCCGGCTGCCTGGCCAACCAGCCTCCTCTGTCTCGCCGAAGCCGCAGAATCAAATAGCTTGCAGCGGAAGAGGAAAGTCGCTTGAAAAACATTTTCGTTGGCAACCTCGACTTCAATACGGCAGAAGACGAGTTACGCAAACTCTTCGAGGCATACGGACAGGTGGACCGCATTACCATTTTGACAGACCGGGACACGGGCCGCTCCCGCGGTTTCGGCTTCGTGGAGATGACCAACGCGGAGGAAGGCGACAAAGCCATTGCCGCCTTGAACGGATCTCAGATCGGCGGACGAACGCTGAACGTGAACGAAGCGCGCCCCAAGACAGAACGCAGTGGCGGGGGCGGCAAAGATCGCGGCGGAGAACGTGGCGGACGCGGTGGCGGCGGCGGTGGGGGCGGCAGGAACCGCTGGTAGCAGCCGCGACGTCGGTGGCACGGACGATTGATGGGGCCAAGCTCTGCATGTACACTGGAACCGGAGCGCCCGTAGCTCAGATGGATAGAGCGATTGCCTCCGGAGCAATAGGTCGGGAGTTCGAATCTCTCCGGGCGCACCAGATTTCCCAAGTCCTTGGCCTGGGATTAGAGCTTTTGGCTAAGAATCTCCGCTCCGAACTTATCTCCCGACTGCGGTCATTGAAAATGCAAAGGAACCGGAAGAGGTCGTTTTCAGGCTCGAGGCTGGCGTCAAAGTTGCGCCGTTAACAGTGTAGGACTGCACCGTATTATTGGCCTCCGCATCGTCCCAGATCTGGGCGATCGGGCTACCGGTTCCGGTTTTCCCAATAGTTTGCACCGTTCCCGTATAAAAGGCAGCGCTGTTCACGGTTGAGCTGGCATACGTAATCGTCCCCGCATCGAAGGTCGCCACGATGATGCCTGCTGGGTAACCCGTGCCGAAGCCCATGGCACCGAGGTAAAGATTGCCGTTCCCCGCCCGTGCTGCGGGGCTGAACCAAGGAGTTTGTACGTTCTGCAGAGTGGTTTGGCCCGTATAAACTGCAACCGCGGCGTTGGTGAAACCGCGGGGGGTCAGCTTCGCAGTCAGAATGGACGGACCACTAAGGGTCGCGTTGCCCCACACCCAGAATTGGCCGGTATCATCAACGTCCTCAGCACTTGGGTAGCAGCCTACGTTCGCGCACTCCGAAACTGCCGCATTGAAACTGAGTTGTGGACCGAGTGTGGTCATTGCCCCAGTGGTTGCATTCAGTGTGTACGCCTGCGCTCCGCCAAGGTCCACGTGGGAGACAACCAGCGCCCTCCCATCCTTGGTGATGGCGATGCTCATACTAGTGTCGGGCTGGTTAATCGGCGTCCCGACCAGCGTCAGTGAGCAATCGGGAGCGATTGACATAACCGCAAGGTTGCCGCTGCCAGACAATGCCGAATAGAGAAACTTGCCGTTGGGGGACACAGCCAAACCGATGCCATAAAAACCGTCCAGCTGGCGATTAGTGAAGTTTGTCGGGACTTTCTTAAGGCCGGGGATCTGGAAAGCAGCGATGTCGCTGCTGACGGCGTCGGCCACGAAGAAGCATTTGAAATTCTGTCCGATAGCGTTACGCGGGGCAAGGGCGCCGGTCGAACTGATCGTGTCAATATCGGCGCTGTTGCCATTCACATTGTCGTTGTTGATCAGAAGGTAGCCGCCGTTCTGGGCAAGGCTTACCGTAGCGGACAATGCGATAACGGCAAGAATCCCGAAACTTCTTCTCATCTGGATCCTCCTGGCCCGGATGGTAGGTGAGCCGCGCCATCCTACTCTCCGCCGCAGGATGGATTCAATAGAGAAGGAAGGCCCGAGACTCGACGGGAGCCCGTTACGATGAAATATTGACTCTAGCGCCCGAAATACTTGGCGTTGCGCTCGGTGAATGACTTCCACTTTTCCGGCAGATCGTCTAGCGCAAAGATGGCCGAGACGGGACAGACCGGGACACAGGCACCGCAGTCAATACACTCCACGGGATCGATGTAGAGCATTTCTTCTTCGGCGTGCGCCGGCGCATCCTTCTTGGGATGAATGCAATCCACCGGGCAAGCATCCACGCAGGCGGTGTCCTTGGTGCCGATGCACGGTTCTGCAATTACGTATGTCATAAAGTCTGTGTCTCCCTGATATATGCGGAACTCAATAGAACTGGATATTCTAACAAGAATGAAGCGCGGGGTATAGCCGGACCGCTCGGCGCCAGATCCCCGCCAAGGACAGCGTCAAGTTGGCACGGCGCGTCGGTCTCTCCGTGCATCACAGTTTCATGATGTACCCAGGAGGCAGCCCTTGGAGAAACGGATCATTGCGTTTTTTGCGGTCGCGTTGCTGTTGACAGCCTTGAGTTCCTGCAAGCCGAGGAACCAGATCACGCAAGACGAACTCGTCCGCCGCACTCAGGAACTGGTCGATTCGGTCGCCGCGGGCGACCAGCGTCCCTGGAAAAAGTACTTCGCCGAGGACTGCATGTTTTTTGACGAAAAGGGCAGAAACATGAGTAAGGCAGCCCTGGTCGCCGATGTCACCCCGCTGCCGGCTGGTTCCTCAGGCAGCATCAAAATAGGGAAAGTGCAGAGCCACATCGAGCGGAAGGTCGCCGTCTTGAGCTACGACCTTGACGAAAAAGAAACGATCTACGGGCAGGAAATGACGGCACGCTATCACGAAACCGATACCTGGATGCGCCGCAACGGACAATGGCAAATCGTTGCCGGCCAGGTGTTGCGCTATTACGAGGACCCTGCGCCCGGAAAAGTGAACCCTGCCAGTTTCGCCGAGTATCTGGGAACCTACGAACTCGCTCCCGGGCAAACGCTGGCGATTTTGGCGGATGGCGGCTTGTTATTTCGTCAGCGCGGTGATCGTCCGAAAGATCAGCTCATTCCAGAAGCCACCGACATATTCTTTCGCAAGGGAGTGGAAGGCCGCATCTTGTTTCAGCACGGCGACAACGGGAAAGTGGATGCGCTGATTGACCGGAGGAACAACGAGGACTTGGTCTGGAAAAAAGCGAGGTAGAGCGACGAGATCTCCCGGGGGCGGAATCCCAAGAGGGTGGAATCCCACCCTTGCAAAGAACGCAAGGATGGGCCACCCGTCGGCGTAGGGCGTAGTTAGTCAGGAACGGGAATATAAATCTTCCCGTTTCTAAGTTCTCTTCCCCACGAGCAACTGAAACTGGCGGAAGCTGCGTCTTAAAGCTTCCCGCACCCGCCGTTTTCGGCTTTGCGCCGCACTCCCTGCCGTCTTCATGCCCCCACCAGTTCCCTATCTGCGCTTGGCTCGTACTCCACGATGTATCCCGCGACCGCGCTGGCAGCGACGGTTAGTGGGCTGGCAAGGTACATTTGGCCGGGACCACTGCGGCCGGGGAAGTTGCGGTTTTGGGCGCTGATGACCACTTGCTCGGGGCGCGTGGTCACCCCGGGGCCGGCATTGATGCAGGCGCCGCAACTGGGCTCGATCACGTGCGCGCCGGCTTTCTGGAACACGTCGAGATAGCCCTTGCGAATGCAGTAGTCGCGGGTCTCCTGAGACCCGAACTGGATGTAGAACTTCACCGAATCAGCCACCCGCTTACCGTGCTTCAGCGCATCAGCCAGCACGGCGGCGTACATATCCATGTCTTCGTTCTTGCCGGCGGTGCAGGTTCCGCCGTAGGCAAGCTCGACGGGCACCGGCGTGTTCAAATCACGGATGTACTTACCGTTGCCGGGGTCGCCGGGCGTAGCGACCATGGGAGTGATTTCGGCGGCGTCAAGTTCGATGACGTGGGTATACTGCGCGCCGGGGTCGCTGCAGAGGCCTTCGATCATTTTCTCGGCTTGGTCGCGTTTCATGCCGCGGCGCTCGACCAGGAAGTCGACCGCCTTTCGGTCGGGGGCCACGATTCCGGTGAAGCCGCCGATTTCCGCGGCCATGTTCGTCATGGTGGCGCGCTCGTCCACGCTGAGGGCCTCGATGGCTTCGCCGGCATACTCCATGACCTTGGCCAAGGCCTTGCCGCTGCGGACGTAGTCGAGGCTGAGAATCTTGAGGATGAAATCCTTGGCGGTGACGTTGGGATGCTTTCTGCCGCGGACCATGATCTTGACCGACTCGGGAACTTTGACGCGGACGTCTTTGGTGATCCAACTGTTGAACACGTCGGTGGTGCCGATGCCGAAGGCCACGCAGCCGATGGCGCCGACATGAGGAGTGTGGGAGTCGGAACCGATGTTTAATTGGCCGGGCAGCGCGTAGCTTTCGAGGACAATGGAGTGGCAGATGCCTTCCGAGCCCTTGCGGTCTTTTAATTCTCCGTGCAACTTGATGCCTTGTTTAGTGGCGAAGTCCTGCTGCTTGAGTTTGAGCTGGGTGGCAAGGTCGAGCAGGCCGAGCTTTTTCTTTTCTTCGGAGATTACTTCATCGAGAAAGGTCAGGTGATCGCGAAAGAAGAGAATGCTGGAAGCATCGTTGACCTTGGCGTCTTTCCCGACGTAGCGCTCGAAGAAGATGGCGGCCATGGGAGTGACATACTCGTGGCTGAAGCGCAGGTCGGCGCGGGCGAATCCGGTGTCGCCGGGCTGGACGGATTTGTCGTCGGTCATGTGGCGGGCGAAGATTTTTTCCGCCAGCGTCATAGGACGCTTTTCAGTCTTGATCGCGGGAAGAAAGACCTTCTTCTGCATGCGGGCGACATTGAAAGGAAACAGGCCGCCGTACTCGATGACTTGCCGCGTGATTTCGTCCTCGCCGGCGGTGAATTCGGCGAGTGGGATTTCGTCGCCGGCCCGAATCTGGTCGATTAGAGAAAAGTTGGTTGAGGTCAGCAAACCGAGGTTTTGGCAGTTCTGCTTGTAGATGCGCTCGATGTTCTCGGCGATGACGACGCGGATGCCGGCGCACATCTCGGCGTAGGGCGACTGCTCGCGGCTTGACCCTTTGCCCCGGCGCTTGCCGCTGACGGCAGCAACGAATCCGCCTTTCTTGACGTCGGAGCGGCCGATGGGAAGCACGTTGCCGCATTTCAGACCTAGATAGGGGATCTCGCCCAGAGTTTCGTCAAAGTAGAAACAGTAGTGGGCGGGAGTGATTTCGTCGGTGGAAATGTCGTCGCGCAGCTTGGGGTTGTTGGCGGGGTTCTTCGTGTCCCAGGGCAAATCCTCGCCGGCGAGCTGGCGCTTGATCAGTTCGGGGTCTTCGGTTAGGAAAAGGATGCGTCCCGAGAAACGGACTTTGTCTGGGCGTTTTTCGATCTTACGGGTTAGAAGTGAGTCAATCACAAGTCTATTGTAAAACTTTTCAGCCGCAGATTACGCTGAACACGCAGATAAACCTTCTAACCACCAGGGCGGACAGAACGGCTTAACCACAAGAAAAGCTAACCACAGAGGCCACAGAGGAGCACAGTGAAAGCCTTAGTGGTGGCCGTGGGCGTGGTCGTACTTCTCTCCCACAGGAATCGCCACGGTCAGCCGGTTTTCCTTGGGAGCCAATGGACAGGTCGCGTACGGCGTGACCGCGCAGGGCGGATTGTAGGCACGGTTGAAATCGACCACGACGGCGCCGTCTACGACCGGGCCTGTATCCAGGAAGCGTCCGCCGGGATAGGTGTCGGTCTTGGCGGTCAAGTCGTTGAAGACAATAAACAGGCCTTTGGCGGGATTGCCGCCGAGGTCGGTGAGTTGAAACTCCTCTCCATTAAGTTTGAACACCACGGCTCCGGCAACCGGCGTGGGACTGACGTCGCCCAGGACGTTGGGGACATCAACGGTCTTCTTGCCGTCAGACGGAACCCACTTGGCGGTCACACGGTAGTTCAGATCGAGCGGGAAGAAGACCAGGTCGTGAAAGTTACGAGCCGCCTCGCTGTCAAGGTCTTTGAGGCGGATGCCCAGGCGGGCGCCGCGCTTAATCACATAGAAACGTAGGCTACCCATCTCAACGATGGTGCGTTTCCCGGAGGTGTCGGGCAAGAGGGTTGAGGTGATGGCAGGCTTCCCGTCGATGACGGAGTGTGCATCGGGAGAGAATTTCGCAATCACATTTTCGCCCTGGAGAGTGAATACACCGGCGTGGGCGGGACCCTTAGGGAAGACAATGGCGCCCGCAGCGTCGCTGCCGAACGGGTTGTCTCCGGGCTTGAGCCAGAACAGACCGGCGAGCACGAGCCAGTTTTTCTTGAGGTCGTCAACCTGCTCGGCTTTCCACTTGTCGAAGGATTGCTGGTAAGCGGGATCGATGGCTGGGGTGCTGTTGCTGCTGGCCGAAGCTACCAAGGCGATTAGGACGAACATGCTGACGAGTTTGGAGTTCATGATGTGGCCTTTGTAAGGAAGCGAGCCAAACGCGCGATTATTGTGTCGCAAAAAGCGCGACACATCGCGCGGCCCGCCCAGATCCTTCGCTGCGCAAAGAACGCTTGCTCAGGATGACAATACGGTTCTCAGTTCCCGGTTCTCAGTTCTGGCAAGCTCTCGAGATCCCGGCCGGCAAATATCTTGTCGAACTCCTGCAATAACGCCTCGTGCACCAGGCCGTTGGAGGCCAGAGTCTCGCGACTGTTCAACTCAAAAGGGCCGCCGTGAAAGTTGGTGACCTTGCCGCCAGCTTCTTCAACGATCAGCACGCCGGCGGCAGTATCCCAGGGGTTCAAGTTAAATTCCCAGAAACCGTCGAAGCGACCGCAAGCCACACAACACAGGTCGAGGGCCGCGGAACCGGCGCGGCGAACGCCGTGGGTCCGCAATGTAATCTGATGATAGAAAAAAATGTTGGGATTTTTGTGGCGCTTGTGGCTCGGGAACCCGGTGGCGACCAGGCACTCGGCCAAAGTCGCAGTTTTCGAAACGCGGACGCGTTCGTCATTGAGGTAAGCACCACTTCCCTGCTCGGCGGCAAAGAGTTCGTCGCGAGTGGGATCGTAGATCACACCGGCAATGCGCTTGCCCTTATGCTCCAACGCCATGGAGACGCAAAACACCGGGAAACCGTGGGCGAAATTCGTAGTGCCGTCGAGCGGGTCAACGTACCAGCGGTAGTCGCTGCCAGTGTCGTGCAGGCCGCCCTCTTCGCCGAGAATGTCGTGCGAAGGCCAGTGCTCGCGCAGCCGCTCACGGATGAGGGCCTCGGATTTGCGGTCCGCAATGGTGACCAGATCGGCCTCGCCCTTGTATTCGATGGCTACGCGCTGACGAAAGTATTCCATGAGCAGGGCGCCAGCCTCCCGGGCCACTTGCGTCGCAAGGGAGAGGACGTCGGTTTTGGTGGTGGAGACCATCCCCTACTTGCGCTTACCGCCATCTTCGGCGATATACATGATTTCATGCTTGAAGATGAATAGATTGGGCTTTTCTTCTCTGGTAAGCCGGACCATGTTCTTGTCGTAGTACTCGATCCAACCGTTTACGATTTCGCCGTCCGACAACTTGATGCTCACCGGCGTTTGCTTTTCCGTGAGCGATCTCAGGTAGGCAGCCTCTTCCGATGTCTCCTCGGGCGGTGAGGTTCTGGGCTTGCGTGAGAGGCCTTGCGAGCCTTGTCCATGAAACGTCATGAGGACATTTTACACGTGCCGCAGGAGGGAACGAGCAAAACTCGCCACAGATTTCCACGAGCACATATCTTGCACAACACCCTTAATCGCGGAGATGGTTGAGAAAGCCCGCCAGGAGGCGGAGAAAAACTGACATGTCTCCCAGCTAAAACGTGACCTTCAAGGAGAATTCAATGGCGCGCGGAGCCCCGAGCGCGAACACGCCGGAGCCGAGCCCCAGGCGATTGCTGTTGGGCTGTTGCCCGGAAGTTCCATTAACCGATCCGGGAGTCCCGCTGAGAACGCCGCTAAGCGGATTGGAGGGCCCGTCAAAGTTGGCAAAATTCATCACATTGAAGAAAGAGACACCGGGATGGATTTCCACGCGCTCTTTCACTTTGTATATCCAGCTCAAACTGAGATCGGTGGCGCGGAGCCAGCCCATGTTGGCTTCGTTGGCGGGCGCGAGGGGGACGAGTTGTTGCACACCCCCGAGCGCCTGCAACTGGCCCAAAGTGAACAATCCATTATTGATAAGTGCCTGGCCGGCGGGAGTGGGCTGGCCGGCGAAGTTCTGGTTGTAAGCCGAAATAACGCTATTCAGGTTGCTGGCCTTGACCCCCCGACCAAAAGACCCAATGTTGGTTCCGGGCAGAACGTCGCCGGTGCCGCCATTGGAAGCGAAGCTGCCATCGCCGGTACCATCGCCGGTAAGGTCAGTCACGAAAATGCCGCCCGGGTTGCCGGTTGGTGGAAGGGTGAGGGTTACGGGAAGCGGGCTGTAAAAGTGACTGATCAAGCCGAGCCGGAACGAGTGGGGCAAGTCCATCGTGGTACCAATAGAAATTTGGTGGCGGCGGTCGAGTCCATTGGGGCCGAGGTAATGCAGGGGATCATTGAAATCGGTGGCAATGTTGATGAAGTCATTGTCCACCGCCGGGGCGACATATTTCGAATACGAGTACGAAATCTGCGAATCCAGATTGGAGATTCTCTTGAAGGGCTTGCTGGAATGGTGCTTCAGTGACATCTGCAATGCGTTGTAAACCGCTCGGCCACTGGGAGACAACATCTGGTTTGTGCCCAAGTTTGGATTGACTCCGGGGAACGCCGCGTTAGGACAAGGCGCGCCGCTGCACAGCGAGTAGCCGGAGTCGAGACCGTTGGTGGCAAAGTCTGCGATGGTTGCACCCTTATTGTAGCCAGGCGCGCCGGTGACTGGATTGTTAGGACAATTGCCTATGGCAAGATTGATGGCGTTTGCCCCACTGACACCGCAGTTAGCCAAGGTGGTGTTGACGGCCGTGATGGCGTTCTGTTTGTTGAAGGTGCGCACGTCGCCGACATGGTTGGTATCAATCGCGAGCAGGGTATGAGTTTCGATGTTGCGAAGATAGTCGATGGTGAGCACCATACCCTTGTGCAGCTCGTGCTGGATGCCGAAATTCATCTGCACCGATCGTGGGCTGACGTAGTTGGGAGCAAACAGGTCCGTGCCGGTAGCATCAAGTCCATCGGACTTCGCGTTGCCGATGAACGATGGGTTCGTCGCCGGGCCGGCCGCGAGTGTAGCGGCCTGATATTGCGCTTGCATGGCGGCGATCTGGTTGGCAACCTGTCCGATGGGTCGACCGCAGACCGGCGCCCAGTTCTGAACCTGCCCATTGGGCAGAGTAAAAGAACCGCCGGTACCGTTCGAGCAAACCGTCTGATCGATGAGGAACAATCCCGACGGCAGACGAGGAGGCCTATCGAATAGGACGTTGTTCCACACTGCGTTCTCGTAGAACAATCCGATTCCGGCGCGGAGGACGGTCTTGCCAGCTCGGCCCGGATCCCAGGCGATGCCGACTTGTGGAGCGAAGTTGAGATTTGGCTGGTTGACACGGTTCCCGAGGCCGGCGCCGAACTGCTGTAAAGCCGGGTTCGCCGCCAGGTCGCTATCGGTGCGGCCGCTGTCACGAACGTAGCGCAGGCCATAGGTCACAGTCAGGTTGCGTTTCACTTTCCAGGCGTCACCGAGGTAAAGTGAGATACGATTGTCGGGCCCTATACCGCCGGCAGGTAGTCCGAAGGCAGGAATCTCTGAACTGAAACCTTGACCGTTGCCGAGAGTAACGCTGTTGGCGGGATAGTTGAGCGGGTTGTTGGCGCCGCCCGGCAGAGACAGGCAGACCGCGGCACAGTCGCCCACGCCTGCACCGACGGCCGGCGCGAGCGCGAGGAAACTGGCCGAGCCGCCTCCGAAGATGTGATTGTATCCGCCACCGTAGCGCAGGATGTGCGCTCCAATCGTTTTGCTTCCGTCGTATTTGATCTGGCGATTCGACTGGTAGGTCGATTGCGGCGCCAGGAAGCCGGGCCCGGAGCAAAAGAAATCGGCCCCCGAAGTCAGGCAATCGGGATCGCTGCCGATGGCCAATTCCAAGTTCGGCGCAGGATTGAAAATCGGGGAACCACCTACCGCATCTGTGATCTGATTGCGAAACTTGGTGTAGCCAAAACGAATGCTGTGGGTGAAACCGCCGGTGTTGAAGTCGAGTCCAAAGGCATGGACCGGGGTGTGATTGTTGTTGGCAAAGGGCTGAAAAGAGTTAGGAATGATGGCCAGGACACTGCGATTCTGATCGAAGGAAAAACGATAGAAGAACTTGAAACGGTTGTTGATCTGCCAATCCAAACGGCCCACGCCCTCGGCTTCGCGAAACGGAGAGTCGAAATTCCCGGTCAGGGCTTGAAAGGGACCACTGGGCAATACTGGATTCAGCAGATCCTGCTTGGTGCGCTCCGCGCTTAAGAAGAAGAATAACTTGTTGCGAATGATGGGGCCGCCCACACTGGCGCCGAATTGATTTCGTTGAAAATAGTTGCTGCTGGCTCCGGGAAGATTGGCGTTGAGGCTCTGGTCGCGGAAGTAGTAGTAGCCTTCGCCATGGTAGGCATTGGTGCCCGACTTGGTGGTGACGTTCACTGCACCCGAGGAAGTCAGCTCGGTGGACAGATCCAACGACGATTGCTCGATCTGAAATTCCTGAATCGCGCCTTCAGGGATGTTCTGAGTCGTGGTGCCGACGGTTTCATCACTGATGTCGAGACCATCCACCTCGATGCGGGCGGTGCGGCCAAAGCGTCCGCCGAACGAAATGGAGGAAAAACCGTTCTTGGTGGGATCAAAGTTACCGCCGTCCTGGATTTGCACTCCGGGTTCGAGTTGCGCGAGATCGAGGAAATTTCTTCCGTTGATGGGCAGGTTCTCAATCTGCTGGCTGGTCAGAACACCCTGCACGGTGACCTGCTCGGTGTTGACCTGAATCTCCCCGGCTTGCACTTCCACCACTTGACTGGTCTCTCCAACCGGCAATCTCACGCTACCCGCGGTGGTGACGCCGACCTGGACGCTGAGAGGAAGTTCGGCGGTCTTGAAACCCTTGGCCTCGACGTGCACCACGTAGTCGCCGGGAGTCAATGCTCCCGAGGTGTAAGCTCCCGCGGAAGTGGTGGCGACATTCACCACCTGGCCCGTGGCTATGCGGGTGATGCGAACCTTGGCGCCGCTGACAACAGCTCCGGTCTGGTCCACGACGATGCCTTGAATGCTGCCGGTGGAACTCGTGCTCTGGGAAAAAAGCAGAGTTGACAACGCGAGCAAAACCGCAAGAGTGCAGAACGCGAAACTGGGTGGACGGAACCCCGAATTCGATACCATCGGCACATTCCTTTCAAGATTTCTCATGAACATCGGTGTCCAATTACTTATAGCATGCGTACTCAGGCTCACGCCGTAACAGACTTCGTCTGTCTAGTTAGAAGTGTGACTTGCGAGTGTAGTAGCCGGCGCGGTGGCGCACCACGAACGCGGGTCCGGCAGCAGTTCCGTTGACCTTGACCTGGATGCGGCGAAAATTGGGATCAGACGAGTGCCGCGACGGATAGTAAGCCAGGAGATATTGGGTGCGCAGCTCATCGCTGATCTTCCGGAAGGCGTCGTCGAGTTGCGGCACTGAGGTGGCGTAAAAATACTTGCCGCCGGTATCTTCGGATATCTGGATGAGGGCATGTTCGCCCCCGAGATCGCGCCCAGCGCTCGCCTCAATGGGGACAACGATGATGCTGTAGACGATGGCTTCAGCTTCCTGGGCGGCGCGGACAGCTTGCTTGTAGTCAACGCGGCTGACGGTATCGCCGCCGTCGGTGATGATCACCATCACCTTTCTCCCTTGCCGGCGATCCACTGCCTGCGCGCTCAGGTAGATGGCGTCATAAAGCGCGGTGGCGGCTCCATAGTGAACGCGGTCGATGCCGCGGTCGATGGCCTTCAGATCCGGAGTGAAGGGCACAACTTCGTCCACGGTCTCGCTGAATTCGTAGAGGCAGAGGGCATCGACAGGACGGAGGATGGCGTGGGCAAAGCGACGGGCCGAGGTCAATTCCAACGGCAGATCTTTCCGCGTGCTGAGGCTGGTGTCGATGTCCATGACGATGGAAAGCGGCAGCGCCGACTCCTTGTCGAAAACCGAGATGGTCTGTGGAGCGCCGTCTTCCAGCAGTTCGAAATTGTCCTTTGTCAGGCCCCCGACGGGAGCGCCATGATCGTCGGTGACGGTGACGAAGACATTGACTAATTTGACGTCAACTTTGATGGTCGCATCAGAATTCTGGGCAGCATCGGGGCTTGAACTGCTCGCCAGGGGCGCCGTCTTGGCGGGAGTGGTGGCACCGGCCCACGGCGGCTTGGGCACCTGCGCAGGGCAAACCGCAATGGCCGCAGCCAAAAAAAGGAGAAGCTGTCGCATGCTTGAAGGACGGTTCCTGAGGCTGGTCATTTAGATGCGGGCTTCCCTGAATGGCTGCCTTCACCGGAGGCAATCTCAGGCGGAAACGGCTCGCCATCGGCCCAGGTGGCACCGTCTTCAAAGTATTCTTTCTTCCAGATGGGCACGGTGCGCTTCAGCGTGTCAATCAGCCAACGGCAAGCCTCGAAGGCTGCGGTTCGATGAGCAGATGCGACCACGATGGCAACGCTGGTCTCGCCGATCTGCAAGCGGCCAAGCCGGTGCGCGATTGCGACATCGCGTATGGGAAACTTCGACAGCGCCTGCCGCGCCAGCAACTCCATCTGCTTGAGCGCCATTTCCAGGTAAGCCTCGTAGTCCAGGTAGAGTGTCCGGCGCCCGCGAGTATGGTTGCGAACCACGCCTTCAAAAACTACCGCAGCGCCATCGTCCGGCTGCTTGATTCGTTGCAGCAGGGCCTGCGTGTCAATTGCCCGATCGACAATGGCAGCGTAACCGCTGTGATCCGCTGGCTCGGCGACCGAGTTCGGCTGGCCTGAGCCGCCGCTGACCGGAGGAAGTAGGGCGACTTCGTCCCCTGACTTGAGCCTGGAGTCGAGTGGGGCGTATTCCTGATTGATGGACACTGCGAGAGAAGCCGCAATCGGCTTCAGGCGGGGGATTTGCCCTTGGTAGTGTGTGAGCAGATCGCGCAAGGTGGCATGCTCGGGCAATTCGAGCGAATCGCTGCTCCACCCGGTGAGGTCTTTGAGCATTCCGAAGAATAAGACGTGAACCTGCATCACAAGCCCTTGGCTCTTGGCTGTTAGCTCTTGGCTATCACCTTCAGTGTATCGTGATTGCCGCCAAGAACATGACGGCTCCCTTTCGGGAGCCGGCATGTTTGGTTAGTGCAGCGGGTTAGCGCCCACCCTTAGGTTTGCCCGAGTGTGCCGGTGGCGCCGAGGGATGCGGAGCTCTCGCAGCAGGTGCGGCCTGGTGTTGTTGCCAGGCGCTGAACTTCTGCGCCTCACTCTGGTTATGCTCCGGCCTGTCCATAACAGGCGGGGCGGATCTTACGAGCGGATGGCCCGCCTCGGCCGGCGGCCGTGGCACAGCCGCAGGATGCGGAATGTTGGGCGCAGGGCGATCATTCATGCTCGGCGGCTCTGGCCGGGATGCCGTTCTCTGTTCCTCCAGATGGGTATTGGGAGCGGGGCGCGGCGGCTGATTCTCGGTCCGGACGGGAGGCTCCGCTTTTCCCGGGGTTTCTGGACGAACGTTCATTGCGGGTTGCCGCTCCTCGAAAGAAGCCCGCGCGGCCGGCATGTGAGTACCGACCACTGGCCGGTTCACAACCGAGGCCGGTGGTCTTGCGCTTGCAGGGCGTCCCGCTCCTATCACACTGGCCCGCGACGGCTGGGCAGGGATGGTGCGGACCACAGGCGCTTCCGCGAGTTGCCTGGCATCCACCTTGACCATGCCTTGAGCGACTGGACGAGCATTGACGAAGGTGTCATGCGAAACTGCAGTCACGGCATTGGTCACATGCTGGTTGGCATACGTGACGTGGTTTACGTTGGTGTTGTTGACGACAGTAGTGTTGTAGACGTTGGTCACCTGGGTGACATTTACCCGGGTATTGGTGATGTTCACATTGTTTACGTACACGCGGCTGGTGCGATACCAGGGCACGAACACCTCGCGCGGCGCCAGTGGGAACCAGGCAACGGCTGGTCCGATGCCAACGCCGATGCCAAAACCGCCGCCACCCACGAAAGCCACCAAGGCGGGTGCGTAAACGGGCCGCACCAGCACCGGACCCGGTACCCAGCCCCATCCACCGCCTATAAAGGCCCAGCGTCCGTAGTGGAATGGCGCAAAGCCCCAAGGTTCGTCTTCCACCCAGGTCCAGCCCCAGGGTGCAACCCAGACCCAGTGGCCGAAGCGGTAGGGCGCCCATCCCGGCGCAACACCGACGGGCGTCCACACCGGACCATAGTCCGCGGCGTAATTCCAGTGGCCATATTCGTCGAGGTCCTCAGCGCCAGTCATTTCCGGAGAAATGTAGTTCGACGATTCGGCTTTATCTTCGTGCTGGTCACGATTGAAACCGAAGTTGTCGAAGTCATCGCGATCAGGCACTTGCCCGATCTGGTGATCAAGTTTGTCGGTGCCGGTGAAGGTCGCGCGCTGGCCCGCAATCACCACGAAGGAATCGCCACCGCCGGTCACTTCACCCCGGCCTTTCCACATCGTGACATCGGTTTCGTCGCCAGCGGCATTCACGTCCACCCGGTATTCGCCGGGGCGTTGCACCTGGAAAGCGGAGTTTGGCGTATCGATCTCGAAGCGGTCTTCGTCATCGAGATGGCGCACGCGGAAGATGAGTGAACCCTGAGACAGACGCAGTTGCGTAGTGTGGTCGTCGAGATCCAAAAAGGTCACGCTGGTTTCGGAATCCATGCGAACTGACGTGGATCCCATTTGAAACTCGGCTCGCGAATCCTTGTCGGCCCACAGATTGTCGCCGCTAGACAATGGGCGATTCTGAACAGCCGTTACCCAGTCACCCTGTCCCCCCGGCTGAAACGAAATGGAACCGTTGGAATAGCTCAACCGGGCGACACGGCCGGGAGGATCCTGCGCCGGAGAAGCATCCGGCTGTGCCGGTTGGCCGACAGTTTGATCCTGCGGGGGCTGGCCCTGGTCCTGCGGTTGACTTTGGTCTGGCGGCGCCTGGGATTGGTCCTGCTGGGGCATTTGATCCTGCTGTGGCGGCTGGTCCTGGGCAAATACTCGCCGCGAAACCGGCAACGCTAGAAGTCCAGTTAAGACTGCGGAAATTAGTAGGGCTCGTGGCGCCTTCATTGGTTCATTCCTCGCTTGCGGTCGCATCGACCGCCAAATTCTCTGAAAAAAAGGGTCTCGAAGGATTAAACACCAGTGGAAGCTGGAAGTTCTACACCGGTAAACCGGAACCTGCTAACTGTAACTCATAGATAGAGAAATGCCAGCGCCGACTTTCGGGGCTGGCATCTGATTAAACAATACGACGCTTAAGCCACCGGTTGCTCGCTGAGGACTTTTTCGCGCTCCTCGGCGTCCTGCTTTTCTTCGCGGGTCGTAGAGGGCAATGCCAGGCGCAGAACCTCGTCGATGGTCTTGACGTAGTGGATGTTGACGTTCTCGAGTTGCTCCGGAGTCAGGTCCTCGACAACGTTCATGCGATTCTCCGCCGGCAGGATGACATCGCGGACACCCGCCCGCTTGGCAGCGAGAACTTTCTCTTTCACCCCACCGATGGGCAGAACATTTCCGCTGAGCGTGATTTCTCCGGTCATGGCGGTCAGCGGACGCACCGGTCGATTGGTCAACAACGAAACCAGCGCGGTGGTCATGGTGACGCCGGCCGAAGGGCCGTCCTTGGGGATCGCTCCCGCCGGAACGTGAATGTGAATATCGTGCTCCGCGAAGAAATTCTCGGAGATCCCCAGTTGCACCGCGTTGGAGCGGACCCAGGTGAGCGCGGCTTGCATGGATTCCTGCATGACCTGGCCGATCTGTCCGGTCATGGTGAAGCCGCCCTTGCCCTTCATCACGTTGGCTTCGACGAATAGGATGTCGCCGCCCGAAGGGGTCCAGGCCAGGCCGACTACGACTCCAGCACGCTCAGTGCGCTCGGCGATTTCGCCTTCGACTCGGATCTTGATGCCGCCCAGGAATTCCTGCACGATTTCCGGCGTCACCACCAATTTTTCCGTTTTACCCTCGGCGAGACGACGAGCTTGCTTACGGCAGATGGTGCCAATGGTGCGTTCCAGATTGCGAACACCCGCTTCCCGAGTGTAGTGACGGATCACGTACTGTACTGAGTCCTCAGGAAAGTCGATCTGCTCTTTGGTGATCCCGTTCTCTTCGATTTGGCGCGGAATCAGATACTGGAATGCGATGTGTACTTTTTCTTCCTCGGTGTAACCCTGAAGTTCGATGATCTCCATGCGGTCACGCAGCGGTTCGGAGATGGGATCGAGCATGTTAGCGGTGGTAATGAACAGGACTTTGGAGAGATCGAAGGGAACGTCCAGATAGTTGTCGCGAAAAGTAGAATTCTGCTCGGGATCAAGCGCTTCGAGCAAAGCCGAACTGGGATCACCGCGGAAATCACGACCGACTTTGTCGATCTCGTCGAGCATGAAAACCGGATCTTTGGTCTCGGCGCGGCGAATTCCCTGGATGATCTGACCGGGTAGAGCGCCAATGTAAGTCCGCCGATGGCCACGCACTTCGGCTTCGTCGTGCACCCCGCCCAGCGAGATGCGAACAAACTTGCGACCCAGAGCGCGGGCGATGGATTTGCCCAGCGAAGTCTTGCCAACTCCAGGAGGGCCTACGAAACAAAGGATTGGCCCCTTCATGGTGGGCTTCAAACGGCGAACCGAAAGATAGTCCAAGATGCGATCTTTGACACGCTTCAGGTCGTAATGGTCGGCGTCGAGAACTTCTTTGGCCTTGATGATATCCACGTCACCGCCGGAAGTCTTGGCCCAAGGGAGCACGGACAGCCATTCGATGTAGTTCCGGGTCACGCCGTAGTCGGCAGCCATCGGAGACATGCGAGTGAGCCGGCCCAATTCCTTGAGCGCTTCCTTCTTGACGTCATCCGGCATCCCGGCGGCTTCGATTTTCTGCCGCAGCTCTTCGGTATCACGCTGGCCTTCGTCCTGTTCCCCCAGTTCCTTTTGGATGGCCTTCATCTGCTCGCGCAGATAGTATTCTCGCTGGGTCTGCTGCACCCGGTCCTGCACTTCCGACTGAATCTTGTTGCGGAGTTGCTGAACCTCCAGCTCTTTCGCGAGATGCTGGTTGATCTTCTCCAGGCGAACCCGAACATCAGTGGTCTCGAGCGCGTCCTGCTTGTCGGCGGTCGAGAGTGAAGGCAGCGACGAAGCGATGAAATCCACCAGGCGGCCGGGCTCGTCAATATTCATGGCCACAGTGGAAAGTTCATCGGACAATGTGGGCGAGCCGGCAACGATCTGTTGAAACAGAGTCAGAACGTTGCGCTGCAAAGCTTCGACTTCAGAGCTTTTCGGCGGGATCGCTTCCGGGACGGTCTCGATCTGGGCGAGCATAAAGGGCGCCAGTTGGGCGAACTGTCCCAACCTCACCCGTTCCAGACCCTCGGCGAAGACGAAAAGACTCTGGTTGGGCATCTTGACCACTTTGTGGACGATCGCCAGGGTGCCGACGGTGTACAAATCAGCTGGCTGAGGAGTGTCAACTCGCGCCTCGCGCTGCGCGACCACCACGATGGTCTTATCCTCACCGAGCGAATTGATGAGCTGTACCGAGCTTTCCCGACCCACGGTCAAGGGCAGCACGGCGTGGGGGAACAAGACCGTATCTCGTACAGGGAGAATGGGAAGCGCGCGTTCCGCCTCTTCATTCTTGATGCTTTCCTTACTATTGCGCTCGCCGCGCGACGGCTGTGTCATATTTCACCTTGAGTGTAATGTGCTCAAGTTTGGATGAGAGCACTGCCCCAAAAGATGCAATCGGCTCTTTAGGGCTTATTCGTGAGAGCGCACCGAGTGTAAACCTTCTTGGGATGGTTTGCACCCATCCAAAGGTAGCAAGACACCTGGTGTCAGCTCACGGCCCAGTGGACGCTGGAAGCGGACCCTCGATTTGCTTCTCCAGTACAAAGGCGTCTACGCCCGTGGAATAGTATCGTGGGACGACCTTCACCACGCTGTAATGATGCCGCTTATAGAAACCGAGTGCGGAAGTATTGTCGACAGCGGTTTCGAGAACCACTGTGTGGCAGGGGACATGGCGCAGGCGCTCTTCAGCCGCCACCAGCAACTGCGAGCCAAGACCACCGCGACGGCTGGCGGGGAGCACGTCAATGGTAATGATGTGACCCACTCCACGCCGGCTGGCTTCGGCGACGATGAAACCAGCAACGCTTGGTTTCTCTCCAGCGCGCTCGGCGACTACGGTGAACGATCCCCGGTGCTGGATGTAGGCTGCCAACTCCCTCCGAGGGTAGGCAATGCCGGGAGGAAAGCACCGCTGGTCGATGCTCCACAAGATCTCGAAATCCTCAGTTCGATACTCTCGCAGGGAAAATTCCACTCGGTGATTCTATCCGGAAGCGCCCGCTCGGGGCTTGATGTATGCAGGAAAAGGGTTTAGAAGCGGTGCAAAAACATCTCACGAAACTGTTGCGCGGGGCGCACCCTAGGACGTACCATTCGCATCTGAGATGGTTGTGGGACGCCTGTTTCTTATCTACGCGGGATTAATGGCTGGCCTAGTCGGGCTGTGGTATTTCTGCATGGCAGCGTACAACCGCCGGAGGGGCCTACTCGCTTTGCGCAAAGTCGAGGCGGCGTGCTCACACCGGGCCCGCGTTGTTGATGCTCACTGGATTGGCGCGTCAAAACTCCAGGCGCATTTGCGCTTTGCCGCTCGCTGGTTTGAAAATGCCAGGATCACAATCCGCCTCCAGCCTCGCCCCGTGCCAATGCTGTGGTTGTTGAGCAGTTGGCACAAACAAAGAGAAACGGTGACGTTTGAAGCGGACCTGGACAACGCCCCGGGTGTTCGTCTGGACGTGTTCCGCCATCACTGGTTGAGTGACGGCGATCGCCAGATGATCAAGAGTTCCCGTAATTGGACGGTGACGCGTTCGCAGCCAGTAGTGCTCACCACCTCCAACCTGTGGCGGAAGGAACTCCCCCCGATCGTGAATACTCTTATGGCCTCTCGCGGGCACAACCTGTTGAAAGTTCGTCTGCGCCCCGAATCACCACACATAGCCGCGACCATGGATCTTGATGCTCTATCGGGCGAGGAGGCCGCAGCCGGGTTTCTGAGCGTGCTGCGGGAGTTGGCGGCTGGGGCATCGCGTACGAGACAGTAGCATCCCTACCAGGATTCCCACCCAATCAATTTAGGAACTGACGGCGGACCTGCCCGTTGCTTGCCGGGCCTTTGGGGGCGTCCACCGTTCTCCAGGCACAATCAATAAATTGCACCTTCTGCAGCCCGTCTTTGGGACGATTTTCAGAGGCGACGTTGGCGCTGACGCGCAGCCGCTGAAGGCGGGCGATCGCGCGATCGACCACGCGAGCCAAGTCGGCTGCGTAATCGGCGCCGCGGCCTTCGCGCAAACGGTGTTTCGCCTCCTCCGGTGAGAACCAGGTGGGATTGCGGTCGAACTCCTGCGGCGCTTCCAACCGTGTGACTTCACAAAGGTGAGCCATGATGGTCTGTCGCTTTGAGGCTGCTGATTTGCGGGAAGCACCAGTCTTGTGGCGAACATAGCTCGCGAAGGAGGCTTCCTCCATGCGGCCATGAACCCCGGCTTCTTCGAAGGCCTCGAGGGCAGCGGCTTGGGCGTGAGTCAATCCGGGCTCGGCGCCGCCCTTGGGGAAAGTCCAGCGTCCACTGCCGCGAGTCCGTACCAAGAGAAATTCGATATCGGTGCCGCGAACGCGGTAACAGACGGCGGCCACCTGTTGGTCTCCTCGCAAGCGGCGAAGATGCGCGAGGCGGACGAACTTTGCGGAAGAACGCGCGACCGTGCTCATGGCACCAGAGTGCACGATGCGGGCGGGTGTGGATAGAGTCAAGGTTGGTTCGGGGTATTCACGGCTGCGGAATCCTCTTACATACTTGCGCTGCTTGAAAGATAGAGACAGTATTTTGTTTCGGCCGTCAGGCCACCAAAAGGGGGATGCTTGGAAAACTTGTACTGTCTGCGCTGCAATCGGGAACTGGAAGCAGGGCGCAAATCGGTTGCCATGTACATGTTCGCGCAGACGGTGGGAATCCGTCCGCGCCAGAAATCGGCAGCGCAGCGAATTTGTTTCTGCCCGCAGTGTTCGGTGTCCCTGGCCATGGGTCCGCCGCCGGAAGGCGCGCTCAACGTTGCCGCGTGGAATATGATCCGCGAACTCGTAGGCTCGGATCCGGCGCTCAATCAGGCGGCTTGGGAAAATCTGAGGGGCGTGGTTGGTTTATTGCCTGCTACGGGCACCGACGGCGTCCCGCGGCGGGCGAGCGGCGAAGGATATTTTGAATTCTAATCAATCCGCCGGTTCGGGGACGAAGCGATATCCCACGCCCCGCACGGTGAGCAGGTGGGCGGGCTCTGCCGGGTCGTCTTCGATGTAACGGCGCAAGCGCACAATGAAATTGTCGATGGCGCGAGTATCGGTGTCTTCGTGCAATCCCCACACCTCTTCTAATATTGACTTGCGGGAGACCACCCGCCCGCTGTTGCGCACCAGATGGCGCAAAAGTTCGGCTTCCATCAGGGTGAGTTGGATGGTGTTCGCGTTGACCCGCAACTGCAACGTCCGAAAATCCAGAGTCCGTCCGTCGAAGGAGAAAATGTCATCTTCCTGCGAGTTTGCAGCTGACGGCGGCTTCGCCAGCTCGGAGCTCTGGCCCATACGAGACCATTCGCGGCGACGCAGCAACCCCTGCAGGCGGGCCAGCAAGATGGGCAGCTCAAAAGGCTTGGGAAGATAGTCGTCGGCGCCGGAAGCGAAGCCTTTAAGCACGTCTTCGGGACGTCCGCGAGCGGTCAGCATCAGCACCGGGACATAGTTCTTGGCGGCACGTAGCTCGGCTGCGACGGTGAAACCATCCTTGCCGGGAAGCATCACGTCGAGAACGACCGCGTCGAAGGCGACGGGCCTGGCCTTCTTTCCATCGCCTGAAGCTCCCAACAGGCGGTCGAGCGCGGTTTCGCCGTCGCCTGCAACCTCAACGGAATGCCCTTCTGCTTCCAGATTGAATCGCAGCCCATTGGCGAGGTGGGCCTCGTCTTCGACGATGAGGACGTGGCTCACGCCAGCTTCTCCGGAACGACACTGCGCGGCAGTTCCAGGACGACAGTAGTGCCGTGGCCTTCGCCCTCGCTCTGCGCAAACACCCGGCCTCCGTGCTTCTTTGCAATGGCACGCACGATGAATAGCCCCAGGCCAGTTCCCTTTACATGCGACGATGACCGGTTCTGCACTCGATAAAAGCGTTTGAAGACTCGCTTCAGCTCAGCCGGAGGAATGCCCATACCGTGATCGTGAACGCTGAGGGCTACGCGCTTTTCGTCGGGCGCGTCGAGGCGAACCGATATATCCACCTGGTCGCCGGAGTACTTGATGGCATTGTCGAGCACGTTAGCAACGGCGGTACGAAGATCTTCGGGATCGCCGTTCACGGTCACGCCAGCTCCGTTGACGGCGGGCTCGAAGCGCAGCGCTTCGGGTTTAAGATGGCGGCTGTTGCGGGCCATCTGGACACATTCTTGCACCAGCCCCGAGAAGTCCACTGCGACGCGTCCGCGGGAGCCGCGCTTGTGCCCCATCATTCCCGCCTTCAAGACCTGCTCCACGGTCGTCAGGAGGCGATCGGAGTCGTCAAGCATGAGGCGATAGAACTCACGGCGCTGGGCTTCGTCCACGTCGCGATGCTGCAAGGTTTGCAGATAAAGACGAATGGAGGCGATGGGAGTTTTCAGCTCGTGAGTAACAGCATTGATAAAGCTATCGTGCTGCTCATTGCGGCGAATCTCGCGCAGCAGGAAAATCGTGTTTAGAACCAGGCCCGCAGTGATGGCGCCGAAGAAGATGAATCCCAGGAAAACCTTGATGTCGAGACGCCAGTTGAGGATGATCCAGCCAGAGCCTACGGCGACGGCAATGGCCGCCAGGCTCACGCCCAGGACCAGAAATGTGACCGTCGCTTTGCGCCTGCTGGTGATGCGCATAGCAGGATTCTAGCGCGTAGGCGGTTACTTTGGTTGCCACAGTGTGTAGACGTGAGTACGAAAAACGTACAGAACAGCAATCACGACTGCATAAATCATGGCCAAACACGTCCAGAAAACATTGCTCCGCTTGCTGTCAGTAGCGTCCGCCAAATCGGAGAATTTGTCCCGGCTGGAAGCCGCACCCTTCCAAAATGAAGACGCCTAATCGGCGGATGCCGCCGAAGAGGACGTTAGATGCAGCGTGGTGATGGAAGACGCCACCGGCGGAATGGCGGGAAGATTGTTCACCTTCACCCGGTACACGTGGCGTGCCAGACCAAGCTTCTTCAGCGCCCAAATGCCGTACCAGTTCATGTCAATTTCATACCAGCGCAAGCCGTGCTGAGCGGAAACCGGGTGGGCATGATGGTTGTTGTGCCAGCCCTCGCCAAAGGTGAGAAGCGCCACCCACCAGCTGTTGGTGGAAAGGTCTTTGGTGATGAAGCGGCGTGTGCCCCAGCTATGGGTTGCAGAGTTGACCAGCCAGGTGGAGTGCAATCCGACCACGGTGCGCATGAAGATTCCCCACAGAAGGAACGGAAGGCCTCCAATGGCAAGCAGCGCTAATCCCAGCACGGTCATGGGAACGTAGTGATATTTCGTAAGCCAGACGTGATACTTGTCTTTCGCGAGATCTGGGACGTAGCGGGCCAGAGTAGTGGTGTCATGGTGCATCGACTTGCCGGTAAGAATCCAGCCCATGTGGGCCCACCACTTGCCGTCAATCGGCGAATGCGGATCGCCTTCTTCGTCAGAAAACTGATGATGAATACGGTGCGTCGCCACCCAGAAAATCGGACCACCTTCAAGCGCCAGCGTGGCGCAGGTCGTCAAGAAATATTCCACCCACTTCGGGGTCTTGTAGCCACGGTGGGTCAGCAAACGGTGATAGCCCATGCCGATGCCCAGACTCCCCGAAACCCACCATAGAAACATGGCGGGGAACAGGGCTTTCCAGGTGAAGAAAAACAGGGCCGCAATTGCTCCTACGTGAAACAGGCCCATAAAGATTGCGGTTACCCAGTTGATTTCATTGTCGGCGGCGGCTTTGCGATTGAGGACTTCGAGTTCCATGGCGCGTTCCCCGGTTGCAGCTGGATTCTAGATTTAAGGTATCAAGAGGAGAGAATCGTGAGTGTAATAGTTCTGTAATACTGGGGTTACGAGAGGTCAAGCCCATCAGGCCGCGGTGCCTTTGACCTCGATTCCGGCCCATTTTTCGAGCAGGGTGATGGTAGCGGCATAGTCCAGGTTTTCGTGGCCGTCTTCAGTTGCCATCTCGTAAATCTCCTCGACGGTTTCAAGGGCGGGTAGTTTGACGCGGGCTTCTTTGGCGGCCTCGAGTGCCAGGCGGATGTCTTTGCGCATGAGCCGCAGTGGGAAGTTGGCCGAGAAGTCTCGCTTCAGGACAAAGGGCGCTTTGTAGTCCACGACTCCGGAACGCACCATGGACGCTTCGATCAAAGGCAGCATGGTTTCCGCATTCACGCCGAGTTTGGCGGCCAGCGTCAGCGCCTCGGCGAAGCCCTCGTAGATCAGTGCGATCTGTAGATTCATGGCCAGTTTGGCGGCCTCGCCTTTGCCGGTCTCGCCCATGCGGAAGATCTTCTTGCCGGTGGCCGCGAACAAGGGCTTCAGTTTGTCGATAATTGATTCTTCGCCGCCGACGATGAAAATCAACGTGCCATTCTCGGCTCCGGCTTTAGAGCCGGTGACCGGCGCATCAACGTACTGCACACCTTTAGCGCTGACGCGCTCTGCGAACCGGCGCGTCGCCGTGGGCGAGATGGTGCTGGAATCTACAATGATTTGTCCATCGGCCAGGGATTCATGCACACCCTGAGGACCGAACAGAACGTTTTCGACAGCTTTGGTATCGGCGACACATAGCCAGATTATTTCAGCGCCGCGGGCGGCGTCTGCGGGAGATGTGGCGGTCTTGGCGCCTTCGACGTCCTTGCCCGCGCTGCGGTTCCACACGGTTACTTCGTGACCGGCCTTCGCCAGATTCGACGCCATGGGGCGTCCCATGATTCCCAAACCCAAGAATGCGATACGCATGTCAACTCCCTCAAGTAGCAAAACGCCCGAACAAGAATTAGAACTGACGGCGATGGAACGGTCAAGCAATCTGCGCAGGATTTGTCATACAATGGGGAACATTGAGCCCGCGCCAAGTCAACGGACGTAATCAGGAGCCCTTGGGAATAGCCTCCGCACCCGGCGAGTGATCGTGGCCGAACCGGATGAGATTTGAAGCCTATTGATGTTAAAGGCCAGTCTCCAGAACCCCGTCCTTCGCAAGCGTGCCCGAGCCTTCGGGCGGTTGGTGCAGGACTCTGCTGTGACACCGCGCACCGGACAAACCCACAAGCCCAAATTGGTAAGCAACGGAGAGCTGGGAGTAACTTTCATCGGCCACGCCAGCTTTTTCATCCAGACGAGCGGGCAGAACATCGTCATTGATCCCAATTTTGCCCGCTGGTTATTTGTGCTGAAGCGGCTTAAGAAGCCGGGTGTGCGCTTGCGCGATCTGCCTGCCATTGATATGGTGCTGGTGACGCACGCGCATTTCGACCACCTCCACCGGCCGTCGTTGCGGGCAATTGTGCAGCAGGCTCGGCGGCGGCGAGTTGCGCCTCCGGTGATCGTGGTGCCTCATCACGTCGTCGATCTGGTATCGGACTTGGGGTTCCGCGAGGTGGTAGAACTCGACTGGTGGGACAACTATCGTCACCTGGGAGTAACGGTGACGCATGTTCCCTCGCGGCATTGGGGAGCCCGTGTGCTTGAGGATTCGCATCGTGGCTACGGCGGATACGTTTTGCGCGACGACCAACATTCCGTTTACCACGCCGGCGACACTGCGTATTTCCCGGGATTCCTCGAGATTGGACGAAGACTGGCGCCGGAGCTCGCGCTCTTACCAATTGGGGCTTACAATCCTGCTTCTTTCAGAAATGTGCACGCCGATCCCTCCGACGCAACCCGCGCGTTCCTCGACCTGAAGGCGCGCTGGATGGTGCCCATGCACTACGGAACCTTCCGGCTCTCGCACGAGCCCGTGGATGAACCTCTGCAACTGTTGGCACAGGAAGCTAAGGCCGCAGGCATTGAAGATCGCGTCAGAGTGATGGAAGAAGGAATCACGCAGTTCTTCTAAGCAGCACTCAGTAGGCCAGCAGGATTCGCAGGTCCCGCAGATTATTCCCCGTAGGGCCAGTCATGATGGTGTCGCCGAGGGCATCGAAGAACGGGTAGGCATTGAATGCCGCCAGGTGAGTTTCAGCGTGTAATCCACGGGCTCGGGCGCGATCGAGCGTAGTGCCGTCCACAATAGCTCCCGCAGCGGAACTGTTCCCGTCGATGCCGTCAGTGCCGGCGCTGAGCACGGTGATGTTGTCGCCGGCAATCTTTTCCGCGCAGGCCAGGGCAAACTGCTGATTGCGGCCGCCGACGCCGCCATTGGTGACCTTGACCGTGACTTCACCGCCTGAAATCAGGCAGACCTTTTCAGATTGCTTCCGCAGTTCGCGTACCCGGCTCAGAAGGTAATCGGCTGCGCGCGCATAGTCCCAGTCGTCGCAACTGTTGTCCACCTCGACCCTGAAGCCCTGGCGCTCGGCCTTGGCTTTAGCGGCGGCGATCAGCGTGGCGTTGGATAGCACTGTCCACCAACGGCTGCGGTGAAAGACATGATCGTCGGACTTGGGAGTTTCTTCCAAGGCATGGCGCTGAAAGAGCTCACGAACAGAAGCAGGAAAATGCGGCAACAGGCCATGCTCTGTGGCTATACGATTGCAGTCTTCAATCGAAGTCGAGTCGGGCATGGTCGGGCCGGAGGCCAAGGCATCGGGCGTGTTGTCAGGAACGTCGGACACGAGAATCGAAACCTGCTGCGCAGGATGAGCTGCAACAGCAAGCCGGCCTCCCTTGACGGCAGACAAATGCTTGCGGATGACGTTGATCTCCGCGATGGACGCCCCGGAGTGCACCAGTGCCTGATAGGTTGCAATCAGATCTTCTAGCGAGATTTCGTCGTCGATGGGCTTTTCGGCGATCGAAGAGCCGCCGCCACTGAGCAGGAAGATGACGAGCGACGATGCATCTTGGGAGTCGAGCGATTTCAGCATGGCTTCGGCGGCATGGATCGATTCCTGATTGGGGGCAGGATGGCCTCCGAGGAAATAACGGAAGCCGCGAATCTGCGAAGCTGGCTCGGTGGAACTGGCAACGATCCCTTCAAGTCGTTCGCCGGCCTGCATCTCCAGCGCATTCACCATGGTGTGAGCAGCCTTGCCCAGCGACACTACAAACGCCCGCCGGTAGGCATGGAGGTCGTACAGGTCCTCGCAAACGCGCAGCACGCCGCGCTCGCAAACTACATGCTGTTCGAAGGCGCGATCAATACTGGATTGGGCGAGAGCGTGCTCGAAAAGATGGCGCGCAGCTACGCGCATTTCGATGGCCTGCTTGGCGGGAGTCACGGGGAAGATTATACGGGCGAGCTATCAGCTTTCAGCTATCAGCCTTCAGCTACGCGGAAAGCACTTCCCAGATCCAGGCTTCAATCGTTTCCCGCAGCTCCTTCAAGCGTCCTTCGAAGAAGTGGTCGGCGGCGTCGATCATCACCAGTTTCTTCGGTTCGGGGAGCGATAGTGCCAGTTCCTCCAGCCTTAACCGAGGACCAAACTGGTCGCGGGTGCCGCTGACCAGTAGCTTGGGCTTGTTGCAGGTCCGAAGAAAATCTAAATCGTAAACGCGGTCGTCGGTGGGAAGCAGGGGAAGCCCCAGACCGATGACCGAATCCACCCGCGCATCCGGACAAGCTGCGCGTAAGCCGATCGCAGCGCCGAAAGAGAAGCCAGCGAAAACCATCGGCAGGTGAAACTCGGCGTCGAGCCAGTCCAGGGCGGCGCGAACGTCATCCACTTCCCCGGCGCCGTTGTCGTGAGTGCCCTGGCTCATTCCCACCCCTCGAAAATTGAAGCGCAGGACGGGAAAGCCAAAACTATTCAGGGCTTTCATGGTGTGAAAGACGACCTTGTTGTGGAACGCCCCGCCGTACAGGGGATGGGGATGACAAACCAAAGCCGCGTGAGTCGCTTCCGCAGTACCCGGGTTGAGCAGGGCTTCGAGGCGGCCCGCTGAGCCGTCAAGGAAGAACGAGCGGATGGCGGCGTTGGGCGGCGAGGACACTGACATCAAATTATCAGAACTCTGTTGAGCCACGCTCGGCCTGCGCGGGCGAGCCTCCCCGCGCCTACATTGCTGTCGGTAGGTTATGCTTTCGTGCATGGACGTCGTTGCGCTTACTCGCAAACTGGTGGATATCGAGTCCACTACCGGGAATGAAGGCCATGTGGCGGATTTCCTTCAGCGTGAACTCAGCCGGTTGGGCTACCGCTCCAACAAGATGCCGGTTGAGGGGGAGCGCTCGAATGTGTTCGCGACTTCCCCTCCGCAAGCGCGACCGGAGGTAGTGTTCTCCACACACATGGACACAGTTCCGCCCTTCATTCCGTCCTCTGAAGATGACGCGAAGATTTACGGGCGCGGTGCTTGCGATGCGAAGGGAATTATCGCCGCTCAGGTCGCGGCCGCGGAACGGCTTCGGCAGGAGGGGACTTACGTTGGCCTGCTCTTCGTTGTGGGCGAGGAAAAAGACAGTCTGGGGGCAAAGATTGCGAATCAGCAGTCGCCGGGCTGCAAGTTTCTAGTGAATGGCGAGCCGACAGAGAACCGGATGGCGTCGGCATCGAAAGGAACGTTACGTGTCGAAATCAGCGCCGCAGGACGCATGGCGCATTCGGCTTATCCGGAACTCGGCGAATCCGCGATTGACAAACTTCTTGAAGCCTTGAACCGCCTGAAGGCGATCAAGTTGCCATCGACCGAAGGGATTGGGCCATGCACTGTGAACATCGGAGTGATCGAAGGCGGGCGCGCACCGAATGTGATTCCCGACAAAGCGTGGGCACAACTGCTTTATCGGCTGGTCGGACCGTCGAACAAATTACGGGAAGAAATCGTGCGAACCGTGGCGGGATTGGCAACCGCTGAGTTCGTGCTGGAGATTCCTTTCGCTCGCCTGCGTACTCTGGATGGCCTACCCACGATGGTCGCGGCCTTCACGACTGACATTCCATGGCTGGGCAACTGGGGTGAGCCTTTGCTGGTGGGGCCAGGCTCGATTCACGTGGCGCACACCGGGGGCGAGTACATCGAGAAAAAGCAATTGCAGGATGCGGTCGAGCTATATTGTTCGATAGCGAAGCGCCTAATCTAGAACTGAGGTCGACGGTCCCAGTGCCAAGCAGGGCGGTTGCCAGACAGTTACACTTAACTTATGAGCACCTCCACCCTCAACTCCCTTTCCAAGGCGTCATCCGCCTACTTGCGCTCGGCCATGCACCAGCCTATCCAGTGGCGGGAGTGGGGTGAGGAAGCGTTTGCGGTGGCGCAGCGCGAGAACAAACCCATCTTGCTGGATATTGGCGCGGTGTGGTGCCATTGGTGCCACGTGATGGATCGGGAGTCGTACGACAGTCCGGAGATCGCTCAGATTGTGAACGAGCGTTTCGTGGCGGTAAAAGTCGACCGTGACGAGCGGCCTGATATTGACAGCCGCTACCAGGTAGCGGTGAGTTCCATCAGCGGGCAAGGGGGATGGCCGCTTACAGCGTTTCTTACGCCCGATGGCAAGCCCTTTTACGGGGGAACCTACTTCCCTCCTGACGATTCTTATGGACGCCCCAGTTTCAAGCGGGTGCTGCTTTCCATCGCGAACGCATATCACGAGAAAAATGACGACGTGGTGGAGCAGGCGAAGATGGTCGAGAGCGCCATCTCGCAGGCCGAGTCGTTCGCCGGCAAGAGTGGTGATTTCTCTCCGTCGGTGATCGACGCCATTGTGAAATCGGCGCTGGGGATGTACGACCCGCAGAATGGCGGCTTTGGTAGCGCTCCCAAGTTTCCCCATCCGGCAACACTGGATTTGTTGATCGACCAGTATGTCCGAGCGGGCGACGAAGAACTGCGGAATGTATTCGTCAACACACTGGAGAAGATGGCGCGAGGCGGTGTGTACGACCAGCTCGCAGGTGGCTTTCACCGTTATTCGGTCGATGAACGCTGGGGGGTACCGCACTTCGAGAAGATGTGCTACGACAACTCTGAATTGCTGAAGAATTATGTGCACGCTTATCAGGCTACCGGTTCGGAGGTCTTTGCGGGAGTGGCGGAAGACATCATCCGCTGGATGGATGAGTGGCTGAGTGACCGCGAGCGTGGTGGTTTCTACGCCTCTCAGGATGCGGATCTCTCGATGGACGACGATGGCGATTACTTCACCTGGACTCTGGCGGAAACTCGCGCAGTGCTTACCGAGGAGGAAAGCAGTGTTGCCTGCCTCTATTTCGACATCAACGAAATTGGCGAGATGCATCATAATCCTGCGAAGAATGTGCTTTACGTTCGAACGTCCACGGCCGATATCGCCAAACGGCTGAACCTGCCGCTCTCACGCATCGAAAGTTTGCTGCAATCGGCAAAGCAGAAAATGTACGCTGCCCGCCTCCGACGGCCGACCCCGTACGTGGATAAGACCGTATATGTGGGCTGGAATGCACTTTGCGTGTCGGCGTATTTGGAGACGGCCAAAGTTCTCACGCTGGAATCTCCCCGGCATTTTGCCCTGCGAAGTCTGGATCGAATATTGGCGGAGGGCTGGCACGCCGACGCCGAGCTATTGCACGTGCTGGCGTACTCAGATGCGGCGGCGGAGAGGCGTAACGTTCCCGCCGTACTCGATGACTATGCGTTTACTGTGGTGGCCTGCCTGGATGCCTACGAATCAACCGCGGATTTGAGCTACTTCAATTTCGCGCAACGCATTGCGGATGCGATGGTGGAGCGCTTCTTTGATCCGGTCGCCGGGGGCTTCTTTGATACTCCTAAGCCGGTAGGGCTTGCGCAACCGTTGGGGGTGCTAGGCACGCACCGCAAGCCCTTCCAGGACTCACCAACACCGGCGGGAAACTCGGTGGCGGCCGTCGGGCTGCTGCGGTTGTATGCCTATACAAACGATCAGGGATATTACGACAGAGCTGAGCAGACGATGGAAGTGTTGGCGGGGATGGCTGGCCGCTATGGATTGTTCGCCTCAACCTACGGGATCGCGGCCGTGCATCTTTCCCAGCCGCACACCCAGGTCGTCGTGATTGGCGACGGCGCACTTGCGCAACAACTCTATCGCACTGCGGTGAAGCCCTTCTCTCTCAGCAAGGCTGTGCTCAAACTGTCCCATGAACAGACCGTGTCGCAGAACCTGCCACCTGCGCTGGCGGCAACCCTTCCGCACCTGCCGATCATCAACCAAGGCAAGACTGCTGCCGTCATCTGCTCAGGATTTTCCTGTCAGGCGCCGATCTGTGATCCGGAGGAATTAGCGAAGCCTTTGCGGCACAACCTTACCACGAGTCAGGAATCCAAAAAATGAGGCTGGCGATTTGCGAATCGCCAGCCTGCGCAGTTTCAGCGCTGCACTGATTGCAGCGCGAACATTACTGCCACACTACCGGCAGTGCCCACCGGAACCCGGCGGACAAAGCGGCGGCGGCGCTCCGTCCAATGACATAGTCATGGCTGGAGTGGCAAGAGCTGTGCCTGCGCACAACATACCTACCATCAGGAATAGCATCCTGAGCGCACGTTTCATGGATTGTTTCTCCTTGTGCGGGTCCCCTGGGAGCGGAAACCCTAGATGGGAGGAAATTATACGCGCTCTGTCAAGTCCGCGGAGATCATTCACTTAGTCGGTATCAGCCACGCAGCGGGAGAGAAACTCAACGCGGACTCCAATCTCCCTGCTTGGCATTGATTCTTAGACGGATATGCACATCCAGGAAGACTTCGGAGCGCCGATTGTAACCGCGGGTCAGCTAGCGGGAGTGTACAAAATTGAGACGATCGTTGGTTTCACTTACTCGGAGGCAATTCCGGCGGATTTGGGATCTTCCGAGCGGAAGAGAGTTCCGAGAGCAGTTCCTTGGCGGACACAGGCTGGCGATCACTTTCGGTGCGGGAGAAAGCCCGATCCACCATTCCTTCAAACATAGGGATCAGCGAATCCGCGGCAGCAGGACGCTGCAAGTCGCCGAGACTCTGCTCCCAGCGTTGCGACATTAGAAGATTGGTGGCTGCCTCGCGAGACGGTGCTTTCAAGATCGCATAACCCAGCCAAACCAGAATCGCACAGCAGTATGCGGCGGTGTCGAGAAAACCCACAGTCGAGTTGTTGATCTGTCCGCCGGAATTGAGAGCATTCGCCGCTAGTTCGATGCTGGCGAAACCGCCGAACCCCAGGGCAATCCCGAAACTCTGCTGCCGCCAGGAGACTCCCAGGTATTTCGAGAACACGAGCAGGAAGAGGATCAAACCGCACTGGATGACGCGCACGCAACGTTGCACCGTGGTCACGGCTTGAACGATGGGCGATTGCCCGGCAGGACTCGCCGCCGCCACCACCAGAGCCACAAAAAACATGACCAGCGTGGCCCATTTGAAGAGCACGGTTCCAAGGTCACGGAGCGTGTGGTAGGGACGAAAAACGTCCAGGAAAATCTCGTGAATGACGTAGAACCCGATGCCCAGGCTGACGACCTCACCAATCCAGAAGGTGTAGAAATAGAGATCGTAATTGCCGGACCGCTGGATGGGGAACAACACCGCGAAATTCGCCAACTGAAAAATGATGTAGGCAAAGAAGATGGGAAACGTGCGATGTAGCTTGCGCCAAAGCATCGCCGCGGCCAACAAGAGTTCCAAGGCCGGATGGGAAAGCCACAGCACGACTTGGACTTTGGCATTCAAAGTGGGGCCGAATTGTTGTGTCCGGGCAGGAGCTTCAAAAGCCTTCTGCTCACACTAAAGTTAGCACGTGTACCTTAACGGTCAATGTACCAAAGTAACCCGGCGGTAACGGTTACTGACGGGGTTACCGACCCCGTTACCCGTTGAGAACAGGGATGAAACTGACGGGTTAAGCCTCCGGAGACGCCTGAATGTAGGCCCGCATCATGCGAACCTCGTGGTCTTTCTCCGTCAGGTCGTGCAGTACAACGTCCCGCAAGGAGACGACGGCGACTACGACCTGACCTTCGCAGATAAGCAGATGGCGAAACCCGTGCTGCCGCATCAAACCCATGCAGTTTTCCACGGTTTCGCAAGGGGCCACGGTAAGGGGATCCTTGGTCATGACCTGCCCGACCTGGGTGGCACGAGGATCGAGCCCTTCTGCCACCACGCGGCTCATCAGGTCGCGTTCTGAGAAAATGCCCACCAACCGTCCTTCGCGCAGCACCGGCACGGCTCCGATGTTGCGGGTCACCATGGCCTTCACGACCTCAAGTACGCTCTGAGTGGCCTCAGTTCTGTAGGTGTCTTGGTTGACGATCAAATCGCAAATATTCACCCGCCCACCTCCTGTACGCCGCAAATCGCTGATCGGCGCGAGTATATGCCCAAACGGCAGCGCCGGGGAAGAGGGAAAACCATGTATTTGGCGTCGGCGGAAGGATCGTGGGCATGAAGGCTGCCACCAAAACCGACACGCTTTAGGAGATCCCTTAGACTTTCTGGCCCATGAACACGAAGTACGAGCAGGCCCAGAGCGCAGTGGGAATGCCGCCCCGGGGCTGAGTGGTGAAGATGATGTTGTAGTCGTCGGATGGCTGGAGGCTCTCGACTACAGACGGCGCGGGCTGCGCGCTAACGGCAGCGAGATAAGCGAGGAAACGGTAAAGGTCGGGGGCTCCGTCGTAGCCCGGTGCGACGAACGACATTTCGGCGTTCTCCCCGGCGAAATGCCAACTCAGCGAGGCGGCCAGCGCGATGGCATCTTCGTAGCTTTTCTCGGGGAGCACTCCGGCAGCGGGATTGTCGAAGACGATGCGCAGCTTGCGTTCATCTTCACGGCTGAATTCGCGTACTTTGAGCGAACCCGACTTCGCGGTTGCCTTCCAGTCCACGTGGCGGGCGGAATCTTCAGGAGCATATTCGCGGATGCGGTAAAGATCCGATCCGCGGCCACGCGTGAAGGTCGCAAACTCTCCGGTGATCAGAGGCAGCACTTCGAAGAATTCGTCGGCGGGTTCCACCGCCGGGTACACGGTGATCTCGCGGGCAAGCGGAAGGCGGCGCGTCTTCACCAGAAAAGCAAACGGAAAGCGCGTTGCCAAGCCGAAGGGTGCCTGCTGGTAGACACCGCGGCGAAGGAAGCGTAGTGAGAGGTCAGCCTTGAGTTCGCTGCTCGCCCGAAGGAAGGGAAAGTAAGCCGAGCCCTCGAAAATGCCGGGCGGGGCCGTCGCCTCTTCCACGCGACGCAGGTTGCGGTCGGGCAACGTAATCCATTGCTTTTCAGGCGGGCGCTTCGACGGGAAAGTGAAAGTCGCGGGCACCCACCGCCAGCGTTTGGGGCTTTCCTTCCTGATGGCCACCACATTCACCGAGAATGACGGCAGCCAGCGACGGGGATTGCGCAACACGATCCGGCCCAGTGCCGCGCGACCGGCGAAGACGTGTTCGGGGAGGCGGACGTCCAGTTCGAGATCACGCAAAACCACCGCGGAAGCGATTCCCGATACCAGAATCGCCGCAAGCATCGCGGCTACGATGATGTAAAGCAGATTGTTGCCGGTGTTCAGCGCTGCGATTCCGATCAGCAGCACGGTGACGATGTAGATGACGCCGACGCGGGTGACGTCGTAGTCGAAGGCATCTCGCAGCCGGGCGGTCGTGACCCGCCGAGCGAGATACGGCACGGTGGTCAGGCCCACAACCACGGCCAGCAGCAAGGCGGTCGAGGCGAGGATCAGCGTTCCCCACAGGCTTCCCGCTTCGCGAGCTACGGTCGAGAAGAGTGCGGCCGCGAAAGCCATAACCAATCCAACAATGGCCAGCAGGAAGCGTACCCAGACCTCGGGAATCTCAACGCCTAAGGCCCGCGCAAGGCGCAGGCGTTCAGCGATGGCGGGCGACTTCGTGAGGGCCGGCATGTGGAGTTGCTGTATCGAGCCTAGCACCGGACAGAGTGAGCATCAATTGCCTCTGCGGTGACGAAACATTGTCTGCATCCAGCGGTTGGCTTTGGCCGCGGCGTCATCAGCGGCGCGGCCTACTTTGGGATAACGCACACGCAGTTTGTTGAGCAGATCATGCGCCCAGACGTACTCCGAAGAGAGAATGATCAGCCCGACCAGAAGAAACAAGATGCCCGGTATAACGGGCAGGAACAACCCGAGAACTCCCAGCACGATGAAGCCCCACCCGATCACCAGCGCCACAGCAAGTTTGATGTGGGCATTCATAGCCGTGGCCGTGCGACAACCCTATCAGAGAATGTGCGGTGGAAAATGATGCGCAGAGTCTAGGACAAGAACAACGCCACCGCCCGATTGAACTCTTCTGGCACTTCTTCGTAAGGCAAATGGCCGACGCCCTCCATCATGAGCAGGCGGCAGTTGTGAAATTGAGCTTTCAGACGATTCGCCGAGGCGGGCTCGACGGCGGCATCGCGGTCTCCCCAGATCAGCAGCGTAGGAATGTGGGCAATGATGGGAATTGCGGCTTGCAAGTTCCGCATATCTTGCTTCCAGCTGCGAATCACGCTCAAGGCGTATTCGAATGAACCGCGAGTCCGCATGGGTGCCAGGTAGCCTTCCAGTGTTCCTGCGCGGATGCGCCGCGTGTCGCCAAAAAGCCGCCGGAAGAAGAACTCCTGCATAAGGCGGAACCGTGGCGCGAGTTTCAGAAAGGCGTGCCCGACCGCAGGGTTGTTGAGAAAAGGAATCAGAAAGCGGCCATGAGCGGACCAGGGGTTGGCTGGCGCGACCAGGACCAAGCGGCGGACGCGCTGCGGCGCAAGAGTCGCCGCCATCATCCCCAACGCTCCTCCGTGAGAAGTTCCTAACAGGTCACAGGATGCGATGCTGCCCTGGTCCATGAAAAGCAGCAACCGTTTGGCACTCGCGGCGAGACTGTAGTCCAGGCCAGGCAAACGATCCGACAAACCTGTACCCGGCAAGTCGAGCGCATAAACGGTTGCTTGCTCGGCGAGTACAGGAATCGCATGTCGCCAGGAGAACGAGTAGCCCATGAGGCCATGCACCAACAGCAAAGCTGTGCCCGAACCCGCGCGTTGATAGCGGCAGCTCAGTCCATCGAGATTCATACGCAAATCTTCGATGGGAATGTTGATTTGTTGAGAGCCTGGATTCACAGCCATCGAACCAGCTAGCCCTTGCGCCGCTTCTTGCCCAGGTATTTCTTCAGCACACGGATGCCTTTGTCCACATGTTTTTCTTGCAGCAGAAATGGCGGCAGGAATCGCACCACCGTGTCCTGCGTGCTGTTGAAGAGAACGCCTTCGCTCAGAGCTTGCTCCACAATGGGACGGGCAGGGAGATCAAGCTGTAGGCCCTGAATCAGGCCCCGGCCCCGCCCTTCCTGGGCGGCGGCGTAGCGTTCGGTTAGCAGTTTCAATTCCTGCTGCAAGTAGGCACCAACGCGCGCGACGTTTTCCAGAAGTCTCTCTTCATCCAGAATCGCGAGGTACTCCAACGCAATCCGGCAGGCGAGCGGACCTCCGCCAAAGGTGGTTCCATGCTGACCAACCGCAATCGCGGAGGCGAATTCTTCTTTCGCGAGGAACGCCCCCAGTGGCAGCCCAGCGGCAATGGGCTTGGCGATGGCGACGATGTCCGGAGTCACGCCGAACGTCTGGAACGCAAAGATCGTACCGGTACGTCCCAAACCACATTGGATTTCATCAAAGATCAGAGCGGCGCGATGCTGGTCGGCCAGCCTGCGGCATTCCTGCAAGAATTCCATCGAGCATTCGTAGATTCCACCTTCACCGAAAATCGGCTCGAGCACAATCGCGCAAGTGTTGTCGCTGACCGCAGCCCGCAGAGCTTCGGCATCGTTGCGAGCGACGAATGTTACTTCTTCGAGTAGCGGCTCAAAACCTTTGCGGTATTTATCCTGGCCAGTCAGCGACATCGAGCCGAAGGTGCGTCCGTGATAGGAACCCTGCAGCGCGACGAGCCGGCTTTTGGCTTCGCCTCCCGCACGATGCCCGGCGAGCCGCGCCAGCTTGATGGAGCCTTCAATCGCCTCGGTCCCGCTGTTGGAGAAAAAAGCGCGCTGCAAGCCGGAAAGCTGGCACAACTTCTCGGCGAGAAGGCCCTGGTATTCGTTGTAGTAGAGATTCGATAAGTGAATGGCGCGGGCGCACTGCTCGCGGATGGTCTTCACGATTCTCGGGTGCGCATGGCCCAACGCGTTCACTCCAAGACCGGCGACGAAATCCAAATAGCGTTTACCGTCGAGATCGAAGAGAAAGACACCCTTGCCTCGGGCGATTACGAGCGGATACCGGCTGTAGGTCTGGAGGAGAAACTGACGTTCGCGTTGCACGACTGCGTCTTGGTTTTCGTTGGTACTCATGGGAGAAATACGATTCTACTGGATTTGGCCGCCACATGATGATGTGGGAAACAAGAGAGCTAAGCGACACTTGAATCAGACAGTTACCAAATATCACAACATGGCTTCCAAAAAACATATCCTTGCTATGGATTTAGTTCTATAATATTGGAACTAGGTGTTTACAAGCCACTTACTGGCTATCCTATGGGCGTAGTCATGGCAGCGAACGTGCATAAGGCAGGGCAGGAGCCGTCCAGCCCGCGGCTGGTGCCGTCGACGTCCATGAACAAGGACTTCCAAGTCCGCTCCACCGTTATTCTCCTGGCGCTGCTGACCACGGCAGCGATCGTCTACGCGGGATATAACTTCCAGGCAGAACGCTCGTTTCAATTACCCACCGATGGCGTCTGGTGGGTTGAGCAGAGCGGTAGCCTGGTGGCCGCCCGGGTGGATGAAGGCGGGCCGGGAACCCGCGCAGGGATCAAAGTCGGCGATCAACTAACGGCGATCGACCAGCACGCCGCGACCACCACTGCAGCCCTCAGTCATCAACTGTTTCGGGTTGGCGCCTGGTCGAAGACTACATACTCGCTGGTGCGGCAGGCGGTCCCGGTGGATGTGGTCCTGATTCCGGTTCCGTCCGAGCGCTCACAGTACGACTGGCTGAGGCTGATCGGCCTGATCTATCTTGGGGTCGGACTTTACGTGCTGTTGCGGCGATGGACTGCGCCGGGCTCAACCCACTTTTATATTTTCTGCCTGGTCTCGTTCATTTTTTACAGCTTCCACTACACCGGGAAACTCAATCCCTTCGACTGGACGATTTATTGGGGAAATGTTGTTGCTTGGATGCTGCAGCCCGCCCTGTTCCTTCATTTCGTTCTGACCTTTCCCGAGCGGCGCCAATTCGTGCGTGAACATCGCTGGGTGATTCCTGCCGTTTATCTGCCCGGAGCGGTGTTGTTGGGCGTGCATGTCGCGGCGCTCCAACTGCTGCGGGCCAGCGAGGTTTTGCGCTGGAACCTGGATCGGCTGCAGATGGCCTATCTGGCGGCTTTCTTCATCGCCGCCGCGGTTGTGCTGGTCAACACTTACCGCTGGGCAGGGACTCCGATTCTGCGTCAGCAATTGAAGTGGATCACCCGCGGAACCATTCTGGCGATCACGCCATTTACATTGTTCTACGTGATCCCGTATCTCGCGGGCACGCTGCCGGAAAACACCATGAAGGTTTCCGTGTTGTCACTCGGACTCCTTCCCTTGACGTTTGGGTACGCCATCTTCCGTTACCGACTGATGGATGTGGACCTGATCTTCAAACGTGGCATGGTGTACACGCTGTCGGCAGCAGCGATCATCGGCGCGTACTTCGCAGTTGTCGCAGCAGTAGCGGAAGTAGTACACGCCCGCGTACCCAGTTCTGGTCCCATCGGACTGGTGCTGGCCATTGTGGTCACAGCGCTGGTGTTCGACCCAGTACGCAAGTGGATCCAGGAGCGCATCGATCAGTTCTTCTATCGCACACGCTACGACTACCGCAAGACGCTGATCGAATTTGGCCGCGAACTGAGCGCGGAAACGGACCTCGACGAAATGTTGAGTTCGGTCGTCGATCGTCTCTCGCGCACCCTGCTGGTGGACCGGATGGCGGTATTCCTCTCCGGCGGAGAGGGGCCGGTTCGGTTCCTGCTTTCGAAATCGTTCGGCATGACTCAGACCAGTGGGTTGGACTTGAGCTTCCTGGCTGCTCCGCGGCCGGAGGTGGGCGCGGGACACATATTCTTTGATAATACTCACCAGGTGCCGCGCGAGACTCCGAGCGCGCAACAGACCATCGCCCGGCTGGATTTGAACTATTACATCCCCTGCCGCGCCCAAAAGCAGACCGTCGCGGTGCTGGGCCTGGGAAAAACTGTAGAAGGCGACTTTCTCTCTAGCGAAGATGTGGAACTCCTGGAGACTTTGGCTGGGTATCTGGGAATCGCCATCCAGAACGCCCGGCTGTATGCGTCGCTGGAGCAGAAGGTCGCTGAATACGAGCGCCTGAAGGACTTCAACGAGAACATCGTCGAGTCGATCAACGTGGGCGTGCTGGCGGTGGATCTCGCCGACCGCATCGAATCCTGGAATTCGCAAATGGAAGTTATGTATGCGCTGCCGCGCTGGCAGGTGCTGGGGCGCCCCCTTAGCGAAATATTGCCGGCGGCTTTCGTCGAAGAGTTCTACCGGGTGAGACAAAATCAGGGCATCCACAACCTCTACAAGTTCCGCCTGAATACGCCGACAGGCGAGAGCCGGATTGTGAATGTGGCGATTGCGCCTCTAGTCACGCGCAAGTTCAACGTCATCGGCCGGCTGATCATCATGGATGACATTACCGAGCGGATCGAACTTGAGGCGCAACTCTCGCAGGCCGATAAGCTGTCGTCCATCGGACTGTTGGCCGCGGGTGTAGCTCACGAGGTCAACACGCCGCTGGCGGTCATCTCCTCGTATGCTCAGATGCTATCGAAGCAACTGCAAGGCGATCCGCAACGCGGCGCGCTGTTGGAGAAGATCACAAAGCAAACCTTCCGGGCTTCGGAGATCGTCAACAACCTCCTGAACTTCTCGCGCACCAGCGGCACTGAGTTCACTGAAGTGGATGTGAATCGCATCATCCACGACACGCTGGCATTGCTGGAACACCAGTTCAAGACTTCGAAGATTCAGGTGCATGATGAAACAGCGGCGCATCTTCCCCCTATCAGCGGCAATGCGGGACGGCTGCAACAGGTGTTTTTGAACCTGTTCCTGAATGCCAAAGATGCGATGGCGAACGGTGGTACGTTGCGGATCGCAACTTCCAACGGCGAAGGCGTCAGTGTGGTGGTTTCGGATACTGGGTCGGGGATTGCGCAGGAACACATCCAGCGCATTTACGATCCCTTCTTCACCACCAAAGCGTCGCGCGAGGGCCAGCCGCGGGGCACCGGGCTGGGCTTGTCGGTGAGTTACGGAATCATTCAGGAACATGCGGGGAAGATTCGGGTGGAGAGCCGTCCCGGCGAAGGCACGCGGTTCTATCTTGATTTCCCGCTGACCAGGAAGGCAGTCAATGTCTGAAGCCGCCGTCATCACGCACCCGGGGAACGACACTCACTCGTCGATGGGTTCGGTCTTGATCATCGATGACGAGGCGGCCATCCGCGAATCGCTGGAGACGCTGCTGGAAATGGAAGGCTACGCCGTCGAGTCGGCGGGCAGCGGCGAACTGGGGTTGGCACGGATTGGCGAGCACAACTTCGATCTTGTGCTGCTCGACCTGGCGCTGCCAGACCGCGATGGAATGGATCTACTGGCCGAAATTCATGCCCAGGACCCGCAGCTTTCGGTCATCATGATCACCGCGTACGGCACGGTGGAGAATGCAGTCAGGGCGATGCAAGTGGGAGCTGCGAATTTCATCCAGAAACCCTGGGACAACGAAAAGCTTCTCGCCGATGTCCATGCCGCCATCGCACGCCATCGGGCGGAGGAGGAAAACGTTCAGCTCAAGCGCGCCCTCAAGCAGCGCTACAACTTTGAAAACATTGTGGGCAAGAGCGAGCCCATGCTGAAGATTTTTGATCTGGTGGGCCAGGTAGCGTCCAGCCGGTCAACCGTGCTTTTGCAGGGCGAGAGTGGGACAGGTAAAGAACTCATCGCGAAAGCCATCCATTTGAATTCTCCCCGCCGGGACCATTCTTTCGTCCCCGTCAATACTGGATCGGTGCCGCCCGACCTGTTGGAATCCACGCTATTCGGCCACGTGAAGGGGGCATTTACCAGCGCGATTGCTTCCAAGAAGGGTTTGTTTGAGGTTGCCGACCGAGGAACGCTGTTTCTCGACGAAATCGGCACCATGAACCTGGACATGCAGAGCAAAATTCTGCGCGTGCTTCAGGACCGGAAATTTATGCATTTGGGCGGTGTCCACGAGATCCAGGTGGACGTCCGCATCATCGCGGCCACGAACGTCGATTTGCAACAGCAGGTGCGGGAAGGCAAGTTCCGGGAGGATTTGTTCTACCGCCTGAACGTGATCACCATTGATCTCCCGCCATTGCGCCAGCGCCGGGAGGACATTCCGCTGCTGGCCAGCTTCTTCCTCGACCGCTACTCCAAGGAGAATGCGCTTGCCCTGCGGCGCATCACTACCGAGACTCTCCGCGCGCTGATGGCCCATTCCTGGCCGGGCAACGTACGCGAACTCGAGAACGTGATCGAACGCGCCGTGGTGCTTTCCACGGAGGAAGAGATCGGCCCAGACCTTCTGCCCGATTCGATCGTGGGCCGCAGCGCGTCATTCCCCGCTTTACAACACCGCCGTGACGCGTCCTTGTTCGACATCATGGAAGATGGCGAACGGCGGGTGATCATCGACATGCTGGAAAAATGCAATTGGAACCAGACCGATGCCGCCGAGCGATTTCACGTTCCTCTCTCCACCCTCAATCAGAAGATCAAACGGCTCAACATCGAAATCAGACGAAAGATCAAAGAATAGCCCAGAGATTTTCTTAGCGCACTTGCAATCCCTTGGCGACCTTTGCGGTGCAGAGAACGCTAAGGTTTCGCAAAGGTCGCCAAGTTCCGCCCCGAAACGACCATCAACTACTGGGGCTGAAACCGGGTCGGCTTCTCTGCTATAGTTCCGTGAGCATGCGCGATCCTGAGACGACGCAATGGAACTGATCTCACCTACAGAAATCGCCAAAGAGAAAATTGAAGCAGTCCAGGACTTTTCCGTGCTGGCCGGGCGGTCGGTAGCCAATCTTTTCCGCTATCCCCGCTACTTTGCCGACATGATGCAGCAGGCCGACCTGATTGGCGTTGGGTCTCTGCCCATCGTGGTGCTCACGGGCCTGTCGATCGGCGCTGAACTGGCATTGAACAGCGCGAATACGCTCCAGCGGTTTGGCTCACTGTCGTTGATCGGACAGCTAGTATCCGTCGGAATGGTGCGCGAACTGGGCCCGATCATCACCGGGCTGATGGTCGCCGGCAGAAACTCTTCCGGGATGGCCAGCGAACTGGGCTCGATGGTGGTGACCGAACAGATCGATGCCATGCGCGCCCTGGGCACCGACCCGTTGAAGAAGTTGGTAACGCCCCGGGTGGTTTCCACCGTGTTCATGCTGTTCTTCCTGACCATCATCTCCGACCTGCTGGGTTTGTTCGGCGGATCGTTGATTTCCACTTTCTTGTTTAGAGTCGACTGGCGGCAGTATTGGAACAGCGCTTACCAGATTCTGATGTTTCAGGACGTAATCATGGGCCTGTTGAAGCCGGTGCTCTTCGGATTCATTATTGCCACTGTGGGGTGCTACTACGGGGTTTCGGCGCGAGGCGGAACCCAGGGCGTGGGCCGGGCAACGACACAAGCAGTGGTGGCGTCGTCGGTGTTGATCCTTCTGGTGGACCTGCTGACCACCAAGTTCCTGATGGCAATTTTTTCGTATCGCTGAGCCATGGCCGCGCCTCCCATCACCGTTGACGAGCGCTCCGTCCCAACCGAAACCTCCCGGTCACCGGTCATTGCCTTTGATAACGTTTCAATCGCTTTCGAGGGCAGGACGGTTCTGGATGGAATTTCTTTTCAGCTCAACAAAGGCGAGACCAAGGCGATCTTTGGCGTTGCCGGTTCGGGGAAGAGCACAATTCTCAAGCTTGCCCTCGGATTGATGAAGCCCGACGCCGGACGCATTCAAGTACTGGGCGAAGATGTCACACAGATGAGGGAAGAGGAGCTGTTCGATCTGCGGCGGAAGATCGGCATGGTCTTTCAGGAGAGCGCTCTGTTCGATTCGCTTACCGTTCGGGAAAACGTTGCCTTCCGGTTGCTCGAGGAGGGCGACGTCACTGAAGAAGAGGTGGAAAAACCAGTCCGCGAGTCACTCAGTTTCGTGGAACTGGAGAAGACTGTGGACATGTTTCCCTCCGAACTGTCAGGAGGGATGCGGCGACGGGTGGCCATTGCCCGCGCCATCATCACGCATCCGGAGATACTGCTCTACGATTCCCCGACTGGAGGCCTGGATCCGGTCACCTCCACTACGATTGTTCAATTGATTGTGAAGCAACGTGATGTTTACAAGACCAGTTCGCTGCTGGTGACCCACCGCCTGCAGGACGCCTTCACCATGGCGGCAAGCTATTTCGACCGCAAGACCAACCAGATGCAGCCACTGCCGCCGGGCATGCGGGGAGAAGTCCCGATGGGCTTTCTGATTCTGAGGGATGGCAAGATCATCTTCGACGGCGACGTGCACGAATTGGCTGCATGCCGCGATGAGTACATCCGGGAATACATCTCCTAGGAAAAGGAAAGGCGGCCGCGTAGGACCACAGCCGCCAGTTGTGAATGCTTTTTACGCAGCAGCCTTGACCGCTTTGCGCATGGCAGCCTGGGATTGCTGCGTCTGTTTCAGCCGCTCCGGCCCACCCTGAGAGGTCATGATCACCTTCTCCACATTGCCGAAGATCTTAGGGTTCTGCATTTTTTCGCGCAGTTCCTTAAGATAGGGCTCGATCTTGGCGAAGATAAAGAACATCTCCCCGGAAAAGCTGCCTTCCAGAAAGAGTTCCCGGTTGAGGGTGCCGTGCAGAACAAAAGAAGCGGCCATCTCCCAGTATCCGCCAACCTGACGCATCCAGGCGTTTTCCTGACTACCGAGGGCGGTGGCGATCTTCATGATCTCATCGGCGGAATTGGGCCAGAAGCCCAGCCACCAGTTTCGTGCTTTGCGGAGTTCGGCTTCGCGCCGCAGGTCATAGAGCTTGAGAATCAGTTCAGCATCAGCGGTCGTCGGTGTATTGGGCATGCAATTCTCCTATCGAATGTTATGGGGTTGAGTGGAAACTTGCTTTTCGGACTGACAAGCCTATGGATGAGCGCAGAACGGCCCGGATTCAAAATAAGTATGGTTGGGGCCCGGCTAAGACGTAGCAGTTGCCGCTTCCAGGGGCGCCGACCGCTCATAGTCGCACTCCTTATTAGGACATGCGATCACCGGCACTGACTTGACAAACTTCTCCACTAGGAACTCCTGGCCACAGCTCGGGCACTTCTCCGCAAGCGGTTTGTTGGCCGAGGTGAACTTGCATTTGGGGTAATTGGAGCAGCCGTAGAAAGTGTTGCCCTTGCGCGCGCGTTTCTCCACCAGATCGCCGTCTTTGCAGAGTGGACACTTTACTCCGATGAAGTTCTGCTTCACATACTTGCACTCAGGATAGCCGCTGCAAGCAGTGAATTCTCCGTAGCGGCCATGGCGGATCATCAGGTTTCGCCCGCACTTTGGACAAGGCTCGTCGAGCGGAATATCCGGGACTTTCTTCCCCTGATCCAGACGGCGTGTAGTCTTGCAGTCGGGATAGCCCGTACACGCCATGAACTGACCGAAACGTCCGCGCTTCAGCACCATCACCCGGCCGCAGTTCTCGCAATATTCCTCCTGCGTGGTCTCCTGCACGTCGGCCGAATCGAGGTCCGGCAAGTTAATGGGATTTTCTTTGGTGAAGGTGCAACTGTTGGGATCTTCCTTGTCGTACGAACTGCATGCGTAGAAGGAACCGTGCTTGCCCCACTTGATCACCAGCGGTGACCCACAGCGCTCGCACTTCTCGTCTGTGGGCTTCTCCATCCGCTTGATGTTTTCCATGTGCTTGGCGGCATACTTGAGGTCTTTCTCGAATTTCTTGTAGAAGTCCGCCAGCGCGTCGGTCCATTTCTCTTTGCCTTCCTCGATGCCGTCGAGCTCCTCTTCCAGGCGGGCGGTGTACTGAATATCGAAAATATCCGGGAAGTTTGCCACCAGCAGATCAGTGACGACCAGTCCGATTTCCGTGGGCGTGAACTTGCCGCCCAACTTCTGCACGTATTGGCGCTCCTGAATGGTGCTCAGGATGGCGGAATAGGTGGACGGACGCCCGATGCCGCGTTCCTCGAGCTCCTTAACTAGCGACGCCTCGTTATAACGCGGAGGAGGCTCGGTGAAGTGCTGCTCCGGCTTCAGTTCCTTGAGTGTCAGTTTCTGCCCAGCTTCGAGCGCGGGCAGCTTGTGCTTCAGTTCCTCGTCTTCTTCGTCCTTGCCTTCCTTCGATTCTTCGTACACTTTGAGGAAGCCGTCGAACTTCATGACGGAGCCGGTCACACGGAACCAGAAAGTATCGGCGCCGGACTTGGCGTCAATATCAACCGTGGTCTGGTCGAAGACCGCAGGCGTGATTTGGGAAGCCACGAAACGCTGCCAAATCAGCTTGTAAACCTTGAACTCATCTTCTTTTAGGTATTGCTTGATCTGATCGGGATGTCGGGACGCCGAGCTTGGCCGGATGGCTTCGTGCGCTGCCTGGGCTTCTTTCTTCTCTTTATAGGCGTTGGGTGACTGCGGCAAATACTGATCGCCGTACTGGCTCTTGATGTATTCGCGCACTTCGGTCAGGGCCTCTGCCGACACACGCGTTGAATCGGTGCGCATATAGGTGATGAGGCCGACCAGACCCTCTTCCCCCAGTTCCACGCCCTCATACAGCCGCTGCGCAATCATCATGGTGCGCTTCACGCTGAACCGCAGTTTGCGCGAGGAGTCCTGTTGCAACTTGCTGGTGGTAAACGGCGGAGTCGCGTTGCGGCGGCGCTCTTTGCGATCGACCGAGCGGACCAGCCAGTCAGCCTTCTCTAAAGCGGTTCGTATCTTCTCAGCTTCCTCGCCATTGTGAACTTCGACCTTGTCTTCCCCTTTGCCCACAAAGCGGGCATCGAATGCCGGCGGCTTGGGCCCGGCGAGATGAGCATCGATGGTCCAGTATTCCTTCTTCTCGAACGCCTTGATCTCGCGCTCGCGCTCCACAATGAGGCGCAATGCAACCGTCTGCACGCGGCCGGCGGAAAGCCCGCGGCGGACCTTGTCCCATAACAAAGGCGAGACCTGATACCCCACTAGGCGGTCGAGAACACGGCGGGCCTGCTGGGCGTCGACCAAATGTTGGTCAATGTCGCGAGGATGCTCGAAAGCGGCACGAACTGCGCGCTGGGTAATTTCGTTGAAGGTGACGCGGCGAATACGCTCGCCGCCATTTTCTTCCTCGCCCTTGGCTTTCTTTTTCTTCTTCTTGGCCTTGGCCCCATCGCCCAGTTCTTCCGCCAAGTGGGCTGCAATGGCCTCGCCTTCGCGATCCGGGTCAGGCGCCAGATAAATCTTGTCGGCGGAGAGCGCCAACTTCTTCAGCTTGGCGAGAACCTTCTCTTTGCCCGGGATAACGATGTATTCGGTCTCGAAGTCGTTATCGGTATCAACGCCCAGGGTGCTCTTGGGCAGATCCTTCACGTGGCCGAGAGATGCCTCGACCGTGAAACCCGCCCCCAGATACTTCTGGATGGTTTTCGCCTTGGCTGGCGATTCGACGATGACCAAACCTTTGCTCAATAGACCTCTCAGTGGACAATTGCTTTCGAAGCTAGCACGAATGTCAAGCTGGCAACAAGGTGCCGACTGCCTTCAGCTATCAGCTCTCAGCTTTCAGCTACTCGCTCTCAGCTTGTGAATCAAGGAGGCAAGCATCCGTTTTACCTCAACCACTGCCTCCGAAAGACGCTGATAATCGGACGGTTTCAATAGCTCCAGATCGTGAGCGAGCAGAATGTGATACTCGAGTTCGCTTGCCGAACCAATGGCAATCTGCAAGAATCGCCCGAATTCACAATCCCCCTTGCGACAGGATCCTTCAGCGATATTCGCCCCGATGGAAGCTGACGCCCTGCGCATCTGACTCGTCAACCCGTACATTTCATCTCGCGGAAACGGCTTGCTGGATCGGTAAAGATCCAGCGTCAGAACGTGGGCCTTCTCCCAAACTCTGAGGTTTCTAAAGCTCTGCATGTTCGCCTCCCGATTCCGGACTGCCTAAGCTGACGGCTGATAGCTGACAGCTAAAAGCTCTTCACAAAATTCTTTCCCGGCAGTTGCTTCACCTTGCCGGCCAGCTCGAGTTCGAAAAGCGCGGCAAAAATCTCGGAGGAGGACAGTCCCGGCTCCAGGCGCTCGACAATCTCATCAATGTGGGTGGCTTCGTCGGCTTTCAGCAGAGCAAAGATCTTTTTTTCGTGGGGCGGGAGTTCGTTTTCCTGGAATAGAGATGCGGTTTGCCCCGCCGGCGATTCATCGGCACCTTGGGGTTGCAGTCTAAGTCTAACATCCGTAGGGAGTTCCTCCCACACATCCTCCCACGTGGCCACCAGCTTGGCGCCTTGTTTAATAAGGGTGTTGGGGCCCCAGGAGTTCTTGTTGGTGACGTTGCCCGGGACCGCGTAAACGTCACGACTCTGCTCCAGGGCGCAGCGTGCGGTGATGCGAGTTCCGCTGTATTCCGCTGCCTCCACCACTAGGACGCCCAGAGAGATTCCGCTGATAATCCGGTTGCGAATGGGGAAATTCTGGGGCGCGGCAAACGTTCCCATGGAAAACTCGGAGATCACAGCGCCTCCTGAAGCAAGTATCTGATCCATGAGCCGGGTATTCTCTTTGGGATACGTAACATCCACGCCAGTGCCGAAGACTGCCACAGTTTTTCCTTTCCCAGCGAGAGCGCCGCGGTGACCCGCCGTGTCCACGCCGCGGGCCATGCCGCTGAAGATGACGAGCCCGCGAGCGCCCAGATCGCAGGACAGTCGTTCAGCCATCCCCAGACCATAGGGAGTTGGGTGCCGTGTACCAACCAGGGCCACTCCGGGCTGCGAAATTACTGCGTCATCGCCGCGCACATAAAGGATGAGCGGGGGGTCGTAGATCTGCTTCAACTGGGAGGGATAGGCGGAGTCATCCAAAGAAATGACTCTCACGTTCGCAGCCGCCGCGCGGGCGATTTCGTCCTGCGCCAGTTCCAGAGAGCGGCCCGTGCCCAGCGATTGGGCCGAAACCGCCCGGACACCGGTGGCCTCTAACTCCGTAAGTGACGCCTGAAAAACAGCGTTCACGCTGCCAAAGAACTCGACCAGGCGGCGGCCCCGTGTTGGGCCCAGCCCCGGAGTCAAGGCGAGGGCAAGCCACTGGCGGGTGGCGGTTTCGACGGTTCTGTCAGATGCGGCGAGGGTTGCGGACACGGATGACCTCCATCAAGCGTCTTGGCGCATCTATACACGGCAGCGGAGGGGAGTCAAGGTTAGATGAACATTGAGTAGTGTTGAAATTGAGCTTTGTTAGAATGATGAGTCCCTGAATGAAACGCCTGCGCATCTCCGCCATTTCCTATCTCAACACCGCCCCGCTGATGTGGGACTTCGAGCACGGTCGAGCCGGCGAGGCTTTCGACATTTCTTACACCCTTCCGGCGCAGTGTGCGGCCAGCTTGCACAACGGTTCGGCGGACATCGGAATCATTCCTGCGGCGGCATATTGCAGCACCCCTGACCTCGCCATCATTCCGGGAGTCGCCATCGCGTCGCGGCGGGCGGTGCGGTCCATTTTGCTGGTCAGCAAGGTGCCATTGGACGACATTCGGACCGTCGCGCTCGATACTTCCTCAATGACCTCGGTCGCGCTCACCAAAGTGTTGTTTGCGAGATGGTGGAGCGGACAGCGAATGTTCTCGGCAATGGCTCCTGACATCGGAAGCATGCTTGAGCAGCACGATGCCGGGCTGGTGATCGGCGATCCAGCGTTGCAGATCGATCGTTCGCGATATGTCACCTACGATCTCGCCGAAGAATGGATTCGGTTCACCGGCAAACCGTTTGTTTTCGCCTTCTGGGCCGTGCGGCAAGCTGCACTGCGAGATGCCGCCAGTAATGCAGACCTGGCATCGCTGTTTCAGCAATCGCGCGACCACGGGCTGGTCCCTAAAAATGTTGGTCTCATCGCCCGCGAGTGGGCTCCTCGGCTGGGGTTAAGCAACGCGATGCTGAGGGATTACTTGACTCACAGCATCCACTATTCTCTCGACGCGGAGTGTCTTGCGGGGCTGCGGTTGTTTTATCAGTACGCTGAGGAGTGCGGAGCTCTACCGACTGCAATGCCTTTGCAGTTTTTGGAAGTCGCCAGGGCAGCGGCGAGCTAAGATTCTGCTCTGTCTGGCGGTCTGGTTCGCTGTCCGCTAGAATCATTAGGCAATATGTCTCTGACCAAACAACAGGCAGTCGATCTTTTTCGTTCCGATGACCTGGTCGGTATCGGCATGGAAGCCAATGCGGTGCGCCGCCGCCTGCACCCTGAGGGCGTGGTCACCTACATCATTGACCGCAACATCAACTACACGAACTATTGCACCGAATACTGCACCTTTTGCGCTTTCTACCGGCCGCTGAAGGGGCCTAAGGCGAAAGAAGGCTACATCCTGGATTTCGAAACCATCTACGACAAGATTCGCGAGACTGTCGAACTTGGTGGGACAGGCGTACTGATGCAGGGGGGATTGCATCCTGACCTGAAAATCGACTGGCACGAGCAGATGCTGCGCGGCATCAAGCAACGCTTTCCGCAAGTTCACATGCACTGCTACTCAGCTTCGGAAATCCTCGCCATCGCCGAATATAGCAACCTCAGCGTTCGCGATACGATTGCGCGGCTCCGCGATGCCGGCTTGGATTCAATCCCCGGTGGCGGTGCCGAGATCCTCGACGACGAAGTGCGCTACAAGATTGCCCGTTTGAAGTGTCTGACTGACGACTGGCTCAACGTGCACCGCACCGCCCATCAACTCGGCATGCGCACCACGGCGACCATGATGTTTGGCGTAGGCGAGAACTTCGAGAACCGCGTCAATCACTTCCAGCGGCTTTATGAGTTGCAGGAGGAAACCGGCGGTTTCACGGCGTTCATCCCCTGGACGTTTCAGCCGGCGAACACGGCGCTAGGCGGGCGACATTGGGACGAGGCCACATCAGTGGAATACTTGAAAACGCTGGCTATCTCGAGGCTTTACCTCTCCAACTTCCTCAATGTCCAATCCAGTTGGGTAACGCAGGGATTGAAGGTCTGCCAACTCGGTTTGCAGTTCGGCGGCAATGACGTGGGATCGGTCATGTTGGAAGAGAATGTCGTTCGGGCGGCGGGAGTGACCAATTGCACCACGGAAGAAGAACTTCGACGAATCATTCGCGATGCCGGGTTCAGGCCGGCCCAGCGCGACACTTTGTATCGAACGTACTTCCTGAACTAAGGAAAACGGCCTCGATTTCTCGAGACCGTCTTCAAGAGCACAGTACCCCGTCAATGTCACTCCTATTATCGTTCTTTGTGCGCTGCAAGAATCATGTTCATTCGTCGCACCATCGATGCCCCATTCCCATTCCAGCACGGTCCTTCAGGTAGAATAGACGTTTTGGACAGACTGGCTGTGAGCCGCTGAGGGGCTCCCACTCGTTCGCATGTTCCTCTCCTCCCAACTGTTAGCGGCGGCCCTTGCCCCCAAAGGCGTGGGTCAGTACATCCGGCAGCATTTCCTGGACAAGACTTTTCAGGGCCTTTATCAACCCAATGCCTTCGATCTGGCACTGCTGATTCCCTACTTTATCGTTCTGATTCTGCTGGCGTCCTACGGGGCGCACCGCTACGTGCTGGTTTACCTCTATTACAAGCACAAGAAGAACCGGACCACCGAGCCAGCTTCGCATTTTTCCGAGTTGCCACGAGTCACAGTGCAGTTGCCCATCTTCAACGAGCAGTTCGTCGTGGAACGGCTGCTGGAGGCGGTTTGCCGCCTGAGCTACCCGCGGGAGAAGATCGACATTCAAGTATTGGACGATTCCACCGACGAAACCGAAGCCGTGGCGCGAGGTTTGGTGAATCACTACGCGGCGCAGGGGTACCCAGTAACCTATCACCACCGCGACAATCGTGAAGGGTTCAAAGCCGGCGCACTTGCAGAAGGGATGAAGACAGCCAAGGGTGAATTCATTGCTATCTTCGACGCCGACTTCGTTCCGCCAGAAGACTTTCTATTGCGAACCATCCACCACTTCACCGATCCCAAGATCGGCATGGTTCAGACGCGCTGGACCCACATCAATCGCAATTATTCGTTCCTCACAGAGGTCGAGGCCATCCTGCTCGACGGCCATTTCGTGCTGGAGCACTCCGGCCGGGCGCGCAGCGGTGTGTTCTTCAACTTCAATGGAACGGCGGGCGTGTGGCGGAGGCAAGCGATTGAAGAAGCCGGCGGCTGGCAACACGACACCTTGACCGAAGACACTGATCTCTCTTATCGGGCGCAGCTCAAGGGCTGGAAGTTTATTTATTTGCAGGACGTCGAGTGCCCTGCGGAACTGCCGGTTGAGATGACCGCCTTCAAGACGCAACAGGCAAGGTGGGCGAAAGGACTAATCCAGACCAGCAAGAAGATATTGCCCAAAGTGCTCAGGAGCGATCAACGGTTTCACGTGAAGCTCGAAGCCTGGTATCACTTGACCGCAAATCTGAGCTACCCGCTGATGGTGGTGCTGTCGGTCTTGTTGATGCCGGCGATGATCATTCGCTTCTATCAGGGCTGGTTTCAGATGATGTACATCGACCTGCCGTTGTTTCTGGCCTCGACGTTCTCGATTTCCAGCTTTTATCTGGTGTCGCAGCGCGAGTTGTTTCCGGGAAAATGGTTTCGTGCCCTGCTGTATCTCCCCTTCCTGATGGCGCTGGGAATCGGCCTGACGGTGACCAACACGCGGGCGGTATTGGAGGCGCTGGTGGGAAAACAAACCGCCTTCGCGCGCACTCCGAAATATCACGTGGAGACGCGAAAAGACAAAGTACGGGCCAATACCTATCGCCGTCGTTTGGGGTGGGTGCCGTGGGTTGAGTTGCTGATCGGCTGTTATTTCGCCTTTACGGTTTATTACGCGATAGACAACGAGAATTACATTACGGTGCCCTTTCTGATTTTGTTTGTCATCGGATATTGGTACACCGGGCTGATGTCGCTGCTGCAGGGGCGGTTCTCCGGCTTATCGCTGAGCGCCGAAACGCATACCAAGCCCTTTCCAGTCGGAGTTTGAAATCTCAAAGTCTTTGAATTTCGCAGTCTACAAGGATGAAACGCAATGCGCAGACTCTTGCTCGTAGTTTTGCTGATCGTGCAAACAGGTTGGGCCTTGGATCGCCAGCCCAACGCGGATTTCCACGCCCGGCGAGTGGCGTTGGCCGGCAAGACCCCGAATGCCAGCCTGGTGCTCTTGTTTTCTCCCCCAGAGACCGAAGGACCCAACGATCTTTTTACCTACCGGCAGGAGGACAATTTTTTCTATCTCTCGGGATGGACCGAGCCGGGAGCGGCTTTGTTGATCGCACCCGCAGTTGAGGCCAAGGACGACTCGCCGGCTCGCGCTTATACCGAGATCCTTTTTCTTCCGGCGCGCAACCCGGTGCAAGAAAAGTGGACGGGCCCAAAGCTCGGCGCGGAGAATCCCGACGCCCCACGCATCACCGGGTTTGATCAGGTCAAGACACTCGAAGATCTGCGGGGCGTGATTTACGGCCTGCTTGCCGAACACCGGGCTGCGATTTACACCGACGTTCCGGCTGCAGGGGAGACTTCGAACTCAGAGACCTCCTTGCAATGGTTGGAGCGGGCTAACGCGTTCCCACGGGGCGGACGTTATCAGGACGTTCGGCCGCTGGTGCAATCGCTGCGTACCGTCAAAGACGCGGGAGAGATCGAGAGGATTCGCAAAGCCACCGAAGCCTCGGTGGCAGCACATCTGGTCGCGATGCACGCGGTGAAACCCGGCGTAAACGAAAGCGAGATTTCTGCTCTGATGCAGTATGAGTGGGGCAAGCGGGGCTGCAGCCGCCCGGCGTATTCTCCGATTGTGGGATCGGGATTCAATTCCACGGTGCTGCACTATTCGGAAGATTCCGCCACCATGCAGGCCGGGGACCTAGTCGTGATTGACGCCGCGGGAGAGTATTCGATGTACGCATCGGACATCACTCGCACTCTTCCAATCTCAGGAAAATTCACCCCCCGGCAGCGCGAGATTTATGACATTGTGCTGGGCGCGCAGCAGGCGGCAATGGACGCGTTTCAGTCCGGAAAATCAACGCTGAAGCCTGGCCCGAATACATTGCAGAAGGTGGCTTTCGACTACATCAACACTCACGGCAAGGACTCCCACGGAGATCCCCTCGGCAAGTATTTCATTCACGGGTTGGGCCACTACGTGGGCCTGTATGTCCACGACGCAAATGACTACGATGTGCCACTGGCTCCAGGGTCGGTGTTCACCATCGAACCCGGGATCTACATTCCCGAAGAGAAGCTGGGAGTCCGCATCGAAGATATGTATTACGTCGATGCCAGCGGGAAGCTAATCAAGCTGAGCGCCGGTTTGCCTTCGAAGGCAGATGATGTGGAGCGAATAATGGCCGGGAAGTGAGCCCGGTTTGGTATCCTAGGGCTCGTGCGCATGATGTGGTGGTTTCTGATTTTTGCCGGTGGCGCTGGAGCGGCGCTGTGGGCAGGCATTGCAGCCTATCTTCGGGTGCGGCGCCACATGAAGGCGTCGACGCCCCAGGAACCACCCGCAGAAGAGCGGCGCTGAGCGGAAACTAGCAGGCTTCGACACTACGCGACACAGAATGAGGGAATCCAATGCTTAAGTCGGTCACGGCGATCGAGCCCAACCCAGTCCTGCAGAAGCAGGATCGAGTCCTCGCTGCCACGAAGCAAACGGCGCTGGTGGTGGGCGCCAGCCTTTTCGTCGCTTTGTGCGCGCGCGTCTCTCTGCCTTTGCCTTTTACCCCGGTGCCACTGACGCTGCAGAATTTCGGCGTTGTGCTGGTCGGGTTGGCCTTGGGAAGCCGCCGCGGTTTTGCTGTGTTGGCGCTTTATCTTGCGGAAGGCATGGCCGGGCTGCCAGTATTCAGTCCAACCGGTCCCGGCGGCCTTGCTCAGCTGGTTGGTCCTACTGGTGGATTCCTGCTTGCCTATCCCATCGTTGCCGGCATCGCGGGCTGGATCATGGAAACCGGGCGTCGGACTTTTGGGCGTGCTGCAGTGGCCAGCGTCCTCGCTGAGATCGCCTTGTTCGCCAGCGGACTCTCATGGCTGGCGATCCTCACTCACTCCGTTTCTCAAGCGTTGCGCTGGGGGCTTTACTGGTTTGTTTTTGCAGAGGTGATCAAGATCATGATGGCGTCCGCGCTGGCCGGGACCTGGAACCGCATCCGTGGGGTCCGGCAATGACTCCGACCGAAACTACTTCCGAGAAGTCCGCTGGGGAGAGTAGTCAGCCTTCGCTGATCCGCACCATTACGGTGGCGCACAGTCCTGACTCCGATGACGCTTTCATGTTCTACGGATTGGCGACCAACAAGGTACGCGTACCGGGCCTGCATTTTGCCCATACTCTCTGCGACATCGAGACCTTGAACCGCAAGGCGATGGAAGGCGTGTACGACGTGACCGCGATTTCATTTCATGCGTATCCCTATATCCAGGACCACTACGCTTTGCTGCCAAGCGGCGGCAGTGTGGGAGATGGTTATGGCCCCATGATCGTTGCCCAGCGCGCGTTTTCGGCGCAAGACATCAAAGGAAAACGCATTGCAGTTCCAGGGACCATGACCACTGCGTATCTGGTGCTCAAGCTCTTCGCCCCCGGCATTGAAACCGAGGTTGTGCCCTTCGACCAGATCATCCCGCAGTTGCTGGAAGGCAAACATGAGGCCGGACTGATTATCCACGAAGGACAGCTTACTTACGACAAGTCAGGGCTGCATCGCATTGTTGATCTCGGCCGCTGGTGGCAAAAAGTCACCGGCCTGCCGTTGCCTCTGGGAGGAAATGCGGTTCGCCGCAGCCTGGGGCCGGAGTTGATGTCGAAGGTGGCAGCCGCGTTACGGGAGAGCATCCAGTATGCCCTCGACCATCGCGAAGAAGCCCTCGCGTACGCCATGCAGTTTGCGCGGGATCTGGATCCGCAAATGGCGGACAAGTTCGTCGGCATGTACGTGAACGAGCGAACGCTCGATTACGGACCCGACGGGCGTGAGGCTGTACGCCGCCTATTGGACATGGGCCACACTGCCGGCATCATTCCGCAGGCGGCCAAGGTAGAGTTCGCGGCGTAGCGGTCAGCTGATAGCTTCCTACTTCACCGCTTCCTTCAACGAGAACACCGGGTCAATGTCTACCGGGACGCTCGCGGCAGCTTTCAGCGTGCCTCTTAGTTCGACCGGCATGACATCGTATTTCTTGAACCAGTTCTCGGCGCGCGCACGATCCCCGGTCGCCTCGATGGTCAGAAGTTCCTTCGCCAGATCGCTTAAGGTTCCCGGCATTTTCGCGTAGTCAATGGCGTACCGCCCTGACGACCGTCGCTTGACGGCTCCACGCTCAACCAGATAGTTCAACTCCATCATTTCTGCCTTCGAGTGGGCCTCGGCAACACCGAAGCGCACCGTGCGAAACATGCCCCCAACGAATGAGGCGTAACACTCTTCCATCCGACTCTTGGGCAGGTAGCCGTGTTCCACCAGCCAGTTCAGGCCGAAGAGGCCGACAACATCGGCTTTGGCTTCCTCCAGCCCACTGAAGGCGGGCCCAATGGCTTCGCGAATATCCACCTTGCCGGCTTGGGTGCGGGCATAGGCCGGCCCCAATCCATGCGCAATCTCATGCATGATGACGCCGAGGACATACCCTTCGCTAGTCACTTTCGCTGCCTGCCCGGGCAGCAGCACATGCCGAGCGACGGGGATGATGACGTAGTTCACCCGCGCATCCATGAAATTCTTAAAGAAGATCTTCTTGCTGCCCTTCAGTTCGTGAATACGAGGATCATTGGGGAGATTGTCGGCCACAGCCTGATAGCCGTGGGTCAAGTCACCCGCCCGGTAGGGCGCATCCATAACTTCCATCGGGGTTTGGAGGCCGTGTTTGGATGGCCGGTCCTCCGCCGGCAGGGGAAGCGCATCCTGGATGTCCGCCACGTACTTCTGAAACATTTCGAGCTTGCGGCTCTCCACTGCATTCCGCACCAGCACCGCGACACCATAGGTTGCCTTTACCCCCAGCAGTCCGTCGCCGTAGGTTTCGTATGGGGCGAAGATTATGTCCACTTTCGGGCGGTCCAGATCCATCCAAGCCAGATCGCTCTTGTAGTAGTCATCGGTGAGCAAAGCCTCGGCACGGAGTTGCAGAAACTTACTGAAGGCTGGATCGTCGCTAAGCGCTGCCGCCTCGCGCAGGCGGAGGGCCGCGGGCTCCAGGAAGGCCCGGAAAACGATGTGATAGGGCAACGCCACCAATTCGCCGTCATGCCAGCGCACGATGGTGGTGGAACTGTAGATCGCCTCTTTCTTTTCAGGATGGGCCTTCACGTACTGCTCGATCTTCTCCCGCGTCAGATCCTGCGGGTAGAAGCCGCGCCCCGGAGACATGGGAGCAGTCCCTACAAAAGGCTTGTTTTCGTCAAGCAGATCAAATCGTGAGGCGTTGATGCCCAGATAGCGCCGGAGTTTTACATCGCGCGGATCTGTACTCCCGGCCAGAGATTGGTACAGCGTGAGGCCATCGGGGTCCATCTGCCGCCAGTAGATTTCCTCCAGGTAACGCGAGGCATCCACCAACTTCTCAACCAACTTCACTTCACGAGCTGTCAGGCCGGGGGTGCGTAACGGCATTTCGACGCGAGCAAACTTCGCTACCCGGACGTCAAGGTCGGGGGCTACGTGCAGAGCCTCGGATACGGCGCCCTTGGCGGCAGATCCCGTCATTGGTTTATTTTCTCTCTGAATCGCACTTGAAGAAAGCAGACTAGAAGCAAGCAGCAGGAAAACCCAGGGGCCCGGTGTCATTTCGATGGCGATTCTAGCAGAAGAAATTACCCCGTGGTTCTGCTTCGTCTCGCGAACCAACAATAACACCGCTATGATGTTACAGAGATGAGCACTGCGAGCAATTCGTACGAATCGCAAACGCTGCTGATTGACGCCGACGACACGCTTTGGGAAAACAATATCTACTTTGAACGGGCCATCGCCAACTTTATTTCATTTCTCAACCATCACGAATATTCTCCCGAGCAGGTGCGCGAGGTCTTGAATGACGTGGAGCGGGAGTGCATCGTCAGCCACGGCTACGGGTTGCACAGCTTTGTGCACGCCCTGGTGCAAACTTTCGAGCGGCTGGCAGTGGAACCCCTGACCCCCGCTTTGCACGAAACCATTAATGGATTTGCTCATACCATTGCCGAACATCCGGTGGAGATACTGGAGGGAGTCCCACAAACCCTGCAGTATCTGTCGGCGCGGCATCACATAATCCTGATGACCAAAGGTGCAGTGGTGGAGCAATTGGGGAAAGTCGAGCGATCAGGACTGAAAGACTATTTCGCTGCGGTAGAGGTGGTGGCGGAAAAGGACATGCCAGCCTACCGCGAGGTCACCTCGAAGTACGGACTCGCTCCCGACTCGACCTGGATGGTGGGCAACAGCCCGAAGTCAGACATCAATCCGGCCCTGGCCGCGGGATTGAACGCGGTGTTCGTCCCGCATGGCAATACCTGGATCTTGGAACACGATGAAGTTGCTGAGGCCCTGCCACCACGCCGCTTGCTGGTGGTGGAGAGCTTCTCAGAACTGGCGAGACATTTCTAGCTCCGAGGTCGAATGTGCCCTTGTCATTACGACCGCAAGGCCCGCCGCCTCGATTAGAATTCGGAGAAGTAAAGACGTTTGGAGTACTCCCTTGAAAAGCAAGGAGCAGGCGACCGACTTGAAGCTCCTGGTCGTGGAAGACGACCTGGCAGGCCTGGAATTGATGGCTGAGGTTTTCAGATCGCTGCAGGCGGAGGTCCGCACCATCAGCGAAAGCAAGAAAGCAGCCAGCCTGATCAATCGCGAGAAATTCGACGGCATTTTCCTCGACCTGGAAATGCCCGGACTTCATGGGTTGGAATTGGCGCGCCTGATTCGCAATTCCTCGTGGAACAAAACAACCCCCATCATTATCGTGACCGGCCAGGACGACAGAAAAACCATGCAACAGGCGTTTGCCGCGGGAGCGACTTTCTTCCTCCAGAAACCGGTTGACCGGCAGAAACTTTTGAGCTTATTCAGGGTGGTGCGCGGAGGCCTGTTGGAGAGCCGGCGCCGCCACCTGCGGGTTCCGTTGCAAACCGAGATCACTTGTACCGCCGGAACACGCAGCCTGCGGGGGCGAAGTTGGAACCTCAGTCTGGGGGGAATGCAGATTGAAGTTGAAGGCTTGCAGACCGGCCAAACCCTTCGAGTCTCATTCCAATTGCCGGTTTCAGAGGTCGCGATTGAGGCGGAAGGGCAAGTCGCATGGGTCAATCCGAATCGCCAGGGCGTGCGATTCACCAACGTCGGCGAAGCAAGCTCGCAGGCGATCCGGACATTCGTAGGAGAAGAGCACAGTTAGCAGGTCAAGACTTGGCAGCCATCTGCTCGCCACAGAATCTGTCGAAGGCCTGCTTGAGTTCGGATGCAATGTCGGCGGCGTCACGATGCTCAATGTCACTACGCTGCAGCATGTGGACCAGTTTGCCGTCGCGCAGAAAGGCGATCGAGGGCGACGAGGGCGGATATCCCGTGAAGTAGCCGCGCGCGCGCTCGGTTGCGCCAATGTCCTGGCCGGCGAACACGCTGAACATTCTTTGGGGACGCGGAGAGTGCTGTAGCGCCATACGCACTGCGGGCCGCATGCGACCGGCGGCACATCCGCAAATTGAGTTAACCACCACCATGGTAGTTCCAGGTTGAGCGGCGATGGCGCGGTCAACCTCTTCTGGAGTACGCAGTTCTTGCACCCCTACGCGCGTCAGTTCCTCGCGCATGGGAATCACCATAATGTCCGGATACATGCTTGGGCTCCTCGGCAAACTGCTTGCTTATACATCCTAACCCAGGATTCGGGTTACGGCGGGACTGCTCGTATATATTGGATCGGTCGCATGAATTTTCAGGAAAATGTTCCGCTGGCGCCGCTGACCACGTTCAAGGTCGGCGGGCCTGCGCGCTTTCTGGTGGAGGCGGCAAGCCACGCCGAGGTGGCGGGCACTGTACAATTCGCGCGCGCCCAGAGTTTGCCGCTGTTCGTACTGGGCGGCGGCAGCAATCTAGTGATCTCCGACGCGGGATGGCCGGGCGTGGTGCTGAAAGTTGCCATCGCAGGGATGGAGGAACGCAGCGAGAATGGCAAGGTGTTGTTTGAAATGGGCGCGGGAGTGGAGTGGGACAAATTCGTGGCGCGAGCGGTGGCGCGCAACTGCTCGGGGATCGAATGTCTCAGCGGCATCCCGGGAAGCGTGGGCGGGACTCCGGTGCAGAACGTGGGCGCGTATGGACAGGAAGTTGCGGAGACCATTGAGTCGGTGCTGGCGCTGGATATGAAGGACGGCCAGATTCGCGAGCTCTGCAATGAAGCCTGCGGGTTCAACTATCGCACCAGCATCTTCAACACCAGCGAGCGCGGGCGCTACATCATTTTGCGAGTGACCTACGCACTTGAGCCCGGAGGCGTGCCGCGCGTGCACTATGCCGATCTCAAACGATATTTTGTGGGACGTGACGCCCCGACCTTGGCCGAGACTCGCGATGCGGTACGCAGGATTCGCGCCGGTAAAGGCATGCTAATCACTCCCGGAGATGAGGATTGCCGTAGCGCCGGATCGTTTTTTAAGAATCCCGTGCTCTCGCCGGGACAGTTTGACGACCTGGCGTCGCGGGCGGCAGCCAAGAATTTGCAGATTCCCAGCTACCCCGCGCTGGACGCCCAGAAGAAAGTGTCTGCCGCATGGCTGGTGGAGCACTCCGGATTCAGCCGTGGACATGGGCACGGGCCAGTGGGTATATCCCGCAAACATGCGCTCGCCATTGTGAACCGTGGCGCGGCTACTGCGGCCGACATCGTAGCCTTCAAGGACGAGATCCAAGAGCGCGTTGAAGATTTGTGGGGAATCCGTCTGCAACCGGAGCCGGTGTTCGTGGGCTTCTGATGACATTGGGAGGCAGCCACCAGCCCCAGACGGCGACCCGCTTTAAGAATTCCCCATTTGTGAGGGAGGGTGAGCCAGTCCGGCTCCGGCGGCGGCCGCCTCCCCTTATGCATCGGCAAGGCGGGCCGCGTCTTTAAAGATGAGCAGAAACATGGCTCGAGTCAGTTTCCCGGTTTGAGTGTTCTGGTTCGAGGGATGGTAGGAAGCCAGTAACGTCTTTCCGTCTGCCATCTTGTAGCGCGCCCCGTGTTGGAACAGATAGTCCCGCTTGCGGGCGAGCAGGCCACGCCGCTGCGAGTAGTTGAGGTAGGCATCGAAGCCGATCTTGCCCAGGGCCACCACGACTTTCACGCACTTCAGACCCTCAAATTCACGATCCAGATAAGGAGCACAGTTCGCGAGTTCCTGCGGCAGAGGCTTATTGTCGGGAGGAGCACACCGAACCGCAGCGGTGATGTACAGGTCTTTGAGTTGGAGGCCGTCGTCGCGGTCGGTAGCTGTAGGCTGATTGGCAAAGCCAGTATCGTACAAGACCGGGTACATGAATTTTCCGGAGGCGTCGCCGGTGAAGGGGCGTCCAGTGCGGTTGGAGCCGTGCGCGCCGGGAGCGAGGCCGAGAATCAGCACACGCGCGTTTGGATCGCCAAAGCCGGGGACAGGTTTGCCCCAGTATTCATGGTCGCGGTAGGCACGGCGCTTCTCGCGGGCGACCTTTTCTCTGTAAATCACAAGGCGCGGACACAGAGTGCAGGAGATGACTTCGGCGTTGAGGATGGTGAGCCAGTTGGGCATCGGTGGTTTAGTTGTTCGTAGTTGGTTCAAAACAGGTTATCGGGTCGTTGGCATTGATACCAGACCCCAGCGGATCCGGGCATCGGGTTACTTATCTTTCAACCCCTGCTTGCGGATGATTTCCTTCTGCTCCGGTGTCCAAACCCCGGACATATCGCCATGCTGGCCCAGCATTTGCTTGTCGTCGTACATCCTCCTGGTGAGATGAAAATACTTCACGTTGGCGTAGTGCCCGGACTCGTCCCATGCCTTGTCCACTTCCCGATCGTGGTACCGGAAGACAACATTCTCCGCGTTGTGGACAATGTTGCTCCAATCGTCCATGGCGATGATCGTCGAAGCCGGAGTTCCGTCGGCATTCCGCTTCAAGATCGCTTTCTCCTCCAGAATGCCGGGGATGGTGACGCGGTAGGTCGTTGCCGCGTCCGACTCAGAGAATTCGAATGGCACAGGTTTAGCCTTGCCGAACGGCAAGACTGGGTCGCCGGGCACGGCAACGTACTGGTCGCTCATGTAGTGCACCATTCTCGTGAGCGCCTCGCGCTGCTCGGGCGAAGCTTTCTGGTCGACGTAAAGCGTGGCGAACAGACGTTCGGGTTTCGCGTCCACCAGATTGCCGACCATAGCGACGCTGAGCCCATCCAGCTTCACCTTCCCGTAGTGACCACGCTTGATGTGGGCGACGTCTGCGGCAAAGCAGGTGCCGTGGGTGGGCGACCCGTTTTTCTGGCAGGGGCAGGCGAGGGCCGTGCACTGGCATTGCCATAGCCCAACTCCTTCGACTTCGAAATCCTGCACCGCCGGCTGGTCGGATTTCTGCGCGACGAGCAAGGCAACCGCGCAAAGGAAAGATAACGCAGCGATCAGTTTGATGTGATGGATCATGGAGCGATCTCCGAAGAGTGGGCTCAAGCGCGGAGACTAATGGTTCCGACGACGCGCCGTCAAGAGAACGGCCTGAACAGCGGTTCCAGGCGATCCACTCGACAGTCCCCGATTTTGCTTGCACAGTCCGGTTACTTTAGTCCCGAAATGAACCACAAAACCCAGCCCCCGGCGTTTGACGCTGCTCTCCATATATCTTTACACTCATCAATGTGAGCCCCACGGAAACAACCAGCAATACTAAGCGGGAAATCCAGGTGGAAGTGCCTGCCGCCGAAGTTACGCGCGAGACTGACACCTTGATTCAGAAGTACCAGAAGCTGGCGCGAATTCCCGGCTTCCGGCGCGGGCACGTACCGGCTTCCGTCATCAAACAGCGCTTTTCTGAGGACATCAAGAGTGAAGTGGTGGACGCGTTGGTGCCACGCTTTTTCCGCCGCGAGGCTGATAAACAGGGACTGATTCCGGTCTCGCAACCCCGCGTTTCCGATCTACACATTCACGACGGCGAACCGCTGCGCTTCAAAGCTACGTTTGAGGTCATGCCGGAAATCAAGGTGGAAGGCTACAAGGAACTGCGCGCCGACAAGCCCTCGATTGCCGTTACCGACGAAGAAGTCGAAGAGTCGCTGAAGGGGATACAAGAGCAGCGCGCGACCTTTACTCCCATCGAGGGCCGTGTCCTCGCGGATGGCGACTTCGCGCAAGTCTCTCTGGACGGAAAACCTAAAGACGGCGACGGCAAGCCTGTCCACATGGACGACATTCTGGTCGAGATTGCCGGCAAGACGACGATGCCCGAGTTCACCGAGAACCTGCGCGGCGCTTCAGTCGGAGATGAACGGACCTTCGACGTGCTTTACCCTCAAGACTTCTCCGATCAGCGCCTCGCGGGCAAGACCCTCACCTACACCGTCAAGGTGCAGGGGATCAAGCAAAAGAGCCTACCGGAATTGAATGACGCGTTCGCCAAAGAGCTGGGAGCGTTCGCCAATCTCGACGACGTACGAAAAAAGCTCCGCGAGGGCATGGAAGCCGAGCGCAAACAGGCTGCGGAAAGGGAATCCAAAGACAAACTGGTCACCGAGCTGATCAAGCGTAATGATCTTGAAATGCCCGAAGCTTTGGTGGAACGGCAGATTGACTTGCGCCTGGAGCGCGGGTTGCGGGCGCTGGCGGCACAGGGCATGAAATCCGAAGACATGAAGAAGATGGACATAAGCCGGCTGCGCGCGGGGCAGCGCGAGCAGGCGGTGCAGGAACTGAAAGCAGCAATGCTGCTGGAAAAGATCGCCGACCAGGAAAAAATTGAAGTCGGAGATGAGGAGATCAATCGCGAGGTCGAAGCGTTGGCGGAGCAGTCAAAACAACCGGTGGAAAGCATCCGCGCCCGTTTGACACAAGAAGGGGTGCTGGATAGAATCCGGAACAGAATCCGCAACGAAAAAACCCTCGATTATTTGTACCATCAGTCCGCGTGAATAGCCGCTTCCGCCCCCACAGAAGCTAAGGTTCATCGGGGCAGGAGTGTGAAAGCAAGTTCAAAGGAGCAAGTGATGCTGGTACCGATGGTCATAGAGCAAACCGGACGTGGTGAGCGGGCATATGACATTTATTCCCGGCTGTTGCGCGACAACATCATCTTCATCGGCACGCCGATCGACGACAACATCGCCAATCTGGTGATCGCGCAGATGCTGTTTCTGGCACAGGAAGATCCCGAGAAAGACATTCAGCTCTACGTCAATTCTCCGGGCGGCTCGATTACCGCGGGCATGGCGATCTACGACACCATGCAATACGTCAAGAATGACGTCATGACGTTGTGCGTAGGTCAAGCGGCTTCCATGGCCGCCTTGTTACTTTCGGCTGGGGAGCCCAAGAAGCGCCTGGCCCTGCCCAATTCGAGAATTTTGATCCACCAACCCTCGATGGGCGGGCTTTCTGGGCAGGCTACCGATATCGACATTCATGCCCGGGAAATCCTCCGGATGCGGGAAATCACCAACCAGTTACTTGCGAAACATAGCGGTCAGAAGCTGGATAAGGTAGAAAAGGACGTAGAGCGGGACTTCATCATGAATGCCCAGCAGGCTAAGGAGTATGGAATCATAGACGATATCATCTATAAGACCGCAAAGGCGGCGGTGTGAATGCCGGTCTTACGGGTCCGAAGGTGAGTCTAGAGGAGCAAGCTGCGTGAAAACCAGAAGTGGCACTGAAGAAATTCTACGCTGTTCGTTCTGCCATAAATCACAGGACGCGGTCGCCAAGCTGATTTCATCCCCCAGCGATTACCCCCGGGCGTACATTTGCGATGAGTGCGTGGCCGTCTGCAATTCCATTTTGGAAGATGACCGGGCCTCCACTCCTCCCGCCAGCACCCCCAACCAGCTTCCCAAGCCGCAAGAGGTGAAAACCTTCCTGGACGAGTATGTGATTGGCCAGGAACAGACCAAGAAGAAGCTGGCGGTCGCGGTTTACAACCACTATAAGCGCATCTACATGAACCGGCAGAAGACCAGCGATGGCATCGAGCTGGCGAAATCCAACATCATGCTGATCGGGCCCACCGGGACGGGCAAGACTTTGATGGCCCAGACGCTGGCGCGAATGCTTGATGTGCCGTTCGCGATCGTCGATGCGACCACGCTGACCGAGGCAGGCTATGTCGGCGAAGATGTCGAGAACATCATCCTTAAGTTGCTGCAAGCCGCGGATGGCGACGTCGGCCGGGCGCAGACCGGCATCATCTACATCGATGAAGTAGACAAGATTGGGCGCAAGGATGAGAACCCGTCCATTACCCGGGATGTGTCCGGCGAAGGGGTGCAACAGGCGTTACTGAAAATTCTGGAAGGAACCATCGCCAACGTTCCTCCGCAAGGCGGACGCAAACACCCTCACCAGGAATTTACTCCGGTGGACACCACGAACATTCTGTTCATTTGCGGCGGGGCTTTCGTCGGACTAGAGAAGATTATCGGCCGGCGTGTAGGAAAGAAGTCTCTAGGCTTCCGGGCCGCGGAAGAAGGGGAAGCGGAAGAGACAACAGCCGCAAGCCGCAAGCGGAATTTCGAGTTGCTCAGTGAGGTTCAGCCCGAAGACATGATCAAGTTTGGGCTGATTCCGGAATTCGTAGGCCGTTTGCCGGTAGTAGGCGTCCTGGAAGACCTGGATGAGTTTGCACTGATTGAGATCCTCACTCGGCCCAAGAACGCTATCGTCAAGCAATATCAGAGGTTGTTCGAGTTTGAGAATGTGCGCCTGAAGTTCAGCGACGAAGCCTTGAAGGCAGTGTCCCGGCAGGCTATGGCACGCAAGGTCGGCGCTCGCGGGCTGCGCATGATCCTGGAAGAATTGATGCTCGAATTGATGTACCATTTACCTAGCCAGAAAAAGGTGAAGGAATTCGAAGTGACACGAGAAATGGTGGAGAAGCGCAATGTTTCTCTCGCCATGATGGAAAAAGCAGGATAAGCTGCTACTTCTGGCTGACTAGCCAGAGCAGACCTGAGATAATAAAGACTGGCTCGACCCAAGAGCCGGTCAGAATGCTGTTCGGAGACCCGGTGACCACATCGAAAGAAAAGTTCGAAACTAAGAAGCTGCCCATGATGCCCATCCGGGATGTGGTTATCTTCCCTTACATGATGACCCCGTTCGTGGTAGGCCGGGACTCGAGCGTGCGCGCACTGGAAGAGGCGCTGGCTGCCGACAAGAAGATTTTCCTGGCGACGCAGCACGACGCCGGTGTGGACGAGCCTAAACCCAACGAGATTTATCAGGTCGGCACCGTCGTCAACATCGTGCAGAGTCTCAAGCTGCCCGACGGCAACATCAAGGTCCTGGTGGCAGGCATTGAGCGCGGCAAGGTCCTGCAAGTCACCGAGACCGAGGGGTTCATGCAGGCCTCGGTACGGCTGGCGCGGTATACGGTCGAGACCAACCCGCAGATCGAAGCCGGCATGCAGCGGGTGACAGCGCTGTTTGAGCAGTACGTGAAACTCTGCCAGTCGCTCAATTACGAAACCATGATCGCGGCGGTACGTATGGAAGATCCGGCCAAGCTCACCGACACGATCGCTGCCAACCTCCAGCTCTCCATCGAAGAGAAGCAAGAACTGCTGGAGATTTTCGATCCTGCTGAGCGCTTGAGTCGAATCGGCGACGTGCTCGATATCGAGATTGAGAAATTAAACATGGACCGCACCATCCAGTCGCGGGTAAAGCGACAGATGGAACGGGCGCAAAAAGAGTATTACCTCAACGAGAAGATCAAGGCCATCCAGAAAGAGTTGGGCCGCGGCGAGAAGAGCGAGTTTGACGAACTGAAAAAGAAGATCGAAGCCTCCGGCATGCCCAAGGAAGTGCGTGACAAGGCCATCCAGGAACTGAAGAAGCTCGAGGCCATGCCGCCGATGTCAGCAGAGTCCACCGTGTCCCGCAATTATCTGGACTGGCTGCTGGCGGTGCCGTGGAAGAAGCGCTCGAAGGAAATCCGCAATATCACCAGAGCTGAGAAGACCCTGAACGAAGATCATTATGGGTTGGAGAAGATCAAAGAACGCATCCTTGAATTTCTCGCCGTCCGGCAGTTAGTGAAGAATCCAAAAGGCTCGATTCTATGCTTCGTCGGACCGCCGGGAGTGGGCAAGACTTCGCTGGGCATGTCGATTGCCAAGGCCACCGGCCGCAAGTTTGTACGCATGTCTCTAGGCGGAGTGCGGGACGAAGCCGAAGTTCGTGGCCATCGCCGGACCTACATTGGAGCATTACCGGGCCAGATCATCCAGATGATGAAGAAAGCCGGAACCAAGAACCCGGTGTTCATGCTGGATGAAGTGGACAAGATGTCGATGGATTTCCGCGGAGATCCTTCGGCGGCGCTGCTCGAAGTGCTCGATCCGGAACAGAATTTCATGTTCGTAGACCACTATCTGGACGTGGAATACGATCTTTCGCAGGTCTTCTTCATTGCCACGGCAAACGTGATGCACACCATTCCTCCGGCATTGCAGGACCGCATGGAAGTGTTGCGGCTGCACGGCTACACCGAGCCGGAGAAGGTCGAGATCGCGAAGCAGTTCCTAGTGAAAAAGCAAATGACCCAGGCGGGGCTGACGGACAAGAACGTCAAGTTCTCCGACGACGCCATCCGATCCCTGATTCGTTCCTACACACGCGAAGCTGGCGTACGCAATCTGGAGCGGGAAATCGGGAACGTCTGCCGAAAAGTGGCGCGAAAAGTGGTGAAGGAAGGCGAAGACTACAACGTCGCCATCAGCGATGAAAACGTGAATGATTTCCTGGGTGTGATCAAGTTCCGCGACAGCCTGGCGCACGAGCGCAGTGAAGTCGGTTTGGTTACCGGTCTGGCTTGGACCGAAGTCGGCGGCTCCATCCTTAGCACGGAGGCCACAGTAGTTGACGGCAAAGGCAAGCTGACGCTGACCGGCAAGCTGGGCGACGTGATGCAGGAATCGGCACAGGCCGCGATGTCCTACGTGCGCTCACGCGCGCAGCGCCTGGGACTGCCTCGCGACTTCTACCGCAGTCTCGACATTCACGTCCATGTTCCGGAAGGCGCTATTCCTAAAGACGGGCCTTCGGCCGGAATCACCATCGCCACCGCCATCGCCAGCGCATTGAGCAAAATTCCGGTGCGCCGCGATCTCGCCATGACCGGAGAAATCACGCTACGCGGGAAGGTATTGCCCATCGGCGGATTGAAAGAGAAGTTGCTGGCGGCGCATCGCGCGGGATTGTTTGAAGTCATTCTGCCGCTGGAGAACGAGAAAGATGTGGCGGAAGTTCCGGAAAATCTTCGCAACGAGATGAAGCTGCACTTCGTGGACACCATGGATCAGGTGCTTGCGGTCGCGCTGGAACGCCCATTGCCCGAGTTCAACGAAGAAACCACCCAACCCATCACGCAACTCCCGCCGCCGGTAGAAGGGCCTACGGCGCATCAGTAGGCGGTTGAAGATACCCCAGTTCTGCTTGACACCACGCTGCCCGCACCCTTAGATTGAGAGCACTTTCCAGCCGCTGAAGCCGCCCAGCAAAGCCATTTTCTGAAAAGCAGGAGTATTCTGAAACCATGTCCAGTGCCGAGTTGAGAAAGGGCGATGTCGGCTTATTTCCCGAGCCAGCCGACCACCTGCCGGAAAACCGAAAAGACGGAATCCTTCCCTATCAGACCATCAAGGAATTGATCGATACCGGTCGGGTGGTTGGAAGTCCGGCCATTCCTGACGAAAACATTCAGCCGGCGAGTTTGGACCTGCGTCTGGGAGACATTGCCCATCGCGTACGGGCGAGTTTTCTGCCCGGCCCGAATGGCACAGTCGAAGAGAAAATCAAAGAACTGCGGATGGCGCGCGTCGACCTCACCGGCGCAGCGGTCTTCGAAAAAGACTGCGTCTACATCGTGCCGTTAATCGAAGAGGTGTACCTGCCCGACCACATTTCCGGAAAGGCCAACCCCAAGAGCACGACTGGCCGCCTGGATATTTTCACCCGACTGATTACCGATCACGGAGTCGAATTCGACCGTGTGCCGGCGGGTTACAAGGGCAGACTCTATGCAGAAATTGTTTCCCGCACCTTCACGGTCGCGATTCGAGCGGGAATGCGGCTGAGCCAGCTTCGCTTTGTGCGCGGCAATCCGGACGACTCCCATGATCGTGAGATTAAGAAGCTCGATCAAAAGCAGACCCTGGTTTACATGGACGAGGACAACCCGGTAAAAGCGCGACTTGATCGCGGCCTGAGAGTGACTGTCAACCTGGAGGCCAGCGAGAAAGGTGAGGTCATCGCGTACAAGGCGCGCCGGAATGCTCCAGTGATCGAACTGAACCGGATCAACTACTATTCGCCCGAGGAATTCTGGGAAGTGCGTCATGAGAGCGCCAGCAAATCGCTGATTCTCGAGCCGGGGGATTTCTACATTCTGGCTTCGCGGGAGCGGGTGCGAGTTCCTGCGGAGTTTGCCGCTGAGATGGTTCCCTTCGATCCCTCAGACGGCGAATTTCGAATTCACTATGCGGGCTTTTTCGATCCCGGCTTCGGATACGGTTCCAGTGACATCAAGGGCACACGCGCGGTGCTTGAAGTGCGCGCCCACGAGGTTCCGTTCCTGATGGAGCACGGACAAATGGTGGGGCGGCTGAATTACATGCCGCTGTTGGCGAAGCCCGACAAGATTTACGGCCTCGGAATCGGGTCGTCGTACCAGCAGCAGGCGCTGACCTTGAGCAAGCAGTTCCGGAGGGAGGGGTAGTGATTTTCCTCAACCCGGCGCCTCCCACCCCTAAGTCCCTGTAGATCAGGAAGCTGCCAGCCAGCAACATCGTTAGGATGCCGGGGTTTATATCTATGGTCGCATGTACCGCTGTAATGGTGCATGACATCCGCGTAACCCGTAGCATCGAAGCATGACCGGGAAAGCCAAGGGCGCTCCGGCAAGGAGAAAATATATGGGAATTAATCGTTCTGTTCGCTTATCCGCAATCGGGGCGCTGCTGGCGCTGACGCTGCTGGTCCCCGTTTCGTCATTTGCCGGAGTGTTCATCTCGGTCGGCTTTGGACCGCCTGCGTTGCCGGTCTATGTGCAACCTCCATGTCCGGCAGTCGGGTATATCTGGACACCTGGATATTGGAACTATGGTCCTGACGGCTATTTCTGGGTTCCAGGCACCTGGGTGGCGGCACCGCAGCCCGGTTTGCTTTGGACACCCGGGTATTGGGGCTGGGGGGGCGACGCTTTTATCTTCCATGCTGGCTACTGGGGTCCAACGATCGGCTTCTACGGAGGCATTAATTACAGCTACGGCTATGGCGGCGTGGGATACCAGGGCGGCTACTGGAGGAATGGCGGGTTCTTTTACAACCGCAGTGTGAACAACGTGAGCACGACGAACGTGACCAACGTGTACAACACCACGGTGGTAAACAACACCACGGTGAACCACGTGTCGTACAACGGCGGAACTGGGGGCATAACCGCGCAGCCGACAGCGGCCGAACAGGCAGCGGCCCGCGAGAAACATATCGCACCCACGGCTATGCAAACCCAGCACGAGACTGCGGCGGCCAGCAACCGCCAGCTATTGGCATCGGTGAATCACGGGCGGCCCGCAATTGCGGCGACAGCAAAGCCGGGAGAGTTTAGTGGTCGCGGCGTGGTAGCTGCCAAAGCAGCCGGCGCCCCCTACAAAGCTCCCGCTGTGGTGGCGAAGGCCAACAACGCGGTTCCGAAGCCCGGAAACGGAAACAATGTCGCCCGCCCGGGAACGACAGCGCACGGGACGGCGGCAGCGCAAAACAACGTGCCTCGTCCGCCGCAGACAGCGAACAGGGGATACACGCCCAAGGTAGAGAAGACGTCCGGGGCAGCGGCGGTGCCACACCCCATGAACACAACCGCGGCTCGCCAGCCCGCGCCTCGACCGGATGTAGCGCCTCACGTGGCGACACCTCATGCTTCCGCGCCACCTCGACCACAGAACGCGGCACGGCCGGCGCCTCCAGCTAACCGAGCCCCGGAACCTCGGGGAGAGGGTCATCAGAAGGGGCGGTCGCAACGTTAGCAAGTCGGCGGTATGAACTTGACGGCCGGTAGCAGCTGCTACCGGCCGTTTTGTCTTGGTGCTGCAACGGTGCAGAGGGATCGTCGTTTCTCCAGGCCTACGCTCGTAATGACGATGGGTGACGAGATACAATCGTTCTTCGGAGCTCGGCATGGAACCAATCTCTCAACTCAGTTCCAAGCCTTCCCTTAAGGGCACGGCCGGCCTGGTGGTTGCGATCGGTGTGGTCGCCGTCCTGCTGATTGCGCTTCCTGCCTATCGATGGTTTTTCCTCATCAGCCTGGGCATTGGATTGGCGGTGGCAGGAATTCTCTTCTTGTGGCACAGGTTCAGGCCGATCCAGGAAAAAGATGTAGAGAACAAGAAACCGCTGGGGCTGGGGTAAACCTCATCTCATCTCCCTTGCAACTTTGCATTCAAACACTGCACACTGATTTATGCGTGTTCTCGCCCGGTTCATGATGGCGGTCACCGACGCCGCTCACTTCCCTGCTCCGTCGTTCCCCGAAATCGCGTTTCTCGGGCGGTCGAATGTGGGGAAATCCAGCGTGATCAATTCGCTGGTGGGCGCGAAGCTGGCGAAGACCAGCTCCACCCCGGGACGAACCCGCAGCGTCAATTTCTATGAGCTGCGTTGGCCGGGTAAACCGCAGCCGGAAATGATCTTCACCGATCTGCCGGGTTATGGGTACGCCAAAATATCGCGCGAAATCTCCAGCCAGTGGCCCAGTTTCATCGAGCCGTACTTGAAAGAGCGGCCCTGCCTGGCCTTGTGTCTGGTATTGATCGACGTTAATGTGCCGCCGCAGGAAAGCGACCGGCAGTTATTGGAATTTCTGGCTGCCAGTGGCCGTCCCTTCGCGGTCGTCGCCACTAAGAGTGACAAGCTCTCAGGCAATCAGCTGAACAACTCCCTGCGAACCCTGACCGAGGCGCTGCCGGCAGCGACAATCGTTCCCTATTCGGCCCGCACCGGCGCCGGACAGAGCGAACTCTGGCACCAGATCCGGGAAGCCGTGCGCGCCTGAAAGACTTGTCAATCGGAGCTTATCCGCTATCATTAGGCATCCATGTCCTCATACTTGATCACAGGAATTGCCGGGTTTATCGGATCGACATTGGCGCGGGGAGTTCTAGCGCATGGGAACCAGGTACGCGGAATTGACAACCTGTCCACCGGCAAGCGGGAGAACATCGCCGAGATCCGCGACCGGATTGACTTGCGTGAAGTTGACCTCCTGGATCTGAAGAGCGTGCAGGAGGCCTGCCGGGACATGGATTATGTTTTCCACGAAGCTGCGATCCCGTCGGTCCCACGGTCGGTGGTGGACCCCCTCGAGAGCAATCGCGCCAACATTGATGCCACTGCCAACCTGCTGGTGGCGGCTCGCGACGCCAAAGTGAAACGCGTGGTCTATGCAGCTTCATCGTCCGCCTACGGCGATACGCCCACGTTGCCAAAGCGCGAAGACATGCTCCCAAGCCCGATCTCGCCATATGCCGTGGCCAAATTGACCGGCGAGTATTACATGACTTCATTTTGGCGTTGTTACGGGCTGGAAACTGTGTCTCTGCGCTACTTCAATATTTTCGGCCCACGACAGGACCCAGCCTCTCCGTACTCCGGGGTTTTGGCCAAGTTCATCACGCAAATGCTTAAGGGGCAGCAGCCGGTGATTTTCGGCGATGGCCGGCAGAGCCGCGACTTCACCCATGTGGAAAATGTGGTCAACGCCAATTTGCTGGCCTGCCAGGCTCCGGCGAGCGAAGCCGCAGGCCGGACGTTCAACGTCGCCACCGCGATGCGGATCGACTTGAACGAAACTTTCCGCGTGCTCAAGAAACTCACGGGATACACTGGCGAGGTGAAGTACGAGGCGGAACGGGCCGGAGATGTGAAGCACTCGCTGGCCGATTTGACACTGGCAAGGAAACATCTGGGATACGCGCCCACTGTGGGCTTCGAAGAAGGCTTGCAGCGCACCGTTGAGTGGTACCGCGGCCAGGCTTGAGCCCTGCATTACCTTGGTGATCTGTGGTCTGGTAACCCGGCGGACTAGAGTGGACGGATGACGCTTTCGTCCCTGCTGGTTTCCCGCGACTGGTCTGAAGTCAGCGTATTGGAATGCATTCTGGGCGGCCTCCACATTGGTGTTGACGTAGAACCGGAACCAAAACGAGCGCGCGCCAAGCTGGCGCGAACCAAGGTGGACGCCTTGATCGTCGATTGCGATCTGGCGGGCACCGCAGACTTCCTGCACCAACTCAACCACGACTTGAGCACCGTCCCCTTGGTAATCATAAGCAGCGCGAATACCCGCGATCGCTTCAAAGGCAGCGATGCAACATTCGTGTTTGAAAAACCGATCTCGGTGGAGCAGGCGGTGCACACGCTTTCCGCGGCGCGGAACATGATTCTGGATGGCAGGCTCCGCTACCACCGCCACACTCTGGATCTTCCGGTCTATGTTCATCTCGCCTCTAAGAAGCGCGTGAAAGCCAGTCTGCTGAATCTCAGTCAGGGAGGCGTCGCGGTGCGGCCATGTCGTCCCACGCCACTCACGGGAGCGGTAAGAGTTGATTTTGAGCTTCCCGGAGCCAGGGCGGGATTCAAAGTGCAAGGGGACGTGGTGTGGAACAAGCAGGGCAATACGGGAATTCGCTTTGCTGAAATGACCCGCCGCATGAACCGCGATTTGCAGCTCTGGCTGGCGCGGCAGTATTTGACGCACTAATCACGCTCGTTCTGGCTGCCTATCGAAATCGGGGCTGATCTTCTCCCTTCGACACCCACCTGGCCGACCCACGTTCCGCCAGCTCTGCTAGACGCCTTCCCGGCGTAGTTCCAAACCAAACGGAAAACAAAAACCCGTAGAGCAGCCCGAAGATGCCGCAGACCCCGAAGAGCAACGCGACGGCGATTGGCCACGAGGGGAGAACGTCGGTCAGAGTCAGTGACAGCACACTGAACAGCAGCACGGCGCACAGCAGAGCCAATCCGTCCACCAGCCGGGTGAAACCGTGCGTAGAAACCGGCAGCCACAATAGCCGAAGGGGACGGGGCGGAGCCGCCCGTCGCCTATCCAGCTGAATCGTGGGCCGGGAGGTATCAGAGAATAGTAACTCGGCCGCTGTGTTTCCCTGCAGCCGTTGAGCATCGGCAAGAAGCTGGGTGAACAACCACTCCTTCAGCAAACGCGCAAAGCGCGGAGAGAGTTCCAGAAATTCGATGCCGGCCTGGCCCGTGGAATCAATCCAGGCCACGCGGCCCTCGGCTTCGAAGTGCAGGCGCGGATCGGCCAAATCCACCCGCAGATGCACCGGCTGATCGGAGAGAAGCGGAGCGACAACGCGAGCGGCCATCCCGGACTCGCCAACGTCCAGAAGGATGCCTCCATTGCTCGAGTCCACCTTGACGTAGGCCAGATTGCGGAGCTTCTGCCGGTGATGACGCCGACGATTCGGCGCAGCAAGGGTTTCAACCGAGGCAGAGCCAGCCTGGTGGGAGCGCGACCACATGCTCAAATCTTAGCGTTTGCAGAGAGCAGCGCCTCAGTACCCCTGATGGTTCACCGACCAGGTCAACAGGATGATTGGAAGCAAGATCAAGCCGTGCGGCGCGGTTTGGGTTCGGATTGCGGTGTGACGCGGCCGAGGTTCCAGGCGATGAGGTGGGTCAGATCGTAATTGTAGGGGCCGTAGGCGCGAAAATCCTTCTCATTGAACAGGCGCTTGATACCGCAGCTCAGGCAGACCTGGTAGGAATGATCCTGGGCACGGACCGGCCAACTCATCTTTCCGTGCCAGCAGCCGCGGAAAACTACTACACCGATGCCAGCCAAACTGGTAGCCAACAGTCCCAGCGGCCACCACCGACCCGACGTCTTGCACGCTTCACTCACCCGCCACAACCCTGTAAGTCCTACCAACTACACAGGATATTCCCATTTCAAATGCCGTGCAATGGTCCGGAACTGGTTGAATCCGAAACACTTACTTACGAAAGAGCAGGGCGCACGTTCCCACCTTCGTGCCCGGCGGATATATTGCGGTTGCGCCCAGCCGTCTGTAAGTTACAAATTGAGGTGGTGTCGAGAAGGCGGGGACAGCCCGAGAGAACCTTTCGTCATCAGACGATCGGGCTGAACTGGCAAATTGTCTTTATTCTTGATTCTTGCCTGATTAGGATGGGTTTTCCGAACGGGGATTGCCGTAATGAGTGCGAGTCCGAAAGCGACGTTGGATGGCGACGCGAGTGTAGTCACTTTGAACTCGAGCTCCTTGCACGCCGCGCCTCCTGCAACCTCAAGCGGTGAAGCCCTGCAAGCTCTGCTGGCTTTTTCCGCCCTGCATCAGCAGATCCGCCAACGCCATGTGCACGAAAACAACGCCGACGCGGGTTCCAGTTCAACGGATCGCTGGCAGTTGGAGCATTTCGTCCTGGATGAAGTTCTGCAACTGGTGGCGGAGCGCGCTTTGGCGATCACGGGCGCGGACGGAGCAGCCATTGCGCTGGCCGAGGGGGACGCGATCATCTGTCGCGCCGTTGCGGGAAAGGTAACCCCCGATGCAGGGGTGCGGCTCGATCCAAACTCTGGATTTTCCGGGGAGTGTCTGTCGTCGGGGCAGGTAGTCCGTTGCGATGATTCGGAAGCCGATCCGCGGGTCAATGCCGCGGCTTGTCGGGCTCTGGGCACGCGCTCCATGGTGGCAGTACCGCTCCCTGCAAAGCAGACGAACATCGGTCTGTTGGAGGCATTCTCCAGCGAGCCTTACGGATTTAATGACAGCGACGTCCGCAGCTTGAGCCTTCTGGCGGAATTGATTCTCGCCGCGCTACGACCGGAAGAGGAAGACCGTCTGGCAGAAATCTCGCGGCGAGTGGTGACGCCGGCGGCGGTCGCGGAGAGTGCTCTGGATCAACCGGCGGAGCGTCACTCTGAAGTAGAGCACTCGGAGCCCATTGCTCAGTTGAAAGACCCGGAGCCAGTGGTGAAGGCTGATGCGGTCGAAGCGGAGGTTATTCTGCCGCTGGCCGCAGTCCAGGAATATGGAACGATGGTGAAGGCCCGTCCGGGCCTGGCAGTGGTCGTGGCCATGGTCGTGATCGCGGTCGCGCTAGGAACAGGGCTATGGTGGAACCTTCGCCGCCACACGGGTCCGATGGCTTCGACGCCGCAGAAGGCCGATCCGGCGCGAACGAGCTTTGCGTCACCGATACAGATGCCAACCACCACTACAGCCGCAGCGCCGATTGCGGAAGCAGAGGAGCCTGACCTGGAAGCAAGCGCGCAAGAAGCCTCCAGCACACCAGCTCCGGGTGAGAGGCCTGAAGTGACCGGCGTTCGGCACTGGTCGTCGGGAGACTCGAGCACGGTCGTCATCGATCTGCAAGACCAGGTGCAGTATGAGGCACATCGGCTTTCGCATCCGGAGCGAATCTATGTGGACCTGCCCGACACGCGGTTGGTGGCCTCGCTCTTCAACAAAACGATTGACGTGGGCGATAGCTTGCTACAGCGAGTGCGCGTGGCCCAACCCACCCATGGTGTGACCCGCGTAGTGCTCGAGACCAAAGGGGCGTCAAATTTCTCCGTCAGTCTGGAACCGAATCCCTATCGTCTGGTGATTGAAGTGAGGACGATTGGATCCGAACCGAAGCCACGGGCGAGGGTTGAGCTGTTTGGTCCGATGGATCGTGTGCAATCCCCACTTTTCGCAGACAAAGCGAGGAACGTGGCACCCAACCCCAGTTTGCAATCCGAGCCGAAGCTGCGCATCGTGCTCGACGCCGGACACGGCGGATGGGACCTGGGAACCGTTGGGCGAAAAGGCCTGCTGGAAAAAGACCTGGTACTCGACATTGTGGAACGACTGGGAAAGCTGGTGGAAAAGAGACTGGCCGCGTCCGTTATTTATACTCGTATGGACGACAACTACGTCGCGCTGGAAAAGCGCGCCGAGGTCGCTAATCTGGCGAAGGCAAGTCTGTTCCTATCGGTCCACGCTAACTACAGCGACTTCCCTTCCGCGCGCGGCGTGGAAACCTATTACACCAATACTTATTCATCGATACGGGCCCGGACTCGGGAGAACAATGGCGAGGAGACGACGACCTCCGCTGTCGATTGGACAAATGTCGATATCCGGGAAAAAGTTCACGAATCGCGACGGCTGGCGGCCAGCATTCAGCGAGCGCTCTACGGCACCTTGTCAACCACCAATCCCGGGCTGCCCAATCGCGGCGTGAAGCGGGCACAGTACGTGGTGCTGACAGGAACTTCCATGCCCGCGGTTCTTGCCGAAGTTTCTTTCGTCAGCAGCCCAACTGACGAGAACAACTTGCAGAGTTCAAGCTACCGCCAGCGCATTGCAGAAGCTCTGTATCAAGGGGTTGCTCACTACACCGAGGAAAGCCGGGTGAAGATGGCCAGCGCGGAGAAGCCAGCGGGCCAGTAGGTGGCGGACTCAAGTCCAAAGAACTTCAACCACGCCGCGGATCGTCACCGATGAACACGATCGAGCCCTGATCCGTGGCCGTTTCGCTGCTGTTCCCGCTTGTCTCCGCCAGCGGAGCCTTTCAAACCTCTGACCTTAAGGTTGGCTTAAGGTTCGCCTTGTATGATCCCTTCGACCCTCCCCTCATCTGTTATGGGTTATGGAAGTTGTTCTTAACATACTGTGGTTGGTGCTCTGCAACCTGGCTGCCTGGTGCTGGCTGCGACGTTGGCGGCAAGGCAGTAGGTCGTGGAGTGTCGGAGTCCAGCTATCCACGCTAGCCTGCGCGCTGGTGCTGCTTTTCCCTGTGGTTTCCGCTACCGACGACCTTTACGCGGCTCAACTCCCCTGTGAGACTTCGATTACGCAGAAAAACTCCAGGGGGGCTTTGAGTGGAAAGTTTTCCTCCCCTCAGATCGATCATCGCGCCTGCTCGGCGGCCTTGACGCGAACCGCGCCGCTGTCCCCTGGCCTTTGTGTGGGTTTCATGGCTGAAAACCACGCGCCGCTTGTTTGCCCGCCTCAGCGATCACATCCGGCACAAGATCGTGCCCCGCCATCGCGTCTGCTTTTTCTCTAAGCCACCAGAAGGTCTTTAGGCCCATGACTTCTCGCTCACTGCATTGGTGAGTGCGAACTCCGGCGAGCGAAACCCTCCCATATTCCTGGCCTATTGACGCTTTGGCCGATCAAATTCAAGAAGCCCAGCGGTCAGGAATTGTTTCACATCACGACGTGGGTGAAAGCAGGACTATGGAGAGCTTCATGACCAAGAAAGAGTTATTTTCAGTGCTACGGTCCATTCTGGCAATTGTTCTCCTCGCCGGACTCGGGTTTTTCGTTGTCATGATGGCGGTCAAGCGATAACGTCACGCCGCCTCACCGAGATGCCGGCAGTACCACTGTCATTCGCGTACCCCTGCCGGGAGTGCTGTCCGCTGTGATCATCCCGCCGTAGGCTTCCACCAGAGCTTTCACGATAGCCAGGCCGAGGCCGAAGCCCCCAGTAGCCCGATTGCGGGAAGGATCTCCGCGGTAGAAACGCTCGAAAATGTGCGGTAAATGAGCCGGGTCAATTCCAGCACCATGATCCTCAAAAATGATCTGCGCCCCGCCAGTGTTCCCCCATGAAACTGCGACTTCAACCGATCCACCCGGCGGGCTGTACCGCACCGCATTCTCCAGCAGGTTGATCCAGATCAGTTGAAGGTCGTCGGGATCAGCCCTAAAGGGCACTGGGCCATTCTTCGAGAGCTGAACTGTTGTGTTGCGACCGTCAGCCAGTGGGCGAATCCGTTCGATCGCGTCTTCGCAGGTCGCAGTGATGTCAATGACCTCCAAGTCACGACGCAAAGCACCCCGCGCCCATTGTTCCGCGCGGGCGAGCCGCAGGATCCATTGCAGAAGCTGGTCCAAACGTTCCAGATCCTCGAGTGAGTGTTCGATTCCGGCCCGGTATTCCTCCAAGGTGCGCGGCCGTTGCAGCAGTGATTGCAGTGTGGATTTCAACACTGCTACAGGAGTCTTCAGTTCGTGTGCGCTGTTACCCAGAAATTCGCGTTGCTGGTCAAAAGAGTGGCGCAGCCGATCCAGCATGGTCTTCATCGATTCCGTCAGTGGGCGCAGTTCTTTGACATGCTGAACGTCTTCCGGCAAACGCAACTCCCAGTTCTGGGTCGACACCAGCGCAGCTCTCTCGGCCAGTTCTTGCAGCGGCAGGAGTCCGCGGCGAACACCCCACAGCGCCAGGGGAATGGTTACTGCAAGCAGCAAAAGACTCGAGATGGCGATATAGAAACCCGAGTGCTGAACCTGCTGGTCCAACCGGGTGGTTGGCGAGGCATATACGATGGTCAGCGTTTGCGGGTGAAACGCACTGCCTTCCTCGCGATCCAGCACCGGAACCCGAAACAACCGCAGACCACGATAGCCAATGCTGGCCCTTTGGAAAGACCAATGGTCAGGGCCGTTGAGAGGAATCTCGAAACCAGCGGGCCAATTCGCCGAACGGGTCAGAAGCCCCGATTGTTCGGTCCAGACCGCGTACCAATCGGGCCGGGAGGGATCAACCGAAGGGGGCACGAGAGAGCCATCGAAGTAGAGGGTGCCGTTGGCAGCTTCAGTGTATCTCACCAGTGCGGCCACGCTCATCGCGTGTGCCTGGATGTGGTTATCGAGCGTCGACAACATCTGCCGGCGCGTGTACAGGATTCCCGTAACCAACAGCCCGGCCGCCAGCAGCGTCTGGGAGAGCACCACAATCGTGATCAGCCAGCGCTTGATCGAACTGCGATTTGTACCCCCATCTGCCACGTTTATCCCATCCACTCAATCCTGCAAAATGTAACCCTGTCCGCGGAGCGTGTGAATCAATTGGTGGGTTGAACCATCATCCAGCTTGCGCCGCAGACCGGAAATGTACACTTCGATGACATTGCTGAATTTCTCCCAGTTGTAATCGTAGAGATGCTCCAGAAGTTCAGTTTTTGAGACGACCGCTTTGGGACGGTGGGCCAGATACTCCAACACGCGATATTCCATCGCGGTGAGGCTGATGGGGCGCCCTCCCCGCCGCACACTGCGATCCACCGTGTTCAGTTCCAAGTCGCCGACCACGAGCACCGGCGACGGGTGCCCCTTGCCGCGACGGATAAGCGCCTTGGTGCGCGCCAGGAGTTCGCCCAGGTCGAAAGGCTTGGTCAGGTAGTCGTCCGCGCCGGCATTCAGGAGCGCTACCACCGATTCCTTCTCATCGCGCACGGTCACTACAAGAACAGGCGCACGCTGGCCGGCATGGCGCATGCGGCGGAGTAATTGGAGTCCACCCATTTGCGGCAGCATGAGGTCGAGCAACACCGCGTCGTAATCGTTGGACTCCGCCATGAACAGTCCTTCCTGACCGTCATGGGCAACATCGACCGCGTACCCCGCGCTCTCACGGAGGCTCCGCGCGACATTTTCCGCCAACCGCGGCTCGTCTTCAATGACAAGGACACGCAAGCTCAAGCCTCCGGTGTTTGCCGGTTCAGCATAGCAGTTCCGCCCATCTCGATGGGCCTGAATCCTCTTGGAAGTCCCGTCTTAAACCCGGCAGCAGCAGCACGCTCACGACATCTGGCGATGCAACTACTTGGCAGACACACCGCCATATTTCTGCAACCACTTTAATTCTTCTCGAACTTTGATCTTGCCGTGCCATGGATTCTTACCCAGGTCGTGGCCTTCTCCGGGAAAGATGAGCAACGAACTGGGCACGCCCAGGTTGTGCAGAGCTCGGTCCAGCAAATATGCTTCCGCCACGGCTACACGGATGTCATCGGAACCGGCCACGATGAGCGTCGGAGTACGGACCTTGTCGATCTGAAAGATTGCGGCTTCATCCTGATAACGCTGTGGAGCCTCCCACGGCAGCCCGCCGAGGTCGAAAGCATCGTCAAAGCTGGTGTCGTCGTTGCCCCAGTTGGCAACGTTCTCCACCGCGCCCGCGCCGGTGACGGCGGCTTTGAAGCGCGTAGTTTGGGTGATCAGCCAGTTGGTCATATAGCCGCCGTAGCTGTAGCCGCCGACCGCGAGATGCGCGGGGTCAGCGATGCCGTCTTTCACCACTGCATCCACCCCTTCCAGAATGTCCTTGCCGGGCCGCGAGACGATCTGCGGCACCATCTGCTCAAGGAACTTGTCGCCGTAGCCGCAGCTACCGCGATAATTGGGCTGGAACACAACCCACCCCTGCGTCGCTGCCATACGCTCCCAGCGATACCAATCGGCCTGGAAGTGATTGCCGTCGGTATCATCCACGTCGTCCGGGCCGCCATGAATCAAAACCAACATAGGCAGGTTGCGGACTTCAAACTTTCCCGGGGGATAGAGCAGCATGCCCTCGACGCTGGTACCGTCATCCGCCGTCCAGCGATAGGGTTTCCCCTTGGGCAGATCGCGCTCGGTGAATAACTTGTTGAATGCGGTAACGGGCCGGGCGTCTGGAAGGGTTGCCATGCTTTCAGCGATATACACTTCGTTGGGTTTGTCGAGAGAGGAATAAACGAACGCAATGCGTGGCGAGTGCGCGGCGGTGGCGATTCTTTCATAAGTGCCCGGCCATCCGGCCTGTTTGGAAAAAGGTGCAGACGACTTGGTTTGGGCATAGAGCTGCACTTCTGTACCTAACCGCGCGGCGGCTACGGCGCCGCCGTCGGGAGTTACTGCATACGCGCCGACTGCGCCCTCGAAATCGGTTGCCCAGCGTTTGATTTCTCCGGTGTCAGCGTCAGCCCAGTAGAGGCGGGTTTGAGTGTCGTGATATTTCCCTTCTACGGAGCCGTATTCCACTTGAAAGAAAATGTGCTGGCTGTCGGCAGCCCAGTGCATGCCCTGTTCCAAGGCCTGGTTCCGCGTCACCTGGCGCGGCGGACGATCAGGAGACGCATTGAGCAAGTCCACCGCATAGATCTCGAATTCCTCAATTTTTTCTTCGCGCTGAGATATCGAATCGGTCAGGAGGGCCAGGCGGCGGCCATCGGGCGAAGCTTCAAGACTGTGAATCCGCAACGGCAGGCTGGCAAGAGCGCGGGCTCCGGGGCTTGCGCCGGCGGCGTCATCTGATTTATCGCGCGAGGTCCCCCGAGCCGCGTGGCGGGCCAGAGCGCCAGCAAGGTCAAGGCTGAAAATCATGTCGCCGCGTTCGGCGGCGCGGTACTGGATGACATCCTTCCATTCCTTCTTGTAGCCATCATTCTGTTCACGCGTCCAGGGGACGCGGGTGGCGAAGTAAAGTGTGCGGGACTCGGACGACCAGGCAAAGGCGTGAACGCTTTCGTCTCCCCTGGTTAAGGGGAAGGCTTCGCCTCCGGAAGGTGAGATCAGATAGAGCTGGGTCGCACCTTCTCCCGATTCGTCGCCCGAATCGCCGGCAGTCTTTCGTTCGGATAGAAAAGCGATCCAGCGGCCGTCGGGAGACCACCGCGGAGTACTGTCGTGACCGGACTGCGTCAGTTGCGTGAGCTTACCATTCGCGTCATCGCGATAGAGCCAGAGGTCGTCGCGATAGATGTTCTGGTTCCAGTCCGCTCGCTCGGTGACAAATAGCAGTGACCGCCCATCGGGAGAAAGCTGCAAGCCGGAAATATCGACTGAGTCTAAGAACTCGTCGAGCGTCAGCTTGGGCTTGTCGGCCGCATGGGTACAAGTTGCGATGAGGACGAAGAGTGTGGCACGGAGAAGATTTTGGTTGGACATGGGTCGAAACAGAGGTATATCGCGGCCGGGCGGGGGTTGTAAATAGCGGAAACGGGGCTATTGATGGGCAGCACGGAATGTGCCCCAGCAAGGCCTGCATATTCCCTAATTGAGGATGTTCACCAGACCTGAACGGCGTGGCTGAAAAGGACGATCGGTGATTTGACCTTCGAAGCGGGGCGCCCAGCGGCCGGGGAGCGCGGTCGCGCAAGACGGACAACACCCCTCCGGCGTGAGGCGGTAGCCTTCCACGAAGTAACTATGCCGGCGGATGAGCGTGTCGCCGCAATGCTGACATCGGGTGTTCTCATGTTCGCCGACCATTCCAGGCAAGTTGCCTGCATAAACGTAGCGCAAGCCGGCCTTCTTACCGATCTCAGCTGCGCGTAGCAGATCTGCCGGGCGCGTGTTGTCCGGATCCTCCATTTTGTAATCTTTGTGAAAGGCGGTCACATGCCAGGGGATGTCCGGAGAAACGCCGGCAAGAAACTCAGTTAACCCATGCAATTCATCTTCGGAGTCGTTGAAGCCGGGAATCAGCAGCGTGACGATTTCCAGCCAGACGCCCATCTGGTGCAGGCTGCGGATGGTTTCGAGAATCGGCCCAATGCGTCCGCCTAGTTGGTGATAGTGGCGGTCGTCAAAGCTCTTGAGATCGACTTTGTAGAGATCAATCCAGGGACGCAGATATTCGAGCACTTGCGGTGTGCCATTGCCGTTCGAGACGAAGCCAGTCACCAATCCCGCGGCTTTGGCTTCCTTGAAGACGGCCACTGCCCATTCGGCGGTGATGAGCGGCTCGTTGTAAGTGCTGACCAGGACTTTGGCACCTTGACGCAGCGCGTCCTGCACCAGCGCCTCGGGTGTGGCTTCGAGTGGAGGAGAAACCGCATCGGGATCGCGCAGGGCTTGCGAGGTGACCCAGTTCTGACAGTAACCGCAGTGCAGATCGCATCCCAGCATGCCGAAGCTGTAGGCCAACGCGCCGGGGTAGGCGTGAAAGAACGGTTTCTTCTCGATGGGATCGCACTGCACGCCGCCGACATAGCCCCAGGGTACATAGAGAGTCCCACCCTGGTTGTAGCGCACCTTGCAGACACCGGGCTGGCCTTCGAGAATGGGGCAACAATGTCCGCAGGCGTAACAGCGCACGCGATTGCGGTCCAGCTTCTCGTAAAGATCACCTTCGCGGACGTGCTGGTAAACGATGTCGCGCAGGGTAGGCACAGGAAGGCTCTGCACTAATTCTAAACCTTATTCATGGGAGTCCTTAGTGGCCTGCGGATGCAGCGTCATCCACATATGGGCCTCCTTCTGACCCATGGCGATCTGACCGGCGCTGAGACGGGAAGCGAGCAGCGCGACGCGAGCCTTGCTGGCTTCATCTCCCCCAGCCTGTGCCAGCAGGGACCAGAAATACGCCCGTGTGGGATCGGCGGGCACACCGCGACCCGCCCAGTAGCAGTCACCCAACATGGCCTGAGCCGCAACGTTGCCCCGCTCGGCCGCCAGGGAGAACCAACGCACCGCCTGCCCGTAGTCCTGGGGAACTTGGTCGCCGGTCGAGTAGCGCATCCCGATGTCAAACTGGGCCGCGGGGTCGCCGGCAGCAGCCAGTCTTTGCAGGGCCGCCAGCTTGGATGCCACAGGCGCCGGCAGCGTGGCTGCTTGCGGGTCCGAAACAGCAGCCCCAGAAGTGCCGCGACCGTTCAAAGTCCAACGTTGCGCCGCCCAAGGCAAGACAAACAGAACCGTCAATGCGATGCCAATGAGGAGAAGAACGGGTGAGCGGGAAAGGCGCGGAATGGGAAGGTCGGCCGGAGTCTCCACCGGAAATTCGTCGTCAACACTGACTGTGGACTCGGGGGAAGAGACCGATTCCGGGAGGCTGGCGCGTAGCACCGCTGCGGAAACGACTTCGGTCAAGCGCTGTAAAACCAACTCGTGGTCGGATTGAAAAATATGTGACTGGGGAGAAAAAACTTCGATGAGTCCGACGACCTCGCCCTGCGAGCGGATAGGGGCGGCGATCATGGAGCGGATGCCGAGAGCGCAGCAGCTTTCGCGGTCAACCCGCGGATCAGTTTCGGAGTCGTCACATCGTAACAAGATCCCAGAGCGCACACACTCCCCGGAAAAGCCCGCGCCCACTCGCAGCCGCGCACCCACCGGAGGCGCATTCGGACCAGCCGTGGCCCGGCAAATCATGTCCGCGCCTTCGGCCAGACCAATGGCAGCTGCGGTCGACGGCGTGAAAGCCTGCGAGCGGCGCGCGATCAGTTGCAACGCGGCGTCCAGGTCAGGTCCGAGCGATTCCACTTCCTTTCTTACCGCGGCCAATGCGATGAGAACGGAGGTATGGTCGGGTTCGATTTCTCCCCACCGATCTGGTTGCTCCGCGATCCCGGCTTCGGCGGCCTGATCAGCGCAGCCCGCAAGCGCATCGGCGAACAGCCACTTCTTGAGAGCGTGGAGCGACTCCGGTGAGAGCTCGAGAAACTGGATGCCGGCGCGCCCGGATGCGCGATCCGACCAGATCACAGTTCCGGAGGTTTGTACCGAAGCATCGGTCTCCGGGAGATCAAGAAATAAAGTCTCATCGCTACCGACTTCGAGCGGTGATGCGGTCTGGATCGCCATACCATCTTCGCTGAGATCGATGATCTCGGAGAGGTCAGGAGTTGGCTGCAGAGCGGGGTTCAATCCAACATAGGCGGGAAGGTGAAGTTTGTGCCGCACACGGCGGCGGCGCTCTGCCTGGGAATGAGAGGCTGGCTGGCCAATCTCCGCCGGATTGGGCCCAAGGGTCGGCATACTGCTGTTGGGTACATCTTACTCCAAGGGTCAAAAAAGGTCTGACGGAGGACAAGGGTTCTTGATCGGCAAGACGCAAAGTCTTCGCGGCCAAGAAGACCGGTTCTCAGTCCCCAGTTCGCAGATTCGACAACCGTGAAATGGCCGCGACCATCATGCTGGAGAGCAGTTGCATGGTGGCGACGTCACGGTGGTCGAAGGCGTTAGGAGCAGCCGAGAGGACCTCGAAAACGCCGAGGGTGCGGCGGAAGTGGCGCAGCGGCGCCACAAGGATAGAGCGCACACCCAACCGGCGGCAGCTCGCCAGGTCAACGCAGGGATTTCTTTCCGCATCATGACACAGAACCACCTCGCCAGTGCGGACACAGTCGGCAGAGATTCCGGAATCGGTTTGCAGGCGTACGCCGAGGTCGGGTGCGGTGCGGCCGGTGCGAGCGCGGCACACAATCTCGTCGCCGTGGCGCAGGGCAATGGCAGCGCCGGTAGCTCCCGTCAAAGACTGTGCACGCTCGGCAATCACGCTGATAGCAGGTTCGAGGTCAATCTCCCCGGGATGGATCTCCCGCTCATGCGCACGCGCGATGGCCGGCAGTGCATGTGATCCCCCGGCGCGGGCATGGCTGCGCGAAGGCGCAAGGGCGGCAAAAGACACGGGCAGGTGAGTATCAGAATTGGAGGTAGGAACGGTACGCAGCAATTCGCGCACCAGGCGGTCGAGTTCAGCATCTGCGATGAGGTGTGCCGTTTGCTGCCCGCGCAGCGATCCCCCCAGCACTCGCGACAAGCTCAGCACCGCACGGCTGCCGCAGGCGAGACAACAAGGGGTGTTGTTCTTGCTGATCAACTCACATTCGACACAAAACACCGCAGTTTGCAGCTCGATGAAACTGATGTCCTGCCCAGTGAGTTGTTCTCGCATCGTCGCGCTTGGCCCTCCAGCGGCGCAGCAAAGCAAGAAAACTAAATGGCACGCGGGAAGCCAGAAAGTGGCCGGGCTGGTTCAGGCTGTGGATAACCGGGCGCTACAGCCAAGCCCCGCATGGCATTACTGGCGGGTGTTCCGCTTGACCAACACGGTGGCCGCCACATGCTAAAATTCAATAGCAGGCCAAATATTTAATGATGACCGCCACGCCTACTACTTCTACCAACTTGTTTTCCGCCCTAAAGAGCAAGATTGAAGAGAAACGCTCTGGAGTTGCGATTATCGGCTTGGGTTATGTCGGCCTGCCCTTGGCCTTGCTCTACACCGAACAGAGATTTCCCGTCACTGGGTTTGACATAGATCAGCGGAAGGTAGCCACCCTGGATCAGGGCGGTTCGTATATTTTCCGTATTCCGGCCACTGATATTCAGGCAGCAAAGGCCCAGGGCTTCAGCGCCACCGCTGATTATTCCCGGCTGCAGCAGATGGACGCGATCATTATTTGCGTCCCCACGCCGCTCAATGAGTATCACGAACCCGATCTGAGTTACATCACGGAAACCGCCAAGGCCATCGCTCCGCATTTGCGCGCCGGACATCTGGTAATTCTTGAGAGCACGACTTATCCCGGCACCACGGAAGAAATCCTGATTCCGATTCTGGAGAAGGGCAACCGGCAGGGACTGAAGGCTTCGCGCGGCGGCAATTCCGACGAGGCAGAGTTCTACGTCGCGTTCTCTCCTGAACGCGAGGATCCGGGCAACACCTCGGTGGCGCGGTGCGACATCCCCAAGGTGGTGGGAGGACTGGATGCCAGGGCGTCCGATCTGTCAGCCGCGCTGTACGGCGCGATTTTCAATCGCGTGGTGAGAGTTTCCTCGCCGGCGGCGGCGGAAATGACCAAGCTGCTGGAGAACATTTACCGCTGCGTGAACATCGCACTGGTGAATGAACTCAAGTTGTTGTCACTGCGAATGGGAATCGATATCTGGGAGGTCATCGAAGCGGCATCCACCAAACCCTTTGGTTTCCAGCCGTTCTATCCCGGCCCTGGCCTGGGCGGTCACTGCATTCCCGTGGATCCTTTTTATCTTTCCTGGAAGGCCAAGGAGTGGGACTTCCGCACCCGCTTCATCGAACTAGCGGGCGAGATCAATACCAACATGCCGTACCACGTGCTTGAATCCGTGGTCCGGGCGCTGAACCAGCACAAGAAGGCAGTGAATGGCTCGCGGGTGTTGGTGCTGGGAGTGGCTTATAAAAAGGACATCGACGATCTGCGCGAGTCGCCGGCACTGGCCATTATTGAATTGCTGCAGAAGGAAGGCGCTCAAGTCAGCTACAACGACCCCTACTTCCCCACTGTCGGCAAGGGACGCAAGTACGACCTGCAAATGAAGTGCGCGCCGCTCGACAATCTTGCACAGTATGACTGCGCGCTGATCGTGACCGACCACTCTAACTACGACTATGCCCGCATCGTGCGCGACTCACAACTCGTGGTAGATACGCGCAATGCCACGCGGGGCATTAAGAGCCCGAAGATCGTGCGCTGCTAGTGTCCGAGACCGGAAAGAGACAGGGGCAGGTGTGGGAAAGATGCAGCGGCAGCCATGCCGCTGGTGTGGGTGGGTAAGGGCTTGCCGTAAACTTACTGGTTAATTGAGCTGGCCACTTGCGAGAACACGTTATTGGCATTGGATCCGATCAACCGGATGGTGCCCACAACGATCACCAGAATGACGGCCAACATCACCGCGTACTCGGCAACGTCCTGACCCTGTTCGTCGAACCAGATTTGTCGCAAAAATCTTGTCACTGACGGCCTCCTCGCGAATCGAGCCGCAAGCTCAAAACCCCAATCCCCCGCAGCACCAATCACGGGGCACACCAATTGTGTGATTTGGTAGTTTGATCGTAATGCGTCCTTCGCGCCACGGCAATAGCCCAGACGGGTCGCGGAATAGCACGAAAGTGCTATGTCTTCTAAGAGATAGGCTTCAAAGGCAAAGATTGATTGACGGCAAACAGCGCCAGTTCCAGGCGTGTCGAAACCCCCAGCTTGTCGAAGATGTTGCTGAGATGGTGCTTGACGGTATCCTCGCTGATCTTGAAATACTCCGCGATCTCCTTGTTGGAGTAGCCCGCCACCACGGCCGAAACGATTTCCAGTTCCCGCGGGGTGAGTCCAAATTTCTTCTTCCGCGCGTCTTCGCCGGAAGACTGGACGAGGTTGCGGAGGTACTGCACCAGGTTGGAGACGCTCTCACGTCCCACCCAGTATTCCCCAGCCATCACCGTATGAATCGCCTTGAGGAGCAACTGAGTGGCAGAGTCCTTTAAGACCACGCCGCGAGCGCCCAACTGCAACGCTTCCACGATTTGATTCTTCTCTGCCGCAGCGGTGAGCAGGATGACACGTACTCCGATCGAGCCAGTGCCGGTGCTCATCTCGCGCAGAGCTTCCAGACCAGGGTGGCGAGGCATCGCCAGATCGAGCAACAGGATGTCGGGCTTAAGCTGCCGCGCGAGTTTGACGGCTTCCGCTCCGTCAGAGGCCTCGCCAATCACCTTCAGGTCGGGTTCGGTTTCCAGAAGCCGCCGCAAGCCATCCCGGAAGATAGGGTGGTCATCGGCAATCACGATCCGAGTGGGTCTTTTATCATCCATGAATAGCGCCTTGATGTTGAGGGATTGTAATCTCCAGGCGGGAACCCTGGCCCGGGTTTGATTCTATCGTGAGTTCCCCTTCAATTAAACGGACGCGTTCCTTGATGACCAACGGGCCCTTCCCCAGGTCGTCGAGCTGCTGCTGGGAAAACCGTCCGGAAAAAGGAAAACCCTGGCCATCATCTTCAATGACAATCTTCCACCCGCTCCCGCCGGCCCCGAGGCGGACACCGACCTGGCGTGCCTGGCTGTGCTTGCGTACATTCACCAGGGCCTCCTGCACGATGCGGGCCAGCTCACGGCACACCGGCTGCGGCATGTCGAGTTCCTCCAAATCGGAAGTGAAGCGGGCGATGATCCCGGTTTCGCGTTGGAAGCGTTCCACAGTATCGTGGATCACGCCGAGAATTTTTTTCGAGTCCACATCCAGCGTCTTCATCTGCTGCATGAGTTCCCGCAACTTGAGGACTTCTTCCCGTAACAAGGCCTGAATGCGGCCCAACTCTTTCGGCACCACGTCCGGCTTGGTGGCAGATTGCCGGCGCAGCACATCCACTTGCATTTCCACGGCGATCAAAGATTGTACCGCACCATCATGCAGCTCGCGGGCAAAGCGAGCTCGTTCCACTGCCCCGGCGCGCAAACGCAGGCGGCGCAGCAAAAGCACGTTGTAAACCGCGGGGCCCACCTGGTTCACCAGTTCCTGTAGGAAGCGCAATTCCTCCTCGGTCTCCCCCGTGAGCTTGGGATCCAGCAGGAAGATCCGCCCCTTCCACTCCTGTCCGAAAACGAAAGAAACCATCATGGCGCTCTGGAACTCATGCTTCCGGGCCAGGGGATGGAGGAATTCGGGACTCACATTCTCGATCCTCGTCTCTTCCTCATCCAGTGCCAGCAGGGCATAGCGTTGGCTTCCCTCCGCACCATTGCGTTCGGCATAGCACGCGACGGTCGGAGCCTCCTTCAGATAAATCTGGCGGTCGCTGTCGGAGGGATCCAGCCAGTGGAAAGCCGAGCTGTGGTCCCCATTGCTCAATTCGCCGATGTACACCCTATAGCTGCTCATTTCCTGCGAGGCAATCACCAACAGCCGGGCGCGGTACATGGAGAGCATTTCGCTGGCAATCTCATGTAGAGTGCCCACAACACCGGACTCCACTCGCGCCTTTCCCAGAGTGCGCGCGATCACGGCTTTTTCTGCTCGAAGCTGCTTTTGCTGTTCGGCGAGATAGCCCAGCAGGAAGCCCAGTACCAAAAGATAAATCGAGCGCATGAACAGACCCTTGGGCTCAAAGGATGTGGGATCAATGCGGAAGGGAGGTAACCGGTATCGGGCAGCGAGGCTGGTGATCCATGACATGAGGCCCCAACGGAAACCTAGGGCTTGAAGCCACAGCAAGGACACTTCGGCAGCCGCGGTACCGACCGTCTCCCAGAGGCCCCAGCGATAAGCCGCCGCGGCCAGGACGAACACGAAAAATAGAAAGAATGGATTGTTCTGGCCGCTGGCAAAAACCGAAATCAGGGCGGGCCAAACGATGTCAGCACTATGCACCAGCACGCGGAAGGCAGGGGTCGATTGCTGCCTCCGCCGCAGGAAAATGATGATGATTACGCCTTGGGCCAGATAGAAGGCCAGCAAAGCGAAGGCCCAGAGCGAAAAACGAATCTCACCCGGATCCATCCAGATGGCGACCAGCGCCGAAACTGCCAGGAACACCCGTGCGCTGGCCAGCCAACGCTCAATCCGGCGAATTTCGCCGGGCCCCATGGGGGCCCGTAGTCTCCAAAGGAACCGATCTCGAACTGCTCGAAATGGCAACGGAGCCCGTCCCGTCTTGAGAAGTGGTGCAACGATTGTTATTTATTATGCGACCGGAGAGCAAGCGAAAGTTCGGGCGGCCCGGTGCCTGACCCGTGCGCGCCCTCCGGGAGCAACCCGATGGTGCGAGGTTACCCAAGTAACTTTCGTCGCTGTCTCCTGACTCTACAATGACAAGCGTATGTCTAGGCGCTACAAGCTGTGGATTTTCACGGCCTCGGCCCTGCTGTGCACTCAGGCGGTGGCATCACTGGTGCTGCCTAATGGCTTTGCCCTGGTTGCGCTAACTGACCTTAGCCAACTGTTGTTGCTGCTGTCAGGAACCGTTGCCTTGCTTCTGGCAACGCTGGCTAACCACGGTCGCGCCCGAATGTTCTGGGCAATGATGATGCTGGGTATAGCTTTCTGGTTCGCCTACCAGGGGCTGTGGTGTTACTTCGAATTGTTCCTGCGGACGGACGTCCCCACTCCTTTCGCCGGCGACGTAGTCATGTTCCTGCACCTGGTTCCGATGACTGCAGCCCTGGCGATGCAGCCTCAGGTGGAACAAGACCATCGCACCACGCGCCTGGGATCGCTCGACTTTTCCATGCTGCTGATCTGGTGGCTGTATCTGTATGTCGTCACCGTGATCCCCTGGCAGTATGTCTACCGGAACGAGACGCTCTACGAACACAATCTGAATGTCCTGTACCTGATCGAGAAGATAGTGCTCCTGGGCGGATTGGCCATGCTGTGGGTCCGCACCCGCCATTCCTGGAGGACCGTCTATGCCAGCTGGTTCGGCTGCACTTTGACCTACAGCCTAAGTTCCTATCTGGCGAACTGGGCCATCGAACGAGGGGCATATTTCTCCGGCAGCGTTTACGATGTGCCACTGGCGGCATCCATGGCATGGGTGACATGGATTGGACTAGGGGCGCTCGAATCCGCGCCTCAACAAGAGCCGTCGGGCAACACCAACGGCCACGGAGTTTGGGTGGCGCGGGTAGGCATGATTACGGTTTCTTCGCTGCCCTTGTTCGCAGCCTGGTCGGTGTTCGACGTGAGCACTCCCCAACCTGTGCGCATGTTCCGACTGTTTGTCACGCTGGCCAGCATGCTGGTTTTGGGCACCATGGTGTTTTTGAAGCAGCACCTGCTGGATCGGGAATTGCTCCGCCTGTTGCAGGCCTCCCAGCGTTCTTTTGACGACCTCAGGCGGGTGCAAGCGCAACTCGTGCAGTCAGAAAAGCTGGCATCCCTGGGACAGCTGGTGGGAGGTGCGGCCCATGAATTAAACAATCCCCTAACGGCAATGCTGGGCTACTCGGAATTGCTGACTGCCACTACCCTGAACGGCGAACAGCGCTCCCTGGCGCAGAAAATCGAACACCAGATTCGCCGCACCCGGACGCTGGTCTCCAGCCTGCTGAGTTTTGCCAAGCAGGTCCCAGCCGAGAAGACCTCACTCGATGTCAACGCCATGGTGCTGACCGCGGTCAAGCTCTATCCCCCGCAACTGCGGACCGCAAGCGTTCAGGTACACACCCATCTCGCCAAAGATCTTCCCCGAGTCATGGGTGACTCGAACCAACTTTTGCAGGTATGCCTGCACATCACCAACAATGCTCTTCATGCCATGGCTGAGACCGGCGGATCGCTCACGGTAAGCACCCGAGCCAGCAATGGCACCGTGGTGATCGAGTTTGTGGACAATGGACCGGGCCTGCAGGAGCCGGACCGAGTATTTGATCCTTTTTATACGACGCGTCCGGTGGGACAGGGTGCAGGGTTGGGACTGAGCGTCTGCTACGGCATCATTCAGGAACACCAGGGGACAATCCTCTGCCAGAACCGCCCCGAGGGTGGGGCCAAGTTCCGGATCGAACTGCCGGTCGCGCTACGCCGCGATTCATCACACAAAGGGCTCCCAGCATCGCCCTCACCGCCGCGGGCCAAGTCCGCTGGCATTTCTTAAGCAACCTCGGATTCGAGAGTGCGTTTCAACTGGCCACAAGCCGCGTAAATGTCGCGCCCGCGTGGGCGGCGGACAAACGCGGGAACACCGGCCGCTCTTAGGATCTCCTTAAATTCTGAAACGCGCGCATCTGCGGGAGTTTGAAATGCGACTCCCGGCCCAGGATTAAATGCGATCAGGTTGATCTTGGCGCGCAAGCCGCGAACTAATTCCACGACTTCGCGGGCGTTCTGCGCACCGTCGTTGATTCCATCCAGCAGAACATACTCGAAGGTGACCTTCTCCCGGTTTTTCAGTGGAAAAGCGCGGGCAGCAGCCATCAAGTGTTCGAGATTCCATTTGTGATTGATCGGCATCAGGCGAGTGCGCAACTCGTCATTCGATGCGTTGAGAGATATTGCCAGCTTCGGCCGGATCACCTCAGCGCCAAAATCGTAGATGCGGGGCACGATCCCAGCCGTGGAAACCGTCATGCGTGATTCCGCGATGCCAACGCCTTCGACCAGGAGGCGCGCAGCCTTCATGAAATTGTCATAGTTCAAGAAAGGCTCGCCCATGCCCATGAACACGATGTTCACACGCGCCTGTGGCGGCGAAATTCGCTGATCGTTCAATACCGCACAAACCTGACCAACGATCTCTCCCGCGGTGAGGTTGCGCTTCAGACCGAGCAGCGCTGTCAGACAAAACTGGCAATCCACAGCGCACCCCGCCTGACTGGAAACGCAGATTGTGCTGCGGTCCCATGCGCGGCGAGTGTCATCGGCTTGATTTCCAGCTTCGCTGCCATCGCCAGCTTCGCCGTTGTCACCTTCGGGCATCCAGACCGTCTCTACGGTCTGGCCGTCGGCGAATTCCATCAGGTAGCGAATCGTGCCATCGCTGGAGGCAAACTTTCTTGCAACCACCGGCAAGCCCACGGCATGGCCGTCTTGGGATAGCCGAGCGCGGAACTCCTGCGAGAGAGTAGAGATTTGCTCCAGGCCCTGAATTCTCTGGGCGTAGAGGGCCTCGAACAGTTGCCGGCCGCGGTAGGCGGGCTGGCCGGACTCCTCCGCCACTTGCGTAAGCTCTTGCAGCGTAAGGCCCAATAACGTGGTTTGTTTGAGTTCAGCCATGCATCTAAAGGGTGTTCCCTTTTGATTGTAGAGGAGTCTAAGGGGAGAAAGACCGAGAAACCCGGCAATAGCATCGCAACCAGCTTCTAACACCATGATTCTAAGCGGTTAAGCCGTTTCCACTGGACGACGCGCCGGTGTGTAACAATTGATTGAGCTTTGTCCCCGATAAGCCCGTCGGGAAAAAGAACCTATGGTCGAAGAAATCCGCAACATTCATCGCGAGGTACTACCCAACGGGCTGACCATCATCACTGAACAGATGCAGCACATCCGTTCAGTCTCGATTGGGATTTGGATCAAGAGCGGATCGCGCGATGAGGATCCGCAATGGAATGGCATCTCGCACTTCATCGAGCACATGGTGTTCAAAGGCACGAAGCACCGTTCGGCCGAGGACATTGCCCGCCAGGTCGACTCGATAGGCGGAGGCATGGATGCCTTCACCGCCAAGGAGTGCATCTGCTTCAACGTCAAAGTGCTCGATGAGCACCTTCCCATTGCGCTGGACGTTCTCAGTGATTTGGTCCTGAACCCGGTGTTTGCTCCCGAGGACATCGGCCGTGAGCGCGGCGTGATTCTGGAGGAGATCAAAATGGACGAGGACAGCCCCGACTATCTTGTCCATGAAATCTTCACCCAGAACTTCTGGAAAGACCATCCGCTGGGAAAGCCTATCCTAGGCACCAAGATGACGGTGAAGAAGTTCGAGCGCGACCCCATGCTGGACTTCTATGCCCAGCGGTTCGCGCCCGGCAATGTGATCATCTGTGCCGCCGGCAATCTGAAGCACGAGCAGTTTGTGGAGTTGGTGGCGAAGCATTTCCAGCACATGAAGCCAGTAAAGAACGGCTTTCATAGCCCGCAGCCAGAGATTGTGCCGCGCATCATCATGCGCAACAAGAAGTCACTGGAGCAGGTACAGATTTGCGTGGGCGTACCATCACATCCCATTGCCCACGAGAGGCGTCACGCTTCTTACATTTTGAACACCCTGCTGGGCGGAGGAATGAGTTCACGTTTGTTCCAGAATATTCGTGAGCGGCAGGGACTGGCGTACGCCATCTACAGCGATCTGAGCCCTTATCGTGATACCGGATGCCTCTCGGTATACGCCGGCACTTCACGGGAGTCCGCTGCCAAGGTGGTGCAGTGCATTGTGTCCGAATTCCGTAAGTTGAAGTCGGAATCCGTGCCGGCAGAGGAACTGCGCCGCTCCAAGGACCAGTTGAAAGGCAGTCTGATGTTGTCGCTGGAATCCTCCACGGCGCGCATGTCGAACCTGGCCCGACAGGAGATGTACTTCGACCATTTCTACGGGATGGACGAACTATTGGAGAAAATCGAAAGCGTCACCGCCGACGAACTGCAGGCCCTGGCCAACGAGTTCTTCCATACCGACTCCGTCGCCGTCACTGTGCTCGGAAACCTGAATGGGTTGAAGCTGACCCGGGACCAACTGGCCTGCTGAAACCCCGGTTCACCCGAACCGGGTTAACCCCGCCCAGACGACCCAACCGACAGTAGCATTCCCGGGCGTTTCAAGGCATACTTTAGGACGATCAGGCCTGCCGGGAAGGTTTGCCTATGCCCATTACCCTGAAAGACGACAGCAACCTCGAAGCGCAGAGCGCTCTGCCGGTGGTCAGGACCGACCTGAAGCAGCGGCGCCGCATGCTGCTGGCGATGGCAGTTCTGCTGATCGCAGTGGTGATCGTCTTCATCAAAGACCGCGAACTGTGGTTCTCATCCAACTCCGATTCGGACTCCAGCAATCAGAGCGTTCAGAACGCCACGCCAAGTCCACCAGGCCCGATTCCGTCCATTCCAGTTGCGGAGACCAGCGCGCCCCCCGCTGCTCCCGCCGCCACCAAGAAGCGGCCAACTCCGCGGGTCTCGTCGGCGCCAGACAAAACTCAAGCCGCTCCGATGATCTCGGCTACGGACCGCGCCGTACTGCCCCCGCTGGAAGTTGAGGTAGTCGCTGGGAACCAACGTCAAACCCTGGCGGCTACGAACAGTTCGGTCAAAGTGGACATGCAACCCAGCACCGATGCGGGCACTGGCCAGGTCAGTGCATCGGCACCCGCTCCAGACGACAGCTCCGACGCGCACGTCAGCCTGTCCCCGAGTACGACCGCGAGAGTTACGCACTCAGTGCAGCCGAATTATCCGCTGCTGGCCAAGCAAATGAAGGTTCAGGGCGCGGTGGTGCTCCAGGCGCTGATTGACAAGACCGGGCACATACAGGACTTGCACGTGGTCAGCGGACCCACCATTCTCGCCGCCGCCGCCCGCGAGGCGGTGAAGCAGTGGCACTTCAAACCGTACTTTCAAGCAGGTCAACCGGTGGAGACTGAGGCGCGCATCACGGTGAATTTCACGATCTCGACTTACTAGTAACCCCGCCGTTCAGGTCGGAAGTCCCCCCAACCCCGCGCGTCGGAAAACTTGGCCCCAAAAATTAACGAGCGTCCCGACTCTTTCGAGTCACTGGACGCCCGGGCAGCCCTCCCCCAGAACTGCTCACTTATGACCTTAAGTGCAGTGACACTTTTTGTGAATAGCCCGTCCGTGCCAGTATGACCCACGGTCGTGCTATGGGGCAGGGAAACAGCTCGGCTAGCTGCTATAACACCGCCATTTTCCGCCAAGAGTGGGTCGCTGAGTGAAATCGCTGTTTACGACAGTTGAGAACTTCTGGTTCGTGGAAGCTCCCAGTTAACTTACGGTATTTATTTGGCCGCCACCAATCTGTGCGGAGCGTCGGCGATTTGTGCCTTCACTTTTCGCAGGGTCTCGCGAGTCTCGCAGACCTCAGCTTGCAGACCTTTCATTGCGGCGCTCTTTAACCGTGGTAGAGTTGTTCACATCCCCCTGGAGCGGTGAGCGATTAAAGTAATTACGGTGGAAAACCTTTCAAAATCGTGGCGGGATTGTTTACGCCACTCCATCGCCGTTCGGATGGGCCCCAGGGGTGATGGTCCGATAATGAGCGGTCATGACTCGCTGACGAAGCGACTCTGCCAGGTCTCACCATACGCTGGCCGCATCGAGCCGATCATCGATCTGATGCCGGAGATCATGGAGCGGAACGACCAACTCCGCCCTTTATGGACCGCGTGGCGACAAAATGCGACGCCCGATCTGGCGCCGCGGCAATATTTCAGTCGGCGCGAAATTAAGGTGCTTTGCGATTTTATGGAGTACCTGTATTTCGCGAGCGATGCGTTTGCGCGCTCGGCCCGGAGTGGCCGGTGACGCTTCGCGCGAAGTTCTGCGTGATCGGTACGGGCGCCGGCGGAGGCATCCTTGCCTACCGTCTGGCAAAGGCGGGCGCCGATGTGCTGGTCATCAACTCAGGGCGTATTCCAGCGCAATCAGAATTTGAAAACGAGCTGAGCCCCGAACAAAAAGGCCATTTTGAAATAGGGCCTCATACCACTTTCCCAGTCAGGCCGGAAATTTCTATTGTTCATCCGCTCCTCGCGGACGCCGTTAGCCGGAGCTCCATAGAAGGTCCGCGGGAAGGGGGATTCCATCACTACCAAATTCACCACGTCAACGGATTGCAGAACCTCTGGAACGGAATCTGCCTGAGGTATTCAGAAGACGATTTTGCCAACCGTAATCCATACAGTGAGGACTGCCGATGGCCGATTTCTCTAAGCGATCTTGCCCATCACTATTCTGAGGTCGAGCGGCTCGCGCTGGTGGTGGGTAAGCAAAACGGGTTGCGTCAATTTCCGGACGGATCTTTTCTCGCGCCGCGCAGCGCCAGACAAATTGACCGACTTTTCATCGACAGCAACGCCGGCTCGCTCGGCCCAGATCTTTTCTTTTTGGAGAACAGGAAATCGGTCGATCTGCGGCCGGATTCCACGCAGAAGTGCGTGGCCTGCGGCAATTGCGGGCGCGGGTGCCGTTCCGGCAGCGTCTACAAATTCTCCACGCATCTTCTGCCGGAGATAAGAACGCTGCGGAACTTTCGGCTGCTCGAACATACCAGGGCCATCAAAGTCGCCGCGGTCGAGTCTGACCGTGCGGAGGGATTCTCGATCTCCCATGTTGTGGCGATCGATGAACGCGCCGCGCAGATTATCGAGATTGAAGCGGACGTGGTCATCGTTTGTGCGGGGGCAATCGAATCGCCGCGACTGCTGCTGAACTCGTTCGCCGACGACCGGAGCAAAGCCGAGCAGGTGGGCGAGTTCTTGCAGGACAGCCCGCGTGCGGTCGTCGGTACCAGTTTCTTCCGATTGTGGTTCAGGCCGGCGAACGAAGACCGCGGTTATGGCGATCACATACTGCTGGGCGGCCAGATCAAGGATTCCCAAGGGAAACGCATTCCATTCGTGGGCCAATTCTGGTCGGATTTCATGAAGGCTCCGTATTATCTGGCCGAAATGCCCCGGTTGCCCCGATTTATGGTGGAAGCTATTTCGCGGCAAGTTTATAAGAGCACGGCGACGCTGGTGTTGTTCAGCCCGGCCGTTCCGCAGAGAAAGAACAAGGTCGCTTTGTCCGATCGGGTAGATCACTTCGGACAACGTCAGGCGCGTATTGATTACGAAACGTCAGAGATCGAGGCCGACCACAACCGGCGGCTCGCCACGCTGGGCCGACGAATGCTGAGGAAAGCCAGCGGTTACATCACGGATGACGTCGGGTCTCCTCCGGGATCAGGCATTCATTACGTGGGCACTTGCCGAATGGCGGCGGACCCGAGAGGCGGCGTGGTGGACAAGGACCTGAAGTATTTCAAGAGTAAGAACCTTTATGTCTGTGACGGCAGCGTGATACCGGTTCTCAGCGAGAAGCATCCCACGCTGACGATCATGGTGCTCGCCGATCGTCTGGCGGAGCGCTTGATCAAGACCTACGTCTAACGCAGCGACATGAAATCCGAAATATCAAGAATCGTTCTCGGCACCGATTGGATGATTGCCGTGCCGAATCTCGCGTCCTGGAATGTCGCTCCGACAAAGCGCGCGGATGCCATCCTGAGCCGCGCCCTGGAAATGAGCATCAACTCGTTCGATACGGCCAGGATGTACTGGAGCGAAGGGGTGATCGGGCGCTTCGTCAGGAAACACTCGTTGGGGCGCAGCGCGTTTCGGATCATCTCGAAGGGCGGACACCCGAGCCTTTTCGGGAGAACGATGACGCGGAAAAAGCTGTTGCGGCAACTGGACAATTCGTTACGGGCGCTTGGCACCGAATACATCGACGTCTATCTGTTGCACTATGACGATCCGAGAATTCCCGCGCAGGCGATTGCCCAATGGAGCGTTGAACTCTTGAGATCGGGGAAGGTCCAGAATGTCGGATACTCCAACGTCTCTCTCGCCAGGCTGAAGGAGTTGCGGGCGTATTTGCGGGAAGCGAACGTCGTGCCGTGGGTGAGCAATGAGTTCAACGCGATCCCAGGCGAGGATGGGGCGCGGTGGAAGGGTGCGCAGAACATTTCCCGCGACGAAACGTATGTGGACTATCTTCGCGAAACCGGTATTCCTTTCCTGGCTTACTCACCGCTGGGGCGTGGGGGCCTAAAGAATTGCATGGACCGCCGCATGGCGGAACGCAAGCCGGAGGACGAGCGAAGGATAAGTCGTCTGATATCTCTCTCCGAGAAGTATGGGGTTTCGCTGCCGGTCATCGCGCTCAATTACGTATTGAAAACGGCGCCGAATTTTCACGCGGTCGTGGGGACGTCAAAATTAGATCACCTGAATGAAGACATGCGCGCCCTGACACTCCAAATGAGCGACGACGACCGCGACTACTTGGCATTCCCTCCATGCTCTTGCTGAAGCGGCGAAGGACCGGTTACCGGTCCTTCGTCAACGAAACACTCAAGGTTGCTGGTTGGTGAATATCTATCCTCGCCATGGCACTCATTGAGGATCAATGAGTGATAACGCCTGATTACACCAACTATGCCGTCTGCCTAAAGTGGGCCTTCGCGTGTTCTTTGAGATATAATGTTTTGCGCTGCCTCACGAGGTTCTATGCGCGCAGTGCGACTCTTCACCTCTTTTCTTTTGTTCTCGTTTCCCACATTTGCAATCGGCAGCGCCGCCGCTCAAGCCGGTCCGTACTCTCCCAAGCCGCCGCTTTCAGCATGGGATAGCATTTCTGGAGCGTTAGGGCGCGCGAGCGCCAGTCATGCTGTGATTGACCCGGTCACGCAGCTCGCTGAGCTTACCGCCTCGGACGGCGGCTTTAACAATTTCCTGGGCACTTCGGTTGCCGTCGCCGGCAACACGGTGGTTGTTGGGCCGGCATCGGATAACGGTCCATTCCATGGAGCTGCCTACGTGTTCGTGAAGCCCCCCACGGGATGGAGCAATATGACCCAGACCGCCGAATTGACTGCCTCCGACGGCATGTCTGATGACGAACTCGGCCGCTCCGTGTCCATTAGCGTCGACGGAAACACCATTGTCTCTGGAGCGCCATTCCATACCAACTCGGATAATTCTCTTGGCGCTGTTTACGTGTGGGTAAAGCCGGCTACTGGCTGGACGAATGCAACCGAAACCGCCAAGCTTATTGCATCTGATGGCAGCCAGTACTCCGAATATCTCGGGTTATCGGTTTCCATCAGCGCTGACACCGTGGTAGTGGGAGCCCCTGGCTGGGGCACCCAAAACGTAAGCGGGGAAGGAGCGCTCTACGTTTATGTGAAACCACAGGGTGGCTGGGTGAGCGCCACAGAAACTGCCAGGTTGACGGTCGCCGGGGCTGGAGCGGCAGATGATCTGGGTGAGTCCTTGGGCATCAGTGGCTCTACCATCGTGGGCGGCGCCCCCGGCGCCAGCGCCACATACGTGTTCGTTGAGCCCGCCGGCGGCTGGAGAACCACCTCCACACCCAGCGCGAAGTTGAGCGCCACAGGAATTGGCGGTGCGGTCGCGATCAACGGGAACATAGTTGCCGCCGGTTCACCGAATCTTACCGTCGGCTCGAATCACGAACAGGGAGCCGCATTCATCTTTGTCAAACCGCCTAGTGGCTGGAGGTCGACCTCAAATTTCAACGCTGAGTTGACCGCTTCGAACGGCATGACCGGAGACCAGTTTGGCTCTTCCGTAACCGTTGCTGGGCAAGGCGATGGCGTAGTCAGTGGCGCTGTTGGCGGCAATGCTGCGCAAGGCACTGCTTACCTTTTCCTCAAACCAAAGAACGGTTGGAAGACAACTTCCAAGTTTGCCGCGGAGTTCAACGCCTCCGATGGGCAGTCTGGCTACGGCTTTGGCTCAGCCGTCAACACCGACGGTCGCATGCTCGTCGTCGGGTCCCCAGGCTGGTTCGGACCCTTCGGCGATCAGCAGGGCTCCGCCTATATTTTCGGTCGGTAGGAGCAAGTTTCGTCAGTGCCCACCTCTTGACGTGGTGCCTCAAGCAACTGCTCTCGATCGACTGTCGATCGGATCGTGCCCAAGCAATTTGGGGGGCAATCGGGGACCCAGATTGTGCGTCCGAGACCAGCGTGGCGTAACATCGCCATTTCACTCGTTGACTGAGTCGTGAGTGATCACGTAGTTCCAGCCCGGACCTAGCCGGTGCCAGCGACCGACTCAGGTGCCGGTGCCACCCCCACCCGATTCCGGCCCTCAGCCTTGGCGGCATAGAGGGCGGTGTCAGCGGCACGCAATAACTGCTCGCTGCCCCGCGGGCTCTCGCCATCGTCGCAACCGGAAGCAATGCCAATGCTAAGGGTAACGGCCAGGGAACCAGCACTGGTCTCAAACTTGGCCTCGGCGATCGAACGGCGCAGGCGCTCCGCGCCGGCGGCGAGGTCGGCGGGCTTGCATCCCGGAACGATTACCAGAAATTCTTCTCCACCGTAGCGGCCCACCGAATCGTAGGTGCGCACTCCCTCCGCCAGACGGCGCCCCACCTCCTTCAACACTGTATCCCCCACCAGGTGGCCGTAGGTGTCGTTGACTTTCTTGAAGTGGTCAACGTCGGCCATCATCACTCCCAGAGGCTGGCTTGATCTTTGCTGGCGTTTGATTTCGTTTTTCAGAAAACCGATGATGGCCCCGCGGTTCCAGAGCGCGGTCAGAGCGTCGTGCGCAGATTCATATTGCAATGTATCGTGAGCGCGGATGAGAGCAGCCTGCAACTCCAGAATGCGCTTGCCGGCGCGAACCCGTGCCCGCAATTCGTCTACGTCAAAAGGCTTGGTCAGGTAGTCATCCGCGCCCGCATCCAGGCCTGCGACCACGTCTTCGCGGTCATCCTTTGCGGTCAGCAATAGCACATAGCAATAAGGGCCGTGTTCGCGCCCGCGGATTTTGCGGCAGACTTCAATCCCATCCATGTCCGGCATCATCCAGTCGAGAACAGCCATGGGCGGCGCCGTGGGTTGCTGCAACGCTTCCCATGCATCGACGCCGTTCTTTACGGCGGTTACGCGGTAGCTCCACTTTTGAAACCAGCTCTGAAGGATCCGGAGAAAGATGGGATCATCCTCGGCCACCAGAACGGAATCGAGATTGGACTCCGGCTCGCCGGAATTCGGCATCGAAATGGCCGGATCGTTGAGTTGTTTCACCCTTGCACCACTGTGGCCTGTTGCATCGCGGAGATCAGACTTGCCATTTCTTTTTGGAGTTGTTCGAATACCGTTGGCGCTTGCGCGAGTTCACGGTCGCGACCCATGGTTTCCAGTTGTTTCGCCATTTGGGAAACATTGGCCGCTCCCAGATAACCGCTTTCTCCCTTCAAGCTGTGGGCAGCGCGGGACACGGCCTCGGAATCGTTCTGCTCCACCGCTTCTTGCAGCGTGGTCATCAGTTTGGGTGACTCTTCCAGAAAGATCCGGCAGATGTCCTGCAACAATTCTTCGTCGTCTTCGACTCGCTCGAGGGCGGCCGCTCTGTCCCAAGCGCCGGTAACCACAGGCGGGGCCGCGGTGCGTAGGTCCACCGCCACTCCGGCAAGAGCTTGCTGGATATCGCTGAAACGCAGCGGCTTGGTGATGTAACCATCCATGCCGGCTGCCAGACACTGCTCGCGATCTCCCTTCATGGCGTGGGCGGTCATGGCGAAAATTGGCAGATGGGTGCCGCTGCGCTTTTCGCTTTCGCGGATTGCCGCAGTGGCCGCCAAACCATCCATTTCAGGCATTTGCACGTCCATGAAGACTAGGTCGAACTTGCCGTTGGCCGCCAGCGATACGGCCTCGCGTCCGTTATGGGCCATAGTGGGCGCGTGGCCCATCTTTTCCAGAACACGAACGATCACGGCTTCATTCACCGGATTGTCCTCAGCCACCAGCACCTGCAAACGTCGTGGAGCCTCACGCAAGCTGTGGCGAGTGACCAAGGAAGCGGTCGCTCCTGCCTCCGCGCGTTTACCGAGGGCGGTCAACAGCGCAGCCAGCAGATCGTCCTTGAGCACGGGCTTGAGCAGGTAGGCAGCGATCCCCAATTCGCGGCAGCGAGCTCCCTCGCCGGGCTGGCCAGACGATGTCAGCATAAGAATGTCCGGTCCCGCCAAACTGGAATCGTGCTGGATGGCGGCCGCGAACTCGAATCCATCCATCCCCGGCATGCGGCCATCTGTCAAGATGACCCGAAACGGTTCTCCCCGGGCCTGGGCGGCTTTCAACGCGGCCAGGGCTTCTACGCCACCGGCAGCATCGGTGGGGCGCATTCTCCATTGCAACGCCATGCCATGCAAAATTCGGCGGTTGGTATCGTTGTCATCCACCACCAGAACGGGCACATCCTTGAGTTCTTGCGGAAGGGCGGGCACTCCCGCCGCTTTGGGCTGAGCCACGCCGACCTGCGCAGTAAAGCGGAAGGTGCTGCCTTTACCCATCTCGCTCTCCACCCATATTTTTCCACCCATCATTTCCACCAGGCGGGAGGTGATGGCAAGACCCAGACCGGTCCCGCCGTACTTGCGGGTGACACTGGTGTCGGCTTGCGCGAATGCCTGGAAGATTACCTCCCGTTTGTCATCAGGAATGCCGACCCCGCTGTCGCTTACCTGGAAGTGGAGTTCGGCGCGAGCCTCGGCCTGCGGGTGAGATTCGATCTCCACCAGAACCTGCCCCTTGTCGGTAAACTTGATGGCATTGCCCACCAGATTGGTCAAGATTTGCCGCAGCCTGCCGGGGTCGCCGGTGAGGTGGGAAGGAACATCGGGGCTGACATCGTAGGCCAGTTCCAGGTTTTTTTGGTGAGCCCGCAGCGCCATGGTCTTCATGATCTCCCCGACGCACGCCTCCAGGTTGAACTCGATACTTTCAAGCTCGAGTTTGCCCGCTTCCACTTTGGAGAAATCCAGGATGTCGTTGATCACGCTTAACAGGGCCTCGCTGGACGACTTCACGAGAAGCAGGTACCCGCGCTGTTCCTGGTTGAGTTCGGTATCCAGGGTAAGCTCAGTCATTCCCATAATGCCGTTGATCGGAGTGCGGATTTCGTGGCTCATATTGGCCAGAAATTCACTTTTCGCCCGGCTGGCGGATTCCGCAGCATCCCTGGCCGTCACCATCTGCACGTTCAAGGTCATCAGGTCGGCCGTCCGGCGAGCGACTTCCTCTTCTAGCGTGTCACGATGGCGCTGCAGTTCTTCGTCCCGGCCTTCGATTTGCGAGAGCATTTCGTTGAAGCCGGTCATGAGCAGGCCGACTTCATCACTACCGGTGACGGGGAGTCGCAATGCGTAGTTCTGCTGCGCGGAGACTTCCCGCGTTGCTTGCAACAGATCGAGGATGGGGTCGGAAATCAGTCGTTGCAACCGGGACGCCATTAGCAAGGCCGCGCCGCAGGAAACCACCAGCACAAAGCCGATCACCAGGGGATAGGCTCGCAAGCGGGCTTGCATCTCCGAGAAATCCGATTCCACATAAACAGTCCCGATCGTCTCCTTGCCGAGACGAACCGGCCGGAACTGCAGCAGGCGCCCGTTTTCAAAGAAGCTCCCTTCCTTCCGCGGTGGCGGAGGCAAGAACTTTTCGGTGTCTCCGCCGCGGTCGTAGGTGGCGAACGCCTGACCTTCAGCGGTATAGAGACAGGCGGCGGTAACGTGAGGCTGAGTGTGTAGCGATCGCAACACTTCTTTTGCCGCCTGCGCGTCATGAAAGGTCAGAGCGGCGGTGCTGTTCTCCGCCACCATGTTCGCCAAAGTAGATGTGTCATTCACCATCCCCCGCCGCAACTCGACAATGTCGTAGACGACGATGGCAACGCAGGCCAGCAACAATGTCAACCCGCTGATGGCCATGATGAGCACCATCAGCTTCCGTGCGATCGACATGTTTTGTACCCAGCTCACTAGTTTCCTTCACGCTCGCCATTCAGCACGACCTTGGCCACAGTCAGCAGCCGGGCGCTGATCTTCAGATGGGCTTGTTCTGCCGCCTTGAGGTTGATTTCGAAGCGCACCCGGCCGTCATCCAGCACAAAGTTGATCACTCCTCCCAGGATGGCGAAGCCCGGGGCGTCTCCCACGGTGAGTACGCTTGAGCCCTTAAGACCCAGCAGGATCGCCCGCAAGTGTGGCGTCTCCGAAGCCGCGATGAACAATATCTGGCAGGCTCGCGCCTGAGGCACTCCATCGGGATGGGCAATCTCGATGCGGTGACCGTTTACGATCTTGTCCACAATCACCTGTTCAAAGTCGCGGCCGAAGGGATCCTGGCCGAGAACACAAATTTGCAACGCCGAATCGGCGCTGGGAAAGGCGTCGGTGGGCCATTCCACGAACCTTGCGAAGTTGAACAGGAACGCAGCCTTTACCTGATACTCAGTGGCCGACTGAGCCTGTGCCCCTGCCGCCAGCAAACATAGGAGGACACCGATCAGAGACCGTCTCCAGCGCGACGTAACGCCTCGCTCAAGCGTGACAGGACAACGCCCCGTGCGGACGACCGACCCTGGCTTGGCATGGTTCAATGTCCCGTCTCCTTTAAGACAACTCCCGTCTGAGAGTCGATAAATCTTCAAAACCTGCCGGTGATCTTGACCCGGAAACTTCTTCCATCCTGCTGAATCGCATCTTGCACGTCCTCAGGGCGTCCGGGATCGAAGTACTTCTTATCGAAAATGTTGTAGATACTGGTGGATAGGTCCAGGTGCTTCCCCAGCGCATGTCCCAGCAAGGTCAAATTGAACACGGAGAAGCCGCCGATGGTATTGCCCAGCAGAGTCAGGACTGGACTGGTGTACTGTGCATCCAGACTGGCGAACAGCCGCTGCTGCACCACCGGGACGCTCAAGTTCAACTTGGCCAGGTGCGGCGGAGAATTAGCCAGCACCCGGTGGGTAACCGGCAGTGTCACATCGGTATAGCTGTAACTTGCCTCACCTTGCACGTCGGCCCAGTGGCCATCCAACTCCACTTCCACGCCGGTCGCATTCGCTTTTTCGGAGTTGAGATACACCGATTGACCATCGCTCGGAACCGTCTCCAGCGAAATTAGGTTGCTAATCCAGTTGCGGAAAACACTGCCCGATAGCGTGACATGTTGGCCAAGCCTCTGCTCCGCCACTCCTTCGAGGCTGCGAATCGTCTCCGGCTTCAGCTTCAGATTGTCGTCGTAGAACGGCCCGAAGCCGGGCGTGACTTCGAAGGGTTCGGGAGCACGGAAGGCCGTGCCGTACAGCAGCTTCAAGGTAGTCGGGTGGAAGAGGTGGTAGATCAACCCCAGACGCGGGTTAGTGGTGCCGCCAAAGTTTGAGTAATGATCATAGCGCAGCCCTGCGCTCAAGGTCAGTTTGGAGGTGATGGCGAAATCATCCTGCCCATATACGGCCCAGATCACTGAGGTTGCTGGCTCCATAGTGAAGATGTCGCCAATGGGAGTGAAGTTCCCCTGGTCTTGGCGCAAATTGTCGGTGATCTCGGTGCCCAAAGTGATTTTGTGCTTGTCCAACAGAGTTCGGCTTAGCTTCACTTCGCTGTCCCACCAGTTTCCGCGGAACGAATATGTGTCCACTGTGGTGGATCCGTCGGGCATGCCGGTGGCGAATGCGAGCGGCGCTTGCAGCCGGGCCTGGTCATAGGAGGTCCGGGCCGCCAATTCCCACTTCTCGCCAATCGCATGTCGATAGCTGAGGTCGAAGTATTGATGGTCATCGACATTGCGGGTGCGCGGGTCGTTGAACAGGGTACCGAAGTATCCGGTGGGGACTCCCCGATCCCGTGCGCTGAACAATCCTTGCAAGGTGAGACCACGGAAACTGATCGTCGCCAGGATATGTTGATAGCTCTCGTAGTCTGTGTTCCGCGTAATCCCGAAATTAGTGGTGGGGCTGTCGAACTGGGGATAAAACAGGGTTTGTCCCTGACTGTTGTAGAACGTGCCGGACACCAGCATGTCGATCCCTTTGTATTGCCCACCATAACTGGCTCGTCCCGCGTAGGTGCCAAAACTGGCGGGTTCAAACGAGAGTTCCACGCCTTTCAGTTGCGGCGGCTTGCGAGTGATTACATTGATTACAGCAAAGAATGCCTGAGCGCCGTAGAGCGAAGAGCTGGGACCACGGATGATTTCCACACGTTCAATCAGGTCCACGTCAACCGGGAACTCCGAACCTAAGAAAGCCTGACCGAGAATGTTGCCGTTGATGCGATGGCCGTCGATCAACACCAGGATGCGGCTGTTCCAGTCACCTAAGCGTCCAAAGCCACGCACTCCCACGAAGCTGTAATCGTGGTCATACGTGATGTAGAAGCCACGCACACTCTGCAGAATGTCGGCCAGAGTGCGGTAGCCATATTTCTGTATTTCGTCCGAGGTGATGACCGTAACTGAGGCAGGCGCGTCGCTGGCGCTCTGCATGTGCTTGGAGGCGCTATAAACCTGAATATTTGCCAACTCCTCCAGGCTCGCTTCTCCCAGGTTCGGTGGGGATTGCTGGGCAAGACCGCTCCCGGTCAGTAGGGCAAGGGTCAGTAAGCTCCCGTACCAGCCTCGGTGTCGTCGCGCGTGCTGAATGAAACTGAGACAAATCGCCACGTCGACGGCGTAGCTCAGCCTCGGCATAGTCTCTCCTCCTCTTCGAAGGTCCACCGCCATCGTTTCTAACGCCTGGCGAGGCCCTCTACTTTCTTTCGGCGAGGCGAGAGCTCTTCTTTACTTCGGAGACGTTACCGGCCCTCGTTTCACGGGGCGTGCGGGTTGAAGTAAGGCCTCTCGGCTGACGATGAAACCTTTGGTCGTCGAGGCGCAGTCATGTCTGAAGTTCGGGATCCAGATGTCATCTTGGCGGTCTTGGATGCCCTACCCATGGGTGTCTACATTGCCGATCAAAATGGGACGATCCTGTTTTGGAACCAGAGCGCAGAACGCATCACCGGGCACAAACGCTACGAGGTCATCGGACACTCTCGCCGGGAAAACATATTGGTACAGTGCAATGAGCGCAGCTGCCCGATGTGCGGGGAGAGCTGTCCGTTTCATCAGACGGAGGTGGATGGGAGCGAACATGAGCAGCGGCTCTTCTTGCGCCACAAGAGTGGCCATCCAGTGCCGGTACTGTTCCGAATCACGCCGGTCTCCGGCCGCAGTGGTGTGGCGCGACATGTGGCCGGGAGTTTTCACGAGCCGCGGGCGGCAGCAGGCCCGGCACGGGAGCGTCGCACCCCAGTCCCTTCGATTTGTCTGGACGAGAGTACCGGCGTCGCCAATCACGGTTTTATCGAATTCCATCTGCGGGAAAATCTTGCCGGCCTCGTCGAGTACCATGTGCCCTTCGGCATCATGTGTCTGCAGTTGGACCATTTCGATCACCTGCGCTCCGCCTATGGCAGGCAAGCCACGGACTCCATGCTGAGAGTGGTGGCCGAGACTCTACGCAACGGCCTGCGCCCCAGCGATATGGTCGGGCATTGGGGCGAGGACCAATTTCTGGCACTCTTGCCGAATTGTGGCGCGCGCGGTGCGGAGAAAGACAGTGAGCGGGGGCAAAAACTTGTGGCTGGAGCCGGCATTCATTGGTGGGGAGAACAATTGTCGATCGTGACCTCCATCGGATACGCCGGTGCGGAGGCCGTGGACACGGTGGAATCGCTGGTGGAGCGGGCGCAACGTTCGCTGAAACCCGCCTCCCCCCCAAGACGGCCGTCGCCGGAGCGGGCGCATTGGCCGGCAGGCAAAGCTCTGGGAAATAGATTCCTATGTTCGCCATTATTGGCATTGTCGTTGTCTTCGGATGCGTGCTCGCCGGGTACTTGATGGAACACGGACCTCTGCTGGTACTGATGCAGCCCGCTGAGTTGGTGATCATCGGAGGCGCTGCCCTCGGCACCGTGCTGATCGCTAACCCGCTCCACATCCTCAAACAAATTGTGGGAGGAATCGCCGGAGTCTTCGCGGGATCAAAATTCACCAAGCAACGCTATCTCGATTCCCTGAGGATGACCTATGAACTCCTCAACAAAGCCCGCCGGGAAGGATTGATGACTCTCGAAAACGACGTCGAAGCGCCGGACAAGAGTCCGATTCTGTCGAAGTATGCCTTCTTCATAAAGGACCATCACACCTGCGACTATTTTTGTGACACGCTGCGCATGGCCATCAGCGGCGTGGAAGCCTTTGATCTCGACCAACTCCTGGACTTGGACCTGGAGGTCCACCACAACTCCGCTAATCTGCCGATTTCTTCATTGAGCACCATGGCTGATTCCCTGCCCGGATTAGGCATCGTAGCGGCGGTGCTGGGCGTGGTCATCACCATGGGAGCGTTGGGCGGCCCGCCGGAGGAAATCGGACATAAGGTGGCGGCGGCGCTGGTTGGCACTTTCCTGGGAATTCTGCTGTGTTACGGACTGGTCGGACCGATTGCGTCCAACATGGGAAAGATCGCTGAAGAAGAGTCGGCCTATCTGCATGTCTTGCGGGTAGTGATGATTTCCTTCCTCAAAGGCTCAGCCCCCATTATGGCGGTGGAGTTTGCCCGGCGGGCGATTCCCGGGCACGTTCGTCCTTCGTTTAAGGAAGTGGAGACGCTCTGCCGCGGCGGAGGCGCTGAAGCGACGCCGGTTGCGGCCGCGGCATCCGCCTAGGCGGGAAAGGACTCATGGAAGGCGCACGCCCCATCATCATCATCAAGAAAAAGGGCGGCCACGGCGGCCATCACGGCGGCGCCTGGAAAGTCGCCTACGCGGATTTTGTCACCGCCATGATGGCGCTGTTCATCGTGCTCTGGCTGTTGAACAGCAGCAAGAAGATCCAGGAGGCGGTAGGCGGATACTTCCGGGACCCCATGGGATCGGCGAAGAACGCGGGCACAAACCAGACCGGAACAGGCGTAAGCCTGCCGATCTCGAAAGACGACATGCCCAAGCTGAAAGAGGAACTGGAAAAGCGCATTCGTCAGATGACTAACTTCGACAAGCTGAAGAACCAAATCGAAGTGACGATAACCCCTGAAGGGTTGCGCATCGAACTGATTGAAACGGAGACCGGGACTTTCTTCAAGCTCGGCAGCGCTGGGCCGACGGAGAATGGGAAACAACTGCTGTCGTTGCTGGCCGCTGAGCTGGGCAAACTTCCCAATCACGTGTCTATTGAAGGCCATACCGACGCCAAACCATACCTGGGGAAATCCGGCTACAGCAATTGGGAACTTTCCGCCGACCGCGCCAATGCTGCGCGCCGCCTGATGCAACAAAACGGCATGGGAGAAAATCAGGTGTCCCAGGTTCGCGGCTACGCCGACCAGCTGCTGCGCACACCCGACGACCCGCTCAACGCATCCAACCGGCGAATCTCAGTCATCGTGCAGAACATGGACGTAAGGCCGGAAGATGCGGAAAAGGCCGCCGATCCCGCGAAAGCAGGCACGCCCCCGGGTGAGACCGCCAACCACCATTAAGAGCAGTCATTTCGGACAGGTCTTGACCAGGACAGAACCCAGCTCCAACTTCGTCATCAGTTCCTGTGCATTCTTCCGCTACAATATCCCGTTTGACCTATCTGCCAGGGGGAAGATGATCTCGTGATTATCGGCGTGCCCAAGGAAACCTATCCCGGCGAGCGCCGTGTGGCTTTGGTGCCCGTGGTAATTCCGAATCTGGCGAAAGCTGGGTTTCAAGTCGTGGTGGAAGCGGGAGCTGGAGAACAAGCCGGCTACCCAGACGCTCTCTATATCGACAAGGGGGCAAGAATCCTGCCTGACCGTGCCGCCGTGTTCTCCGGCGCCGACATCGTGGCGCAGGTTCTGTGTTACGGCTCCAACGACGTTGCCGGAAAAACTGACCTGCCGTTGATGCGCCCCGGACAGGTTCTCATTGGCTTTCTGCGGCCACTGGGTTCAGCCGACATCTTGCAGCAGGTCGCCCAGACCGGCGTGACCTCGTTCTCCGTAGAACTGATGCCGCGAACCACGCGAGCACAGAGCATGGATGCGCTCTCCTCAATGGGTACGATCTGCGGGTACAAAGCGGTGCTGATTGCCGCCGACGTCCTGCCCAGAATTTTCCCCATGATGACCACCGCTGCCGGGACGGTCACCCCGGCACGCGTCCTGATCATTGGCGTCGGAGTGGCAGGATTGCAAGCGATCGCCACAGCTCGCCGTCTTGGGGCTGTAGTGTCGGCTTACGACATGCGGCCCGCGGCGAAAGAGCAGGTACAAAGCTTGGGAGGCCGATTTGTCGAACTGCCGATCGAAGCCAAGAATGCGCAGGACGCCCGCGGCTACGGCACCGCGCAGGATGAAGCCTTCTACGCCAAACAGCGCGAACTTCTGGGCCGTGTGATTGCGGAAAGCGATGTGGTCATCACCACCGCCGTTGTCCCCGGCAAGAAAGCTCCAGTACTGGTGACCGCAGAGATGGTCAAAGGCATGGCGCCAGGCTCGGTGATGTTCGATTTGGCGGCCGAGCGGGGCGGCAATTGCGAGTTGACCCGCGCCGGCGAAACCATCGTGGCTTATGGTGTCACCATCATTGGCCGCATCAACGTGGCATCCGAAGTTCCTTATCATGCCAGCCAGATGTATGCCCGTAACCTCACGTCGTTTCTGTTGAACTTGGTAAAGGATGGCAAGATGCGGCCTGCTTCCGAAGATGAAATTATTCGGGAGACGCTGTTGACGCGTGATGGTGAAATCGTGAACGCGCGAGTCCGGGAGTTCTTTGCGCTGCCGAACTGGCCGCACAAGGGACGAAGTGATCTTAGGTAGAAATGCAGGCAGAAGACTCCGCCTGCGGGAGGCACAAGCACAATGAGTTCGGCATTGTTGAACGGCCTATTCGTCTTCATGCTGGCGGGCTTCATCGGATTTGAAATCATCAAGCGTGTCTCGCCGCTGCTCCATACCCCTCTCATGTCGCTGACCAATGCGCTGGACGCGATCGCCGTGGTCGGTGCCATCGTGCTGGTGGGTGAGCACAAAAGCAATCTGTCATTCATCCTCGGAGTTCTGGCGGTGATCGCGGCCACCAGCAACGTGGTGGGCGGCTTTCTGATCACCGATCGCATGCTCAAGATGTTCAAGACCAGCCGTCCCACAAAACCATGACCGATCTCGCGGGTAATCAACTCCTTCTTGAGATTGTTTATCTCATCGCCAGCGCCCTTTTCATTCTGTCGCTGAAGTGGATGAGTTCGCCGCGCACTGCCCGCCATGGAATTTGGGCCGGCGAATTGGGGATGTTGTTGGCCATCGGCGGGACCCTGCTCCACCACGGCATCGTGGACTACAAGTGGATCGTCATCGCCCTGGTGATCGGATCTGGGATTGGCGTCCCCCTCGGATTTGTTCACATGACCGCGGTCCCGCAGCGGACCGCGTTGAGCCACGCTTTTGGGGCGCTTTGCGTGACCCTGGTGGGCACAGCAGAATTCTATTTGCGCACTCCCAATGTTCCACCCTTCATGATGTCGGTGCTGTCGATGGAGGTGATTCTCGGCTCACTGACTTTTACTGGCAGCCTGATGGCCGCCGGTAAGCTACAGGAACTGCTGCCCCAGCGCCCAATCACCTACAAAGGACAGAACTTCGTCAATCTTTTCTTTCTCGCCATCGCAATCGGATTGGCGGTTTATCTGGTGCTGCATCCGGGCGCGCGGCAGGTGTTCCCGTTCATGGTGGTAATTCCCTTGATTTTCGGCGTGCTCATGATTATCCCCATCGGCGGCGCGGATATGCCGACGGTGATCTCTCTTCTGAATTCTTATGCCGGCCTGTCCGCCGCTGCTATGGGATTCGTGCTCGACAGCAAGCTGCTCATCATCGCCGGCGCCCTCGACGGATCTTCCGGCTTCATTCTTTCCGTCATTATGTCGAAGGCCATGAACCGGTCGTTCACCAATGTCCTGTTCGGCGCCTTCGGACAGGTGCAAGCTGCGGCAGCGGGAGGCAAAGAAGAGAAGACCGTCCGCAGTGCCACTGCCGAGGAAGCCGCAGGCATTCTGGCGGCTGCGAACACGGTGGTCATCGTTCCCGGTTACGGCATGGCGGTTGCGCAAGCGCAACACAAGGTTCGCGAACTCTACGATGCCCTCACCAAGCGCGGCGTAAACGTGCGCTTCGCGATTCACCCCGTGGCTGGACGCATGCCCGGCCACATGAACGTGCTGCTGGCCGAGGCCGACATTCCTTATGACAAGCTAATCGAGATGGACGACATCAACGGTGATTTTCCCCAAACGGATGTCGCTCTGGTGATCGGCGCCAATGACGTCACTAACCCCGCTGCCCGCACCGACCAGTCCAGCCCCATTTTCGGCATGCCGATTCTCGACGTGGACAAGGCCCGCACCGTGATGGTCATCAAGCGCAGCATGAGTCCGGGCTTCGCCGGCATTGACAATCCGCTCTACTACCTCGACCACACTCTCATGCTGTTCGGCGACGCCAAGGCTTTTGTGAACAGCATCGTCCACGAGTTGGCGGGCAATGCCCACTAACCAATGCCGGAAGAATCTGGCCCCCGGCCCAGGCAGAACTGACGGCGGTCAAAAACATCGAAACTCACAGCCTGCCGCCTCAATTCATCCAGCTTTAACACTCGCGTCAAACTGCCGCCACATCGCCGGTCTAGTCTAAAGTTTCCTCGGCTGAATGACTTTTTGTCGAACGGAGCCCTCATACTGGCCGAAGGACGGAGGAAGAGATGTTCGAGAAACTGAGAGCGTCAGCCGCCCCCAGGAAAATGTTGGCTTCTTTGACAGCATTGACGATTGGCCTGGGACCGAGTGTTACGCCCGCCTACGCCGCTTCGAGGCCGGCGACCGCCACACCCATTCAGCACCTGGTTGTGATTTTCCAGGAGAACGTTTCGTTCGATCATTATTTTGGGACCTATCCCAACGCCACCAACCCGGCCGGAGAGCCCATGTTCCATGCCCGGCCAGGAACTCCGAGTGTGAATGGCCTCAGCAACGCGCTGTTGACCAACAATCCCAACCTGAACCCGGCGAACGGCACTGGCGCCACCAACCCCTTCCGTTTGGATCGTTCACAGGCGTGGACTGCCGATCAGAATCATGACTACACGGCAGAGCAGCAGTCCTTCGACATGGGCGCCATGGACCTGTTTCCGGAGTTCGTGGGCAGCCCCGGACCGCCACCGCAGGGTGGGGGAATACTGAATACCAATGGCCTGAACTTGGGCTACTTTGACGGAAACACCGTAACTGCGTTCTGGAATTACGCTCAACACTTTGCCATGAATGACAATTCCTACAGCACCACTTTTGGTCCCTCGACACCGGGCGTCATCAACCTGGTTTCCGGCCAGACTAACGGTGTGACTACCGGAACCGGCGGCACAGTGGATGGCGGAGCCGGATCGCTGACCGTGATCGGCGACCCCGACCCGCTCGGCGACCTTTGCTCGGGCAGCAGCCAGGTGCAACTGGGTGGAAAGAACATCGGCGACCTGTTGAACGCAGCCGGCGTGAGCTGGGGATCGTTCATGGGCGGCTTCAACCTGAATATCAAGAACTCCAACGGGACCACTGGCTGCAGCCGAAGCTCGACCAGCGCGATCTCTGGCACCACTAACGATTACATCCCTCACCATTCTTTCTTCGGGTACTGGGCTTCCACGGCCAATCCCAACCATACCCGGCCGAAATCCATCTCTGAGATCGGGAACAACGGCCCGGCCAACCACAACTACGACATCGATGACTTTGTCCATGCTGTGCAGGCAGGCAATTTCCCAGCAGTGAGCTTCATCAAGAACATCGGGATTCAGGATGGGCACGCTGGCTATTCCGATCCTCTGGATGAACAGACCGCAGTGGTCAAGCTGGTGAACTTCCTCGAAGAGCAACCCACCTGGAGCAGCACTGCGGTGGTTATTCTCTACGATGACTCAGACGGCTGGTATGACCACCAGATGAGTCCGATTGCAAATCAGTCCACCGGATCGGCCGACGCGCTCACCGGACCTGGTGCTTGCGGCACGGGCGGCCAGTCCTTGCCTGGCATCAACTCCAACAATCCACACGCCCTGGGCCGTTGCGGCTACGGTCCCCGGCAACCCCTGATCGTGGTTTCACCGTGGGCGCTGGAGAACGCAGTTGACCACACGATCACGGACCAGACTTCAATCCTCCGTTTCGTCGAAGACAACTGGCTCAGTGGACAGAGAATCGGAGGCGGCTCGTTTGACGGCATCGCCAGCTCCATCAGCCAGATGTTCAACTTCAGCCAAATCAGGAGCGATGGAACTCTGATCCTCAACCCCTCGACCGGAGAACAGATTCCGTAGTCGGGTGAAGTGATAGTGAAGAGAGGCACGCGAGCGTCAAGTTCGCGTGCCTTGTTTTTGGTATCGTGGGTTGGCTAGTGCCGTTTGGCCCCGCGCTTTTCAGAGAAAGGTTAGCCAGTTGGCAATAACACGGAGAAGGTTCCTCCAACAAAGCGGAATTGCAGCGGCGGCTGTGATGATGCCGCAGGTCACGCATCGCGTGCCGCCAAAGCCGGTCAGGCCGGTGCTGGACCCAAGCACTCTGGCGGCGTTCGTAGATACTCTTCCGATTCCCGGCATTGTCCGTTCCACCGAACTGCGGCCCAGTCCCGACGGTCCTAAATTGAGGATCCCCTACTATCGCCTGGCCATGCGGCAGTTTCAGGCCAAGATCCATCGCGACATGAAACCCACTCGGCTCTGGGGTTTCGGGTCATCGTCTCCGGGACCGACGCTGGAAACCGAGAGCGGCAAGGGAATGCTGGTGGAGTGGGCGAATGAGCTGCCACGGGAGCATTTTCTACCCATCGATCACAGTATCCACGGTGCGGAGTCTGACAAGCCGGATGTCCGCAGCGTGGTTCATTTGCATGGCGCGAAGGTGCCGCCGGAAAGTGATGGCTATCCCGAGAACTGGTATGTGCCGGGAAAGTCCGCGACCTATTATTATCCCAATCAGCAGGATGCAGCGCTGCTCTGGTATCACGATCACACGCTGGGAGTTAACCGGCTGAATGTGCTGGCCGGGCTGTTCGGCCTGTTCGTCGTGCGCGATCCGGTGGAGGAGGCGCTCAACCTGCCGCGGGGCAAGTATGAAGTGCCGCTGGTGCTGTGCGACCGCATGTTCGATCTGGATGGGCAACTTTACTATCCAGTGGCACAGAACTCGACGAACCCCTGGGTGTCGGAGTTCCGGGGCAATGCCATTCTGGCCAATGGCAAACTGTTGCCATATCTGGATGTGGAGCCGCGGAAATACCGCTTCCGAGTTCTGAACGCAGCGAATGGCAGGTTCTTTCGTCTCGCGCTGACCAACGGACAGACGCTTCAGCAAATTGGAACTGATCAAGGATTGCTGCCGGCACCGGTGGCGCTGAAGCAGGTCGTATTAGCTCCGGCCGAGAGGGCGGACCTGGTGCTGGATTTCAGCGATCATGCCGGTGAACAGATTGTCCTGAAAAATGACTTCGCGCAGCCGGTCATGCAGTTCCGCGTGTCTCGCACCAAGGTAAGCGACTCCAGCTCGCTACCCGCAGCCTTGAGGCCTGTCCCGAGGATTGCGGAGTCGGAAGTGGTGAAGACCCGCGATCTGAGGCTGGGAGAGATCAACGACCTGAGAGGCGAGTCTGTCGCTGTTTTGTTGAACGATGCTCACTGGAATATGCCGGTGACTGAGAATCCAGTTTTGAATTCGGTGGAAATCTGGAACCTGATGAATGTGACCGACGATGTGCATCCCATTCATCTTCACTTGGTCCGTTTCCAGATACTCGATCGACGGCGGTTTGACGCGTTCGCGTATCAGAACCGGGGCGTTCTTAAGTACTGGGGCGACGCCATTCCGCCGGAACCGGGTGAAACGGGCTGGAAAGACACGGTGCGGGCCGATCCTGGAATGGTCACGCGCATCATCATGCGATTCGAGGGATTCGCCGGACGCTACGTCTGGCATTGCCACATTCTGGAGCATGAAGACAATGAGATGATGCGGCCGTACGACGTCATTGCCGGGCGCTGACGAGGCGTCCTCCCGATCCAGCATCCTAATCTGCGGTCCGGTCAGGTCCGGGTCTTTGCGTTCTTTGCGAGTCCTTAGCGCACTTTGCGGTTAACGCCTTTAACCACAAAGGACGCAAAGCTCATTCGCAAAGATCGCAAAGAAAATCAGGCCGCGAGGTAGGGCTGCTACCACCCCCGTAGGTTGCTTCGTCAATAGTTGAGGCGGTAGCATCGAGCCTATGCAGCGGGGGCACTTTCCTGACCCAAGCTGCAAGGAGTCGTCGAATCATGGCTCTCGATGTAGCACGAAGAACGCTGCAATCCAGAAACGAAGCTCCGGCGGATTTGAATCCCGAGAGAGATCTGCCTCCCGGCTTCCTTCTATTCCTACTGCCATTGCACAAACAGTTCACACCCTGGCAGCAAGTGCTGGTGGCGATGCGCAATCAAGTATTGCAGACGTCGCTCCGAGGAAAACCTCCGAATTACTTGCCGGCTTCGCCTGCAACAACGACCAATTGGAAGATTGAACTGCCGGACTGGTGCGCCGATCAGCGCAATCAGATGACCGGGCCTGCCGACGATGCGGAACTGACGGTGAAGCTGCTGAACTCCGGTTCTCCGGGGGTGATGCTTGATCTGGAAGACTCGATGGCCAACGAATGGTCGCACACCCTTCTGGGAATCAAGACCATCCTCGCGGCTTACAAATATGATCTGGGGTACTACGACAAGAAGCGGCAGAAAGAAGTTAAGGTGCAGCGCTCGAAGACCGTGACCTGGGTGCGTCCGCGTGGCTTGCACATAAGTCAGGGCGGAGTAATCAAGAACGAGTTAATGTCGGCGTCGTTGTTTGACCTGGCGCTGCTCTGGTATCAACTGGATCCCGCCGTGCTGCCACACAATTTCTCGGTTTACATTCCGAAGAGCGAGTCGGCTGAGGAAGCCTCGTGGTGGCGCGACCTGTTTCAGGCGCTGGCCAAGTCGAAGGGGCTGCCGGCGAATTACATCAAGTGCATGGCGCTGGTGGAGGCGCATCCGCTGGCCTACCAGATGGAGGAGTTTCTCTTCAATCTCAGAGATCACTGTCTGGGATTGAATCTCGGACGCTGGGATTACATGGCGTCACTGATTCACTTCATGCTGGGAGATCCGAAATGGATTTTGCCGAACCGCAACACCATCCCTCATGATGTGGCGTTCTTTCAGAACTTCCGCACATTGATGCCGGAGCTTTGTCACAAGCATGGAGCGCTGGCGATTGGCGGCATGACCGCGCTTTTCCCCAGCCGCACGGACAAGGAGTTGAACGAGCGCGCGTTAAAGGGCCTCAGAGAAGATAAGAAGAACGAAGCCAATTCCCTAATGGACGGAGCGTGGACGGGGCATCCTGACCAAAACGAGATCGCAGTCGCTCAGTTCCCCGAGCCGAATCAAATAGACAAACGGCCGAAGTTGCCGAGCCCGCATCCTGATCTTCGGCCGGTGCCGGAAGGCGTGGGCAAGATCACGCTCGCCGGAACTCGCGCCGCTGTGCGTACTGTCATTCGTTATCGCAACGGCGTGCTCAACGGCAAAGGCGCGAGCCTGCTCGACGGTTACATGGAGGACCTGGCGACGGATCGCATTTACCGGCTGATGATTGCGCAGCGAGTGAAACATAAGGTGAAGGTTGCCGGGGATGATGGGGACGTTGTGGAACACACTCCGCAGTTGGTGACGAAATTGTTTGATGAAGAACTTTCAAAGATTCAACGTGACTTGCCGAAGGAGATTGCTGGCAATGAGGCGGCTACCCTTCCCGAAGCACGACGGCTTGCGGAAGAAATGATTGTGCAGGGGCACCACTCGCCGGTGTAGGGTGTGGCCGTAGAAGCCGGAATCCGCTATTGACGCCCGGTGCCCGCGGGAGGACAATGGTTGCGTCTGGCGGGCCACATTGCGCTCCCCTTGCGGTCAATAGCCGGGCAGAGCCCCGTTTCTCTCGCGTGAGTAGGCCGCGATTCGATTTCGCACCACGGAGGTTCCCCAATGACGACACTAAATAGGTGGAAGATGGGCGGGCTTTTATTTGCGCTTTATGCCTGGATCGTGGGGGCCGCCGTCGGCCAGACGTATCAGACGCTGGCAACTTTCGACGGAACTAACGGTGCCACCCCCAACAGCACTCCTCTCGTGCAAGGAGCGGACGGCAATTTTTACGGCACGGCATTTCACGGGGGCCTGGGCGACGGCGGGTACGGAGGTTGCCCGGACAGTTCGGGCTTCGGTTGCGGCACGGCATTCAGGATTACACCTCAGGGATCACTCACCGTGGTCTACAACTTCCCCTGTAATCAAGCCAACTGCACTGACGGAGTCAACCCAACCGGAAACTTGATTTTGGGTATTGACGGGAACTTCTACGGAACAACGTCCCGTGGTGGTATCAACAATAGTTGTGTTTACGGATGTGGCACATTCTTCAGAATTACGCCCGCCGGTAAGCTCACAACGCTGCACAGCTTTTGTGCTCTGGGCTCCACCTGCCCTGACTGAGCCTCGCCTAACGTGATTATCCAGGCGAGCGACGGGAACTTTTATGGGACAACCGACAGCGGCGGCATCAACGTTCCCCTTTGTGAGGGCGGCGGCATCGCCTTTGCCCCAGGTTGCGGAACAGTATTTAAGATAACGCCGTCGGGTAAATTGACGACCCTGTACCGATTTTGCAGTTTCCCCAACTGCGCTGATGGCCAGTTTCCGATCGGAGGCGTCATCGAAGCCGCCGACGGAAACTTCTATGGGATGACCACATTCGGTGGGAACGAAAGCTGTAGCTACACGGACGCCTGTGGCACCGTGTTCAAAATCAGTCCGTCCGGTGACCTGACAACTCTATACACTTTCTGCGTCCAGACTAACTGCACCGACGGTGTCCAGCCTGCTGGCGCTCTGGTTCAAGCATCGGGAACAACCTTCTACGGCACAACGACGGATGGCGGTGCAAACAGCGCCGGCACCGTCTTTAAGATTACTCGTACTGGAGAGTTTACGTCGCTGCACAGTTTCGATTATTCCCAGGACGGCTCGCAGCCTTTGGCGGGACTGACGGTGGCGAAAGACGGGCGTTTTTACGGAACCACCTGCTGTGGGGGGAGTGGAGGCAACTCTTCCTACGGAACCATTTTCAGAATCACCGCAAGAGGCACGTTAACGACGCTGTACAGCTTGAGCGCTGGGGACGGCGACACCCCTGGTGGCCTGCTACAAGCCACCAATGGAGTTTTCTACGGCAGTACGGAGTACGGTGGTGATGGCATCTGTCACAACCAGCCACCAAGTAGTTGTGGCACGATATTCAGCTTTTCGGTGGGTCTGCGCCCGTTCGTCACCTTCGTCCACGCCGCAGGCAAAGTCGGCCAGACAGGCGGCATTCTCGGCCAAGGTTTCAGCGGAACCACCAGCGTCTCGCTCAATGGAGTCCGGGCGAGCTTTATGGTTGTTTCCGACACGTTCATACGTGCCACTGTTCCGCGCGGCGCAACAACAGGATATGTAACCGTGATTACGCCGAGCGGTACATTGACCAGCAACGTGCCGTTCCACGTAATCAAGTAACGGCTGCGTGCTCAAGACGGTAGGGGTTTCTTTAGTCACTTCTGATTCGTCACCAGACTTTGTTATTGTTTACACTTGGGGCAGGTCGCCCCGTCCTCTCCCGCTTTTTCGCGGTGCGCTCTGTGCTTGATTCCAGTGAGAACGCGTGCACGAAACCGACACATCACGGCCGGAGTTGCAGGAGATTCTGGATAAGCCCATCCGCGATCTGGGCTTGAAAATTGAAGGCTCCCCGCTGGAGCGATTCGTGCAGCAGCTATACAAGGAACTCGATCAAAAGCGCCTGGTGAAGTTTCGCCCGGCGTGTTATCTCACCGATGAGTGGGGTTGTCCCTCGGGAGAACCGGTGATCGGCATTCCGTTCTATCTGGCCGACGCCAAGCTGGCACAGCTCGAAAAGGAAACCAACGATCTCGAGGACTCGCGAGAGACGATGATGTACCTGCGGCACGAAGCCGGTCACGCATTCAACTATGCGTATAAGCTGCATCGCACGCCGGAGTGGAAGCAACTCTTTGGACCGTTCCGGCGTCCCTATCACGATAACTATCGCCCGGTCCCGTTCTCGCGAAATTATGTGCGCTATCTGGCTGGCTGGTACGCGCAGAAACATCCGGACGAAGATTTCGCCGAAACCTTTGCAGTCTGGCTGACCCCGCGCTCGGCATGGCGGAAACGTTATCGCGGCTGGGGCGCGCTGGCCAAGCTGCGCTACATGAATCGCATCGCGCGCGAGTTGGGACACACCGACCCGGTCCGCCGCCGTGGTGTGACCGATGTAACGGTCGACGAGATGGAAATGACCGTTGCCGAGTTCTACCGGCGCAATGGCGAAGAAGTCGCGCTGGGAGACCTCGCGCTCGACACCGATCTGCGGGACATTTTTAACGTATCCAAGCGGCGCAAGCGCGCCGCTCCGGCGCAACAGTTTCTGCATCAGCACCGCAAGACGGTGGTGGACAAGGTGGCATATTGGACAGGGGCACAGCGGCCACTGATCAAACAACTGGTGGAAATGATTGAGAAGCGAATCGGTGAGCTCAAGTTGTTCGCCGATCCGCAGCGTGAAGCGGAACACCTGATTCAAGTCACGGTGTATGCCACGGCCCTGGCCATGAATTACATGGCCAGGGGAAAGTTCGTGCACCCGTGAGAAGCTGGGGGCCAAAATGACCGGCGCAAAGCTGAAAGTTGCGGTGCTGTACGACGTCTGGGAAGACGAAGCAGCCGCGGCCGAAGCGGCCGAGGAGAAGGCATCCTCAAAGAAGAAAAAGAAGAAGAAAAAACCGCAGAGCAAGAGCAAGCGAGAGAAAGAAGACCGCGAAGAGATCTTCGAAGCGCTGGAAAAACTGGGACATGAACCGTTTTATCAAGTCCTGGATGGGACCCAACCCTGTCTCACAGCCTTGGCCAAGTGTGGATCCGACCTGGTGTTCAATCTGACGGAAGCCTTTGCCGGCGACGACACCAAAGAGATGAATGTCGCCGCCTACATGGACCTGCTGGGGATCCGCTACACCGGCGGCGGACCGCATGCGCATTTTCTGGCTCAGGACAAAGCGACAGCCAAGAAAATGTTTGCGTTTCACGGCATCAAGACGCCTTTCTTTGCAACCGCCTACCGTGGACGCATCGAACATGCGCACGATGTATCGTTCCCGCTGATCGTGAAGCCGCTGTGGGAGGACGGGTCGATCGGCATCGATGCGGAATCCGTGGTGAGCAGCGTAAAAGAGCTGATGGAGCGGGTGGAGTACATCCAGAATGAGTTTGATTCGCCGGCGCTGATCGAGGAATACATTGAAGGCCGCGAAATGTACGTGGGAGTTCTGGGCAGCTATGAGAAGGCTCAGGCGCTGCCGCTGGTGGAGTTGGATTTGTCGCGGCTGCCGGAAGGCACTCCGAAGATTGCCAGCTACGATGTGAAATTCGAGAAAGACACCCAGGCACACAAGCTGACTAAATCCTATCTAGTCGACGACCTGGATGAGAAGACCACCGCCCGTGTGCAGGAAGTTGGCCTCGCTGCCTACCAGGCGGTCAAGTTGCGCGACTACGGGCGCATCGACATGCGGCTGACGCCGAAGGGCGAGGTTTACGTGATTGAGGCCAATCCAAACCCGTGGCTATCGAGTAAGCAGGAGTTCGCCATGGCAGCCAAAGCGTCGGGGCGCTCGTACACCGATCTCATCGGCGAGATTGTGGAACTGGCAATGGCGAGATATGCCGCGAACACCGAGAATGCGACCTAGGCAGACCTTTGCAGATGCGCTGGGAACGTCACCGCGCGCTTCTTAATCAACTCCGCAATCCGATGTTTCACGTAGCCATCCTCGGTGAGGTGCGCCGAAGCGCTGTCTTCCAACTTGTGCAGCACCATCCGATCAATGGGACGGCGACTGGCGAAATCCGGGTCCATGGTTGAGCAGAATCTGCAATCACGGCCGCTGCGGCTATCGGTGTGCTCGGCCTGGCGATGAAAAAGATCCATTGGGGGCTGGTCTCCTTGGATATCTACGGCACATGGAAAGAGCCATATATACATGAAGGGGGGAGAGATGAGCAACTTGAGGTAATTATCCCTTGTCACCAAGGACGTACAAAAATCGGGCCGGGAACCAGCGAAAACACTAGGGAGAACCCAAAGTCACAGGTTGTGGAAAAGTGGGGAGTAATCTAGCGATTTTTGAGCCAGCATGATAGTCATGGAGCGTGGACGAAAGCAAAAATCAGGGTTGTCTTAGTTTAGTGGGCCTTTTGGAATCCATTCTTTCAGAAGCCGCAATGCCTCGCCTTGGTCTGAAGCAAGCATATCGACTATCTGAGGAAGTTTGGCCAGAAGGGCTTGATACGATTCTCGGCTCGCAGCATTTATCCTCGGCATCATCGTCGGTCGCGCCTTCGCTACGATGTCTTCCGTCTCCGTCTCGTTAAAACCTTTAGCCTTACAGGCAGCGGCAAAAAGTGTTTGGTAAAGCATTAACTCGCGCTGCAAGACTTCGGCTGTGTCAACGAATGCTTCCAGAAGCTTAGTGAGTGTGTCCTTGTCGATCTCCATAACGCCGCGAATTATACGCTCACTCCTTCGCCTGAAATGATTTCGTTGTCAATGGAATAAAGACGGGGGTGCTTTCTGAAATAACGAAATGCCCACGATTTGATCGTGAAAAAAGAATCGCCGCGTTTTACTTTGAGATTATTCGTATTTGGGACTTCCGCTACTTCGAGCACCCCGAGTCGCACTAACGCGACAGCAGCGGGCGCACTGGAAATGAGTCCAGTGGTTCTCTGATTCCATTTCATAAAAGAGAGGATCACGCGCCTCTCATCTCCAGGTAAGTCTTGAAAATGTCGAAGCAGAGAAATTCTACGAGCAAACCATTGTAGGACTATTCCTAAGAGATAAGATGCGGCAAAGATGAAGCAGCCCCACTCCATCGTCCTATGCGCTTTAATCCAGACATCGGTATCCGAGTAAGGGGCAAAGAGAGCGATGGCCGAGAGCAAGACAACCGAAACCATGAGCTTCCACGGATTCTTGAAAATTCCTAATACCGTTTGTAGTAATTGAATCCAAGGATTCATTCCCGCTTTGACCGCGGGCGAACTCCTGCTATGATTCGCTTGGAGTCGCCCGACGCCTCCACTTGTGAAATGGCTCCTCGCTCCAAACCGTCCAAGGCAGTGAGCGAACAGCCTCCATTCACCGAGTCAGATTTTTTTACTCTTGTAAAGCGGGCGTGCGAGACACCATCTCGCTCGCCCGTTCCAACAAAGCGCAGAAAATCAGGTTCCCGGAGTCCCGTCGGTTATACCGGAAAGAGTACTCGTCCAAGTAGGACTGCAAATATTTCTGACTGACGGAGTGGTACACGCCGCCGATTCCACGCTTCACCAAACTCCAGAATCCTTCGATGGTGTTGGTGTGCACGTCACCAGAGACGTAGATTTTCGCGCTGTGATTGATGCGCCGATGCAGGTATCCCATGCCTTCGACTTGCGGCAGTTGCGTGTAGATCGCGGCTTCGTCGGTGAAGATCATGGTTTCTGGCAGCACGCATTCCTTGACCAGTTCGGTCGCGGTCGCTCTCGTTAGATCGTTGGTTGCTCGGGCCATAATCTTGCCCTTGCGCTCCACGATGCCGAATACCGAACTGAGTTTGTTCAGATCGCCGCGCAGTCGTCTGCCGGATTCATTCTTCCGCCGTCCGCCTTGATACATCTCATCCATTTCGACTTCCCCGCCGAGCTTCACCGATTCCCCCATGAGCTTGCGGATTTGATGGAACATGCGCCACGCGGTTTTGTAAGTGACGCCTGTCTCGCGTTGTATCTGCTTCGCGGAGATTCCGCAACGAGTGGAACCCATGAGGTACATAGCGTAGAACCACAAGCGCAGCGACGTGCTGGTTTTCTCGAAGATAGTTCCGGCGAGCGGGAAGATGTGATTGCCGCACTCGGCGCAAGCATAGGCCGTGCGTCCCTTGACGCGGTAGTGCTTGCGTGGCGCGTCGCACTTCTCACAGAAGGTGACGCCGCCGGGGAAGCGTTGCTCCTTGATCTGCTCTAAGCAGGCGTCGTCATCGGGGAAACGGCGGTGGAATTGCTCAACGGTGTAGCGGAGTTCCTTGGGAATGGTCTGTCGGCGGTTCATGCAAACAGTATGCCATTTGTTCTCCTTGGTGTCAAGGGATAATTACCGCAACTTGATGACTTGTGGAACCCTGTGGAAAAGCTTGCCGCTCCCTTTTCCTTGCTCCGCCGATTGTGCGGACCCGTACAGGTCATCCCAGTAACGAACAACAAACAGCGGCCAACAGCGCAGTTTGTCTATTGTTATCAAACGGTTACCGGCGGTCGCGTGGCAGAAGAATTGCCGGACAACACTGGGTGTCGTCCAAGGAGTGAAGGATGCACTCGCTCACGCAGGACTTTCGCTACGGGTTGCGGGTTTTGGCAAAGGCGCCGGGATTCGCCGCAGTCGCGGTCGTGACTCTGGCACTGGGAATTGGCGCAAACACAGCAATCTTCAGCATTGTGAACACGGTGTTGCTGCGTCCCTTGCCCTTTCAAGATTCGCAACGGCTGGTGTCTCTAGGGAATTTCGATACCCGGCGCACTCCCGCGATTCCGCAGGGAGCCGTGTCCTATCCCGACGCCATGGATGTCCGGGCTCGTAATCATTCTTTCCAGGAAGTATCTGTCTATAACGACAACGACTCTACCTTGACCGGGATCGGCGAACCGCTGCACGTGAACATTGAAAACGTGTCGGCCAACACCTTCCGCTTGCTGGGAACACAGCCCTCAGTGGGCCGCGTTTTTCTGGATTCAGAAGACGCCCCCGGCCATCACGTGGTCATCCTAAGTGACAGCTTTTGGCGGACCCATTTCAATGCCGACCGCAATATAATCGGACGAGCCGTGAATCTCACTGGCCGGGCCTATACCGTGGTGGGAGTGATGCCGCCGGGCTTCCAGTTCCCGGTACGGGCGGAAGCGCGTGACCTTTGGCTGACGTTCTCGCGCCAGTCCGAGGTTGACGATCCCACAGACAAGCCCCTCACCGAGCAACGTGGCAACCATTCCCTGACCATGATCGCGCGGCTCAAACCAGAAGTCACACTGGCCCAAGCCAATGCTGATTTGGCTTCCATTTCGCATGCTTTGTCGGCGGAGTATCCGGCCAGCAATTCGTATGAGGGCATGGGGGCTAGATCGGAACTCGATTCTGTTGTCGGGGACACTCAAGAACCGCTGTTGATTCTTTTTGGAGCCGTGGGTTTGGTGCTGCTCATTGCTTGCGCCAACGTCGCCAATTTAATGTTGGCGCGCAGTATGACCAGGGCACGTGAGATTGCCATTCGCGCCGCCCTGGGGGCGAGCCGAGGCAGCATTGTGCGCCAGTTGATTGCGGAATCGTTGCTGCTTTCACTCACCGGCGCGGTGCTTGGAGTGGGCGCGGCGGCATGGGCGCTCTCGGCCATCTTGCGGTTTTATCCAACCAATTTACCGCGGGCAGCAGAAATTGCAATCGACTATCGCGTTCTGCTATTCACGGTGGGACTAGCGATCGTGACCGGCATTGTGTTTGGCCTGGTGCCCGCTTTGCAGGTTTCGAAACCAAACCTGACCGATGCCATACGCGAAGGTGGACGCGGCACCACAGCCGGGGCAGCCAATAACCGGCTGCGTTCCGGGTTGGTGATCGCGGAGACGGCGCTGGGCATCGTGCTGCTCGCGGGTGCCGGTCTGCTCATCCGCAGCCTGAATCGTTTAGCTCATACCGATCTGGGGTTCAATCCGGAACACGTGCTGACCGCCACATTCGATCTCTCCGAGACCCGCTACAATCCCGATCAGCAAGATCAGTTTATCCGCGAGTTGTTCACCCGCATTCGAGCATTGCCGGGAGTCGCCAGCGCGGCGGGCGCGATGCCACTGCCGCTCTACGATGATCGCTGGAGCGTTTCTTTCAACCTGCTTGATCATCCAGTTCCCGAGGCCAACCAACCCAACGCCGGTATTTATAACGTCGTGCCGGGTTTCTTTGAAACCATGCAGATCCCGCTGCTGCGTGGCCGCACTTTCGATGAGCGCGACCAGCGTAACTCGACGCCCGTCATGATCGTCACCCAGGAATTTGTGAAGAAGTTCTTTCCCAACGAGGACCCCATCGGCAAGCGAGTTGAAATTGGCGCCGGAGAAGGCACTGCCCGGGCGCGGTACAAGACCAGGGAGATTATCGGCGTAGTCGGCGATATCCGAACCAGCAAAGTCAGCGCTGCCCCGCCACCCGCGTACTACGTTCCGCTGCCGCAGCTCATGTGGGGACCGCCGATCATGGTAATTCGTTCGGCAATGGCTCCTGGGGCAGTGGAGACCGAGGTACGCAAGCTGCTGGCCGCAATGGATCCCGACGCACCACTCTACAAAGTGCAGACGATGGAAGACTACCTGGCGCTCGACCTCGGCCGGGCCCGCTTCCAAACTATGTTGCTGGGTTTGTTTGCAGGAATTGCGTTGCTGCTCACCGCCGTCGGCTTGTATGGAGTGATGAGCTTCAGCGTATTGCAACGCACCCACGAAATCGGTATCCGCGTGGCCCTGGGAGCGGGCCGGGCCAACGTGTTGCGCATGGTGCTCAGCAAAAGCCTGGCTCTCACGGGCATCGGCTTGGCGATCGGAATGATCGGCGCCAGCATGCTCACCCGACTGCTGGCGAACTTGCTGTACGAAGTAAAGCCAACCGACCCGGCGACGCTGCTGGCAGTTTCGGTCGTGCTAATAGCCGTGAGTGCGCTCGCCAGCTACATCCCGGCGCGCCGGGCGGCAAAGGTAGATCCCATGGTGGCGTTGCGGTATGAGTAGCGGCTAAACCAACACCTTTAAACGCAAAGGTCGCAAAGAACTGCCGCGGAGATCGCAAAGCAAATCCCATATGTGCGACCTTAGTTGAACACCACCGTCTTATTCCCATAAAGCAGAACGCGATTCTCAATGTGCCAGCGCACGCCGCGCGAAAGCACAACTTTCTCCAGGTCGCGGCCTTTCTGCAGCAAATCATCCAGCGAATCGCGGTGTGAGATGCGGATGACGTCCTGCTCGATGATCGGCCCGTCGTCGAGCACTTCCGTCACATAGTGACTGGTCGCGCCGATCAGTTTCACGCCTCGCGTGAAGGCCTGGTGGTAGGGCTTGGCACCGACAAAGGCCGGCAGAAACGAATGATGGATATTGATGATGCGCTGCGGAAAACGCTGCACGAAATCGTTGGACAGGACTTGCATGTAGCGCGCGAGCACCAGGAAGTCAAAGTTGTTTTGCGTGATGAGGTCGAGGATCCGGCTCTCAGCTTCGGCTTTGTTGTCTTTGGTGACCGGAACGACGACAAACGGCACGCGGTAAAACTCGGCAATCGGCTGATTGTCGGGATGATTCGAGATGATTAGCGGAATGTCGCATACCAGTTCGCCGCTCTTGTGGCGATACAGCAAATCCACCAGGCAATGATCGTACTTGGAGACGAGAATGATCATCCGCGGACGGTAATCCGAGCGCGCCAGGCGCCACTGCATCTCGAACTTCTCAGCTATGGGAGAAAAGTGCTTGGAGAAGTCGGCGAGAGGAATATCGAAGTTCGCAGGATCGAATTCCACCCGCATAAGGAAAAGATTCGAACCTTCGTCGGCATGCTCGTCAGCGTGAAGAATGTTGCCGTCGTGGCGAAAGACAAAATCAGAGATAGCAGCGACCAACCCTTTGCGGTCCGGGCAGGAAAGGAGCAGGATGGCGGAGGGTTTCACAGCAGTGCCACGATTCGACGCGCGACGCCGACAAAGTGAGGGCGACGTTTGTTCATCTCATCATCGCTGAACGGTCCGAATTGCTCACTCCACACATTAGCTACAACGTCCGCAATCTGGTTCTCTGTCCAGGCCACGTTTTCGGTCTTCCGAAGGCCATCTATCCCGGATTCAATCAGGGCGACTTCTTGATCGTATTCGTCTTGCGGAGCGCCCAGTGCGAGCAACCCTTCGAGATCCGCGTTATCGAGGATAACTTTGACTTGGTTACGCAGATATTGCCTATCCATATTGTAAGAGGAAGGCCTATCGCTTCAGTGCCTTCAATATCTCCTGGGCTGCGTTCGCTCCCGATCCGCCCGTCAACCCCGCCCCCGGATGAGTCCCCGACCCGCACAAATACAGATTCTTGATCGGCGTGTTGTACTTCGCCCAGTCAAGCAGTGGCCGCATGGTGAAAAACTGGTCGAGCGTCAACTCTCCGTGGAAGATGTGTCCGCTAGTCAGTCCGTAGATGTCTTCCAGGTCCTGCGGCGTGATGATTTGGTGGGTGAGGATCAACTCCGGCAGGTTCGGCGCATATTGGGTGAGTGTCTTGACCACGGTGTCACCGAGAGGCACTCGCTGTTTTTCCCAGTCACCGTTCCTCAACTTGAACGGCGCATATTGCATGTAGATCGACATCACGTGCTTGCCGGCAGGTGCAAGCGAGGGATCGCCAACGGTTGGGATCGCAACTTCCAGATACGGTTGTTTCGAGAAATTGCCGTACTTGGATTCGTCGAAGGCACGCTCCAGGTAATCAATCTCGGGCGCGATCAGGATTCGCCCGCTCAGAGCTTCATCGTTGTCCTTCAGCGCCGTAAACTTAGGCAGCCCCGAAAGCGCGAGATTTACTTTGGCAACCGTGCCGGGCATCCGGTAATGCTGAAGCTTCATCACGAAATCCGGCGTGAGGTGCATGGGATCGACCAGCTTCAGCAGTGTGCGCTTGGGATCGGCGTTGGAGATGATCGCCCGCGCATTAATCTCCTCCCCGCTTGAGAGCACCACGCCGCTGGCAACTCCGTTTCCCACTGTGACTTCGATGACTTCGGCATTGCTGCGGATCTCCGCCCCAGCTTGCGTGGCGGCCGCAGCCATGGCTTGCGTGATTGCCCCCGCGCCTCCCTGGGCAAAAGACGCCAGGCCGGAAGCATGTGCGTCGCCCGCAGCCCGAATGAGTAACACCAAACTGCTGCCGGCTGACCACGGACCGAGAAACGTGCCGAAAATTCCCCGCGCTGCAATCGCCGCCCGCAGCAGTTCGGTCTCGAAATACTCGGCGACGAGATCGGCGACCGCCATCGGCCCCCAACGCAACAGGCGATACATATCCTTCTTGCCCAGCTTCCGAATGGCTCGCCCGGTTTGCAACATCCCCCAGAGATCTCCCCTGCTGGGGTGATCAATGTCAAGCGGCGCCAGCGCCAGAGCTTCCGCAATCACCTTGCTTATTTTCGAGAGCGTTTGCTGAAACTCGGGATAGCGCGCGGCGTCTTTCTGGGAAAACTTGCTGATCTCCTGCGCTGACTTCTCGAGATTGCGGTAGAGCGTGAGCGCACGGCCATCGGGAGACAAAGACACGGTGGCCACGTCCGGACTAATCAGCCTCAGCCCGTGTTTTTCGAGCTGCATGTCGCGAACGATATCGGGACGCAGCGGGCCCGCCGAGTGCGCCAGAGTCGAGCAGCGAAACCCGGGATGAAACTCCTGGGTGATGGCCGCGCCGCCGGGCTGCGGACGGCGCTCAAGCACCAGCGGTTTGTATCCGGCCTTGGCGAGATAAAACGCAGTGACCAGTCCGTTGTGTCCGCCGCCGATGATGACCACATCGCGTGTACTGGCCATGGCTACGCGGCTCCCTTGACGTCTTTGAGAATCTCCAAAGCCGCCAGGCGACCAGGGCCGCCCATGATGCCGCCGCCGGGATGCGTCGCCGAGCCGCACAGATAAAGATTCTTGATGGGGGTGCGGAACTGCGCGTATCCCGGCACAGGGCGCAGAAAGAAAAGCTGCTCCAGCGAAAGCTCACCCTGAAAGATGTTGCCTTCACTCAGGCCCCACTCGCGTTCCAGATCAAGCGGAGTAATGACCTGTTTGTGCAGAATGATGTCTCTGATGTTGGGCGCGTGCTCGGCAATGGTATCGATCACGTTGTTGCCGAACGCTTCTTTCTGATCGTCCCAGTTAAGTCCCAGTCGCAGTTTGTAGGGAGCATACTGCACAAAGCAGGAAAGAATATGTTTTCCGGGCGGCGCGACCGAAGGATCGGTCAGGGTCGGAATCACCATATCGATATACGGGCGCCGAGAAAAATTACCGTACTTGGCATCGTCGTAGGCTCGCTCCATGTACTCGACGCTGGGCGAAATGGAAATCGCTCCGCGCAGATGGGCTCCCGGGCCGGGTAGGCACCTGAAGTTGGGCAGCGCATCCAGCGCCATATTCACCTTGCCCGAAGACCCACGGAACTTGTAACGATTCACCTCGCCGAGAAACTCCTCCGAGAGATTCCCCTTTTCGATGAGCCTGACGAAAGTCTGCCGCGGGTCAAGGCTGGAAGAAATAACATCAGCGTAGATTTCATCCCCGTTAGCAAGGACAACGCCCTTCGCCTTGCCCGACTTGATGATGATATTCGTGATCCCAGTCTCGGTGCGGATTTCAACTCCAGCTTCGCGGGCTGCATCCGCAATCGCATTGGAGATGGCGCCGGTCCCTCCGCGGGCGAATCCCCAGGAGCGGAACGCTCCGTCGATTTCGCCCATGTAGTGGTGCAGCAAAACGTAAGCCGTTCCCGGCGAGCGCACACCGAGAAAAGTTCCAATGATTCCGGAAGCCGACATGGTCGCCTTGAGCACATCGGTCTCGAACCACTGGTCGAGAAAATCGATGGCGCTCATGGTCATCAACTGCACCTGGTTGTACTTGTCGTCGCTAGTCATCCCCTGAAAACGCTTGCCGATGAATAACAGCTTCATCAGTTCTTTCGGATTCAGCGTCGCAGGGTCGGGCGGCACCATGCTGAGAATCGGCTTCACGAAGCGGCACATGGCTTGCATGGCTTTGCCAAATTCGTCGTAGGCCTCGGCGTCGAGCTTGGAATGTCGAGCAATCTCGCGATGGGTTTTACCGTGATCGTTCACCCGCCACAGGTAGTCGCCGTTAGGCATGGGGGTAAAAGTGCCGTCGAGCGGAAGAATTTCAAGACCATGACGCGGAAGATCGAGGTCACGAATAATTTCCGGTCGCAGTAGCGACACTACGTATGAGCAGACGGAGAACTTAAATCCGGGAAAGACTTCTTCAGTGCAAGCTGCTCCGCCAAGAACGTGTCGGCGTTCCAACACCAAAACTTTCTTGCCGGCGCGGGCAAGATAGGCGGCATTGACCAGGCCATTGTGGCCCCCGCCGATCACGATGACGTCGTATTTGGACATTGGCTGCTGGCTCCTGGCTGCAAACTGAGAAATCGGTAAAGCCGAGCGAGAGCAGAGCGGATCAGAGGCCGCTGGGCAGAGCGCACCACGCTATGAGAATGCCACGCATGATTGAGGCACCCATTCTATCCGATATTTGCCCAGCCGTGCGAGGCCTGCATATAATCCGTGGTTGGAGTTAGGAGGATTTTCTCTGTGCAACTCTGTGTCCTCTGTGGTTAAGATTTCGAACTAACCACAGAGAGCACAGAGGCGCACAGAGGAAGTCTAGAATCGACTTGAGGTCATTTCCTTGCCTGTCGGAACTGCATTTCACGAAAGAACTTTCGCCCTCTGCAACAGTCTCAACTACCGCGAGTGGTCGGGATACTACACTGTCAGCGTGTACGAAGTGCATCACGAGCACGAGTACAACGCCATCCGCAATGCGGCTGCGCTGATCGATATCTCGCCGCTCTATAAGTATCTGGTCACGGGCAAAGATGCCACGCGACTGGTGAATCGCGTCATCACACGCGACATTAACAAAGTCGCCGTAGGGCAAGTGATTTACGCCTGCTGGTGCGACGAAGAAGGCAAAGTCATTGACGACGGCACCATTACGCGTCTCGAAGAAAACAAGTATCGCTGGACCGCAGCCGATCCCAGCCTGCGCTGGTTTCGCCAGAATGCCAGCAACATGGATGTCCAGATCGAGGACATCTCCGAGAAAGTAGCGGCGCTGGCTCTGCAAGGGCCAACTTCGGGGAAGCTGCTGAAAGCGGTGGCAGAGGCCGAGATCGCGAACCTGAAATATTTCCGCGTGACCCGTGGCAAGATCGCAGGTGTGACTGTGGATATTTCCCGCACCGGCTACACGGGCGATCTGGGCTACGAAATCTGGGTTCCATGGAATGATGCGGTCAAGGTTTGGGATGCGCTCATGGATAAAGGCAAGCAGTTCGACATTCATGCCGCCGGAATGCTGGCGCTGGATGTAGCACGGGTCGAAGCCGGGCTGTTGCTGATCGAAGTCGATTATAGCAGCAGCAAGAAGGCGCTGATCGCATCACAGAAGTATTCGCCGTTCGAACTCGGCTTCGGCAAGATGGTGCACCTCCAGAAACCAAACTTTGTCGGGAAGGCGGCACTCGAGCGCGACCAAAAAGAAGGTGTGGCGCGACAGTTCGTAGGCCTCGAAATCGACTGGACGGAAGTTGAGCAGAGATACGAAAAGTATGGCCTGACGCCGGCCGCGCCGAGCCAGGCATCGCGTGTCGCCGTGCCGGTGTATTGCGGCGAGAAGCAAGTTGGGAAAGCCACGACCACGACCTGGTCTCCGGTGCTGAAGAAGATGGTTGCCCTGGCGAGTGTGGATACCGATCATTCGCAAAACGGCCGGCGTGTGCAGATGGAGATCACCATCGAAGCGGTACGGCAGAAAGTCACCGCAAAGATCGTGCCCATGCCGTTTTTCAATCCCAGGCGGAAGACGGCGGTGCCGGTTTAGGGTGACGCGTCCGCCGTTTCCCCCACGCATATATTGCCGCACCGATCGCCACCAGCACCGCCGACCCTCCCACCACTTTTAACACCGACAGCGGTTTGTTCAGTTCGTCGGGTTGCGGAACGACGGATAGGACAATCGTCAGCGTGGTAGTCAGCAATCCGACTATCGCAACCACCTTGGCCACCGGCTTTCCGCCGGGAACGTGAATCACGTCTGGTCCGGTCGGCTCGCCTTGCAACTTGATCATCGCGGCAAACACAAACAGATACGGGATGAAATATGTAATCACCGTCATGCTCGCCATCACGTCGTAGGCGCCCTTCACACTGGTGCCGGCCTGGCCAAGAAAAATAAAAACCACTCCGAGGACGTATTGCACCAGCAGGGCCACCCACGGCGTTTTCCAGCGCGGATGCAACGCACCAAATATCGGCGGTAGGAAACGGTCAATCCCAGCAACGAACGGCAACCTCGCCACCGCCGCCAGATACGCTCCCGCCGCGCCGACGTTACTGAGAGCGATCAAGAAAGCTGCATAAGGAACCACGCGCCCAAAGCCGATGCGGCTAGCCGTCTTCGCAATCGCCTGCATCAAGCCAGATAAGTTGCTGACTTCCGCAGGCGGCAACGCCACCAGCACGCTGACAGTACCCAGGATGTAGCACAGGGCCACCGTCACTCCCGCGATAAACAATCCCCAAGGCAGCGTACGCCGCGGATTCTTGATTTCGTCTCCCATGAACGACGCGGTCTCGCAGCCGCCGAAAGCAAAAATCAGTAGCGACCAGAAGATAATGTCATTGAAATGCAGGCTCGGGGTCATCGAGTGCAGAGTAAAACGAGTCGCCGCGCCGAAGCGGTGCCAGGCGATCGCGCCCATGACGATCAGAATGAGCGCGGGGATCCACATGGCCAGCGCACCCACGTTGTGCAGCCATTTGCCCACGTCGAGGCCCACCACATTGAGCAATGTCGCCGCCGTCAGCGTTAGCAGCGCAAACAAAATGTAGTAAGTTGGGTCAGTGGAGAGACGCCCCCAGGAACTTTGCCGCATGTACAGCGCGTTGCTGGCGGCGAAATAAAGCACCGCAGGAAAATAGGGAAGATTGCTGGCCCAGTACGTCCAGGCCGACATGAATCCGGAAAAGTCGCCGAAGGCTTTCTTGCTCCAAACGTACAAACCACCTTCGCCGGGATAGCGCGACGACAGTTCGATAACCGAAAGCGCCAGCGGCGTGTAGAAAGCCAGCCAGGCGCCGACCCAGATGATGATCGAACTTGGACCGGCAGCCGCAGCGGTCGCAATCCAGCGCAGGCTGATGCCGGTAACCACGTAGAACAGAACCAGATCGCGGAAGCCCATCACCCGCTTGGGGCGGTTGGGATCGTCGGGGGTGATCAGAGTGTCTGCCACGTTGGGCCCGCGAGCTAGCGTACCAGCGCAGGATCAGGAAGCGAAGAACTTCTCATAGCATTCCGTGCACAGCCACTCTCGGCCATTGGTGTAGCCGATACCATGTTCGGGGTGGTCTTCCGAGCGGAAAAGCTCCCATTGGCAAATGAGACATTCATCCTTCTTCCAGCCCCCTGCCACCAGACGAAAGTTGGCGGAGTCCGCGGCGAGGCTCAAGTCTCGAGAGATCGCGCCATCACTGACGCGCGCCACAACATCGCTTTCTCTCCAAGCGCATCGGTTCCAATACCAGTTGAATTTGCGGAAGGTCTTGACAATCTCACGGATGTATTCGCCGTTCCATCGCTCGCCATGAATCTCAACAATCTCGAAGTCGTTGCCTAGGCGGGGAGAGGGGAGAACTTTGCCTGAAGACCACGGCGTTGGCAACTGCGAGATCTCCAGCCGTAGCTTCGTGAGATCGGCACCGCGTTCTCGTAGTAGTCCAGCGGCGAGCTGTTTCTCCTCACGAAGCAACCCGAGCAGCAAATGTTCAGTTCCAATGTGGCGATGGGCTAGCCGTACTGCCTCCTCTGCTCCAAACGCGAGGACCCTTTTTGACGCATTGCTCAGGGGCAGATCGGCGGACAGGGCAGTCTTTTTGCCTTCCTCAATAGCCGCATGCAATTCTTTACGAATGGATTCGTAATTGACATCGGGCAACAGCCGGTTGCATAGCGCTCTGTCTTCCCGTAATAAACCAAGGAGGATATGCTCAGTGTCGATGTAAGGTGAACCCGTCTGGGCAGCTTCGTAGCGTGCGAAGAATATCGTTCGACGAGCTCCTTCTGTGTAGCGTTCAAACATTCCTTACTCCACTACTTTTCTCGCGCTCCGCTTCCAATACAAATATCCCGGCACGCCCAGCAACACAATAATCGTCCCCGCCAGCGATTCCGTTGGCCGGGTGAAAATCGTATTCAACGTCCAGGCGGTTCCGATAAGCACGTAAATCCCTGGCAGCCACGGATATCCAGTGCATCGATAAGCCCGCGGAATATCGGGACGCTTCCAGCGCAGCACGAATAATCCCACCACTGTCAGCGTGTACGACAGCACCATGCCAAACATCACGTAGGTATAAAGCTGATCGTAACGACCGCTCAAAGTAAGCACTCCCGCCCAAATCCCTTGTCCGATCAGGGCAAAGGCGGGTGTACGCCACTTGGGATGTACTTTCGCCATGCGGGGGAAAAAGAGTCCATCCCGCGCCATGGCGAAATAAATTCGCGGGCTGCCGAGGATGGCGCAAGCCATCGCTCCAAAGCAGGACACGGCGACCAGCGCGGAAAGCCAAACCGCAGCCGCGGGCGAAAACAACGCCACCGCAGCCGCGTGGGCGATGGTCTCATGTTTCACGATTTCGCTGATCGGGAGCGCGTACAGGTAAGTCATGTTCATGGCCACGTAGATCACGCCAACGATCATCACCCCGAGAAACATGGCCAGGGGCACATCGCGGCGTGGGTCCTTCATTTCTCCCGCCACCCATCCGATATAGACCCATCCGTCGTACGCCCAGAAGACGGCGATCAGAGCGACCCCGAACGCCGAGAGCAGTTGGCCCGAACTCACTCCCAGACTCAGCCCATGACTCGCCCCCGCTGTGAAGTGATGCCAATCGCCCTTCCCGATGGCGAATCCGAGAATCACGAACGCGGCCATCGCCCCAAACTTTGCCCAGGTGGCGACGTTTTGCAGCAACGCGCCGCGGCGCAGCCCGGCAACATTAATCCATGTGACCACGGCAATCATGATCAGAGCCACCACTTGAGCGCGAGTCAGCGCCATGCCCGCGACCGATAGAACCACATGCTCCTGTGAAATGGCGGGGACGATCCCGCCGAGGTACGCGGCTGACCCTACAGCCAGCGCCGCAATTGAGCCCCCATTACCAACGCTGAACATCATCCATCCATAGAGAAACGCGGGCAGGTCGCCGTAAGCTTCCCGCATATACACATATTGACCGCCACAGTCGGGAAACATCGTGCCCAACTCGGCGAAGGCGAAGCAGGCGCATAGGGAGATCGCGGCGCCGAGCACCCAAACCAGCAGAAAAAGCACCGGATGCGGCAGCGGCCCGGCAATGTCTTTGGCGGTCAAAAAGATGGACGATCCGATGACCCCACCCACCAGCAACAAGATGGCATCCAGCAAGGTGAGACCGCGGACCAAAGTGGGTGGACAATTGGATTCGACTGCGACCGGCGGCGAGGTGGCGGAAATGGCCATGGCTTAGCCCATCCCAAGTTCGTCCGCGGATTCGAGCGGAGTGCCGCAGCGGCGGCAGATGACCGCCGAGCAGTCGCCGCAAGTGAGCGGATCGGTAACTTCTACCGCGCACCGGGGACAGTAAAGAAGCTCGGGCTCGGCTGGCGGCTGCGGGCTGGTAGCCATGAGCCGCAAATGTAGCATATCTTTGCAGGCCCTGGGGGCGGCGGAGAAGCGTTCGCCCCGGCAGGTGGCGGGCCGCAACCGGGCGCTTGCCAGGCAGTTTTTACAAATCCGTTACAGCTTAGTGACATCAGCGGCGGCGAGTTCGCTTAACGTGTTTCCGGCTGAATCCCCGTCTCTGGCTCAGTCGTCTAACTTCATTCCAAAAGGATAATCTTCATGAACGCAAAGAACGTCGCAGTCGCAATGCTGATGGGTTTCATTTGTCTGGCTGTATGTGTCTCCGCGCCGGCACAGACCGGGGGCAACTCCCCCATCGGCCCGGGAAACGTTGTCGTCCACACCGCTCTGGGCGGATTCATTCTGGGCTATGACATCGACCAGACCGGCACCGAGGGAATCCTGAGCGAGTCGCTGACCTTATCCGGCGGCAAATCCAACGTGGCCGTCGAGACCTTTGACCAAAAGACCGGCAAGATTATCAAGATCGTTACCGAACAGAAGGACACCAAGAATGACTTCGTCACTCTTGGAATCGTTGGCAATTCGGTTGCCCTGACCGAATTCGAACACGTCACCAATCTTTTCGTTGATAAGCGCCTCTATGGGGTTTCAAACCCTCTCAACTCGAACAAGATTACCGGTAAGTGGACACCTCCCTTTCAAGCCGCCGATGACATCATCTCGAGCGTGAGCGCAAGCCAAGGCGTCCCAAATGCCGCAGTACTCGGATTCCACAACACTGTTAATGACTTTAGCTCCTATGTGTTCAGTTCCAACGTCGCCGCCAATACCTTCGGGAAGGTCTTCAAAGTGACTGATCCGGTTTTCGATGGAAGCAATTCTCCTGTGCTTGCTTATGATTCAACCACCAATCAGGCAGTCTTGGGCGGCTCAAACGGATGCTTCGGCTGTACCACCGAAATCGGAATGGTTGACCTCACTACTGGCAAACTGACCGAGTTCATGGGTCTCGGATTTGGTTTCATCAATGGCATCGCGGTTGACTCCAACACCGGCATCGCCTGTACCACCACGGAAGACGACTTCAGCGTGGAATTCTATGATCTGGCCACCCAGACTGGCACCATCGTCGTGCTTCCCGGGGCTACCAATCAGGCACAAAGCGGCATGGCCGTCTCGGTCGATCCCATTCACAAACTGTTCCTGATCGGACAGGAGTTTTCCAGCACCGGGCCCGGCAGCAGCATCCAGGTCTTTGACGAGCAGGGCAATTTTGTGGAATCACTCAACGCGTTCAGCCTTCCTGCCAGCCCCGCCTACATGGCGCTGAATCCCAACCAGCGTAGCGGTTACGTACTGGGAGGCGAAACCGCCCTACAATCGTTTACTTACTAAGGCGTCTTCCTCATCGATCCGAAAAAAGGGCACGGCCTTGGCCGTGCCCTTTGCCGCCTGACGGCAGCGTTACAATTGTTACATGAGCGACAGATCCTCCACTCCCGACGAAAAGCTGCAACTCGAATTCAACCGCTGGGCGGAACAAGGTGAAGGCGAGACCATGGAACGCCATCACCTCAACATCACGGAAAAAACCATCCGGCGCATGGACCTGCGTCCCGGAGAGCGCGTGCTCGATCTGGGCTGCGGCGCGGGCTGGGCAACTCGTCTCCTGGCCCGTCTGGTGGCGGATGGCCCGGAAGGCTTCGGACAGGTCGTCGGCCTGGATGTTTCGGATGAAATGATCCGGCGGGCCCGCGCCGCCTCGAAGGACTTCGAGAACATCTTATATGTCTGGGGTTCGGCGCAACAGATTCCCTGGGAAGAGAACTTCTTCGACAAGGTGCTGTCAGTCGAATCTTTTTACTACTATCCCGACCAGGAACGCGCCCTGGCCGAGCTGTTTCGAGTAATGGCTCCGCGCGGGCGCCTGTTCATTCTTATCAACCTGTACAAAGACAATCCTTATTCTCTGCAATGGGTGGACAAGCTAAAAGTGCCCGTACATGTTCGCTCGTCGGCCGAGTATGTCGAGCTGCTTAGGAAACATGCGTTTGAGAGCGTAGCAGCGCAACAGGTTCCCGACGACACTCCCACGCCCGACGATTACCAGACCAAATCGTTCAATAGTCTGGAAGACCTTCGAGCTTTCAAGCGCTTGGGGGCGCTGCTGCTGATGGCGTCCAAGCCCGACCTGCGAAACCCCGCGCCCGGATACGCCATCTACTAGAACGTCCGGGGCCAAAGGTCTCACAAGTGTCATGCACGTCGGTCACTATGGCGGTGGTCTGCCATCCGCTAGAATCGCGAAATGCGCTTAGAGTGCCTGGTTGTGACGAGCGATCCCACTCTGTTAGGTCATCTCCAGGCAGGGTTGGGCGCGCACGGGGCCTTGCTTGATTTTCGCCAGGACTCCGTCAGTGCAGTCGAACTCGCCTCCCGCCGGCATTTGGATGGACTGGTGATCGATTGTGATGACGTGCCCGGAGGCGCTGCAGCAATCGCCCAGGTGCGCAGCAGCCCGGCGAATCAGCACACTCTTATCTTCGCGGTTGTAAACGGTTTTACCAGCCCCGAAGCGGCTCTCGATCTTGGAGCAAACTTCGTCATCAGCAAGCCGGTCCAGCAGCCCCGATTGCGTAGCGTCCTGGATGCCGCCATTCCCAAGATGGAGCGCGAACATCGCAGGTATTTCCGATTCAATGTTGACTTGCCGGTACGCTTTCGCAACCCTTTGGGGCAACCTTTCGCAGCCAAAATGAAGAACGTAAGCGAGGGCGGGTTGGCGATCACGTTGGTCGACCCGGTCCGGCTCAAGGGTGTCGTGGTCGTGGAATTCGAGCTACCCAGCGTCGAGCCACAGCCCTTTTACGCAAAAGCCGATGTAGTTTGGAGTGATTCTTTCGTGATGGGCTTGCGCTTTCTGTACATTGAAAAAGACTCTGGCACTGCCCTCCAGGGCTGGCTCAATTCTTTAGAAGCCCAATTTCAATTCCGCGAATCGGCTCAACCATCGAACTGATTTCTGATGGGCTCTGACCTTAGAAGTAAGCACAAGTCACCCTATCGACCGGCGTGACGCTAGCTCGAAGGTGCAGCCGCTTTGCCCAGCACTCGCGCCACCGCTTGAATCAGGACGGCGCCATCCTTCTCCAGCAGCGTGTCCGACTTCTCTACGTAGCTGGTGGCGCCTTCCTGCAACAGCTTCTCCGAATTGCGATCGGAGAGTCCGGTGAGAATGATCACCGGGATATCCTTGGTGGCGGCAGCCTGCTTCAGCGCTCGCAGTACTTCGAGCCCCGAAAGCTTGGGTAACATCATGTCCAAAAGAATCAGACTGGGAATCTGCTCCTGAGCGATCTTCAGCGCCTCGTCTCCATCGCTGGCGGTAATTACTTCGTATCCAGCTCTCCTGAGCGCTTGCTCACCCGCCTTTCTTAGGAACCTGCTGTCATCCACTAGCAGAATTTTCATAGTTTCCCTGCTTCCGATGGGTGAGTCTCTTCCCCGCGATCTCTGTGGTCTTTCTCAGCGCGCTCTGCGATCAAAAGCTCTTCTGTAGAATCCGTGTGTACAGTGGCCAATCCCACTGTGCCCCCTGTGTCCCCTGTGGTTAAAGGTTGTTCCATCATTACGGCCGGATACTCCCGTCAGTAGCTCAAGGCAACCCGAACGCGTACAACGAACTTCCTGCCGCAATCGCCACATACTGTTTTCCATCGATCGCGAATGCCATCGGCGCAGCATAAGCCGCCCCTCCAGTCTGAAAATGCCACAAAGCCTTACCGGACGCCGCATCCAACGCGACAAAGTTCCCCTCCGAATCGCCGGTAAACACCAATCCTCCCGCCGTGGACAACACTCCCGACCAACTCGGCGACGGATACCTGAACTCCCACTTCAACCGTCCGCTAGCTAGATCAATCGCACGCAGCGCGCCCCAAAATGGCTCCGTATCATCCGCTGGAAAATACGCGCTGCCGTAATAAGCATGTCCAGCTTCGTAAGGCTGCGGCGCCGTACTGAACATATCGCACTGCTCGCGCGCATTCACGTAAAACAATCCAGTCTGCGAGTCGAACGTGGGAGACTCCCAATTTGTCACGCCCGCCGCCCCCGGACACACTCTCCGTCCTTCGAGAGTAGGCGTGCTTTCTTTGACAGCCACCGGCCGGCCCTCCGCATCCTTACTGTTGCTCCACGTCACTTTCCCGAACGGATTCGCCAATATCAGCTTTCCCGTCGTTCGATCCAGGACATAAAAGTATCCATTACGATTCGCCTGAGCGATCAAATGCTTCTCGCCCTGGTCAATCATCACCGGAATCTGCGTCGAATCCCAGTCGTGCTCATCATGCCGCGTAAACTGGAAACTCCACTTCAGCTTTCCCGTGTCGGCATCAAGCGCCAGTAGCGAATTGCTGTAAAGATTGTCACCCGCGCGCCCTTCCCCGCGATTCGACGGCGCAGGGTTTCCCGTAGGCCACAACAACTCATTCTTGGCCGCATCGTACGTGCCCGTAATCCACGCCGGCGCGCCGCCAACCTTCCACGAGTCGCCTTCCCAAGTCTCGTGCCCTGGCTCACCCGGCCCGGGGACGGTGTAAAACCTCCATTTGCGCTCTCCGGTTTCGGCATTGTAGGCATCAATGAATCCGCGAACCCCATACTCGCCGCCGGATACACCCAGCACCACCAGATTCTTCACCACCAGCGGCGCCAGCGTGAAACTGTAGCCCATCTTGTAATCAACCGCGGCCACGTCCCAGACCACGCTGCCCGTCTTGGCATCCAGCGCGATCACGTGCGCATCCAGCGTTCCCATGAACACCTTATTTTCCAGAATGGCAACCCCGCGATTCACTCTACCGCAACACGGCCGTATGTCCGTCGGCAGTTGCCGCTGATAAAGCCAGATGGGTCGCCCGCTGCGGGCGTCGAGAGCGAATGCACGGTTGTCCGTGCCTGTGCCGTAGAGAATTCCATCCACCACCAGCGGCGTGGTTTCAAATTTCCCCGTCGCTCCTGTCTGATACACCCACTTCGCCACCAGCGATCTCACATTTTCTTTATTAATCTGATCCAGCGCACTGAACCGGTGCCCCGCATAGTCTCCGGAATACGTAAGCCAGTTCTGCGGTTCTTTCGCCGAGTTCAGCAACCGTGCAGAAGTTACTTGCCCCCAGGTGCTAAGCGCGATGGAACTCGCTGCAAGCAGCACCAGCCACCCCTGAATCGTTCTCCTCATGGCTGCTCTCACTTTCCACCCACACTCTGCAGGTAGGCGACAATATCCTGCAAATCATGGTCACTCAATAAGGCCGGGCCATAAATCGGCATCATCGAAGTCCGGCTCTTCTTGATCGATCGCAGTGCGACCTTGTCAAACAGATGGATCTGCTCGCTCGCATCCATCATCTGCAAACTGAAATTGTCCTCATTCATGGTGACGCCCTTTATCTCCGTCCCTTTCGCTGTTACCACCGTCACCGTCTCATATTCCTGCGGAAACTCTTTCGTAGCTTCCAGCAACCCCGGCGCAAGCCTCCGGCTGGGATTCCGCACCGAGTCCACAATCGCATCCGTCGCCCGCGCCATACCCACCGCCGTCAGATCCGGCCCCAACCGTCCGCCCTTCCCTTCCACCATGTGACATCCCGAACAGTTGGCATCTCCATAAAAAAGCTGCTTGCCGTGCACCGCATCGCCCGCGGGCTGGGGCGGAGCCTTCACCTGCACACTCCTTATATAAGTAATGACTTGCCACACTTCTTCTTCCGTCATTCCTACGCCCTGACCTGTGGTTCCGTTGGGCGGCATGGCCGTTCCCGGCACGCCCTGATTGATGGTCGTAAACATCTCGGCATCAGAATTTCCGTCGCGTTTGCGCGCCCGCGTCAGGTCAGGGCCGCGCCCGCCCCCGCGTGCGCCCAACCCGTGGCAGAACGCGCAATTGATGCGAAACTGAAACTCACCTAGCTTCGCCGCTCCCGCATCTCCCGCAAACGGATTCTTGTCTTGCCCGAGTAAGGCTGTCGCCGTCACCAAAACACAAACCAATGCCGCAACCCGAATCAGGATTCCGGGGACAACAGGCGCCTTCACATCTGAGGGTATTTTGGCGGGCGAATTCACTGGACCTCCCACTGCGGAAGACATTTTCAGGAATGCCGCGCATCATAACACAGCAGAGTGGGTAACTTTGGAGGGCACGAGTCGTACTGGCAAAGTGAGTTGGAAACACGCGGGCCACAAGGGCGTCAAAAGTTAGCTATCCCTCCCCAAAATCCCGGTACCTTCTGAGTACGTCCTGCTGGGAAATCACTCCTTCCAGCTTACGAAAGTCCGCCCGGCTCACCACCGGCACCAGCGGCCATCGCTCCACGTATCGCAACGCCGTATCGAGGGACTGGTCCGGATGCAAATACGCAATCTGACGGGTCGTGAAAAGCGAATTCAGGCTTAGCTCGCCCTTACCCTCGGCGGCCGTCCGGCGAAGCTCTTCCTTGCTGACGCTGCTCCAGCCCGTGGGGCTCAGCCGAACCAGCAAGATGTCGGACGACGATCGATCCGCCTGTGGAAGCACACCATCGATCGTGTCCCCGCCCTCCAACACTGGATCCCCCAGTGGCCGCATCGCGTCCTCCACACGCAGGATGCCTTCTTCCCTCTGTTCTTCCATCGATGGCAGGTCCAAACCATCCTGGCGCGTGAGTACGTCAAAAATCGCCGTCGGCCTCAGCCCCCGTGAAATCACATACGCCAGTGTGTTGGCCACAATCACCGGCACAATGATCGAGTAGTTTCCGCTGACTTCCAAAACCATGAACACCGATGTCATCGGCGCGCGCAGGAACCCCGCAAACAAAACACCCATTCCCACCAACGCATAGGTGCCAGCTGATCCCGCCAGATGCGGCAGAACCGCATGCTCCGCTCCACCCACCGCCGCCCCTAACATCGCGCCAATAAACAAGGTTGGGGCAAACATTCCTCCCGGAGTTCCGCTGACGAACGAAAGCAGAGTCGCAATGATTTTCAATCCTGCGAGGATAGCCAGCATTTGCCAGGTGAACTGACCGTGCATGGCCTCGTCGATGTACTCATAACCCGCACCCATCACTTGCGGCGCACCAAGAACGCCGATGAGGCCGATCAGCAAACCCGCCAGCGCGGGCTGAAAGTATTGCGTCCATCGCGGCAGCGACTTGCAGCGGGGGCGCAGAGTCTCAATGCCACTCGAGAATGCCACCGAGGCGAGCCCACCTACAATCCCAAGGATGGAATAGGCAATCAGTTCCGAGGGCCGTTCCATCTGCACCGTGGGAATCCGGAAGAGAGGCTCCGATCCCAGAAACCACCGCATTACGACTACGCTCGAGACCGCCGAAAGCACTACCGAACCCAAGATTCCCGCCGTCCAACGCCCGATGACTTCCTCGATCACGAACAACACTGCTGATATCGGCGCGTTAAAGGCGGCAGCCAAACCAGCCGCCGCTCCCACCGGAGCAATCAGCCGCATCCGGTCTCGGGATAACCGCATCCACCTCCCCAGCCCCGATGCCAGACTGGCGCCAATCTGCAAAGACGGATCCTCCGGCCCCAAAGAGTGTCCCACCCCGATCGCCAATGCCGCCGTGATG
>JABCZH010000010.1 GCA_013289795.1 Acidobacteriota bacterium
TCACCGTTCCCGCGCCAAAATTTGCAGTCCAGATATTCTGCCCGTCGAAGGCCATGCCATAGGGCTGGCTGCCCACGGGGAATGTGGTGGGCACAGTGTTCGCGTTGTACCACTTCAGCAGCGCCACCTTCAGCGGGTTCGACAGCGGCGGGGCACCGTTTCCGGTTGGCTGCTCGCCAGCGGCTTGCTGCGCATGGCTTACGAACAAGTTCGCCATCGCCAGAACTACTAGAATCACGGATACGCAAATGAGTAATCGAGTCTTCATATCTTCACTACTCCCCAGGGGTCGCCCACAAAATAAAGGGCCAAGGTAAGAAACATCATTTGAGTGGAGCAATTGGAAGATCGACCAGCACTGCGGGACTGCGGCGAACGCTAGCCGATCAGGCGGCGAAATTATCGCGCTAGCCCGTCCGGTTGTCAAGCGGTAAATGCAAGTCACCGCCGTTGGTGCAAATGAACGACTTACTACACACGACGGTAAGTGGGGAGAAGCCAGTTTACGGCTGAGGTGCTGCGCGATCATGCGCCTTCACAGTGGTACCGCCTCTTTTTCTTATAAGACCGCACGTGGACAGTCTTAGGCCGACTGTTTTCTTGTGACTGTGGCTAGCCCGAGGAGAAGCCAAAGCGGTTGGTCCCGATGGGCGCAACAAGCAACGTCGCAAACAACAACGCGGCCAGCACTCTCTTCAATTTCATAAGTTCACCTTTCTCGACCTCGAAGTCTGATCCTAACACTCAAGCAATTGGAGACTATCATCGCCTTTGCGCACAAGGACTGCCTAAATGCCCTCCGAGGAATCGGTCCCACATGGGCAACTTCAATTTCGGCCATGATGCGGTGCCCGTATGCTTGACCCATAGGAAAATCAAGAATCGATTTCGGAGTGAATCACGCCTTGCAGCAGTCGTGTTCATCGACTGCCTGGCCTTACTATGGAAGACTGGACCACACAAGGCGTTCTTGCCGCGAGCTGGACCGGTCGGCGTCGGTATGGAAATCCGCCAACGACGAAGCTGAACCCGCAGAAGTTAGAACCGTGCGACGAGTGAAACTTGCAGTTCCGGCAGAGACTCACATCACTTTGACTAGTCTTTCCCTTCGAACCCAACGCATCTCCTGCCCTCGGCTGTCTATGAGTGGATCGAACCCGAAGTATCTCACGAGTGAATCCCGCCAACTCAATCGAGGAGGGGGGATTTTGACTGTTTGACTCAGCGCCACGAACAAACCAGCCCATTTGTTGCCTTTCGCACTAGGGGCCAGTAGTCCGAAATAGCGAATCGCGTGTCGGTACAGGTCGGGCACGTGCGCTGCCAGTAGGCGGACGAACTCCGAGAATAGGCACCTTGTACGGACCAGTCGTCCCGCCTTGGTGTCCTTCGCCACGAAGACAACCTCACGGTCTGTAACTTCCAACAGTCGCCAGCTAGCTATCGGCGGGCGGCGGACATACCGAGCCGCGTATCGTAGGAAGTGGGACTTCGAGACGATTTTATGGAGAAAGATGATCCATCGGGGATGACGCTCGTTTTGATACGCTGTCGACAGAAGGCGCTGAAGACCTTGGGTACTGAGGTCTGATCGTAGTACGCCAGCTCTGAGCGCGCTCCGAAGATGAGCGATCACTGCATAACGCCACATTCGCATCAGCGGCCCCTTTTCCAGTCGCAGGTGCGGAATCCATTGGGCTGACGACTCGTGGAGTCCTCCTGCCGAGACTAGGATGTGAAGGTGAGTATTGAATTTTAGGTCTCCCCCGAACGTGTGCGGGACAACCATCACGAGCACGCTGACGCCATACCGGATTCTTATCCATTGCTGAATCACGCGGGCACCCAGATCCGGCAAGTCGTGGAGAAGATGACGGTTTCTTTTGAAAATGCTCCATAGTTCACGCGGCATCGTGAAGACGACGCCCGCATAGGGAATGTCGGGAAGGGCCGCCTCCTGCTTCTCCAGCCACAGAAGGGTGGTGCGATACCCGCAGCTCGGGCAAAACCTCGATTTGCACCTATGATAACAACGCTTTTCCTCCGAATCGGAAGCATACAGTTCCCATCCGAGTGCCGCTGTCCCGCAATCGAGCACCGCGGCAAAAGCCTTGCGCACTGCGGGGCGAGTGCTAGGACGATCCCATTCAGTGCGCGTTGCTACCAGGATTTGCTTTAGCAGATTCAAGTCGGGCATTTTGACTCCTCTATTGACCTCAGGGTGGATAGAGCGTCCTTGGTGAGATACGCGATGTTTCCAGGTGCATCAAGCTCAGTTACGACGATGGAGTCGAGCGCTGCCGATCGATCGGGAACGATAGGCTTGAGAAGACTACCCAGAGTGGCCGGAATCAGTTGGGTTGGCGACAGCCTCGCGACATGTCTCTGGATGAGCCGCCGACTCGTCTGGTTCGTGCCTTTGCGGCTTTGATATTCCTCTAAATGGCGCGACTGCTGCTGGGGTGACAAGCGACTCCACTGCCACGCCTTGTGGATACTAATCTCTCCGGTCCGTACCGCCTGCTCGACTCTGGCACAAGCCGTCTCCCTCAGTTGCTTCGCCTTCGTAACATTTCCCGTCGATATACCTGCGATCGAGGCAATTTCCGACCTCACGTCCAGCCGTTGAGCTTCCGTCAAATGTGACGAACCCTTGGTTTGACCGCCGGCTTGCTGGTTCGCCCGCGCCCGTTCTTGGAGGCAAGCCTCAAGATCAAGAGCTAGCAGCACTCGGCTATAGGAGTTCAATCCGCGGGAAGGACGATGACTCTGAATCAGCCAGCGTAGAGCTTCCTCATCCGTTAGGTCATATTCAAGGCAGAGAATCGTCTGGCGGCCCTGGCGGCCGGCCAATTCCCATCGAGCATAGCCGTCAATGATGATCCCATCTGGCGTAATGACGATGGGTTCTCTGAACGCCAAACGTCCTAGACCTGCCAGCGACGATAATTGGGAGGCTGACACCGATACATGATGGTGGGCATAGCTGGGGTGCGGACGGAGTTCATGCAGGGGACGGGTCGTGAGGTGGCATCCGAAGCTATCTTCTTGACCGTCGTTCCGTTTCTGTTCGTCACGAACAGCCGTCATATCGCTAGGTTGGCCCGAGGACGACGGCGACCTCAAGGAAGTCCAGCCTCGGCGCGAGTAAAAAGGAGTCCACGGACCAATATTTCGGCGAGGTCGAGGCTGGAGAGTTTTTTACTCGCGTCGCGCGAGTTGCGCGAGTACCAGGTTACGTTGGACGGCAACAAGTGCATCTTCCTGTTAGCGCGAGTCGGGTGTAGCATGGCTAACTCGAAGACAGGACGAATGCCACAAGGATTGGAGAAGCTACCTTGGGACACACCCGCCTCGGTCCACTTCCGAAGTCGAGAAGCTGGAACCAAGTAGTTGAGTCGCTCACTGGGAGAGGCTTGCGTCAGTACGCCGTTTCCAGTTCCGCCTCTCGCGTCAACATAATCGCCGCGGAGACCCTCAAAGCAGCCAGAAGCACACTGGCAAGGGCGAGCTACGATCCGGGTGTTCGCTATACGTTTTACCTGCTTACCCAGCTCGTTCTGGCGTCCCGTAACCCAGATTGGCGAAGCGAACTCGGTCAGCACGGAATCTCCCTGTCAGACCAGAGCAGCGTCTTCGACCTTACGGCGGAGGTGCAGGGCACAATTGACCGCTATATCAGTGGTACTGCTCTTGGAGCGACAGACCTTAGCGAAATGGCACAACAGGCTGCTGGGGAAGCCCTGACAAGTCTCCTCGCCACGCAGACGCCCAGCGTATTTGGAGATTCCGATTCGAAAGATCTAAAGAACGCATTGCGCAGTTTGTCGACGAAAAAGGGCTTTGGGCAATTGGGGCAGAGGTTTTTCGCTCGCTTCGTCGCGAGATTTCTGAACTTTCACCTTAGTCGTGCTACCGCTGCTGGGCTGGGCACTCCACGCTTGCAGAATTTGGGATACATAGGTGAGTTCAATGAGGCACTCACAACCCACTGTGAGGAGAGTGCGCGAATTGTCCGCGACTTCTGTGGGGACTGGTACTCCAAAACCGAATATGAGCAAGGCATTGATCTTGCAAATTCAACACGTTTTCTGGCAATCGCCGTTCGGAAACTGAAGAGCGAACTTCAGCATCAGGGGAGTGCCTCCTGACTCGCAACCGTCTCTTCGTTTGCAGTGGCGCTTCAGTGAAGGCCCGTGATCCGACCTTGACGGAACGCCACCGAATCAACCTAGACGCGATTAGCGACAATCACAACGTCAAAATCCGGTTCGAGGACGTTGCTCGGACCTTTCAACACAATATCTCTCCGCGGCTTATGGACTTTTTGGAAATCGCTTCCTATGTGTTCACAGCGGATTGCTCGACACAGCGGGGTGAGTGGAAGGATGACAAAGGCGCAGAGCCTTGGGGACGGGATCTAGCTTTCTTGATTGGAGTTAGAGAACCCGAGTTCTGGGAAGCTCCGAGGGTTAAAGGCCTGATCCATGAGGTGCTGCGCTTTCTCTCGAATGACACCTATTCTTTCCAGTTTGTACCGCTTGAGAAGGATCGCCGGGCCCAAACGCCTTACTTTGAATTTCGCGATAAAGACGACTGGCCATTTCATAAACCGGATCGTGTGGTGATGTTTTCGGGTGGGTTGGATTCGCTGGCCGGGATCGTCGAGGCGGCGGCCTCTGGAGGCAAGTCGGTTTTGGTCAGTCATCGACCGGTCTCCACTCTGGACTCACGTCAGAGGAAGCTGTTCGGCGAATTGTGTAAGAAATTCCCTGGCCAGCTTACCCACGTTCCGGTGTGGATCAACAAGAATGAGCGTTTTGGTAGAGAGCCCACGCAGCGGACTCGTTCGTTCTTGTTCGCCGCCCTGGGAACCCTCGTAGCGCAATCGATTGACGCGCAAGGCGTCCGATTTTATGAGAATGGCGTCCTGAGTGTGAACCTGCCGCTCGCGGAGGAAGCATTGCGGGCACGGGCTTCCCGGACCACGCATCCCGTGACTCTGCATTTGCTGTCGTTATTGGCGGCAGCCGTAACAGGGCGAGAATTGCTGATCGACAATCCCTTTTTGTTCAAAACCAAGGCCGAAGTCGTGCAAATTCTGGCGAAATACGACCACACTGACCTAGTCGCGCTGAGCTGCTCATGTTCGCATCTCATGTTCCAATCTAGCGAAAAGCGCCACTGTGGCCAGTGCAGCCAGTGTATTGATCGAAGGTTCGCAGTGGCTGGTGCAGGGTTGCTCTCCAAGGACCCTGAAACGGACTATGCGAGTGATGTGTTCATCGGTGCGCGCCCGAAAGAATTGGACCGTTCCATTGCCATTGATTACACGCGGCACGGAATCGAACTCGAACGCAGGTCTGATCTTGAGATCGCGGGGAACTTTAACGCAGAAATAAGCCGTGCCGTGCGCTACGAAAGCAAAGGTCGAGAAGTGGCCGAGGCGTTAATTGCGATGTATAAGCGACACGGAACGGTCGTGCGAAGGGTTCTGGAGGAGCAGTTACGGATTAACGCCGCAAAGTTGATCGATCGAACTCTTGAAGGGACCTCTTTGCTGGCGCTTGCCATTGGCCAGAGCTACTTGGCCGGTGAAGAACCCTTGGCTGGGACTTTCGCAGATCAAGGTACTGTTCCGAACCGCGAACCTCGCAATGCCAGTAGCCTCATTCTGGCGAAGCTGGACCAGATACTCAAGGGATTCGAACCCGGCGTTGACAGCCACACGCAGCGTCGCAAAATGACGGGCAAGTCAAGCTCTCCGGCCAAACGAGACACGATCCTCTTCGCTGCTATCGCCAGCGATCTAGTGGGTCTCAAGTATTGCAGTTTTCTCGATAATCACAGGGTAAGACCGAAGTGGTCTGACACTGGCCCAAAAAGCTACCGGGACAGCTATTTCGCAAGCGGTTCTTATAAAAAGAGGGTCCAGGACGAAAAGAGCCGCGCCAAACAGCGGATGAATCGATCTATCGATTCCGTCTTGGCAGAAGCCTTCATCACCCACCTACCGGGTGAATTCGACAAGCTTGTCTCTCTCTTGAACTCGCGCAACTCGCGCGACGCGAGTAAAAAATTGAGACCGTCCACAGGCGCTTAATTCCTCGCCGAGCCCTCAAAATCCACTCGCGGAGTCTCATAGGACACTGTCGGCTGTTTTTCAGAAGGTAGACGATGGGATTGTCCAAAGCTGATTGGCGGTTAGCGTAACCGCTATTCACCGCAAGTAATTGACTGTAAAGACTGAAATTGGAGTGTTGCCACAATGTTGCCAGATACGCCGAATTATGAAGTGGTCGATGCTATCGAATTGGCTCAGCGTTGGCGTGTTCCCGTCAGTTGGATCAGGGAACAGACGCGAGGCCGTGCTGGTGATCCGCTGCCATGCGTTCGTCTAGGCCGCTACGTCCGTTTCGAGTGGGGAAGCCCGAAGTTGGCGGAGTGGTGGGGAAAGCGCAGAACCTGAGTTTCCTTCTTGGCTAGCTTACCGCTAAGCGAGATAATGCATAACATGGCAAAGAAGAACCCAAACGCAGTAGCCCTGGGAAGGCTGGGCGGGGTCGCTCGGGCCAGTTCGCTGACTCAGGCGGAACGCTCCGCCATTGCCAAGAAAGCGTCAGCAGCGCGGAACGCCAAGCTCTCTGCTGCTGAGCGCAGTCAAATCGCAAAGCTTGCGGTCAATGCCCGCGAGCAAAAACGGAAGCTATCAGGAAAGGAGAACTAGTTTGAAACGAAAACGACAGCAAGACGGACACATCTTCAAGGCGCGGGGAATCTGGTACGTCCGTTATTTTGACACTCGCGTCATCGACGGTGAAGTGAAACGGGTCCGAATCGCAAAGCAGATCGCAAAGGTGAGAGAGGAAATCAATGGTGTTCAGACGACCATCACCAAGGCTAAGGCCCGAGAATTGGCCAAGCCGACACTGATCAAGGTTAACCAGTCCGACCGTACACCCCAAACGGCGGTATCGCTCGTTGATTTTGTCGAGCGTATTTACCTGCCGCGGATGGAGGAACAAAAGCGACCATCAACAGTAAAAGGGTATCGAGATATTTGGGCGAATCACCTCAGGGGACGCAGCGGGGGTCTCTGGATGCGCGAGATTCGTACCTGCGACATCCAGCGGATGCTTGACGAAATTGCGCAGCCCGGAACGCTCAGCGGCAATTCCATGCGCCACATCAAAAGCCAAATAAGCGGCATCTTCTCCTATGCCAAGCAACAGGGCTACTTTGACGGCGAAAATCCAGCGCGCAATACAGCCATTCCTCCGGCACGGACCTCGGAAGAAACATATGCATACAGCCTTGAGGAGATTGGGCAGATTCTCTCAGTGCTCTCAGAACCAGCGGCGACAGTTTTCGCAGTCGCTGCATTTATAGGGGCACGGCGCGGAGAGATTCGGGGGCTAATGTGGGAGAACTACCGGGATGGCGAGATCCAGATCACACGGTCTATCTGGAAGGGCCACGTCACCGAGCCCAAAACGCGGAAGAGCCGGGGTGCTATTCCAGTAATCGCACCACTGGCCAAGCGCCTAGAGTTTCACCGTGCCAGTAGTGGCAATCGCAAATCGGGCGTTATGTTCCCTAACCTAAGCGGCTCCCCGATGGACTTGGGAAACCTGCTAAACCGCGCAATCCTGCCCGCACTGAACCGCTGCGCTGCGTGCGGAAGGCCGAAAGAAGAATGCCAAAAGCTCGTCAAAGGGAAGGACATCGCGCTAGATCACAAATTTGAACGAGACAAGATGCTCCCTGAATGGCACGGCTGGCACGCAGCAAGGCGGGGATTGGGAACGAACCTGTACCGCCTAGGCGTGCCGGAAAAGACGATCCAGGCCATTCTTCGCCATGCAAACGTATCCACAACCAACACCTATTACATCAAGAGTGCGGCAGCTGACACTCGCGCTGCGATGGCCAAGCTAGAACAGCTCGTGATTGGCAACGAGCCCCCGGCTGGAACAGTACAGCTTGAGATTTTCGCAAGTGGCAACGAAGTGGCAACAAAAGCAGAAGACGCCAAACCTGCTGCAATCCAGTAAACGCCTTGTTTACTGTTCTTTGAATCTTGGTGGCGGCGGTTGGACTCGAACCAACGACCTACGGATTATGAGACCGTCGCTCTAGCCACCTGAGCTACGCCGCCACTTTTATTTTCAACAACTTGGTAACAGATTATCAATACATCCTGAGAGCATTGTAGAACATTCTGCGACGCAGCCCACATGGCCAATCCCGGGCGAGAGATCGAATCACCCTTGCCCCTGCCCGTCTCAACCCGTTTGAGCCCGTCACTGCGAGTCCTTGGTTGCGGTCGAAGATCTGCTTCCAACTCACGCCGCGCCGCTGGTTTCGTGTTTCAGTTTTTCCGCCTGGAAATGTGCGACCAGGGGATCGATCAACGGTTGGAGCTTGCCATCCATCACTTCCTGCAATTGGTGGATGTTCAGGCCGATGCGGTGATCGGTCACGCGGTTCTGAGGGAAGTTGTAAGTGCGAATCTTTTCGCTGCGGTCGCCCGAACCCACCATCTGCTTGCGCTCCTTAGCCAGAGCTTCCTGCTGTTTCTGCATTTCCATCTCATACAAACGCGAGCGCAGCACGCGCATGCCTTTTTCGCGGTTCTTGATCTGTGATTTCTCGTCCTGGCAACTGACTACAGTGTTTGTGGGAATATGCGTGATGCGGACCGCGGAGTAGGTCGTGTTCACCGATTGCCCGCCCGGGCCGGACGAGCAGAACGTGTCGATCCGGAGGTCTTTGGCTTCAATCTTTATGTCCACATCTTCCGCTTCCGGCAGCACCGCCACCGTGACCGCCGAGGTGTGGACTCTCCCCTGCTGCTCCGTAGCCGGTACGCGCTGCACCCGGTGCACGCCGCTCTCGTACTTCAAGCGTGAGTACACGCGCTGGCCCTGGATCATGGCGATGACTTCCTTCAACCCACCCACTGCGGACTCCGAAGTCGAGAGTACTTCCACCTTCCAGCGCTGGGTCTCGGCGAAGCGGGTGTACATACGAAACAGTTCGGCCGCGAATAATGTGGCTTCGTCGCCGCCGGTTCCGGCGCGGATTTCCAGGATGACATCCTTTTCATCGTTGGGATCTTTGGGCAGAAGCAGGACTTTGAGTTCTTCTTCGATGCCGCCAACGCGCGCCTGCAGTTTGTCCAGCTCTTCCTGCGCATAGGCGCGCATCTCCGCATCTTTCTCAGTGGCGAGCATGGCCTTGCTTTCCGCGATGCCGCGGGTCAGGTCCTTATATTCACGATACTTCTCGGTCACCAGAGCGATTTCGTTGTGCGCCTTGGCAGTCTTCTGGTACTTCGCCGAGTCATGGATGATTTCCGGCGACGCCAGTGCCCGCGTCAGATCTTCATAGCGGGCTTCGATTTGGTCGAGTCTTTCAAACATCGTCGTAGGTCCTCGGTCGTTGGTCGTCGGCCAATGACGTCAGGCAGCTTCGTCGTCCAAGGAGTTTATGAGGCCACTCAGGGCCCGCCCCACCCCACTAGCCGACCCTAACAAGCCTTCCGCTTGATCCTTCGGCAAGTATCGTAATTCCTGCGCAATCAAGATCTGCGGTTGCAACTCCAGCAGCGATCCGCGCGCATGGAAGAGAAACCGCGAGAACTCGCGGTTCGAGCGATGCCCCTTCCCTTCAGCGATATTACTGGGCACCGAAACCGCAGCCCGGCGCATCTGTTGCGTCAACCCGTAAACTTCATGTTTCGGGAAAGCCGACGTGGCGGCGTAAACTCCGCACGCTAGTTTCATCGCATCTTGCCAAACTCGCAAATCCCTAAACGACGATGGCATACAAGGCCTCCACGGCCCACGGTATGCCCAGGTGAAGGAGTTGATCAGTGACGAATGACCCAAACGGTTTGGCCAACGACCGACGACAAACGACCACCTAAGCGATGACCAGTTCGCCACCGCGCTGCTTTTCGAGCGACATGGCCTCATTCAGCGCCACGATGGCGCACTGTGCCTGTTCATCCGCCGGCGGCTGAGTGGTGATCCGTTGCAGCCATAGTCCGGGTGCCGTCATCAGCGCGAATAGCGATCCGCGATGCTTGGCGGCGTAGCGAATAATCTCGTACGAAAGCCCCGTGATCACCGGCAACAACGCAATCCTTAGCGCGAACCGTGCCCAGAACGTGGTTACCGGGAACAGCATGTACACCAGGATCGAAATAATCATTACTGTCATTAGGAAACTGGTGCCGCAGCGGGGATGGTAGGTCGAATACTTCTGCACCTCGGCGGTCTCCAGCGGATCGCCGTTTTCAAATGCGAATACGGTCTTGTGTTCGGCGCCGTGATATTGATAGACACGCCGAATGTCCGGCCACAAAGAAGTTCCCCAAATGAACAGCAGGAACAGCAGCAACCGGATGACGCCATCCACCAGGTTGAACATGATCTGCCCACCCAGAGCCGGCTCTACTTTCTTCAACTCCGTCGCCGCCAGCAGCGGCAGGTACTTGTACATGAAGATGAAGAAGCCAACCGAGAAAACGATGTTCACGGTTGCGATCCAGCCGCTGATTTCGAATTTCTTCTTTTCCGGCTCGCCTGGCTCTGGCGCAGGCTGCAACTCATCGAGCGCGACGTTGGCGGAAAACTTCAAGGCGCGGAAACCCAATGTCATGGCGTGGCCCAAGGTGATCACACCGCGCATCACCGGCCATCCCATCCATTTGTGCTTTTCGGAAAGCCGCTCCAGCGGCTCACTGTGGACCGAAACCTCGCCCGACGGCTTGCGGCAGGCAATTCCCCAGGCATGCGGAGAACGCATCATTACACCTTCGAGCACGGCTTGTCCGCCGACCAGAGTTTCCTCACCGCCCTCAAGTGCCGGCAAGAGCTGTACCGCAACCAGAAAACGAGACAATGTACGCCAAAACTGCATAGGGATTGGATGATCCTTCAGGGAACCACGAACCAACCTAGAGTATGACATAGTTCGGGGGAACTAGGATAGAGGCAAGTCGCGATGCTACCGTAGTTTACAGCCGGAGATGAAGAACTTTGCCCAAAACTGCGAGCGGATCGCCGCTACCCCCAAGAAACTGGAGAAGATCGCCATTGTCGCCGAGTTCTTGAAGTCGGCGCCAACGGATGAAGCTTCCGTCGCGGCCGTCTTTCTTTCTGGCAGGCCGTTTCCCGTGTGGGAAGAAACCACTCTCCAGGTAGGTGGCGCTTTGCTGTGGCGGGTGGTGCGGGAATTATCCGCCAAGAGTGAAGCGGAACTGACCGCAGCTTATCGCAAGCTGGGCGATTTGGGCGCTGTCGCCGCCGAGGTCCTTTCGGCTCAAGTGGAGGCGGGCGACCCCGCCCACCCGACCTTGGTCGAAGTGCAGACCACCTTCCGGACGATCGCCGCTGCTCGCGGCCCCGGGGCGAAGGGCGCGCTGGCCCGGGAGCTACTCTCTCAAGTCACACCCCTTGAAGCCAAGTACATCATCAAGATCATGACTGGCGATCTACGCATTGGCTTGAAAGAAAGCCTGGTCGAAGAAGCCATCGCCAGAGCCTACGGAGCCACTCTGTCCGAGGTGCAGCGCGCCAACATGCTGCTCGGGGACATCGGAGAAACCTTGCGGCTCGCCGCCGGCGGAAGACTGGCGAAAGCCCGCATGCGCTTGTTTCATCCCCTGGGTTTGATGCTGGCCAGTCCGGCTGCCTCGTCGGAAGAAGCTCTAAGCTATTTCGAGAACTCCCTGGTGGAAGACAAATACGACGGCATCCGCGCCCAGGCACATGTTTCTGGCGATGAAGTACGAATCTTCTCCCGCACGCGAGACGAGATTACCGAGTCTTTCCCAGAGCTGCCGGACGCACTGGCTGGGCTGCCGGAAGGCGTCATTTTCGACGGAGAAATCGTAGCTTGGGATTACGGCGAGGAGGACCCAGGACGCGCGCTCCCCTTCAGTGCGCTTGGGCGACGCCTGGGTCGCAAGAAAGTGAGCGAGCAACTCATGCGTGAAGTGCCGGTCGCGTATCTGGTGTTCGATGTGCTCTATGGCAACAACGAATTGCTGATCGATCGGCCACTCAGCGAGCGGGCTACACTGCTTGACGAGTTGTTGGCGAGACGTTCGACTAGCTCACGGGCGAGGACGCATGGCCTCCATCAAGGAAAGTTGTCATTCGGATCGGAAGAACAGAGGCTGAACGCTCAGGTGATTCGCGCGCCAGTGTTTAACGCCTCGTCCGCCACGGAACTCGATCAGCTCTTCGAAGCCGCGCAGGCTCGGGGTAACGAAGGTCTGATGATCAAAGATCCAGAATCGGCATACACTCCCGGACGCCGTGGCAAATCGTGGTTAAAACTGAAGCGCGAATTGGCCACACTGGACGTGGTAGTGACCGCGGTCGAATACGGCCACGGCAAACGCATCGGAGTTCTGAGCGACTACACGTTTGCGGTCTGGCATGGGAACCGGTTGGCGAATATAGGCAAGGCCTACTCCGGCCTCACTGACGCCGAAATCGGCGAAATGACCAAGTGGTTTCTGGAGCACAAAGTCGAAGACCAAGGTTTCCGGCTGATTGTCGAACCGAAAATTGTTCTGGAAGTCGCCTTCAATAATATGATGCGCTCAGATCGCCACGAGAGCGGCTATGCACTTCGCTTTCCCAGGATTGCACGATTGCGGCCCGACAAGTCGCCGGAAGACGCGGATACGATTGAGACGGTAAGGGAGATTTACGAGAAGCAGGAAAGAAGCAGTTAGCAATTGGCACTTAGCATTTAGTCGTCACCGAAGGCGCAGCGGGATCAGCGGAAAATCTCTCATGGCTAAATGCCAAGTGCTAAATGCCAAGTGCTAGCCTTCAGTGGCTATGTCCGTGGTGTTCCGCCTCGCTCACCGGAATCACGCACCCGTGCGCCACTTCGCAGACCACGTTTTCAAACTGAATGGTCGTGTGGTCGATGTGAAATTCCCCGTGCAATCGTTCTTTCACCTCGCGCAGAATGCGCTCGCTGACCGAGGGCGGTATGTCGGCGATGGAAATATGGCATGAAAGCGCGGCCGTCTCTGACCCGATGCTCCACACATGCAGGTCGTGCACATCGTTGACTCCCTCGACCGCGCAAATTGCGGCTGTCACGCGTTCCAGCTTGATTCCTTGCGGCGTGCCTTCGAGCAGAATGTTCAAAGTCTCGCGGACGATCCCGAAACCTGACCACAGAATGAGCGCGCCAATCCCAAACGAGAGCGCCGGATCAATCCAGTAGTGTCCGGTGGCCATAATCGCCCAGCCGCCCAGGATGACCGCCGCAGTTGAAACCGTGTCGCCAATCTCGTGTAGTAGGGTGCTGCGGATGTTGACATCGCGGTGGGACTTGTAAAGCATCAGCGCGATGACGCCGTTCATCACCACGCCAACCGCCGCCACTCCCATCATCAGGCCAGCGTGCACCGGCTCGGGGTTGCGCAGCCGCTTGACGGCCTCATAGAAAATGAAGAAGGCGATGAGCACCAACGAGGCCGCGTTTACCAGCGCAGCCAGCACTCCGGCGCGATGCCAGCCATAAGTCTTGGTGGCGCTCGGCGGGCGGGCCTGAAGATACACAGCCACCAGAGAGAGCAAAAGGGCCACCAGGTCGGAAAGGTTGTGCCCGGCTTCCGAGAGCAGCGCCAGCGAATGGGCGCGAATGCCAGCAATCACCAGCAGCACAATGTAAGCGAGGGTTGCAACCAGAGAAATCCGCAAGACCTTCGAGGTCCGCTCTCCGCCGTGGCTGGCATGCGTATGCATCTACCTTTAAGTTTAAGGGGAAGCAGTGCAGGGTTCAAGGCAGCAAAGAAACCAGGGTTCCCCTGTGATCCCCTGTGGCCTCTGTGGTTAAATCTGTTGGCACATGCAAACCGCGGAAGTCGTCATCATCGGCGGAGGGATCGTCGGCTCCAGCATCGCCTATCACCTGACTGCGGCCGGCTGTAAAGACGTTCTGGTGATCGAGCGTGAAACCGCTCAGGGCAAGGGATCCACCGGCAAGAGCATGGGCGGAGTGCGGGCGCAGTTCTCTACGCCGGTAAACATACAGATGTCCCTCTACTCCATCCCATTCTATGCCAGCTTCGACGAGCGGTTGGGTCACCCCGCCGGCTACCGGCCGCAAGGCTATCTGTTCTGCGCCACCGAAGGAAAGCATCTCGCTTATCTGCGCACTAACTACGAAACGCAAACTGCTTTGGGATTAGAGAACGTTCGCCTGATCACTGCCGACGAAATTCGCAGCATGTTCCCGCAACTTCGTTCTGACGACATCGTGGGCGGAAGCTTTTGCTCGACTGATGGCTTTGTCGATCCCTACAGCGCCATGAACGGTTTTATGGGCTGGGCTGCCGACCACGGAGCTAAGCTGTGGAAGAACACTCAAGTCACGAGCATTCGGCTCGACGCAAATGGCATTGCCGGAGTCGAGACTGCGCGCGGTTCTGTCTCTGCACGCAATGTGGTCAACGCTGCTGGGGCTTGGGCGGCCAGCATCGCACGCATGGTGAATCTGGACCTACCCGTCGAACCACTGCGCCGCATGCTGATTCCGACCGAACCATTCGACCAGTTTCCTCACACCGCGCCTATGATTATCGACATGTCGAACGGTTTCCACTTTCGGCCCGAGGGTTTGGGATTTCTCCTGGCGTGGAACGACCCTCAGGAAACGCCGGGATACAAAACCGACTTCGAGCCTGCTTTCATCGAGAAAGTCTTGACCCACGCTGCCGACCGCGTACCGATGTTCGAGAACTTAGCCGTCAATCCCAAGCGCGCTTGGGCAGGCCTGTATGAGATGACGCCCGACCACCATCCCATCCTGGGTGAAGCGCCAGACGTTCCCGGATTCTTTCTGGCGAACGGCTTCAGCGGACACGGCGTGATGCACGCTCCAGCGACCGGAAAGATCCTCTCCGATTTGATCCTGACGGGAAAGACCGATCTAGTGGATGTGTCACTGCTCGGCCTCTCGCGCTTCGCCGAAGGCCGGATGATTGAAGAGACAGCCGTGCTGTGATGCCAAAACCTTCAACCGCAAAGCGCGCGGAGACTGGCGCGAAGATCGCAAAGAAACTCAGCATCCCTTTGCGTCCTTTAGCGGCGTTGCTTTGCGAGCTTTGCGGTTAGGTTTTTGTGTTGAAATGATCAAGTGCTCATCAAAGACGCTCTCAACTCGGCGATTTCCGCCCTCACCGCGTCCCAGGTCGGTTCGCCGCGGCTGAACGCCGAGACGCTGCTCATGTTCACCCTCGGACGCGACCGCGCCTATCTCTTCGCGCATCCCGAACATGAACTGACTTCGCAAGAGAAAATCAATTACCAGGAGGCAATCGCGCAACGCGCCATGGGAATTCCGACCCAGTACATCACGGGGCATCAGGAATTCTGGGGCATGGATCTCATCGTTTCTCCTGCCGTGCTCATCCCGCGCCCTGAAACTGAACATGTGATTGAAGCCGCGCTGACCCTATCGCCCGGTGCCGGTTCCCGCATCGTGGACGTCGGCACCGGCTCGGGATGCATGGCTTTGGCGCTCGCCAAAGAACTCCCGCACGCTGAGATTTATGCGACCGACATCTCCCCCGCTGCTATCGAGATCGCCCGCGCCAACGCGGCTCGTCACGGGCTCGCCCCCCGCATTCACTTTCACCAAACCGATTTATTGCGGGGGTTCGATCCGGCCGCGTTTGACGTGGTCGTTTCCAACCCACCCTATGTCGGCGAATCCGAAGAAGACCATGTCCAACTCGAAGTCCGCAAGTACGAGCCTCGCAATGCAGTCTTCGCTGGCCCCACTGGGTTGGAAGTCATCGAACGCCTCATACCGCAGGCCCACGCAATTCTCAAGCCCGGGGGATTCCTGATCATGGAGATGAGCGCAACGATCGCGGAATACGTGAAGCGCTTACTTGCGGATTGGTCAGACGTGCGCGTGGTCAATGATCTGCAAGGCATCCCGCGAGTCGCCGTCGCTGTCAAGGCTCGGTAAAGCTCTAACCTCTGCGCAACTTCTACGGGATTAGCACAATCCTGCGACCGTGTCCGTCGCGCTGCCACGCGCTCTCCACCTGATCAAGCGGAACCCGCTCCACATCGATGCGGAGTTCACCTCGCGCGGCCCGTATCAGGACTTGTTGGCAGGCGTCCATTAAGACATCGGGAGACGGAATACCAGCAGTGCCCATGACGGTCAGCGGCGCGCTGCGCAGCACGGCGGCCAGCAGTGAAATAGCGGCCCCCGCGCTCTCCCCAACTTGCACCAGGCGAATCTCGGACTTGACCGCCGCGAATTCCTTGCGGGTGATGGCGGCAAGCAGCGCCTCGATCGGCGCACCCCACAAATAGTCGATGATGACATCGAAGCCGGACTCCCCAGCCTGGGAGGCGAATGCGTCCTTGAGATCCTGACCGGGTCTGTCGATGCGGATGATCGCATCAGCGCCGAACTCTTGGAGCGTGTTCAGTACTTGCTGGTTCCGCCCAGCCGCCACTACTCGCGCGGCGCCGAGGAGCTTGGCAATCTGCACTGCCAGTTTCCCCGTAACACCAGTTGCACCCAGGATAAGAACGGTCTCGCCTCGCACCAGCTTTGCCCGCTGAGCCAGAGTCAGCCACGCGGAGACGCCAGGGTTCATAACCGCAGCCGCAGTAACGTTGTCGATTTCCTGAGGGAGCGGGAAACATCGCTGCCGGGACACGACTGTCCGCTGTGCCATTGCGCCATACGGTGGTCGAGGGCCACCAAAGTAAACTCGTGTGCCGTCCTCGAAACACCCAACGCCATCGATGCCGCAGACCACCGGCAGTTTGCGCGGACTCGCATAGTGTGAGCCGCTGGCGATCTGTCGATCTACCGGTTTCAACGCGGCGGCCAGCACTTGCACGATCGCCTCGTTGTCGTCTGCAGCGGTTGGCTCGGGAAACTGTTCGAACTGAGGGTCTTTCTCGAAAGCATGCAGCACGGCAGCGTTCATGAGATTTGCCTTTCTTTGCTCTGCTGCGTACTCTAGCTAGGTTTCGGGATGGCGCGCTAACTGGAAAGTGGCTATTTATGTCGGGAAAGGGTCAATCGTCCAAATCCACGTTTTCGGCCGCGAAGAACGTCGAAGAGTTGCGCCGACTTGCCGAGAGCGACATTCCCGCGCTGGCCTTTGCTTTCGAAAGAAGCGGCGATGAAGACTGGGCGCCTGAGCACAGCCACGCGCGCGGACAACTCTTCGCGCTGACTCGGGGACTGCTGGTGGTGGAAGCGGCTGGCGAACGTTGGATGTTTCCCTCGCAACGCTGTGCATGGATTCCACCCGACTGCAGGCACGCGGCGCGTTCCGTGGGAGGCGCGGCAGGATCGATGGTTTACCTATCTGCGGAGACTTGCCGTGGATTACCCAAGATTCCCTGCATGTTTAGCTCCTCTGAGTTGTTGTTTGCTGTCGTTCATCGCGTTCTCGCCTGGGACCCCCGGCAACCGCTCTCCTCAGCCCAGAAGCGCCTGATCGCCGTTCTTCGGGACGAGATCCGCCAGCCCGAACAGCAGCCTTTACGTTTGCCGATACCTAAAGAGAAAAGACTGGCCAGAGTTGCTCATGCTTTGCTGAATGATGTCGCGGACGACCGCACTCTGGATGACTGGGCGCATTTCGCTGGAATGAGCCGTCGATCTTTCATGCGCGCATTTTCCGCCAAGGCAGGTATCTCTTTTGGCCGCTGGCGGCAGCAGGCGCGACTATTTGCTGCGCTTGAGATGCTCGCACAGCGCGAGTCTGTTACCGACGTTGCAATTGCCGTCGGCTACGACAGCGTGAGCGCCTTTATTGAGATGTTCCGCACCATGTTGGGCAGCACGCCGCAGGCATACTTTCGCGGCAAGCGAGAATAACGAGAAACGAAATGAGAACGGCATGCAGGTCGACGCCGTCTTGGTGTTCCAAGCCATCGCCCGCTTACTAGCGCTGGTAGTAACGACTAAGTCATAGCTACTCTCCAATAGCAATGCCATCCTACTTAACTGCGCTTCGGGTAAGCTTGCTGGCCTCCCTGATTTCCTTGCCGCTGCTCACTTCCGGACAAACTCCGACGGGATCCATGCGCGGCGTGGTGCAGGATTCCAGCGGCGCCCGGCTGGCTCATGCCAAGGTCGTCGCCCGCGCGCGCGGCGCTGCTTTCGAGCGCCAGGTGACCGCCGACGACCATGGAGAATTTCGCCTGCTCGATCTGCTCCCCGGAGATTATCGCCTGACTGTTAGCGCTCCCGGCTTCGCCGAAGCCCACGCCGACGTCGAACTCATCGTCAGCTCAGTGCGCGATTACACCATCACCATGAAGCCGGCGGGATCTCGGGAAACGGTGAAAGTCGAGTCGCAAGCAGCTTCTATCACGACCCAGGCCATTGATTTGGCCAGTGCCATCCACCAGACGGCAGTCATGTCGCAGGACCTTCAAACCCTGCCACTCAGCGCCCGCAGCTTTGCCAATATCGCATACCTAGCTCCGGGGACCGCGCCGGTTGAGCCTTCCGATCCCACCAAGGCGCGCATCACTGCGGTTTCCACCGGCGGAAGCTCGGGCCTGAACAACGCGCTTTCCGTGGACGGCGTGGACAACTCCGATGACTGGGTCGGCGGGTTCCTGCAAAATTTCTCTCCCGATGCGATCCAGGAATTCGCGGTGCAAACCGCCCAGGAGGATGCTGACTCCGGAGGCACGACCGCGGGTTCTGTAGTCATCACCACCAAGCGCGGCACCGACGATTGGCACGGGAGTTTCTCATTCTTCGACCGTGAGGCAGCTCTCAACGCGCGCTTCCCCATCGAGAATCCTGCACCCAATCCCAAGCAGCCATTCTCACGGCAAAACTACGTTGGCACCATCGGCGGGCCGATCAAGAAAGATAAAGTATGGTTCTTCGCCGCCTTCGAGCACGTTCACGAAAACGCCAGCATCGCCTACAGCGACGCCAGCGTGACCCAATTCAACGCTCTAGCGACTCTAGCTTCTGAAGCATTGATTCCCGGCGTTAGTTCCATTGCCGTGCCCAACAACGTCCCCATTCCATTCCGCGATTACAACGGCTCCCTGCGTTTCGACTGGACGCAGTCACCCAAATCACAATGGTTCCTGCGAACCTCTGGAGACAGCTACCTCACCCACAACGCTCTGGTTCAGCAAGCCACCCTGCCTTCGACCGGCCTGACTACGCACAATAACTATTGGAACGCTGCCATCGGCAATTCATATTCTTTCAGTTCGACTTGGGTAGGCACGTTCACCTTTGGCGCCAGCGAACTGCATCTCACACAGGCGCGCAACTCCGACCTCGGCTTTGCCCTCGCTTTCCCGTTTAGTTCCACCTCGCTGAGCGTCTCCGGCTTTGAAACCTTTGGCGACAATCAGTTTGCTACGCCGATTACTTTGTTTCCCGACCTGCGCAAGCAGGAGAAATATCAGTTCCGTTATGACGTGAGCCATGCCTCTGGACGGCATGCGCCGAAGTTCGGCATCAACTTCATTCACGAGCCGGTGCTCAGCGGCGCATTTTCCGGCAATAACGAGACTCTGTTTTCTTTTCCGCAGAACCCTAGGTTTTATCTCACCCAACCACGTTCCGTGTTCACGGCTGACATGCAGGCCGGAGCCTCGACCTCCAATCTCGGTGGCTCCTTCTCACAGAACGTGCAGCGGCTCGCCTTCTACGCCCAGGATTCCTGGCGGGTGACGTCACAGCTCACCGTGAATTACGGTTTGCGCTACCAAACCAGTTTCGGACTCTTCCAGGGTTCAGGCCGCAGCCAGCTCGAGAATCCGGCGTACCTCACACTAAAAGCGCTGGGGATTCCGTTGCAGCAGGGCGCGCCGCAGGACTACCGCAAGCAATTCGGGCCGCGCCTCGGAATCGCCTATGCTCCCGCGCACAGCGGCAAGACGGTAATTCGCGCCGGCTTCGGCCTCTATTACGACGATCTGGCGCAGAATGGTTGGGCAACCGCATTTCAGGCGGTGAATCAATCTGTGGGGCCGTGCAGCTTCAACAACGTCCCTGGCCACTATGCCCTGGTCGGTTCCGGCTGCATTCTGGGCGGTGCCGGGGCCGGGAGCAGCCTCATCGGTTCCGGATACAAAACTCCCTATAACATTCATGCGACTGGCGGCGTTCAGCACGCCTTCAACCAGAAGTGGATCCTGAGTGCCGATTACACTCACGAGGAAGGCAATCACGCCTACCGGGGTTACCGCTACACCAGCGGCGTCAATCTATTTACTCCACTCATTCCTGCTTCCGATCCCACCTTCGCTGCCGATCAAGCCAGCGTGGTTCCCAACCTCAATCTCTTCAAGTCCGACAATCGGTCCAGCTACAACGCCCTCATGCTCCATCTACAGGGGAATATGTCGCGCCGCTTCAGTCTGATTGCCAACTACACTCTGTCCCGAGCGTCCACTTGGGGCTGCGTCCTTGGCGAACTCTTTGACTACGTGAACGGCGTTTGCAATCCGCTGAACCCCTTCGGCCCCGGCGACTACGGCCCGTCGGGAGAAGACGTCACTCATCGCTTCGTGCTCGCCGGCACTCTCCATGTTCCCGGCGGATTCGAGGTGACAACCCTGACCCAGGCCGAAAGCGCCCGTCCACTCACCATCACCACGGCGGACAATAGCCATCGCATCTCGGTAAATGGCGTGCCCACCAGCCTGGACGAGTTTCGCGGCACTCCTTACATTCAGGCTGACCTGCGGGTCAGCCGGCCTTTCAATTTCCATGATCGCTGGTCGCTGATTCCCTTCGTCGAGTTCTTCAACCTCTTCAACCGCAACAATCCTGGGGCCAACTTCATCGGAAACGTCGCCGCGCTCCCGGTTCCGCTCGCTGACCAGCAGTCCGGGAACGTGACTGCGATCTGCACTAATCCTGCCTGCACCACCACCAGGCCCGTCACCAGCTTGCAGCAGTTGACTGTTCCGGCTGGCGCGCTGGGGGACTTCTTTGGTCCGGGAACGACTGTCGGCATCCCCTTCGCCGCGCAGATCGGGGCGCGCGTAACCTTCTGACCCGCTTACCTGCCTGATCAATTGGCGTAGGAAGAAAGTCTCCACTCCACGGTCGAAAGACCCCGTTGACCCGGAACGCAGTCAAAGCTACACTTCCTTCCCAGTCCGAGTCTGCTCGAAGTCCCGGGTTCGTCTCCGCTCCACGCGCCTTGTCTTGGTAAGACGCGAGAGGATTCTCGGGTCGGTCGATCGGGAAATCGAACAATCCTACACCTGAGGAATAACCTGTATGAAGAGAAGTTTGATTACTGGCAGCTTGATCACCGTACTCGTTGCGCTGGCCTGCATAAGTTTGGTCGGTACCGCATTCTCGCAAGAGCCTCTCTATGACCCGTCGGCGCGTGGCGTGTTCACGACTCTGCCCCCGCACAGCTACTACCCGAGCCAATTGCCGTCTACTCCGCTGACACAATGGACGTTCACCTGGAAATCGTCCTTTGACAACCGGACCTTCAGCAGCGTGTTCGTTGGAACCGACCCGTCGACACATAACGCCACCACCACCATTAGTGTTGGAATTATCCCCATCAAGATGGTTTACGGATCAAGCAACGGAAACAAGACTTTCGATCCCAACACCACCGGCGAATTCGGAAGCATGTCGACCACGCAGATGGTCAATAACTCGCCCATCTTCAAGTCGGAAGTTGACTTCAATCAGGGCGGCACGGACCTGGGTACCACGCAATACATTGATGCCTACGAGCGCGGCAACTTCTGGACCGATGTCATGACCAACACCAACTATCACGTTCTTCTCAAGACGCTGATTGCTCCTGAACAGACTTTCACCGTTCCCGCCGGGATTGGCAACGTAATCCCCAATCCTTGGAGCGGCATCCCCACCGGGACCGCCGACATCAATTGGTTTGACCAGCAGTTGCAAACCGTGATGCAGAAGTACTCGTGCACGGTTAGAAAAGAACCCTGCATCTCGCCCAATGTCCTGCCTCTGTTTATCACCGAGAACGTTTACCTGACCTCAGGTGGATGCTGCATCGGCGGCTATCACAGCGCCAATGGCGGTCCACCAAACGGCCAGACCTACTCCTACAGCACCCAGATTCAGCAGGCCGCCGTCCCGGTGTTCTCACAGGACGTGGGCGCGCTGGCGCACGAAGTCGGCGAGTGGCTGATCGATCCGTTCACCCAGAATGCATCTCCCTGCCCGAACAACGGCATCCTGGAGAACGGCGATCCGCTGGAAACCGAAACCGGTATCCATGATTTCGGCGACTGGCCGTACACCATTAGCGGCTTCACCTACCATCCTCAGGATCTGGTATTCCTGTCGTGGTTCGGAGAAACCCCCTCGACCGCAGTGAACGGATGGGTCACCTTCCAGGGTAGCCCGACGCTGGCCGTTTGTCAGACTGCTCACTAACTCTGTCTTACTTGAAAAGCCCGCTCCCCCAGGAGCGGGCTTTTTTCTTGCGTCATTGCCCTGCTGCAGCTACCGGTTTGATTTTGCAGGAGAAGGATGCCCCCAGGGGCCGAAAGGCTCCATTGACGCCATCCGGCTGTCGAAGGTACAGTTCGTGCCTAGTCCGATTCTGCTCGATGCCCCGAACGCTGGTCTACGCCGCGTAACCTTTGCCCGAGGGGGAGTTCTTGGGGCCAGTCGATCAGGAATTAAGACAATCTGCAAGCCTGAGGAAAAAGACCATGAAGAAAAGAGTCATTGCCGGCAGCATGATCGCCGCACTGGTCGCGCTATTCTGCGTTAGCCTAGCCGGTTTCGGTGTCGCCCAGGACATTCAAAGCGCGCAGCCGATTTTCACGACCCTGCCCCCGCACAGTTATTACCCGGTGAAACCAGCCGACCCTGCCGCGCAATTGCCGCAGTGGACCTTCGCTTGGACGTCCTCATTCGACAACCGCAACTTTAGTTCAGTGATTGTTGGAGCGGATCCCAGGACCTCGAACACCACAACCACCGTGACGGTGATGGTGTTTCCGATCAAGATGGTTTATGGCGCCAGCAACGGGAACATGACCTTCGACCCCAGTACGCCGTACTTCGGAAACGTCTCCACCACCGGCATGATTGCAATGTCGCCTATCTTCCGGGGGGAATTTGATTTCGTCCAGGGAGGCACGGATCTGGGCAAGACGCAATATATCGATGCATACCAGCGTGGCAACTTCTGGGCCGCAATCAAGCACAACCGCAAGTATCACATTGTTCTCCAGAGGATGGCCGAGCCCGAACTGACGTTCAATGTCCCGGCCAGCGATGGCAATGTGATCCCCAATCCCTGGAGTGGCATTCCCACCGGCACAGCCGACATCAACTGGTTCGACCAACAGCTCCAGGCTGTGATGGCCAAGAACACGCAGATCCAGCCCAACATCCTGCCCCTGTTTATCACTGAGAATGTTTACCTGACGTCTGGCGGTTGCTGCATCGGCGGCTATCACAGCGCCAATACCGGAGCGCCCGGCGGGCAGACTTACAGCTACAGCACCAGCATTCAGCAAGCCGTGGTTCCGGTGTTTTCACAGGACATTAGCGCACTCTCCCATGAGCTCGGCGAGTGGCTGATGGACCCGTTCACCACTAATTCGTCTCCCTGCCCGAGCAACGGCATTCTGGAAGTGGGCGACCCGCTGGAAACTGAAACCGGCGTTCATGATTTTGGGGACTGGCCGTACACCATCGGTGGCTTCACCTTCCATCCTCAGGATCTGGTATTCATCACCTGGTTCGGAGCACCGCCGACGATTTCCGTGAATAATTTTGTTACGTTCCAGGGTGACAGCCTGAACGTTTGCCAGACTGCTCACTAACTCTTGTATCGCTGAAAAGCCCGCTCCGAAAGGAGCGGGCTTTTTCATGGAGGGCGGGGGCCCACCACCTCCCTCATACAACCTCTAGCTGCAACGTAGGCGGTGTCTTCTTCGCGCCACTGGGCCGAAAGACTCCTTGCTAGGTCGAAAGACCCCGTTGACCTCGGGTGCTGCTGAAGCTACACTCTGTTCCCAGTCCGAGTCTGCTCGAAGTCCCGGGTTCATCTACGCTCCACGCGGCTTGATTGGAAAGACGTGAGAGGATTCTCGGGTCGGTCGATCGGGAAATCGAACAATCCTACACTTGAGGAATAACCTCCCATGAAGAAAAGCTTGATTACTGGCAGCTTGATCACCGTACTCGTCCTGAGTCTGGCTGGTATCGGTCTCGCCCAAGACATTCAACAGGACTATCCTTATGCAAATCCGTCCCGCAAGCTTGTGACCCTGCCGCAGCATCCCCAAACCTACAACGTGCATACACCATCCGGGAATTTGGCGCAATGGAACGGCAGCTTCACGGATCTTACTCACGTGAAGCGCACCTTTACCATGGTGGGCGCAAATCCCCTCAACACGAATACCACGACGACCGTACCGCTTTTCGTTATCCCGGTCAAAATGGTGTTTGACGCGAACCACGGCAATCACACCTTTGATCCCAACGTCGACGAATTTCAGGGTCAGGCTGTGCCGGTCACTACAACCATCATCAACTCACCTCTGTTCCAGCCCAACGTGGATTTCGTGCAAGGCGGCACGGACTTGGGGCAAACTCAGTACATTGATGCCTTTCAGCGCGGCAACGCTTGGCACTACGTGCAACACAATAACAACTACCACGTTCTGTTGGGCACAGCGACGGTCCTGCCCGAACAGACGTTCAATTGCAACTTCGCGGGTTGCGCAGTCGGGAACGAGTTCGGCAAAACCGTGGGGTTGGTGGACATCAACAGCTTCGATAACTCCGTGCAAACCTGGCTCCGGCAGTTCGCATCGCAGATCACGCCAGACACCTTCCCAATCTTCCTCATGTACGACACTTACATGACTAGCGGCGGCTGCTGCATCGGTGGCTATCACAGCGCCAACGGGAGCCAGCCGGCTGGCCAGACCTACGGTGTCAGCTCGACGATTGATCAGGGCTCCGGCGTATTTTCGCAGGACACCGCCGCCCTGTCGCACGAGATTGGCGAGTGGATGGACGACCCGTTCGTGGACAACAATGTCGGCTGCTTTGACAACAGCATTCTGGAAGTCGGCGATCCGTTGGTGTTGGACGATCATCCGTACACCGTAAATGGTTTCACATACCACCTTCAGGACTTGGTTTTCATCGGCTACTTCGGTGCCCCTAAAGCAGTATCGGTGCATAGCTGGCTGAGTTTCCAAAACGACGAAAAGAACATCTGCCCGGGCCAGTGAGGCATTATTCGCTTGCCCGCGGCTAGTGTGTAACTGTTTTGGCCGTGCATTAGTTGAAGCCCGCTCCGCTCCGGAGCGGGCCTTTTTTTCTTAACGAGAAGACGCTTATCTCTTCAAAGTGGCGGGCTGGATTTCTTCCACATCCACTAAATTGGTGGGATAGGAACCGGTGTAGCAGGCAGTACAGTAGGTGGTCTTCTCGCCGTCGCCGCAGGCCTTTTTCATTCCTTCAAGCGACAAGTAGGACAACGAATCGGCGCCGATGAACTGTCGAATCTCCTCCACCGACTTGTTGGCGGCGATCAATTCCTTCTTTGATGGCGTGTCCACTCCGTAAAAGCACGGAGAAATGGTCGGCGGGCAGGATACGCGCATGTGCACGGCTTTGGCTCCCGCACTACGCACCATGCGAACGATCTTCCGGCTGGTGGTGCCACGAACAATGGAATCATCGATCAGCACCACGCGCTTGCCTTCGAGCAGGCTGCGCACCGGGTTGAGCTTCAGCCGCACTCCGAAATCACGCACCGTTTGGCGAGGCTCAATAAAAGTGCGGCCGATGTAGTGGTTGCGGATCAGTCCAAAGCGGAAAGGAATACCGCTCTCGGCGGCGTAGCCCATGGCGGCGGTCACTCCGGAATCGGGCACGGGGACCACAATGTCAGCTTCCGCCGGCGCTTCGCGCGCCAGTTGCCGGCCCAGTTCCTCCCGGCTCTGCTGCACCGCGCGGCCAAATACCAGACTGTCGGGCCGCGAAAAATAAACATGCTCAAAGATGCAACTCGACTGCGCCAGTGGTGGCGAATAGAGACGCGAGGTCACTCCCTCCGGGCCAACCACGATGAGTTCCCCCGGCTTGACGTCGCGCTCGAAAGTAGCGCCGATCAGATCGAAGGCGCTGGTTTCCGATGCGAAAACAATCGTGTCCTGTTTCTCGCCGGACTGTGCCGGAATTCGCCCCATGGCCAGCGGCCGGAAACCGCGGGGGTCGCGCGCCGCAAAAATCCGGTCGGGACTGATCATCACCAGCGAAAATGCGCCTTCGACTTTTCGCAGCGCATCCGCCATTGCCTCAGGCAGCGTCTGCTCCCTGGACAGAGCAATCAGATGAACGATGACTTCGGTATCGCTGGTGGTCTGAAAAATCGACCCCTGACTCTCCAGTCGCCCGCGAATTTCCTGCGCATTTACCAGGTTGCCGTTATGCGCCAGCGCCATCATGCCTTTATTCGATTGCACCATGATGGGTTGAGCGTTCAGCAACGCGGAATCGCCGGCAGTCGAGTAGCGAGTGTGTCCAATGGCCAAAGTCCCGCGCAACTGGGCCAGAACTTCCTCGACAAAAATATCCGCCACCAGGCCCATGGCTTTGTGAACGTGCAGAGCCATGCCATCAGAAGTAACAATTCCCGCCGACTCCTGGCCGCGATGTTGCAGCGCGTGCAGACCGAGGTAAGCAAGCTTCTCCGCCTCGGGATGGGAGTAGATTGCAACCACCCCGCACTCGTCGTGAAATTTGTCGGAAGATGGCATTTAGCTCTTAGCCTCTGGCTCTTAGCTCTAGCGCCTAGCTTTTCCTTGCGTACTTCGCGGCCTCTCTTTGCGACCTTTGCGGTTAAGAGCTCTTCTCTGCGATCTCCGGCGATTTTCTCCGTGATCTCTGCGTTAAAAAGTTCTCAATCCGCAGCCACCGCCTCAGTCCTCAAAGCCGTCTCCAAAGCACTCTCATAAACTTGCCGCAACTCGCTCACGCTGGTCGACACCACCACTCCGCCGTTCGCCTTGATCTCCAGCCGCTCCGGCACCGTCTCCCCAATCACGTCCGCCGAGATGCCGTATTTTACCGCTACTTGTTGGATTCCCGAGAGGTTACTTCGGTCGCAAGAGACCACCACCCGGCTGGCATCCTCGCCAAACAGCACAAATTCGGCGGGCAGCCCTAGCGCGGGCAAATCCACCTTCGCTCCCACGTCCTTCGCGAACGCCGACTCCGCCAGGGTAACCGCGACCCCACCCTCCGAGCAGTCGTGCGCGGAATCCACCAGTCCGGCCTGGATCATCCCCACCATCGCCTTTTGCAGGGCAGCCTCGCGTTCCAGTTCCAGCGCCGGCGGGAATCCCCACACCGCGCCCAGGATCTCCTTCGCATACTCCGAGGAACCAAACTCCGCCTCCGCGTCCACGCGATCTCCCAGCTCCGACCCGCGCAGCAGGACAACCACTCGCCCCGGTTCACGGAAATGCGGGAACACCGCCTTGTGAACGTCGTCGAGCGTGCCCACAATTCCCAGCACTGGAGTGGGATAAATTCCTTCGCCCAACGTCTCGTTGTAAAAGCTGACATTGCCGCCGGTGATAGGCACATCCAGCGCTTCGCAAGCTTTGGTGATGCCATCCACCACCTGGGAAAACTGCCACATGATTTGTGGCTTCTCGGGATTGCCGAAGTTCAGGCAATTCGTCGCGCCGACCGGCGTAGCGCCGCAGCAGGCTACGTTGCGGGCCGCATCCGCCACCGCATGCATGGCTCCGAGCTGCGGATCGAGATAGCACCAGCGCCCGTTGCCATCGAGCGCCATCGCCAACCCGCGCTGCGAACCTTTAATACGGATCACGCCGGCGTCGCCAGCCCCCGGGCCTTCAACCGTGTTGGTCTGCACCATGTGATCGTATTGCTGCCACACCCAGCGCTTGCCGCAGATGTTGGGGCTGGCCAGGAGGAGCTTTAGATTCCGCGTGAGGTCTGCGGTCTCCGCCAGCCGAATCTGATGCGGCATCTCGCGCGGCACCGGTGGCTCCCACCGTTGAAGAGGCCGCTTATAGACCGGGGCATCATCGGTCAGCGCTTCATTGGGGATCTCCGAGACAACTTTCCCGTGCTGGAGCACGCGCATCTTGCCGTCGCTAGTCACGCGGCCGATCTCGACTGCATCCAGTCCCCACTTTTCGAACACCCGAAAGACTTCGTCCTCACGGCCCTTCTGCGCCACCAATAACATGCGCTCCTGCGACTCGCTCAGCATGATCTCGTAAGGACTCATGCCGGTCTCGCGCTGCGGCACGCGGTCGAGTTCGATCTCAGTGCCGACCTTGCCGCGCGCGCCCATTTCGCAAGTGGAGCAGGTCAGGCCCGCCGCGCCCATGTCCTGAATGCCGACAATTGCGCCGGTCTGCATGGCTTCCAGGCATGCTTCCAGTAAGAGTTTTTCTAAAAAAGGATCGCCGACTTGAACATTGGGGCGCTTGGCCTCAGAAGCTTCGCTGAATTCCTCGCTCGCCATAGTCGCGCCGTGAATGCCGTCGCGCCCGGTCTTCGATCCAACGTAAATTACCGGATTTCCCTCGCCTGCGGCCTTGGCGTAGAAAATCTGATCACGCCGTACCAGCCCGAGAGCAAACGCGTTCACCAGCGGATTGCCCGAGTAGCAGGCTTCGAACTTAGTCTCGCCCCCGAGATTCGGAACCCCAAAACAGTTTCCGTAAGAAGCAACTCCGCTGACCACGCCTTCGACAATGGATTGATTCTTGTGAATCTCGGCTTGTGTGGCGCGGGCGCCCCCGCCCGCGGCCTTTGACGGGGTTACAGGCCCAAACCGCAGCGAATCCATCACCGCCACCGGCCGTGCGCCCATGGTGAAAATGTCGCGAAGAATTCCGCCCATGCCGGTCGCCGCCCCCTGAAACGGCTCAATAAACGACGGATGATTGTGCGATTCGATCTTGAACGCGCAAGCCCAGCCGTCGCCAATGTCGATGATGCCGGCGTTCTCTCCCGGCCCCTGCACCACGCGCTTGCTGCGAGTCGGCAGCCGCTTCAGATGCACGCGCGAAGACTTATAGGAGCAATGCTCGCTCCACATCACACTGAAAATGCCGAGCTCGGTGATCGTCGGCTCCCGCCCGCCAAGCAGTTGCTTGATCTTCTCGTATTCTTCAGGCGTAAGCCCGTGCTCCCGCACCAGCTCGGGAGTAATGGCAGGACTGGCAGCTGTGGTCATGGGGAAATACTATTGTCGCATTTTGGGAGATGGATGGGTAGGAGTCTGACAGCATGGGTGTTGTCCTAAATCTGCATGTTTAGGACAAGACCACAACATGGATGCCATGGGCTGGGGAATGACACAGTGCTGATCCGAGGTTAGCGCCGACTCGCGTTACTGGCGTAATGTTCAACAATCGGTTCGCCTGATAGTCGGGCGGCCGCCTCCGTGTAAAATTATTGGCAGGATCTTCCTTTCCAGGGGCACTATGAAACGAATTGCCATATGGATGCTGTTTGTCGCCGGGACGCTTGCGGTGTCGACACCGGACCAAGCTCAAATCTTCATGGGCCCGAACAGTGCGCGGCAGGCACAAAAGGCCGCCAAGAAGGAGCAGAAGGCGTCAAACAAGGCAGCCAAGAAACAGCAGAAAGCAATGAAGAAAAATAGGAAGATGCAACAGAAAGCGGCCAAACGGTCCCAACGTCACCCGTAAATCCCTGCACTACAATCGGGCCGGCCACGATCAAGTCAGGCAACGCACGATATTCAGTTAATCCTAGGCGGACGCTGACGCCACCACGCGAGCCTCTAGTATCATTCCAGTCGACTGAAGTCCGTCGTCGTCGGCGTGCCGCAGTCGTAAGCAAGGTCACATCCTTCGTGTCCTTCTTGAAACGAAGAGCTTCGCGGCACTTAGGCTGCACTTCACGTTGGCAAGAAAACAGTTCTCAAAAAGTCTTTGGTCCCAAGAGGGCCGGTGAGCCGCAACTTCACCGGCCCCATGTTCGGTTGGGCAGCCAACTCGAATGTCAAGAAGGGGCAACACTCGCGCTCAACGACAATCAAATCCGCCACAGCCGCAATTGACTGCTTATCTCCGGGAATGCGGAAAGCATACCCGTCGGGAAGTTCCTCACTTGCGATCACAACAGACTTGAACTGAGCGATCAAGGTCGCTTCGCGCTCGCGGAACCTTGCATCCGACAGACAGCAGGCCACCGGGATGTCGCCAGATCCCTGCTTCATGGGCGGCTCGCCGGCGGCACGATACCGTTCATGCGTAGGTACACGACCATTTGCCCGTAGTGGTCGAAAGAGTGAATCAACGACTCGACCGTGAGCCCGAGGCGAGTCGTCGCGCTGGGTGGCAAGGGCGAAATCGGTGAATGCTTTACCATCACGTTCTTGTCGCCGATCGCGTCGATCGCTTTGCCCAGATGGATGAACGAGCTATTCAGGTATTCGAGAATTTCCGCTTTGGTTCGGACAGTTTCCGGCCCTTGCTCGTCTCCTGCGTCGGCAGGCGGATCCTCTCCTAACGCGGCGGCGGCCAGGGTATGGTTCGTCGCTGCCAGATGCCGCACTTGGGCGCCAAAGGTGCGTACGCCCTTGAATTCGCCTTCGCTTGGGGCGAACTCATACTTGGTGGCAGGCATCGCCTCAGCCGCAGATACGATTTGTCTCTGTACGGATTTCAGAAAGATCTGTAGCGCACGCTTTTCCCGTAGTGCGTCGAGAGTGGCGCCCTCTCTATCGGCGGACGGCTGAGGCGCCGCCATTCCTGTTGCCACCGCATTAACAATCCTGCCCGGTTCGTTTGTCTGTGCCAGCGGGACGATGCTTCCACAGGCCAGCCAAAATAAGAATGCGAATATCCAGTTCTGCTTCACGAGAGTCCCCTTACCACTAAGCTTGGCGCTCTGCCGCCCTAATGGAAACCTTACAACTTAAAGTGGACTTTAAGGCAAGCGGCATGTTTGTAAATTATTGTCAATTTTGATGGAGCGGCCGGAACGCGGTGCTCTAGAATGTAACGGTGTCCCAATTAACCATTTCTGAGGTCGGACGGCAGGTTGGGCTTCAGCCCTCCGCAATTCGCTACTACGAGCGCATCGGACTGCTTCCTCCGGCGCCACGAACGAGTGGGCAGAGACGTTACGACGCAACGGTGCTTTATCGGCTTGCAATCATCCAGCAGGCGCGACGGCTCGGGTTTAGCTTGGACGAAACCCGGCAGGTGTTTCTCGGGTTCCGCGATGCCGCTCGCGCCTCGAACCGCTGGCAAAAGCTGTGCCGGCGAAAGCTCACCGAGCTCGATGTCATGCTGGACGGCATAAAGACAGTGCGACGCCTGCTTCGGAAAATGATGCAAAACTGCCGCTGTGAAACGCTCGACCAGTGCGGCAAGGGAATTCTTCGGAGCGGATGTGTGAATGTTACGGTGAAAACTCTGCCAGCAAATCGTTTTCGCCGATAGTGAAGTCGCGTCGCCGCCCTGGCCGGGGTTAGCCCGGATGCTCGTCAGGACATGAAACGTACGTTGCGGCGGTAATCTTGAACCCGCAGCCTCTAGTATCATTCCAGTCGCAATGAAATCCGTCATCATCGGCACCGCGGGCCACATCGATCACGGCAAAACCGCGCTGGTCAAGGCCCTCACCGGCATCGATGCCGACCGCCTGGAAGAAGAGAAGCGCCGCGGCATCACCATCGACATCGGCTTCGCACATCTCGAGCTGGCTGCCCCCGGCGGCGAAACCCTGCGCCTGGGCTTCGTCGACGTCCCCGGCCACGAGCGTTTCGTACGCAACATGCTCGCTGGTATCGGCGGCATTGATCTCGTTCTTCTCGTAATCGCGGCCGATGAATCCATCAAGCCGCAAACTCGCGAACATTTCGATATCTGCCGCCTGCTCTCCGTGCGTCGCGGAATCACCGTGCTCACCAAGTCCGATCTCGTCGACCCGGAAACCCTCGACGTCGTCCGCTTGGAAGTCGAAGACTTCCTGCGCGGGACATTCCTCGACCCATCCCACGCCGGGATTGTGCCAGTCAGTTCGCTTACCGGCGCTGGAATGGATGACCTGAAGCGCGCTCTTGTGCGTGTGACCGCCGAGGTGCCCGCACGCGATTCCACCAGCCTCGCCCGTCTCCCCGTTGATCGCGTCTTCTCCATGAAAGGCTTCGGCACGGTGGTTACCGGCACTCTGATTTCCGGGGCTATCAATAAAGAGGCCGAACTCGAACTCTTTCCCAAGGGCAAGCGCGTACGCGTGCGCGGAATTCAAGTTCACGGGACATCGTCCGAACAAGCCCTAGCCGGGCAGCGCACCGCGCTGAATCTCGCCGGCGTAACTACCGAAGAACTGGCACGGGGCATGACCCTCGCCCCACCTCTAACTTTCAATGCCACCGCGCGAGTCGACGTCCAACTTTCGCTTCTCACTTCCGCCAAACCGCTCAAGGACCGCGCCCGCGTGCACTTTCATTCCTACACCTCCGAAACCATCGCGACTGTCGTGTTATATGGCAAGAAGCAGGTTGCGCCGGGAGAAACCGCGTTTGCGCAGTTGCGGTTATGCGAGTCCACTCTGCTGCTTCCCGAGGACCGCTTTATCATCCGCAAGTTTTCCCCCGTGATCACCATCGGTGGAGGCGTGGTGGTTGAGAACGCTCCGCCTCCCAAAATAAAAGATGCAGCCGTTTACGCTGCCTATCTTTCATCCCTCGCCGGCGGGTCCCGATCTGACGCGTTGCAAGCTCGGGTGCTGTCGGCGGGCGCACGCTGCCTGAGCGTCGCTGACACAGTCGCCCGCACTGGTTGGACGAGTCAGCAGGTCGAGATCGTGGCGTCCAAGGTGTCCGGGATCACGCGCGTGAACGACCTCCTCATCGCAAACTCAGCCCTGGATGTCCTCCGCAAGAAGCTCCTGGATGCGCTCGAGTCCTTTCACCGCCAGAATCCCCTCGTATCTGGTATTAGCCGGGAAGAACTGCGCGGACATTTTCCCGAAGCTTCGCCCGAGATTCTTGCCCACGTCCTCGACCACGCACTTAAAGAAAAGAAAATCGAGCTCTCTGCAGACCTGGTGCGCCTGTCCGGACGCGGCGTCGCCCTGAAAGACGAAGAAGCCGAATCGCAGAATATCATCGAGAACGCATTCGCCGCGGCTGGCCTGAAAGTCCCGGCACTGAAAGACGTCCTCGCCGGGCTGAAGGTGGACAAAGCCCGCGCCCAAAAAATCGTCACTCTACTGCTGCGAGACAAGGTTTTGGTGAAGATTTCCGAGGAGCTGGTGTTTCATCGCGACTCGCTCGCCGATCTACGCAAGCGGGTGGCCGCGCAAAAAGCCCAGTCTCCACGAATCGACGTCGCCCGCTTCAAAGACCTGACCGGAGTGACCCGCAAGTACGCCATCCCGCTACTCGAATACCTCGACCGCGAGCATGTCACCCGCCGCATAGGAGATGAGAGAGTGATTCTGTAGCACGTCTGCCGCTTCCGACCCCGACGCCGCATCGCGTCCGTATAATAAACAGTGAATCCGGGGACGACCGACGACAACTGCCTTCGCAAAGGGTGCAGCCGGTGATGAGAGCAATGTTTCCAGCCGTATTACTGTTGGTCTTGTCTCCGGGCGTTTTTGCGCAACACGGGTCCAATACCGACGCTGAGCAGACCCGAATCCTCGCCTTCGAGAACGCTTGGAATCTGGCTGAGGAACACAAAGACGTCCGGGCGCTCGACGGATTGCTGGCTGAAAACCTGGTCTACATCGACTATGACGGCACCATTATGGACAAAGCCCAGTTCATGGCCAGCGTGCGCGCGCCGTCGCTCCACCCCGAACAGATTGTCAACGAAACCATGATCGCGCACATCTACGGAGACAGCGCGGTGGTCACCGGAGTCTATCGCGAAAAGGGTGTCAACAAGGGCAAGCCCTATTTGCGCCGCGGGCGCTTCACCGATACCTGGGTCAATCAGAATGGGACCTGGGTCTGCGTGGCCAGTCAGTCCACGCTGATAAGTCATTAGCACGACTTATTGATCATAACTCGAGGCTGGAGCCAGATACCGATGCTCACAATTCGATTTGCGACGGCTGCCGATGTGGCTCTGCTGAGGACCCTCATTCGCGAGCTGGCTGAGTATGAGCGCGAGTTGGATATGGTTTCCATCACAGAAAACGATTTATTACGAGACGGCTTCAGCGCGGCGCCGAAGTTCCGCGCCCTTATTGCCGAGTGGCTCGGTCAAACCGCCGGGTATGCTCTGTTTTTTGGCTTCTACAGCACTTGGGAAGGGCGACAGGGATTATTTCTTGAGGATATTTTTGTCCGGTCACAATTTCGACGCCACGGCATTGGCAAAGCTCTTCTTGCCCGCGTGGCGCGTATCGCGTGTGATGAAGGCTGTTATAGTCTGCGGTGGGAGGTGTTGGGATGGAATCAACCAGCGATTGAGCTTTACAAATCGCTTGGGGCCACGTTCCTTGACCAATGGCGATCGGCGTTACTTACGGACGAGGCGCTCCAACGGCTGGCCGAGGGCGCATCGTGAGTTCAGCCGTCAAAATCATCGGCGCCGGCCTTGCCGGATCCGAAGCAGCATGGCAGTGCGCTCGCCAGGGCATTGCCGTCGAGTTGTTCGAGATGCGGCCAGTCTGCTCCACACCTGCTCACCAGACCGGAGACTTCGCCGAACTAGTCTGTTCCAACTCCCTGAAGTCCGACAGCGAGAACACTGCGCCCTGGCTGCTCAAAGAAGAGATGCGCCGCGCGGGATCGCTCCTGCTCGAAATCGCCCGCCAATGCGCGGTTCCAGCCGGGCATGCGCTCGCCGTCGATCGCACCACTTTCGCCGCCAAAGTCACCGAAGCCATTTCCCGTGAGTCGCTGATCACCATCCGCCGCGAAGAAGTCACCCATATCGACGAAGGCCAGCTCACCATCATCGCCACCGGCCCGCTGACCTCCGATGCACTTTCGCAGGAAGTCGCCCGCCTCAGCGGAGCTTCACATCTATATTTCTACGACTCGATAAGTCCCATCGTCGAAGCCGATTCCATCGACATGGCGAAGGTTTACCTGGCCGCGCGCTACGACAAGGGAACCGCCGACTACATCAACTGCCCCATGTCGAGGGACGACTATGACCGCTTCTACGAAGCGCTGATCACCGCCGAATCAGTCGAAGCCCACGATTGGGAGAAACTGAACTACTTCGAAGGCTGCCTGCCCATCGAAGAAATAGCCCGCCGCGGCCGTGACACGCTGCGCTTCGGCCCCATGAAACCAGTGGGCCTGAAGAATCCGCGCACCGGGCAAATACCGTATGCGGTGGTTCAATTGCGACAGGAGAATCTGCGAGCCGATTCCTACAACCTAGTCGGCTTCCAGAACCACCTGAAGTTCGGCGAGCAGGCCCGCGTGCTCCGCCTGATTCCTGGCCTGGAGAACGCCCGCTTCCTGCGCTACGGCCAAATCCACCGCAACACCTACATCAACGCTCCCACGCTTCTCGAAGAGACGCTGCAGATGAAGCAGCATCCCCAAGTCTTGTTCGCCGGCCAGATTTGCGGCGTCGAAGGCTACACAGAATCAATCGCCACCGGGCTGCTCGCGGGATTGCACGCTGCCGCTCTGGTCACGGGGATGCAGCCGATCCCGCCGCCGCGAGCCACGGCTTTCGGCTCGCTCACCCACTACATCACCCACGCCGACCCCGCCAAGTTCCAGCCCGCTAACATCACTTTTGACCTGCTACCCTCGCTGGATCACAAGATCCGCGACCGCAAGGAAAGGCATCGCTTGCAGTGCCATCTTGCTCTAACGCACTTCGACATCTGGCTGGATAAGGCCAAGCCAACTCCCACCTTGGCGCCGTTGTAGCGCCGGCGTCCTCGCTGGCTGTCGTGGGGGCGTCTCGCCCCCACAATGTCAGCCTCCCCACCCTAATTTTCTGAAACAAAACCAACCTTATTTCCGTATCACACCCCAGCGGCGGCCCGTCCTGGCTCACGTTCGGGCGGCCTGACCGTCCAATCTTCGGCCATGATTCTGCGCGACCTCATCGGCGACGTCCTCCGCACCCTCTGGTCTCACAAGCTACGCACCTTCCTCACCATGTTCGGCATTGCTTGGGGAATTGTTTCCATCGTCCTGATGACGGCGGCTGGCGAGGGCCTGCGCAAAGGCCAGGAAACTCAAGCCCAAACCTTGGGCAAGGACGTCATGATCGTCTTCCATGGCCGCACCAGCTTGCAGGTCGGCGGAACCCGCGCTGGCCGGACCGTGCATTGGGAAGATGCCGACATGGCTGCGATCCAGGCCCAAACTTCCGATTGTCAGTACACCATTCCCGAACTCGAGCAGGAGGACGTCCGCACTCACAGCAACTACAACAACGCCGCTCTCCTGGTGACCGGCTCACAGCCTCCGTTTCAGGACATTCGCAGCCTCGGCGTGGGCCAGGGACGTTTCTACGACTGGGACGATACGCGCGAAGGCCGTCGCGTCGCTTTCCTCGGTAGCGATGCCGCCAAGCAGCTCTTTCCGGGCCGTAATCCTGTCGGTGAAAACATTTATCTGAACGACTTCCCTTACACCGTGATCGGCGTGATGGAGAAGAAGAAACAGGACTCCAGCTACGACGGCTGGGACGTCAACAAGATCTTCATTCCTTTTGGCGCCATGCGCCGAGACTTTCCCGACAAGCCTCCGGGTACGTCAACCACTTTTGATCAGTTACTGGTAACGCCCAAGTCGTACGAGCAGCACGAAGCCTGCAAGCGAGAAGTGCGCGTCGCCCTCGGCCAGATGCACAACTTCGATCCGAATGACAAAGAAGCTTGTCCCATCTGGGATACGGTTCAGGAGGCCAAAGCCTTCCGGCAGATGACCGATGGCATGAAATATTTCCTCGGTGCCGTGGGCGTTGTCACTCTGTTTCTCGGCGGCCTCGGGGTCATGAACGTCATGATGGTGGCGGTGCGCGAGCGCACTCGTGAAATCGGTGTGCGCAAGGCGCTGGGCGCTCCCGCACAAACTATCTTGAAACAATTCTTCTTCGAGGCGCTGTTGATTGCCTGTCTCAGCGGCGGCATTGGACTGGCTATCGCCTTCGGCCTTTGCTTTCTGGTGGATTTGCTGCCCATGCCTGACTTCTTCGCTGGACTATTGCCCACATGGGGATCGGGATTACTGGCCTGCGGTTTGCTGGGCACGATCGCGGTACTTTCGGCGCTCTATCCCGCGCGCAAGGCGGCGTCGATTGATCCGATCGAGGCCCTGCGATTCGAAGCTGGAGGTTAACTCTCCGTGACGCTCAGTGTCCTCTGTGGTTAAGCCTTTATGTTGATCGAAATCATTCGCGAAGCCTGGATCGCCCTGCGGCGCAACTACACTCGCAGCTTGCTCACTATGCTGGGCATCGTTTGGGGCATCACCACGGTGACGCTGCTGATCGCCTACGGTAGCAGCTTCCGCGACGTGCTAGTGGGTGGCTTCGATGCTTTCGGCAAGGGTGCGGTCATCTGCTGGCCGCAACAAACCAGCGAACAACCCGGCGGCCAACGTGCTGGCAAGAAAGTCGTTTTCGAGCAAGCCGATCTCGACATGGTCAAAGAGACCGCCCCTCTGGTGAAACACGCTTGCCTCGAAACCGTGCGCCGCCCAGGCATCGCCTACGGAGACCGCATGGTTGGCACCGCCGCCGTTCGCGGCGTTTGTGCAGCCTACGGAGAGATGAGGAATGAGGTGCCATCGGAGGGGCGCTGGATCAATGATAGCGATGAACTCGAACGCCGCCGCGTGGCGTTCCTCGGCGGACGCATTCGCGAGCAACTGTTCAGCGGACGCCCGGCTGTGGGCGAGATCATCCAGATCGGCGGAGTGCGGTTTACCGTGATCGGAGTGATGGCCCGCAAGATTCAGCTCAGCAACTATTTCAGCAGCGACGATGAATCCACCTGGATTCCCTACACCGCCGCCGGCGATTTGTGGAATACCAAAGACGCTGCCGTGATGATCTTCGAGCCAGTCGCGCCCCAATTCGAAAAACGAGCAATGGCGCAGGTGCTGGCAGCAGTGGCGACACGCCAGGGGTTCTCACCTACGGACCCCAAAGCCATTCAGATGTTCGGGCGGGACGAGTTCCGCCCCGTCATCGACGCTCTTACCATCGGCCTGCAAGTGTTGCTTGCGTTCGTTGGGACTTTGACTCTCGGCATTGGCGGCGTGGGTGTGATGAACATCATGCTGGTTTCGGTGGACGAGCGCATCCGTGAAATAGGTTTACGTCGCGCTCTGGGCGCGCGTAAGCGCCACATCAAGTTTCAATTCCTCGCCGAAACTCTTCTTATCATGCTCCTGGGAGGAGCCATCGGTGTACTGCTGTCCTATGCCATCGCGGCCGCGGTTGGGACTTTGCCGCTAATGGGCCCTCTGTTTGAAGATGAATCAGGCAAAGGCGATATCCATCTCCGCATCTCGCTGACGACCGTGACACTTTCGACCATCGTGCTTCTGATTGTCGGCGTCATCACCGGCCTCGTGCCCGCACTGCGCGCCTCGAAGCTCGATCCCGTCGAAGCCTTGCGATACGAATAGAGAACGGCCACGGATTCAAGGGAACCAACAAATCATTTGACCGGCCACCCTGTTAAGCAGTACCTTGCTGCCAGTTCTCTCATGACTTTGCGAGGTGTTGCTTGCCGATCTCCGCGATCGATGCCATCAGTCCAGCCTTCCAACACACCAAACAGCAGCTTCTTCAGCCGTTCCGCGCAACGCAGTGGGCCAAGCTTGCGCTGGTGGGGTTTCTCGCCGGCGAGCTCAGTTCGGGAGGATGCAACGGTGGCAACTTCCATATGCCCTCTCAAACCGGCGGCGGGCAGCGTTTTGTGCATTCCGGGTTGCCCAACTTCGATCCCATGATGCTCGTCCCTTTAATTGGGCTGCTGGTCGTGATCGCCATAGTCCTCTGGATACTCTTCCTCTACGTGAGCAGCGTGATGCGCTTCGTCTTATTCGATAGCGTGATCGCGAAGCGGTGCGAAATTGGGCTTTACTGGGGACGGCGGCATGGCGCCGGGTTAGGTTACTTCGTGTGGCAACTTCTTTTTTTTCTCGCGATGGTGGCCGGTTTAGCCATCTTGCTGGGAATCCCTGCCGCGCTCGCCTTGGCCGAGGGCTGGTTCAACGATCCACGGCAGCATGCGGTTCCGCTCATCCTGGCCGGCATAGTCGTGTTCTTTGTGGTGTTGAGCTTCATGGTGTCTGCCTTGGTGGTCCACGTTCTGACCAAGGATTTTGTGGTGCCAACCATGGCCCTCGAAAACATCAACGCCATAGAAGGCTGGCGGCGACTGTGGCCCATGTTGAAAGCAGAGAAGGGCAGCTACGCTGGCTATATCGGCATGAAGATCGTAATGGCCCTGGGAACTGCGGTGGTGGTGGGGATCATTACGCTTATCGTGGTCATCATCCTGCTGATCCCAGTGGGCGGCGTCGGCGTGGTTGCCGTCCTGGCGGGCAAGACTGCTGGCCTGACCTGGAACCTTTACACGATTACCCTGGCAGTGGTTGCGGGGTGCATTGTGCTCGCGATACTTCTATATGTGGTGTCCCTAATCTCGGTGCCGGCGATTGTATTCTTCCCGGCCTATTCCATCTATTTCTTCGCATCGCGCTATCCGGCGCTGGACAGGTTCCTGCATCCGCCGCCCAGCGTTCCCCAAGTTCCTCCGCCGCCGTTGTTGCCGCCGGAAGCAGCGCCAATTGGATAATACGGCTGGCGCTCCGGGAAGCTAGCTTAGCTGCATCGGTGGCGCAACGATCCCGTTGCCGCTATCAGTTCTCAGTCGCCGCGCGGGCGGCTTTCGGGCTGCGGCCCCACGAGAACCGCCGTCCCACGATGCATTTGATGATCAGATGGTCGGTGGAAGCGGTCGCTCCCACTCCGACTCCGAAGTTGAACTCCCAGTTCGGTCCCAGATCGAGATCGATGGCGGGGACAAATTGCTGTTGCTGCTGATGCAGGGGATCGAAGCTTGTAATCGGCCCGTAAGACGCGTAGTACTCCAACCCTCCCGCGATCCGCTTGGTGAAGTCGTAGCTGACTTTCGCGTTGGGTGAAAAAACCACGCCTTGATGCACACTGGCGCCGTGAAACGAGCGATCAAGCGTGGGATTGAAACTCAGATACCAAGGGCCGATCTTCTTGTCCACAATGGGGCGGATCTCCCACGTCCAGGTGTCCAGCGAGAAGTCGCGGCGCTGATAGCCAATCTCGTTGGAAATGCTCACCCCTACCGGCCAGTGCCAGGAATCGGGAACGCGAACACGGGGGCGGATGTGGTCGCCCACCCACTGCCAGCCGCCATCGGACTGAATGCTGGTGAAAACGTAGAAGCCGACCTCGAACCAGTTGGTAATGCCCTGCGTGATTTCCAAAGTCTCGTGCTCCGCGTGATTCGACGGCAGCACGCCTTCGGTCACCGTCTTGCTCCCCTCCACCGTGAAGTTGCTGTGCAGTTCCACCATGGTGTGCGCGGGTGGAACCGTGTCGTAGGAATAGACCTGAATCTCGTAGTTATCCTGGGCGTGGCAGGGGGCGACGGCGGAGGCAGCCGACGCGAGGGCTGCGAATCCGGAAAGCAAAAGGCGTCGAACGTTCATTGTGTCCGGCGCGTTCCTGGGGTTCGCGACCGTGTTTTCATCATGCACCGCACACGGGGGTCCGTGCAAGCATCCTGGAGTTGGCTCAACCAGCCGTGAGCGCCGCTTGCATGCTCCCGCAACAACGCCAATAATGCTTGCAGCATTCTGGGGAACGCGTGCTGGCATTCGAACAGAAAGTGCGGGAGAGCTTCGGTCGCCAGGCCTTGATGGCCACGATTGCGGCTGAGCTACTATCAGTGGCTCCCGGCACTGTCGAAATCAGATTGCCTTTCGGCCGACATCTCACGCAGCAAAACGACTTTCTCCACGCCGGCGTCATCACCAGCGTTCTGGATTCCGCCTGCGGCTACGCCGCGCTCAGCGTGGCCCCAGAAAATGCCGAAGTCCTCAGCGTGGAATTCAAGGTCAATCTGTTGGCCCCGGCTGTCGGAGAATCCTTCATAGCCCGTGCCCAGGTCAAACGCGCGGGAAGAACCCTGACTGTCTGTACCGCCGACGCCTTCGCGCTGAATCAGGGAAACGAAAAGCTGGTAGCGACGATGCAAGCTACCATCATGAACATGATTCCGCAGGCGTGATCGCTGCCCTGACGCTCCCCAAGCTTGCAGTCTTCAGATATCATGGCCTCCCGTGACCTCGACGCAGGAATCCGCCCCGGGTTCGCGCCGCCGCGCGCTGCGCGACATCCTGCTCTTCGGGGTGTGCGGCGGCGTACTCATCGTGGTCCTGAAACTGACGGAGTATCGCTTCCTGGTGGTCGAGTACTCGGTGGAGATCTACGTTGCGCTGGTCGCCGCCCTCTTTGCCGGACTCGGTATCTGGCTGGGGCTGACACTCACCAGAAAAAAGCCGGCGGTGATCATCCAAGAAAAGATCATCACGGAAACAATCATCAAGGAAATCCCGGCTCAGGCACTAGATCCGTTCGTCGTTGACGAGACCCGCGTGAACCAACTCGGCATCACCACGCGCGAGCTGGAGATTCTCGGGCTCATCGCCGCCGGGCTAAGCAATCGGGAGATTGCCGGAAAGCTATTCGTCAGCGAAAACACGGTAAAGACCCATTCCAGCAGGCTGTTTGATAAGCTCGGCGCCAAGCGGCGCACCCAGGCGGTGCAGATGGGCAAGACCGCCCGGCTGATCCCGTGACCTGTCAGCACCACTCGAAAGGGTGATTTTTCGCTTCCCCAATGCAGAATCACCCAAAAGGGTGACGACATCGCGTGCGTCCCCCGCTACACTTCGGGCATCGTGAAAGCAGTTTTACGTTAGGAGACTCGAATTCCATGAAAAAGACGGTTCTGACCTTCGGACTGATATCCGGCGCAGTGTCGATCGCAACCATGCTGGCGGCGCTCCCCTTTGAGGATAAGATCGGCCACGACAAAGCGGAGATTCTTGGCTACACCATCATCGTGCTCTCGGCGTTGCTGGTTTTCTTCGGCATACGGTCCTATCGGGAGAATGTCGGGGGCGGCCGCCTGAGCTTCGGGCGCGGGTTCGCCGTCGGCATCCTTATTACGCTGATTTCGAGCGCGTGTTACGTGGGCACATGGGAAATCGTCTATTTCAAATTCATGCCCGACTTTGCCGTAAAATACGCCGCCCACATGGTGGAGCGCGCCAAAGCGTCCGGGGCAAGCCAGCAAAAGATCGCCGAGACCGAGCAGCAAGCCAGAGAGTTCAAGCAGGCATACGACAATCCCTTGATCAACGTGGCCTATACCTTCATGGAAGTTTTCCCGGTCTACTTGGTGGTGACTACGGTTTCGGCCGGAATTCTGCGAAAGAAAGAGCCGAAGGCTAGCTCGCTCTCGTCTTGATCCAGATCGGCGTGCCGACAAATCCAAACGCCTTGCGAATCTGGTTTTCGAGGAAGCGCTCGTAGGAGAAATGCAGCTTCACCTTGCGGTCCGTAAAGAGAATGAACGTCGGCGGAGCCACCGTGGCCTGCGTCAGGTAATAGATTCTTACCCGCAGCTTGGCGGGAACCGAGGCGCGGTCGAAATCTACATCCTTGAGAAAGCGGTTCATTTCCGCAGTAGGGATTCTCATGCGCCGCTCGGCAGCGACTTTTTCCAGCAGTGGCAGAATCTTCTCCGTGCCTTTCCCGGTCGAAGCCGAGATGAACAATATCGGGGCATACTGTAGAAACTTGAGCCCGAGCCTCAGATTCTGCTCGTAGACTACGCGTTCGGCCGGGTGCTTGCTCGCCTTCATGCGCGCGTTCTTTGACTGGCCGACGGCCTTCTTCTGGCCGCTCATCACCAGATCCCACTTGTTCACAATAATGATCACCGACCTGCCGCTCTCATGCGCATAACCAGCTATGGCGGCGTCGAGCGCGCTCACGCCCTCAGTGGCATCAATCATGAGCAGGGCGATGTCGGCCGCTTCGAGGTGCTTTCGCGCCATCACCACAGAAAGTTTTTCCGCCATCAGATAGGTCTTGCCTTTGCGCCGGATGCCGGCCGTGTCGATGAAGCGAAAGCGCCGGCCATCGTACTCCATGACTTCATCGACGGCATCGCGGGTGGTGCCAGGGATGGGCGAAACAATCGACCGCGCCGCTCCCGTCAGGCAATTCAGCAGCGTTGACTTGCCGACATTAGGATGGCCAATGATCGCGACCCTGGTCTCCCGTGGCGTTTCCGCCTGATCCTCTGTGTCCTCTGTGCTCTCTGTGGTTAATTCCGGCGGCGGCAGCGCCTCGAATACTGCGTCCAGCAAGTCATCCAGGCCGCGGCCGTGCTCGGAAGAAATGGGAAACATGCGCCGAATCCCCAGGCGATGAAATTCATTCACCCAGGCCTGTTGCTTGTCGGTGTCAATCTTATTGACCGCAAGAAACAGCGGCTTGCCCAGTCGCAGGAGCAAACGTGCGAGTTCGAGGTCCGGAGCAGTGAGATCGCTACGTCCATCCACCACCATGATGATCGCCGCCGCTTCCTCAAAGGCCACCTTGGCCTGGCGAAATATCTCGGAAGGAATAAATTCGTCGTCATCGGGGATGATGCCGCCCGTGTCCACAATACGCAACTCGCGGCCGCGCCACTCGGCTTTTCCGTAGAGCCGGTCGCGAGTGATGCCGGGCTCGTCGCCAACGATGGCGCGCCGCGATCCCACGATCCGGTTGAACAGCGTGGACTTGCCCACGTTGGGGCGTCCCACGATCGCAAGCGTGGGAACGCCCGCCGTTGCCGGAAGGCTCAGCGAATTAGAGTTGATTCGAGTCAATCCAATGGTTCGTGTGTGAGGGGAGGTACAGACAGTATTATAGAGGTTCCCGTGGCTTCCGCCTCCCAGCCCGTAGTTCCAGCCAGGAATCAGAGCACGTCGCTCTACAACTTCTTTGCGCCGGGAGGTGTGCTGTCGCAGACCCATCCGGCGTACGAATTTCGCCGCGGACAACTGCAAATGGCGCAAGCCGTCGAGCAAGCGCTGGCAGAGAAGCGTCACCTGATCGTCGAAGCTGGCACGGGAACCGGCAAGACACTCGCCTATCTACTGCCTGTCATTCGCTCTGGCAAGCGGGTCATCATTTCGACCGGCACCAAGAATCTGCAAGAGCAGCTCTTCAACAAAGACGTTCCTTTCCTGGAGCAAGCGCTGTTTCCCAATGGTGAGGGCAAGCTCAACGTCTGCTATATGAAGGGACGCAACAACTATTTGTGCCGCAAGAAGCTCTACGACCTCACCGACCAGCCGGTGTTAAGCGGCCTGGAGGAAATTGAGCACTACCGCGCCATTGCCGCCTGGGAGAAAGCTACTCACACCGGAGACCGCGCCGAACTCGCCGCACTGCCAGAAGCCAGCATGCTTTGGCACAAGTTGGACGCCCGCTCCGACACCTGTCTGGGCCAGAAATGCAGTTCCTTCGACAAGTGCTTCATCACGGAAATGCATCGCCGGGCGATGGAGAGCGACATCATCATCGTCAATCATCATCTTTTCTTCGCCGATCTGGCCATCAAGCAGCAGTCCGAATATGCTCCTGACGCCGGTATTCTCCCTGAGGCCGGAGCGGTCATTTTCGACGAAGCTCACGAGTTGGAAGATGTGGCTGGCAGCTATTTTGGAGTTTCCATCAGCAATGGGCGGGTTGAAGAGTTGTGCCGCGATGTCGAGGCCTCGCTTCAGCGCAATCACGCGCTTTCGGCATCGATTTCCGGCGCGGTGAAGAGCTTGCGTGACCGGTCGATGTTCTTCTTCGCACTGTTGCCGCAAGGCGAAGGCCGCTTTGCCTTCGAGAATCGTCGCGAATTCCTGGAAGAGAATGGCGACGAATTCCTGGCACTGCAACAATCGTTTACGCGGCTCGGGTCTGAGCTGGTGAACCTGCCTTCGAAGCCGGAAGAAGTTTTCAACTTCGTGCACCGCGCCCAGGAACTGCAAGTGCAACTCGGCTTCCTGATGGAATCGGAAGATCGCAACACTGTCTTCTGGATCGAACGCCGTCGCGGCGGCCGGGAGCGGCAGAATGTTTTTCTTCAAGCTACTCCCATCGACGTTGCTCCCATCTTGAAATCTTGTCTTTTCGACCAACTGGAATGTGCTGTACTGACCTCGGCCACACTTGCTGTGGGCGGGGGATTTGACTACATCCGAAAGCGGCTTGGGTTGGAGCATGCACGAGAGATAGTTCTGCCGTCACACTTCGACTATGAGAATCAGGCGCTGTTTTACGTACCTCCGGACATGCCCGACCCACGTACACCACAGTTTGCGGCCAAAGCAGCCGACTGCATTCGGCGGCTGCTGGAGATCAGCCGCGGCCGGGCGTTTGTTCTGTTCACCAGTTATGCCCAGATGAACGATGTCTACCAGCGCCTGCTTAGCGAGATCGAGTTCCCCATGCTGCGTCAGGGTGACGCGCCCAAGAGCGCGCTACTGGAAGAGTTCCGCGTCACGCCGAATGCGGTACTGTTTGCGACATCGTCGTTCTGGCAAGGGGTTGACGTGCGGGGCGAGCAGCTCAGTTGCGTGATCATCGACCGCTTGCCATTTGCCGTCCCCAGCGATCCGGTCGTGGCCGCACGAGTGAAGTCCATCGACGCCGAAGGCGGCAATGCATTCTTCCAGTATCAAGTTCCGGCAGCGGTCATCACTCTGAAACAGGGCTTTGGGCGGCTGATTCGGTCTCTCCATGATCGCGGCCTGCTGGTCCTGCTCGACAACCGGATTCTGAAGAAGCAGTACGGGCGAGTGTTCGTGGAAAGCCTGCCGAACTATAGGAAGACGACGGATTTGAGGCAAGTGGAAGAGTTCTTCGGGGTATCTTGAGGCCTTGCGAAGAAGTAAGGAACAACACGAAATGTAAGGACTGCGAGGCCTCGCGCTTCATCTCTGAAACGACCGGTCGACCAGGCATTTAAACACCCTCCGTCGTACAATAAGTGTTTACAGAGCGTATCTCGGGCCCAGGGATTCCATGTTCGAAGTCACCGTCGAAGACTCGTTTGCCGCAGGACACTACCTCCGCAATTACAAGGGGAAGTGTGAAAACCCGCATGGGCACAATTACAAGATCCGGGTCACGCTGGCCGGCAAGGAGCTTGACAAGGCCGGCCTACTGCTCGACTTCAAAGATCTTCGCGAGGTCATGAAGCACGTAATCGAGCGCCTCGATCATCAGATGATCAACGATCTGGAGCCATTTACGAAGCTGAACCCCTCGGCCGAAAATCTGGCCAAGTATTTCTACGACGAGAGCAATGCCAAGCTCGATCGCGTCACCAACGGGCGCGTGCGAATAAAGAACGTGACTGTATTCGAGACAGACAGCACAACAGCTACATATTCCGAGTAACGGTTTAGCTGAAAGCTGAAAGCCAAGGGCTGATAGCTCGCCCCATGCAAATAACCGAGATTTACAAGTCGATCCAAGGCGAGTCCACCCATGCGGGACTACCGTGCGTCTTTGTCCGCCTCACCGGGTGCAACCTGCGCTGCTCCTGGTGTGACAGCGAATACACCTTCACTGGTGGTCATCGCATGAGCATGGAAGAAGTCCTCGAAGAAGTGGAACAACTCAGCCCCGGCGGCCTGGTCGAGATCACGGGCGGCGAGCCGATGTTGCAGGAGAAAGAGGTCGTGCCCTTGATGCAACGCCTGCTCGACGACGGCTACACCGTGCTGCTCGAGACCAGCGGCGAGCGCCGGTTGGACCACGTCCCCCGGGCGGTGCACAAGATTGTCGACGTTAAATGCCCGAACTCCGGCGAGCCTGATACCTTCCACATGGAAAACTTGGAAGCCCTCAGCTCGGCGGACGAAATTAAATTTGTGCTGAGCGACCGCACCGACTATGAGTTCGCAAAGGATTTCGTGGCCCGCCACGATTTAGCTCGCCGCGTTAACGCGGTTTTATTCTCGCCCGCCTTCGCCAAAGATGCCCGCGGCGGGCGGGACACTTCGCACTGCCTGCTCGATCCCCGCGAACTGGCCGAGTGGATGCTCGCCGACAACGTTCCCGCGCGCCTGGGATTGCAGCTTCATAAGTTCATCTGGGACCCGGCGCTGAAGGGGGTTTAGCCTCCCTTCACTCTTTCTTATGCCGGAAATGTCATTCTCATCTCGCGCCGTCGTTCTGCTCAGTGGAGGCATGGATTCTTGTGTCTGCGCCGCTCTGGCAGTTCGCGATTTCAACGCCGCGGCCGTCCACGTGAGCTATGGACAGCGAACGGAAGACCGCGAGCGCAGGGCCTTTAATTCGATTTGCGACCGCCTGGGCATCCGTGACCGGCTGATTGTGCGCAATGACGCCCTGCGCGCCATCGGAGGATCGGCGCTTACCGATCCTACGATTCCCGTCCCCGAGTCCCAGGCCATTGGGCACGACATTCCAGTAACCTACGTGCCCTTTCGCAATGCCCATTTCTTGTCCGTGGCCGTGAGCTGGGCTGAGGTTCTGGGGGCCGGGAAGGTGTACATTGGAGCGGTCGAACAAGACAGTTCCGGATACCCCGACTGCCGGCCGGAATATTACCGGGCATTTAACGAGGTCGTGAAGACGGGCACCAAAGACGGCCGCATCCAGATCGTCACGCCTCTGATCGGCATGCGCAAGTTCGAGATTGTCCGGCTTGGCCTTGAATTGGGTGCGCCCTTCGATTTAACGTGGTCTTGTTACACTAAGGAGGATCGTGCCTGCGGAGTCTGCGACAGTTGCGTGCTTCGGCTGCGCGCTTTTCGTGAGGCTGGGACCGCGGATCCGATTTCGTACGAGGAAGCAATAAGCAAGCTGTAACCGGCGCTGTTTTCGACTTCCAATGTCCGATCCTCGAATCCCGGGATCGTAGATTGAAAATCGAAACAATCAGTTGTCACTTTCCTGGAGGCAGCGATGAAACAACGATTTCTGGCGCCGGTGCTCTTTGGCCTGATGGCGGCTGCATGCTCACAGTTAGCCTTTGCGCAGGCTACCGTGAGGGGCCTATGCACAGATGTTGACGGCAAGCCCGTTACCGGAGCAGTCGTGCACCTGGCCGACGTCGATACCGGCCGCAAGTATGACCTGAAAACCAATGGCAAAGGTGAATACTTTTCCCTGGGAATTGCCGCCGGAAAATACAACGCCACCTTGTTGAAAGATGGCAAGGAACTGTTCCATCTCAATGGAGTTCAGGTCGGCGCCGATGAAGTGGTGCTCGATTTCGACCTGAAGAAAGCCCTCGCTGCAACCGGGGGAATGACTCCGGAGCAATTGAAAGCGCAGCAGGAACAGAATGAGAAAGTTTCCAAGGAAAACCTCACCATCAAGGCTTTGAACGAGAAGCTGGCAGCCGCCAAAACCGCCGCAGACGCCAAAGACTTCGATACCGCCGTCAAGACCCTGACCGAAGCCACTCAAATGGATCCATCGAAGGATCTACTGTGGGCGAAACTGGGAGACTACACCCTTAGTTCCGCCGCCAACCAGACCGATAGCGCCGCCAAGACCAAGAACTACGAGGACGCGATCAGCGACTACCAGAAGGCGCTCGACATCAAACAGAAGACTATCGACGCCGATCCCAGCAAGAAGACTCCAGACGCCTCCAAGGTGCTAGCCTCTTACTACAACAACCTGGGCAAAGCGGCGGCCTCGGATGGCAAGACTGATGACGCGGTCAAGGCCTACAACCAAGCTGCGCAGTTGGATCCTGCCTCCGCAGGTATGTACTACTTCAATTTGGGCGGCACCTTGACCAACGCCAATCTGAAGAACGACCCCGCAATGCGCAAAGCTGCCGTCGAAGCTTTCGACAAGGCAATCGCGGCCGACCCGAACAGAGCCGACGCCTACTACTGGAAGGGTACGAACCTCATCGGTGCCGCGACCTTGCAGGGTGACAAGATGGTCGCACCTCCGGGCACTGCCGAAGCCTTTCAAAAGTACCTGGATTTGGCACCCACAGGAGCGCATGCCGAAGAGGCTAAGTCCATGTTGGCCGCTGTCGGCGCAAAGGTTGAAACCAGTTACGGCACCCAGAAGAAACCGAAGAAGTAACTCAAACTGGTTCAGAAGTCCCCCAAAGGGCAGCCTAAAAGCTGCCCTTTCTTGTGGTTACCAAGGTATATGGATTTTACGTTCTTCGTGGCCCCATCCCCTTATTTTCGCTAGATTAGGTTCTTGGTGCCCTCGCGGCGTTCGCGTGGTCGCAGCACACAAACCAAATGGCAGCCCCGGCTAATGCTCCCGCTTCGTCTTTCTTTGAGCCCTCCACCAGTTTCGACGCGGGGGCGACAACGGCATTGCTGGGCGCCATGCTCCGCACTCACGAGCACGTCAGCGATCTGATTTTCTCCCCCGGCCGGCCACCGCAAGTGGAAGTACACGGACGCCTGCTGGCAGTGCAAGCTCCCGGGTTTCGCACGCTCAGCGCCGACGATACCCGCCGCATCGCCGCCGATCTCATCGGCAACAACAAACAAGCCATCACCATTCTGCGGGAACAAGGTTCGTGCGACGTTTCCTATGGCATGCCGGGACTGGCGCGCTTTCGCGTGAATGCCTTCATCCAACGAGGAAGTTGTGCTGTAGTCATGCGCGTCATCCCTACGGCAATTCCGGATCTGGCTACGCTCGGTCTGCCCTCGCAACTGTCAGAAATCGCGGGTCTCCGTGACGGCATGGTGCTGGTTACCGGGCCCCGCGGATCGGGCAAGTCCTCCACCCTCGCCGCTCTGCTCGACCTCATCAATCAACACCAGATCTGTCATATCATCACCATCGAAGATCCCATCGAGTTCCTGCACAACCACAAGTCAGCCACCGTCCACCAGCGCGAGCTGCACAGTGACATCCCCAGCATTCCGCTTGCCCTGCGAGCCGCCTTGCGCCAGGCGCCCAATGTCATTCTGGTGAGCGAGTTGCGCGACCGTGAAACCGTCGAGATGGTATTGGAAGCTGCGGAAACCGGACACTTGGTTCTTTCCAGCTTGAACACCGTGGATGCCGCCAAGACTGTGGATCGCATCCTGAGTTTGTTCCCAGCCACGGAGCAGTCGGCCACCCGCAGCCGCCTGGCCAGGTGTATCCGCCAGATCGTCTCCCAGAAGCTAATTCCGCGCGGCGATAATCGCGGCCGGGTGCCGGTGGTCGAACTTCTCAAAGTCCTTCCCGGAACCCTGGAGTCTCTGGAGATCAGCAGCCCCGCATCGACGCACACGCTGTACTTTGACAGCGAAATCGAGAAGTTGGTCCGCACCGGGGTGGTGGATCTGGAGACTGCCATCTTGCATGCCACCGATCCCGGGCAGCTGCGCCAGGATCTGGCTGAACCCAAGTAAAATCAACAATCGAAACTTCCTTTCCTTCCCGTATCATCTTCTGCTGGGGAAGAATCTGAATGCCTGCACCCGAGCGTATCTTGAGCTTTGAAGATGCCCGCCACACCGTGGAGGAGCACGCCGCGCAGTTTCGCCCTCGTGGCAAAGAACTAGTAGAACTACTCGACAGCGCGGGCCAGATCCTCGCCGAAGTGGTGCCCGCAGACCGCAATTTCCCACCTTTTCCCCGCGCCACTCGTGATGGATACGCCGTGCGCGCGGCTGATCTCGCCCGGCTCCCCGCCAAGCTTCACGTAATTGGCGAGATCAAAGCCGGAGCGCCCGATGCTCCTATCAGAATAAAGCCCGGCGAGGCCGCGGCAATTATGACCGGGGCTGCCGCGCCTGCGGGTGCCGATGCTGTGGTCATGATCGAATACACTTCCCGCAATGGCGATCAGGTGGAAATCACGCGAGGAATCGCCGCTGGTGACAACATCGTTCCCACCGGTGCCGAAGCCAAGCGTGGCGATCGCCTGCTTACACCCGGAATGAGACTGGACCAGGCAGCCATCGCTGTGGCCGCGTCGGTCGGCAAGTCGCGTTTGCTGGTTTACTCCAAGCCGCGAGTCGCCGTCTTGTCCACCGGCGATGAGGTCGTGGACATCGACGTGCCTCCAGCACTAAACCAAATCCGCAATTCCAACAGCTACTCGCTGGCGGTACAAATCCAGATGGCCGGGGGCGACCCGGTGCTGCTGCCGATTGCTCCCGATGAGCCGGAGCGTCTTCGTGAATTGATTGCTGAAGGCCTCGAGGCGGACTTGCTTCTGCTCACCGGAGGGGTCTCCATGGGCAAGTACGATCTGGTCGAGCAGGCGCTGCTGGAATTGAAAGCGGAATTCTTCTTCACCGGGGCAAAGATTCAGCCCGGTAAGCCGATTGTGTTCGGGAGAATCCCCGACGGATCTGCCCACAAATATTTCTTCGGTCTGCCGGGAAACCCGGTCTCAACTATGGTCACATTCGAGTTGTTCGCCCGGCCGATGGTCGAGGCTTTGGCGGGAATGCAACCCCGAAAGCTGCTTTTCCTGCGTGCCAGGCTTAAATCCGAGATCAAAGCGAAACCCGGATTGAAGCGCTTCCTGCCGGCAGTTCTCTCCGGCGAGTTCGAGGACGCGGAAGTTGAGTTGGTCCGCTGGCAAGGCTCGGGAGACATTGCTGCCACCGCTCGGGCGAATTGTTATGTCGTGGTGGATCGCGGCGATATTGCGGCTGGCGAGTGGGTGCCGGTGCTTTTGCGATGGGCCAGCGTGATTTGACCGTTCTTGATTACGGATTGAAGGTTCTTATTGTGATCGCGATCCTATGCGCAATCGCGCCGTGCCGTGGGGTAGATAAGGCAGCTCATTCTTAGACATTTTTGGGCCTATGCCGTCCTTATCCTCAGTTTCGCTGGTGGTCCTTCTGTTCTGCGCCGCCCTGTTCGGGCAATCCGCAACCCCTTCAGCTGCGCCTCAGACGTTCCATATCAGGGGCACGATTGAGGACACCGGCGGAAGCGCGATCTTCGGAGTGAGGGTCGCGTTCCAAAACGAGCAACTCAGTAAGGTTGTGCTCACGAATGACGCAGGGGTCTACGACGCCGACCTCCCTCTCGGCGACTACACCATGACTGCTCAAGGCGTGAACTTCAGACCCTACCGCCGCCCACTGTTTCGGGTAACCTCACCGATCAGCCTTGATTTTGACCTTACTTTGCGACATTACGGAAGTTGCGACATATTGGTTTTTAATGGCTCGGGAAAGGTAAGTCCTCAGGAGTGGGCAACTGCTCAGCAAGACAGTTGTTTGCAAGAAGACTTTCTCCCCGTTCCGTTCGGTGACGTGCCACTCCAACTCTCCATCCGCTACGGAAGTCGCACAGCAACCGTGAACGCTTATTCTTACACCGCTGAAAACACGAATCCGGGCAAGACGCCCGTCTTCGTCGCGTATAACCTCTTCACGCTACACGCCGATAGAGTCCTCTATGACTCGAAGGCCCACACAGTCGAGGCAAGCGGCAACGTTGTTGTTGTGAACGAGCCGGGAACAATCCAACGCGCCAACTCGCTGACCTTCAAGATCGACAACGGCAAGGTGACTATTGTGCCCCAGGTCTTGACGTTCCACGTTTCAGGGACGATTTCGTACAGCGAGGGGGGAGAAGTCGCCGGGGCCAAGGTGGCGTTCCACAGCGTTCAATTCGACAGAACCACCATTGCTAACCCCGCGGGCGTCTACGAGGCCGACCTCCCTCTTGGCGAGTACACCATGAGCGCGATGGGTCGGATGGTGAGGACTTACCAGAAAATGCACTTCAGCGCGACATCACCGACGACCCTGACTGTGAACGGCAGGGCTTATCCCATGCAAATGAGCTGCGATATCGTAGCGGGACTGGAAGAGAGGAAAGCGTTCTGCGGAGGCGAAGATTTCTTCCCGGTTTCTTCAGGGGGCGAGAAGCCGTTTCAGTTGGATATTCAATATGGAGAGCGCGAGACTGCCAACCAAGGATACGTTTACGGTGTGGGGCATGGGCGGACTCCCGTCTTCGTCGAGTACAACCTCTTTGCGCTGCACGCGGATCGAGTCGTGTATGACACGAAGAATCAGACAATCAAGGCCAGTGGGAATGTTGTCGTGTTAGACGAGTCGGGGCGTGACAAAGCCCGTGCCGACTCTATGACCTTCGGGATCGCAAGCGGTCAGGCCTCACCACTTCCGTAGCGAACAGACAGGCTGGCACAATCAGACCCAGCATCAAAATATCCCCTCGTTGTCGATCCAGCCCTCCCTCATTCGACAAACCAGTAGAAACAAGAAAGACGAGGGTAGGGCAATGCAACACACATTCTTAAGGCGCGCGAAATCAATCGCAGGAGCGGCCCTCATTGGGCTCGGGATCTTCATTCTTCATAAGAATCTCGATCAGGCCGCGGCCCAGTTGAATCAACTCGTTAGCTCTCCGAAAGAAATGCTGGGCGTGGTGCCGGTAGTCATTCTGGCGGCTTTGCGAGTCCTGCAGGCTTACACCTCGAATCACCAGCAGTTTTTGGATAGTCTTTTTCAACACCTGTGGCTGACCTTCTGGCCGCTAGTGCTCGTCTCGGCTGGCACCGCATTGTCGCGAGAGGTACACCCAGGTGGCCCGAGTGTCCCCGAAAAAAAAGATTGTGAAATTGTCGATTTGACTGTCCGTCGTTCGACATTAAAGTAAGAGTTATTGCAGACTGAAAGCTACTAAGGAGAAACAACCATGCAATTCATGATGATAGTTAAGCACGCTGAGAAGCAGGGGCCGCCGCCCAAGGAGCTCATCGATGCCATCACGAAGATGAGCGAAGAGGCGGCCAAGGCCGGCACCATGCGCGGAAGCGGCGGGCTCGAGCCCACCGCTCAGGGCGCCCGCGTCCGGCTTTCAAAAGGGAAGCTGACCGTGATCGACGGGCCGTTCACTGAGGCCAAGGAGGTGGTCGGCGGCTACGCGCAGTTCGAGTTGAGCTCGAAAGAAGAGGCGATCAAAGGGGCGCTCGCCTTCATGGAACTTCATAAGAAATACTGGCCAGGATGGGAGGGCGAGACCGAGATTCGCCAGATGATGGGACCGGAAGGCTGCGCCCCCAAGGCTTAGAGGCGGGCGCGGTACAGCGGTGGCGAAGCTCGCGCGGAGTTCGAGCGCGAGCTTCGCTAACCCACACACGAAGACAATCCGATCAGTGCCGTTTCTTGCTTTCGATTTGCGCCACCCTCGCCTTCACCAACTTCTTAATCAGTGCAGTCGGCAGCGGCTTGTCCGTGGGGAAGTGGATAGTCCCCTTGGATGTAGAGAATCCCTTCAGTTCGTTCTTGAAGGCTTCGATCACTGCGGCGGTGGGGAACAAGCTGCAATGGTTCGAAAACGCAGCGAACCAGACCAGCACTCTCTTGTGCTTAAAGGCAGGGATGCGGTAGCTGATGATCTCGGTCGCCTCCAGTGGCACCGCCAACCGAATCGCCGCACGCATCTTCTTCACGGTGCTGCGGGCGGGCTCCGGGACACCGGCAATGTACTCGTCAACGCTTTTCGGAGCGCCCTTGCCTTTCGCCACAGACCTGCGGCTGCGAGATTTCGCCTTCTTCATGTGCGCGATGCTACAAGAACTCCAATTTCAAGTCCACGTTTCGGCCTGCCTGCACGCTGACTGAGTTGCTCCGAAACCTCTCAACTTCCTACTCAGCGTAAAATGGGTACCGTATTCGGAGGGGACAAAGATGGTCCGACGGACAGCTGTTATCTGCCTGCTAACCTGCGTGTGGGTGTTGTTTGCTTTTGCGGGGTCAGCGTTCGCTGATGAGACGCCGGCGCATCATCACGATGCCGCCGAAAAGCTCGGCAACATTTCGTTTCCAATCTCCTGCGCGCCCGATTCGCAGAAGCCCTTCGAGCGCGGTGTCGCGCTCATGCATTCTTTCGGCTACGAAGAGGCCGAAGCCCAGTTCGTCGAGATTACGAAAAAAGACCCCGCCTGCGCCATGGCGCACTGGGGGGGCGCGTTAAGTTTGTTCCATCAGATATGGGAGCGCCCCGGCGAATCGATCTTGAAGCACGGCTGGGGCGAGATGGAACAAGCACAGAAGCTAGACGCCAAGACCGACCGTGAACGGGGCTATATTGCCGCGCTGTCCGAGTTCTACCGTGACTACGGCACTCGCGACCACATGCAGCGCGTCGCCGCCTATTCTGAAGCAATGGGGAAGCTCTACCAGCGGTATCCCAACGACATTGAAGTGGGCGCGTTTTACGGCCTGTCGTTGTTGGCCGCTGAACCTCCCGCCGACAAGTCGCACGAGGCAAGAAGGAAAGCCGTCGCCGTGCTCGACCCGCTCTTCCTCCGGCAACCGGATCACCCTGGGCTGGCGCATTACATCATTCACGCCTGCGACTCTCCCGACATGGCTCCGTTGGGCCTCGACGCTGCCCGCCGCTATGCGGCCATCGCGTCCTCATCGGCGCATGCGGTTCATATGCCCAGCCACATCTTTGCCCGGCTCGGCCTCTGGCAGGAAGACATCGATGCCAACCTGAAATCCGTGGCGATGGCTGATCCATCCCACGAGATGTACATGCACGGCCACGAACTGCATGCCATGCATTTCCTCATTTATGCCTATCTACAGACGGGGCAAGACGAAGCAGCCAAGCGCGAGGTCGACGCTTCAAAACGGATTCTCGCCAGCACCCCCAGAACTGGCGACGATAATGGGATGCTCGAATATTTCGGCTACGCCACCGCTCACTTTCCGGCGCTTTACGCGTTAGAGATGCATCACTGGTCCGAAGCTGCTGCCCTTGAGCCGGCAGCCGACGCAACTCCTGAACTGCAAAGAATCACTTACTGGGCGCGAACCATTGGCAGTGCGCAACAGGGAGACGTCGAAACCACACGCAACAACGCGCAGAAGTTCGATGCCGCGGAGGAAGCAATGCGCAAAACAAAGGACGCCTACATGCTAGACGGCCCAAACGCCTCTCGCGGAGAAGTCCACGCTTGGCTGGCTTTTGCCGAGAAGAGGAACGACGACGCACTACGCCAGATGCGCGAAGTAGCCGATCTGCAGGACAAAGTGGGAAAGCGCGAGGTCGACATTCCCGCACGAGAAATGCTGGCCGAAATGCTAATCACGCTCAACCGGCCGCAGGAAGCCTTGGCCGAATACAAGAGCGCGCTCAAGACCGATCCCAATCGCTTTAACGGACTCGCCGGCGCCGCCCGCGCTGCCGAATTGGCCCACCAACCCGAGAAGGCCAATACCTACTATGCCCAGTTGCTGAAGAATTGCAACGACGGTAAGAGTTCGGACCGTCCCGAACTCGCCCGCGCCAAGACCGTAGTGCTAAAGAACGGAATGTAGGAGATGTCTCCCGCCGTCTGTGAAATGGCTGGATAGCTTCTAGTAGGATAGTTCTTCGGATGCCGAAGAAGCTCTCTCACTACGACCATGCCGGACGCGCGAAGATGGTCGACGTTTCCCCAAAATCTCCCACGAAGCGCACCGCCGCCGCCAGCGCCTTCGTCGCCATGAAGCCTGCGGTGCTTAAAGCGCTCCCCAAGAATCCCAAAGGCGATGCGCTTGAAGTAGCCCGCCTGGCGGGAATCATGGCTGCAAAGCGCACATCCGAACTGATTCCCATGTGCCATCCTCTGCCGCTGGGTCACGTTGATGTGACTCTGCGGCTGTGCAAGAATGGCGTCGCCATCACTTCACAAGTTACAACCACCGCCGCAACCGGGGTAGAGATGGAAGCCTTGACCGCCGTCAGCGTCGCCGCGCTCACCGTGTACGATATGTGTAAGGCTCTCGACAAGGGCATCGAGATTCGCGAAATCGTACTTGAGCACAAGACCGGTGGGAAAAGCGGGGACTACGTCCGCGCTCGTAAGAAGAAATAGTCCATGTCGAACAACGTCAAAGTCCTGCTGGTGGACGACAATCCCATGATTCTGGGGATGTTGCGGGGTGCGCTCACTCCTCTCGCCATGGTCTCGACCGCGGCCGACGCCGCCGATGCCCTGCTCAAAGCGGTCGACGATCCTCCTGACCTGCTGGTATGCGACTATCGCATGTCTGGCATGGATGGCCGCCAACTGGTCGAGAAGCTCCGAAGCCGCCCGCGAACAGCGGGAGCTGCGATCATCCTGCTTGCCGCCAAGAGCGACATCACCGAGAAACTGACTACTCCGGACCTACCCATTGACGACTTCGTCGAGAAACCATTTTTCCTGCGCGAGGCCACCCAACGCATCAAGCGGCTCATCGACAAGATTGCCCTGGAGAAGATGGCCAAGACCGCTCCTTCCGATGGCGTGCTGCGCGGCAGCTTGCTGCAAATGAATGTGATCGACCTGGTTCAATCGCTGGAGATGGGCCGCAAGAGTTGCGCTCTGACCCTCACCAGCAAAGACGAAAAGTGCGAAGTGTATTTCAAGGAGGGCCAGGTAACGCACGCCGCCTATGGTTCGCTGAATGGCGACCAGGCTGTTTTCAAGGTCCTGCGCTGGACCGACGGCAATTTTCAGGTGAATTTCGAAGGCAAGACCACCAAACAGACTACGACGCTTAACACTCAAGGCTTGCTGATGGAGGGCCTGCGGCTGCTGGACGAGTCTCAACGCGATGGCGGCAAAGCGGCTGGCGAGGAAGAAGAAGATGTCCTCCTCGACTCCTGATGCGTTGAGCGCAGCCGTCATCACCGTCAGCGATTCCTGCGCCCGCGGTGAACGCACCGATGTTTCCGGTCCCGCAGTCGTCGAGGTTCTCAGGAAACACAATTTCGTGGTCGTCGGAACTGCAACCGTTCCTGACGAGCAAGCTGCCATCCGGCAAACGCTCCTTTCCTGGATTGACCGTGCGCGGCTGGTGGTGACCACGGGGGGCACCGGAATCGCTCCTCGCGATGTCACTCCCGAAGCCACGCGCGCCATTTGCAAGCGTCTGCTCGAAGGTGTAGCTGAACGCATGCGTGCGGAAGGTGCGAAGAAAACGCCATTAGCCGCGCTCAGCCGGGCGGTCTGCGGTGTGCGCGGAAAGGCGGTCGTCCTGAACCTTCCCGGAAGCCCTGCGGGCGCAGTCCAGTCGCTGGAATCCGTCATCGACTTGCTGCCTCACGCTCTGCAATTGCTCAGCGGCAACACGCGGCATGAGTAGTTCGTTTCTCCCTGTGAACCTCCGTGCCCTCTGTTGGTTAAGCCTTTTCTCGCGGACTTACCGAATGCGGCCAGCAATGCCCGCCTTAACGTACACTTCTAGACTCAGGCCTTGAAGACCATAAAACACATCCTTACCCGTTACACCGTGTTCCTCTGGGCGCTGCTCAAGCCGCTGGGAGCCTGGGGCGTGCTGGCTGCGGCGGCCCTCGATGGCGGGTTCATCGGGCTGCCGGTCGATGCGGTGGTCGCTGGCTACGTCTACCAGAACCGCACCCTTTTTCTTTTGTACGTGTTCATGGCGGCCGCGGGATCGGCGCTGGGCAGTATCGTTATTTATGTTATTGGCTACACCGGCGGTGAGGAATTTCTCCGCAAGCGAATGTCAGCCGAACGCTTTGAGAAACTTCACTCCGCATTCAACCACCACCCTTTCTGGGCGCTCATGTTCCCCGCCATGCTGCCTCCTCCCACTCCGTTCAAACTGTTTGTGCTGGCGGCCGCCATTTCAGAGATGAGCTTTGTGCGCTTTCTGCTTGCGGTCTTTTGCGGGCGCACGGTACGTTTCCTGATTCTCGGACTTCTAACCATCAAATTCGGCCCTGATGTAGTCCGCCTTACAGGGGAGCTTTTCGGGCATCACTATTATTGGATCCTGGCCGCGGCGGTGATGGGACTGATCGTGTGGTGGACACTACACAGAAAGAAGCAGCGTCGCAGCCGCCAAGCCGCGCAAGAATAAAGCCCACAGCGTAAACCGTGGGCCGAACGCAAAAGTCGATCACGCTCCGGAGGAGCGAAAGAACCCTACGCAGCCGCCGCGTGGTCCGCCTTGCCAAGCATCTCGCTCAGCGCCTTCAACAACACTGGCGTGCCAAACATTGCAGCGGTGAAGAGCAGATCGCCTTCCACCGCATGGCGGAAGAACGGAAGCCCAGCCGCGTATGACATCATCACGCCGCTGAGGTTCTTGGGATACATGTCCAGCCACGCCCAAGCTGTCAAATTGGTCAGGAGGAAGAACGAAACTGAACTAGCAAGCGCCGCGCCCACAATCGGCAACGGTCGGGCGTTGTCGCGCAGCTTGGTCCCCAGCCACAGCACTCCCGCATACCAGGCAAAACTTGCAAAGTGATCCAGCGTAAACGGATAGGAATAAACCACTCTGGTGAGCACGACATCAGAGGCAGCCAACAACAAAAAGGGCACCCAGAGCTGGCGGCGCGATCCGCGGGCTCCAAAGAATAGCAGCGACCCCGTTACCGGAGTGAACATCCAGGGATGCGGAATGAACCTCACCGCTACTCCAAGCGCCACAAAAAGATACGCCAGCATGAAGCCTCCTCAGCAGTCTTTGATTGTGGCGCGGCCAACCCGCCGTGTCAAGCCGCAGCCGCGCGGCGTATTGTCTTATTTTGGCAACGAGAAGGGAGGCGGATGACGAGGCCGGAAACGTTCAACTTCACCCATATGTGACGAACGAAATGACGTTGCCATCGGGATCTCGCACCTGAAAATCAGTTCCACCCCAGGCCTGCTTTTTGAGCGTTTGCGCAAATTCCACGCCTCGCGCCTTGAACTCCTTGAATAAGCCCTGCACGTTTGAGACTTGGATAGACGCGAAGATCAGCGATTTCTCCTGAGCGGCAGTTTGTGCGAACAGAGGTTGCTGCACGTAGCGCATGTGCAGGCAAACGCCGTCTCGCGATACCGCGCCGTAAAACGGAGGAAGACCATGGAGAAAGTCGATCTCGAAGCCCAGCTTGTGCTGGAAGAAGGCGGCGCAAGCCTTAACATCCCGCACGCAGAGGATCGGGGTTACATCCTTCAGGAACGGCGGGCCAGACGAAGCGCGCGGCGTCTTGGATGCTCCGGCGGTCGCCGCTTTCAGTTCCGCCCAACTCTGATAGCCGGCTTCAATCGCAACGATCTCCTGCGCCACGGTAAGGGTGAACTTAAGCGCCAAGACTTCGTGGTCCGTCAAAGACTGGAAGCGTTCGAGCTTGCGTACCTTCCCGCCAATGGAATAATCTCTCTCGCGATGCCAGCGGAGTAGGAGCTTGGCTTGCTTACGGTAGGTCTCGATGGTTGGCATAGGCGCACTCCTGCTGAGATTTTTCAGCGGGCGGGCCTAGCCCTTTCGGCAGGGATGCCGACGTGCCCCACAGGGAACAACCGTATGCTAGACCGGAACGCAACCTACTGTCAAAACGGCATAACTCGTTCCCACCGACGTCCACAATGCGGCCGCTGAAATTCGAACTGAGACATTACCCCGCGCGGATCTACTTTGCAGCCCCGCTTGAGATTCGCCGAGTGCGCCTTCCTACGTTCTCCGCCACCACGTTCAGATTGCGATCGAGTTCCACGCTCGATCCCAAGACGCTCCGTCCTGTACTGCCCGGATAGGCATAGCGCAGGTCGCTGAAGCGTACTACATATCCTTCCGGCACCTGCTCGGTTTCCGTCAGCGGATACTGCGCCCAGTCCAGGTAAACTCGCCCTAGATAGGACTTCTTCGCCGCGAGCGTCACTGGAGTCTCTTCCGGTTTATAGAAGACCTGCATCTCGCCGTTGGGATCGACCTCCGGAGTCAGCGACTCGACCATCATGACGGCGAAGAAATTCTGCGCCTCAATCACGCCGCTCCAATGAAACGGACTCCACCATTCAGGATAAGCAGAAGCGCGGACGGGGTTCTCTCCTTGATAAGTACGCGCTTCGAGCGCATTGACAGCTCGCCGGTGCTCGTAGTCGCGCACTCCCCATAGCGCCACCAACCCGACCAGCGCCGCAATCGCTCCCCAGCGGCCACGTGGGCCGCGACTGCGCACTCCCAGTTCCTTGTCGATCAGGCCAAAGAATAGAGGCAGCACCAACCCACCCACTAGCAACGCCAGAATCACAGGGTCGGCGATAAAGACGATGTCCCAGGAATACCACTTCTCAGAAAATGGCCAGAACGGACGCACTCCATAGTTGTTGGTGAAGTCGAGAAGAATATGGGTGAGCCCCGCTAGATAGGCGAAGCCAAACAGCAATCCCCAGCGCGGCGGCAGTTTGGGATCTTTGACTTTTTTTCCTCGCAGCCGCCAGATCACGTAGATAAAGCCCACCACCAGGGCTGATACCAGCACCAAGCCGAGAAACGAATGCGTAAATCCGCGATGGTGGCCAAAGCCAGACACCGGCCCTTTCAAGCTTTCGAACACATCGAGATCCGGGGCCTCGGCCGCCAGCGTCATCGTGGCTGTGGCCAGCGCGGTTCTGCGATTAAATCCGGCTCGTCCCAGACAGGCGCCGGTCAAGAGGTGAGTTATGGGTTCCAAGGTTCGCGAAGAAGTATAGATGTAGTCGTCAGCTATGCCGATGCAGACTCTTTGGAACAGGGCCTGTGCTCTCGCTCTGGTTTCTCGGCGTCCTCTGCGCGACCTCCGCGATTTGGGACTTCGAATCTCCCGCTGTCTCAGCAAAACCCTAAAACGCTGAGACCGCTGAGAAAAGCGGCAGAGAACGCGGAGGCGCGAAAACTATGCTGTCGGCGTTAATATCGTCAGTGCATCGGGCACAACGCTGATCTCTACCGGCAATGTCCCCAGCAATTCTCCGTCAGCTTCCACGAAAATGGGGGACGATTCTCCAACCGAAAGGCAACTCACCCGCGACGCGTGGGCCAGTTCGATCCCTGGGATTTGGCAGTTCGCGCCTAAGAGGCCCCGCAAGACATAACCCAAGTACGCCGCGCGGCTACGAGTGTGAAACAACACCAGCCGAAGATCATTGCGGTCGAGCGACGCGCCCGGAGCCAGTTCCCGCAACACTCCCCCGAAATGCCGGATGCGGACCGCCAAGAGCTGTGAGACTTCCACGCCCCTTGAAGCCTGGCCATCCGTCTCGATCACGAACATTTCCATCTTGTGCGTGAGCCACAAGCGCGTGGCGTTGGCGTAGTAGGCGGCCATCCCCAGATGACGTTTCGCCAGCGGATTCAACTTGTAGAAGAGATGCGCATCCACCCCAACCCCGGCGGTGACCGTGAAGTAGCGTGAACCCCTTCCCCCCTGGAACTCCTGGTACGCGACACGGCCCACGGCGATCCGGCGAGGCTTCGCGGTCAGGGCGGCCCGCGCGGCGCCGGTCGGGGAAAGCGGCAACCCAAGATCGTGGGCCAGCGAATTGGCTGTCCCCAGCGGAATGACTGCTAGGGCCGCCTCACTGCCAACCAGTCCCTGCAGTACGTCGTTCACCGTGCCGTCGCCGCCGCAAGCGAAGATGGTGTCGCAACCGTGGCGGATCGCCTCCTTCACCTGCTCGGCAGCATCGCCGGGACCAGCCGTCGCAGCCGAAGTCGCCTCCACGCCGCCCGCCAGCAGTACCGCCTGCGCACTCTCCACTTCATTCACACGCCGACCGCGACGGCGTCCGGAAAGCGGGTTGTAAAGCAGCAACGCCTTGCGCATGTCAGGGGGATTCTACCGGAACAGGCCCCTACGCTTTTCCCCTCGATCCCCACTCCCACATGCCGAACATCGCCTTTTGCGGCAGCGGGTGCCCGACTTGGCGTGCCAGCATGCAAATCTGCCCGCGATGATGGGCGTCATGAGCGATGAGATACCCAAAGAATCCTGCCACGTCCGGTTTGAACCCCTTCACTCGACCGTCCCCTTCCAACGCCGATTTGAGCACTGCGCTCAGCGCCGCCCGGCTTTGCTCCAGCCCCTTCAAAGCCTGCACCGGAGTCACGCTGACGCGGTCAAGCTGTTCGGGAATCTTGCTTCCCTTGGCTGCCGCCTTCAGCCACATCACTCGCACGTTATGGATGTGCGCCACCATGGCTGCGACGGTCCGCCCTTTGCCTTCAGGCGGCTCCGCTCGCCAGGCGTCGGCTGGAAGGTTTTCGATCATGTACTGATTGATGCGGTCATTGGTGTCGAAAGCGGTGAGCAAGGATTCGGAAATAGTGAAGGTAACTGCGACAGTCTTAGCCATCGAAGGTCTCCAGAACTGAGGATTGTAGCTTACCGTAGGCAGGTTTTTCCGCGTTCTCCGCGCGCCCTCTGCGTCGTCAGCGTTTTGAGATTCTCGCCTATAATTTCTCCAATGTCCGCCGCCAAACACGAGAAGAAGATCGAAGTCCTCCGCGACAAGATACGCCACCACGAATACCGCTACTACGCCCTTGACGATCCTGAGATCTCCGACGCTGAATTCGATCAATTGATGAACGAGCTTATAAAGCTCGAAACTGAACATCCCGCGCTCATCACGACCGATTCTCCCACTCAGCGCGTCGGCGGCCAGCCGCGTGAAGGAGTGGTCAAGGCGCCCCACTCCTCACCCATGTTGTCGCTCGACAACACCTACAACCTGGACGATCTCCGCGACTGGGAGCGGCGCGTACACGAGCTCAGCGGCCGCAAGGACGTGGACTACGTCTGTGAACTCAAGCTGGACGGCATGTCGTTGGCTCTGATTTACGAGAATGGCAAATTGGTGCGCGGCATCACGCGCGGCGACGGCAGTGTTGGCGAAGACGTGACCCTGAACGTGCGCACCGTGCGGTCCATTCCACTTTCTATTTCCAAAGAGAAGCTGCGAGCTTCTGGCATTCCCGCCGACTTCGAAGTTCGTGGCGAGATGCTGATGCCCATCGCCGCGTTCAAAAGAATGAACGTCGAGCGGGAAGAAAAAGGCCTCTCGCTGTTTGCCAACCCGCGCAACGCCACTGCCGGAACTGTGCGCCAGCTCGATGCCAGCATCACCGCCGAACGCCGCCTCGACTACTTTTCCTACGCGCTGCTCAAAGATGGCCGCACTTATTTCGACCGCCACTGGAAGACTCTCGGCGCGCTCGATGCCGCCGGATTCAAAGTGAACTCCAGCCGCAAACTCGCCAAGGACTTCGACGAAGTCTGGAAGTTTATTGAGCACGAGGAAACCCGCCGCGAGAAACTGCCCTATGAGATCGACGGCATCGTGGTCAAAGTCGATCGCACGGCCTTGCAGGACGAACTCGGTTACACCGGCAAGGCCCCGCGCTGGGCTATCGCGTACAAGTATGCAGCGCGTTCCGGCATCACCCAGATCGAAGACATACTGGTCCAGGTCGGCCGGACCGGAAAGCTCACGCCCGTGGCGGCTCTGAAGCCGGTTCCCATCGGCGGCACCACCGTCAGCCGCGCGACCTTGCACAATATGGACGAGATCGAACGTTTGGGCGTGAAGATTGGTGATTTTGTCGAAGTCGAACGCGGCGGCGACGTTATTCCCAAAGTCACCCGCGTCATCGACGACAAACAACACCCGCGCGGCCACAAGCTGTTTCACATGCCTGAGAAGTGTCCGGTGTGCGGAACCAAAGTCGTCCGTACGGAAGGTGAGGTGGATTACCGCTGCGTGAACGCGAACTGTCCCGCCAAGCTGCGGGAGACCATCCTGCACTTTGCCTCGCGCGGAGTCATGAATATCGAAGGCATGGGCGATGCACTGGTCAATCAGCTCACCGAACGCGGACTGGTCAAGAATGTCGCGGATATCTACAGACTCAGCAAGGACAATCTACTTTCGCTCGAGCGCGTGGGTGACAAGTCGGCGGCAAACGTGCTCGATGAGATCGAAGCTTCCAAGAAGCTGCCGCTGGAGCGTGTGATTTACGGGCTTGGCATTCGCATGGTGGGAGAGCGTACCGCGCAGTTTCTCGCCGAGCATTTCGGATCGATGGACGACCTCATGGACGCGAGCGAAGAGGAACTGCAGAACGTCACCGAAGTTGGCCCGCGCATCGCCAACAGCATCGTCGAGTTTTTCCGCGAACCCAGCAATCGCAAATTGATGGACCGTCTGCGCTCTTCCGGGCTGACTTTTACTGGTAAGAAGAAAGAGCGCGGAACCAAACTCGCAGGAAAGACTTTCGTTCTAACTGGTACGCTTACCCGACCACGCGACCTGGTAAAGAAAGCACTCGAGGACGCTGGCGGACGCGTAGCGGGTTCGGTCAGCAAGAAGACCGACTACGTTGTCGCCGGCGCAGACGCCGGATCCAAACTAGACAAGGCCAACGAGTTGGGAGTCCGCGTGATCAGTGAAAAAGAGATGGACGAATTGTTGGCAGGGTAGAGTCTTACGCCTCCATCCGCGAGCCACAAAACTTTACTTTCTTTTAACATTTCCTTGACAAGCCGCACTCTCGGACGCCAGTAACCTACAAGTGTATTTTGCCGGTCATCCTTCGTTGCCGGCTGTGTCTCGTGGTCGAATCACGCATTGCAGGATCAAGCAGGGGCGTCGACGTCTTCCCGACTGCCCTTACAAGAGATGGCGCACTGGGAGCATCGCGGCTCAATTACTGGGCGTCGATTGTGCGCCTTCGTCGCGGCGTTCATCCTGGGTGGGGTTCCGAGCCCTTCGAACTTTCGCTCAGGGTGACACCGCCGATTTCAGTCCTCCCCTGATTCGTTCGTAGGTGATGTCGAGAGTTTCCGGCAGGATCCGCGTCTCTCCCACAACTGAAACAAAGTTGGAATCCGCGACCCAGCGCGGCAGCACGTGCATGTGGATGTGCCCTGCAACGCCAGCTCCTGCCGCCTTGCCGATGTTCATCCCCAGATTCACCCCATCAGGTTTGTATAGCTGGCGCAACACCTGCTCCATTTTTTGTGAGAGGTGAATCATTTCGTGGGCAGCCTCGACGGGGAGTTTTTGCAACTCATCAAGATGTGCAAACGGCACTACCATCACGTGCCCCGGCGTATATGGGTACGTGTTCAGCACGATAAAGCAGTACTGACCTCGGTAAACGATGCGGGCCCGCACATCGTCACCCAGCTTTGGAAGGTCGCAAAAGATGCAGCCTGAAGTCTTTTCCGCCGCGGTGACGAAGGCGTAGCGCCACGGAGTCCAGAGATAATCCATCGCAGGGCAGAGTAGCAGATGGAGCAGACTTTCGGAACCCGTGCGCGAACCTCGCCCTTCATTGCCAAGTCGTCACCTCAATCGTGCCTTTGTACTCAATGCCGAAACGAATCGTCGGAACATAGACTTTGAGGGGGCCGTCGGAGGGCGCGGCCAGACCAAAAACCTGCTCGATGAGATCGCCCTGGTTTCCGCTATAGAGTTTTGGGAACTTGATCTCCTGCCCATTGTCAAAGTAAGCGGGCTGAACACATGCTGGCAGAGTGTTTCGACAAAGCACCTTGATCTCCACCCAGTCGCCCTGTTTTAGAGACAGTGTCGTACTGAAGGTATGGTTCTCTTGTTTGGCTTCGACCAACTGATAGACCTTCAGGGTCGGGTTAGGGACCTGTGCCACGCAGTTTGCGCAAAGCAGCAATACGGCCGTCGTGAGCGACTTCGTTATGAGTGACTTCATGTTCTCTCCCAATTGGATGCCTGATGCGGGGCCAAGCTCGGTATCCAGCGATCTCTTATTGCCCGCCAGCGCCCCGGAACATTTCCGGTGGGTCGAGGTAGCACCGCCGCCACAAACCTTCATCGGATAGCGTGCCGGCCTTCCACTCCCGTAGCACCGGCAGGGTCGCAGCCACCATCCCTCCGTCGGAGGAATCGAAAATAAGCACAATCCCCAACGCGGTTGACGAGGATTTTGTCAGCTCGGCGTACTCCTTGTCGAACAGCCCTTTAACGAATGTGAGCTTAGCTTGCGAACCGCTATCCGCCCCGCTGTTGGCAGCCTTTTGGATGGAAACAATCCTCACAACTTTCCCGCGAAGCGGTTCCCAATCCCCAGGGAAAGACGCGATCTGCTCGTTCTCAATCTGAAAGGGCGCCTTATCGTCAGCAGCTGGCGACGCGGGAGGGGCTACGGGCGGCGCGTCCTCGGCCGACGAAGCATCGGGCATCTCGAGGTTGGAACGCCTGATCCAGGCGCGCGAAAGCCCGGAGATGCGCAAATGCACCCAGCTTTCATTGCTGTCCAGAATCTCGAACTCATCCTCCGCATCGGCGAGAAACAAAACCTTGGCTCCCTCGCTCGGGCTTACCAAAACTGGGGTTCCCGCCTTCCGGACGGCGGCCAGGTTGTTGGGATGTGATTGGTTGCGGAGGATTTCCTCCAGGTTCTTGGCTTCCTTGTCCAGATTGTCGGTGTGCCGGTCGGCCACGCCGCTCCTCGGAGGTGGTGTCGGGCTATGGTCTGCTCGCGGGAAAGTACTCCCCTTAAAGGACGGGGCTGAGGGAAGATTGAGAGTCGAAGCGTCAGTGGCGGAAACGCTTTTGCCCTTCGCGGTTCCGGGCGCGCTAGCGGGCGAAGAGGTGGTGGAGGAGGCCTTGGCAGCGACTGCGTCTGTCAATCGATCCAGCAGATCGGATTCCAGCCGGCCATTGGACGGCAAAACCTGATATCCGGATTTCGTCGCCTCGGGGGAGTTGTACCAAGCGGTGATTTTGGCGCTGATGCGTACCAGCGACCCACCTGTAGGGGTCGCGGTGACTTGAACGGCGCATTGGTAGTAGCCCTTCTGAAAACGATCGAGGGATTGCGCGCCGGGAACCGCGAAGCCATCCAGCACCGGCAGACGGCCGCTGGTCGAAGATTGCAACTGGCGAACCGCCGCCTCCACTACCGGCTTTGGTTGGGGAAGGGTGCGTTCAGCGGGGGCGCCCTGCGCTCGACCCAACGGTATCGTCAGTGCCCACAAGGCCGCGACCGCAGCTAGGCAGAACCTCGACTTCATGGCAAAGGCTCCAACTGGGCGTGATTGATCCAGCCGTGCTGGCCGTCCTCGGTTTCGACACCGTACCAGTAGGGAGTAGCGATAAGAATCACAACCTCAGATCCCGGGTCGAGCGTCTTCAGATTCGTGGCCGAATGGAAAGGAGCCGACTTTAGTTGTCCTCCAGGCGCTTTGATGACTCGTTCCACCTGCCGACGCAGGTTCTCAACCTGCTGTTCCGGAGTGTTTGCCGAACCCTGCGCCCGAGCCACCGCGTTGGCCTGCTCCTGCGCGTTCTTTCGTTCCAGACTTTTCCTGGCGAGCTCTTCCTGGCGGTGTCTAGCGTCGTCCGTAGCCTGCTTCTTTTCTAATTCAAGGGTGTCCACACGGTCCTGCACCTCTCGATACTCCGCACTCTCGACGCTGCCGTCTGAGGGGTGGACAGTGTGGCGAAAATCCTCCACAAATACGGCATCAATTCGCAAAACAGTTTGCTGGGGGCCCTTGCCATCGATAATGTAGCGCACCGCCAGAGTACCCTGGTCGTTACTTTCCTTGAAATTCACCGGGGCCAGCACTTGCTCCCGCACTTTGTAGAAAACCTTGCCCGGCCCCTTATATTCCGCAAACAATGACGAAAAAGTCGCCGGAAACGCCTTTTCCACGAACTTGTCCTTGTTGTACTCCTTGCTGCCCTGGATGACTCCATCATTTACCACCGCCTCAACGGCTTGCACCACCACGTCTTGGGGTGCGCTGATCTCGCTGGAGAAACCCATGCCATAGTCCGCTTTTTTCTTTTGTTCACGGCCCTGCACCGGCAGGGAAAAGTTAAGCAGCAAAAGCAGCATTGCGGCAGCAAAAGGAACCCGGAGACGTTGGCTGGCCTGCGGAGATTCCTTGACCCCCTGCGACGAAGTGAGGATGGTTGGGTGGTGGGAGAGGTTTTCCATGCGCTCCGAATGATTGCTCTTACGCTCTCATACTCTCCGCTTGGCGCGCATGTCAACTCCGGCGGAATCCGTTCCCTGCGGGCTGCCTCGCAGTCGGCGTGCTCTTGCAGGAGCACCGCAATCCGGAATTGATCACTACAACTGATTAGAGTGATTCGCCTCTCCGATCAAAAATAGAGATTTGACAATCCTTTTACAAAAATGGGTAGCCAGACTCTTGACACGCCCGCAAGAAAACGTCACCGTGGCTTGCGAGTCGAAAATAGCATGCTGAATGGTCTGAACGCGCGCACTCTTGCATCGCCGAGTCACCGTCCTGCTGCGGGCAAGTTGTCGCTTGTATCGCTGCCCAAGAGGAAGCGGGACCGTGCCGGCAAACAAAAAGCGCTGGTGCACGCGGCCTTACGCTTGTTTGCCACCAAGGGATATGAAGTCACAACCACTCGCGAGATCGCCGCGGCTGCGGGTTGTGCCGAGGGTTTGATCCACCGTTACTTCAAAGGAAAGGCCGGCCTGCTCACTGCCCTGGTCGAATACCACATCTCCGATGAGTTGATGGGAATGCGTCATCGCGCGCGCTCGGCCGGGAGTCTGCAGGAAGAATTCCTGCAATTGGTCGATTGGGAGATCGGATACTTGTGGAAAAACCGGGATTTTCTCCGAGTGTTTGTTTCGCGGGCATTGGTGGATCCGTCGCTTGGCAGTGTAATTAGCCGGGCCGTGCTCTCCTCCCGCACCAAGGCCGTGAGGGAGCGTCTCAAGCGTCACCGGCAGTGCGCCGGTCTTTCTCAGGAGGAGCTTGAGATCCTGGCCCAGTCCGTAGGGCTGTTTGGTTTTGTGTTCGGCTTCATGCGTCCCGTGGTGCTCGGACAGGATCGAGCTCAAGCCCGGAAAATGGCCGCTGCTCTGGCCGCCATGCTGGTTCGTGATCTTGCTCGACTCTCAGGTTGATTAACTTTTGTGAATCTGTCTCATTCATAGAAATTATTTCTTCTTGACACGTATCTCTTGGCAGTGTTAGTTAAGTGCGTACGTACGCACTACGAATGTCCGAAGAGCTGGTGACGGCGTCGGCTTTCTGTCTTTGGGTCACATTTTCTGGCCTGCTTGGGTGGTTGTTGAAGCTGGTTCGTTGCGACAGTTTGCAATCGGTTGGATGGCCTGTGGCCATCAGCAGCGGAGAACGCTCCCAGGATTCTGAGCGTTTGCTCAAATTTCATGTTGAACGGGCGAGTTCTTGCCCTTGATTCAGTGCCAGGAGGACTCAATGACCTCTCCCCGGAGGCATTTTGCGGGATGGTTGCTGTGCGCATTGTTCATTGCGGGAGCGTTGCCACAGGCTAACGCCCTGCCTGCCTTCGCCCGCAAGTATGGTCTGCGCTGCTCAGCCTGCCACGAAGCCTGGCCGATGCTTAACTACTTCGGCCAGAAGTTCAAAGACAACGGCTACCAGTTGATGAACGATCACGACGCTCCCATCTGGCAGAATCCCGCCTACTGGCCGGTCACCTTCCGCATGACCCCGTACTGGCACCGGGAAAGCACCGACAAGGTCGCGGTTGACTCAGTGACAGGGGATGCCACGAGTGCAGCCAGGGAAGCCCAAGTCACATCTCACGGGTTTGACCTGAGTGGTCTCGACTTCCACACCGGCGGAACCTTGGACAAGAATATTTCCTTTTATCTGCTGCCCTCGTCCGATCCCACAGGGACTTTCCACTTTGAGACGGTGATGGCGCGGTTGGATAACCTTTTTGGCAGCTCCTGGCTGAACGTCAAGCTGGGCAAGTTCGAACTTGACAACTTGGTTTCCGAAAAACGAATCCTGACGCTGACCCCGATTTCGGGGGTTTACCAGACCTATCACTTCCTGCCGCCTGGAGATGCCAATATCTACGGCCAGATTGGCGATAACCAGCTCGGCATCGAGTACATGGGACATTCTGCCAACGACCGCACGCGCGTGTCGGCCGCTCTTTTGAGCACCAGTGACGGCAACGTGAACCTGGCCTCCGGCACTAACACCTACACCGGATTTTTCGCCGCCAGCCAGGCATTCGATACGGGCAAACTCGGCGTCCAACGCCTGGGATTTTACGCCATGGTTGGAGAGGCCCCAATTACGTTTCTCACCAGCGGGGGCGTGCCAGTGAACGGCACTGGAACGGGCAACAAGGGGTTCAGCCGCGAGGGCTTTGTCGGATTGTTTTATCTCAAGAAGCTCGACTTCCTGGTGGTGACCCAGCATGGTTCCGATAGCGCCTGGTTCGGACAAGGTTTCGGCAATGCCACCAACCCGTTTAATGGAACACCCGGAGGGGGGAACGGGGGCGGTCTGAATTGTATCCCCGGAACGTGTGTTCTTCCCGCTGCTGCGCGCGCTCCCAGTTGGAACGGGTTCCTGTTGGAAACCCACTATGTGTATAGCCCGCAAATTGTCTTCATTCAGCGTTCTGAATGGCAGCGGGTGTCACAACAGGCGATGACAACCAATGCCTCCAGCTTGGGCAATACCGACATGTACACGTTTGGAATGCGCTGGTACCCGATCATGACCAGCCGGGCGGGATTTGCCTGGCACAACGAGTACTCGTGGCTGCGTACGGTGGGAGGATCACCGGTCACGGGGACTGACCTGACCAGCAGTAGCTTGATGTCCGGCTTTGACTTCGACTTCTAGGAGAGGGGATCAGCGATGCCTACGAAACTACTCAAGTGGTCGTGGTTGGCGGCGTCAGCTGCCCTGCTGCTGGCAGCCACGGCGCAAGCCCAGATCACCAGCTACGATGAAAGAGATCGCCTCAACACTGACAGCCATATTGGCAAATACACCGGCCATGCCACGAACGCCAAAGAGGACTACCGGCGGTATTGCGTGGGTTGTCACGGCGAGTTGGGCGATGGAAATGGCGAGGTCGCCCAGTGGCTCGATCCGAAACCGCGCGACTTCACTCTGGGCATCTTTAAGTGTCGCTCGACACCTACGGGGACGCTGCCCACCGACGAAGATCTCTTTAACACGATTGCGCGCGGCCTGGACCGCTCCAACATGCCCGTCTGGAACACCTTCACCAAACAGCAGCGCGCTGATCTGGTGGCTTGGGTCAAGCATTTCTCTCCGCGCTTTCAGAAGGAAAAGCCGGGGACGCCTATTGAGATTCCCGCCGAACCCGAGGTTACACCGGAGCGCGTCAAGGCTGGGCAAGATGTTTTTGCCCGGGTACAGTGCTGGAAGTGCCATGGCGTAGAAGGCATGGCCAACGGTCCCTCGGCGTCGACTCTGACCGACGACTTGAGCCGGCCAATTCTGCCCTATAACTTCACCGACGGCTCGCGCCCCAAGTGTGGCTCCACTGACCAGGACATTTACCGGATCTTCATGACCGGCCTGGACGGCACACCGATGCCGTCGTTTTCCGACAACATCAAACCAGAAGAGGCCTGGGACCTGGTGTTCTATCTGCGTACCCTGCAGCCTCACAATACTTTCAATCTCAAGGAAAGGCAGATTGCCAAGCAATTGGGACTGAAGCCCGTGAATCCCAATGCGCCGGCACAGTAATCCCGGAGGCTTCGGGAGATCAGGAGACTGTTCATGAAAAGTCATTACGTACGCAAGCTTGCAGCAGTACTACCGGCGCTCGTACTTGTCTGTGCAGGAGCCGTGCTCTTGAGCCAGAAGGTGAACGCTGCCGGCGGCGGCTCAATCACCGGCACCGTGAAGTTGAGCGGAACCGCCCCGCACATGAAGGGCATTGATATGTCCAAGGACCCGGTGTGCAGCAAGGCCCACGACACCAACCCGGCAAAAATGGAGAATGTGTTGGTCGGCTCGGGCGATGGTTTGGAGAACGTTGTCCTGTACATTTCGCAGGGCCTGACCGGCAATGAAGCACCGTCCTCGCAAGAACCTACGTTTGCTCAAAAGGGTTGCATGTATACACCCCATGTGCTGGCCCTAAATGTAGATCAGAAGTTCAAGGTGACCACGGAGGACCAGACCACTCACAATATCCACCCGTTGCCGGATCCGACCGCGGGGAATATCGGCTGGAATAAGTCGCAACCGCCGGCAGCGCCCCCGATCGAGACGAGTTGGAAGAACCAAGAAGTGGCCATCCCGGTAAAGTGCAACATTCATCCCTGGATGCACGGGTGGTTCGTAGTCGTTAAGGGTCCGTACGCTACTACCGACGACAAAGGTTCGTACACCATCCAGAATGTACCAGCGGGAAGCTATACGGTAACCGCTTGGCAAGAGGATCTTGGAACGCAGACAGCAAAAGTGACGGTGGCGGCCGGAAGCGCGGCCAAAGCCGATTTCACCTTCAAGGGGAAATAGGATACCAATTCTGACTGGGGCTGCCGCTTTTGCGCGGCCCCTGGGGCAGTTTCAGTAGCCGTTCGAAACTAGTCCAGCGCGAGGGCAACATGGCGAAACTACTGGCTGTGACCATCGTAGTGATTGCGATCCTTTCCGCGATTCCGATCATCCGGAATACCTGGCACCCGCTGCCGGACGTCTCGGCCCACGGTCAAGCCATCGACGACCAGTTGTCGGAAACCATGTGGGAGGCGGGAATCTCTTTTCTAGCCTCACAGATTATCTTGGCGTGGTTTATCTGGAGATACTCGGGCAACAGGCCGGGCGAAAAGACCAAGACTTTTCCCGGCGGCGCTACGGGACTGGTGGCTGCTGCGGTCATTCTTGTCGGTGTGGAAGTGTTCGCCCTGGGAATTTTCGGAGTCAAGGCCTGGGCCAATATTTACTTCACACCGCCCGGCGCAGACGCGATGCCCGTGCAGGTCCAGGCCGGCCAATTTGCCTTTTACTTCCGCTATACCGGCCCGGACGGAACTTTTGGCGCCATCCATCCCGAGATGCTCAGCGAAGCTAACCAGAACTTTTACGGAATTGACACTGACCACGATTCCGACGCGAAAGACGACATCGTGACGGCTGAAATGGCGGTCCCGGTGAATCGTGAAATTCGCTTGTTGATGCACTCGAAAGACGTCAGCCATTCTTTCTACGTTCCAGCCTTGCGGATTCATCAGGATTTCGTGCCGGGACTGGATCTGCAAATTCATTTCACGGCGACCAAGGTTGGCAGATATGAAATTGTGTGTAGCCAGCTCTGTGGCCTCGGACATTACAACATGAAGGCCTACCTCAGTGTGCTTTCCCAGGACGATTTCGACGCCTGGTTAAAGAAGCAAGCAGCCCTGCAATAGGTGACGTAAGAACGACGACGTACCTTTGAGGTGAGCATATGCACGACACGTCAACGCACGCGGCGGCACATCACGGGCCGCCTACGAGTTTCATTCGGAAGCACGTTTTCAGCCTCGACCACAAAGTGATCGGCAAGCAATACTACGGTTTAGGCCTGGTGGCTGTGATCATCGGCATGGTGCTTTCCTGGGTGATGCGCATCCACCTCGCGTGGACTGCCTATCCGATTCCGGGTCTGCATTTGCTCTCCGGCACGGGCGCCCCCGGCAATGTGATGACTCCAGAGTTCTATCTACAAGTCATGACCATGCACGCAACCTTCATGGTCTTTTTTGTGCTCACGGTTGTACCCTTCGCGGCATTCGGCAATTTCTTTCTGCCGATCCACACTGGCGCAGAAGACATGCCCTTCCCGCATTTCAACATGATGTCGTTCTGGACCACGTTTGTGGCCTTCTGCGTCATGTTGTTGTCGTTCTTCGTCGGCGACGGACCAACTCTGGGCGGTTGGACCCAGTATGCACCGCTCAGCGCAGTTGGGGCGGTAGCAGGTCCTGGCCAGGGTTCAGGCGTGATTATTTGGGCAACCTCAATCGCCATATTCTGCGTGGGCCAGCTGTTTGGGGCCCTGAATTTTATCCCCAACGTCCTCGACCTGCGTTGCAAGGGCATGAGCATGTGGCGTCTGCCGATGCCGACCTGGGCGTGGTTCATTACTTCCTGCATGGGTCTGACGTCGTTCTCTGTTCTGATGCCAGCTTGCATCCTGCTGATTCTTGACCACGTGGCGGGGACGAGTTTCTTCGTCGCATCCAATCTGGTGATTAACGACCAGTTGCAACCTCACTCGGGTGGATCGACTCTTCTATGGCAGCATCTTTTCTGGTTCTTCGGGCATCCCGAGGTCTATATCGCCATCGTGCCGGGAATGGGGATTGTCTCGCATGTTCTGATCACCAACATGCGCAAGCCGATGCTGAGCCATCGGGTGTTGGTTTACTCCATGGGCGCCCTGGCGGTGCTCAGCTACATGGTGTACGGCCACCACATGTTCGTTAGCGGGATGAACCCCTTCTCTTCGCTGGTGTTCTCCTTCCCCACACTGCTGATTACCATACCCTCAACAGTCATCGTGTTGGTTTGGATCGGGAGTCTTTACGGCGCGAAGTTGCGCATTAACGCAGCTTCGCTGTTTGCTTTAGGTTTTATTTCGATGTTCATCACCGGCGGAGTAAGCGGCTTTTTCCTGGCGCAGCCTTCGATCCAGATACTGCTCCACGCGACCTACTTCGTAGTGGCTCATTTCCACTTTACGATGGCGATCGCGGCGTTGTTCGGCATCTTCTCTGGAACGTATTTCTGGTTCCCCAAGATGTGGGGACGCATGATGAACGACAACCTGGGCAAGCTTCATTTCTGGCTCACCTTCATCGGCGTATATGCCATTTTCATGCCAATGCACTACCTGGGACTGGCGGGAAATGTGCGCCGCTACCAGGCTTTTGTGGTGGATTATATGCAGCCGCTAGTCGGCGTGCACCAGTTCATCACCATTGCGGCGCTCTTCACTGGCGCAGTGCAATTGATTTTCATTTACAACTTCATCCACAGCCGGTTCTGGGGAGAGCCCGCACCAGAGAATCCCTGGCAAGGCACTTCGCTGGAGTGGTCAGTCCCCTCCCCGCCTCCGCACGATAACTTCGGGGGCAAGCATCCGGTGGTTTATCACGATCCCTATCAGTATGGCGTGCAGAGTTCGACGGGTGATTACTTAATGCAGGATTCACCTGAGCAGGTGAAGGGCGCACAGGACGAGCCGTAAGCAAACGATCATGGGATTTGTTTAAGGAGTTTAGTTCCCTATGGCAACTACGATCCACGAACCGCCGAAAGTTGAGGAGCGTCGCTTACCAGGACGGGGAAGCCCCGGCAACGGAGACTTCCGGAATCTGGTCCCGAGCGACGGAAAGCTGCCAGCGGTTCAGGATTACGCTCCGGCTCCGGCCAAAACCGGAATCTGGGTGGTGCTGGCTGCGATTGCCATGAGCTTTGCCGCCTTTACCAGTGCCTTGATCGTACGGCAAGGATCGGCGATGGATTGGCACCATCTGGTGCTGCCCCGAATTCTTTACCTCAATACATTGGTATTGCTTGCCAGCAGCGTGACCTTGGAAATCGCTCGCCGCCGGGTCGCAGTTTTCATGACCGGTGCAAGAACTCTCGATCTAAGTCCTGCGCGCTGGTTGTACGTTACCTTATGCCTTGGTTTGGTTTTTGTTGCCGGCCAATACGCTGCCTGGCAACAATTGCGCTCCGAAGGGTTATATCTGGCCACCAATCCGGCCAGTTCTTTCTTCTATTTGCTGACGGCAATCCACGCGATGCACGTGCTCGGCGGGCTGGTTGGCTTGACCTACGTCATGCGCAAGCTGTATCGGGTCGTCCTACGGCGTAGCACACTGGATACGTTCTCCTATTACTGGCATTTCATGGGCATTCTCTGGGTGTATTTGCTCTTGCTGCTTTGGATGAAACTTTGATGCATGCACAGGAGGCACTGTGAGCGAAGCACATGTGACCATGGGAGCACATACGGCTGCACCGATGGAGGCGCCGCCGTTTGCGATTCCGTCTAAAAAGCTGGCGATGTGGCTGTTCGTCATGGCAGACGTAATGACCTTTGCTGCCTGTGTGGCTGCCTACGCATTCACCCGCAACGCCACCCCGGATTGGCCAAGACCCTTCCACAGCGTAACCGCCGTTGCTGTGATGACAGTCATCATGCTGACTAGCGGCTTGACTATGCTGATCGCACTCGGAGCTGCCAAGGCGGGCGATAAAGCGGGGGCCTTTCGCTGGATGATGATTACGGCCGTCGCGGGCATTATTTTCACCTTGCTGCACATCCGCGATTGGATGGGAATGATCGATCAGGGTGTGGGTCTGCTTCACAATCCTTGGGGGACGGCGGCCTTTGGAGCTTCATTCTATGCCATCACAGGGTTTAGCCTGCTGCACATTTCCATCGGTACGATTGCGCTGATTATCGTGGCCATCCGCTACCAGGGAGGCCGTTACAACGCCGACGACATAGAAATCGTGAGCATTTTCTGGCAATTCGTGGGTCTGGTCTGGTTGTTCATCGTTCCCGTCGTCTATCTGATGAACCAGACGCCCGCGGCACGCTAGACCGAAGACATGAAGATAAGGGGCGAAACACTATGACAACCGCTGAACGGCACGGAATCGGGAAATATGTTGCCGTGTACATCTGCCTATTGGTCATTACGGCGCTGCAGTTCGTCATCGGCTATCAGAACATTCAGGGGACGCAATTGGTGGTGCGTATGTTGACGTTTGCCATCATCGAGACCCTGCTCGTAGTGCTATTCTTCATGAACCTGGGCTCAGAAAAGCCGGTGTTCGTGAAGTTCGTCGTTTATTTCATGCTCTTCGTGCTGGCAACCATGAACTATATTTGGACGGACAGCTTCCGCCTGCTTTTATTTCGGCTCACGAAAGTCGGACCGAGTTAATGGCAAGGATGGCTATCTTTGGATGAAGAATGAGACATAAATCGCACCTTCGGCTCGCGTATCTTGCAACGGCGGGACTGATCCTGCTGCTGACTGCACTTCCGGCGTTTTCGCAGAACTGTGCGCTCTGCTACACTCAAGCCGCTTCCGCGGGCGCGCGCATGATCCAGGCTCTGCGGAGCGGGATCTTGATCCTTATTCTTCCTCCTACCTTCGGCTCCATCGGCATGATCTTCATCGTCCGTCGCAGGAGCAATCAGTTCAAGCGGGACGATGATAGCGCAGAACCTGGCCAAGACTGGTAGAATGGCGACCACAAACGTGATGGCGAATCCAACTTCTTTGCAGATGCTCCGGTCCAAGCTATCGGACTACTACACGCTCACCAAGCCCGAAGTGAATCTGCTGATTCTGATGACAACTTCGGCTGGCTATGCGCTGGCTTCGCGCTCACCGTTCCACATCATCGGTCTGCTCAACACTCTAGCCGGAACGCTGCTGGTGGCCAGTGGTACCGCCACCTTGAACCAGTGGATGGAGCGGGTGTGGGACGGTCGGATGCGGCGAACCGCTTCGCGGCCGCTGCCTTCGGGCCGAATGGCTGCCCACGATGCTCTGGGCTTCGGGCTGGCACTGAGCATCGCAGGGGGACTGTATCTGGCAGCCGCAGTCAACTTAGTCGCGGCTGGTTTGGCGATGGCGACTCTGCTCTCCTATCTTTTGATCTACACTCCGCTGAAGCGCAAGACGCCCCTATGTACGCTGCTGGGAGCGTTCCCAGGCGCGATGCCAACGTTGATCGGCTGGGCTGGGGCCTCGGGAAGGATCGACCCCAAGGCGTGGTTTCTATTCGCCATTCTGTTTCTATGGCAGTTCCCGCATTTTCTGGCGATCGCCCTGATGTACCGCGAGGACTATGCGCGGGCTGGCTACAAGATGCTGCCAGCTTTCGATCGGGACGCCCGCTTCACGCGCGCCGAGATTCTGGGTTTGACGGTAATTCTGGTGGTGACTACGCTGCTGCCGTCCGCACGGCTCGGACTGCTGTATGGCATAGCCATGGCGCTGGCGGGAGCCTTCTTGTTGTATTACGTCGCCAAACTGACCCGCACAGCGTCTATTGTGCTGGCGAGCAAGTTGGTCCACGCTTCGGTGATTTATCTCCCCGTAGTTCTGGTGGCAGTGGTGGTCGCTTTCAAGGGCTGAAAGCTGTTGCCTACCGAGCCTTAGCTTAAGAGAGTAGTGATTTCCCTCTTGACTTGGCGTCTAGGCGGGAGGAAAATTCCTGCGCTCGGTCACGGCCCGTTCTCCCCCGCTGCTGGCTGCCGAGCCCCCAACTCAGGTTGGGTCGGACGAACCCTGGACAATTTCCGATCTCTGAACTTTGGAGGGTTTCCATGAGGAAAACACTTGTTGCTTTGTTGATGCTCGTTCTTGCTTTGACTGCCGCACAAGCCCAAACTTTTAACGTGCTGTACAACTTCGGAACCAATAATGGGGACCCCTATAAGCCTCAGTGGGCAGGCATAGTGGCGCAGGGCCAGGACGGCAATCTGTACAGCACGGCATTGGGCGGCGTCAACTCCATCGGCGCAATGTTCAAGATCACACCCAGCGGAACATTGACTGTGCCATACAACTTCGACCTCACGGATGAGGACGCCTACAGCGGGCTGACCCTGGGCACTGATGGTAACTTTTATGGCGCGACTGCGGGTGGCGGCACGTCTGGATTCGGCACCATTTATAAGGTCACGCCCAGTGGGACGCTGACCGTGCTGCACAGCTTTTCGGGCAGTGACGGATACGCACCGTTTGCGCCCCCTATCGAAGGCACGGATGGCAACTTTTATGGAACAACCCAGCAGGGTGGCGCCAACGCCCTCTATGGGGTGGTGTACAAGATCACATCCTCGGGGGCGTTTACACTGCTTCATTCGTTCGACAGCACCGACGGCTCTGGTCCCGTTGCCCCATTGGTCCAGGGCAGCGATGGCAATTTCTACGGAACCACGGTGGTGGGGGGTGCCAACACGAGTTATGGCGAAGTGTTTAAGGTCACCGCCTCAGGCCAGCTCACGGTGATTTACAGCTTTGACGGCACGCATGGCGGCGAACCCTACGGTCCGCTGGTTCAAGGCAGCGATGGCAACTTCTATGGGACGACACTTGTCGGCGGCAGCATAGGTTATGGAGAGGTCTTCAGGATTACCGCGGCCGGCAAGCTTACTGTCCTCCATAACCTCAATGGAAACACCGACGGAGATCAACCCTTTGGCGGTCTGGTACAAGCCACGGACGGCAACTTCTATGGGACAACAGAGGTCGGAGGATTGGGATATGGAACCATCTTCCAGGTCAACCCGACGCCCCCTTATCCTTACAAAGTGATATACAACTTCGACGGCAACACCGCCGCGAATCCTCTGGTGACGCTTACCCAGCACACGAATGGGATTCTGTATGGAGACACCTTGGACGGCGGCACCGGCAACGTGGGGTGCGCCCTCGGTCTGTGCGGCACGTTTTACAGCTTGAAAGCGGGATTGAGGCCCTTCACCAGCCTGCTTCCCTACTCGGGAAAGGTAGCGAAAACCATCGAATTTCTCGGCCAGGGTTTCACCGGGACGACGGGAGTATCGTTCAACGGAACCGCGGCGACCTTCAGCGTGATATCGGATACTTACCTGACAGCGACTGTGCCCAGCGGAGCAACCACCGGCTCCGTGAAAGTCACAACCCCCAAGGGCACGCTGACCAGTAACAAGAAATTCCGGGTCACGCCTCAGGTTCTCAGGTTCAGCCCGCCCAGCGGCCCTGTGGGGACTGTAGTGACCATCACTGGAGTCAGCCTTACCCAGACGGAAGGAGTCGGGTTTGGCGATCACGTGCCGGCCAGCTTTACCGTGAACTCCGACACGCAGGTCACCGCAACTGTACCCACCGGCGCGAAAACCGGGCCAGTCGGCGTCGAGACCAAAGGGGGTATCGCACTTAGCTCTACATCTTTCACGGTGACGCAGTGACACTCTGAACGTCGGAATGCTCAGCCGCCCCGAGAGGCGGCTTTTTTGTCGAATCAGGATTTTGTTTGAGTAAGGGCTCGGCCCTGACGATTTCCCGCTACTTCAGACTCTGTACGTATGCCACCAAAGCCTTCATGTCCTCGTCTTTGAGGTCCGTAGTAGCGGGCATCCCCCCAGCCGTCATTTTGCTGTTCGGCTGCTTCAAGAGTGCTTCCAGCTTTGCGCCGTCGTACTTGGCTCCGACGCCAATCAGTTTCGGAGCTGCGGCTGTTCCGACTCCGCCGTCCCCGTGACAGGCGTTGCATCCTTGCTGCTCGAAGATATCTTTTCCTTTGGCAGCGAGGGGGTTCGCGAGGGCTACGTTGGCAGCGGCCAGCGACGAGCCGGCCAATTCAGGTTCGAAGGGCGCTTTCATGAAGCTCACAACATCCTCATGTTGCTTAGCCAGTTGGGAAGCTACCGCCGGATCGCGCAAATCGTTGCGATGGCTCAGTCCGCCCAGGACTCCCAGGCCAATGAAAATGATGGCGTAGATGGTCACTGCGGCCGGCCGCTTCCAAGGGCGGCGTTCGGGGCGCCGATCGAGAAAGGGCAGCGCCACGAATAAGAGAGCCACAAATCCCGGTATCACCAGGATGCCCACGATTGCGAGGGCGCCCTCCCAATACTTCAACCACTGAAATACTGGAATGTAGTACCACTCCGGACGCGGGACATATTGCGTGTCAGCCGGGTTTGCCTTTGGACCCAGCTCCATGGGGGAGAAATGAGCCAGCAGACCCAGACCACAAATAATAAGCAAAGCGAAGACGATGTCGAACAGAACCTGCCGCGGATAGAAGGGTTCGGTCGATTGTTTCAGGGTCGCGGCATTGCCCTGGATCGGTCCGGCGGCCCCGGCCTTGCGAAACAGGTAAACGTGGGCCGCAACTCCGGCGAAGATGAAAGCCGGAATCATGAATACGTGAAGGACAAAGAAGCGGGACAGAGTCAATGTCCCCATCTCGGTTCCGCCGCGCAACAAGCTCTTCAGCGCGTTCCCGACCCACGGAATTTCGCTCAGAATATTGGTGCCTACGGTCGTGGCGAAGAAAGCCTTCTGGTCCCAGGGAAGCAGATAGCCGGTGAACGACATCCCCAGCATCAGAGCGAACAGTACGCACCCTGCAAACCATAGAAGCTCTCGCTTGCCTTTGTACGATCCAAAAAGAAAAGTCTGGGTGATGTGCAGGAGCAGGACGATCACGATGGCGCTTGAACCGTAGGCATGGATGCTGCGAATAAACGATCCTGCAGTCACTTCCTTGGTGATGTAGGCGATGGTGGTATGTGCGTGATCGGCGGAAGGAATGTAATACAGCGCCAAGAAAACGCCGGTAATGATCTGCGATACAAACAGAAACAGCAGCCCCGATCCGAATACATAGGCGAGGCTAGCGCCTCCGGGTATGGGTTCATCGAGTGCGGCATGAAGCAACGAGTCGACTCCGGTCCGGAGATCCAGCCAGTGGAAGAATCTTCCGCGCTGGGACGGTGCGAACGTTCCGCCCTGCTGCTTACGGGATGTCGATTGCGGTTCGTCCATTCGGGTGTTCAGGCGATGACTTCTTTGTCTGGAACGAGCTGCCGGAAATACTGATAGTGCACTTTCAAAGTGCCATCCTCGACCTTGGTTTCAAGGCGGTCCATTCCTCTCGGGGGCGGGCCTCCCAGGAGTTTCCCGTCGGCGCCAAAGCGCCCGCCGTGACATGGGCACAGGAACTCGTTATTTTCGCTATGCCAGGCGGCCGAGCACCCCAAGTGTGGGCAGATGGAAGAAAGCACGGTGAGCTGCCCGTTTGCTTGCTTGATCACGTATACCGCTTTTTCCGAGACAATCTTGCGCCAGCCGTCCCGCTGCTCAACCGTGATCAGTTTCTTGATGGGCGAGGCTGCGGCGGCAAGTTCGTCTACACTGCCGACTTCTGCCCACGAGAGAGGCGTTGTGCTTCTGAGCAAGGGATGAAGTACAAAGCGAAACAGCGGAACCGAGAGCAGTGCGGCGACGCTGGCTGTGCCTACTGCGAGCAGCACTCCAAGGAATGAGCGGCGATCCGGAGAAGAAAGAGATACATCTCTGCTTGTTGCGGGAGGGGCTCCAGGCGAATTGCCATCATTGCCTTCGAGCATGGCTCGGTCACGCTCCTTACTCGCGACTGCTCAAAGCGACCCAAAACGCGGGGAATGCGCCGTCGCACGGCGTTCAAACAGAATCTTTACTTCTTGGGTAATTGCCGGATGTAGGCGACCAAATCTTTGACCTTGTCCGGAGAAAGCTTCGCCCCGAACGCGGGCATTTTCCCTTTTCCCTTGGCGATGACATCGGCGAGGTCTGCGTCCGCCTTACCTTGGACTTCATCGGATCGCAAATCCTTAGCTTTCAGCGCCTTCCCGGTAGGCGAATTGCCGCTGCCGTCCTCGGAATGGCACAGGGTACAGTTAGCCTTGAAGACCTTGGCGGCATCGCTCTGCGCCTGGAGGCTCAAGGGGATTGCGACAATTGCGAGGCAAACCAAAACGACAGGCGCAAGACGTGAGGCATTGAGCTGCATGGGATCTCCTTTCGTTAACGCAGCAGCCAGAAGCACGCCGGAAGCGGGTGGATTCTCCACCCGCTTCCGGTTCAACACGACAACCGGGAGCAGAAACGCAGTCCACTCTATCAGAAAACAAATCGCATCAAAAGATAGGTGGAGCTGTTTGCGCCAGCGCTGCGGCCGGCACCGTCATAATTCGTGCCGGCTCCGTTGAACTTCACATAGCCGGTGTATTGGAATGCCAGATCAATGTTCTGCTGCGGCCACCAGGAAACGTTCAACAAGTAGCCGTTGCTGGCGGGACTCCCGCTCGCGCTTCCTGAAACTGGGGCTTGGGCAAAAAGCAACGGATCGCGGGTTCCCGTTACATCGAAGTATCCGACCGTGCCCGAAAAACGTGTGCCGAAATGATATTCGACATTTCCCTGCACCGTGTTGAGGTGGTTTGGCACGAGCGATGCGGCTGCGCCTGCAAAGCTCGCCTGCAAAGAGGAATTCTCGCGGATATACGTACCACGGAAGGATAGAACGTCATTCTTCCATTGCGGGATGACCCGATCATACTGAAAGTCAGCAGCCCAGTCTGTGTAGCCGTCTTCCAGACCAGTGATCGCGCCGGGTGAGCTCTTCAGGTGTATTCCGTAGGTGCCGATTTCCAGGTTGCTATTTGGCGTAGAGGTTTGCCATGCGAGGCGCCAATAGGGCGCCAGGCCGCGAATATTGATTCCGAACCCCGTTCCTGGGTTGGGTTGCGACCCGCCGATGTGCTCGGAACGATACAGCGTGCTTGCCAGATACAGATGATCGTTCCACATCGCATATCCGCCCAGTCCGGCTACGTCCTGGGCCAGGCCTCCATTGATGATGGCCCCCGCTGCGGGCGAAGGCACCGCATTGCTGCCAACGAAGGGATAGCCCCATGCGGGCGTGCTGTTCCAAAGATCCTCGACCGTTGGATTGTTGTTTAGCGTTGAACCGTAGGTGAGCGATTTGCCAAAAAGATGGCCATTGGTCCCCGCAAATCGGATGTCCGTGTTGTCCCAACTGAAGTGATCGCCCTGGGCGTCGTATGTGACCTGCGCAAAGCTGCCCACATGGCTTCCCCAGCTCCCGGCCAGGAACAGCGAAACATCCTGGGGAAACTGGAAGTTGCCATTTTGGGTGCCAGGCACAGTGGATCTAGTGGAAGTGAACGAAGTATCAAACACCACTGAAAGCGGGAAGGCCTCGAGGAGGTGCAGACTGGAATTGTGGTCCTTCTTGTCATCGCTCACCTCGGCCTTGGTAGCGAAGGTATAGCCCTCCAACTTGAATTTTCTGCCAAACGCATTCAGTTCTGGAGGAGAGTAGTGGCAGGACGCACAAGGCAGACCCGTCTGCCGCGAATAACTGGGAACGGCGCCTGCGGTGGTTACGGACAGAACAACCAGGCACAGGACCGCAAACAACCTTCCTAGGCTTCCGTTTGACGAATACCAAGATCCCTTGCGAAGCATTGGTTCCTCCTTAAGTTCTTGAGCCAGAACTGCCTACAGGTGGTGATTTTCGCGCGCCGATGCTCATAGGTGCAGTGGGAAGGGTCACGCCGGGTTGTGACGGGGATCACAAATTGAGCCAAAATGGGTTTGTGCAAATGGTGCCGGGAGGGAAAAACGACATCTTCCTAGACTGGCCTTGACTCTCTAAGTGGAGGAAAGGGCAGGTGGTAACCTCCGGTCTCTTGAGGGACCGAAACCGCAACCGACTCTGACTCGCGAGACTTTGCCAGGCAAGGAATCAGTGGATATGTAGTCCGCCATCCTTCAATTGGCGGGAATGCTTGCTCATTTCGATCTTGGCCTCAAACTTCGGTGTTACGGCTAGCGCGCGCGAAACCAAGCAGAGCGTCTTGGCTTTATGCAAGAGACCGATCGCCCGCCCTCGGCTCTCTTCACCCGAAATTGTCAAGCTGGGCCGGATGATAATCTCGCTGAAGCAATAGCCATTCTCCGTTTTTGTAACGGTTCCCTCCGCCTCCACCGCCAAGTCGGTGTATTCGAATTTCGAGTATCCCGCGATCGTGTGGAAGGTCGTGGTAAAGCAACTGGCGAGGGCGGTCATCAACAGGTCTTCGGGCGTCCACCTTCCTTCCAGACCACCGAACTGCGGAGGCGCGGCGAAGTGAATCGCGCCAGGGGCCGAATCAGACTTGGCGAGACCGGTTTGTCCTGAGGTCCACCAGGCCAAAACCCTATAAGAGTGTTCATTTTCCATGGATACTCCGGATTGGGCTTCGAATGTCCCGTTCACTCGGACGATTCTGTCGCCGCGGACTCAGGGAAATCCGTGGCCTCGGTCACGGCCCGTGGTGACAATAATCACAAATCCAGTGGCACAATCCGGCCCATTGGACAGTGCCAAAGACGTGCCCTCGCGATTCCAACTTCATCGAAAAAATGCTGAACTACTGAGGGCGCTCGCGATGTGGTTATTAGGGGATCAAGATTGTGATCGTCGATCTCATGCTACGGTGCCGATAGTAACCTGCGAGCCTTTTCATTTCATTGACTTACGCGGGACATTCTTGCTACGTTCAAGACTAGGGAGGACGGTGAGTGTTTCGCGCCGGGCTTTCTTGTATAGTTGACGTTCCGACTTTTCACATGGAACTGTTGCTTAACCTGGTTTGGCTGACGCTGGCGCTTCCCGCCATCTGGATCTGGCAGCACGGGCCCGCTCGCCCAGGCCACTCGCGCGATCACAGCCGCCTCTGTTCCTGTCTGCTTTTGACGTGTGTTCTCGTGCTTCTGTTCCCTGTAGTCTCCGCCAGTGATGATCTGCACCCGATGCGCGCGGAGATGGAGGAGTCCAGTCCCTTCAAGCGCGCAGTCAAACAAGCGAGCAGCAACGGCTCGGCCACCTGGCTCTCCAACCCCGGCAATTTCCTGGTTTGGTCCATTTCGGACTCTCAGATTTGTCCCGGCAATGAAGTCTGTGCACTCGTCTCGCCCAGTTCTTTTGTCTTTCCTGAGCTACTCCTGTACGGCCAACGCGACGCCCGCGGGCCGCCTTCTCCTCTTCTTGGCTGATGTACAGCTTTGCATGATCGGCAGGGAAGACTCCCCCTTCAAGGAAGTGGGGTTTACTGTTGTTCGCGTTCGCGCCCGCGGCTGGACTCTTGCCGCGATCAGACACACGACGATGGAGTAAGTGATGCAAAAGATGTTTTGGCGTTATTTCATGCTGCTTGCTGTGCTCTGCGTGTCTGCAATCGCAGGCGCGCAGCAGGCATTGACCTGGGAGCAGGTCCGCCAACGTTTTGAACAGAGCAATCCGACGCTGCTAGCCGACAAGCTGAACATCGACGAATCGAGAGCGGAAGAGATCACTGCCTTCCTGCGCCCGAACCCGCAATTCTCTCTAACCGCTGATGGGACCCAAGTCGCTCCCGAAAAAGGCGTCTGGCGGCCATTCGCCGGCACTTTTGAGTCGCCCAGCATTAGCTTTCTGATTGAGCGACGGCGCAAGCGGCACCTGCGCCTGGAGAGCGCGAAAAAGGGGACACTGATTGCCGAGTCTACCCATGCCGACCTGGAGAGAACTCTGCTGTTCAATTTGCGCAGTGCATTTGTGTCAACGTTACAAGCCAAAGCGGTGCTTCAGTTGGCAAAAGATAACCTTGTTTACTACGACCACGTGCTCGACATCAGCAGAAACCGGTTCAATGCCGGCGACATTGCACAAATCGATCTCGACCGGTTGGAACTCCAGCGGGTGCAGTATGAATCAGATTTGCAAGCTGCCGAGGAAAACCTGGAAACTGCAAAGATCCAGTTGCTCACCCTCCTGAACGACCGGACTCCGATCGAACAATTCGACGTCAGCGGGCCATACGATTTCAATGATCAACTCCTGCCCCGCGACGAGTTCAGGAAAATTGCTCTCGATACCCGGCCTGACCTGAAAGCGGCGGTTGAAGCCATAGATAAAGCCCGAACCGATCACACGCTCGCGGTTGCGAACGGCTCGACCGACCCGACCATCAGCGCGTGGTATACCCACAACTCATCTAACAACAACCCATTTGGCATAAATACGCTCGGCGTCAGTGTCGGCATCCCCTTGCGTATTTTCGATCGCAACCAGGGAGAGAAGTTGCGTACACAGCTCGATATCACGCGCAACGAAAGGTTGCGCGATGCCGCCGAAGCGTCGGTTCTAAGCGACGTTGACTCCAGCTATGCCACGGTTGAAAGCGACGTGAAGCTGCTGCGGCCCTACAAAGCGAAATATCTACAACAGGCGGTTCGAGTGCGAGACACGATCTTCTTTTCGTATCAGCACGGCGGGGCGGCGCTGCTCGACTACTTGAACGCTCAAAGTGAGTACCGCACGGTGGAACTTAACTACGTAAATCTGGTTGGTTCGTACTTAACGGCTGCGGCCCAGTTGAACATGGCCGTGGGCCGTGAGGTGATCCCATGAAAATCAAATTTGCTGGCCCGATCTTACTGGCAAGTTCTTGCATAGCCCTAGGCCTGCTGCTCGCTGGTTGCAACGACAAAAAAGCAGACCCGAAGGCAGGAGCGCCGCCTCCGGCAACCGTCGAGCCTGACTTGGACGCCAACAACTTCAAAGTGGACCACCCCGAGCAGTTTCCGCTGGTGACCGCGACTGAGCATAAAGCAGCCCCCGCTCTGAATGTGACCGGCGTCGTACAGCCTGACGTAGCGCGCGCTGTGCCTGTGATCTCGCTAGCTACCGGACGAGTTGTGGAAATTAAGGCCAGGCTGGGCGATCACGTGGAAAAGGGCCAGTTGCTGCTAAGGGTCCGGAGCAACGACGTATCCGGAGTCTATCAGGTGTATCTGAAGGCCGTAAACGATGAGCGCCTGGCGCGGCAGCAACTGGAACGGGCGCAAACCCTCTACGAGAAGGGCGCCGTCGCAAAAAGCGCGCTGGAACAGGCCGAAGACGCTCAACAGGACGCCAAAGTCGATCTGGATACGGCTACCGAGCAGTTACGGCTTCTCGGCGTAGACAAAGACCACCCCTCAGGTATCGTCGATGTTACCGCCCCCATTTCGGGTGTCATCACCGACCAACAGGTTACCAACGCAGCCGGCGTTCAGGGTCTGTCTGGCCCCAACCCGTTCACCATCTCTGATCTTTCTTATGTCTGGATCATCTGTGACGTTTACGAAAATGATCTCGACGCGGTGCAACTCGGCGAGTACGCGGATATCCACCTAAACGCGTATCCCGACAGGGTCTTGAAGGGGCACATCGACAACATCTTGCCAGTTCTGGATCCCAATATCCGCACTGCGAAGGTTCGGCTCGAAGTCGCCAATCCTGGACTGATGCGGGTGGGGATGTTCGTCACTGCGACCTTCTACGGCAAAGAAGCGGAAACCCATGCCGCAGTTCCCGCAGCCGCAATTTTGCACTTGCATGATCGCGAGTGGGTTTACACGCCAGTGGGCACAGGGCATTTCAAACGGCTGGAAGTGGTCACGGGAAACATGCTTCCCGGCAACCTGCAAGAAGTTGTGTCAGGGATCAAACCGGGAGATCAGGTGGTTTCGAATGCTCTGGTATTGCAAAACACGGTGGAGCAATAAATGATTCGGCGCGTCGTTGACTTTGCCCTCAACAACCGTTGGATGGTGCTGGCGATTGCGCTGGTGCTGTTCGGCTGGGGCATTGTTTCGTTCCGCAATCTTCCCATCGAAGCCTATCCGGACGTAGCGGACAACTACGTTGAGGTTATTACTCAATGGCCGGGAATCTCGGCGGAACAGATCGAACAGCAGGTGACAATTCCGCTCGAAATCGTCATGAACGGAATCCCTCACGTTGTGCACCTGCGATCATTCTCACTTTTCGGACTTTCTGACCTGAAGCTGATTTTCGATGACGAATCGGACAACGACTGGAATCGGGAGCGGGTTCTGGAACGGCTGAGCCAGGTTACGCTGCCTCCGGGCGTGGTGCCGCAAATGGGCACGGACTGGAGTCCAGTCGGCCAGATCTATTTCTTTACGCTCCATAGCACCAACCCGGCCTATGACCCGATGGAACTGAAGTCCATTGAAGACTGGGTCATCGAAAAAAACTTCAAAGCTGTGCCGGACATTGTCGATGTTGCCAGCTTTGGCGGTCCCACCCGCGAATACCAGGTTCGAGTTGACCCCAACAAACTCGTCGCCTATGGCCTGAGCATTGCTCAAGTCGAGCAGCAACTGATAAACAACAACGTGAACGCAGGCGGAAGCTTCATACAGGAGGGTCTGCAGCAGATCAACGTGCGTTCCGTGGGCTTGGTCGACCGTGCCCAGGACATTGAGCGGACGGTCATCACGACCAAGAATGGCACGCCTCTGCGAGTGAAAGACATTGCCGTGGTTGCGCAAGGTCCAAAGATCCGGCTCGGCCAGTTTGCCAGGGCCGTTCACCGCGAGAATGGAAAGATCGTCGATAACGACGATGTCGTGTCAGGCATTGTGCTTTTGCGCAAAGGCGCAGCGGCGGACACCGCCCTGCAAGCCATTCACAACAAAGTCGAGGAACTGAACGGCCATATTTTGCCTCCGGGGGTGAAGATCGTCCCTTTCATTGATCGCAGTGATCTGGTCCACTTCACCACCCACACCGTCCTTCACAACCTTACGGAAGGAATGATCCTAGTGTCGATCATCCTTTTCTTGTTTCTCGGCAACTTCAGAGGCGCGCTGATTGTGGCAGCGACGATACCGTTTGCCCTGTTGTTCGCTTCCATCTGTTTGGATTTGAGACACATTCCCGCAAACCTTCTGTCTCTGGGTGCGTTGGATTTTGGCATGGTGGTCGATGGCGCGGTGGTTATGTTGGAAAACATCATTCGACATTTAGGCCACAAGAATGGGGATTCCAAAACCCCAGCCGTACGAATCAGTGAGGCCTCGCACGAAGTGCAGCGCCCGGTGTTTTATGCCATCGCCATCATCATTACTGCTTATCTACCGATTTTTACCCTACAGCGGGTCGAAGGCCGGCTTTTTCATCCCATGGCCTGGACGGTGGCCTTTGCCCTGCTTGGGGCGTTGATCTTTTCCATTGTGATCGCGCCCGTCCTCGCCAGTTTCGCCTTCGCGAAGGGAGCGCACGAATGGCATAACCCAATCTTGCATTTTCTGACTGAGCGGTACCGCAAGGCAGTGCGGTGGGCCATTCGCCGGCGCGCGCTGGTATTGGGTGTGGGTGTGCTCGGGTTTTTCGTAACACTTTACCTTGCCTTCAGCGGCGTCATTGGTTCTGAATTCCTACCCCACTTGGATGAGGGCGCACTTTGGGTCCGTGGCACACTTGCGCCCAGTACCGGGCCAGACGAGGGTACCCGTGTATCAAATCAAGCCCGCATCATTCTTTGCTCCTTCCCCGAGGTTCCCCAATGTACGAGTCAAACAGGACGGCCGGATGATGGCACAGACACGACCAGCTTTTTCAATACCGAGTATTTTGTTGACCTCAAACCGAAAGAACAGTGGCGCCCTGTTTTCCACGAGAACAAAGACGAATTGATCGCCGCCATGAATCGTGAACTCAACAAAATTCCTGGTGTCGTCTGGGGGTTTTCTCAACCGATTGAAGACAACATGGAAGAGGCCGTAAGTGGGGTAAAAGGCGAGTTGGCGATCAAGGTCTACGGCGATTCCTTGAAGACCTTGGAAGAAATGAGCGCCCAGATCGCCAGCATTATGGGAACGGTTAAGGGAGTCGAAGATCTGGGAGTCTTTCATGTGTTGGGTCAGCCTAACCTGAACGTGACCGTGGACCGTGACCAGGCTGCTCGTTACCAGATCAACGTCGCAGATGTGCAAGATGCGGTCCAGACCGCAGTTGGGGGGAACGCACTCACCCAGGTCTTGCAAGGTGAGGCCCGATACGACCTAGTGCTGCGCTATCTCCCGCAATATCGCAGCACGAGGCAAGCGATCGAGAATGTTCGCCTGCTATCTCCTTCCGGAGAACGAGTGTCTCTCGCACAGCTCTGCAAGATCGAAGAAAGGGACGGCGGCTCTGAAATCTATCGCGAAGGTAATCAGCGTTATGTTGCCATCAAGTACAGTGTTCGCGGCCGTGACTTGGGTGGCGCGGTGGAAGAGGCGATGAAGAAGGTCAACGCAGAGGTAAAACTGCCGGCCGGATATCACATTGATTGGGCGGGAGAATACGAGAGCCAGAAACGGGCCGACAAGCGGTTGCTCGTTGTGCTCCCGATCACGATCCTCGTCATCTTCATCATCCTGTATACGATGTTCAAGTCATTCAAGTGGGCAATGTTGATCCTGGCGAACGTGGCTATGGCTCGCTTTGGTGGCCTATTGGCGCTTCTGATCACCGGCACCAATTTCAGTGTTTCCTCCGGGGTGGGCTTCCTGGCGCTGTTCGGAGTGTCGGTACAGACTGGTGTCATCATGCTGGAATACATCAACCAGCTTCGAGCGCGGCGCTATTCCATCGACGATGCCGCAGTTGAAGGAGCCGTGTTGCGGCTGCGCCCCATCATGATGACCATGCTGGTCGCCACACTAGGACTGTTGCCGGCTGCCCTCTCGCATGCGATTGGATCTGACTCCCAACGTCCCTTCGCGATCGTCATAGTCGGCGGGTTGATTGCAGACCTGGTGATGAGCATCTTCCTTCTGCCGACGCTGTATGTGTGGTTCGCAGGGGAACGCGACGTCCTCCCCGCTGCCGAAGAAGGATTCGAAGCGGGCGAGCACGTGGACTAGAGAGCACGTGCAGGGTGTTGTCCCCGATTGGCGGAGAGCCGTGCTCAGCCAACGCCCTTAAGGCTTTTGCGGTTTCAGACTGCAGTCCTTGCGAACCAAGGCCAGATCGAGGCCTGCGGGAGTAAATTCCGCGATTTGCGGACCGCGAGGGGAGTCGAACTCGACCTTAAAGATCTTGGCTCCGATTAACTGGCGAACCGTGTCCTTATCCATGGCGAGGAAATTGCCGTGCACCCAGTTCCAGCTGTGACGGCTGCTGGAATTGTCCACGCGGACGCGCACCCGCATTTGCGGCTTGCCTTCCCAAAAGCTCGCGCGATTCGGAGGCCCCAATCTCAGGTTGGGACGGAAGTCGCCGAGAGCCAGTTTTCCGCCCACGCAGAAAAGAAGCACCTTCGCTTTAGCATCGCTGTCCGGCAGGAGATTATCTGCTTCGAGCTCAAAGCGATTCTTCTGGGCTCCCGTCATCTTGTCTTCAGACTGGAATTCCAACCATTTTCCGCCCGCAGGGATGCCGGCAACCTGCTTTCCGTCGGTGGGCGGGCCGCCCTCCTGCGCGCACAGCGTAACCGACAGCGTGCACAAGAAAAAGAAGGATACGGCGAGCGCCTTCACAACTAATTTCGGACTGGCCACGGCACTGGGACGAAGGATTGTCATTTCTGCTCCTACACTATTAAACCCCAAAGGACGCAAAAGTTTCACCAAAATCTAGGGTAGGCACCCAGCACAGACACTTGCGCCAACTCGGCACTACTTGCTGGGCGGATGATTCTAAGATGACCCAAGAGGTCTGATTGTTGCCAGAAAGCGCTAGGCTTGCGGCATGATCAGGGGCTCAGTCAGGATCATAGACGGCATTGCCGTAACCCTGGCGCCTGATGCTTTCCTGCATCTGGTCGAGCCGTGTTTTTTCCTGATCGAGCTGACGCTGCGATGCGTCGTATTGTGCTTTCAAGGTCCGCCCGGTGTCGCACCAGTCCTTGTAATAGGGCGAGGTATAAGACGAAGTCCAGCACAATGGGGCTTCGTCGTCCTGGGAGTACTCGGCGCTCCACGCGGCAAACTGATCCTTTAAGCTCGCCATGCGGTTCTGGATACTGGCGATCTCTCCCTTCTCCGCCAAAATCTGGTTCTTGAAGACCCTTGCCTGCGCCTCAAAAGCCCTGTCTCTCTGGATTTCTTCATCAGCGGTCTGCCCTGCGGGGTGAGAGGCATGAAGAGAAGCGGTCTGAGTGATTGCAGGTTTCACAGCGCTGGGGCTGGCGGGAGCAGGACTGCCAGCGTCAGCCGGGTCCTTGACGTCCGTGTTTCGGTAGACCTTGGCTGCCGGCGCCGACGCCTGCAATTGTCTTGAGGCGCGAGCTGCATCCGCCACTGTTTGCCGTGTGTTGGGCCGGGGCTTGGCCGGTGGAGTAGTTGGCTGCAGGCTCGGAGTTGGGGTGGTCGGCTGCCCCGTGGCAACCGATTGGTCGGCTTGGCCGAATGCCAGGGCGCCCAGCAGCAACGGCGCTGCGCACAATACCAACCTCGACCTGAAAAAGGCGCGCATGGACTGCCTAAATCATAGCGCGCTGAGAGTCTGCGGGCGTGGCTGGATTCCAAACTGAAGTTGCTGTCCTGTCGCGCAACGGCACTTAGACTTTCACGGGGCCGGACTTTCTTCTCCTTGTTTTTGAGGCCATTTTGCGATAATTTTGCGTTCTTCATTAGTGAGTTCAGAATGAATAGCATCTACCGTTTCCTCGGACGATCGCCGAAAGCCCAACTCGGGCCCCTCGAGCAACAACTGCTGGAGGAATTATGGAAGTGTAAGAGTGCAACCGTTCGCGAGTTGCTCGATCGCAGCGATCTCAGGCTTGCATACACTACGGTGATGACCACCCTCGACCGGCTCTACAAAAAGCAACTGCTGGACCGGGTGGCAGAAGGACGAGCGTTCCGTTACTCTCCGCGGCACACACAAGAGGAGATCAAGAAAGCCGCCGCCGGGGAGACCATCCGCCAGTTGTTGAGTTCCAGCCCAGCCGGCTCGCTTCCTCTTTCTTACCTGGTGGAAGCGGTCAGCGAACACGACGCAGGCTTATTAGACGAGTTGCAGCAACTCCTGGACCAGAAGCGCCGCGAGCGCAACCGGGAGAAACGCTGATGTTTCTTGCCCGCTGCGCCGCCATTTCGCTGGCCTTATTCGTTCTGCTGTATGTCCCGGCCTCGCTTGCGGTTTCGCGAGGGTGGGGCTTGCTACCGCAAGTGGTCAAGCCGCGAACGGCACGCGGCTCCGCTGACCTGCTCTTCGCTCTGCGCATGCTTCCCTTTGTACTGGCTGCCGTCTTCACTCTGGTGTTTGCCCTGCCATCGTTCCTGTTGCTGGAACCCCGTTCGACCGACGAGGCCGTCGGGACTGCCCCGCTGATGCTGGGCTTGTGCTGCCTCGGCGTGCTGGCAGCGGGGGCTGTTCGATCGGCATCAGCCCAGATCAGAACCTCGCGAGCACTCACGAAGTGGATGGACGGCTCCACGGTCATGGACTCCGCGGCTCCCGTGCCGGTCTTTATTACGGCGAGGGACGCGGTTACCGCCAGGGATGCGCCGTCCCTGACCGTGGCAGGCGTGCGCGATCCCAAAGTGTTAGTGTCGGAAGCTGCTATTGCCGCCTTGACACCGCCGGAACTGCGGGCCGCTCTCAAGCATGAAGCAGCGCATGCCCAGTCCTACGACAATTTGAAGAAGCTACTGTTTCGATTGGCTGTGTTCCCCGGAATGGCTGGGTTGGAGCGCGCCTGGTCCGAACAGAGCGAGCTGGCTGCGGACGATGCGGCGGTCCTGTGCTTCCGGGATGCGCTGGATCTCGCGGGCGCACTGATCAAAGTCTCGCGATTGGGCACATGGCAGCCCCAGGCAGAACTGACCACCGGTCTGCTGCACAGTTCGACCGCGCTGGGAACGCGCGTGCAGCGGCTGATTTCGTGGAAGAAGAATTCAGCGTCTGCAACGCATGGCACCAGCTGGCGATACGCACTGCCGTCTTTGTGCGGAACTCTCTTTGTGCTGGTCGCAACCTACGGCTCGGTGCTCACCGGCCTGCACGCCGTCACGGAATGGCTGGTGCGCTAATCGGTTAGCGATTTCCCAGCAGCCCGTACACCGACACCTGCGTCGCCGTCGGCACATACACCTTGCCGTTGACCACAGTCGGGACGGTAAACTTCACCGCAATGCCGGGCTGGTCGCGCGAGCTGTTCTGGTTGCTGTTGTAGAACTCGGTGGCAATGTTGTTGGCATCGTAGGCATGCAGGATCGCCTGGCCATTGCTACCATAGTTATCCACCTGTAACGTCCAGACAATCGAATTGTTGGTTCCATTCGCCGAGATTGACGGCGTAGGCCCGGGGAATCCCGAATAAGTCCCTGTCGCAACTGCAGTGTTCGACAACAGACCCGTGGTCGTGTTGAACGTATATTGCCTCAGGTAGTCGTTGCTTCCGCCAAAGTAGACGTTGTTATTCCACCAGGCCGGAGTGGCCCACAAGCCACCAATCGCGTTCTCCATGTCTTGCACGATCTGGTTATTGTTGTTGGGGTTGTAGCGTCCCATGTGGTCGCGATCGATCAAATAGATGGAGCCGCTCTTGCCGACCTGGACCAGCAAATGCTGATGCGGCGCTCCTTGACCCTGGTCGGGCAATAGCATTACGCCTCCCGAACCCACGTCAGTGTCACCATCCGAAAGGGTCCCCTGATCATAGGGGGTGAAATAGTCATAGGGGTGCTGTAGGTGCGATGTGGCTGGGCCCTTCAGCACGCTATCCGCGAAATCCGAACCGCCCTTGGGGCCATCGTAGCTGCCGTTGCCGGTGGCAAAAAAGATGTATGTGCCATCCGATGCGACGCCGCCACCGCTCTGCCACACTCCTCCCAGCCCGCCGTTGGGAGTGGAGTTCCATACTGCGGTCTGCTTCAGAGTGGACTCGTTGTATTCCATCACCCAGCCGTGATATGGGCTGTTGTCGCAGTGGGACGCCCAGGCAATGAACAGCGTGCCATTAACGAGCAATAACCCCGGTCGCTGCGCCTCGTGCAACGGATCGAACTTGACGATTCCATTCACCGACCCGTCGCCGTTCCCCTTCACCTGCGCATGAATGACCACCGGTGAGCCGGGTTGGTCCTTGCCGGTGAAAATGTTAATCGCATGCAAAACGTGGAGGAACTGTCCGTTGTCTTTTATCTTGGTGACCACGAACATCGTCCCCGCCGTGATGTCGATCACCGGCGTGCTGGTGATCCCAATCTCCGGGACCAGGTCGCTGCAGTTCACGTCGTTGCTGGACACCGTGGTTATGCCACGGGCGGGATCGATCAGGCTGGTCTGCCATAGAGGAGCGGCGTTGATCCCGGTATTATTGTCGGCATCGAAGGCGTAAACGCTGTCGTGTTCCGTGGCCACGTACACTACATTGTGCGTGCCCATGCCAGGGATGCTGACGTTGGGCACATACAGGGGCTGGGCATATACGTAGCCATCCACTGGCTGTGAAAACAGCTTGCCGAACTGACCCACGTTGACATTGCCAGGCGTCAGAATGGTCTCGCTCAAGTTCTGGCCGTCGCGCATATTGTCGTTGCGCGAAGTGGTGACGCTGACTTGTGCATGGGCGGCGCGCAGCAACGCTAGACCGCACACCAGAACTGCCAGGATGCATGACTTCATAGGTCTCCTCAGAAGGGTTAAGCTGTGAACAAACGCCGTACGGACCTGCTGATGCCACTGTCGGGGCGAAGGGCGCGACAACAGTTTTCTATGTATAGCCGCCAGCTGTCAAGGTGTTTGACGGGCAGGAGCCTTTCTACTCACATGAGCTGCGCGCGTGGCCAGTGGCCGCCGATATCGTCGAGAGCCTTGCGTCGGAAGAGGCTGGAGATCCCCCTTGCACTGGTCGTGTTTCTTGCGTCCGCGATGGCGGGGCAAACCGCAACGCAGTCCAGACTTCGCTACCGGGTGGTCGAAATACCTCTGAAGCCCTGGCACCTGAGCAACTCGGGCCAAGCCGCCGGTAAAACCAGCAAGAATCAGGCTGCGATCTGGAACCGGCGGCGTGGCCTGCGGTTGTTGCCCACGATCGAGGGATTCTCTGAGAGTGAAGCCCGGGGCTCGAATGCTTCCGGCTATGTGGTGGGATTCGCGACTAACAGCGATCAAGTCGGCGGTTTCACTTATGAAAAAGGCAAGCTGGTTCGGCTTCCGGGCAAGAATTCCAAAGCGCTTGCGGTCAATGATGCTGGCGAGGTCGTGGGCGAATCTGAAATCGAGGGCAAGGCACCGGTTGTGCCTGCGCTATGGAACCATCAGCAGGTCACCAGTCTGGGCGGATGTTGCGGCGGTGTGGCGAGGGGGATCAACAATCGCGGGCAAATCATCGGCGATCTCTACGACCAGGCTGGACGCTATCGGGCTTTTCTGTGGGATAGCGTCCACGGGATTCAATCCCTCGGTCCGGCGAGCGGCTACAGTTCCGCAATCGCGATCAATGACGCGGGCCATGTTCTGTTGCAAGAGCCGGAGCGAGGTGTGTCGGTCTATCGCAGCCCTGACGCAACGGTTCACATCGAGATTCCCGACCACCAACCCGGCGACGGACGCGCCATCAACAACGCCGCCGAAGTTGTCGGCGCCTTTGGACCTTACTTCGACGCCGACCACGCCTTCCTGTGGACCGAGAAGGACGGATTCCGCGATCTTAACGACCTGATTCCCGCTGGTTCAGGATGGAAGCTGCAAGTCGCCACCGGAATCAACGACCGTGGCGAGATTGTCGGATTCGGCAGCCATAGCGGAGAAGATGCGGCCGGCTTTCTGCTGATTCCACAGAGAAAATAGAGCCGCCCTATCTTCGCGCCGCCGGCACCTTGGCCGGTTCTGGACCTGGACTGGGCATGGTCGTGACACGTGCTCCGGCAGCCGCAACCGGTGCCGCGGTTGCCGCCGGCGCAGCGGGAATCAGCCCCAACTGCTTGCGGACTTCCGCTTCCAGCTTCACCATCGTGTCTTTGTTGTCTTTCAGGAACTGGCGGGCGTTCTCGCGTCCCTGCCCGATGCGTTCTCCCTTGTAGCTGAACCAGGAGCCAGACTTCTCCACGATTTCCTTGGCCGCCGCCAGATCGAGCAAGTCGCCTTCCCGCGAGATTCCCTCGCCATACATAATGTCGAATTCGGCCTCACGGAACGGCGCTGCGACTTTGTTCTTCACCACCTTGACCTTGGTGCGCGAACCCGTGACCACATCACCCTCTTTGATCGCGGCGATGCGGCGGATATCAATTCGCACTGAGGAATAGAACTTCAACGCGCGCCCGCCTGTCGTGGTCTCGGGGTTGCCGAACATCACTCCAATTTTCTCGCGGATCTGGTTGATGAAGATCAGGCAAGTGCGCGACTTCGAAACCGTTCCGGTCAGCTTGCGCAGCGCCTGCGACATTAACCTCGCCTGCAATCCCATGTGGCTGTCACCCATTTCGCCATCGAGCTCGGCTTTGGGTACGAGCGCCGCCACTGAGTCCACCACCAGCACATCAATCGCGCCCGAGCGCACCAGCGCTTCCGTAATTTCGAGCGCCTGCTCACCGTAATCAGGCTGCGAAACCAGCAGATTGTCCACATCGACGCCAAGCTTCTTGGCATAGCCAGGGTCGAGCGCGTGTTCCGCGTCCACAAAGGCGGCCATGCCTCCGGCCTTCTGCGCCTCGGCAACTACTTGCAACGCGATCGTGGTTTTGCCCGAAGATTCAGGCCCGAAGATTTCGACCACACGGCCGCGGGGAAATCCGCCCACTCCGAGCGCCGCGTCAAACGAAATCGCGCCGGTAGAAATCACCGCGATGGGGACGATGGCTTCCTTCGATCCCAGACGCATGATCGAGCCCTTGCCAAACTGCTTTTCGATTTGCGCAAACGCCAGATCAATCGCCTTGGATCGTTCATCTGCCATGAGAACAGCTCCTTTTAAAATTGCAGGATGTGTCTACCGCCGAATTATATACTTGGAGCGCAGCGAAGAAAAGGCGAATCTTAAGAAGATTAGTGGAAAACGTTCCCAAATTGGCGCGGAAGATTGTTCATCACTGGCTTCCGTCGAGACCAGACAGTTATACTTAGCGGGAATTCCTGGGGGTAGTCATGAAACGGTTACTTTCTGCAGTGGGCTTGGTTTTCGTGCTCAGTTGGAGCTGCATTGCTCAGACCAGCACTGCGGACTCTCCCGCGACGAAGGAAGACGTCGAAAAATACCTTCAGGTCGTCCATTCTCACGACATGATGAAAAAGATGGCGGTGGCGATGTCCCAAGGTATGCACCAGATGTTGCACCAGCAATACCTAAAGCACAAAGACGATCTGCCCGCAGACTATGAATCGAAGATGACCGCCAGGATGGATGAAATGTTCGAGAACATGCCCTGGGATGAAATGATGCAGGCTATGGCTCCGGTGTACGAGAAGCACTTTACGAAGGGCGACATCGACAGCTTGATTGCATTCTATTCCTCGCCCACCGGTGAGAAGATGTTACGAGAGATGCCCTCCATCATGACGGAGGCGATGCAAAGTATGACGCCGATCATGACCAAGTATATGGAGACCGTCCAACAACGACTACAGAAGGAAACTGACGTCATGATTGCCCAGTCCAAGAAAGCGTCTAGCCCTAACACTACAGCTACACACAACTGAGCCAACTTGCTACCGCTTCATCTCACTCAACGTGGGCGTCGAACACTCCTGTTTCTACTCGACCCGCGCGCTTGACCTGGACAAAGAGGCGGTAATCACCGGCTTTCGGGAAGCCGTAGGGGAAAGACACCTCTGGCGACACCGATGCCGGGGGCATAGCCATATCTGATGCCATGCCAGTCTGCGTCTGTACCACGTACGCGGGCAAGCCTGCCTGGGCCAACTCGATCGCTGCCATGGGAGCTGATCCCGCCGGGTGCACGTGAGCAAATACAGTCTGGTCGGAGCGCACAAATTCCGCATGAGCCGCCATGCCCATGTAAGGCTCCAGGTTCTGCACCGGCTTTCCGTCGGCGTCCTGCAAACGAAAGCGGAAATCGGTGGCCATCCCAGCTTTCAGTGGCGCGACCGGCGACTCCCAAATCATCTGCGCGCCGTCTGGAAGCAAAGACTTTGTAGCCGCGTTCGCGCTGGTCGAAATGCCGGCGCCATCCCACTCGGAATCGTCGCCAGTTACGGCATTGCTCGAAATCTCGGGAAGTTCGACTTCGCCAACCATGGTTGTTGGGAAGCCAGTTTGATGGACCACGTCGGCAAAAATCTGGTAGCGGCCGGCTGGCAGGCTAGGCAATTGGACCACGAATTGGCCGCCGTCGGTTCTCTCGGGATGTAAGTGCAGAAAGCGATCCATCTGCGGAAGCCGGAACAAGAATAAGTGCATCAGGTGATTGTGATCAGGAATAAGGTCGGCCAAATAGTCGGAGGGCACCCATCCTCGTGGCAGCTCGCTGGTGCGTGCTTTCGTCGGCCGCAAACTCAAGAGCAGCCGGCCTCCGGGTTCCAGCGTTCCAGACACCTGCGGAACCTGATAAACGTTTGCATTGGCCACTAATTCCTCGGCGTCCCACCAGCGTTTGCCGCCATACAGCAGCGCGAGGCAGAAGATGGCGGCTAAGGCCATCACCATTCGAGCGCGCAGCCGGTCGTTTTCTGCCGGTTTGACTCCGGGAATCAACTCGGCTTCTCGCGCAGCTGCGGTAGCGATGGCCACTGCCCCGAACGCCAGTACGATGGTCAAACCGAAGAGTATGCCACCCAGGGGCCTTGACATGCGCATGGTGCGCTGCGAAATCGCTGGGACGGGCACAGAGAGTTCAGCCTTGCCGCGCGCGCCGTCCACCTCCACGCGTATCTGAATCGAGCCAAATTCCATCAGCCAAAGGTTGCCGGTGAAGAACTGCTGGTCTTGTTGTGAGCGCACGGTAGGCTCAGGCGAAGCCGGGTATTTGGCTCCCGCCCCGGTGAGGGCAAGCGCCAGAATCCCCACCTGAGTAACATCATTCGTCTGACTCCGAATCTCGACTTCTGCAACCCCGGGAACCACCTGTGGTACGCGCACCGTAACAAAAAGATGATAGGGCCCGGCATCGCCTTCATAGAAGACGTCAGGACTGCCCACGTGGGCCCCAGCCGGGAACGCGGTCAGCAACACGACCAGCAGAAGATAGCGCGCGTAGGACGATCGCGTCGCACGACTCGCGGAAAGATCGACACTTCTTATTTGCTCTGGCACTTCGATTCTCGGTCTTCCTTAGCGGCGAACCTTGCGCAGCCAGCCTCCACAAGCCAGTCCGATCCGCGTAGTCACGATGGCCAAGCCCAAGGCGGCCGCCATAATCAGCCAGAACTGCATGCGGCTGGCCGCTGCCGGGTAAAACTGGTTCATGGCCGTATGAGATGTGGGCTGCGTGAAATAAGGGATATAACCAGTGCCAAAAAACCAGTTACGGGACCAGGGCGACAACAGAAAATCGGCGAAGGGCCACTGCACCGCGATGAAACCCGTTAGAAACACCGTTCCCAGGATCATCGCCATCTTCCAGCGGTTAGCTTCCGGCAGCCTGGCGCGGACCAAGTCCCAGAGGAATGCAGGGACGATGATCAGCAGAGGAAAGTCCAGCGGGATGAGATGGGTCACATGCTGGTAAACCGGGCCCAATTTAGGCGTGGCCGGAAACATGGGAAAGATCCACACGTTTGCCATGGCGAATGCGGTATACATGGCGGCCATGATCGTACATGCCCAACGACGGCCCGATGCAACGGCCAGGGCGATCAGTATCCCCGGCACTTCCCCGCACACCGCGGCATAGCAGATGGCGCTGTGCTCAAGAATACGGTGATTGGCCAGGATGAGATGCAGCAGGATAATGGTCGCGCCTAGATAGAGGAAAAGAAATTCGAGTTTCTTCCTCGCCGCCGCCGAACTGCGGTTCCTCGCTCCCGCCAGTAGGACGATGCCGCCCAACTGCACCCCGGTGACTCCGATCACCAAAGCCCAGTGGGGAGGACTGTTTAGCTTGGCGTCCAGACCATAGGCAGCATGCCACCAATTGTCGAAACCGGCCGAACTCAGCATCACGATTCCGCCCCATGCCGCTATGAAAGCCCCAAGGGGCGCATGGAATCCCCAAACCTGGATCGACGCAGCCCGGTCGGATGCAACCGGGAGAAAGGTCGTCCGCAAGATCATGTATCCGCACGAAATCCCGGCCAGGATTCCGCAAAGGTAAATCACCATGTGTGCGGGAGTCCAAAAGCTGTCACGACCAATCGATGCGTGCCAGGCGATGTCCCAATACATCCCCACCGTGAAGCACGTAGCTGCCCCCACTACCCCAAGCACGGGCCAGGGAACGGAAGTCAATAGACCGGTTTGAGCTGTAGTTTGAGGGACAACGTGACGGTCAACAACAACGGAACCTGCCATTTTTGGGGCCCACCCCAAGCATGAAGCGTCCGTATTATAACCCAGGTGTGCACCGGCTCCGACGCACGGAATCGAGGATCTAGCCTAACTTTCGACAACTTGGAGAAGATGACAAACGTATGGAGAACTTTAGGTACATGGTTCGGGTGAAGAGACGATTTCTTCCTCATCTCCAGCGACGTTTTGTAGTAACATTTGCGGCGTCAACTTTGGCGCGGGGCGAATGGGCCCGCGCCGCAGCTTCCAATTCTGGAGGGTTCGATGGAGCAACCGGCTGCAGGTAGTCCCCGGAGCAATGCGCAGGGGGCTGATTCTTCCCAAACGCCGCATCACGAGGGTCGCGGAGTTTGGGTACTGACTGCCTATGGCGTCTCTGGCCTGGCATTGTTCGGCGTTCTTATTTATTACTTCTCCGTGTATGTGACCCGGTAGGCCGGGGTCTCACGGCGGTGATTTCCCATGCCCTCACGCTGGCGCGGCCCTGTCTGCAAACGTGCTAGAATTGGCCCGCTCAATCGTGGGCGCTTCTCCTAAGAATAAACACCTGACGGTTTCCTGGCAGCCCAAGAAACGGACTAAGAGACGGATTGACTGTGGCCCAAACTCCATCGACTACCGCCACCATAACGTATGCCGATGCGGGCGTAGACATCGACCGCGCCAATCGCACCAAGAAACGCATCAAGTACCTCGCTCACAAGACTTTCACCCGCGGCGTGCTGAGCGAAATTGGCGGCTTTGGCGGGCTGTTCTCCATTGACCGGGACAAGTATCTTGATCCCGTGCTGGTTTCGAGCGTGGACGGCGTCGGCACCAAGCTCAAGATCGCCTTCGAAATGAAGATGCACCACACCATCGGCGCCGACCTGGTAAACCATTGCGTCAATGACATCGCGGTGCAGGGCGCGGCGCCGCTCTTCTTCATGGACTACCTGGCCACGGGCAAACTTGTCCCCGAAGTGGCGGAAAAAGTTGTCGAAGGTCTGGCGGACGCTTGCAAACAGAATGGATGCGCCCTGATTGGCGGAGAGACTGCCGAGATGCCCGGCTTCTATCCCGATGGCGAATACGATCTGGCCGGATTCATCGTTGGAGTGGTGGAACGGGAGCGCATCATCAACGGAAAGGCTGTGCAACCCGGCGACATCATCCTGGGCTTGGCGTCGAATGGCCTTCACACCAACGGCTACTCTTTGGCCCGCAAGCTGTTGTTTGAGATCGCTCACTACACGCCCGACTCCTACGTGAACGAGCTCAAGGGAAAAGTCGGCAACGAGCTCATGCACACCCACCGCAGTTACTGGCCGATGATCAAGAAACTGGTACATGCCGACTGCGTTTCCGCGCTGGCCCACATCACTGGCGGGGGAATTACGGAAAATCTGCCTCGTGTTCTGCCACGTGGCGCAGCCGCCGTGATCGAGATGGGAACGTGGCCGGTGCTGCCCATATTCGAGCATCTGCAAAAGCTGGGCAATGTTCCTCCCGACGAGATGCTACGCACCTTCAACATGGGGCTCGGCATGCTGCTGGTGGTTCCCGCCGCCAAGTTCAAGAAGGCCCAGAGCGTCCTCGACAAGATTGGCGAAAAGGCCTACACCGTGGGCCGGATTGTGAAGGGTGACAGGAAAGTGATGTACACGTAGCTGAGCGATTCGGCCCGCTCTATTGATCCAAAGAAACCAGGCGCAGGCCCTCGACCTGTTGAAAGTGCTTCCGATTGCGGGTGAGTAGCTGTAACCCATTTGCCAGGGCAATACCAGCGATCAAGCTGTCTCCCATCCCAATCGGCAACCCTCTTGCAGCGAGGTCTCTGCGGACGTCGGCCGCCCGGACAGCGGACTCAAGATCTAGGGGAAGTACCGGTAGAGTTGAGATAAGGCGCCGGACTTCCTCACCTTGTTTGCCCTGGTCCGCCCCGCTCAGCAGTTCAAAACAAGTCACAGCACTCGTGCGTAGGGATTGTGAAGCAGCGTAGGACCTGATGCGCTCGGCTGACGGCTGAACTCCTTTGAGATAATCAATTAGTACATCAGTGTCAGCTAGTATCAACGCCAACTCCCGCGCAGTGCGGTCGTGACCTCACGAAGGTTGTCCGCCTCTTCAGCGGAAAGAGAACCCTCCAAAGAAAGAAAGTCCTTCAGCCTCTGACTTTGTTCTTTATTGCCACGCAGGTACTCTTCGATGGCCTCGGCCAAGACGCTGGAAAAGCCTTTCTCTCCGCGCCGCGCCGCCAAGGCAAGAAGGGCGCTGCGATGTTCCGTCTTCATTTCCACCGTTGTTCTCATGCTCCTATTGTAACATGCATGTGCATGTTAATTGTAAGTATATGATAAACAACGGCCCGACTGTAAGACTTGCGATCTTCTCAACGAAGTCTTATCGAAGAAACCAAGAACACAGATGGACCCGACAGCAATAAGGCCAGCAGCGCGTGAAGACGAGTGCTTGGTTTAATCAAGTCTCGGACTAAGAACACCAGGGTTACCAACAGCAGCAAAGGCACAAGAACCATCTCGACCACAATTGCTGCATCAGGGTGATTTATGTGAATGAGACTCCAGAAAACTCCGACCAAAAGCAAATTCAGCGACGCCAGGACTAGAGGAGTCGCGATCTTCATTTCTTCTGACACTCCTGTTTGCACTGGTGCAGGATGTCACTCGTCCATGTGTTTTCGGGTGACGAGCCGCTACCTCTTCAACAGATCCACGGGCTCACGCACATCGGTCACGCGGAAATACCTAGAAAGCGCGGGATGCTTCTTAGTCACCGCTTCAAACATCGCGTACGCCACATTGCGATAGGACGCGTGTCCGGCGGGAGTCGTTCTCAGCTCGGAGATGTACACCACTTCGGCGAAATCCATCTTGAACAACGTCCGTTTGCGGAAGCCTAGAGGAATCGCATACTGGGCATTCTCCTTAGCCTCGGGTCCCGGCTGCCGGGACAACTGTTCCACAGCTTCCGCCGTGCGTTGCATGGCTTCGTCGTAGGCTTCACGGACTCCCGCGCTCTCCAGTTCGGGCGGAGTGTCGTAGCCGTGCCGGGTGGTGAATTCCTGCCCAATCTGCACACAGCGCCGATGGCGATGCATATCGCGGAAGCCGCCCACGTCCATCAGAATGTCGAAGCGGAACTGTTGTCCCGCACAGAACGCGCGCTGCATCTCGTCATGCTTGCCGCGATGCCGCAGGCCCACGTCGATGATCTCCCGCCGAATCCGTTCCCCCGCCGCCTCGACCGCCATGCGAATCTGCCTATAGGGATAGTGGCTGTGCTCATAGACCAGCGTGGCTGCGAGTTCCACTTCCAGCGGTTCTTCTTCCAGCAGATCGACCATCGGGGCTGGCGCGACTGGCAAGCTTCCCATCAATTGTTTCGCGATCTGCTTGACTTCTCCCCGCGTCTCCATCTCGTAGCGGTTGGGATCGGCGTATTTCACCAGCGTCGGCGCTACGCGAACCTCGCGCAGTAACTCCTCTTCCGCGCGCGCGCCCAGCTCCGGCGAGACCGCGCGGATCTGGCCCACCAACTCCTGCATTGCCTCCTGATTCACGTTGTACGCAGGCCCCGTGGCGGCGCGTTTCAACAGCTCTCCGAGGTGCCGCACCTCGCGATGCTTATGCGAAAGCAAATGCGAAACCTGGCTCTCCAACGTGCGTGCGTTGACGATTTCTCCCAGCGACGTATTGGTCGCCAGCGGCAAAAGATAGCGCGAAATGTCGAACGCCCTGGCCCGCAGGGTTCGCTCGTAAGCCTCCTGCTTCATGTCTTCCGGCTTGGGAGTGATGCTGGCCAGATACAGCGCCATCCGGTCGGAGAGCGATTCGTACTGCGTGAACAAATCCTGGATGGTCTGCTTGTACAGGGTCCGCGCCAATTGGTCGTCGCCGAAGTCGGGTGTGAAGTAGCCGCTCTTATTGAAATCCTGGTAGCGGGTGGACCGCTCCTGGCCATCCCAGCGCTGCTCGTCGGCAACGGCAATGGCCGCAAGAATCGAGAGCTTTTCGATGGCCATTGCCACGTGCGCCAAATCCGCGATGGAACGGTGTCCGTACTGAAAGTAGAAAGTATTGAGGAATTTCTCGGCTTTCTGCTGGCTGATTTCCCGGAGAGATTCCTTCATGGAAAGCGAGGATCGCGAATACTTGGCCATCGCGTAAGCCTGGATTTCCGGCTCCGCGCCGTAGACGGCATAGACTTCGACGGACGGCTCATTCGTCAGCCCCTGGTTCCCGTTCGCGGGGGTGATCGTCTCGCTGGCCTCAGGCATCGCTGACCCTCAGAACTTTGCAGTTCTGGAATCTTAACAGGTTGGAGCGCAGAATCTAGGGTCTAACCCGCGTGGTTCAGTCGGCCGAATCTTTCCCTTTTGGGAAGGAATCAGATAGTGTAAATGCTTGATTTCTGCATGAAGCGTACGGTTCTTACAATCTGTGGCCTGCTTTTCTGCCTGGCAGGATGGGCAGCCGCCCAGTCTGGCGCGCCTGCCGTCGAGGCCAGCCGGCCCGCGTCCTATCTTCTCTCGGACGACGACTCGCCGGCTTCGCCGCCAGTTCAGACTGAGGACCGCACGCCTACGGTCCTGATTGCACCAGCTCCTCTGCCGCGCATGTCGCCCGAGCTCACTCTGCAAGCGTATCGCAACCGGGTCACTCAGCAGGCGGCTCGCCTATCTTCGTACTCGGCAAATTCGGTGATCCTGGCCCAGCTTCCCGCGACTCAGCAGTTCGGAGAATGCGACTTGCAACGCCTCTATTCCGCCCCACACACGCTGGAGTTCAAGTCGGTTCGCTTCGTGGGAGATGGTTTCGTGAAGAGCAACGTGATTCTCCGGCTGCTGCAGTCGGAAGTGGATCACGTGCAGAAGGACGACCCTGCAACAACCGCGCTCAGCGACGACAATTACAAGTTCTCCTACAAAGGCACCACGCAATTGCAGAACCGCCTTGTCCATGTTTTTCAGGTGAAACCGCAAACCAATCGTCCAGGCCTGTTCAAGGGGAAGGTCTATCTCGACGCGCATACCGGGAGCATGGTGCGGGCCGAAGGCAGAGTGGCGAAGTCACCCTCTTTGTTTATCAAGAGAATCGAGTTTCTCCAGGACTACAAGGAGTTCGGTGCCTTCACCTTTCCTGTACACATTCACTCCGAAGCCCGGACCCGTCTGGTGGGACGCGCAATCGTGGACATTTACCACTACGACTACCAGCCGATTGCCAGCACGCAAACGGCGCAGTTGGCGACCTCCCGATAGCCAGGCAACTTCCCCCAGTTTACCCATCCGCACGACGACCCAAGCCCAGCTATAATTCCGCTTCAACAACTCAAGGAGCAACTCATGACCCTCTCAGGCCGGATCGCGCTGGTCACCGGCGCATCCCAAGGCATTGGCCGTGCCTGCGCCCTCAGACTCGCCGCAGGCGGAGCCGCCGTTGCCGTCGCTGCCCGCAATCAGGAGAAGTTGAACGAACTGGTGCAGCAGATCACCTCGACTGGCGGCAAGGCCGCAGCTTTCCCCATGGACGTGGCAGAAGAAGACCAGATCAAGCCCGGCTTCAAGGCTGCGCTAGCCCACTTCGGCAAGATCGATATCTTGGTCAACAACGCCGGCATCACCCGCGACCAACTGGTGATGCGCATGAAACGCGCCGACTGGGATGCCGTCCTCAACACCAACTTGACTTCGGCCTATCTTTGCACTCAGCAAGTGATGAGTTCCATGCTCAAACAGCGATGGGGACGTATTGTGAACATAACTTCTGTCTTCGGTCAGATGGGCCAGGCCGGGCAAGCCAACTACGCCTCCTCAAAGGCGGGCCTTATCGGATTGACCATGGCCATCGCACGGGAAGTGGGATCGCGCAATATTACTTGCAACGCGGTTGCGCCGGGCTTCATCGAAACGTCTATGACGTCTGTGCTAGGGGAAGACTTCAAGCAAATGGCAGTGAAGAACATTCCTCTGGGACGCGTGGGATCGCCGGAAGACGTGGCCGGCGCGGTGGCGTTTCTGGCATCCGATGAGGCTTCCTACATCACCGGGCACGTGTTGAGTGTGAATGGCGGAATGCTGATGGGATAGAAAGACCTAACCACAAAGGACACGGAGTTCACAGAGGCAAACGTGGAAAGAACAAAAGAACCGGAAGAGAGAGTTTCCTCTGTGCCCCCTGTGTTCTCTGTGGTTAAGGATTTTTCAATCCAACAGGGAGTAACCCCGACGCAAATCGCCCAAGCTCGTGAACTATTCCTCGAATACTCCAAATCTCTTGGCTTCAGTCTGTGCTTCCAGAATTTCGATCAGGAACTCGCGGGATTACCCGGCGATTACGCGCCTCCTGGTGGCCGTCTTCTATTGGCCGATTTCCAGGGCGAAGTCGCAGGCTGCGTGGCCCTGCACAAGATCGAAACCGAAGTCTGTGAGATGAAACGGCTTTACATCCGCACCAAGTTTCGGGGTAGGGGTCTGGGCCGGATTCTTGCCGAGGCGATCATCGCCGAAGCCCGCCAGATCGGCTACCTGCGCATGCGGCTCGACACTGTCGGTCCGGTAATGAAAGACGCCGTAGCCATGTATCGCAAGCTGGGATTTCGAGAGATCGCGCCCTATCGCGCGAATCCTATGGCCGGCACACTCTATCTTGAACTGACGCTCTGATGGCGGTTGCGATAGTATTCTAAACATTCAAGGAACAATCCCATGAAGAGAACCCTTCTCTCTCTTATTATCTTGTCGCTCACTCTATCCGCCGCCGCGGCCACATCCAAGAATGTCTCTTACAAGAGCGGTGACGAAACCGTGCAAGGCATTCTCTACACGCCAGCCGGCAAAGGTCCGTTTCCCGCCATTATTGTGATTCACGAATGGTGGGGTCTCAGCGATTGGGTCAAGGAGCAGGCATCCAAGCTCTCGGATCAGGGGTACGTCGCGCTGGCCGTCGATCTTTACCGTGGCAAGGTTGCTACGACCGCCGAAGTTGCTCACGAACTGATGAACGGACTGCCGGAAGACCGCGCCAAACGCGACCTTCATGCCGCCTTTGATTACCTGGCCTCACAGCCGAACGTGAAAAAGGACCGCATTGGCTCCATCGGCTGGTGTATGGGCGGAGGGCTCTCGCTCGATGTTGCCCTTCAGCAGCCGACTTTGCGCGCAGTCGTAATCAACTACGGTCGTCTGGTCACCGACCCGCAGTCTCTGAAACAAATTAACGCCTCAGTGCTTGGGCTTTTTGGCGCTCATGATCAGGGCATTACGCCGAGCGTTCCCAAATTCGAGAGTAGTCTTAAGGAACTCGGTAAGAATGTCGATATCAAAATCTATCCCGATGCGGGACACGGCTTTGAAAACCCCGTCAACAAAGACGGATACCGTGCCGACGATGCTGCCGATGCCTGGAAGCGTACGGTTAAGTTCTTTGCTGCCACGCTGAACTAGCAAGAACCAGAAGCGTTTGATTGCTCAGCGCCCAGGTTGGCCTCTGGTCACAAGGTTTAGCCACCTGCCGCTTGGGCAGCGAAATTCCACTTGCCAGACCGTACTACTCTGGTTACTATTCTGCATCGCGGAGAACGCATTTTGGCTTCCTTCTCAATGAACATCGGTGAGACCATCCGGAACTACCGGCTGCAGAAGGGAATGTCACAAGGCGATATCGAGAAGCGCACCGGTTTGCTGCGTTGCTATCTCTCGCGAGTGGAAAACGGGCACACTATCCCTTCTCTCGACACGCTTTCCAAGATTGCCGGTGCCATGGAACTGCCGCTGTCCCAGTTCTTCTCCGAGGCTGGCCACACCAACGGCGGCAAAGGTCTGCCACAACTCTCCGACGATGAAGTCCGCTTCCTCAGTCAGATCCGCCGCTATTCCGTCAGCCTGAACGACAGCGATCGAAAGCTGGTCCTGGCCATGGTGAAGAAAATGGCCTCTAACGCGAAATAGCCGTCTCTATTTGGTGACTTTCGTACCATCCTTCGCGATGACCCACCGGTACCTCGTCCCCAACCCCCAGTAGAATCTAGACTGTTGGTTGGAGAACTCTCGGTGACCATAGACGAAGAACTGACCCACCTCGAGACCCAGTTGCGCCGACTCAAGATTGAGTACGAAGTCTATTTCAGCAACCCAACCAAGAAACCGCCCACCGATGTCGAGTGGAAGGTCCTGAGTTTGCTCCGCAAGTTCAGCGACGGCGGGCGGATGAGCTTTTCGCAGCGTTACCGCTACAACGAAATGGCGCAACGCTACGCGATTTATAGCGATCTGTGGCGTAAGAAAGCCCGCATTCGGGAGGAAGGCTACCGGCGTCCCCAGGATGCTTTGCTTTCGGTGCAGGGAGTTCGGCCGGCGGAAGGAATTGAACCAGAACACCATCCGGTGTACGGACTAGGTCAGGCTCGCGCTGCAACCGGAACCGCGGCCGCGCCCGCGAAAGCGCAGGAAGAACCGCTCACCGTGCAATGCTCCGATCCCTCCGCTGAACGCGACCAGGTAGAAAAGCTCTACCACGCCCTCACCGAAGCCAAGAAGAAGAGCGGAGAGTCGGTTGCCGGCAACCTCGACAGTTTCGCTTCGTTCGTACAGAAGAAGACTGCACAGATCCGCCAGGAGAACGGTTGCCAGGCAGTGGAATACACGGTTGAGATGCAGGACGGCCAAGTCAAACTGAAGGCGCGAGCCAAAGTGTAGTTGTCGAGCGTCTTGGGAAGGCCCGCGTCTTACTCGTGCCGGTCAAGCCACTTAAGAGAGGCCGGTTTTAGCTGCTGGAGGGACGCGCCCGCTCCTCGCCCCCTCCCGGCTTCTCCGCTGATAGAATCTTCCGTTACCCTTTTCACTCTCAAATCATTCTCCATCGAGGCTCTTGATGTCCAGAATCCAGCGGGCCATTCTCAGCGTTACGGACAAGACGGGGTTGGCCGATTTTGCTCGCAAGCTTTCTGGGTTGGGGGTGGAACTGATCTCGACTGGTGGCACAGCCAAATTGCTGCGCGAATCGAACATTCCGGTGAAAGACATTTCCGAGCTGACCGGCTTCCCTGAAATGCTGGACGGGCGGGTCAAGACGCTTCATCCCAAGGTGCATGGTGGCATCCTGCATCGACGCGACGATCCCGCCCATCGCACCGCCGTGGCTGAGCACGGCATCAAGCCGATCGACATGGTGGTGGTGAATCTCTATGCCTTCGAGAAGACCGCGGCCAAGCCCGGAGTATCCTTTGACGAACTGATCGAGAACATCGACATCGGCGGTCCCTCGATGATTCGCTCCGCCGCCAAGAATTTCCAGGACGTTGCCGTCGTGACCTCACCGGCTGATTATCCTGCAATCGCGGAAGAGATGGCGAAGTCGGGCGGAGAATTGTCGTCCGCAACCACGTGGCGGCTGGCGCAGAGAGCCTTCGCCACGACCGCCGCCTATGACTCGGCCATCGCGTCCACGCTGGAGCGTGTCAGCGCAAATGGGGGAAGCACCTTCCAGGACAAAGGCTTCCCGCAGAATCTGCGGCTTTCATTCAGCAAGATCATGGACCTGCGGTACGGAGAGAATCCACATCAGAAAGCCGCGATGTACTCCGATGGCTCTGGGCAGGGCGTGGCCAACGGCCACCAGATTCAAGGCAAGGAGCTTTCCTACAACAATATCGTGGACCTGCAGGCGGCATGGGACCTGGCCCAGGAATTCGACGAGCCGGTTTGTGCCATTATCAAACACACAAATCCAGCTGGCGCGGCCACCGGCAAGACCTTGGCTGAGGCCTACAGGAAAGCCCTCGAAAGCGACCCGGTGTCGGCATTCGGCGGAGTGATTGGGGTGAATCGGCCCATCGACGGCACGGCTGCCGAAGAAATGGCCAAATTGTTTCTAGAAGTGATCGCGGCGCCGAAGTTCGACGAGGCGGCCAAGGCAGTATTCAGCGCCAAAAAGAACCTTCGGTTGGTCGAGATTACGAATGCTCCACAGAAATGGGTGCTGAAGGATGTCTCGGGTGGAATCCTCTTGCAGGACGCCGATGTCCGCCCGCTCCACGATAGCGATCTAAAGGTGGTCACCAAACGCCCGCCCACAGCGGAAGAGAAGCGTGCACTTTTATTCGCCTGGAAGGTCTGCAAACATGTGAAATCCAATGCCATCCTATACGCGCGCGAGGGACAAACCGTCGGCGTCGGCGCTGGACAAATGAGCCGTGTGGATTCCTGCAAAATGGGAGCAATGAAAGCGGTTTTGCCGCTGCAAGGCACAGTCGCAGCTTCGGACGCCTTTTTCCCATTTCCCGATGGAGTCGAAGAAATTGCAAAAGCTGGCGCCACCGCTATCATTCAGCCAGGAGGCTCGGTTCGCGACCAGGAAGTCATTGACGCGACGGATCGCCACGGCATGGCAATGGTTTTCACCGGAGTGCGCCACTTCCGCCATTAACATGGCCGCTCAGCCATTGCCAGTCGCTGACAGTCCCTGTACCTCCGAATCTGCGTGTGCCGCGTTCCAGGCACCGTTTTACCCAATCTCCGGCGACAAGGGTTTACAATAATCCGAGCACCCGCTGGCAGCGATTCGGCATCCAAAACGCTGTAGCTATCGTGATCGAAGGTCTTTAATGAAAAGTGTTTATTGCGTTTTTGCGTTGTTAACGGCGATGGTTGCAGGGGCACAGCAAACGCCAGCCCCTTCCGTCTCAGATCCCGCGACTTCCGCGCCTGCGGCGGCGAAACCGGCTGCCCCAGCTCCTGCGCGAAAAGTAGATCGCGCTGCCGCCTACTATCACTACACCCTGGCTCACCTCTATGAGGAGCAGGTGGCGATGTACGGCCGCAGTGAGCTGGTCACCAAGGCCATCGAAGAGTACCGCCAGGCCATTGAGGCTGACCCCACCTCGGAGTATCTTACTTCCGCTCTGGCTGAGCTCTATACCCGTGCGGGAAGAATCCGCGATGCGGTGCTGGAAGCGCAGGACATTCTCAAGCGCGATCCCAATAACCTCGAAGCCCACAAACTGCTGGGCCGCATTTATCTGAAATCTTTGGGCGATGTGCAGGCTGGAACTGCCTCGGACAGTGTGCTCAAGCTGGCCATCGAGCAGTGGGAACAAATCGTCAAGCTGGAGCCTGACAGTGTGGACGACCGCCTGTTATTGGGCCGGCTCTACAAAGTCAACAACGATCTTCGGAAAGCCGAAGAACAATTCAAGACCGCTGTGAAGTTGCAGCCCGACTCTGAGGATGCCGTCACCACGCTGGCCCTGTTCTATACCGAAGAAGGAGACTCGACTCGCGCCGCCGAGGTGTTGAGTTCCGTCCCTGATGCGGCGCGCTCCGCCAAGCTGTACTCCGTCCTCGGCTATGCCTACGAGCAGCAGAAAGAATACAAGAAGGCGATTGACGCCTACCGCAAGGCGGCCGAACTCGATCGCGACAATCTCGACGCCATTCGTGGCCTGGCTGAGAACCTGATGAACGATGGGCAGACCGACGCCGCCCTCGAGCAATACAAGATCATCGCCGACGCCAATCCCGACGACGCCCAGACCTACCTGCGCATGGCGGAGATTTATCGCCGCCGGGGACAATTCGATCTCGCCCTCACCAACCTGACAAAAGCCGAGTCCATGGTGCAGGACTCCATGGAAGTTCCCTACAACCGTGCCGCCGTCTATCAAGCCCAGGGACGCTATGACGAGGCGGCGCAGATTCTGCAAGACCTGCTGAAAAAGACCGACAAGACTGACAACAACTATTCCCAGGGCGAGAAAAACAATCGTGCGCTGTTTCTGGAGCGGCTGGGAACCATTTATCGCGACAACAGCAACACCACTCTTGCCATTGAAACCTTTCGCAAGATGTTGACCCTCGGCGATGAGAACGCCGAGCGCGGCTACCAGCAGATCATTGACAGCTACCGCGAAGCCAAGCTATGGCAGCAGGCCACCGACATCGCCAAGGAAGCCGTGCAGAAGCTGCCCAACGACCGCGACCTGAAGATGGTGTACGCGGCGCAACTCAGCGACATGGGTCAGCCCGACGAGGCCTTGCAGCAGGTGAAGTCGCTGCTCAAGGGTACCCCGGAGGATCGTGATGTCTACATCCGGCTGGCCCAGATCGACAGCCGTCTGAAACGCTGGCAGGATGCCGAGGACAACCTCAACAAGGCGGCTCAGCTTTCCACCAAGGACGAAGATCAAAAGTACGTTGATTTTCTCCGCGGTTCCAATTACGAGCGTCAGAAAAAATACGATCAGGCGGAACAGGTATTTCGCAAACTTTTGGCCGGCGATCCGCAGAATGCCGCCGTGCTCAACTATCTGGGTTACATGCTGGCCGACCGCGGCAGCAAGCTGGATGAAGCTCTGATCATGATTAAGAAAGCGGTGGAACTGGATCCCGCCAACGGCGCTTATCTCGACTCGCTGGGCTGGGCTTATTTCAAGCTGGGCAAGTACGAACTGGCAGAAGATAACCTGACCCGTGCCTCGCAGCACATGGGCGCCGATCCCACAGTGCAGGCGCATCTCGGCGACCTCTATCAGAAGACCGGACGCCTGAAGTTGGCCGTCGCGCACTGGGACCGTGCCATCCAAGAATGGAACAAAACCGTCGCCGCGGAAGTGGATAGCGACGAAATGGCCAAAACCCAGAAAGACCTTGAGTCTGCCAAGGTCAAGTTGGCCAAAGAGAGCTCAGAGCAGAAGTAGTCTTCAACCTCGCAAATCGAGCCGACGAACGAGATGAAGTTGAAACTTCGCGTCGTCTAAAAGCCGACCGCTGCCTCCATAACCGTAGGTTTCCAGTCAACAACTTTGTTTATGTTCGTCATTTTCAAGATGTGTTCCACGTGGTTGTTGACGCCCGCCAACCGCAACTCCCCGCCCGCTTCCTTCACCTGGCCTGCCGACGTCACGATGATCCCGATTCCAGTGCTGTCAATGTGGCTCACGTGGGTCAGGTCAAAGCTGATCTTTTTCCGGTTCTCTTTCACCAGGTTTTCGGTGGTCCATTCCAGGTGCTGGCAATCTCTGCCAATGGTGATCTTTCCGGTTATTTCCAGAACAACGATGTCAGGTGGCAACTGCTTGGTTTGAATCTCAAGCATAAGTCAGCTCCTTTCGGATATCTGCACTTCTGCTAACGGAACCCGCTGAACATGACCCACATCGGTATCGTTGCGCGATCATCTTAGGGGTCGGGTCGCGGCAAGTCAATGCAGGCGGGAGTCTTAGCGTGGCTTTGTATTGATAGCAATGCTAGCCCCGGGGGGCGACCACATCGACGCCGCGGTCGCGCAAATCGGCAACATCGCGAGTCGCGAGCGTTGATCGCTAGAGAGCGGGGGCTGCGTGTCTTTATGACAGGAAGGGTCACTCCCGAGCGACTTGGCACCGATTCCAGACTGTGCAACAAAAGACTATGCGCGCGCGACCACTCCCAAAGCTCGCCGTCTGTTTCCTTTACTGCCTGCCGACGCTGTTATCCGCCCAACAAAAGTCGCCAGAGGGAGAGAAGATTCTCGCTCTGGAAAGGAAATGGACAGAGAGTTATAAGCAGCGCGACGTAGCCATCTTGTCGTCTTTGCTGGCCGAGGACTTCATCATTACCATCGAGGATGGAAGCACCTACGGGAAGACCGGCTACATCAGCCACAGCGCTGATTCCTCGGTCCACGTGGATGTCGCCGAGCTGTCCGAGCTAAAGGTTCGCCTGCACGGAGACACGGCGGTGGTCACCGGCGCATATCACGAGACCGGGGACTCGAAGGGCAAGCACTACGAATACCGCGATCGCCTGACCGATGTCTGGATGAAACACGATGGCAAGTGGCGGGTGATCGCGTCCCACTACAGCGTTCCGCTCAAGTAGCGACAGGAATTACTTGATGACGTGGAACGGCACATTGCTGGTCAGCGTCCCGCCGGGGCTGGTCACGGTGACATAACCCGTCGTCGCTCCAGCGTGGCTCCCTGTCCATCGCCTACGGCTGAATGCTGAGAGCTGAAGGCTGATAGCTGACGCCGTCTGCTAAACTTCCCTCATGCTCGCCGACTACGCGGTGCATGCGGCCGAGTCCCGCGGACGCCGTTTCCCCGAGCCGCAGCATCCTTACCGCAACGACTTTCAGCGCGACCGCGACCGCGTCATTCATTCCCGTGCCTTCCGCCGGCTCGAAGCCAAGACACAGGTCTTCACTCGCCGCTACTCCGACCACTTTCGCAATCGCCTGACCCACACGCTCGAAGTAGCCCAGATCGCGCGCACCATCGCCGCGCAACTTGGCCTCAATGTCGATCTGGTCGAGGCCCTGGCTTTGGTCCATGATGTCGGCCATCCTCCGTTCGGCCACGCCGGGGAAAAGGCACTCGACACCATCATGCGTGCGCACGGATTCTTCTTCGATCACAACCTGCATGCGCTGCGCATTGTCGAGGACTTCGAGCTTCGCTACGCGGCGTTTCGCGGATTGAATCTGACCTTCGAAGTGCGCGAAGGCATCATCAAACATTCGCACGATTACGACGCCAATCAGTTCCCTGAATTGGCAGAATATTTGCTCGACCGGCGTCCGCCGCTTGAAGCCCAGCTCATCGATCTGGCCGACGAAATCGCCTACAGCACCGCGGACCTTGATGATGGCTATGAAGCCCGCCTGCTGACCCTGGAGACGATTCGCAGCGGCGTGCCGGTGTTCGCGCGCTTCTATGCGGACGCCGAACGCACTTATCCCGACGTGATGGAGAAGCTGAAATTCAACGAGGCCATCAAACGTGTGCTCGACCGCTGGGTAGGAGATTTGATCCGAAACACAAGAGACCAGATCGTCAAAGCTGGTGTCCACAGCCTTGAAGAGGTGCGTGCCTGTCCACGGCGACTTGTTGCGCTAAGCCCAGAAGTCGAAGAAGAACGCCGCCGAACCAAAGCCTTTCTGTATGAAACGCTGTATTACAGCCCGACGCTCGACCCCGAAAAAGACGATGCGGAGAAGATCATCACCCAGCTATTCGAATTCTGGATGGCCAAGCCCGACCAACTTCCCGCCAGCTATCAGGGGTCAGCCGACCACGCCCCGCTGACCCGAGTCATCTGCGACTACATTGCCGGCATGACCGACAACTACATCTACGAGCAGTACGAGAAGTATCATCTGTAAGAACCGTTTACCACAGAGGTCACGGAGGTTCACCGAGGGCTTGCTTCCCCCTGTGTAACTCTGTGACCTCTGTGATCGCTTTTTGGGAGCTTTACTCCGGTTTCGCTGCCACTCTTGTCACCACGTCATACATCACGCGAAACCCCCGCCTCACTTCTTCCACCCGGATGCGCTCATCGTTGCCATGCTCAGTGTCATTTTCTTCCTGCGTCGCGGTATAGGGATTGAATCCATAGGCGTAAATCCCCAGCGGACGATAACGCTGGTTCTCGTCGTACCCGCTGGTCAGCAAGGGGGCGACCGGAGCGCCGGGGAAATAGTGCGCGGTCACCTGGCGGACGGCCTTATACAAATTGGTATCTGTGGGTGAATAGTTGGCCTGACGGAAATCCAGGGTTTGCGGCACCACAGTCACATTCGGATCGGCCACTACCCGGCGTATGGTTTCGAGAAACGCCTTCGGATTGCCTCCCGGCAGCAGTCGCACATCCAGGTTGGCCCAAGCTTCGGCAGGAATGACATTGGTCTGCTCAGATCCGCCCAGCATAGTCAACGTGATGGTGTCGCGGAACAAGTAATTCAGGTTCTCATCAGCTTCAAGCTGCCGACGAAACTTCGGGTTGTCCAGGCTGCGCCGAATGTTGCGAAACATCGCGGCTCGCGCAGGGGGCTCGTCGGGCGCCATGGTTTTCAGAAATTCCTCCACCACCGGCAGCACTCGCAGCGGGGTTTTATAGGCGAGAATTCGCTCCAGGGCTCGCACCAGCCGGTTGGGCGCCGAATCGTTATTGGGACGCGATCCGTGTCCCGGCCGCCCATGCGCCACCACGTGCAGCCACAACGGCGATTTCTCGCCCACGTCCACGCCGACATATTTCAGGCGGCCATCGGGCCGCAGGATGTTTTCTCCTCCTTCATTGATCATAAATTCCGCGTTGCCCAGCAAATCGCGTTGATGCGCGATGAACCAGTCGGTGCCAGTTCCATCAGCCTCTTCATCACTGACAGCCAGGAAGATTACGTCGCGGTCCAGCGGCACTTTCTCGCGTTGCAACATCACCATGACCATCAAGTGCGCCAGGCCCTCGCTTTTCATGTCCTGCGCGCCTCGGCCATAGATGGCGCCATCCACAATCTGCGCGCTGAACGGCGGCACTTTCCAATGCGTGGGGTCACCGGTTACTACATCCATATGGTCCAGCAGAATGAACGGCCGCCGGGGCGTGGCGCTGGTATGCGGAATCCTGGCCCAGAGATCGGCTCGGCCCGGTGCGTATTCAAAAATGCGGTTCTCAATTCCTTCTGCGTCGAGGATCTTCTTGAGGAAAGTGGCAGTCCGCAACTCGTTCCCAGGAGGATTGGTGCTGTCAATGCGCAGGTAATCCTGTTCCCACTGCACCGCCTGGTCAGCGTATTGCGTCATTCGGTCGGACGGGATGCGGTCCGACATCAGCGCGGTCTTGCTGTTCTCTTGAGCGTAAATTTGGCCGCCCCTGAGGGCGATCAGCATGAGGAAAGGTGTAAGAAGGCAGACGGCGGGCTTCCTTAAGAACATTCGATCTCCGGGTAATTGATTACTGAGGATGTACGCAGTTTTTATACCAGCTTTACCAAAATTACTCCCATTTGCTCCGGGCAGAGACTACAATACCATTGTTATCTAAGGACTTATCTTGTGTTTTGGTTTGGCATCGAACCTGTTCTACCAGAGGGCGGATGCGGGCACATAAGCTGTCTTCGCGAGTTGAGACAGTTGGCCTACAAGGCATCGACAGCTTGTCGCACGCCACCCTGTTTTCGAAAATGCGCCACGCCCGCTAATGGCGTGCTGGAGTGGAGCTCCCAGGAAGCTCCCTACCACCCCGGAGGAATTAAAATGAAGAATCGAGTTCTGACCGCGTTGCTGATTGCAGTGTTCGCCCTGCCAGCGTTGGCGCAAACCAGTTCTGCTGCGTCCCCAGACCAAAACCAGGCCCAAACCCAAGCTCCAACCACGGCCAGCCAACCGGTCGCTGTTCCCACGGACAGCGCTACCGGAAAGCCATTGCAGCGCCCCGCCCGCGAGGGATTCTGGGGCCGCCTCAACCCCTGGGCGCGCAAGAGCTATGTGAAGCGGCAAGTCGACCCTATCCGCGACCGCAACAATGAACTCGATGAGCTCACTGCGTCGAACAGCAAGATGATCAAGGATGTGGATTCGCGCGCCCAGCAAGGCATACAGCTCGCTTCTGCCAAAGCCACTGAAGCTGACCAGCACGCCATCGACGCAGGCAACAAGGCTCAGGCAGCGCAACAGACGGCGACTCAGGCCAACACTCGCCTCTCTACCGTCGAACAAGTGGTCGGGAACATCGACCAGTACAAGGCCACCAATCAGACCGAGATTCGTTTCCGTCCCGGCCAGAGTGTGCTGAGCAAGAACGCCAAAGCCGCGCTCGATGAACTTGCTACGCCGTTGAAGACTCAGCGCGGGTATATCATCGAGGTGCAAGGCTTCTCTTCCGGCCGTGGGCAGACCGCGATTGCCGCATCGCAAAAGATGGCGGACTCGGTGGTGCGATACCTCGTCTTGAACCATGAGATTCCCGTCTACCGCATTTATGTGGTCGGAATGGGCAACGCTCCGGTCAGTACCGACGAAGCGAAGACCGCCAAGCGCACCAGCGGTGGACGCGTCGAAATCAGCTTGCTGAAGAATGATCTGGAGCAGCTCTCTGCCAGCTCAAACCCGGTGGCAGCGCCCGAACAGTAGCGTTCTGGAAAGCCGCCGAGCTCATGGCCCGACGGCTCCTCCCCCAGAAAAAGGCCCCTCCAGCGCGAGGGGCTTTTTTGTTGAAGCGTTATGGCCCAGCGTCGCGGAAGTTCTTGGGCAGTTCCCGGCTTGCATCTTCCATAAGGAAAATTGACACTGGACGGCATGAAAGTGATCGCTGTCATTCCGGCCCGTCTGGCGTCCACTCGATTGCCGCGAAAAATGCTGCGCGAGATCGCGGGAGAGACTCTACTGGCACACGTATACCGTGGCGTGAGATCTTGTTCGCTGCTCGATGATGTCATCGTGGCCACCGACTCGGACGAGATCATGCGGCTTTGCCGCCAGAACGGCTGGCAGGCGCAGATGACGTCAACCACCCACCGCAGCGGCACTGAGCGCGTGCATGAACTTTCGAAATCAGTCGCCGCCGACGTTTACCTCAACGTGCAAGGCGACGAGCCGATGACCCGGGCGGAGCATATCGCCGCGATGCTCGACCTCATGAAAGATCCGAAGATCCAGGTGGGCACGCTGAAGACACCGGCCCCCGCCGAGGACGTCTCTAATTCCAACGCAGTCAAAGTGGTGACTGACGCCACCGGACGAGCGCTATATTTTTCCCGCGCGACCATTCCTTACGACCGCGATGGTTCAAAGCCCCGCTACTTCAAGCATCTGGGATTTTACGCCTACCGCAAAGATGCGCTCAACCGCTTCTGCGCGCTGCCGGAATCTTCACTGGAACGCAGCGAACGCCTGGAGCAGTTGCGTTTTCTGGAGAATGGGATCTCTATTCATGTGGCGGAAACGCCGTACGACACCGTAGGAGTGGATACTGAAGAAGATCTGCAGAGGGTGGAACGGATATTGAGTGGCCGTTAAGGCATGCGTCCCAAGCACTCACTAGTGGGCGCCAGCCGTCTTGGGCTGTTTCGCCCAGGCTTCCGCCGCGGCCACTCGGCGGGAAATCGCGGGATGGGAATGAAAGAACCACTCCACCCATTTCGAAGGCGAACGCTCAGCGAGATTCTGCTCCGCCAGCTTGTTCATCGATGAAACGAACGGCTGTATGTTAGCAATCGACCGGAAGGCGTAACGGTCGGCTTGGCGTTCGTTGTAGCGTGAGAAAGCGTTCAGCGCCGGCAGCAACAGGAATGACAGCACGGTTGAAACCAGCACCAGCAGCGGCAAATTGGCGAAGTCAGAAAGAGTATCGAAGAAGTGCCGGCGCTCCATGGCGTAGTGCAAGATCCAATTAGCCGCCGAAAATCCTGCCAGCGTGACCCCCGCCTGCACTGCGATACTCTTCAGAATATGTTTGTGCACGTGATGTCCTAGTTCATGGGCGAGCACGGCCTCAATTTCGTCGGGCGAATAGTGCTCCAGAAGAGTATCGGCAAGGATGATACGGCGGGTATTGCCGAGCCCGGTGAGGGCCGCGTTCGCCTTCTTACTTTTCTCCGACAAATTCCATTTGTAAACGCCCCGCACCCGTGTTCCCGCCGCCTCGCTGAGTTTCACCAGACGCGATTTCAATTCCTCATCCTGCAATGGCTCAAACTTGTAAAAGATAGGGAAGAGAATGAGGGGAGCGAGTTGCGCCATCAGGACAAACAGTCCAAGGAAAGCCGCCCAGGCTATGAGCCACCAGTATTGCGGGGCCTGGCGGATGATGAAGTAAAGCAACTCAACCACGATCGTGCCCAGCACGACGCCCACGAGAAGCCCCTTGGTTTCGTCCCACGCCCAAGCCCGCAATCTCTGGTTGGATAGATTGAAGCTGTGTTCAAGCCGGAAGCTATAGTAGTCCAGGCCGAGCCCGAGCACTTTCCCAATCAGCATCAGCATGAGGACGTACACAAAGACCTGCACCGTATACCACGACGAGGCAGAATAGGCGATGTCCCGCAGCCCGCCATTCCACCCCGTGAACAGCAATAGGATGAGGAACAGCAGACCGAGCAAGAAGTCGGCAATGCTAAGCCATCTCCGAATGCGGTTATAGCGCCGCGCCTCCGGCGAATCAGCCGGAGGGCTAACCATGGATGCGGGGGAACTCATCTAGAAGACATTGTACTCAGCGCGGAGCGGCACATGTCCGAAAAACGACGCCTCGGCGCTACAAGTATGGTGCCGAGCTCTGCCGCCTGTACATGAACAGGCTATGAGTGTGAGTGTACGAATAACTCCGCGGAGGCCAGAATCTCGTTCACCAACTCGGGTGAAGCTGCCTCGGCGTAGATGCGCAGCAGCGGCTCGGTGCCGGACCCCCGGAGCAGCACCCAGGCCTCCGCTCCCTTGTCAGGCGTCGGCGCGTCGAGAAAGAGTTTTATGCCGTCCAGAGCCTCTTTTTTCAGGATCGAGTATCGGCCCGAGTGCGTGGTCTTATCGGAACGAGCGCGCTGAATAGCGTTTTGTTTTGTGTCTTCCGGAATGTGCAAATCGCGCCGGCCATAATAATGAGGACCGTACTCCCGTTGCAGATCGGCCACCAGTTGGCCGAGTGGCTTGCCCTCCTCGGCCATGACGTTCGCCAGCAGCAGAGCGTTCAGGATGCCATCACGCTCGGGCAAGAAACGCGAATAACCAATCCCGCCGGATTCTTCGCCACCAATCAGAATGTCACGTTCCATCATCAGGTCGGCGATGTACTTGAAGCCGATCGGGCATTCGATCAGGGTGCGACCATAGCGCGCGCAAATACGGTCCAACATGCGAGTGGTGTTGAAAGCCCGGACTACGTCGCCCGGCCATTTCTTTCGTACCAGCAACCACTGCAAGAGCACAGAAAAAATCTTGTGGGCATCGACGAAGCTGCCGTCCTCGGCCACAGCGCCGATGCGGTCGGCGTCTCCATCGCTGGCAAACCCCGCGTGGCAGCTTTCTTTCAGTACCACCTGCTGCAGCATCGCAACATGAGGCTCGATGGGCTCCGGGTTGATGCCGGGAAATAACGGATTCAGTTCCTGGCGAATCGCGATGTGGGCGATGCCGTGGTCGGAGAAGATCTTCGCCAGCACCCCGCGTCCCGAGCCGTACATCGAATCCACCGCGAACTTGAATCCGGCCTTGGCGATGAGATCGAGATCGGCGAACTGGCAGATGGTATCTACGTAGGCGCGCTTGAAGTCCACTTCTTCGATGCTCGCCTTGTGACCGTTTGAATTGGTGCCCGCGTGAAGCTCAGTCTCGATGCCCTTGATGATCTGCGGCGTGGCCGACCCGCCAAACCTGCCTTTAAACTTCACCCCGTTCCAATTCCATGGATTGTGACTCGATGTAATCACCACCCCACCGGCCGCGCCCAGTTGCTTGACGGCCAGGGAAATCGCCGGGGTAGGGGAATAGTCGTTGGCCAGCTTGATCGGAATTCCGGCGCTGGCAAGCACCTCGGCGGTCATCCGTGCGAAACGTTGCGAGCTGAAACGGGTGTCGTAGCCGACGACAAGACCGTGGCGGGCGTCCTCGTGTTTCAAGGTATAGGCGGCGATGGCGACCGCGACCCGGCGGACGTTGTCGTACGTGAAATCATCGGCGATGACGCCGCGCCAACCGTCGGTGCCGAATTTGATGGCAGTGGCCATTGCTAACAGATCTACACCAGTTTGTGCAGCTTCTTCTCGTCCAAGTGCTTCACTACTTTGCCGACATCCTGAGCATGTTCGCGTGTCGTGATCAGCAGTGCATCTTCGGTTTCAACCACGACCAGATTGCTTATGCCGACGGCTGCGACGAACTTCCCCGGCGCATGAATATAGTTCCCTTGAGCATTCAGCGTGAACACTCCATCGCTTGAGATCAGGTTGTCATGTTGCGGTTTCTGCTTGGCAACTTGGTGCTCGTGCAGCGCCGTCCACGATCCCAGATCGTTCCAGCCGAAACTGGCGGGAAGGCAGAAGATGTTTGATTTTTGCTCGCCTTTCGCCGAACGCGGTTCGAGGACGGCATAGTCAACGCTGATGTTCTCGCATTTGGGATACAGCCTGCGAAAAACCTGTCCAAACTTTCTGCTTCCGAACGAAGCTGCAATCTCCTCCAGGATGGATGCCGTCTTCGGCAGATGCTCCCGCAGCGCATCGGCTAGAGTGCGGGCGCTCCACAAGAACACGCCGCTGTTCCAATAATAGTTGCCGGCTCGCAGAAAGTTTGCGGCACGTTCGGCATCGGGCTTTTCGGTGAACCGCTTTACGTGCAAAGCACCGTCGGCGGTCGCGGTGCCCGCCTCGATGTAACCGTAACCGGTCTCGGCGCGAGTGGGTGCAATTCCAATCACCACGATGTTCTCGCCGGCCGCGGCGATGGCAGCGCCTTCTTGCAGGAGCTTACGAAAGCGTATTACATCTGCAATGACATGATCGGATGGAAACAGGCCGATCACTGCCGCTGGATTCTGACGCAGAAGAATGAAAGCCGCGAGCCCAATCGCCGGCGCGGTGTTCCTGCCTACAGGTTCGGCGATGATTTGCGATGGGCACAGCCGTGGAACTTGGCGGATGACCTCACGCCGCAGGTCCTGGTTGGTAATGATCCACCCGTGACTGGGTGGTGCCAACTGCAACAAGCGGGCCACGGTTTGCTGGATCATGGTCTGCTTGCCGTCAAGCGCTAGCAATTGTTTGGACCGCCGCTTGCGGCTCAGCGGCCAGAAGCGCGTGCCACGGCCGCCGGCGAGAATCACGGGATAGAAATTGGAGTTGGTTTTCGCCACGGTTCAAGAAATTGCAATCCGGCTGCGGTTTACATTCTAACTGTTGGTTCAGGCATTGCCTTACCCGGCAAACGTGACTTCAGGAATTCCACCGACCATTGCGGGCGAACACTGAATCGCCCGGCAAACGCCGGAACCACAACTGCATCGCCTTTTGCAAAAGTTACGGGTTCAGCCCCAGGCGATTCGACTACGCCACAACCCTCGACCGCGGTCAGAATCTGCACCGAACTCTTGCCGGAGTCGTCGGTAGTCTGAAACTCCTGGGAATGCTTGAGCTCGAACATTTCCACCACAAAATAGGGCGACGCCACCAACTGGGCCCGGCGGTTTCTAGTACCGGGGATTTCCTCGGGCGGCGGACGCAGTACCTTCCCCGATCCGGTATTCTCTTTCATCACAGAAAGCCCCTGCTGCAAGTGCAACTCGCGCGGTCGGCCATAGTCGTATAGGCGATATGTTGTATCCGACTGCTGCTGGGTTTCCACCATGATGGAGCCGGGCCCAAGCGTGTGCACGGTGCCTCCTGCGATGTAGATCATTTCTCCGGGGAAGACGTCGATCCAGTTCAGAAACTCCTCTGCGCGTTTCTGCTGGATCGCCTGCTGAAACTCTTGCCGCGTGGTTCCAGCCTTCAAGCCCAGCGCAACTTGGGCGCCAGGCTTGGCATGCGCTACGTACCAGCATTCGTTCTTACCGCAGGGCTCGCCGGCGCGATGGGCAGCAGCGTCATCTGGATGCACCTGGACCGAGAGCTTCTCATGCGGAAACAGAAACTTCGTGAGCAATGGAAAGCGACTGGGGTCTGTAGCGGCTTCCCCCACCAGTTCCCGGCCAGACTGGGTGGTCAGTTCGGCAAGCGACTTCCCTTTCAGGTGACCGTTCGCTACCTTGCCGTCCTCTCCGGTCAGCCACGACTCCCCTATCTTCTCGTCAAAGCGACGATCGGGATAGACCGGAGATAGATCGAGCGTCCCCCAGGGGCGGGGATCAAAGACCGGCGACATTAGCAACGGATAAAGATCGCTCATGCGGCAGAAAAAGATAGGAGACGTTCGGACTGGTTGCGCACGCGAGCGCGCCGCTGTTTCCCAATCACAGCGCCCCCAGGAACTGGCGCATGCGTTCCAGCCCCCGGTCGAGTTCTTCCACCGAAGTGGCATACGAAACCCGGATGTGGTCGCGAGTTCCGAAGCCCTCGCCCGGAACCGTGGCTACGTGCGCTTCGCGCAGAAGCTTGCCCGCAAGATCCGAGGCAGACTTTATGCCGCTCCGGCCAAAGTACGCGGAAACGTTGGGATAGGCATAAAATGCGCCCTCCGGCATGTTGCAACGGATGCCAGGAATCGAGCGCAATCCGCTCACCACGTGATCGCGCAGCTGGATGTACTCGGCGCGCATGTCCGCGATGCACTGTTGCGAGCCGGTCAGCGCGGCCACCGCGGCCTTCTGAACAATAGAGGTCGGATTCGACGTCGATTGACTCTGCAGCTTTTGCATGGCGCTGACCACCGATGCCGGAGCCAGCGCGTAGCCCAGCCGCCATCCGGTCATGGCGTAGGTCTTCGATAACGAACCCACGATCACCATGTGCTCACGGAAATCGCGCAGCGCCCCAACAGAAAACAGCTTGCCAGTGTAATTTAGATAAACGTAGCACTCGTCGGAAATCACCCAAATCCCGCGCTCGTGGGCCAGGCGCACCACCTCAGTCAAATCCCCGGGCGACATTACTGCTCCGGAAGGATTCGAGGGCGAATTCAGAATGATGAGCTTGGTGCGCGGTGTGACCAACCGTTCGATCATACCCGCGGTCACCCGGAAGCCCTGGTCCTCATCGGTTTCCAGCAGCACGCAATTCCCTCCGGCGTAGCGCACGATGTCCTTGAAGGAAACCCAATAGGGCACGGGCAGAATGACTTCGTCGCCGTGGTCAACCAACACCTGAATGGCGTTGAACAATGCATGTTTGCCGCCCACCGAGGCGATGGCTTCCTCACGCCGGTAGTTCGATTCGAAATCCTTGCTGTGACGCATGACGATGGCGTCGCGCAGTTCCGTGGTGCCGCCCACCGCCGTGTACTTGGTGAAATTGGCCTGGATGGCAGCAATGGCCGCATCCTTGATGTGCTGCGGCGTGGCGAAATGGGGCTCGCCGGCGCCGAAGTCAACCACGTCGATCCCCTGTTGGCGGAGCTTGTCCGCTTCGGCCACGACCGCCATAGTTGCGGAAGGCTCGATGCGATTGATGCGATCGGTCAGTTTCAGGGTGGCAGCGACTTCGGTTACTGGGGTCATCCTCGTTTCCTTCTCTTCGTTGGATTTCTTGCGTGCTGCAACTTGACGGCCGGGTCAAGCTTTTCTTTGATGCGCTGTTCCACCATCACAGGAACTAAGTCCTTGATCGATCCGCCCAACTGCGCAATCTCGCGCACCAACCTGGAACTCAGATAAGAATACTGCTCGGCAGGCATCATGAACACGGTTTCCAGCTCAGGGTGCAATTTGCGGTTCATCAACGCCATCTGCAATTCGTATTCGTAATCACTGATGGCGCGAATCCCGCGGAGCACCGCGTCGGCCTTGACTTTGGCGGCGTACTCGACCATGAGCCCGTCGAAAGTGGCGACCTCGACGTTCTTGAACTCAGCGGTCATGGACTCCAGCATCAACACGCGTTCCGGCAGGCCGAACAGGGGAGCTTTCTCGGCATTGCGCAGGATGGCCACAATCAACTGATCGAAAATCTTGCTGCCCCGCGCAATCAGGTCGAGGTGTCCGTTGGTCGGAGGGTCGAACGAACCGGGATAGATGGCGACAATCTTTTTCAATGATCCTCGAATAAGGAAGAGCGTTCGATAACAGAGGATTCTAAGCGTCCGGCGAAGCTTAAGGCAATTGTTGTTTCAAAACAGCCAAGTACCAGCACTTTCATCAGGATATGGCGTCAAAGCGGGAGTCCCGAAAACCCACACAGTTCACAACTTTTTACGTCTTTTTACCCTGAATTGACACCTGTCTCGGGAGGTTTGACTATGGTGTTTCAAGGTAAAACGGAGCACCAGACCCAATGAAACCGAAGCGGCCAAGAAACGAGCGAACCCGGTTGATGCTCACTCTTGAGCTCGCCGTCGTGTTACCCGCCGCCGCCCTGGTAATTCTGAGTGCGCTCCACCTGAAGTCGATCGAGCGCGATCGCGGAGTGCAGGCGGCGTTTCAGCGCGATTTCACGCAGGTCCTTGCCATTTCCGAGAAGCAGATCAATCAGAAGGCGTATGAATTGATCGACGATGTACGCGACCAGTTTCCGGCTTCCGGCCCGGCTTGCGCCGAGACCATGGACCGCATTCTGGCCACTCACCCCTACGTGTCGCACCTCTTCGTGTACGATCCGGCAAGCGGCATCGTGTTCCGTTCCCAGCCCGGTCTTAGCAATTCGTCCGCGTCTCGTTCCGAGCACGAATACCTCTCCTCTATGTTCTCCGGCTGGATTCAAACGGAGTATGGGGACATGGCGAAGAGTCTGGAAGAGCTAGACAAGAAGGGCAGGCGATATCCGTTCTCGGACTGGGTCCCGCGGGGAGAAAGGCACGTCTACATTGCTGGACAGTTTTTCCTGACCAGCGGCGCGGGAGAGAAAAAGGCCATCGCCGGAATGGTGTTTGATGCCGACTATCTGCACGATCAGTTCTTCCCCGAGATGCTGAATGCAGTCTTGAGCCACCAGGAAGAAAAGGGAGAGAAGAACCGCGTGGCGATCATGCTGCGTCCCAAGTATGACTACACGCCCCTGGCGACTTCCTCCGGTTGGGACGGTGGCAACCCCGAAGTAGAGCGCAACCTGGAAGGCGCATTCCAGACTTTGACTCTCGCCATCAAGTTGCCCGGTACTACGCTGGCTGCGATGGAGCAGCGCTTTGTTCGAACCAGCTTCCTCATTTTAGGGGTGATTTCGTTGCTTCTCACCGGAGGACTCATTCTGACTCACCGCAATATTTCACGAGAAATGGCGCTGGCGAGGTTGAAGTCCGATTTCGTTTCCAACGTTTCGCATGAACTGCGGACGCCACTCTCGTTGATCCGCCTTTATGCCGAGACGCTCGAAATGGGCCGGTTAAAGTCCGAGGAGAAATATCAGGAGTATTACTGCATTATCCGCAAGGAGAGCGAAAGGCTGACAGCGCTGATCAACAATATCTTGGATTTTTCGCGGATCGAGGCGGGGCGCAAAGAGTATGACTTCCGCGAGACCGATATGCGGGAATTGGTGCACAACACGCTGGATTCTTATCGCTTCCAGATCGAGCAGAACGGTTTTGCCTTCGAGGAGAAGATTGCTGATGATGTTCCTCCGCTGCGTGTAGACCGCGAAGCCATGGCGCGCTCCTTGCTGAACCTGGTCAATAATGCGCTCAAGTACTCGCAGGACCAGAAGTTTATCGGTGTAAATCTTTTCCGTTACAACGGTTCGGTGAAGTTGGAAGTGGTGGACCACGGTATTGGCATCCCCAACGAAGAACAGCACAAGATCTTCGAGAAGTTCTATCGAGTTGGAGATCCGCTTGTCCACAACACCAAGGGCAGCGGCTTGGGGCTGTCCCTGGTACGCCACATTGTGCAGGCGCACGGCGGAGAAGTGGCAGTCGACAGCAGTCCGGGACGCGGCAGCAAGTTCACCATCACGTTGCCGCTGAACCCCAAGGTCAACGGACACAAAGTGGCGACAGCGTGAAGTTGGGAGACGGGAGAGCATGGCCAAGATCCTGATTGTCGAAGACGAACCCAACATGGTGGCAGGGTTGCGGGACAACTTCGAATTCGAGGGATATCAGGTGCTGACCGCGCCTGACGGAGTTGCCGGCCTGGAGCGGGCTCTCAGCGAGTCTCCCGACCTGGTTATTTTGGACGTCATGATGCCGCGCATGAGCGGTTTGGACGTTTGCAAGCAACTCAAGACTAAGAAGCCGTCGATGCCGATCATCATGCTCACAGCCCGCGGACAGGAAGTCGACAAGGTGGTTGGGCTGGAGTTGGGAGCCGACGATTACGTCACCAAGCCCTTTTCCATTCGCGAGTTGTTGGCCCGGGTGAAAGCCGTGTTGCGACGCGCCGGAACGCTTCCAAAACAAGGCGACAAGTTTGCCTTTGGCGAGGTGGAAGTGAATCTTCGCAACTGCCAGGTTTCACGCAAGGGCAAGGCGCTGGAGTTCTCTTCGAAGGAGTTCGAGCTTTTGAAGTACTTCCTCAACCATCCGGGAGAGACGTTGAGCCGCGACCGGTTGCTCGAGGATGTGTGGGGCTACGACCGGTTTCCCACGACGCGCACCGTGGATGCGCACATTGTCCGGCTGCGGCAGAAGGTGGAACCCAAGCCGGATGATCCACGCTTCATATTGACGGTGCATGGGACGGGCTACAAGTTTGTCGGTTGAGAGCGTAGGGCGACCACATGGAAAAGGCACTTCAACTCGGTGGGCAAACGAGAGCGAAGCTGGGTGCGGCGCGCGTCGATGATGCGGCGCTCATCCGCGAAGCTCAAATGGGCAACGCCGCCGCTTTCGAAGAACTGGTGCGCCAGTACGACCGCCCGGTGTTGCGCTTGGCGGTCCATCTCACAGGGTCCCAGGAAGATGGTCAGGACATCTACCAGGAAGCCTTTCTCCGCGCCTACATTAATCTGGGCAGGTTCCGGTTCGAGTGCTCGTTCTATACCTGGATCTACCGGATTGTTACCAATCTGTGCTTGGACCACCTGCGCAAGAAGTCCTCGCGTGCGCGCGATCTCACAACCACCATCTCGCCTGACGGTGAAGAAGAGCAGGTGTTGGATCGCCTGCCCGACCAGCGGGCCGGTACCAGCCCGGAGCGCAGTCTGATCAGCCGCGAACTTCGAAAATGCATCGTGCGGGCCATGGAAAGACTCTCGCCACGCGAGCGCGTAGTGTTCGAGCTGAAGCACTACCACGGCCTCCGATTGCGCACCGTAGCCGGCATTCTGAACACGAGTGAAGGCACCATCAAGAACACCCTCTTCCGCGCCACCCACAAGCTGCGCGCGCAACTGGCTGAGGTACGGTAGCTCTGCTGGTTTGAGCATCCGATCCGCGTCCGGTTGTCCGCGTCGGGCTGGTTCGTAGAAACAAACAGAGGGAGAATGAACCCATGAACAACAACTACAAACTGGCGCTGGCAGTGCTGGCTGGCCTCTCGATCGGCATTGCGAGCGACAGCGCGATTCATGCGCAGCAACTCAAGGCCCTACCGGGTTATGTCGTCGCGGAAGTCGATGTAACCGACCCCACTACCATGCAGAAATATGGTGAGAAAGTGCCGGAAACGTTGGCGCCTTTCAACCACCACTATATGGTGCGAAGCAGCAAGATCCAGGTTCTCGAGGGCGAGCCGCCAAAGGGCGGCGTCGTAGTAATCGCTTTCGACAGTGCGGCGAAAGCGCGTGAGTGGTACGATTCGCCGGCCTATGCGGCCATTAGGCCGATCCGGCAAAGCGCAGCCAAGAGCCGGATATTTATCGTCGAGGGGCTCGCTCCCCAGTGACCGGACGGGTTAGGCCGAATTCCTGGTAAGTACTGTGTTGTCAGTTTGATACTGAAAAGTATGATGCTGGTTACCGGCGGCGGGTTTCCCCAAACAGTCCTACGGAAAAGCGCATGAAACAAGCTATAATGAAACCAGTTCCGCAGAAAATAATGTCTCTTTCCGGGAAGACAATCACGATGTCAAACAAAATCAAGGCTGCAATTCTAGTACCCTCGGCCGCTGTGTTGCTCTTCATGGTCGTGGGCGGCATGGACGGAGTACGGGCTTCCAGCAATGATGGCGCGTACCGCCAGCTCCAGGTGTACAGCGAAGTTCTTTCGCGAGTGCGCGCGGAGTACGTTGAAGACCCTAATCTTCCCGCCGTGACCGATGGCGCCCTGCACGGGTTGCTGGAGTCGCTGGATGCCAATTCCAGTTATCTCAGTGCGCCTGAATACAAAGAGTACAAGGCCCATTTGACCGGGGCCAAAGCCGACATCGGCGCCGCCGTCTCCAAGCGACTGGGTTATGCGGCGGTGATCTCTGTGATACGCGGCGGTCCTGGGGACAAGGCCGGTCTGCAAGACGGAGACATTCTTGAGGCCATAGAAGGCAAGAGCACTCGCGAGATGTCTCTGGCGGAGATCCATAACATGCTGGCGGGCCAGCCGGGTTCAAATGTGACCGTGTCGGTGGTACGCGCTCGCCGCGCCGAGCCTGAGAAGCTCGTGATCACGCGCGACATCGTCGTCATTCCCCCCGTATCGGACAGGATGATGGCCGACGGTATTGGCGAAATCCAGGTGGATGCATTTCCCAAAGGCAAGTCACAGGAGATTGCCAACAAGATCAAGGCTCTGCAGAAAGATGGAGCCAAGAAACTGATCCTGGACCTGCGCAACTGTGGCGAGGGCGAGGAATCCGAGGGTATCGCGGCTGCAAATCTATTTCTGAATCATGGGACCATCACGTATCTTCAGGGGCAAAAGTACACGCGTGAAGCATTCAATGCCGATCCTGCCAAGACCATAACCAGCCTTCCATTGGTGGTGTTGGTGAACAAGGGCACGGCGGGACCGGCTGAGATTGTGGCGGCCGCGATCCTGGAAAATGCCCGCGGAGACGTGGTTGGCGATAAAACTTTTGGCGATGGATCGGTGCAGAAAGTGATTGAGTTAGGTGATGGATCCGCGCTGATTCTGTCGGTGGCCAAGTACTACGCGCCCAGCGGCAAAGCTATCCAGGATGCAGCCGTGACCCCCAACGTGCTGGTTGCCGACGAGGACGATGATGCACCGTTGCCCGATGAGGACGACAACGCAGTGCCGGCGGACCAGACCAAGAAGTTGCCGCCGCCTCCGCAACAGGACGAGCAAATGCAGAAGGCGATTGAAGTGCTGAAAAGCCGGACCAGCTAACCCGGTATCGTCGGTTGCAGGATCGCATTCCGTAGTCGCTGCACACAGCCTACACTCCAGGCTCGTAGCGCGGAAACGCCGAGCTTCGGTGGTCTCTCATCCGCCCGCCGAAACGACCACGTCATTCCCCAGGAGTAGAACGCGATGATCAGCAGCACGTCAACCGGCATGCCAAATACTATGTACAGTAACGGCATAAACAGCACGCTCTTTTGCAGCAACATCGCCTGCGCCAGGACCTGAAAAGGCAGAAAGATCGCGAGGTGTGTCATCGTTATGGCCGTGAGAACAGCTTTTCTTAACAGGCCGAAATCGAAGATGTAGTAGGTGAATGCGAGCAGCAGGGGGACCACTGAAATCAATCCGATTCCCGAGGCCACCAGCGCCTCCATGTAGCTGTCCGGGGTATGAGGGAAGCCGGTCGGCCAAAGCGCAAAGTAGATCAGCGACGTCGCCTGGATCAGCAGAATTCCGCGAGCCAAATAAATCACCGGGACCAATTGCTTGGATAGAAAGAAGGTGCCGATGAAGAGCAGCAGAGTGACCGCACAGACCAAAGACCAGGTTTGAAGGTCGGGCAGGACGGGTTCCATGCGCAAGTAGGGAATCGGCAGCCGCAGGAACCGGAAATGTTGCTCCGCTATATCCAGCCTGGCTTTCAAAGGCAAGACACCGAGGCCCACAGCCAGCGCACGATTCCAGATCCCGCACAACCACGGCAACGCCAACAGCCAGATGGAGGAAAATGACAAGAACAAAGAGATCGATATGATGACGTTCATGGGGCCAAGCCGGAAGTGGGTCAGGGCGCGGTGCATGGCGATCACGCCGCCACGGTGACCGCGGAACTGCACCGAATCCGGCACTCTGGGCTGCCCCGGGTTGTGCGCGACAGGCTCGCGCATTTCAGAACTCCTTGAAAAAGCCGAACGTGCTCCCGCCTCGCAAGTAAAACGGGCTGTGGTAGTAATCGCCCACAAAGTTGAAGCCCCAGTTTGGGCCCATCCATTTTCGCCAGGTGATGGTCAAGGTTTCGCTGTTGAATTGCGACAGCGTGGCAGTTGGGCCGATCAGTTGGTAGGCTTCTTCTCCGAAGCCGGCGCGAACCGTAACGTATTGTTGCTTGTTGTGGCCCTGCGTCACCGCCACAAAACCGGCTGGCGCAAAGACCGCTCCAGGATGACTAAGGTTGAAGTAAATCCCTTCCTCAACAATCCAGGGCTTTTCAAAGTAATAGGTAGTCCCCACGTAAACGGTGTGGTCGCGATGATCATCTTTGGCCATGACATAGCTGAGACCTGCGGTGGTGATCCACTGCTTGCGGCCAAGCCACTTCTTATTGATGAACCCGTCGGTCCGGAAACGAGGCCAGAAGAATCCTCCAGCGCTGGAACCGACCGTCAGCGCTCCGTACCAGTCTGGGTTGAAGTTGTAGGTGTCCCCGGCGGCGAAGTAAACACCGGCGTCGCCAAATTCGTGCTGGCCGCTTATTTCCGCGTCCCAAATGTTCTTACCCTGCTCATAGACGCCGCGGGTGTAACCGCCGTTCCAGGAACCGAAGCCGTTGGTCAGGGTCATGTAGTCTGCACCGGTCTCCACGAAGTTGGTCAATGGCTTGGTTTGAGCTTCCGGCTGCGCGGTGACAACCGCTGGCGCCGTCGCCGCCTCAGATTCTGGCGAGGCCGGTGGAGACTGGGCCTTCGCGCGGAGCGTAAAGGCAATACTCGCCACAAACAGCAGCGTTTTGAGCCGGCGGCGCCCCAGGTTTGCAACAACCCACTTGCTCACCCTCGTCATTTGTTCACCTTCATGATTTCGAATTGAAGTTCTTTCCCTTCCCGAGCGACCACCATCCAGGCGTCATCATCGCGGATCACCTGAGCTGAGCCCTGCACCACCACCGGTTCGGAGAAGCTGGCAGCCGGAATGCGCCAGGTGTCGTGCTCCAGATTGACGGGATGCGTGGCCTTGATGGTGAGCCGATCTTCATCCTGGGAGGCGCTCCACACCACCTGTTTGCGGGAGTTCAAAAAGGTAGCAAGCTGGGTCATGGTGTACCAGCGGAAGCGTCCTTCGGTTCGCAGCCGACCGGTCTGTTCCATCCACTTGTCCACCAGATTGCGGTATTCCATAATTCCAGGGGGGTGGAAATATACCAATCTCACGGTGTGATGATCGACGGCGAACTGGGCGACCGCTTCCAGCCAATGCTCGATCTCCAGGCTGGAATATCCTTCGCTGGCCATCTCCTCAAAGGCAGCCGACTGATTCAGGTGCACGATGGGGAACGCCCAGATGTCGCGCCCTTCGCGCACGCCGTCGCGATAGCCTTGTGTCGGCGCCATTCCGCTGTTTCCTGTGAAGTAATACCCGACGAATCCGTGGGATTGCAGCCACGCCGTGACCCACTGAGGCTGATTGCCGTCGGGTGCGGAATATTCCACCACCGGCCTGCCAGTCGCTTTCTCCAGCGCGGTCTTATTCCACACCAGGAATTTTTCCAGGTCCGCGGGATTATCTTTGTCCACGTGCGCGGCAAAATAGTCGTGAATCCAGCCACCATGGCTCCCGATCTGGTGGCCCTGGATGGAGAGGCCGCGAATCAACCGCCGGCTGAGGGGATTGTGTTCGATGTTATAGCCTTCCCTGTCTCCGATCTGCATTGCGTCGGGTCCGGCAGTGACGTGAATCGAGTAAGGCCCCTGTCGCATGAGCGACCAAGAGTTTATTTCCTGGAGAGGCTCGATGGCGGCATTGGAATCGACGTGCCAGTTCAGCACCAGGCCTCCCACTCCGTCGGGGACCGCCATCAGTGTCGGCAGGGCCAGTGAATGCTCGGCAAAGTACTTCAGAAAAGCGTGCAGCAGGAGTCCATCTGTGTTGGCCTTGAGATATCCCAGAGGCAGATTGACGAACAACACCGAACCGTTGCCGTAGACGTGTTCGCTGGCCACGACGCCGTCGCTGGAGTGAAAAAGTTCATGCCCGGCATTCTTGTCGGAGGTCACGAAGCTGGGATACTGCAGATCGCCGAACTTGTAACGCCGGAGCTGAACATCGAAGTCTGACTCGGGTGCAGCATCGGCGCCCCTGGCCGGGCTGGAATCGCCGGTTCCCGCCTGGAAGGGGTAGTACTTTCCCGGGGGGATTCCCATCTGGCGCATCAGGGAGAATTTTCCGGTCACGCCTTCCCAGCGAATGGTGTTGTCGTGCAGTTGGTCGTACAAGGCGTAGTCCACGCCTGCCAGATCGGACAACCGCGACCAGCCACGGGCATACTTGCCCTCGGGTGACAGCGTGCCAGCGTCATATACCAGCAGCAGCTTGCCACCGGCAGCGACGAAACGCCGCAGGGAAGCGATGAAAAAATCACTGGCCCGCTGGTGAACGGTATCGGGCAAAATCACTCCCGCGCACTTGGGTTGTGCGAAGAAGGGGCGGACAAAATCGGAGTCACGCATGGGGACAATGTGAAGTCCCTCCTCGCTCGCTGCATCCAGCCAGACCGTTACCTTGTAGTCGGAAAGACTGACGCCATCGGGAACGAGCAACAGCAAACGGTCGGCATCGGCGTTGGAGTGCCCGCGTGAGGACCAGGCCCCAACGATGAACGCCAGCAGCAGAATGCTGGTCCCGAGAATAATCCAGCGGTATTTCACAGACTGGCCACCGCCTGTCCTTGGTCGCGAGCCCACAGAGTCCCGAAAACCACCACGCCCTGCTCCACCTGAATGTTCGGGGCGCTGACGGTGGTGGGGTTCTCCATGGTTCCGCAGTGGGTGCCCTTTCTAATCAACACCATGTGTTCGGCGATGACTGGACCGCGAATTCTGCAATCGGGGCCGATTTGCATGATGCTGGCGCTGATCAGGCTTCCCTCGATCGACACGCCGGGTTCAAGCACCAATCCCTTCTCACTCTTGACACTGCCGCAAACCCGGGCGCCGACCCCGATGCGTAACCGGCCTCGCACGACGAGATTGCCCTGAAAGACTTCGCCCGCCCGAATCTCAAAGTCGCCGTCGTGGAACAAACGCTGATGGGTGGTCGCGTCTGCGATAACTGGCCCAGGGGCCTGCGCAGGATCGGTCCCAGCGCCAATCGCGATGTATGGAGCATTCAACCGCAAAAAGCTGCAATCCTCCGACAACCGGATCCCAGCATCTGAAGAGACACGGCCATACAAGCGGCAGCCTCCGTCAGCGCTGAACTCTCCGACCGCGTGGACCCATCGCATGACGCTGCTTTCGCGGCCTAACCGAATGTCTTTTTCCGCCAGAATCGCCCGATAATGATTGTTCGTACCGCCCATGACGCTGCCGGCCGAATAAATATCTTTGGAGAAACTGGTTTCCGAGGGCAACAGCAAATTGCTGGCGGAGGCGATCATGACCGGCCGGAATTGGTTTCGTTCCCGAAAGGGCAGCAGCAAAGCTTCCTCCCCACGGCCCAGAACAAGATATTCAGATCCATCCGGCATGGTGCCGGTGGAGTGAGCCCCGGAGCTGACACACTCCCGCAGAGCGGGTTCCAGACCCTTCATGTAGCTGCGAAATCCATCGGCAAAAAAGCGGATCTCGCCAGTGTGTTGTTGGATTACGCTGAGGGGCAGGGCGTCCGACTTGCCATGCAATTCAGCCAGGGCCGGCAGCAGCGGCAACACCATCAGCGCGCTGGTCAGCAGGATCAGGCCCACGACGGCGAAAAAGGGGTTCATGACGCCGCCTTTCGAAAACGCTCGGTTTTGTCCCAATGGAATTCAGCGCCGGTGAGCGCGTCTTTCACTTGAGACACTGCGGCCCAGGTGACAGCGAAAATGCTGACGGCGAAACCCAAAATCAGGAAGGGCACGAGGCATACCCGTTTGCGGGAACCGTCCAGCCGCACCGCCGCGGCGATTTCGAAGAATGCCGCTAAATTGCCGATGGCCGCATACGCAGTCACGGAGAGGATGGCCACAATTCCGTGCAGAGGAGCCACCCCCCGGTAGAACACTCCCAAGGCCAGCGCCCATCCAAGCAGGGTGACAGGGGCCATGACATAGACCCCGAGTAGCAACGTCCCATCAATCCGCTCGCGCAAGCTGGCGCGATGCTTGCCCAGCAGCAGATGCAGGCCGTAGGTCACCATTGCCTGGTTGTGGCCCTTGGCCCAGCGCTTGATTTGTTTGATCCGGACCGGCCAGGTCTCCGGCACTTCTTCGTAGCATTCCGACCGGTTCTGATACACCGTCTTCCAGCCATTCAAGAGAAGGCGATAGGTCAGGTCGGTGTCCTCGGTCAGGGAAGTGTCGTTCCATCCACCAATTTCACGCAGAGCGCTCAAGCGGACTCCGGCCACGGTTCCACCGTGCTGCGGAACCAGGCGGAGATTCATGCGGGCTTGCTGATCCACCTGGTACCCGCCGGACCGCTCCAGATCAAGCAGACGAGTCAGGAGATTGGTTCCACAGTTCATCGGCACCACGCGCCCCATCACTCCGCCAACTTCTGGATCAAAGAAAGGAGCAGTCAGCTGTTTAACCAAGCCCGCGCCAGGAATGTAGTCTGCGTCGAATATCAGGATGACCTCGGTCTTCACCAACTCCATGGCATCCTTGAGAGCAGCCGCCTTGCCGCCCTTTCCTTCTTTGCGGTGAAAGGGCTGAATACGGCCCGGAAAGCGGTCCACAAATTCGTCGATGATCTCGCGCGTCCGGTCGGTGGAACGATCGTTGACCGGGATCACCAGCATCTTGTCCTCGGGATACTTGACTGTCATCAGCGCGCTGAGGATGTTGGCGACGACCTTTTCTTCATTGTGGGCTGCCACCAACACCGTAACCGGCGGCCAATCCGCGGTATCGATATCAATGTAGGGGTGGAGCTGAAAACCGAAGAGACGGTTCAGCGTGAACCAGTAATGGCGCGCGGTGTAGATGCAGATGACGGAAACAATGACGTAGAGTACATAGATCATGGCGCGCCATTACGATCGCGATTCGAGGCTGTCACTCCTTACCCGCGACAGCGGTCTTCGCCGCTGCCACTTCGAGATCGCTTTTCCGCCGCCGGGGTTGCGGTCTTGGCGGCAGCTTGAATTGTTTCTCGGCATCCAACAGCGGAGTCTTTCTCTGGTGCCAACGAGATACTGCCTCCACGATTCGCTCGGAACTATGCCCGTCTCCATAAGGGTTCTCACCCTCTGACATGTCCTCATAAGCGTCGGTATTTGTGAGCAGGCGGTCGGCCTCGCTGACGATCGCTTCCCGCGACATTCCAATGATCCTGGCCATGCCGAACTGAGAGGCTTCCGGCCGTTCGGTAACTTTGCGGAGTACCAGGACCGGCTTGCGGAAGGTCGGGGCTTCTTCCTGGATACCGCCGGAATCGGTCAACACCATGAAGCAGCTTCGCAACAGGCTGACGAAGTCGATGTAGCCCAAGGGTTCGGTCAGATGGATGCGATCTGTATCCTGCAGCAGGGCGTTCACTGTGGCGCGCACGTTCGGGTTCATGTGAACGGGATAGACCACACGAATGTCGGGATGCTTCTGAATCAGATCCTTCAAAGCCAGGCACATGTTTTCCTGGTCGGATCCCCAGGATTCACGACGATGAGAAGTCACCAACACAAGGCGGCCATCGTCGCGTGGGATGCCTGCCAGCGGCGTGTTTTCCCAGGAATGAGGCAAGTCGCTCAGAGCACGCAGCGTGTCGACGACGGTGTTGCCGGTCACAACGATTTTTCCCCCAGGAACGCCTTCTGCTAAAAGGTTGTCGCGTGACAATGCGGTGGGAGCGAAGTGAATCTCGGTCATCACCGAGGCCAGACGGCGGTTGCCTTCTTCCGGAAATGGGTTGTAGAGGTCGCCGCTGCGCAAACCGGCTTCGATGTGGCCGACTGCAACCTTGCAATAGTAGGCCGCTAGGGCCGAAGCGAACGCCGTCGTTGTATCGCCTTGAACCAGAACGATATTGGGCTCGAATTGGTGGCAGGCATTTTCAACCGTATCCAAGACGCGTGCTGTCAGCGAACTTAGGGTCTGGTTAGGACGCATCACGTCGAGGAGGAAATCAGGCTTGATCTTGAAGAGCTTGAGCGCGTTGTCGAGCATGGTCCGATGCTGTCCGGTGTGCACGACTGCGGTCTCAAATTCCTCGGACCGCTGGCGCAACTGGTGGATCACCAGTGCCAGCTTGATTGCCTCCGGGCGCGTACCTAGAACCGCAATGACTCGACACTTCATCAGCTTTCCACCTGCGGCGTCGGAACTGGTTTGAAGACGGGCCTGTTTTACCCTGATTCTGCAAACACTTAGTCGGCTCCTCAGCGTCTCTGAGTTAAGGCTGCTTGCTGCCTGTTTTGGCGGTGAGAGCGAACTACTCTGATTCTAATGAGTGGGTAATTTCCGTAAAGATTACCAACGTTACCTTCGGGTTCTGGAGACGGGCTGGGAGTGGGAGCCGATTTCGCGGAAAAAGCTCGAGATGCGGCCGGAAATGTCCTGCCCAAGCCAGGGCATGAGCGCGGATTGGACCATCATCCCAGGGTATAGAATCGGGTTGCCCGCCCGGTGCGCGGTACTCGGGATCTGTAATACCAGACAATCTATGAAGCGAATTGTCACACTCTCTGCCATATTTCTCATTCTTCTGTGCCTCGCACTGACTAACCCTCAACGCAGTGCAGCCGCAACGCAGGCACCGGATTCAGGGATAGTCGAAATGCCGCTAGACCGGCTCGCGTCAATAACGACGCTGCAGATGTCTGAATGGCGCTGGCACGATGATGTTCCGCACCCGGAGGACCCGTCGTTGGACGATTCCAAGTGGGAACTGACGAAACTCGGTGCAAAATGGTCAACCGGCACACGCGTGTTTCGCCATTGGATCGAAGTCCCGGGAAAGATCGATGGTTACACGGTCCAGGGGTCGCGCATAAAGCTCGAAGTGGCGTTGGACAGCAACGGACCGGACGAAATCGCCGTGTTCTCCAACGGTTCGCTGGTCTTCCGCGGCAACGAGGACACGCTGCAATCCTTCCCGTTGGCGGAAAATGCGCAACCCGGCCAGAAGTTTCTGATCGCCGTGCGCATGGAGGCGACGGCGGTAGAGAGTAATTTTTATCGGGCCGCGCTCACCATCGAGCCGCCCGTCAGCCGCCCAGATCCCAGGCTGCTTCGCATGGAGATTCTCTCTGCGCATCCACTGGTTGCCGCGTACAAGGACGGGAAATACCAGCGCGAGCTTCAACTCGACGCGGCGGTGAAAGCTATCGATTTTGCTGCCCTTGATAAAGGCGATCAAGCTGCTTTCGATACATCACTGCGGCAAGCCCAGGCGAAGCTGGAAGAGCTAAGACCGTGGCTGAAGCAATTCACCATTCACGCCGTCGGCAATTCGCACATTGACATGGCATGGCTGTGGCCGTGGACCGAAACAGTCGAGGTCGTGCGCAATACTTTTCAGAGCGTTTTGAACCTGATGCGCGAGTATCCGGATTTCAAGTTCACCATGTCTTCGGCCCGCACCTACGAATGGATGGAGGAGAAATATCCCGACCTTTTCAAGGAGATCAAACAACGCGTGCAGGAAGGGCGGTGGGAGGTCATTGGAGGAATGTGGGTAGAGCCGGACTTAAACATGCCGGCAGGTGAGTCGCTGGTACGGCAAATCCTGGTGGGCAAGCGCTACTTCCAGAAAACGTTTGGCGTGGATGTGAAAATCGGCTGGAATCCAGACTCGTTCGGCTACAACTGGCAACTCCCGCAGATTTACAAGAAATCCGGCATGGATTACTTCGTGACCCAAAAGCTGCTTTGGGCACACGAGTTCACTACCTTCCCCTACAAGCTGTTCTGGTGGGAAGCGCCGGATGGAAGCCGTCTGCTCACATATTTCCCGCATGACTATGCAGCCGACATCGATGGCGAGAAGATGGCCACAGATCTTTCGACTTGGGCTCCATCGATGTACGGCCCGAAGCTGACGAACACGCCCGAGATGATGCACTTGTACGGTGTGGGAGACCACGGTGGGGGGCCGACTCGCACCATGCTGGACAACGCCGCTGTTTTGATGTCTCCCGATGCGATCTATCCCAAGTTCGAGTTCGGCACTGCCAAAAGCTTCTTCGACGACCTCGAGAAGAAACTTCCCGGCATGGAGGTTCCCACATGGAAGGACGAACTCTACTTTCAATATCACCGCGGCGTCTTTACCACCCAGGCGGAAACCAAGCGCCGGATTCGGCGCAGCGAAGAGTTACTGCTTGACGCGGAAATGTATTCGTCAGTAGCGTCTCTTTACGGCCGAACTTATCCCCAAGCAGAGTTTGAGCTCGCCTGGAAGAACCTGCTGTTTGACCACTTCCATGACATTATGCCGGGCTCGGGCATCGCCGTGAACTATCTCGAGGCCAAGCGCAATATGGAAGACGTGGGGCGGGCGGGGCGTGAGGTCATGGAGGGAGCGCTGGGAGAAATCTCGGCTCACATCAACACGCAAGGCGAGGGCACGCCAGTGGTGGTTTTCAATTCACTCTCCTGGCCGCGAACAGAAGTGATTGAGATGGACGCGCAACTGCCCGGGCCAGCGCAGCGTGTCGAGGTCGTCGATGCAGCCGGCAAGCCAGCGGAGTCGCAGTTGTTGACGATCGATCCCGACACGCACCGGGCACATCTGTTGGTTCTTAGCCACACTCCGGCGATGGGCTATGCGACCTATTTCGTGCGTGCCGCAGCGAAGCCGGTGCCCAATCATTCGAGCGTGAAGGCATCGATCAGTACTCTCGAGAACGAATTCATCCGCGTCAAGATTGATCCCCAGACTGGGTGCATGACTAGTCTTTTCGACAAGCGAAGTCAGACGGAAGCGCTTGCACCGGCGGAGACTGACAACGGAGGTCCCAAGAACTCTGTCTGCGGCAATTTGCTGCAGGCTTTCTACGACAAACCTAAACGGTGGGATGCATGGAATATTGACGCCGACTTCGAGAAACAGCATTGGGACCTGGACAAGGCTGACCAGGTGGAGTTGGTCGAGAATGGGCCGTTACGCGCCGTGATCCGCGTCAAGAACCATTTTCAAAGCTCCACCTTCGTACGGGACATCACTGTGTACGCCGGCGTGCCGCGGGTGGACGTGAAGATGCACGCGGATTGGCACGAGAAGCATATTCTGCTGAAGGTGGCATTCCCGCTCAGCGCGCACAACGAGAAAGCTACGTTCGAGATTCCCTTTGGCTCTATCGAGCGCCCGACTACACGCCGCACACCAGTCGAACAAGCGGAATTCGAAGTGCCGGCCCAACGTTGGGCGGATATCTCCGATGCAACGCATGGGTTCAGCCTGCTGAACGACTGCAAGTACGGCTACGATGCGAAGGGCAACGTGCTGCGACTTTCACTGCTACGCTCGCCCGAGTGGCCAGACCCCCACGCTGACGAAGGCCCTCAGGATTTCACTTATTCGTTGTATCCTCACGGCGGAACCTGGCTGGAGGCCCAGACCATACGCCGCGGATATGAACTGGATGACAAGTTGATCTCAAGACAGACCGAAAAACATCAGGGATCGCTCCCGGCTGAACATTCCTTTGTGCAAATAGGGCCGGAGAACGTCGTGCTTACGGCCTTTAAGAAAGCGGAGGATGATACCGGTCTCATCCTGCGCTTCTACGAGTGGGCGGGCAAGGAAGGCAACGTGGCGTTGCAGCTTCCGCTGACGGCGCAATCGGCCGAGGAAACCAATCTGATGGAAAAGTCCCTTGGAGGTCTTCCCCTGCACAATGGAACCGTGACTGTACATACCAAGCCGTACGAGATTAAGACGATAAAAATGCAGTTTGCCGCCAAGACGGCTGCGGGCGAGGTCGCGGAGAATTCCCCGACCTCGCCCTAGGCCTTGGTGCATCAGCCGCCGGCCATCTAAAACCTAAGAACATCTGCCCGCGATCCCGTAGTTTTCTGCCGGCCGCCTGGCCGGTCAAGTCCCCACCGCTCTGTTTTTCCGCTTGACACCCTTTCCGAAACGGTTAAATATATATGAATACTTATTCACATATATGAATAACTATGCAACATGAATAAACTCCTGAGACAGCGGGCCATTCTGGAATTGTTGAAACATGGACGGGTGGCGAACCAGGAAGACCTGCAGAAGACCCTGCGCAAGCGGGGGCTCAAGGTCGGCCAGGCCACGCTTTCCCGCGACATCCGCGACTTGGGCCTCAGCAAGACGCCGCAGGGATATGCGCTGTCCGAGGGGGATGGATCTTCGTTTCCCGCATTGCCCCCGGTGTCGCGCCTCGTCCGGGAGTTCGTTCTCGAGGTGCGTGTGGCCCAGAACCTTTTGGTTATCAAGACCAGCGTGGGCAGCGCTCAGCCTGTCGCCGCCGCCTTGGATGACGAGAGTTGGCCGGAAGCCGTCGGCACCGTCGCGGGCGATGACACCATTTTGATTGTGTGTCCCGATAACAAAGATGCCCGCAAGCTGGCCGCTCGCATTCAGGAGATGCTCGCCTGATGCCGGCGAAACTCAAGACTGCGGTCGCGGGGGCGACTGGCTATTCAGGCCTCGAATTGACGCGGCTTCTGCTGCGTCATCCTCGGTTAGACAAGCCGGCGCTGCTCAGTCGCGAGAATGGCAATCAAGCAAAGAATCTTGCGGATCTTTTTCCTGCGTTCTCCGGTAACGGAGGTCATCCGTTACAGCCGCTTTCGTGGGAGAGCTTGAAACGGCAGGGTGTGGAACTTGTTTTTCTGGCAACACCGCATGAGACCTCGCGAGCACTGGTGCCGCAGGCTGCGGCGCACGGGTTTCGCGTTATCGATCTAAGTGGGGCATGGCGGCTCAAGCAGGCCGAGCATCGCGTGGTTTACGACTTTCACGACACCGACTCGGTGACCGCTGCCGAACTCACAGAAAAGGCAGTTTATGGTCTGCCAGAATTGAATGCAGAGCGGATCGCGAACGCGGCTTTGGTGGCAAATCCGGGATGCTACGCGACTTCAGTGATCCTGGCGGTCGCACCGCTGTTGAAAGCCGGCATCGTCGACCGGCAGCGCGGAATCATTTCCGACTCGAAGTCCGGTGTGTCCGGGGCGGGCAAGGAGCCCAATGCGCGCACCCATTTTGTCTCGGTAGCTGACAATTTGTCCGCCTACTCCGTGTTCGGACACCGTCATGTAGGGGAGATCGTAGAACAGTTGGAGTTGAACCCGGGTGAATTGACATTCACGCCTCATCTGCTGCCGATTCCACGGGGGATATTGTCAACGGTTTATGTTTACTTGAATCGCAGGATGATCGCAGCGGAAGTGGAGTCCTGCTTCCGCCAATTCTATGCCGGCAAGCCCTGGGTGCGAGTTTTTGCCAACCCGCAACTTCCGCAGATCCGGTTTTCTTTGCAGACCAATTACTGCGATCTCGGTTTTTGCCTGGCAGACGACGGCCAACGACTGGTACTCGTTTCGTGCGTGGACAACCTGCTGAAGGGCGCCGCCGGCCAGGCGGTGCAGAACATGAATCTGATGTACGGATGGAAGGAAGAAGAGGGATTACAGTGAAGATCGTCGTCAAAATCGGTGGTGCTGCGCTCGAGGACAGGGCGACATTGCGCAAATGCGCGCAAGGGATCGTGGAGCTCGCCAGCGACGGTCATCGCGTTGCAGTTGTGCACGGTGGAGGCAGCGCCCTCACCCGGACGCTGAAACTGCTCGGCAAACAGAGTGAGTTCGTAAATGGGCTGCGGGTCACGGATGCTGAGACCCGCGACATCGCGCTGATGGTCCTGGCCGGAATCGTGAACAAAAGTTTGGTCGCGGCAATCGGGGCTGCGGGATTGCCAGCGATCGGGCTCTGCGGCGGTGACGGTGCGGCTTTCCGTGCGCGTAAGAAGCAGGCGCCGGGTTGTGATCTCGGCTTCGTCGGAGAGATCTGTTCGAGTGATCCACGATGGCTGGAAGCGATCTGGAGTAAGGGAGGCATTCCGGTCCTGTCGTCGCTTGCGCTTGGCGCAGACGGTGAATACTACAACATCAATGCCGATCAGATGGCGGCGGCCTGCGCGGCCGCTTGTCACGCAGACTCGCTGATTTTCCTGACGGACGTGCCGGGAGTAAAAGACGCAGCAGGCGCGGTGATTCCATGGCTCACCACCGAAGAGGTCGGCACTCTTGTGGCCGATGCCGTGGTCGGCGGCGGAATGCTCCCCAAGCTGGAGGCTTGCAGCCAAGCCTTGAATAAAGGGGTGGGAAGAGTCCGGATTCTCCCGGCTGCGCAAGCCGAAATCTTGTCTCAGTTCTATTTCGCGAAGGTGCAGTGCGGCACGGAGGTAACCTGCGCATGAGTCTGGCCTCCGTCATTCGTTCCGAGCAGAAACTACTGCTGCCGACCTACGATCGCCACCACATTTTGTTTGAGCGCGGGCGCGGAGTTTATCTCTGGGACTCGCGCAGCCATCGCTACCTCGATTTCCTGAGCGGAATCGGAGTGAACGCACTCGGTCATGGGCATCCAGCCATCCAGGCGACCTTGAAGCGCCAGGCTGGCCGCTTGATTCACACTTCGAACTTGTTTTTCCACGAGTATCAGGCCGAGCTTGCCGCGAGCTTGACGCGGATCTCGGAGCTCGACCGGGCGTTCTTCTGCAACAGCGGGACTGAGGCGTGGGAAGGAGCGCTCAAGCTGGCTCGCTCGTATGCGCGGGTACAGAACAGCAACGGCCACAAACCGAAATGGCGCATTCTTGCGCTCGACGATTCATTTCATGGGCGGACCTTCGGTTCGCTGGCGACCACCGGTCAGGCGAAGTATCGAGATCCTTTTGCACCGCTTTTGCCCGGGGTCAGCTTTGTTGGATTCAATGACACCGCTGACCTGGAGCGGCGTTTCGATGGCAGCGTGTGCGCAATTTGCCTGGAGACCATTCAGGGTGAAGGTGGAATTCGTCCCATCAGTCCCGAGTTTCTGCAACTCGCGCGCAAGTTGACCAGGAGTACAGGCGCTCTGCTGATTCTCGATGAAATCCAATGCGGACTCGGCCGCACCGGTCTCCATTTCGCCTATCAACACTACGGAGTTCAGCCCGACATAGTGACGGTTGCGAAACCGCTCGCGGCTGGCCTGCCGCTGGGAGCGATTCTCACCACCAACCGCGTCGCTACCGCCATGCATCCCGGCATGCACGGGACAACATTTGGGGGCGGCCCGCTGGCCTGTGCCGTGGCAATCCAGTTCCTGCGTTTGATGGAAAAGCTAATACCACACGTCCGCGCAAGTGGAGCATACTTCCACGCACAACTCGAGGGATTGAAGGCCAGACACAGTTGTGTCGGCGAAGTTCGCGGGATGGGTCTCATGCTGGGCATGGAACTGAATTCCGCCGACGCCGCCAAGCTGGTTGTGCACCAATTGATGAAACGCGGAATCTTGATCAACCGCACTCACGAGACTGTTTTGCGATTTCTGCCGCCCTACATCATTGAAAAAAAACACATCGACCAAGTGATTCGGGAATTGGACACAGCGCTGTGTTCCGCAAGCTCCATCCCGCTCCTTCGTCAAGCTCATAAGTCCACAACAAGGAGTCAAAGTTGAACAGTCAGGTACTGAACGCAAAAGCAGCCGCAGCGCCCCAGGTACACAAGCCATTCTGGTGCTCCGACCTGGTGTCGACGCGCGACTTCGGTCCCGATGGGGTTGAAGCCGTGCTGCATCTCGCGGGGGTCATGAAGTCACGATCTGCCGATTTTCGCAAGGCCCTTGCCGACAAGCAGATCGTAATGTTCTTTGAGAAGCCGTCCCTGCGGACCCGCCTGACCTTCGAAACGGGCGTGGGAAGCATGGGTGGTAACGCATACTTTGTCGATCAGACGTACAGCCGCCTTGATGCGCGCGAGCAATTGAGCGATATCGCTCACAACCTCGAGCGCTGGGTGGATGGCATCGTACTGCGCACATTCTCCCAGGAAACCATTCAGGGTATGGCCGAGCACGCGTCGGTGCCAGTGATCAATGCGCTGAGCGATCTCGAGCATCCCTGCCAGGCATTGGCGGATTACTTCACTCTACAGAGCCACTTCGGTCACCTCGGAAATTTAACCCTGGCCTATGTCGGGGACGGCAACAACGTTGCACATTCGTTGCTACTGACGGCGGCCTGCCTGGGATCTGATATTCGTATCGCTACGCCGAAGGGCTATGAGCCCAACGAGGAAATTGTCCGCGATGCTCGACAGTTCGCCCGGCAGACCGGCGCGACGATTGAAATTCTTCGCGACCCGTACGAAGCGGTCGCCGGCGCTGACGCCATTTATACCGACGCGTGGGCGAGTATGGGCCAGGAACACGAGGCCGAAAAGCGGGCGCGGATTTTCCCACCGTATCAACTGAACCAGGCGTTGGCGGCTGCGGCTTCGCCTCACGCCGTATTTATGCATTGTCTGCCGGCTCAGCGCGGTGCGGAAATCACCGACGAAGTGATCGACTCGGCGCGGTCAGTAGTTTTCGATCAGGCGGAAAACCGCCTGCATGTCCAGAAAGCAATTCTATATTTGCTGCTTGGCAGTGGAGATCATAGTCTGCCGGCGAGGAGCGCTCATGCGTGAGAAAGTTGTACTGGCTTATTCCGGAGGTCTGGATACCTCAATCATCATTCCGTGGCTGAAAGAAAACTATGACTACGACGTCATTGCCATGGTAGGGGACGTCGGTCAGGGAGATGACATCGAAGCAGTGGTGAAAAAGGCATATGCCACCGGCGCAAGCAACGTCTTGGTGGAAGACCTACGGGAGGAGTTCCTCACCGGATACGTATTTCCCGCTCTGAAAGCAGGCGCTGTGTATGAGCACAAGTACCTGCTGGGCACATCGCTCGCACGGCCGGTTATCGCCAAGCACCAGGTTGAGGTTGCCCTGCGCGAGGGCGCCACTGCGGTTGCTCACGGATGCACCGGCAAGGGCAATGATCAGGTACGCTTCGAAATGGCCTACCAAGCGCTTGCCCCGGAATTGAAAGTGATTGCGCCATGGCGGGAGTGGTCCCTGAAATCCCGCGAGGACTGCCTCGATTACGCCGAACAGCACGGAATCCCGGTCGAGGCCAGCCGGCAGAAGATTCACAGCCGCGACCGCAATCTGTGGCACGTCAGTCACGAAGGCGGCGAACTGGAAGACGCGGCCAATCCGCCTCTGCCCAGGACCTGGCAATGGACCCGCTCGCCGCAGGAAGCTCCCGATCAAGAAGAGCAGGTAAAGATCGGCTTCGCACAGGGAGTTCCGGTTGCGGTCAACGACGGAGTTATCGATCCTGTCTCACTGGTCGAGATGCTCAATGAAATCGGGGCCCGTAACGCGATCGGCCGGGTGGATTTGGTGGAAAATCGCTTCGTCGGAATCAAGTCCCGTGGCTGTTACGAAACTCCAGGCGGCACTCTGCTAATGAATGCCCACCGCGAGCTGGAAGCGCTCTGCCTGGAACGTGACGTGGTGCACTTCAAGCAACACATCGGATTGAAGTATGCGGAGCTCGCCTATTTCGGCTTGTGGTTTACGCCACTGCGAGAAGCGCTCGACGCGTTCGTCGAAACCACGCAGCGGGATATGACCGGAACCGTGACGCTCTCCTTATACAAGGGCAACGTATCGGTGGTGAGCCGGTATTCAGACTACTCGTTGTATCGCACCGATCTGTCCTCGTTCACCATGGGCGATGGCTACGACCAGAAAGATGCAGCAGGCTTCATCCGAATCCTGGGGCTTCCGTCTCGCTCGCGGGCACGTGCGCACATGGAGGTAGCGAGATGAAGATGTGGTCACCGCGTTCTGGGCAGGCTCTAGATCCTGATTTCGAGCGCTGGCAAAGGTCTTTTGAGTTCGACCAGCGTCTCTTGAAGCATGAACTTGCCGCAAGTGGCGCTCATGCGCGGGCGCTGAAAGACGCTGCAATTCTGTCGTCGAGCGAACTCGTCGATATTCTTCAAGGTTTGGAGAAGATTGGGGACCTGGCGGCTACATCCGCAGAATTTCTTCAGGACAGTGAGGCGGAAGACGTGCACCACTTCGTAGAAAAACAGTTAGTGGCCCTGATCGGCGACTCCGGGTACAAGCTGCACAGCGGACGCAGTCGCAACGAACAGATTGCGACCGACCTGCGCTTGTATGTGCGAGCTGCGATTGACCAGCAGCGAGCGGACCTGGCAGAGTTCGCAGGCGTGCTTTTGGAAAAAGCCGAACGGGCCGGAGACGCCGCCATGCCCGCCTACACGCACCTGCAACGCGCCGAGCCCGTACTCGTATCGCACTGGCTGCTGGCGTATGTAGAGATGTTCTTGCGCGATGCGGATCGGCTGGCCGACTGTCGTAAGCGGGTGAATGTTTGTCCGTTGGGATCGGGGGCTGTTGCGGGCGCCACGCTGTCTCTCGATCGTCGCGCCATGGCTGCTAGCCTCGGGTTTGACGGTTCAACGGCTAACAGCATCGATGCCACCAGCGATCGCGACTTTGTCTTGGAGTTCGTGAATGCCCTCTCGCAACTCGCTCTGCACTTGAGCCGCTGGGCGGAGGAGATGATTCTGTTTTCCACACAGGAGTTCGGATTTGTCCAACTGCCCGAAACTTACTCCACGGGTAGCAGTGCCATGCCGCAGAAGAAGAACCCAGACTTGCTCGAGCTGACTCGGGGTAAGGCTGGGCGCGTGATCGGAAACGCGACAGCGCTGATGATCTCGGTGAAGGGACTGCCCCTGGCCTATAACAAGGACCTGCAAGAGACCCAAGAACCTCTTTTTGACTCGGCAGAAACCATAATAGCTTTGGTTCCGCTGGTTACGGGATGGATGCAGGCGATGGCGTTTGACTACGAACGCATGCAGCAAGCGGCGCAATCAGGTTTCATGAATGCTTGGGCGGCGGCCACCTACCTGGTGGAGCGTGGAGTGCCTTCGCGCCTGGCACACCAGCAGGTCGGACGGGTCGTGCAGAAGTGCGTGGAAAAAGCGTGCGAAATCCAGGACTTGCCGCTGGATGAATTGCGGTCGATCAATCCTCTATTCGACCAGGATCTTTATACATCCCTGACTTTGGAGTCTGTACTCGCAATTCATGATGTACCGGGAGGCACAGCCCCGGCGCGAGTACGCCAGGCAATGGCAGCGGCGAAGCGAATGATTGAAACCATTTCCGAGGGGGTAAATGCGCACCCGTAAGGCCATACTGCCGGATGCTCAACGGATATACGAACTGATCGCAGGCTATTCTGCGGATGGCACGCTGCTGCCCCGAACGCTGGCTGAGATTTGCGAAAACGTGCGGGATTTCGTGGTTTTGGAAGACAGTGCGCGCGTCATGGGTTGCGGCGCGCTCCATCTTTACGGTCCGCATCTCGCTGAGATTCGCTCCATCACGGTTGCACCGGGACGGCAAGGCCAGGGCGGGGGACGGAGGCTCGTCGAAGCATTGCTGGCGGAGGCGAAAAAGCATGGAGTCAGTTGTATTTGTCTGTTCACTCGGACCCCAGAATTCTTTGCGAACCTTGGTTTTGAAATCGCGCAGCGCGAGGACTTGCCGGACAAGATCCACAAAGATTGCTGGGTCTGCCCACGCTTCCACAATTGCGACGAAGTTGCCATGGTGCGGGGAGAACTCCCGAAGTTCGCGATCCTGCCCGAGCCGGCGAATTGGCTGGTAAAACTCCAGGCATGATCGTGCCCGCGAGCTCACGAAACATAATTCATCTGCCGAAAGGCTTCAGTTTTTCCGCCCTAGCCGCTGGAATCAAGGCCAGCGGACGGCCTGATCTCGCCCTCGTCGAAGCGGTTCCCGGCACAACCGCCGCTGCCCTATTCACCAGGAACCTGGTTGCCGCTGCCCCCGTGGAAGTCGGCCGGGCCCATTTGTCGAAGGTCAACGGCAGTGTGCGAGCGGTTATCGTCAATTCTGGCAATGCAAATTGCGCTACTGGGAAAGCAGGTATCCGCGCATGCAAACAGATTTGCCAACAACTAGCCAAGGGGCTGGGTATTCGCCCGGAGGAAGTCTTCCCATCCTCCACAGGAATCATTGGTGTCCCGCTGCCAGCTGAAAAGATTGTTAAGAAGCTACCTGAGCTGGTTGGGAGCCGCGAGCCAACGCCAGCCGCCCTCGACCGGTTCACCCAGGCCATCATGACCACCGATACTCGGCAAAAGTCCGCATCGGCACGGTTCAGTACGCGTTCCGCGGAAGTCAAATTGCTGGGGGTTGCCAAAGGTTCAGGAATGATTCATCCACAGCTCGCGACCATGCTGGTCTATCTGTTCACCGACGTTGCCGCTACTTCTGTCGAACTGAAGCGACTGCTGCGTAAGACCTGCGACCACAGTTTCAACAGCATTTCAGTCGATGGTGACACCTCCACCAACGACACCGTTTTGCTGCTTGCGTCGGGACAGAGCGGGATTCGACTAAAGGACGCCGGAGTCCAGAAGAAGTTTGCCCACGCGCTGTCTGAGGTCTGCCAATCACTGGCCGAACAGATCGTCTCTGATGGCGAGGGTGTGCAGCACGTGATTCATCTCTTCATAGAGCAGGCGAAGAATCGGCGGGAGGCTTTGCAGGTTGCGAGAACGATCGCTCACTCCTTATTGGTCAAGACCGCCTGGGCAGGAGCCGATCCTAACTGGGGCCGCATCCTGGCTGCAGTGGGGCGGAGCGGCGTGGCTCTCGATCCAAAGTTGGTTAACATTTACATCGGCAAGCAGATGGTTTGCAAAGGTGGAGCGGGTTGCCGGTTTGACGAGGCTGGCGCTCATCAAGACCTCGCACAGCCCAGCTGTGACATTCGAGTGCGACTCGGTTGCGGGCGCAGCAGGGTGGCCTTTGTCACCACTGACCTGACAGCGGCGTACGTCGGAATCAATGCGGACTACTCCACCTAGATCTTCTGGGTGCTCCAAGAATGCAGAAACGTGGGTCATCAGCCGCTGGCCCCCTATGAAGAGGCCGCGAGATTCCAATGGAGAGATGGTTGTTCCAAGTGTAACAATAGCGATTATCCATGTAACCGTTGATTTCGCCTAGAACGATGGTACCCTGCAACCGTCGGCGAGGTTCAATTGCTACTTTGACAGGCTGGATTGGTGTTCGCCTGATTCAGTTGAAGATGGAGGAACGCTATGAAAGTAACGGCAAGACCTTCGACGTCCAACATTCCGCCGCGACGCTCCCGTTCCGGTTCGCACATCCGGCTGGCGTCTGTGCTTGTTCTCGGGCTCTGCTGCGCATTTACTGAAGCTCAGGACACGGTTGTTCTTGTGGGTTCCGGATCGAGCGTCCCAGCGCCCCTTTATGCTCGCTGGGCGCAAGAGTACGGCAAACGCAACCCCCATATCCAGATGAGGTACGTTCCCTTGGGTACTAGCGAAGGGATCAAGCAAATCTCCCACGGCAGCGGCGATTTTGGCGCCGGTGAAGTCTTGCTTACCGCCAAGGAAAGGGCGGACGATGCACTCACTGAACTGCCAGCTGTACTCATTGCCATTGTTCCCATCTACAACCTCCCCGGTGCCGGCCGGGACCTTCGGCTTTCTGGGGAAGTGTTAGCCGACATGTTCCTGGGCGACGTGAAGACGTGGAATGCGCCGCAGATTGTCAAGCTCAATCCCGGCATCACCTTGCCGAATATGCCGATTCAGGTGGTCAATCGGCCCCCCGGCAAAGGCTCGAACTACGTGTTCACTGACTTTCTCTCCAAGACGAGTCCTAAATTTCGCGCTCAAATCGGCGTCACCCCTTCGCCCAGTTGGCCGGTCGGAGTGGCCGCGGAACGCAGTTCCGATATGGCAGACAAAGTAAAGAGTCAACCCGGCAGTATTGGCTTTGTGGAACTACAGTACGCGCTGAAGAACAATATTTCTCAAGTCGCCGTCCTGAACCCAGCCGGTAAGTTTGTCCGAGCTTCCAGTCAGAGCATAGCAGCGGCATGTCAGGCGGCAGAGGAACCGCGGTGGGATAGCTTTTCCGCTTCGTTAACCAATGCAACGGGAGCAGACTCCTTCCCCATCACCAGTTTTACCTGGATTTACTTGCGAGCCAAGTCCTCTGATTCAGCCCGTACGGCTGAGTTAGGCGATTTCCTGAGTTGGGTATACGAGGACGGCCAGCAATTTGCAAGCCAGGAAGGTTACACAGAACTGCCACCCCCTCTGCTTGCGGCACTGAGAAAAAAAATAAAAACGTTGCGGCAGTAGCTTCGTTTGTCACTACCTTTGGCGAGATCCGCCGGGCTTATTGGTGAGGAAAAGATGCAAAGCCGATTCATCAACGTTTGTCTTGCCTGGGTGACTTCTCTTGCCTTGGCGCAGCAGCCAGCGACGCCGCCTAAGCCCGGCGGGAGCCAGCCAACCAGCAGCACTTCAGCCGAGTTGAATCTGAAAGACCTGTTTCAATCGAAGATCAAGACTGAATGGGAAGCTCTCAAGAACAAAGACAAGAAGGCTTATGGAGAGCTGCTCGCAGATGACTACCAGGGTGTTGAGGTCGACGGCCGGGGAGAACGGAACAAGATCCAGGCCCTTAACGAGATAGCGGATACGAACGTTTTCAACTACACACTGTGGGGCTACAAACTGATTCCGCTGGGGCCAGACGCTGCTTTCGCGATCTACGAAGTTAATCTGCAGTTCCCGCCCAGATCGGTCGTACGTTTTTCCAGAGTTTACATCACCGAATTGTGGGTCAAGCGCGCAGGAGAGTGGAAGGAGTTGCACTACCAGGAGACACACGTTAAGTAGAGACCAGCGCCAGTGTGATGACACTGACGCTGACTCAGCAGCTAATGATCAGTCGCCTAACTCGCACCCATCATTGACAATCGACGATCGGAGAGAACACTGATTCCGAGTCGCAAGGCGGCAGCGAGCGTTTCTTGCTCTCCTGTGCAGGATTGTGCCGCAGCACCCACAGCCCTTCGCCGTTCGTGATGTAAATCAAGTTACGAGTGTCTTCTGCCAGAACCTTCGTGACCCCATCGAAGGTTTGAAGGGTTCGTGGATTCCTCGGATCACTCAGGTCCAGTACTCTAATGGACTCGGTGCGGAGCGCGGTCGCGCTATTCCCGGCCGGGGACTTCGCCGGAGTGAGTTCATGTTGAGTGCCTCCGGCGGAAGAGCTGTCTGGAGTCTCGGCCAAAGCCAGCCCGCTTCCCAGCATCTCCAGTTTCTCGTCGCTGCCCGATCCGGACAAGGTTACATTCTTGACCACATTCGGATGCTCTGGCTGAGTCACGTCGACAACTGTGAACCCCTCTTTCGCCGTCTGCTGAATGTATAGGTACTCCTTGGAGCCTTGCTGGCGCAGCAACAGTTGACTCACCGGAGTCCCCGGCAAAGGCAGATGGGCGATGACGCTGGCTTTCTGAGTTGGAGGCTCGACCTTGGTCTTCGCCACGGCGTTCGTCGCCACTAGCGTTGATAGGACAAGAGCAAACAGGATATTCAAGAGTCTGTGAGAAATCGTCTTCATAACTACCCCCTTGGTGTTTGTCAATCGTGACGTGCGAGGGCCACTGTGGGGACGGCAACCCCGAATGCAGGCAGGCGATATCATGCGCGGGGCGGAGGACGATTGTAGACGCAGTTGTCGATTTCTGTGCCGGGCAGGTCTTCCTCTGGGAAGGCAATCCTGGCGACAAATGCCGGAGGGGAGGGTAAGTGGACTGTCTTGAGCGGGGCAGACCAGTGCTGCGCAAGCCGGTCACGGTGCTGGATCTTGGCATTTTCTGAATTGGATCGAGCGGTGGGCACATTACTGCCGGACTGGTGAAAAACGCGGTCGGCAAGCGTAATCGAAAGAGAGGCGACCGCCACGCACACAACCAGATTGCGCCTGGTGAACCGGTCCCAACCAGCCCCCCCGGATATACACGAACGTGATGCGGAACGATCCGTCATGGGTGCTACGTACAGTATAAGGCAACTGCCCGCTGCGTGGGCGGGCGATCAGAAGTCGCTCCCGGTGGAGAAAATGCGGGCGGTGCCGCGTCGACACTTGTGCCTCTGAAGGCGTGGCCAAGATATAGGGTTCGGCGGCGTGGCTAAGAGCCGCGCCGCCTGACGGAAACCTCCCGGGTTCATCCCTTACTGCTGCGCATAGACAACGATACAACCGTTAGCGCTTTGGGTCGTACACCCCGCGCCCGCCTGGAGAGGCACAAACGCGTGGTTGTTGCTCGAGTCCACCGAGATGCTGTGAGAATTGCTGTTGGTTGCGACGCTCTGTAGCCAAAGGTTGGTCTTGGCGTCAATCACGCCCATCACCGGACCGGTTGGCATGTCTCTTGCTGCCAGGTAGTAGCGATTGTCTCCGGAGTTGTACCAGATTTCATCAACCCCACCGACCTCAGTGATGGTGGCAAGGATTTTGCCCGATGTGCCGTCGATCACGTATTCGTTGGGAGGAAAAGCCTCGCCATCGTGGTCCCCGCACCCGACCAGGAAATTGTTCCCTGGCCCTTGCACGATGCTGGTGGGCATACAGTTCGGCATCGGGAAACTGTTTTCAACAAATGGCCCATTCGGACTTCCGAGGTTCGGATTGATAACATCCACAGTGCCGACCGTCAGATTGGTTGCGCTCGCGTTCGAATTGGTAAGCAGAAAACGGCCCGTATTGGGATTGAAAGCCGACCCGCCGATTCCAGCAATAGAGACCGCCCCGACGCAGCCGGCCGAGGGCGGATTCTGGCTGGCGCAATACGATCCATCGGGATTGAGCATGGGCCCATGATGGCAAGCCCGATCGGGACCAAGAATATTTACTCCGGCTCCGTGACCGCTGACGCCCGAGAGAACCGTGGTGGAAGGATCTGGGCAAGGAAACCCGGCCGTTGCATTGAGGCCACCATCGTCCACGACCACGCCGGTGTTGTTTGCGGCCGCGCCATCGTAGTAGATTTGCCCGAGGATGCAAGTGGGAGGGTTGATGGGCCCGGCGGCCGGTGCATTGTTCCCTTGTCCAAGTCCGACGACCGGGGGACCGTAAGGCGTCTGGTTGGCGAAGGGCAGGCAGTGATCCGCAGTGAACGTCCCGGTCGGGCTCACAATATTCGTAACGTCGGCGATCGTCACGAACGGAAATCCAGGATCGCCGTTTGCAACCAGCAGGAGGGTCCTTCCTTTGGACACTCCGATAGACATCTCGTCGGACCTCAAGTCTCCACATGTGGCATCGGAAAACGCCCGGCCGTTGGCGGAGGCGACACAAGGAGCGATGCCAGATGGGCCGTCATAGTCGGGAGACACGCCAGTGGGAAACTCGGCGATCACCTTTGGCCCGGGCGGAAGCACATTGCCGGCGGTGAAAGTTGTCGTCGTGAGATCGAATGCTACGACACTGGCACTGCCGTTACCGACGAATAGAGTCTTATTATCCGGGCTCAAAACCTCACCATCAGGAGCTGAAAGCGGATTCACGCCGTTGGCACGTGCCGCACAGCACTGTGCGCCAGGGAAGCCCCCGAACAGATTATTGGCGCCGAACCCGGGAATGTGGAAGTTGAGCGTGCGGCAGCCGAACCGGGTCCAGTTACCCAATCCGGTCACAATGGGCGGAATGAAAAACGTCTTCGTGGCATCGGTTGCGCAGGAACTGGCATTGATTCCGCCGCCGGCCACACCGTTCGCGCCAGCAAAAAGGTTAACAGCTATGTCCTGCTGGGTGTCCACCACCACCACGTCCAAGCCGATTCGATCCGACACGAAGAACCGGTGATTTACGGAATCGACCACGCTTATGTCGAAGGAGTTGAAAGGGCCGCCGGGTTCGCCGGTGGGATTATGCTCCGGCACCGGGATGATATCGATGCCAGTGTAGCCGTCGTTGGTCGTGGTGCCGCATACCGGACAGTTCTTGGCTGTCCCGCAGCCGCTCGTCAGCACGAATAGCACGGTGAGAAGAATAGTAAGTAGAATTCGCGATCTCATCGAATCTCCTCCTGCGATTTCCCTTGTTGGCCGCTGTCTCTAGTTAGAGCGGTGTAACGACAAACTGGCGAATCAAAAACCGAGCGCGCCCAAATTCGTTAGAACCTGAACTGAATGCGTTGCAGCAACACCGTGAAATTCTGCGGCTCTTGCCCTGTAGTGCTGGGCTCCTTAAGCCGATCGACGGCCACGTTCACCTGGTACTTCACCCAATAGTTGAGATACCAGTTGAGTCCAAACGTGAACTCGTCGGTATGGTCGATGAAAGTGCTGACAAATCCTGGCGTGAGCGGATTGTTAAGGAGGTTTATGCCGGGCTCATGCGCCTCGATACTGTCGTAGCGGAAGGCGAGTTCAAAAGCTCCCCACCCGCTGCCTCCTCCTCCACCCGGACTTTCCGGTCCCATGAATGGATGCTTCACTTTGGGAGTTCCGTTTTCCGGGCGGGTTTCACCAGTCAACAGGTAGGTGATCTGGCCGTAGCCAGCTTTGGCCACAATTCCGGGAAGAGTAGTGAACCCCAAGTTGTCGGACTGTTCGGAACCCACGCTTTGCCTGAATTGGTTGAGCTGATCGTACTCCGCACGCACCCCCCAAGGTCCGTGTACCCAGGTGAGTTCGCCGTTGTAACGCTGGCTGGGACCGTTGACCCGGAACTGCGGGAAGAAAGTGTAAGCGGCGTCAGGCAGGGTGCCGCTGAAACTCAACTCGTTGGAAAGTCCCCGGTTCTTGCCGTAGCCAACCGATCCGCCAAAGGCCAAGCCTTGGAACAGGTTGTCCTTCTTTTTTCTCCAGGGATAGAAGCGCAAGCGGCCAATGATTTCCGGCTGATTGGTCGTGTTGTTGGCCAGGATTCCTTTGCCATTGAACGCTCCCGCCCACCACTGCATGATCCCGCCAGAAATATCGCCGTGAAGGGTAACACCCGGGCTGCGGTAGGAGGTGGCCGCGGACGGATACAGCAGTGATGCCAGCGATCGTTCCACGAAATCCAGGTTGGTGGCGCCGGTCAGGGTTTCCTGCGCGAACGGTTCCTTGAACTGGCCGACCTGAACCTGAAATTCGGGTTTATAGCGTGCGTTTACGTAGAGATCGCGAAGAATCAGACCGTTGCCAGCGGCCGCATCCGCCAGAAAGGCGAAGTCATAGTGAGTGCCGTAGTTGCCCTGGAAGCCGAAGCGGGCCCGCCGAATCAGGAACGTGTCAGGCGGGGCGCCGTCCCCGCTGTAAGCGCGGTAGTCGCTCTGGAAGTATCCGTAGGGTTGGATTTGAAACTTCCCGTCACTGCTCCGGATGAAAAAATGCTCGCCATTCCACCCTGCGACGACTGGAGTCTCCTTTTTGTCAGCGGGCTTCGCCGCCGGAGCCTGGTCCACCAGGTTGGCGTTCAGCAGCCTTACGCCATCACCAGCCGGCAGGTTGGTCTGGACCGCGTCGGTTTCAGCGACCTCGGCTCTGCCTTCGGCTAGCTTCTGCACGATTGCCTTCAGTTCCTCAATCGTCTTCCGCTGCGCCGCCACCTCGCTACGAAGTTCGTTCACCTCCGCCTTGCTCGCGCCCGTCGACGCCGATGCGCCGGCTTTGCCGGCAGGTTCCTGAGTTTGAGCCAGCGACTGTGAGGTTGCGAAGAACATCAGCAAAACGATGTAGGTTGTCAGCCAGCGCATGGTGTCCTCTCCGATGATGATTTGCAAAGCGGGCCAATCCCCAAGGAACGCGGACGCACAGGTCGCACGTTGCCTTGTTCGTTGTGGCCACGAACCGAAAAAAGATGTCTAAAGTTGCGTATGAATTCTGTCCGGTATGAAAAGCGGACCAGTTGGGCGGTTTACCACATCAAAATATGATCTGTCAAGAAAACTTTTTCGAGCCGTCGCGGAAGATAACTCTGGCAACAACTATTCTGGCACAACGAAGTTTAGTCGGGAGTAAACGCTGGCAAAGCGTCGAATCGATTCCCGTCGCGGATCGATTGGTACCAAGAAACGTTTCCGGTTCTGGAGATTATTCGCTCCGTGCCGTAGTATCTTGCTGTAGCTTTGGCTAGAAACGAGGGCTATGAGCGCCATCAAGCAGGAGGTCGCACCCCTGGAGTTGTTCCCACCCCTGCAGCCGCCTGGCCGTTACTTGTTCGGACCCGGACCCACGATGGTTGATCCGCGGGTCTATGACGCCCTTTCGAAACCTATTGTTGGGCACCTCGACGCATACTTCATCCAGGTGATGGGAGACATCCAACAATTGTTGAGAACGGCTTTCGGCACGAGCCACGGTGCCACCCTGGTGATTTCGGGCACGGGCAGCGCCGGCATGGAAGCAGCGGTCGCCAACTTCGTGGAACCGGAAGCAAAGTTCATGGTATTCGCCAATGGCTATTTTTCCGACCGCATCACGGAAATGGCAAAACGCCACGCCGCTCAGGTCGTCCGCTTTGAAAAGCCCTGGGGCGAAACCTTCGGGGATGATGAGGCGGCAGAGTTCATCCGTCGAGAAAAGCCCAAGGTTGTGGCCTATGTTCATGCCGAGACATCGACCGGCGCTTTACAGCCGGGTACAGCGATCTGTGGCGCTGCTCATGACGTCGGCGCCCTGGTGATCGCTGATTGCGTTACCTCGCTCGGCGGACTGGCAGTGGATTTCGACCAGACCGGAATCGACGTCGCGTACAGTTGCACGCAAAAAGGCCTGAGTTGCCCTCCGGGATTGTCTCCGATGGCTATTTCGTCACGCGCGATGGACTGGCTGCGGGCTCGAACTTCTCTAGTGCGCAGTTGGTATCTGGACCTCAAGCTGATTCATGACTACTCCACGGTGTCACACCGCTATCATCACACCGCGCCGATTTCGATGTTTTACGCACTACGCGAGGCGCTATTGGTTATCGCGCAGGAGGGAATAGAGAACCGCTGGGAGCGGCATCGCCGTTGCCACCAGGTCTTCGTCAAGGGCGTGGAAGCCATGGGGCTGCGCCTGCACGTACCCGTCGGGTACCGAATTCCGACCCTGAACACGGTCGGCGTCCCCAAAGATGTTGACGAGGCGAAAGTGCGAAAGCGTTTGTTGGATGAGGCCGGCATTGAGGTCGCTGGGGGGTTCGGTCCGTTAGCGGGCAAAGTCTTCCGCATTGGAGTCATGGGCCCGTTGGCAACCGAAGAAAATGTGCAGTTTTTCTTGAAAGAGTTTAGTAGGGCACTGACCGTCGAGGGCTACTCGATTTGAGTGCAACAAGATTCTTCGCTCACTGGGGATGACGGGCATGAAGAGTGCAGTCATGATCCTCTTGCCTCGCGCACAGCAGGCAAGAAGAGCCCGTCATTCCAGAACCCGCGCCAGAGGCGACAACGAATGACTCTGAAGTCCGTCGAAACTCTTCTTGACGTCTTACATTTCGCGGACAGCCATACAGCGATCATCGTTCCCGAGCTTGGAATCCGGGTCACCTACGATTCGCTCCGGCAACAGGTCTTGGGCATGGCGAACGCTTTAGCCTCCGCCGGCATCTGCCGCGGCGACGCTGTGGCGATCGCATTGCCGAATGGACTGCCTGCGATTGTAAGTTTTCTGGCGGCCTCCATCGCTGGGACAGCGGCCCCTTTGAACCCGGCGTACCCCTACGAGGAGTTTCTTTTTTTTCTCGGAGACACCGATGCCAAGGTTTTGCTCTGTCCGCCGGTCGGCGCGGAGTTCGCGCGCAGCGCGGCTGCGGACCGCAAGATCCCAGTGGTTTCGGTGGAAATGAGCGACCTCGGAAATGTTCACCTGGCGAATGCCGCCAGCGGAGTTTCGGCAACCGAGCCCACGGCTGACGACATTGCCCTGGTTCTGCACACCAGCGGAAGCACGGGACGGCCCAAGCGCGTACCCTTGCGGCATTTCAATCTGGCTGTGTCGTCGGCCAATGTTGCCAACACCTACGCTCTTTCGGCGGAGGATGTTTCGCTATGCATTATGCCGTTGTTTCACATTCATGGGTTGATTGGTTCAATCATGTCAACTCTGCTGTCCGGCGGGACGGTTGTGGTTCCCAGTAAATTCAACGCGATTTCTTTCTGGCGGACGGTTCGAGAACATCGCGTGACCTGGTATTCGGGGGTGCCCACGATGCATCAGCTTTTGTTGTCCCGGACTCATCAGAAGCCGGCGGAAGCTGAATCTCTGCGCTTCATACGTTCCTGCAGCGCGCCGTTTTCGGCCGAACTCATTCACAAGATCGAGGATCTCTTTGGCGTGCCTTTCGTTGAAGCTTATGGAATGACTGAGGCTGCCCACCAGATGACCTCGAATCCCCTGCCCCCGCGACATCGGAAGGCAGGTTCCGTCGGTGTAGGCGCCGGGCTGCGCATCAGCATCATGGACAAGCAGGGCAACCACCTGGGAACCAACCAGCGGGGTGAAGTCGCGATCCAGGGGGCGAACGTATTTCGCGGATACGAAAACAATCCCGAGGCTAACGCTCGCGCCTTCGTGAATGGGTGGTTTCGTACCGGCGACGAAGGGTACCTTGACGCCGATTGCTATTTGTATCTGACGGGACGAATCAAAGACATCATTATTCGCGGAGGCGAGAATATTGCGCCTCACGAGGTCGATGAGGTTTTGTTGAGGCACTCCGCAGTCGCGGCAGCGGTTACGTTTGGCTGCGCACACCCTACGTTGGGGGAGGAAGTGGCCGCGGCCGTGGTCTTGCACGAACCCCAAGGCGCGACCGAATCACAACTCATCAAGCACTGCCGTGAGTCGCTGGCGGAATACAAGTGCCCAACCAAGATTTACCTGGTGGAAAGCATTCCGACGACCGCGACAGGAAAAATTCGCCGTCGCGCAGTCGCCGCCGCGCTCCTGGATGACCAGCGTGGATGACCGACCATGAAATTCCTGATCGCAGGAGCGGGAGCCATCGGAGCCTACATCGGTGCGCGCATGGCACAGGCTGGATTCGATGTCACTCTGCACGCGCGCGGGCCGCACCTCACCGCCATGCAGGAGCATGGAGTGCACGTGAAGACTGCCGAGGGAGACTTCGTGGCGCAACCCACGGTCGCCAGTTCCCTGGCAGAAGTGGGCCCGGTGGACGTGGTCTTCCTTGGGGTGAAAGCGCACGGCCTGCCACAACTTGCGCCTCAGTTGAAGCCGGTGTTAGGGCCGCAGACCACAGTCGTCAGCACGCAGAATGGAATTCCCTGGTGGTACTTCCAGGGTTTTGGTGGTGATTGGGAGGGAATGCGTCTGGAACGGGTCGATCCCGGCGGTGTGATCTCATCGGCCATCGAAGCCCATCGTGTGGTCGGATCCATCGTTTACCTGGCCACCGAGATTACCGCGCCCGGAGTGATTC
>JABCZH010000011.1 GCA_013289795.1 Acidobacteriota bacterium
TGCAAACATCCCGAGATCCCTTCGCCGCCGTGTTTTCGCAAAATCGCAGTTGGGAGCATCTAAGTGATGACGCAACAGGTGGTTAGAGATTTCCCAAACCCGGGGTTCTGTCGGATCTGCCATGGTTAAGCGAAGAAAGCAGACTCACATAAACCTGGGAACTTAGTGCATAACTAGGTTTCCACTGCCGTGGGGGTCGACGAAGCTTTGATAGCAAACACCGCGACTGGCAAGGCAATCAAGATGATCGGGTACGCTGCAAACATCCCGAGATCCCTTCGCCGCCGTGTTTTCGCAAAATCGCAGTTGGGAGCATCTAAGTGATGACGCAACAGGTGGTTAGAGATTTCCCAAACCCGGGGTTCTGTCGGATCTGCCATGGTTTTAGGATACCCCCCCCTTTTTGAAGAGAAAAGTTGCGCGCGCTATGCGAAACAGAGGGTGAACTCCTGGAAGGTCGACCAATGTGTGAACCGCTAATCACAGCGAACCAAGCAGCAGTACTGCTGAAGGTGCACCCGAAAACAGTAAAGAGACTGGCCCAAGCGGGCGAGTTGCCGGGCATGAAAATCGGGCGTGTTTGGCGCTTTCGAGAATCGTCCCTAGACGCATGGATGTCGGCGAAGTTAAAGTGTTGTGGCCACCCGAGTCCGGAAGGGGAAGCGATCTTATGAGGACTCGGTATCAACACGGAAGCTTGCAACTAGACAAACGCAGGAACGGTCCTGATGTTTGGATTTATCGCTGGCGCGAATATTCGCCAACCGGCGAAATGCAGCGGCGGGGAGAGATGATCGGAACCATCGAGGAGTACCCAACCAAAGCAGACGCGCAAAGGGCCAGCGAACACCTGCGCTTAACCGCAAATAGTGATAACCCGGGAGCACTGAACCTTTCCTTCGGAGCGCTCTTGGACCGTTACACAAAGGAGGAAATGCCGGAGCGGCACTCTACCAATTTGGCATATCGATCGTACATCGAGACCCACATCCGCCCGAGGTGGGCGCACCTGCCGCTCAGCAAGTTAGTGGCGCGGGGAGCTTCGTTCAGCGTGGAAGTATGGTTGAAATCGCTCGACCTGGCTCCGAAGACAAAGGGCAACATCCGCAACGTGATGGCCGTGGTGCTCAACTGCGCCATGCGGTGGGGAATTATCGATCAGGGTATCAATCCCCTGTCGTTGGTAAGGGTCAAGGGCATCAGTCGCAGGCAGACTGAGCCGCGGATCCTGGCTGCGAACGAGATCCAGTCGCTGATTTCTGCGCTGCCGACGGAGCCGTACCACACCATGGTGGTCATGGCTCTGAGCACCGGCTTGAGATGCAGCGAATTGTTCGCGCTGAAGTGGCACGACGTCGAATGGGAGAAGCTCACTCTCCTGGTCCGACGGGCGATCGTGGACGGCGTGGTCGGAGAGGTGAAGACGAAGTACTCACAATCCGGCTTACCACTGGATCCAGTTCTCGCTGAAATCCTATTCACGTGGAAACGCTTATCTTCGTTCGGCCGGGAAACCGATTGGGTGTTTGCCAGCCCGTTGAAGGCCGGCGAACTTCCCCTGCGATCCACTGCAGTGCTGGCAAACCGCATCAAGCCAGCAGCGATCACCGCGGGGCTTGGCGGCAGTGTCGGATGGCACACCTTTCGGCACACCTACAGCTCCATGCTGCGACAGCTGGGCGTGGATTTGAAAGTCCAGCAGGAACTGCTGCGGCACGCTGATGTGCGAACCACGATGAACGTCTACACGCAGGCGGTCAGCGAACAAAAGCGCGCGGCCCATTCCAGTGTCGTGAGGATGGTCCTGGCGTAAACGAAACGAGCGGAAATGGGCCAACTGGACATTTGTGGACATGGAGCACACGGTAGCTCCTGTCGAATCAGTTGGCTAATGGTGGGCGCTATAGGATTCGAACCTATGACTTCCACCGTGTGAGGATGGCACTCTACCGCTGAGTTAAGCGCCCCGCTTTCCTAAGTCGGTTTTCATATACTACAAGCAGCTGTGGCTTGCGGCAAACCCCGCGCCGAGGCGGTTTCCCGAATGGTAAAGTTGGGAGTGGCGCAGCTTTCGTGGTGACCCCGGTTTCCATTTCGCCTGGTTGCCCCGTACCGCGAGACACCCCGCAATCCCACCGTTTCCATCCCCGTAACTCCGTGTTAGGCTAGGGTTTGATCCGGCTTGGGACGAAGTTTCGCACAGCTATCCCAGGCCTTCGACCTGTTTCCATGAGCGGCAAACCCACTCCCGCGAAAGCGTCTCCAGACCCTTCTTCCCAAGGGACTTCCGGGCCGAATCCCATCCCGGGAAAGACGCAACTTTCACCGGGGGGAGGGGTTCATTCCAATGTGAGCACTACAGCCATGCAGCGCGGGTTGCTGGCCATGAGGTATGACGCGTCTTATGCCGAGGCGCAAGCGGCCGTGGCTCGTCCGCTGCCTACGGTCAGCGATGCCGACGTCATGCTGCGGGTGAAGGCTGGGGACGACGCAGCCTTCGAATATCTGGTGCAGAAATATCGCCGGCCCATGGTGAGTTACATGTACCGCATGTGCCACAACGCGGCGGCGGCGGAAGATCTGGCGCAGGAAGTTTTTCTGCGGGTGTACCGCTCGCGAGGCAATTACGAGCCCAGCGCGAAGTTCACCACCTGGCTGTATCGCATCGCGAGCAATCTGGCGGTAAACCACGCCCGCGACTCGCGGCATGAACGCCCGGAGAATACCGTCAGCGTTGACGAGCCGGACCAGGAAACGGGACAGGTTTTAGATTTGCGGGATACTTCGCTGAGCGCCGAGGAAACCATCCTGCGCCGGGAGCGCATGGCGGCCATTCGCCAGCGGGTGCAAAGTTTGCCGGAGCGGCAGCGCACCGCCGTGGTCATGCATAAGTATCAGCAAATGGATTATCGGGAGATTGCGCAGGTTTTGAAGTTGAGTGAATCTGCCACTAAATCGCTGCTCTTCCGCGCGTATGAAACGCTGCGGGTGCAGCTGAAAGAGTTTTTGTGAGGGTACGGTCATGAAATGCAACGAAGTTTACGAACTGTTGCCGGATTTAGCCGCCGGGCTGGACACAATCGCGCCCGAGGTTGGTGATCATTTGAAGGGTTGCGCTGCCTGCACCGGCAAGCTGGCCGAAGTTCGCCAGACCATGGCGTTGCTCGATGAATGGCGGGTGCCGGAGCCCTCGCCCTATTTCGATACGCGGTTGGTGGCGCGAGTGCGGGAAGAGAGAGGCCAGCCCAGCGGCTGGTGGCAATGGCTGCGCAGGCCGGCGCTGGCGGTTTCGCTGGCTGTGCTCATGGTGATGAGTGCAACCTTGATTCGCACCGACGGCCCCAAAGGGGGCCCGGATAGTTCGATGGCGGCGATTGAACCCGGCACTGCGGTTGGAGATTTGCAGGCGCTCGACAAGAACAGCGACTTGTATTCCGATTCTGAAATACTGGACGATTTGCAGGTCCAAAGTGATGTGACGGCGAATCCGTAAGTGGCTGGACGGGGGGAATAGGGTAGTGCGGCTGAAATCAATAACGGCTTGGATCTTAGCGGGAGTTCTCGATCTCGCGCTGGTTGCTGCCGTTCCATCGGTCGCACAGGAGCGTCGCGAGGAGCCGCCCCGGGGCAGGAATCAAGTTCCCCACCAAAATCAGGGACGTCCCCAAAACCGGCCCTATGGCGGCGGTCAAAATCCCGGGGCGCACGCGGGACAATGGTTGAACCAGCACCGCAACATGAGTCCGGAGCAGCAAAGGCGCGCTTTAGAGGGCGACCCACGCTTCCGCAATCTTCCCCCTCAGCAGCAACAGCGGTATCGCGATCAACTCGAGCGCTTCAACCACATGCCTGCGGAGCAGCAGCAGCGTGTATTGAATCGCATGGAGACGTGGGAGCACCTCACGCCCGAACAAAAAGGTCAGGTCAGTGAGTTTCACCAGCGGATGCAGCAGCTTTCGCCGGAGCGCCAACAGGCCGTACGCAGTGCCATCCAGTCGCTGCGGGCAATGCCGCCTGAGGCGCGACAACGTGCCATTGAGTCAGATGCCTACCGGCAGCATTTCTCGCCTCAGGAGCGACAGATGCTGGACAATGCTTCCCGGTTACCGCTCGCACCCGCCGAACCTAATGAGCGCGGGCCGGAAGAATAACTCCGTGGCTTCCGTCTGACGTCCGCGAGTGAAGGTCACCTTCGCAGCAAATTCTTGGCGATGAACAGCGCGTTGGCGGGACGCTCGGCCAGCCGCCGCATCAGGTAGGGATACCACTCAGTCCCAAACGGAATATACACTCGCATCCTCCAGCCGTCCCTGACCAGGCTCTGCTGCAAATCACGACGGATGCCATAAAGCATCTGAAACTCGAATGCGTCGCGGGGGAGGTTCTCGCGAGTGGCGAAGGTCTTGGCCTGGTTGATGATGTTCTCGTCGTGCGTGGCCAGGCCGTGATAGGTCCCGCTCTTCATCAGGACCTTCATCAGCTTGACGTAGTTGTCATCCACTTCTGATTTCTTCTGATACGCAAGCTCGGGCGGTTCCTTGTAGGCGCCCTTGCACAGACGGATGCGGATGCGTTCTCCGAGCAGCTTCTCGACGTCGCTCTCCGACCTTCGCATATACGACTGGATGACGGCGCCAACGCATCCTTGATTTCCCGGCAGGCGGTGTAGCTCGTGGACAAAGTCGAGAGTGCGCTGGGTGTAGGGCGAACCTTCCATATCGATGCGGGCAAAGTTGGGCGGCTTCATGGCCGCGGCTTTGGCCACCAGGCTGACCACCAGATCGCGCGCCAGCTTTTCGTCCACATCCAAGCCCATATGAGTGAGCTTCAGACTGATGTTGGCGTTCAGTTTTTGTGCGGCGATCTGGTCGAGCATCTGGTGATACAGCGCGGCGCTGGCCCGGGCCTCGTCGGCGTTGGTGACATTCTCGCCAAGATTGTCGATAGAAACGCTGGGACCCGACTGATTGACGGCACGAGTGGCACGGAGCGCGTCCTCGACCTGCGTGCCGGCGACGAAGCGGCTGGAAAGTCTCTGTCCGATCGCAGAGCGTTCGGCCACGGCACGCAACCCGCGACTTTCAGAAAGAGAAATGAAGAACGCCCTCAGCACGGGCAGCCCGCACCAGAGTGGAATGGAAATGTAAGAACGTCCGGCGCGTCCATGAAGGTCACAGAAATTTGTATCACAAACCGAAGCGCTTTGAGACCAACTCGACTACTCAGGCTGAAATCCAATCCTCTGATGGCTGCCGTCACAGAACGGTTTGCTGCCGGATGCGCCGCAGCGGCACAGCCAAGTTTCCGTTCCTTCGAAGATCACCTGATCGGTGGCGTTGCGGATGGTGAGTTGTCCTTGCAGATGCAGTGGCCCGTTGGCCGTCCGAACTACCCGCAGCTTCCCGCTGGTTGCCATCTCTTTGCGGGCGTCCACGCCTGGCGCGGCTGTACCGGGGTCGGCGAATGCCACGGCGAAGTGACTGTTGTCGCAGAAGGGTTTGTTCTTCGAGGCCCCGCAGCGGCAAAGCGCGGCTCGCGTATCGGACAGCAACTCTTTTTCGTCTTCTGTCACCACCACGAAACTTCCCCGCAGGTACAGCGGTCCACGGGACGCGATGGTCAGCGTGTTCGACGGGTCGGCGCGTTCCGCCAGGCTGGAATCAGCCGCCTGGTAGTGCAGGGCTCCAGTCGGACAGCGCTTGATCACGGCTGCAATCGCCTTGGGTTCCGCGTTGTCGGGCCCCACCCACGGCTTGGCAGCAGGGTTGAAGACCTCAGGTGCTCCGTGCACGCATTCCTTGGCGTGGATGCAGCGCCGGGCGTCGTAAAGCACCGTGATCGCCTTGCCTTTATATTCTTGTTGCTTCATGGTGAAATTCTGTCGCGTGGGGCGTACTTCCGGTTATTGCAGAAAAACCTCATCCACGTAGCACCACTTCCAGTTCTCTCCCGGCTCAAACGATTGCATGATGGGATGTTTGGTCTTGTGAAAATGTTTGGTGGCGTGCTTGTTCTTCGACGAGTCGCAGCAGCCCACGTGGCCGCAAATGAGGCACTCCCGCAGGTGGACCCAGGTATCGCCGATCTCCAAACACTCTTTGCAACCTTTGCCGCTGGGCGTCACCTCGCGAATTTCCTTCACGTGCGGACAGCTGCTTTGTACCTGCGCCATGGCTCACCTCGGTGGAGTATACAGCCTTGATGGTTAGCTTCCCTGCTCTTCCAGAAACTTCTCTGCCTCGAGCGCCGCCATGCATCCCGTGCCCGCCGCGGTAATCGCCTGGCGATAGCGCCGGTCCTGCACGTCACCGCAGGCATAGACCCCGTGGACTTTCGTGAAAACGTACTTCGTAGTTTTCAGGTAGCCGTCGGCGTCGGCATCGAGCTGACCTTCAAAAATCTTGGCGTTTGGGATGTGGCCGATCCCGAGGAACAGGGCACTGGTGGGGAAATCCCACACTTTGCCGGTCTTGACGTTGCGCAGCTTCAGGCCGGTCACTTCTTTGTGGTTGACATCGTACACATCTTCCACAACCGTGTCGGTAAGGAACTGGATTTTCGGATTGTTCTGAGCTCGTTCCAACATGATCTTGGAAGCGCGGAAGGATTCGCGCCGATGAATGATGGTGACCTTGGTTGCAAAGCGCGTCAGGAAGGTGGCCTCTTCCATGGCGGAATCACCACCGCCGATGACGACGATCTCCTTGCCGGAGAAGAAAAAGCCGTCACATGTGGCGCAGGAGGAAACTCCGTGACCGATGAGTTGCTGTTCGTGCGGCAGCCCCAGCCAGCGCGCCGAAGCTCCGCTGGCAATGATCAGCGTCTTGGTGTGGACGACTTCGTGACTGACATGCAATTTGAACGGGCGCTGGCTGAGATCAGCGCTGGTAACATGGCCATGCTTATACTCGGCGCCAAAGCGCGTCGCCTGCTTGCGCATGTTCTCGACCAGCTCCGGCCCCTGGATGCCTTCCGGGAAACCGGGAAAGTTCTCTACTAGCGTGGTCAGAGAGAGCTGCCCCCCTGGCTCGTGCCCTTCCAGCAGCAGCGGCTTCAGGTTGGCGCGTGCGGTGTAGAGCGCAGCGGTGTGGCCGGCGCAGCCGGATCCGATGATGACGACGTTGCGAACGTTCTCCATAGCAATATTGTTAGATTGCGAGCTTCATGATTTGGGTTCAACCCGGCGCTACTGCGGTTTCTTCTCCGGAGCAATCGGCTTAAGAACAGGGTTTCTTTTCTCTTTCATCGCTCCCACCCGCGCCAACTCCTCGGGCACGGTGTGACGCACGTTCAACAGGTCACGGTAGTTGGCAGCGATCGCGGAGGCGCTGCGAAACAGCGGTTCGTAGGCGCTTTGGTCCGGCGGCTCTCCCTCTTTTCCCTGGCACCGCGCCAGCACAATGGACGGCTTGCCAAACCGCTCCAGCTTAATGCGAGTGGCAGGTGTGTCAGTCGCCAGCATGTTCGCCGGAGTCGCAACCGCTGAGGTGCTGTCTTCGATGGCAATCTGCAACAAATCCTTGGGATCGCGCACCCGGAAAACCAGGGTTTCCACCAGACTCTTGGAATCTTTGCTGAACGAATACTGCACGGTGGCGAACTGCCCCGGTGCCGGGAATTCGCGGCGCACTCGCACCCAATCGGAGGTTCCCGGGTCGGATGCCATCTGTGCATTCTGCCCCAGCTGGCCCAATTTCAGGAGATCAGCACCCTGGTCCAGCAGCGAACGGCCACGGTCAATCTCAAAATCCTGTGTAAAAGAAGCCATGAGCGGAATCCGTTGCAGCGCGGCAGTAATTTGTTGCTGATCCTCCGCTGAGGGCGCACACACGTTGAGGACATTTAGTTTGACTTGCGGCTGCGGTGGTTGCTGTGCCGTCACCAGTTGCGCCACGGCAAGGACGATCACAATGGTCAGGTGTTTTTCGAGCACAGGGCATTCTAAACGAAAAGGCTCGACCGCAGATGGCGTTGACGCCGCAGGCGGTTGGTCGTCTGTTTACGAGGTGCCGACCGCCATCTGACTTCCGACTGAGTTCGCGCACAATACTTTCACTCGGCTACGCTAAAGCTTCCCCACAGCATTCAGGCCGAACCCCGCCACCCAAATGTTGGCCCCGTCAAAAGCAACACCGACGGTCGGCTGCGTGGTATTGACATAACCCAATAACGCGCCGTCGCGTGCGCGTAGTACCGTCACAGCGAAATCGGTCGATACCCAGACGCTCTCTCCGTCAAAGGCGATGCCGTACGGGTCTAATGGGACGTTGAATGTTCCCAACACCGTGCCATCACTCGCCCGCAGCTTGGTAACGGTCTGGCTCCCCCGATTGGCTGTCCAGATGTTAGCCCCGTCGAAAGCAATGCCGAGCGGGCCTGGCGAAGTCTGAAATGTGCCTAGGAGCTTTCCATCGCTGGCCCGCAGCTTCATAACGGTGTTGTCGGTGCCGTTCGTCACCCAGACGTTTGCCCCATCAAACGCTGTGGCTATTGGGCTGTTGCCGACAGTGAAGCTGCCTAAGTTCTGGCCGTCGCTGGCTCGCAGTTTGGTCAATGTGTTGCTGCCATTTGGCACCCAGATGTTTGCTCCATCAAACGTCATCCATGTGGCGGGAACGTTCAGCTTGAAAACGCCAAGGTTCTTGCCGTCGCTGGCTCGCAGCTTATCGACCGTACCGTCCCCAACGTTCGACACCCAAATGTTGGCCCCATCGAATGTGACACCATACGGCTCGATCCCGGCTTGGAAAGTCCCCAGCACCTGGCCGTCATTCGCACGGACCTTGGTCACCGTGTCGTCGCCAAAATTGGCGGTCCAAATATTTTCCCCATCGAAACAAACTCCATACGGGGAGTTGCCTACTGGGAATGTCGTTGTCTGGTTCGCTAGATACCACTTCAGCAGCGCCACCTTCAGCGGGTTTGACAGCGGCGGCGCACCGTTTCCGGCGGGCGGGAGTGCGTGATCACCCGCAGAGTTTTGCGCCTGTCCCGCAATGAAGCTGGCCAGGGTCAAAACTGCCAATACCAGCGAGATTCCAACTACAGCCCGTTTCATGATCTCGTACCTCCCCAGGGACAACAGCAGAAAACCAGAAAACCACCAACCGGAGCCTATATATAAGTGCGGGATCTCGCGCGTTCGAATCGGGCAAGCGCCAGCGACGCTCTTAGAACCAGCCAGATTCTGTTCCAGGCCTGGCCGCAAATCAAGCTGAAAATGAAGGAATCGCAGAGATTAGCCAAACTGCACTGCCACGGGGAGGATTGACCGGCACGGCCTACGTCAAAAATCGCTAGAATCCTGTCATGGCAAATCTAACTCTGGTTTACGGATTGCGGCTGCTTCCGGCAGAAGAAGTGGAGCAAGTTGGCGACGCTACCCTCAAGCTGAAGAACGGGCGCGAAGCTCACGTGACCATGCACGTGCTCGAAGGCAGCAAGGATGAAATCGAAAAACAGCTCAAGACCAGCCTGGAGGCGTTTTTCGACTTCTACCCGGAAATCTGAGCCGCCGGTGCCGCTTTCTTGCTGGAACCCTGCAGCTCGGTTCACCATCTATAATTCGATTGGAACATGACCCTGTCTCCTCGCTATCTCCGCATGAAGCTCGCTGACGCGGGCCTTTTACCCACCACCAAGGTGGCGCGGGTGGCTTCGTACGTGCTGGCTGTCGATGTGCTGTTGTTTGCGCTGCAAAAGGTGGGCGGCTGGCTCAAGCTGTCTTTTGCCGACAGTCTCGGCGGATGGGTCAGCTTCCTGAGCTTCGTTGCCATTGTCCTATTTCTGGTTCTGGCTTTCCGCTGGGTGAAGGCCAAGATGCTGTGGCGCCTGCGCAACCGCTTGATTGTCACCTACGTTTTCATTGGTGTGATTCCAGTGGTTTTGCTGGTGGCGCTCGCGGTGGGTTCCTTCTACTTGTTTGCCGGCCAGTTCGCTACTTTCATTGTCACCACCGGTTTGAATTCGGAATTGGTGAGCCTGGAGTCCGCCAACTCCGCCATCGCCCAACAGGTCGCTGCCCAAATGAAACATGGACGCGGCGGCCTCGAGGCGTTTCAAGATGTCCGTGAGGAAGATAAGATCTGGGCCGACCGCCAGATTTGCGTCTGGCTGGGCAAGAAAGTCGTTCTGAACAGCACCCCCGCCGGAGACAACTCTGCTCCTCCGGTTCTAACTCCCCACCTGGGCAACTCGTTCCGCGGCATCGTACGTGATCACGAGGTTCTCTATCTACGCGCGGTGCAGAGGGTCCCTGTCGGCGGGGATACGATGACCGTCCTTTCGAGCGAGCCTTTCAATCAGCGCATGCTGCAAGAGTTAGCTGCCAACCTGGGTGAAATCTCGCTGTACACCACCGGACTCAACCTCCACAAGGTGGAACGCGGACAAGGCAAGAACGCAGTATCCGACGATGGCTCGGGAATGTCGATTTCGCTAAGCAAGCCAGAAGGTGACTACGTACTGGACACCGGCCAAAAAGAGCTCCGGCCCACTTACACCGCCGGAACTGTGCCACCGCCGGCAGCGCCGGTGGATCCTCAAGTCCCCTTTGGTACCACGGTGTCGGTGGTTGATTGGGACACCGGCGACAAGCTTAAACCGGCAGCCATCGGGGTGCAGACCCGCGTGTCCAGGATCTATCAGCGCCTGTTTGCAGCCCTGGGCGACTTCGCGCCGGCGGTCGAATTTGGTTTGTTGTTCGTGGCCATTTCCTTTGGAGTCATCGAGATGGTCGCGCTCATCATCGGCGCCAGCTTAACCCGGACCGTGACCGGCACCGTGGCCCAACTCTACGACGCCACCACCCACATCAATCGCGGCGACTTCAGCCATCGCATTCCGGTGAAGTCGAACGATCAGGTCGCCGCTCTGGCCAATTCCTTCAACTCGATGACGGCATCGCTTGAGAAGCTGATCGAAGAGCAGAAAGAAAAACAGAAGCTGGAGAACGAACTGGTGATTGCGCAGGAGGTCCAGGCGCAACTCTTCCCTCGCCATATCTTGCAACTGGAATCGCTGGAGGTTCATGGCTTCTGCCGCCCGGCGAGCACGGTGAGTGGAGACTATTACGACTTTCTGACCCTGGATTCCGACAGAATGATCCTGGCCGTCGGCGATATCAGCGGCAAAGGAATCTCGGCGGCATTGCTGATGGCCACCATCCATTCGGCCGTGCGCGCGTACAGTCTTCAAGACATCCCCGCGCTGCGGGAACCTATGGCCGTAGGCGTAGCCTCCGGCTCGGCAATGATGGTCGCTTCCCGTTTGCATAATCTGGATGTGTCGCCTTCGGCGTTGCTTTCATTGTTGAACCACCAGCTCTACGAAAGCACGCCCTCGGAAAAATACGCGACTTTATTCCTCGGCATTTATAACGGAACCGAGCGCCAGCTCACCTATACCAACGGTGGACACTTGCCGCCCATCGTGATGAGCGAAGACGGAAGTATCCGGCGGCTGGACTGCGGTGGAACCGTGGTCGGCTTGTTCGATCACGTTACCTACGAAGAGAGTTCGGTGCAACTGCGGAAGGGCGAACTCTTTCTGGCCTACAGCGACGGGGTCACCGAACCGGAGAATGATTTCGGGGAATTCGGTGAGCACCGGCTGATCGAACTGCTGCGCGAAAACCGCGAGCAGCCGCTGGCACACATTAGCGAAATTGTAACTGCCGCGGTGGATGACTGGATCGGCGCCAACAAACAGCCGGATGACGTGACCCTGGTGCTGGCTAGGGCGAGGTAGGTCCCGTCACAACCGACTTGGGCTTCGCCTCTTTCGACAGCACTCTTATTTTGGCCGTAACCGCTTGCCCTTTTTCCATCCCGCCGATCATGACCAGGTTGGTTTTCGTCACCAACAATCCCCGGTGGTCCATGGTTGGGTTAGGGATGTTCTCGTCGATCGTCTCCCACTTGCGGGTACGCAGGTTGAAGGCAAAGGTCACGGGCGAAGGCTCGGACGGCTTGCCGTCGTAGCCCAGACCAGCGTTGTCGTGTGGGTTGTCGCTGCCCCCGGAGAAGTAGATCATTTCATCCTTTTCCGATTCCCCCGCGGCAATGCGGAAGCGGCCTGTTCCCGGATGCGCGGGCAATTTTGTCCATTCAATCTTCGTAGGATCGTGATGGTTGATCTTGCCGCTCCAGCATTCATCGGATGCGACAAAACGCGGCGAGTTTCCCTCCGAATTCCGGACCGCTCCATCCACATAAACAATGGTGTCCCCGACCAGGGCACCCGCGTGTCCGAACACCGCCGTACCAATCGGTGTGGCCTTCGACCACCGGTTCTTCTCCAGATCGTACATTTGGACATCCGTCACTGGTCCGCCGTTGGTGCGTCCCCCGACAAGATAGATATAACGATCCCGGTAAACTCCGATGACTGCCTCGCCCACCGCAACCAGCATGTCATTTTGTCGAAACCAGCGGTCGTTGGCAGGCTCATACTTCCCGACATCCGGGACCGCCATGCCTCCGCCCTGGAACAGCACGTAGCCGCCCATAAGATACACGTGGTTCGCAGCTCCCACGGCCATGGCTCCAACCCTCCCAGCGGTGCCAGGGACGGCATGGACGCTGTAAACCTTCCCCGAATCTGCATCTAATTGATAAGCCGCATTGCTGACCGCATCCCATGTTTTCTTGGGGCCGATGCCCATCATGGAAAAGAGTTCGAGTTGCCCCTTTACCTTCAGAATGGCGACGGCATTATTCGAGAGCGGCTCCGGCAGCGGCTCGACTCCGGGGTTGGCTGCCGCAAACAGGAGGACGACGGGAAGCATCAGCAGCAGCGGTGCGAAAACCATCCTTTTCATCGTCGATCCATTTCTGTGGGAAGTTAAGATCCAAAATATCATGCAACCGTGGCCGGGTGGGGCTCCCCGGGCAAACAGCAATTGGTAAAGTTCAGGTTCACAACCCTTCCCTGGCTGCGAGCCGGCTGATTTCCGCACGGGTCGCGGCAAAAAGGAGCAGTATCAGCGCCCCGGTAATGGCATAGAGGTGCAAGTGCAGAAACCAGAGATGCGCCGGTGGCAGCGCCAGTACGCCCAGGCTCGAGAATAACCAGATTCTTGACCCGTCCGGAATGCCAGGGCTGGATAACAGGTGATGAAGGATCAGCGCCATTGGCAGGAGCAGGAGGGTGAGGTCGTGTGGACTGAGGTGATAGCCGATCAGGATTGCCGCGAGAATCGCATTGGCGAAGATCAACCGCCCGCAGCTCTTGGCGTTCGCAGTGTTTCTTCGGGGAGGCAACGCAAAGTAGAGGACAAGAAGTGAACCCAGAACTGTAAGCCACAGCGCAGTTCGCGGTGAACCCGGTACCACAACGGAGACAAGTCCGCGTAGGTTTGCCATCTGTGAGCTGTTCATGCCCGCCAGAGGCAAGCCGCTCACCTGCCGGAGAAACCCTGCGTAGGGAACCGGCCAATTCCAACCAGAGATGCCAGCCGAAAGCACCATTAGACCGCCGGCAACTGCGATAAACCCGCCGGCCATTTTCCTCGAAGCCCGAGCAACGGTCAGCAACGCCACCGGCAGCACCAAATGGAACTTGAATAGTCCGCAGGCCAGGATGCAACCCGCAGCAAGATCACTCTTCTGTTCCGCTGCCACCAGGGCCAAAGTTGGCAAGAACAAGAGAATCAGCGAGTCTTGGCCCTGCATGAAATTGAGCAGCAAGGGAACGAACACCAGAGAACAGGAAAGCAAAATTCGCCAATTCCACCTGGGCAAAACGTACTTTGACACCAGGGCCGCGGTTGCGCCCAGCAGTGTCGCGTTCGCGCAGCACCACAGTGCATAGGCGGAGTAGAGCGGAAAAAGAGCAAATGGCAGATAGATCAGGGTTTCAAACGGGGGATGAATGAAGTAGGTTCCCACCCGGCCCGCGTACTTCTTCAGGTATTCGTCCTGCGCAAGCGGGTCATAGATCTCGGCGCCTCTGCCATCGTGCACCATTCGTGCCGCGATGTAAAAGTCGGCGAAATCCCTCCCCTTTTGTGTCTGCGGAAAACGTTGTGCGAAGTAACCCACCAGGAGAGACAGTGCGAAAACGACGAGCAAGTTTTTTGCCAGCCCTTGCATGGTGGGTTGTGTTTTGAGCGAGGCCCGCGCTGCCCGGCGATCATACTACAAGGGGCTTTTGATCTATTCTACGAAGCCCTGCCGCACCGCCTGAATGAAGTCGGTGTAAACCGGGGTCAATCCCGCGGCGCGCATGTCGGCGGCAATCTGCCCGCGATGATAAGCGGAATGCATGACCACGTGCATCAGGATGTCCTGTTTCGAACTGCTGAAGCTTTCTCCTTTGGTGTTCTCGTAGCTGAGCGAGCGCGTCAGACCGTCCTCCTTGAGCGACTGCAGGTAGGCCTTCCAAAGCTTTGGCAACTCTTCGGCCTCGAGCTTGCAAAGCTCAAGCGACAAGTCAGGCCACACCGGATAGGTCTGCTTCTGCAACTGTAGGCGCTGATACCACAACTTCTCAGCGGAGAGAATGTGCGCCAGCAGCTTCACCGAGCGCGGCGGAGCAACCTCCAAAGCCTGCAACGCACTCAGAATCTCGCGGTTCGCCCAGTCGTCATAAGAAAACAAACGCTGCATGTGTTCGATCATGGCCATAGCACAAACTGCCTCTCTTGACATCATAGCTCCGTCCGAACGCCGATTCGAAGCGCCCCCGGCCAGGGCCGGTATGCACCAAGCCATCCTCCGCCCACAGAACTTCCGTTAATATCTTGGCAACCACTAAACTCCGGAAACCGAGGGACGCATGCCTCTCACCGCAACCGATTGGATCGTCATCGTCGGCTACCTGCTGATCAATTTGCTGATCAGCATGTACTACCGCCGGCGTTCCAGCGGAAACACGGAAGAATTCTTCGTCTCCGGCCGCGATGTCTCCTGGTGGCTCGCCGGCACCTCGATGGTCGCTACCACGTTCGCCGCTGATACTCCTTTATTGGTATGCGGCCTGGTGGCCAAATCGGGTATCGCCGGCAACTGGATCTGGTGGGGCCTGTGCGTCGGCGGTATGTTGACGGTGTTCTTCTTCGCGCGGTACTGGCGCCGTGCGGAGATCCTCACCGACGTGCAGTTTGTCGAGATTCGCTATAGCGGCAAGGCCGCCGCCTTTCTGCGCGGATTCAAAGCCGTCTATCTCGGCCTGTTCATGAACTGCTTCATCCTGGGGTGGGTCACCCAAGCCATGATCAACATCATCACCGTCTTGCTTGGCCCGGCGATTGCACAAGGACGCGTTGTGCAGCTCACTTTCGCTGGCCACACTTTTCAGTACACGCTCGGAGATCCTCATACCACGTCGTTGCTCATCTGCATCTTTGTCCTGATTCCCTTCACCGGGATTTACACCTTCATCGGCGGACTCTGGGGTGTGCTGGTTACCGATCTGTTTCAGTTCGCGCTGAAGATGACCATGATTGTGGTGCTGGCCTGGGTGGCCGTCGCAAAGGTCGGCGGAATGCAGGCGCTGCAAGTTCAACTGCAAGTGGTCGAGAACAATGTTCGCCAGACGGGAGTGCATGCTGCCGATCCAGTGGCTTTCCTGCCCGATTTCCATCTCGGCTGGACGGCGGATGCGCTATGGACCCTGCCATTACTGACTTTCTTCGTTTATTTGTGCATGCAATGGTGGCTGGCTTGGTATCCGGGCGCAGAGCCTGGTGGCGGCGGGTACGTCGCCCAGCGCATGTTCAGCGCTAAGGACGAAAAGAATTCCCTCGGCGCGACCCTGTGGTTCAACATTGCGCATTATGCGCTGCGTCCGTGGCCGTGGATTGTTACCGGACTCGTTGCCATGGCGGTGTACTCACCGAATGGCGGGCTTCATCCCAGCGCTGCCTTTGCGCAAAACCCCGAGCAGGGGTACGTCATGGTGCTGCGGGATTATTTGCCGCCTGCCTTGCGCGGGCTGATGGTTGCTGCATTTCTGGCGGCGTTCATGTCCACGGTGGGCACGCAATTGAATTGGGGATGCTCGTATCTGGTCAACGACCTTTACAAACGTTTTCTGGTGCGGAATTCGACCGAGAAACATTACGTGCTAATCAGCAAACTGTTCACGGTCCTGCTGGTGCTCGCGAGCGGCTGCACCGCCATGCAGTTGACCTCGATCAAACAAGGGTGGGACCTGGTACTGAACATCGGTTTCGGAACGGGTGCGGTGTACATCCTCCGTTGGTATTGGTGGCGCATCAACGCCTGGAGTGAGATTTCTGCCATGGTCGCCGCAGCAGCAGTAACGGTCGCACTCAACGGGGTCGCATTCACTGGCAACAGCGCGCTGGTCTATGCCAAGAAGGCGCTTATCACCGGCGGGATCACAACCGTAGCATGGCTGATCGCGACCTTTGTGACTAAACCCGAGTCCGAATCAACGCTCGTGTCGTTCTACCGGCGGGTGTATCCAAGCGTGTATGGCTGGAAACATATTGCTCGATCGGTGCCAGAACTGCCCGAAGTTCGCGACCTGGCCAGCAACGCCTTTAACTGGGTGATGGGCGTCATCCTAGTTTACGGATGTCTCTTCGGGATCGGCAAGCTCGTCTTTCAGCAGTGGTTCTGGGGAATCAGTTTGCTGGTGGTAGCGGGTGTGGCTGGCTATTTGATCTTTTGGGACCTCACGCGACGAGGCTGGGAGACACTGTCGGGAAGTGGGGCTCCGATAGCCGTGCGGCCAGCGCGAACCGATTAGCGCGTCGGGTTTCGCTTTGCGCTCTTAGCGGCTGTTCTTCGCGGCCTTTGCGGTTCAAGAACTTAACCGCCAAGATCGCTAAGCATTCGCAAAGGTCGCTAAGAAAACAACAGGCAAGCTCCAAACTCAACCGATTGGGCCTTTCACGGGCGCATTCTGAACAATATTAGATAAACTGGTTTACTCAGCATCTTTTACTTGGCAAGAAAGGCTCTAAGCCCGTGTGCGGTATTGTCGGCTTTACACATAGAGACTGGATTCCCGATCCCGAGCGCATCCGTAGTGCCACCGACACGCTGATTCATCGCGGGCCGGATGAGCAAGGTGTGTTCGAATCCAAAGTCGTCTCGCTGGGAGCCACTCGGCTGAAGATCATCGATCTGCACGGAGGCGACCAGCCCATCACCGCCGTCGACGCCCGCACCACTATTGTTTTCAACGGCGAGATCTACAACCATCTCGAAATCCGCGCCGAACTGGAAAAGCTCGGGCATCGCTTCGAATCCCACTGCGACACCGAGACCGTTTTGCGCGCCTTTCTCCAGTGGGATACCGGCTGCTTTTCCCGTCTGCGCGGCATGTTTGCAATCGCGCTCTGGACGGAATCGAATCGCCGTCTGGTCTTGGCCCGCGATCGTATGGGCATCAAGCCGCTCTACTTCGCCCGCCGTGGAGAAGATCTGTATTTTGGTTCGGAACTCAAAGCCATTTTCATCCATCCCGAGATTGAGCGCCGCCTGAGTCTCGACGGCCTCGACTGCTTGCTGTCCCTGAACTACATTCCTTCCCCGTGGACTCTGGTCGAGGGAATCGAAAAGCTCCCTCCCGGACGATGGCTGGAATGGAAAGATGGCAAAGTTCGCTCGGATGCCTACTGGACTCTGCCTTTCCCCGAGCCTAGCGAGCGCAGCCTGGATTCGGCCAAAGAAGAACTCGATGCCCTGCTCCGCCAGTCGATTCGCGAACACCTCGTCTCCGACGTTCCGCTCGGCATGTGGCTCAGCGGCGGCATTGATTCTTCGACCATCCTGCATTACGCGGCGACGGAATCAAGTTCCCCGTTGAAGACGTTTTCCATTTCCTTTCGCGGGCGCAGCTTTGACGAAACCGCCTACATCAAGGAAGTCGCCAGTCTCTATCAAACCGATCACGAACAACTCGATCTGAACCCGGAGTGCGACCTTCAAAGCGCAATCGAGGAATTTGCCTACTACTCTGACGAGCCCAGCGCGGATGCCGGCGCACTTCCGGTTTGGTTCCTTTCGAAACTCAGTAAAACCAAGACAACGGTCAGCCTGAGCGGCGAGGGCGCCGATGAGTTGTTCGCCGGATATCTCACTCATCGCGCCAATCAGTTGGCACAGACCGCGCGATGGCTGCCCAGCTGGGGATTTCGTTCCGCGGCCGCAGGGCTGGGCCTATGGCCGGTTTCCGACGAGAAGATCGGATTCGAGTACAAAGCCAGCCGCTTCCTCGAAGGTTGCCAGATGCCGCCGGAGCGGGCGCATGTGCATTGGAACGGAACGTTTGCCGATGGGCCGAAACAACGGCTACTGAAGTCCCAACTTCCTGATGCACTGCACCGGAAGCTGGAAGAATTACGTAGACTGCTTCCCGGAGACGGGCTTTCTCCCTACTTATGGTTCGATCAGAAGTATTATTTGCCAGACGACATTCTGACCAAGACCGACCGCATGAGCATGGCGCATTCTCTCGAAGTGCGTCCGCCTTTTCTCGACCATCGCATCGTGGAATTCGCCGCGACCCTGCCGGCTTCGCTCAAAATTCACGGTTCCCGGCAAAAGTTTCTTCTCAAGGAACTGATGAAAGGCAAGCTGCCATCCTCGGTTTTGAGCAGGAAGAAAGTCGGCTTCGACATTCCCGCTCATGAATGGCTGCGCGGACCGCTCCGCTCCCTGCTGCTCGAGACCGTGACCGCAGGCGCGTCCGAACACTCCGGGTTGTTCGACTCCGCTGTGATCGATGCCGTCATGCAGCGTCACCTGGCAAAGCGCGCGAATCTCGGCTACCAATTATGGGGACTGCTGGTTCTATTCCTGTGGATGAAAAAATGGCGAATTCAGACGGCTACGGCTCCCACGGCGGTGAAGGATTGGGTACAGGAAAAAACTGGCACCTATATCTAGGCGTCCTGCTGGTGGCCGGAGCTGTTTATCTGGGTTGCATTGTTTCTCCTCCCTCGCTCATGGACGATGTGGACGCGGTCCAGGCGCAGATCGCACGCAATATGCTCATCTCGGGCGATTGGGTCACGGCCCGGCTCGACGGCGTGGTCTATATGGAAAAAGCGCCGCTGATCTACTGGGCGATTGCGCTCTCCTACAAAGTCTTTGGCGTGCACGACTGGGCCGCGCGCATCCCCATCGCGCTCTCGGTCATGGCCCTGGCATGGCTGACTGCGGCGTTCGGAGTCTGGGCCTTTGGCAAACGCGCGGGACTCTACGCCGGCCTTTGCATGGCAACGTGCATCGGCATTTTTCTCTTCACTCGCATTCTGATCCCCGACGTGATGATCACCCTCACCGTGGCGCTGGCCATGTGGGCATTTCTGCGCGCACTCGATGAGCAGGAGCCGCATCCGCGTTTCTGGGCCTTTCTCTTGGCTGCCAGCCTTGGGCTCGGCTTGTTACTGAAAAGCCTGATCGGGATCGTCTTTCCCATCGCTGCGGGCTTAATCTACCTCTTCATCACGAGCCAGCTATTCTCTGCCAGAGCCTGGAAGAGGCTTCGCCCGTTCAGCGGAGCGTTGATCGTGATTGCGATTGCGGCGCCCTGGCACGTTCTAGGTACCTTGCGTAACCCGCCCTATTTCGCCTTTACTTTGCACAGCGGCCCGGGAGAATATCACGGATTCCTCTGGTTCTTCTTCATCAACGAACAACTGCTGCGCTTCCTGAATCTGCGCTATCCGCGCGATTACGACACCGTGCCCCGGCTCTATTTCTGGCTTTTTCACCTGCTGTGGCTGTTCCCCTGGAGTGTCTATTTTCCCGCCATCGCAAAACTTTCTTATAGGCCAGTCGATCGTGCGGGGCGAACGCGCCTGCTCGCCTTATGTTGGATCGGCTTCATCCTCATATTCTTTACCTTCTCCACCACGCAGGAATATTATTCGATGCCCTGCTACCCAGCGCTGGCTCTGCTGCTAGGCTCCGCACTGGCCACCGAAGGTGTCTGGATACGCCGTGGTACGCGTGTCCTCTTAGTGATCGCGGGATGCGCTGCCCTGGCGGGAATCATCATCCTCTTCCTCAGTCGCGGCAGACCCGCCGGTAGCGACATTTCGTCCGCCCTGAGCTCGAACCCGAAAGCTTACAAATTGTCCCTCGGGCACATGGAGGACCTGACCCTCTCCTCTTTTGCATACCTTCGTCTGCCCCTGGCGATGGCCGTATTAGCCTTTGCTCTGGGTGCAGTCGGGACTTTCAAGGCCAGCGCTCAGCGTGCAGCCATTTCAGCTGCACTCATGATGGTCATCTTCTTTCACGCCGCGCGTGTAGCCATGGTGGCTTTCGATCCCTACCTGTCCTCGTGGCCACTGGCCGAGGCCATCCAGAAAGCTCCGCCAGGGACGCTGATCGTCGACCATCACTACTACACTTTCTCTTCCGTCTTCTTTTACACCAATCGCTCAGCTTTGCTATTGAACGGCCGCTTCATGAACCTCGAATATGGAGCGTATGCGCCCGGCGTTCCGGATGTCTTCATCGACGATGCGCAATTCAGGGATATCTGGCTGCGGCCGCAGACGGCCTACATTGTGGCTAAGGACTCCGCCGTCCCGCGCCTCGAAGCCCTGGTGGGCCGCGACCAACTCCACGTTTTGGCAGCGAGTGGCGGAAAGTTTGTGATCACCAACCTCCCGCTGCCGGACTCGGGCCGGTGAAAATTCTCCATCTAGAAACGCGGTGATACTCACGCCGCTGCGATACAATTGGAAGAATCCATAGAGGTCGCTGGGTCCGCGGAGGAAACAACATGAGGATCGCTGTACTTGGAGGGGACGGCTATTGTGGCTGGGCAACCGCACTATATTTGTCCAATCGCGGTCATTCGGTCGCTATCGTTGATAACTTCATTCGCCGCCAGTGGGACTTTGAGCTCGGCGTCCAGACCCTGACCCCGATCCGCCCGCTCTCCGAGCGCCTGAAGATTTGGAAGGAACTCACCGGCCAGCACATCGATCTCTTCGTCGGCGACGTGATGGATTACGACTTTCTATCCACCACCATCCAGGCCATTGAGCCCGATGCCGTGGTGCATTTCGCCGAACAACGCGCTGCTCCCTATTCCATGATCGACCGCAAACATGCGGTGTTCACCCAGGTCAACAATGTGGTCGGCACGCTGAATTTGTTGTTTGCCCTGCGCGAGTTTCAGCCCGATTGCCACCTCATCAAGCTGGGAACCATGGGTGAATATGGCACGCCCAACATCGACATCGAGGAAGGCTACATTACCATTGAGCACAACGGGCGCACTGACACCGTGCCTTACCCCAAGCAGCCCGGCTCTTTCTACCATCTCTCCAAGGTCCATGACAGCCACAACATCATGTTCACTTGCAAGATCTGGGGCCTGCGCGCTACCGACCTGAATCAGGGGGTGGTCTATGGAACCACGACCGATGAAGTCAGTATGGACGAAGCTTTGATCAATCGCTTCGATTACGACGAAGTCTTCGGTACTGTCCTGAATCGTTTCTGCGTCCAGGCCGCCATCGGAACTCCGCTCACGGTTTATGGCAAGGGCGGACAAACCCGCGGCTTCCTTGATATTCGCGACACCGTGCGCTGCGTCGAGATTGCCTGCCTGAATCCCGCGGCCAAGGGAGAGTTCCGCGTATTCAATCAGTTCACCGAGCAGTTTTCCGTGCTGGATTTAGCCCACATGGTCCAGGCGGAAGGTAAGAAGCTGGGCCTATCTGTCGAAGTCGATCATATTCCCGATCCACGCGTCGAGGCCGAAGAGCACTACTACAACGCCAAGCACTCCAAGCTGATTGAACTCGGTCTGCAACCCCATTTGCTGTCTGACTCGCTGCTCGACTCACTGATGAACATTGCCCTCAAGTATCGCGACCGGATCGATTCCGCGATGATGATGCCTCAGGTGAACTGGCGGCAGGCGCGCAACGATCGACAGCCGCAAGTGGGCGCCGCTGCCGCGGTCTCGGGTGGAGCACAGTTTGAAACTGTGGGTGTGGGTGCGGAAAAAGGCAACGGAAACCGGGCCGCAAAAACCGCCAAACTGGGTGCAGACCATAGCAAGCGCTAGCCGCTATCCCAGCGCCGACTGCCGCACCCCTCTGCCACGCGGACGGTGACCAACGGCTACCAACTAACGGCAGGTAGTTCTAGCTCCACCCTCATCTAAACTATCCTCAGCATGCGTGCCTTTTTCACATTTCTGCTGATCGCCGCTCTCGTCGTAGGGGGGTGGCTGGCATGGGCCCTGTATTTACCGCTGACGCCGTACCGGCTGACCTTCGTGCTTTTGCACCCCGGCTACTCCACTCGGCGCATCGCCGCCGAACTGAAATCCGCAGGCGTGATCCGCAGCACGACTGCTTTTGTTCTCTGGCATCGGTTGCATCATAAGCACTCGCTCAAAGCAGGAGAGTATCTGTTCGACAAGACGGCCACGTCGCTCGATGTCCACGAGCGCCTGGTGCGGGGTGATGTCTTCGTTCATACCGTGGTCATCCCGGAAGGCTTCAACAAGTTTGAGATCGCGCAAGCCATTCAGGATGCGGGCCTCGGATCGAGCCAGGATTTCCTGCGCGTCGTCGAATCACAAACCGGGCTGATTGCCGACCTCGCGCCCGAAGCCACAAGCCTCGAAGGTTATTTGTTCCCCAATACCTACGAGTTCACCCGCACCCAGACTCTGGAAGAGATGGCGGCGGCGATGGTCAAACAGTTCCGCCAGGTAGCGCGCGAAATCGGCCTCACCTCCGACTCACAGAAGACGGTCACGCTGGCGTCGATCATCGAAAAGGAGACTGCCGCGCCGGAGGAGCGACCGATGGTGGCCAGCGTCTACGGCAACCGGCTGGCGAAGAAGGTCCCGCTCCAGGCCGACCCCAGCGTGATCTACGCCGAACTGCTGCAAGGGGCTTACACCGGTGCGTTGCACCATCAGGACATGCAGTTTCCCTCCGCCTACAACACCTACGTTCACGCCGGACTGCCGCCGGGGCCAATTGGCAATCCGGGAAAGATATCGCTTGAAGCCGCGATGCATCCCGCCGATACGCCGTATCTCTACTTTGTGAGTGACGGGAATAGTCACCACCGCTTTGCCCGCAGCCTGGAGGAACATAACCGCAATGTGGCGGAGTATCGAAAAGCGGTGGCGCGGCGCTGACGCAGTCTCGGCCCAACTCTTAAGCGGTGGTACAGCCCGGCGGGAACCTTAACCACAGGGGTCACAGAGGATCACAGGGGCTAGCAACTGGGCGTGGCCACGTGACCGGAATCGGTGTATTGCTTGATGTCGCTTATACTCATCTGATTGAGTTTTCAGTCACCGTCTCGAATGTTTGTTCCCTGCCGATATCGCGCTGCTTTGTTCTTGCTGGTTTTGCTGATTGAACTCCCGTTGACGGGCTGTTTATTTCGTTCGCGCAAAGTCCAGCCTCCGCTCGCTGCGGGCCCAGTCAAAACCGCGACCCAGCAGGAGTTGATTGCCTACATCAATACCCAGGCGGCTCGCATCCAGAGCGTGCAGGCGACGGTGGATATTGACACCTCGGTGGGGGGCGCCAAGAAGGGCAAGATCACCGACTACCAACAGATTCGTGGATATGTGCTTGTCCGCAAACCGTCCATGCTGCGCATGGTGGGTTTGGCTCCCGTGGTTCGTACGACTGCATTCGACATGATGAGCGACGGGAAGGACTTCAAGCTCTCGATTCCGCCGAAGAGCCGCTTTGTAGTCGGCCGCAACGACGTGGAGAGTCACAGTGTCACGCAGCCGCTGGAGAATCTTCGACCGCGGCACATTTACGACGCGCTGCTGATCCGGGAGATCGCGCCCAGCGAAATTGCAGTCCTCGAGACTGAAACCGAAACCGTGATTATTTCGAAGAAACGCAGGGTGGAACAGCCGGAATACATCCTCGACGTGATCAGACCAGACGGCCAGGGCTGGGTGCTGGCCCGCAAGATCGTCTTTAACCGCAGTGACCTGCTGCCGCACCGTCAAATTCTTTACGACGACCAAGGGGAAATTGCAACGGATGCGAGCTATGAGGACTACAAGGCGCAGGACGGCGTGAGTTTCCCCTGGCAGATTGAGATCTCGCGCCCCAAGGAAGAGTACGACATCACGCTGACCATGGTGAAGCTGGACCTTAATCGCCCGCTTGGCGACGACAAGTTCGTGCTTGAGCAGCCGCCGGGCGCCGAGTTGGTACATTTGGATAAGACAGGTGCAAATACGGCATCTGGACCACAGAATCGCCGGTAGGAGCCTTCGGCAGGGGCTGCCCAGAAGCACGATGATCATGTAGGCTTGCAGGGCCAGCTCAACCGCAAACAACGATCGACCGACGACTGGACTCATGATGAACAAAATGATTGTCGCCAACCTGGCGCACCGTCCGATGCGGTCTTTGATTAGCATCGTGGCCATCGCTCTGGAAGTGACCCTAATCCTGCTCATTGTGGGCTTGTGCCTGGGGTTGCTGAGTGACTCGCGCCAGCGGCAGGCGGGCATTGGCGCTGACGTAGTGGTGATGCCGCCGGGCTCGTCGTTCATTGTCGGGCTTACGGGCTCGCCCATGTCCATCAAGGTGGGCAACCTGCTGGCCAAGATTCCCCACGTGATCAACGTGGCCCCGGTGGTCCAGAGTGTCTCCGCTCAGGGCGCAATTGAGGTCATCGCGGGCATCGATCTGGAGAGTTATCAAAAGCTGTCAGGCCCATTTCGCTATGTGCAGGGCGGGCCGTTCCGGAGTCCCAATGATTGCCTGGTGGATGAGATTTTTGCCCGGTCTCACCACGTGAAGGCGGGTGACACCATCGAGATCCTCGACAACAAGTTTCGGGTGGCGGGAATCGTTGAGCCGGGTAAGGGGGCGCGCAAGTTCCTGGAGATCGGCGTCATGCAGGACTTGATCGGCGCGCAGGGCAAGGCCACTCTCTTTTATTTGAAGCTCGACAATCCCGCGAATGCCGATCAGGTGGTGGATGACATCAAGCAGGCCGGGATGGACCGTTACGTGGTGACGTCCATGTCTTACTACCTTTCCATGATGACCACCAGCAACTATCCGGGTGTCTCGAAGTTCATTGATTTCGTGATTGCCATTTCGGTGATCATCGGTTTCATCGTGATTTTTCAGGCCATGTACACTGCGGTGATGGAGCGTACGCGCGAGATTGGGATCTTGAAGTCGCTGGGGGCTTCGAAGTTTTACATTGTGAACGTGATCTTGCGGGAGACCGTGTTACTGGCCATGGCCGGCGTTCTGGTGGGGATTATTTTCAGCCTGACGGTGCGGGCGGGAATCGATCGCCGCTCCACGCTGCGGGTAATCGTGACCGGGGGCTGGATCATAAAGGCCACGGCGATAGCCATTGTGGGGGCCATTCTGGGGGCGTTGTATCCTGCCTACAAAGCGGCGCAAAAGGACCCGATTGACGCCTTGGCGTATGAGTAGGGCTGCGGCGGTATCGATCACGGATGGGGTTATGGACAAACGTAATATCGCTTGCGTTGACAATAACCGCCGCCCTACGTTATCTTTAAGTCTTTAGCAGTCCTGCGGTTGCCCGCCTGATGACCCTGCGCGTTCAGCGCTTGCTTGGGTACTGAGCGGTTTTCATTTTGTTTTTTTAATTTTCTGGGAGATTTTCATGTCTACCTATTTCCCCAAAGCGGGGGAAATTGTGCGCAAGTGGTACGTTGTCGATGCTTCCGGGCAAACTCTCGGAAGGCTGGCGTCACAAGTAGCCCGCATTTTGATGGGCAAAGAAAACCCGAGATACACAACCTTCCTCGACACAGGCGATCATGTTGTAGTGATCAACGCCGAAAAGGTGAAGACGACAGGAATGAAGTCGGAGCAGAAGGTGTATCAGCATTACACCGGCTACCCTGGCGGGTTGCGCACCGAAGAGTTTAATAAGCGGATGGCGCGCAAGCCCGAGTTGATCGTCGAGCAGGCAGTGTTGCGCATGCTGCCCAAGTCGAAACTGGGACGGCAGATGATCACCAAGTTAAATGTGTATCGCGGCGAGAAGCATCCGCATCAGGCGCAGAAGCCGGAAGTCCGGGCGTTGGAAGTGAGAGCGTAGTTTAAATTTCTAAAGAGTCGGCTCGCTCCTGTTTTGGTTGGGAGCTGGAAGCTTAGGAGCTAGAAGCGAAATGGCAGAATTAGTTCAATACTACGGAACGGGACGCCGCAAGCGGGCGATCGCGCGCGTGTATCTGCGTCCGGGCAGCGGCGAGTTTAAGGTTAATGGGCGGCCCTTTGAGCAGTATTTCGTCACCGAGTCGCAGCGCGTGAGCGCCAAGCAGCCGCTGGTCTCGACCGAATCGTCGGCCGCGTTTAACGTGGTCGCTCGCGTCACCGGCGGCGGCGTGAACGGACAGGCAGACGCCGTGAAACTCGGCATTGCTCGTGCTCTCATGCTTTTTAACATTGAGTTGCGCAAGAAGCTCAAAGCTGAAGGCATGGTCAGCCGCGACTCGCGTTCGAAAGAACGCAAGAAGTACGGACAGAAGGGCGCTCGTAAGCGCTTCCAGTACAGCAAGCGCTAAAGGTTTAGCTAAAAGCCAGCTAACAGCTAGAAGCTAGTTTTATGTGTTCAATTCTTCCCGTGCCGCTTAGCGCGGGGACGGGAATGGCAATCGGCGGCAAGTGACTTAAAGTTGCCGATGCAGACCAACTGAGGAGGTTGATTGGCTAACATCACCATGAAGGAGTTGCTCGAAGCGGGGGTCCACTTCGGGCACCAGACCAAGCGCTGGAATCCCAAGATGAAGGAGTACATCTTCGGCGAGCGCAACGGGATTTACATCATTGACCTGCAGAAGACGCTGAAAATGTTCAAAGAAGCGTCGAAGTTCGTGCAGGACCTGGCCGCCGAAGGGAAGATCATCCTTTTCGTGGGCACCAAACGTCAGGCACAAGACGCCATCGCCGAGGAAGCTACTCGCTGCGGCGGGTTCTACGTGAACCAGCGCTGGCTGGGTGGCCTGCTCACCAACTGGGTGACAGTGCAGAAGTCGGTGAAGCGCCTGAAAGAACTCGACGAGATGGCCACGGATGGCCGCTACGAGTTGCTGCCCAAGAAGGAAGTCATCAAGCTGGAGCGCGAGCGCAAGCACTTGCAGGCCAACCTGGCCGGCATCAAAAACATGACGCGGCTCCCGGATGCGGTGTTTGTCATCGACTCCAACAAGGAACAGATTGCGGTGCGCGAGTCGCGCAAGCTGGGCATTCCCGTGGTCGCCGTGGTTGACACCAACTGTGACCCCAGCGAAGTGGATTACGTAATTCCGGGCAATGACGATGCGCTACGGGCGATTCGCCTGTTCGCATCCAAGATCGCCGATTCGGTTGCTGAAGGCGCCCAGTTCATGACCGACAAGCAGGTCGCCGACTTGTCAGCCGCCGCGGACGCGGCCCAACAAGCTGCCGCCGCCAGGGAGATTCCAGTGGAGGGCACCGCGGACATTTCCGCCGTGGCAGATGGTGAGGGCGAAGACATCAGTATGGAGGACGTTCTTGGCGCCCCGGCCCGCAAGCAGCCCTCCGGAACCAAGGAAGCCGCTGCCGACCCGGTCGAGATCGAACATCAGACTTTCTAGGACGAGGTTGGTCCTTCGTTTCGGATTCCAGACCCGCGCGGGCTGTCCGGCGCGGGTCAAAATTTGTAGAGAGCAGTTTCGAGTTTCTAGTTTCCGGTTTCTAGAAGGGCTTGTCCCAGGTCTAGGTTTACTGGAAACTAGAAACTGGAAACTGAATTTATGAGCACATCTACTTTGAATATCTCCGCTACCCAGGTAAAAGAACTGCGCGAGAAGACCGGCGCGCCCATGATGGACTGCAAACAGGCCCTGACCGAAGCCAAGGGAGACATGGAGCAGGCGGTGGTCGTGCTGCGCAAGAAGGGCGTATCGGTTGCGGCCAAAAAGTCGGCCCGCGTCACCAGCGAAGGCTCGGTCACCAGCTACATCCACGCTGGCGGCAAAATCGGAGTGCTGGTGGAAGTCAATTGCGAGAGCGATTTCGTGGCCCGCACCGACGACTTCAAAGAGCTGGTGCATGACATCGCCATGCACATCGCGGCCAGCGACCCCAAGTACATCCGCAAGGAAGACGTTACCGCGGACGATTTCGCCCGCGAAAAGGACATCGCGCTTGCCCGTGCCATCGCCAGCGGCAAGCCGGCAGGTATCGCGGAGAAGATGGTTGCCGGCAAAATGGAGAAGTTCTACGAGGAAGTCTGCCTCTACGAGCAGCCTTTCATCAAAGACCAGACGGTCAGCATCTCGCAGCTTGTAGCCACTAAGATTGGCAAGCTGGGCGAGAATATCTCGGTTCGCCGCTTCGCCCGCTTTAAAGTCGGCGAGGCAGGCGAGACCATCGCCATCAGCCGGCCGGAACAAAAGAGCGAATAAGTTTCTAGTTTCTGGTTTCTAGTTTCTGCTGACGGGGAAGCTGGAAACCGGAAACTGGAAACTGGAAACCAGGTTCTGAATGGCAACTCCCGTCTTCAAACGCATTCTGCTGAAGCTCTCCGGCGAAGCTCTCGCCGCTAACCAGGGTTTCGGTGTGGATTCCCCGCGCATTCACGAAATCGCCGCCGAACTGGCGGACGTTCACTCCCTGGGCATCCAGATCGCCATTGTCGTCGGCGGAGGCAATTTCTTCCGCGGTGTCGCCGAACAAGCCAAGGAAATGGACCGGGTGTCCGCCGATCACATGGGAATGCTGGCCACGGTGATCAACGCGCTCGCCTTGCAGGACGCGCTCGAGAAACAGGGAGTCTACACTCGTGTCCAATCGGCGATTGAGATGAACCAGGTCGCCGAGCCTTTCATCCGCCGCCGCGCCATTCGCCACCTCGAAAAGGGCCGTGTAGTGATTTTTGCCGGTGGCACTGGCAATCCCTATTTCTCAACCGACACTGCCGCCTCGCTGCGCGCCATGGAGATTAAAGCCGAGGCTATTCTGAAAGCCACCAAAGTGGATGGCATTTACGACGCCGATCCCATGCTGGTAAAGAACGCCAAGAAGTTCACCCAGATCACCTACCTCGACGTGCTGAAAAAGGGCTTGAAGGTGATGGACTCGACCGCCATCTCACTCTGCCAGGACAACAACCTGCCCATCATCATCTTCAACCTCAATCAGCATGGAAACATCAAGAAAGTTGTGACTGGCGAGAAGGTGGGTTCGCTGGTGTGCGCCTAGCCCGTTGTCCGCCGCAGATTCACGCAGGGCAACGCAGATCAACCTTTTGCTTTCCAGGGTTTATAATTCAACGTTCTTGACCATTACTTTCCCAGGGAGCTGACCATGGCTCAAGCCGGTATGGCCGCGATTCCGGGCCTCAAAGATACTTACATCCAACTCAAGACCCGCATGGACAAGGCGGTCGAAGACTTCCGCAAAGCCATGGCGGCGACACGGACGGGGCGCGCCAACGTGCACATGCTCGACGCTGTCCACGTCGATTACTACGGCTCGCAGATGCCGCTGAATCAGATTGCCCAAGTGCACGCCCCAGAACCGCAGCTCATCACCATCCAGCCCTTCGACCCTACTGCGCTGCCCGCGATTGAAAAGGCCATACGTTCCGCCGATCTCGGGCTGAATCCAATGAACGATGGCAAGATCGTCCGCGTGCCGGTGCCCGCGCTTACCGAGGAGCGTCGCAAAGATATGGTCAAACACCTGCACAAGGTGCTCGAGGACCATCGTACCGCCGTGCGCAACATTCGGCGCGACGGCAATGACGGCATCAAAAAGGCCATGAAAGACAAGATAATCTCCGAAGACGACGAAAAGCGAGCTATGGACGAGATTCAGAAACTCACCGACGACGAAATCAAGAAGATGGAAGAAATGAGCAAGGGTAAAGAAAAGGAAGTGATGGAAATAAAATAGTGCTCGGTTTTCCCCCTGTGCCACCCTGTGGCCTCTGTGGTGGGGTTTTGATCTCTTATTCCTATTCCTATGTCCGCGCCCGCGGGTAGCTCTTTCGACGTCATAGTTCTCGGGGGCGGCGCTGCCGGCCTGATGTGCGCTATCGAAGCTGGCAAGCGCGGACGCCGCGTTGCCGTTCTAGAACACGCCGACCGCTGCGGCAAGAAAATCCTCATCTCGGGCGGCGGACGCTGCAACTTCACCAATCTGCACTGTCGTCCCGAAAACTTCATCTCGGCGAATCCACATTTTGCCAAGTCGGCGCTGGCCCGTTACACTCCGGCGGACTTCATCGCTTTGGTCGAAAAACATGGCATCTGTTATCACGAGAAGACTCTAGGCCAGCTTTTCTGCGACCGATCTTCCCGCGAAATCCTGCAGATGCTGGAAACAGAATGTCAGGCCGCCAGCGTCGAGATTCTTGTGAGTACGAAGGTCTTGGATGTCACCAAGACCACCGAATTCATCATTCGAACCGAACGCGCCGAATTTCGTTCGACGGCGTTGGTGGTCGCGACTGGCGGCCTGTCCATCCCCAAGATGGGTGCAACCAGTTTCGGCTACGATCTGGCGCGGCAATTCGGGCTTAAGATTCGCGAGCCGTGGCCGGCTCTGGTCCCGTTGTTGCTCCCCCCGGAAGATCGCAACCACTATTGCGATCTCGCGGGAGTATCGGCAGAAGTGATTGCTTCGTGCGACGGCGTGCGTTTCAGAGAAGGGATGCTGATCACGCACCGCGGGCTGAGCGGTCCGGCCATCTTGCAAATTTCGTCCTACTGGAGACCGCCGACGCCGATTGTCATCGATCTGGCTCCTGGGAAGGCCGTAACGGCAACGTTCAACGACACGCAGTCTCCGCGCAACATCAAAACCCTGAACGCTACCTTCCGGGCGTTCCTGCCCAATCGCCTGGCGGATCGCTGGTTGGAGCTCAACCCTCCTTCTTCATTTACGAATCAGTCGCTCGCCGATCTGGAACGCCGCGCTCATGGCTGGGAACTTCATCCTGCGGGAACCGAAGGCTACGAAAAAGCAGAAGTCACTGCGGGAGGAGTCGACACCGACGAGCTCTCCGCCAAAACCATGGAGAGCCCCAGAGTCCCAGGACTGTTCTTCATCGGCGAAGTTGTCGACGTCACAGGCCAGCTTGGCGGATTCAACTTTCAGTGGGCTTGGGCATCGGGCGCTTGCGCCGGACGTGCGGTTTGATCGGGTGAGCGTCTAGACGTAGCAGCTACGTCCCTACCGGGCAACTCCCCGTATAATCGAAACAGTGAAGCAGACCGTCCACGCCGCTTGTCCCCATGATTGTCCAGACGCTTGCGGCGTCTTGATTACCGTCGACAACGGCCGTGCTACGCGGATTCAGGGTGATCCGGCGCATCCGGTGACTCGCGGCTTCCTGTGCGCGAAAGTTGCCAAGTATCTCGACCGCGTGTACTCGCCGGATCGCCTGTTGTATCCCATGCGAAGGATCGCGCCCAAGGGCCCTGTGGGCGGGGGCGTCCGCGCCACGCCAACATTCCAACGCATCACTTGGGACCAAGCTCTCGACGAGATCACTTCTCGCTTCAAGCAAATCAGCTCCGAGTTTGGCAGCGAAGCTATTCTCCCGTACTCCTATGGCGGTACTCTCGGAGTCTTAAACGGCGCTTCCATGGACCGCCGCTTCTTTCACCGGTTAGGAGCATCGCAACTCGATCGGACGATCTGTTCCACGGCCGGCGAAGCTGGTCTAAAGTCGGTTCTTGGCATCAAACTGGCCACCGAGCCGGAACAATTCGTACATTCCCGCTACATCATTGCGTGGGCGTCGAACATTCACGGCAACAATGTGCACCTGTGGCCATTTATCGTTGAAGCCCGCCGCAAGGGTGCAAAGCTCGTCGTCATCGATCCCTACCGCACCCGCACGGCCGCCTGCGCCGACTGGTATTTGCCAATCAACCCCGGCACTGATGCCGCGCTCGCGCTTGGCATGATGAACGTCATCATCAATGAGAATCTGCATGACGCAGATTACGTCGAGCACTACACCGTCGGTTTCGAGCAACTCCGAACCAACGTTCAGGGGTACAGTCCAGAACGCGTATCGAAGTGGACTGGGATCTCAGTCGCAGATATCACAAAGTTAGCGCGGGAATACGCTACGATCCGGCCCGCCGTCATTCGAGTGAACGACGGCGTGCAGCGCTCTGAAGGGGGCGGCATGGCCATGCGCGCGATTACCATGTTGCCCTGCATTACCGGCTCGTGGAAGGAGGTCGGAGGCGGCCTGCAGTACGCTACCAGCGGGGCATTCGCGGCGGCACTCGACAAAGAGACCTTGAAGCGCCCTGACCTGATGGACGCGGCCCTGGGCCGGCCGGCTCGCACTATAAATATGGTCGAGCTGGGGAAGGCTTTGAACATCCTTTCCGATCCGCCCGTCAAAGCGCTACTGGTTTACAACTCCAATCCGGCGGCGGTTTGCCCCGATCAGAACGAAGTGACTCGCGGCTTGCGGCGCCCCGACCTGTTCACGGTGGTCCACGAACAATTCTTTACAGATACCACGGATTACGCCGACATTGTCCTTCCCGCGACCACATTCTTTGAGCACAAGGACCTGCAAGGCGCTTACGGACACTACTTTCTACAGATGTCTGACCAGGCCATCGAACCCTTGGGCGAATGCCGGTCGAATGTTGATCTGTTCCGCACCCTCGCCGAGCGCATGGGATTCCGCGATGAATGTTTCCGTGAATCGGTCGATCAGATGATCGACGTTGCACTGAACACGAAAAACCCCTGGCTGGAAGGCATCGACCGCAAACGTTTGGAAGCTGAAGGGCACATCCGGCTGAATTTTCACGCAGACAAGACCGGGCCTTTTCTTCCCTTTGCTCACGGAAACTTCGGGACCGCGAGTGGCAAAGCCGAACTTTATAGTGAGCCGTTGAAGTCTCAAGGGCTTGACCCCGTTGTGCAATTCACACCACCGGAGGAATCGCGGCATGGTGAGCAAGCCAAGACTTTTCCTTTGGAGTTGCTGGCGCGCAAGGCCGACAATTTCCTCAATACGACGTTTTCGAATCTGTCTTCGATTCAGGAGATGGAAGAACCCGGCCTGCTCGAGCTGAACGCAACCGACGCCCGCAGCCGGGGAATCGTTGAAGGTGACACGGTGCGCGTATTCAACCGCCGCGGAGACGTACGTCTGATCGCGAAGATCAATGGCGCTGTGCAGACCGGCGTAGTGTGTGCCAAACTCGCCTGGGCCAAGCTTTCACCGGGCGGACAAAACATTAACGTGCTTACATCACAAAAACTTACGGACTTGGGCAACTCGGCCACGTTTTATTCCGTCTTGGTTGAGGTGGAGCTTTTCAAGCCGGCGGCTGCGAGCAACTGAGGCCTGGTTCTTGGACGCTCTCCATCGCACTACCGTATAATTGCGGTTTTCCATACTCCCAGTCGCTGAGGTAGAGGAGATTCTGCGCTCTCATCAGGATAACCCTGCGATCGCCCAGGGCAAGCATAGCCGCGCACCCCGAAGTCTGGCATCACGCTTCGGCCCATCTCCTTCATTTATAAAGTGTTGGGGTCGATGCCGTGGTTCGCTTCTGGGGCTTTTACTGGGAATTGTTGTGCTGAGTTCGCTGGCTGCGGCGCAGCAGGAACTAGTTGCAGGGATCGAAGTCCACGGTAACCGCCGGATTCCGGCTGAAACCATCCGCGCCCGGATCTTCACCCGTCCCGGGGACGTGTATGACGAGGCCGCTCTCGAACGTGACTTCAATTCGCTGTGGAATACCGGGTACTTCGAGGATCTCCGCTTCGAGCGCGAAAACACTCCCAAAGGCCCAGTCCTTCACATCTACGTCAAGGAACGGCCGACGATTCGCGAGATCAACTATGAGGGTCTGAACTCAGTTACCAAGAGCGATGTGCTCGACCGTTTCAAGGAACGTAAAGTCGGGCTTTCGGTCGAAAGCCAGTATGACCCGACCAAGGTCAAGCACGCGGAGGTGGTCATCAAGGAACTGCTCTCCGAGCATGGCCGTCAATTCTCCACCATCCGTACCGAGATTCGGCCCATTCCTCCCGCCGCTTTGAGCCTTACCTTCGTGATCAAGGAAGGTCCTAAGGTCAAAGTGGGCAAGATTATTTTCACCGGCAACAATCACGTGAAGACCCGTTTGCTGCGCGGGGCGATGAAGAACCTGAGGCCGATCGGCATTCCCCACTCCATCTTCCTCGAAAACCTGTTCGCCCGCACCTACGATGCCACCAAGCTCGATGAAGACACCGAGCGGGTGCGTTCCGAATTTCAAAATCGGGGCTACTTCAAAGCCACGGTCAACGAGCCCAAGACCGACATCCACGACAGCGGGCACAAGGGCTTTCACATTCCGTTCCTGCAACCGGGCACGGGCAAGGCGATAGACATTACCATGCCCATCGATGAAGGTGAAAAATACACACTGGGCGAAATCACCTTCAAGGGAAACAAGGCGGTCACCAACACAAAAGCACTGCGGGCGCTGTTCCCCATCAAAGATGGCGATGTGTTTGACCGCAGCAAGATTGCCAAGGGTCTGGACAACTTGGGGAAAGCTTATGGTCAACAGGGTTATATCAACTTCACTTCGGTCCCCGGCACCACATTCGACGAGGACAAGAAACAGATCTTTATCGACATCGACGTGGATGAGGGCAAACCGTTTGTGGTCCGGCGCATCGAGTTTCAGGGCAACACCACCACCCGCGACAAAGTGATCCGCCGCGAAATCCTGCTGGAAGAAGGCCAGACCTATAGCTCGCAGCTCTGGGAAGTCAGCCTGCAGCGTCTGAATCAGTTGGGCTTCTTCGATGTGCTGAAGGCCGACGATCCCAGCACTACCGAACGCCATCTTGACGAAAAAGCCGGCACTGTCGACCTGCTTCTCAAAGTGCACGAGAAAGGGAAAAACAGCATCGGATTGACCGGAGGTGTGAGCGGCCTTGCTGGCTCCTTTATCGGGCTCAGTTACAGTACCAACAACTTTCTGGGTAAGGGTGAAACCCTGACCGTTTCGGCCAACATCGGCAACCTTGAGCGCGACCTGATGTTTGGCTTCACAGAGCCTTACTTATTTGATCGCCCGCTGCAGTTCGGATTTACGGTTTACGGACGCCGATTCATCTACGACCAGGCACGACAGGCCGCAATCTTAACCGGCCAAGCGATCAATCTGCCCTCGGCCCTGGAGCAGAATCTTCAGAACTACACTCAATCCAGCAAAGGCTTCACCCTCAATTTGTCCTATCCTTTGCGCCATCACTCGTTCAAACGGATCGGCGTCAGCTATCAGTTGGACGACTCCTCGATTGTGGCTCTGACCAACGCCTCCAAGACCCTGTTCGATTTCCTGTCCTTCCGTGGAATCAGCGGCCCCAACTCTCTGAACGGCATTGTCACCAGCAAGATCATTCCCAGCCTTTCCAAGAACTCTTTGGATCGGGCGCTCTTTCCCCACAAGGGCACGAGCTACTACCTGGCAACGGAATTTGCAGGCATCGGGGGGAACGTGAGGACGATTCGGCCAATCGTGCAATACAAGCGTTTCACTCCAGTTCAGAACGGGCGCAACACCGTAGGCTTCCAGGTGACCGGCTCCTTCCTGACCGGCTACGGCGGCCTGGTGCCACCTCCCTTCCAGCGTTTTTATGACGGAGGCGAGAATGACTTGCGCGGCTTCGATATCCGTTCGATATCGCCGGTCGCCTTTTTACCTAGCACCACCACGGTTCAACTGCGCAATCCGGATGGTTCGATTGTGCCTAAGAACCCCGCCAATCCCCTCCAGGGGGCTTACACCATTCCTGTCCCCGTCTCGCAGATCGTGTTTCCCGGCGGAGATCTGAGCTTGATCGGCAACCTCGAATACCGCATCACCATTGCCGGGCCAGTCAGTTTTGCGCCTTTCATGGATGCCGGGGTCGAGCCCATCTTGCGCGATTCCCAATTGAAAATCTCCAGCAGCGAGCAGCAACTGCTCAACAGCACGGTGTATGGCTGCCCCACCGTTGACGTCGCCCTGAACTGCACCGGCGGCAGCAAGCTTTCCTTCTCCCAGTTCCTTACTCCCCTAAGCAGCACCAATTGGACCCCCAGGATGTCCACCGGAATCGAGTTCCAGGTCTTCTTGCCCGTTATCAATGCTCCCTTCCGAGTGTATTGGGCGTACAACCCCCTGCGCCTCGACACCACCACCAATTCTCCGGTTCCCATTACCCGCAGCATGTTCCCGGCCGGAGCCGCGGGAGACTACACCTTCCAACTCGCTAAGAACGCGTTCGCCCCGCAGTATCTGTTGCGCGAACCGCGCAAGACTTTCCGCTTCACTGTAGCTACTACGTTCTGACCCTGCGTCGAGTCCATGCCTGAGAATTGGGAACTGGTGTCAAACCGCAGGTTTGACGGTGGAGCTGCTATCTCCCTATAATGTTAGCTTCGCGCCCTGAAAATGAAATGTGCGGGGTGGTCGTCTCGTTTGTGCGTTCGAACGTGACAGGCTGGGACTAGGCCTGCCTAGTCGCCGGCGATGGCGAGGCGGGATGATAGACGGTGGGCCGCAGCGTGGTGAAGAGAGAAAGATCTGAGCAAAATTCCCGGAAAGCTTCCAAGGAGTTCAAAATTAACCCCATGAAAAGCAAGTTTACGTGTTTTGTTCTGGCCGCAGTGTTTGCCTTTTCCGTTTGTGTCCTGGCCCAGATCGGCAAACCGGACGCACCGTTACCCGCAGCGCCCAGCGCCTCCACTCCCCCCGTCACGACCCCAGCCGACCCGGCGGCGGCAACCGGTGGCGGCAGCCGCGTTGGCACCATCAATATCGAGCAGGCAATTTATGCCAGCAATGAAGGCCAGCGCGATTTCGAGGCCCTGAGCAAGAAGCTTGAACCCAAGCAGACCGAACTGAAGAACCTGAACGACGAAGTCGAGAGCCTGAAGAAGCAGCTGACCAGTTCCGGCGACAAGCTCAGCGAAGACGCCCGCGGCAACCTGGTTAAGCAGATCGAGCAGAAACAAAAATCCCTGGAACGCTCGGTGCAGGATGCCCGCGACGATGCCCAGGCCCAGCAAAATGAGATTGCCCAGCGCATCCTCCAGAAAATGGCACCGGTGATCGTGAGCTACGCCCAGACTGCCGGCTTTGGCATGATCGTGGATACATCGAATCCCTGGCCGCAAGGTCCCATACTGTGGGCCTTGCCTTCCATGGATATCACCCGGTCGGTTGTCGAGGCCTACAACACCAAGTCCGGCGTGCCCGCCCCGGCCAAGGGTAGCGCTCCGGTGCAGAAGTCCGGCACTGGAACTGGCGCCAAGCCGACAGCGCCTGCCCAGCCGAAGCCGCAAACCGCCACTCCGCCGCCGAAGTAACCGGCGACACCAGAGTGTCGAAAATGGTTCCAATAAGGCCGCTAAATCGCGGCCTTTTTCTTTACTAAAGTTTCTCCCGTAGCCTGCTCTGCCGGTGTCTTTATAGAAGGCACGGGTTTGAGGAGGCCACCATGTTCGCTGACTACATCTCCGACAACACTTGGGCCAACCGCTCGCATCGCGGCTGGACCGCTCTGGCTTCGTTCGCAGCCCAAGCAGTGGCCATCGCTGGATTGCTGGTTCTGCCCTTGTTTTACACCCAGGCAATGCCACGCCTGGCGTTGCTGGGATCAGTAATTGCTCCGACGCCGCCGGCGCCGCCGGGTGGGGCGAGAGCCGCTCAGAGCCATGTCGTCAGCAGAATTGATGAACACGCTCTGCGATTTCCGGCGCCGATTCCGCAACCATCTAGTTTTCTCGGCGGTCGTGATGATTCAGTGGCAGAGCCTCCAGGCGGGCCGGGAGTTGTGGGCATCGTGGGCGATCATCCAGGCGGAAGTGATGTGCTGACAGCGATCGGAAGTGGCATGAGACCTGCCATGCCGGTTACTCCCTCGCTCCGTCCGCCACGGATCTCCCGCGTGATGGAAGGAAATCTAATTCGTCGCGTCCAGCCCGAGTATCCGGCATTGGCAAAGCAGGCTCGCATTCAGGGAACTGTCGTACTGCGGGCTGTCATCGATCGCGAAGGGACAATCCAGGATCTGCAGGTGATCAGCGGCCATCCTCTGCTGGTACAAGCCGCCGTCAATGCTGTCCGCCTATGGCGCTACCGGCCCTATTATTTAAACGACCAGCCGGTCGAGGTCGAAACCCAGGTGACGGTAAACTTCAGCCTGTCGGGAGGGTAGATGAACTGTGCACGGGGTGTAGCCCACCCGTAACCTCAGGCCTGCGCATGTGCCCGCTATAATCGACCCAGTGGCCACCATCGAACTTGCCAAGCGCGTCGCAACCCGTCCCACCTGGGCCGAAGTATCTCTGACTGCGCTCCGGCAGAATTTCCGCACGGTGCAGAAACACATTGGCTCCGGCGTCACAGTGTGCGCGATCGTGAAGGCTGACGCCTACGGCCACGGCGCGGTCGAATGTTCCCGTGCCCTGGAAGAAGAAGGAGTGCGCTGGTTTGGCGTCACTTCGCTCGATGAAGCGATTCCGCTTCGCGAAGCCGGTATCCGCGGCCGCATTCTGTTACTGACTGGTTTCTGGCGCGGGGAAGAAGAAGAGATTGTCCGCCTCCACCTGACCCCAACCGTTTGGGAGCCGGGACAGATCGAGCTGTTCGAAAAGGCCGCTGCGCGTCTCTCGGCGAAACACTCCGTACACCTCAAAGTCGACACCGGCATGGGACGCCTCGGGGCTTCGCCTCAAGACCTGCGGCATATTTCTGCCGCCCTGAAGTCGGCGGCACATCTCGTGGTCGAAGGGCTTTCGACCCATCTGGCTTCTTCCGAAATTCTCGACGCGCCTTCCGTTGCCGAACAGTTGCAGTCGTTCGAGCAGGTACGCCAATTCCTGCGCAATGAGGGCATTGACCCGCCACTGGTTCACGCTGCCAACACCGGTGCGGTCATCTCGCGCCGCGAATCGTGGAACACCATGGTGCGGCCCGGCATCGCGCTTTATGGTTATTTCTTGCCCTTTGAGCGGGCGGGACGGGAAGTAAGCGGCAGCGGTCTGCGGCTTGGGGTCAAACCCGTTCTCACTTGGAAGACTCGCATCCTTTCTCTGCGTGACGTGCGCGCCAACCAGGCCCTCGGATACGGCGGCATCTACGTCACCAAGGCACCCGCGCGCATCGCCGTGCTTCCCGTGGGATACGCCGACGGCTTCAATCGCGCGCTGTCTTCTCGCGGTCGCGTCATTGTGCGCGAGCACTATGCCCCCATCGTAGGCCGCATTTCCATGGACCTCACTCTAGTTGATGTCACTGGCTTGCCGGGTATCGAAGTTGGAGACGAAGCTATTCTGCTGGGATCTTCAGAAGGCCTTAGCGTAGACGCTCGCGAGCATGCTGCCCTGGCTAATACTGTGCTCTATGAGATTTTGTGCGGGATTTCGAAGCGCGTGCCCAGAAGGCACGTCAGCTAGCCACCACCTGCGCCACCAAACTTCGCGGATTCCTTCTCAGCTTCAGCGCGCGTAAGAAATATTTCGGCCCAGCCAATGAGTTCTACCTGATCCCCTGTGAAAACCAAGGTCTGAGCAACGAACTGATCCAACATCCGAGTCACATAAACATGCGACGGCCACTCCGTGACGGGGAACAGAGTGAAACCTTTGTGGCGCGTCGAGATTATCAGTTCCGTGACGTCCTGGTCGCCGAGTCCAAACTGTTGTCCAATCACCGGAGGGTCAACTTCGATGAGCATGTAATCGTCGCGAACCTCGTCTCTTAGGCGGGCCTTTGACCAACATGCGCGGATGGTGGCAAGATCTCCTCGCATTTCGCCGGCTGCCGACAAGAAGAAATCAGGATTCGCTCCCATTTAACCCGCCCGCCCCTTCTGGGCCTCCACGTATTTACGCAGGACGGCGTTGATCGTGGTCTGATAGCCTCTACCGTGCTTACGAAAGAAGGCTAGCACGTCGGGGTCGATTCGCAGAGTGATCTGCTTCTTCGGCCCCGGCCAGAGGATGGCGTTGGCAAAGAAGTCGGGGCCTAGCTCGGGGAATTCGGAGAGATCTATGTCCGAATCCCGCATCGCATCAATTCGTTTCCAGTCTGTCCTGGATCGCCTTTTCGGGTTGGTGGCTTTCCGATTACTTGCTTTGTTCAGCATTCGCGGCCTAGAGAGCGATTGCATTTTCATATTCGACACAATACGTAGTGAGTTTAGCTGATAACTTGAGGGCCAGGTTCTCCGTCGTCAAAGCCTCACCCAGCGACGCGACAAACCATTGATTGCCGTCCTGCTGGGGCTCAAAAATCCATCGGATTCGGGGTGGAGAATCTTCAGGACCAACGGCCGTCTTCGGTTTGCGACCGAATCTAACTTCGTAGCGCTTTCCGTAAACCCCGAATTCTACAGCTACGTTTTGCAGGGCCACGCAATTCTCTGAAATGCCCTGAGATCCCTTTGTCGCCGCCTTCACGAGTTGCGGAAGGTGGCTCCATTCACGTTCAAGATGGGTCATCGCTATTTCGCCTCCACCTCCAACATTTCACTTACTCGTGCAAGATGCAACAGGACATAAATGGAGAAGGATAATGTCCGGGTCAGAATCTATCGTGAGGATTTGCCCGGGTGCCGTTTCAGCAATTTTCGGAGGGCTTCCGATGTAGTAGTGCCTTGGCCGTGGCATTTGTTCAACTCTGCTGTCATCTGGGGATAGTTCATTCCGGCCCGCTGCAAACCTGCTGCTTCCTCCGCAAGGGCACTCTTGGTTGGCCTCCCGGGCCTCCCTTCCGGCACCAGCAGTCGATCTAGAGAGTTCCGCATCAGCTTCTTGCGATATTCCCTCCACGTAGCGGGGATTTGCTGCAGAATTCGCTGGTATTCGTGTCTTAGTTCGTACACCCTATCTTGATTGTTGATCCACTCCAGGTTTTCATCGCGCGAAAATGAGGAAAAATCCTCTTGGAGCACGCGCTGCATCCAAGCGGGCTTAGACGCCAAGAACTTCTTAAGCTCTTTTTCCGGCCCCTTGAGCAATTTCGTCTCCCTAACCGTCATAGTCTCCCTTTTAACTCTTCGAGCGTTGCCTTTACCTCGGCCAGCCTGCCGTTTATCTCTTTGGTTCGTGTGCGGAGTTCCGTGAATTCCGTGCCGATCCAATTAAAAACGCAGCCACTGGTGAAAACGATCACGAAGCCTAGTATCCAACTCGTGATCATAGATACTCCAGAACCACCAAGTATCCAATGGGATAACCTGTCTCCTGCGATGGACGCAAGAGCGACGACGCCGGCCAGCAGCATGTATTTCCCATCCTTGTTCCTTTGCGCCCGGGCAACTTTCTCGGCTTTGTCTTCTGCTTCAAGGACTAATGTCATATCCGACCCTCGCTTTCCAAACCCAAGATGCGGCCGTTTCGGGGGCGACCCCAGTTCACTCACAGCAAGATTAACCCGGCCCGCGTCGTGGCGGAATAGCATTTCGCAGCTTACTCGAACCTAGGCGGAATCCCAACTCTTCCATGCTCTTATCCGGTGAACACCGTCGCGGTTTGCTGTCCCCAGGGTGATTGTCCACCTAGGGCGTCCACATACTTGCTTAGTTCCGGTTCTCACGGGACTTCGGTAACTGCGCTGAAGAAATACTCGTCGACGCCAGGAAATGCAAGCATTGCGGCGAGTTTGTTAAGGAGACGATTTCCAAGAGTGTGGGAGCGATATTTGCCGCAGGAGTGGTGATTGCTTGTATCTTGGCAGGGATGCTGCCAGCGCCTGCGGAAGCCGTTATCACCGTAGGGGTCTGGGCGATCTTCGCGATCATGTTTGCGAAGATGTTCGCCAGAGGCTGACCACTCTCCCGGCAGCCGCCGCAAGTTGAGTGAGCGCGAGCGATACGTGTCCCCCTCCCGCTAACCTCCAATCTTCCCTGCTCAATGCCTATCCACGCCGTTGGCTGCCTTCGCTCTATTCACACCGTCGCTCCCTGCGATATCGTTAAAGACTCATGCCCTCTTACTACGCCCAATGGATGTATGACTGGGAACACCGGCTCATATCGGTGGACAACAACCGCGTGGTCCGTCCGCTGGAGTGGGGTGTGGAGTGGGCACGGGACTGGCCCTGCCGCAATGGCTTCGCTCCCGGCCACATGCCCGAGGATGGCGAGAAATTCCTTCGCGACTTCAATCGGCGGATTGTGGCCGCGAGCGACGACTTTTACTCCTACCGCAAGCCAACCGATTTTCGCTTGGAGCGACGCGAAGTTCAGGTCTTCAGCACCCGCGAAGTTCCCGATCAGAAGCTGGAGAAAAGAGTCCGTGGCACCTACGCCGACTTCCTGCGCTTCACCTCACCAGTCCGAACTCCGTTTCCGGAAAATAATCTGGTCAATGCGCGTTGGTTCCCAACTCGCGGACAACGTGCCGTCGTTCTCATGCCGCACTGGAACGCCGATGCCCTCGCCTACACCAGCCTGTGCCAGGCACTCAATCTGATTGGAATTTCGGTGTTGCGGCTGACCATGCCTTATCACGACATTCGCATGCCCACCGAGATCAAACGCGCCGACTACGCCGTCTCCGCCAACATCGGCCGCACTCTCGACGCTTGTCGGCAGGGCGTGATTGATGCCCGCTGCTGTTTCGACTGGCTCGAATCCCAGGGTTACAGCCGTCTCGGCATTGTCGGCACGAGCCTCGGTTCCTGCTATGCCTTTCTCGCTGCCGCGCACGAGCCTCGCATCCGCGTGGCCGCTTTCAATCACGCCTCTACCTATGTCGCGGACGTGGTCTGGCACGGGCAATCCACGCGCCATATTCGCGAGGGGATCGAGTCGCAGATCGACCTCGACCGGCTGCGTCAACTGTGGAGCGCGGTCAGCCCTATGTCATATTTCGATCAGTTCGCGCGCTGGCCCAAGAAGTCACTCATTATTTATGCCAACTACGATCTGACTTTCCTTCCCGAGTTCTCCCGTGATGCGGTCAATGAGTTTCAAAGACGCGGATTGGATCACAAGGTCGTGGTGCTACCCTGCGGGCACTACACGACTGGTGAAACTCCCTACAAGTTCATCGATGGTTGGCAGATTGCCTCATTCCTGCGAACGGCATTCGATAGCGTCTAGCCGTTCCGCCGTTAAAACGCAGCCCATCCCACGGGTTTACAATGAAGCCTCGACTTATGCCCGAGGGAGTGGGAAACACCATCGAGGAACGCCGCGGCGAGTTCCTGCTGAGCACCAACCGCGACCGGCTGGATTTGAACGTGATCCACGGTTTCCTGACCGCATCCTATTGGGCAAAGGGGATTCCGTGTGAACTTGTGGCCCGTTCCATCCAGAACTCGTTGTGTTTTGGCGTCTACAAACAAGCGCAGCAGGTAGGATTTGCGCGAGTGATCTCCGACTTCGCCACGTACGCATACATCGCCGACGTGTTTGTGCTCGATACACATCGCGGGCACGGCTTGGGAAAATGGATGATGGAGGCAATCATGCGGCATCCGCAGTTACAGGGTCTGCGGCGCTGGACTCTGGCCACGCGCGATGCTCACCGGCTTTACTTACAATTCGGATTCACGCCGCTGAAAAAGCCGGGGAACTTCATGGAATTGCATAATCCGAACGTGTACCAAGAAACAAGCTCGCCTGGAGAAGTGGAATGAATAAGCCGAATCCAATGTCGCTTCCGCTGCTGGATGTCGATCCCGAAATCGCCGCTGCTATTGACAACGAAGTTCGCCGCCAGCATGAAGGCCTGGAACTGATCGCCTCCGAGAACTTCGTCAGCGAAGCCGTACTTGAGGCCATGGGCTCGGTGTTTACTAATAAGTACGCCGAGGGCTATCCCGGCAAACGCTATTACGGCGGCTGCGAGTACGCGGACATCGTCGAGAACCTGGCACGCGACCGTGCCAAGAACCTGTTCGGCGCCGAGTATGCCAACGTGCAACCGCACGCGGGATCGCAGGCCAACATGGAAGCCTATTCTGCGGTGATCCAGCCCGGCGATACTGTTCTTGGCTTGAATCTGGCACACGGCGGACACCTTACCCATGGCCATCATCTTAATTTTTCTGGCAAGACTTACAAGATCGTGCCCTACGGCGTCACCAAAGACACTGAAACCATCGACTACGACGACCTTGAAAAGCTAGCCGAAAAAGAGCACCCCAAGCTCATCATCGGCGGAGGCAGCGCCTATCCCCGCATCATTGACTTCGCGCGCATGCGCAAGATTGCCGACAAAGTTGGTGCACTCTTCCTGGTGGATATGGCCCACTTTGCCGGACTGGTAGCCGGCGGGGCACACCCGTCGCCCGTGCCGCACGCCCACATCGTTACTTCGACAACCCATAAGACATTACGCGGCCCCCGCGCCGGCATGATTCTAGCGAAACAAGAATTCGGGGCCGCGATCGACAAAGTGGTCTTTCCCGGCATGCAAGGCGGCCCGCTGGTCCATATCATTGCCGCCAAGGCAGTTTGTTTCCTCGAAGCTATGCAGCCGTCTTTCCGGGACTATGCGCGGCAGGTCGTCGCCAATGCCAAAGTTTTGGCCGAAACGCTTGCCGCCGAAGGCTTCCGCATTATTTCAGGAGGCACCGACACGCATCTCATGCTAGTGGACGTCTTCGCCAAAGGCATGTTGGGCAGTGAAGCCGAGAAGGCATTAGGAGATGCCGGCATCACCGTCAACAAGAATGCGATTCCGTTCGACACCAACCCGCCCATGAAGCCGAGTGGCATCCGCATCGGCACGCCGGCCTTAACCACACGCGGAATGAAAGAGACCGAGATGAAGCAAGTCGGTCGCTGGATCTCTGAAGCACTACAGCACCGCTCTGATGCGGCGGTACTGGCGAAAATCCGCAAGCAGGTTTTGAAACTGGCCGACGCTTTTCCACTGTATCCCGAGCGCCGAGCGAAAGCGCAGGCTGAACTTAAGGCCTGAGAGATCTTCTCCGCGACCTCCACGGCATTTCTCTGCGATCTTTGCGTTTCAAGCTTTGAGGTTGGGTCAGGCACAATTTCTCTGTGCCCCTCTGTGTTCTCTGTGGTTAAATCACTCCGTGAAGGTCGCCATCGACATTCGGCGCATCACCGAGTTCGGAGTTGGCACCTATACTCGCAATGTCGTCCGGGCCCTCGGCCGGCTCGACCATACCAATCAGTATTTCCTGATCGGTTCGCCACAGAAAGTCACAGAAATCGGCCCGCTGCCCGAGAGTTTTCAAACCATCCCGCTCCTCGACGATGGCACCAGCGCCAAGGGCTACCTCGAGTTCCGCGCCATTCTCAAGCGCCTGCAGTGCGACCTGGTCCACATCCCTCACCTCTACTGGATGCCCCGCACCCTGCCCTGCCCCTACGTTATGACGGTGCACGATCTTTTGGAGCACCTGTATAGCGCCCGCGAGCGCTCCAGCCTGCGGCGGTCCTTGCATCTGTATTTCACCAGGAGAGTGTTGAAGGGCGCCGGCAAAATTCTGGCCGTCTCCAATTTCACCAGGAACGAAATCGAGAACCTCTTTGGAATTCCGCCATCCCGCATTGAAGTGGTGTACAACGCCATCGATGAGCGCTTCCTAAGCGGGCATGCGACCGACGCCGACCGCCAGATTCTCGCCGAACGCTACCTCATCAAGTATCCGTTCTTGCTCTATGCGGGCCGCATCAGTCCTCACAAGAACCTGGTGAGGATCATCGAAGCGTTCTCCGCCCTGAAAGCTGAATTGGAGAAGGAAGGCAAATTCCCTGACTTGAAGCTCATCATCATCGGCGATGAGCTTTCCAAGCATCCTGACCTACGCCGCACCGTGATCCGCAGCGGGGTGCAGAACGATGTGCGCTTCCTCGGCTTCATTCCCATCGAAATGTTGCGGGTCTTTTATGACGCCGCCAAGATCTTCGTTTTCCCCTCACTCTACGAGGGTTTCGGCCTGCCGCCTTTGGAAGCCATGGCCCACGGCACTCCGGTCGTCACTTCCAATACTTCGTCGTTGCCTGAGGTGGTGGGCAATGCCGCTGTACTGGTGAATCCGGAGAATGTTTTTGAGATTATGCGGGCGTTGCTCCACCTGCTGCTGGACCAACCGGTTCGTGACCAGATCAAGAAGCGCTGCTACGAACAGGCGAAGAAATTCTCGTGGGACGCCTCAGCTCGCCGCATTCTCGAAATCTATGCCGAAGTTGCGGCCGAGCCGCACACCGCGGCTGACCGGCGTCAGGCTGCGGAAACCATCGCCAGTTGAGCCAGGCTTAGGGAAGCGAGGCATTTACGCACTCTTGATCAGCGGAGTTCCAGGCGACACTAAGCCTTGGCGGTGCAGCTTCTGCTCAATGCGCTTGCGGTCGGCTTCCGCGGTGGCGGTGGCCAGGCGTTTTCGCAGCTTGACTATTTTTTCCTTGCGGGTACGGCGCCGGCGAATCTCCGGCCTTCGGCTGGGTGCTGACATATAAGGACGACTCCTGGTGGATGGCTTGAGAACCGTGGCTTTTCGCCACTCTGCCATCATAGCCGCAGAGTGCTGATCGCGCAAAGGTGCTCAGCTACTGGGAACTGAGACCTGACAACTGGCTCTCGATGAAGCAAGCCCCTAAAGGCGCGCTGATTGCAGGTGGGATTCCTTCGCCGCCCGACTACGACTCGGCGGGTTTCTGGAACTTGCTGGCTACCGCTTCCGGCAGCACTTCTTCCAAACGGTGGGAGAGCCATCCTTGTAGTTCCGTTTTCTGCGGCAACGGCAGATTCAGAAACTGCAAGCCAGTGCGGCCGGTTGGGTCACTCCAGCAAATCTTCGATTGGACCGCGAATTGGGTTTGGTTCTCCGGAAGCTTGAATTGCACTGCCACTTCCGCTCCGGCTTTCACTGGGGTGGGAATACGGATCGCGATCCCGCTCTCGCTGATATTGATGGTCACGTATTCAGCTTCCTGGCCTTCCTGGTTGCGCACCGCCACCGGAATCGTCACCGGACAACGGAAGTAGCGGCGGCGTTCCCGCATGATGATCCCGTACGCCGCCCTTAAACTGCGGCTCAGCGACTCCTCCGAAAGCGGCCTCTCCAGCACAAAATTCGCCCTGGCGCTGAACACCGACGCCGATTCCGCCCCTGGCCCTTCGGTGACGGCAAAGGTCGTCGCCGTCTGGTTCGAAGGGGCGCTGCGCACGCGCTCCATGATCTCTTTGGCCTGGTACATCTTCAGGTCAACCACTACCGCCTCGTAATGCCGCCGATTCAACGACTGCATGGCAATCCCAGCGTCTCGACACACTTCAGCCGAGATCGCGAACTGCTGCATGCTCTCCGTCAGTTGCCGGACGGTCGCCTCATCGTCTGAGATGACCAGCGCGGTTGCGACCGGAGATGGTTTGGCGGAAGCGCCTGTGTTCGTCATGTTTTGAAACTCTTTCGCGCCGGGCTGCGTGCACGTCCGGCACGGTCGAGAGCTACCTTCTTTTCTTGTAGTTATGGTGATTCTTGCGTCCCGTAACCCACCCTGTCAAGGGAATTGGCGAGACGCAAGAATCTTTGGTTTTGTGGAGCCCGCTCAGGCTCAGCGGTGCTTGATGAAGCTGCCGGTCTGTAGCTCGGCGACCGCCTGGCGTAGCTGCTCCTGTGTGTTCATCACGATAGGGCCGTACCAAGCCACCGGCTCCTCGATCGGCTTGCCTGAAACCAACAAGAAGCGGATGCCCTCGTCGCCAGCCTGCACCACGATCTCATCGCCACGGTCGAACAACACCAGAGAGCGATTACCGACGTCGTACTTGGCCGGGGCGGTTGGGTCTGCAGCCTGTTCCGTCAACACCGCGCGGGGATCCGAAGAGTCGCGGAACGTGCCGGAGCCCGCAAACACGTAGGCGAAGGCGTTTCGCGTAGTCTCGATCTTGAGCCGCTTCCGCTGTCCCGGTCGGACGGAGACGTCGAGGTAATTTGGATCAGCGGCAACGCCCTCCACCGGACCTTTCTTGCCCCAGAATTCCCCGCAGACCACGCGGACGCGGGTACCGTCATCGTCGGTGACCTCGGGAATCGCACTCGAGGGAATATCCTGGTAGCGCGGATCCGTCATTTTTAGAGATGCCGGCAGGTTCGCCCACAACTGGAAACCGTGCATGTGGCCGTGCTGGTCACCTTTCGGCATCTCCTGGTGCATGATTCCGCTGCCGGCGGTCATCCATTGCACGTCGCCCGCGGTCATTTTGCCCTTGTTGCCCAGGCTGTCGCCGTGCTCGACCGAGCCCGCAAGCACATAGGTGATGGTCTCGATCCCCCGGTGCGGATGCCATGGAAATCCTGCCAGATAGTCTTCCGGCTTGTCGTTGCGGAAATCATCCAGCAACAAAAAGGGATCGAATTCCTTGGTCTTGCCGAAGCCAAAAGCTCGCTGCAGCTTGACCCCAGCACCCTCCATCGTCAGCTTCGGTTGAATAACCTGTTTAACGGGTCGGAGTGACATGAGTTCCTCTTCTCTGCCGCGCAGCGGTTTCGCATCGGCTGCGGGGCGGCTGATTTAGGCTCTTACGAATTCGACTTCCAGCGTGATGGCGACCTCTTCGCCGATGAGAATGCCACCGGTCTCGAGCGCCGCGTTGTAGACCAAGCCAAAGTCTTTCCGGTTGATCTTCGTGGTCGCCGAAAGCCCCATACGGGTGTTTCCCCATGGATCTTTCGCCGGAGGGGTTGGTCCCTCGACCGTGAAAACCACGTTGCGAGTAACACCATGAATAGTCAGGTCACCGGCCACCGCCAGCTCTCCGTCGCTAAGTCGGTCGATCTGCGTTGAGTTGAACGATAGCGCCGGGAACTTCTCCACGTCGAAGAAATCCGCGCTCTTGAGATGCGTGTCCCGCTGGGGATCGCGAGTATTGATGGAAGCCGCATCAATCGTGGCCTCCACACGAGAGTTTGTTAAGGCACTCGTATCCAGCGTCAGGACGCCTTTGACGGCGGTGAAGTGCCCCTTCACGTTGGAGACCATCATGTGCTTGACTTTGAACTCGGCTGCGGTATGAACCGGGTCGATGTTCCAGGTTGAAACTGCGGTTTGCGGAGTTGCGAGTGCGCTCATGGTAAAGCTCCTTTCTAACGGATGTGAGGTACAGGAGATTTGATGCGTTACACCAATAATCGTTGCAACAACTATCAAAACCCAATAAATCAAAGCACTTGGCTGCGCGCAACCAGCAACAGGTCGGTCAAGGACCGCAGGCGCTCCCGCCCCAGGTGGCCTAGTTGTTTGCGATGGCCGGCCTGTACCGGCTCATCGAGCCTGGCCAGGAGTTGTAGACCATCCGCTGTGATCCGGACCATCACCGTTCGCCGGTCTTTGGTCTCGCGGCAGCGCGAGATCAGCTTGCGCTTTTCCAACCGGTCAAGCAGGCGAGTAACATCGGGGTCGCGGGTAATCATTCGGCTGGCGATCTCTCCACAGGGGAGTCCGTCCGGCGCACCGCGCAGGATTCGCAGCACGTTGTACTGGGTCGAGGAGAGGTCTTCGCTCTTGAGAATCCCGGCCAGCCCCCGCGACAACATGTCGGTAGTGCGCGTCAACTCCAGGAACACCGTTTCCTCGGGGCTGCCGATGCGCCGATCCCCTTTGTCTGACTTGACCGTAGCCTTCATACATCTCCAACCATACTCGTTTTAACGACTATTGTCAAGACGACGGTTGGAGGCGTTGCCTTTAGTCGTTGTCTATTCCTGTCGCTGCTCCACGCGGCAGACTCCAGGAGACAAGGATCCACCTGTTATTCGATGATTTCAACGAGCGGTGCTCCGAGGGATTGGATTTGAATCGGAATAGCGGAGGCCAACTCGATACCTTCATTGACTTTGCCTGTTTCAGGTAACTAAGATTCTCTGCCAGTGATCGGCCAGACCATCTCGCACTACCGCATCGTCGAGAAACTTGGGGGCGGTGGTATGGGCGTGGTTTACCGGGCCGAGGACACCAAACTAGGCCGCTTCGTTGCACTCAAGTTTCTACCCGAAGAACTCGCCAAAGATCGCCAGGCTTTGGATCGTTTTCAACGGGAAGCACGCGCCGCGTCGGCGCTCAACCATCCCAACATTTGCACCATTCACGAGATTGACGAGGAAGACGGCCAGGCTTTCATCGTCATGGAGTTTCTCGAAGGACTAACGCTGAAACACCGTATCGCGGGCCGTCCGCTGGACACTGAAACGCTGCTGCACCTGGCGATTGAGATTGCCGACGGCCTGGACGCGGCGCATTCCAAAGGCATCATCCATCGCGATATCAAGCCGGCGAACATTTTTGTTACCAAGCGGGGGCAGGCCAAGATACTGGATTTCGGCCTGGCGAAGCTGGCTCCGGGAAACCGTAGCAGTTCGGAATCCGGCCTGAACACAGCTACCGAGGGGGCGCTGATGACCACACCCGGCGCAACCGTGGGCACGGTCGCGTACATGTCTCCGGAGCAGGTTCGAGCCGAGGAACTCGACGTGCGCACTGACTTGTTCGCGTTCGGATCAGTGCTCTACGAAATGGCCACGGGAGGCTTGGCGTTTTCCGGCAGCAGCACCGGTGTAGTTTCCGAGGCCATTCTGAACCGCACACCGCCGGCGCCCTCGAGTGCGAATCCGGCGCTGCCCCCAAAACTCGAAGAAGTGATTTTCAAGGCGTTCGAGAAGGAGCGCGAGTTTCGTTACCAGACGGCAGCCGAGCTGCGGGGAGACTTGAAGCGCATCAAGCGTTCTTTAGATACGTCACGCGCCAGCTCCGCCTCCGCCGTCTCCTTGCGCATGGCAGTAACCCCCGCCGCGGAAGCCGTGATGCCACGAAGCCGAGGCATACCGGTCGCGACCTTGTCGGTTGCTGCCATCGCGCTGGTCGCCGGCCTTGCCCTTGGCCGGTTCTTGCTGCAACGTCCAGCGCAGTCTTCGCTGCCGGTTTACCATCCGCTGACCTTCCGCCGCGGCATGGTTCACGCGGCGCGTTTTGCGCCTGACGGAAAAACCATCATCTATAGCGCCGCCTGGGAAGGGAAACCTTTACAGCTGTTCACCACTCGGCCAGAGAGTCCTGAATCGCACGAACTGGAACCTGCAGGAGCGGACGTGCTGGCAGTCTCATCTTCAGGCGAAATGGCGCTCTCCCTGGCCAGCCATCCCAAAGCCGGATTCCTCTATTCCGGCACCCTAGCGCGCGTGCCTCTGGTCGGCGGTGCTCCACGAGAAGTCCTGGAGGGCGCCGAATGGGCCGATTGGGCTCCGGACGGAAGCACTTTGGCGATCGTGCGGCAAGAACAAGGGCGGCACCGCCTGGAGTTCCCCCTGGGCAAGGTGCTCTATGAGGCGGACGGATGGATCGGCCACATTCGCATTGCCCCGAAAGCAGATGTTATCGCCTTCATTGACCATCCCCAATTGGGGGATGACGGCGGCGCTATTACCGTGGTTGATATGGCGGGTAAGAAAACGACGCTTTCGACCGGTTGGGACAGCGTTCAAGGAGTGGCATGGTCGCCCAGTGGCGACGAGATCTGGTTTACCGCCACCCGCACCGGTGGCGACCGGTCGTTGTACGCCGTCAGCCTTTCGGGAGCGGTAAGACTGCTGGCACGTGTTCCTGGAGAACTGACACTGCTCGATGTTGGCCGGGATGGGAATGTGCTCCTGACTCGCGGCAACGATCGTGCGGGAATGATCGGACTTACTCCGGGCGAGGCCAAGGAGCATGATCTGTCCTGGCTCGATTGGTCGGTGCCCAACGACGTGTCCGCCGACGGCCGCACCGTCTTGTTCACGGAATCAGGAGAGGGCGGAGGGCCGAAGTATGCGGTCTACCTGCGCAAGACCGATGGCTCGCCGGCCATTCGCCTCAGCGAAGGAGCCGGTATGGCGCTATCTCCTGACGGAAAGTGGGCGTTGGCGCGATCGAGCACTACGCCGGCGCCGTTGTTCGTGCTCCCGACGGGTGTCGGCGAGGCCAAGCCGCTTTCGCATGACGCGATGAACCACCTCTCGGGCAGGTGGCTTCCCGACGGGAAGCGAGTCGTGTTTTCAGGTAACGAGACCGGACACGGATTTCGTCTCTATGTGGAATCTCCCGAGGAAGGCAAGCCGCGCCCCATCAGCCCGGAAGGTGTGAACCCCTCATTCGTGATCTCTCCCAAAGGCGATTTTGCGGCCGCCGTCGGTCCGGACCACAAGATGTACCTCTATCCCGTTGCCAGCGGCGAACCTGTACCCGTCTCCGGCGCGGAGCCAGATGAGGCTCCGACGGGCTGGTCCGGCGATGGCCGATCGCTTTACGTTTTTCGTTTTGGACAGATTCCAGCCAAAGTGTTTGAGCTGGAGTTGGCGACCGGGAAGAGAAAGCTATGGAAAGAAGTGGTTCCGGCCGACGCCGCCGGAATCGACACTATTCGCGGCGTCGAAATCACCCCCGATGCTAGGGCGTACGTGTACGGCTATATCCGCACTCTCTCTGATCTCTACCTCGTCGAAGGCCTGAAATAACAGCAGCGGCGCCGATCGCGCCGGGGCTCATACCTATGTCAGGCGGCAGCCGAAAAACAGGATTGAAGGTCAGCCCAGAATTCAGCCATGGATCCGGGCCGGTCATTTTCCGAGCGGGCAAGCGCACGATTGAAGAATTCCTGCCAGTGCGGCGCACCTTGAATGCGCGAGGAGACGCGGGGGACACTGCCTGCGAGAATCGCATTCTGGAGAGATGGGAAGTCAGGGCCGAGAAAAGGCGGGACGCCGCATAATGTTTCATAGGCGATCACGGAAAGGGCCCATAAGTCCCAGCGAGGGGAAAGTGGCTCCCCGCGCAACTGTTCTGGGGACATATAAGGCAGGCTTCCGACGAACACGCCGGTCAATGTGCTGCTGGTATCTGGGGAAACTTGGGGAAGGAACTTGGCGATCCCGAAGTCGGTGATCTTTACAATCTCGGCGCTGCCGGCACGAACCAGAAAGATATTTTCAGGCTTCAGATCGCGATGCACCAGGCCCCTGAGATGGGCCGCCCCGACGCCCGCGCAAATGGCTTCGAAGAGCTGCACCGTGCGTGACGGAGCTAATCTCTTTTGAGCGCGCAACTCATCCCGAAGAGTGATGCCTTCGAGAAACTCCATCACCAGAAAGGCGCGCTGATTGGGATCCAGGCCAAAGTCGTGGACCGTGACGATATTGGGATGCGAGAAACCACCAGCGGCACGGGACTCGCGTCGAAATCGCTCAAACACTTCCTGGTCCGAGAAGAACTCGTCGCGGATCATTTTGACCGCCACGGACCTGTCAAGTGAGACGTCGGTGGCGCGATAGACCTTTCCCATGCCACCCTGACCGAGACGCTTTTCCAGGCGGTAACGCTCGACCAAAAGTCGAGGACTTGCCACCAGACTCAGCGTCCTGCCTTCTACTTCGCAGCGCGTCGTTCCAGTGTCGTAGCACGCGCCGCACTGGGGACACTCCTCAAAGGCCCGGCCAGAGAGGCTCGCAGGGCCGCGAGAGACAAGAAGCGCAATGGTGCTGGCAACATTTTCCAGTAGCGCCACGTCTTCCCGGCTATAGGGTTCTTCCGAGAGCTTCATGCCCAGCACGAGCAGAGCTTCGGTGTGGCCTTCGTCCAGAGCCACTGGCACCAGCAGATCAATGCGCGCGTTGTGCAGGAAATCCTTGTCGACTTGCGGCAATTGCTGCCCGAGCCATCCGGTTTCTGCAAGCAGGATGGGAACGGAGGTATCCAGAGCCCGAACCAGAGGAATCACTTTGTTGGTCGCTGGCAGATCCGACGCAAGCGCTCCTTCTGGTGAGGCGCTGATCACCCGGTAGAGAGTTTCGCCGGGTCTACGCAGCAGCAGCGCGCAAAACTCAGCGTGAAGAGCATCCGCAATGCGAGAAACAACCTGAGGAGCGACTTGCTGGATGCTGACGGCGCGGCGAATTTCTTCCACAATCTCGCGGAACAGCCGCTGAGCATCGTACTTGTCGCGGAAGAACCTGCGATCGAGCCAAGATAGCCAGGACCGACGCCGGAGGTAAGCCACTCCCGTCAGGGCAGCGACGCTTCCATAAAACCAAACTCGCCGGTTCAGAACGGTGAAAAGGGGATCGTGGCCGTGGAGCAGCACCAGGTCAGCCGCAAGCAGTCCCGCCATTAGAGGCGGTATAGCCAACAGCACCCGGCGCGCCAGAGCATACTGCAGCCCGCGACGGATGATGACACGGACGTCGAAGAGACGGTGCCGCTGGATGGCGTATGCGAAGGAAAGAGGGAAAACCAGAAATCCCAAACTGCAAATCAAGTTTCCCGTGGGCGAAGACAGTAGATCGGCGATCGCAGGGCTGAAATCAACCAGAGCGGTACCCAGGACGCGAGGCAGATAGAACAGCAGACCGATCAGCGTACCCAAAAAGAGGACACGAAATCGGCGCTGCTCGGTGAGCGTTTCGAGCCGCCAGTACCCGACCGGCAGAACCAGTAATCCCCCCAGCAGGTAGACCAGGCTTTGTACGCCAAACGCGATCAGTACCCAAGGAGGAGCCAGCGATGCCAAATGCCCCGGGTCATAAACCGTGCGGTCGAAAAGATACAGCGCATAGATGGTGGCAACGGCAGGACCGGCCATAAGTACAACCCAGGCCCAGCGTGCACGAATCAGTCTCCTCGGAAAAAGGCAAAAAAAAGCGAACAGCAAGGGCGGCCGAAAAGCGGCGCTCACGTATACCAGCATTACTGGCCACTGAAGAAGGAACGGAAGCGAGCGGAGGGAGGATGCCATTCCCCACTGAAAGGCCTCAAAAACCGTTGCCATGACCACCAGAACCCAACCGCCGAGCCGTGAAACAAAATCGCGCGGCCGGTGGAAGACAACGAAGAGACCGATCACCAAGGTGATTAGTTTGTTCGCCAGAAAAATGATTTCGGAGGCGCGCGAACGAGCACTGTAGTCCCTCCAAATGGTCCCATGGAGGGTCATGGTCAGGTCGAGACGCCGCCCGTCACGCTCGACACCGATACGAATGGGGCGGTCAGCGACGAAGTTCATGCGATGCGCCAGCCAATCCACCACATTACCGATCGGCTGGCCATCCACGGCCACTATGGAATCTCCAACCGCCAGGCCGGCACGGGCTGCCGGCTCTCCGCTTTCCAGGTAGGAAACAACTGCGTGGCCGGATTTATCGTCGACATCCATCCCGCCCGGCGCCAGGCCAAAGAGAACGAGGTAGGCAAGATAAAAGTAGCCGACGATGCTGATGACCGCGGCCGCCACCATCCGCCAGGAATAGGATGTGGATGACATGCGCAGCGCCTGAGGCTGAAGTGATTGGAATTATAGGAGCAATCCGCCGCCCTTACCACAAGGTTAAGGTGCTGGCCATACGCGAAGCCAGAGTCCTTAAACGAGGGGCCTATTCCATCGCCGCGTTCGCCCGAATGAACCATCCGGCCTCGGCGCAGTAGAAGGGCCAGGGGAAATCGGGCGTCACATTCATATACTTCTTCTGTATGGTCGTGATGTACTTGTTTACGCTCGATGTATCTCCGCCAATATACGCCGCGTAGGAGACGACCGCCCAAGGGAACGGGGTCTGCGAGTTGAATGACAAGTTCGTCCAACCCGGCCAGGCGGCGTTGAAGGCGATATAAGAGCTCTTCGCCTGTTTGCTGGAAGCAGCCACCACGCCCTGCACGGACGGGTAGAGTTGGGATACCGCATCTGGGTAGAACCTGGACATGTTGGGCGCAGACGACCCTGCATACGGGTAATAGAGCTTGGTCGACGAAATGTAGAGGACGCTCTGAATGCCGGACTGGATACTCGATGCGTGAGCTTGATACCAGGACGATGCGCTGGTGTCGCGCCATGCCTGAATCGCAAGATTTGCAACATCTTCCAACCCGCGATAATCCTCGGAGTTATCCATCAGGTACTCGATGCGGTAATCAGGCTTCGCCAAGACCAAACCGTTGCTCTGCTGGAGGTTGGTGATAATGTTTCCGGTCACGTTGAGAATGTATTCGCCAACCGTGTTCTGCACGAAGGATTGTGCGCCAGAGTTCCCCGTGTTATACAGGGCTTCGGCAAGAGTCAGAAAGGTCGCTGCGCTGGAGTCAGCGGAGTCGTAGCTGTTGGTCGAAGTCTCGATGCCGTCGCTATAGCTGTAGTTGTAGACCGTCCCGTAGAGGCCGTTGTTGTCAGGCCAATTGACGTGGTCAATGTACCATTGCATCCATGCTTCCACATGTGGGATTTTCGAGCGATCTTTGAGCCAGCCTATGGCGGCAAGGTTGGCAAAATACGGGCTAATTCCGTTGGCCGAATACAGAATTGCTCCGTCAGGCAACTGCTGCCCTTTCAGCCATGCCGATGTCTTGGTGATGTCGGAAGAATAGTTTTGGGCACAGACTGGCGTGACCGCAAATCCCACCACCAGGAACAGGGAGAGAACACTCTTAATCATACGAAATAAAACCTTTGTGGCAGCCGGACCTGTAAGCCGAATTTTGTCTGCGGGATTGCTCCCGCAGGACGGTCATTCCTCTGGGCCGTGCATTACTGCGCGGCTCTAGCGACCTACCCGGAGGTTCGGACGCGCCGAGCCGGCACGTGTCCCGGGCGAACCCGAAACTCCCTCCCTATTTGGTCTTGCTCCGTGTGGGGTTTGCCCTGCCCGCCGCATTACTGCGGCGGCGGTGCGCTCTTACCGCACCTTTTCACCCTTACCCCGCGCATCCGAAGATGCACCAGGTGGTATGTTTTCTGTGGCACTAGCCGTCGACCGGGCTTGAACCCGGCCTCCCGGACGTTATCCGGCACACTGCTCTGCGGAGTTCGGACTTTCCTCCCGCGTCGTCCCGAAAGACGCCGCGAGCGACCGTCCGGTCCAGCTGCCAACGCTTCCCATTATAAGCGAGGCTACCGGTATTGACCGTTGAAACCCGCCGGCCGACTGCTGCGTATCTTCTTTGTTAGACTCTAGGGGTCGCAGGCCAGTGACCAACAACGAACGACCAACGACGGTCCCATGACCACTCTCGAAGCCATTCGCATTGCGTTGCAGTCGCTGTGGGCTAATAAACTGCGCTCGGTGCTCACTCTGCTTGGCGTCGTCATCGGGGTGGCGGCGGTCATTGCGGTCGTCACTTTCGTAAACGGGATCAATGGCTACGTGGCCGAGAAGATATTCAACCTAGGAGCCGACGTCTTTGTGGTCAGCAAGGCCACTGCGGTCATCACCAACGTTGACCAGTTGCTTGAGAGCCAGAAACGCAAAGACCTCACTGTGGAAGATTTCGAGGCGGTGCGCGATTCTTGCCGGCAGTGTGCGCTGGTCGGAGCTTCTACCATCAAGGCCGACGGCCACGTGAAACGCGGAGAGCAATCGGTCAGCGACTGCTGGATTCGCGGATTTACCCCCTCCATGGCGGCGATTCTCGATGTCGATCTAACCGCTGGCCGCATGGTGACCGACAATGACGACAACAACCGTTCCAACGTTGCCGTCATCGGCACCGACGTTGTCGACAATCTCTTCCCCGGCTCCGACCCCATTAACCAGGAGATCCGCGTCGAAGGCGAAGTTTACACCGTGGTTGGGGTCGGCAAGAAGCAGGGGAAGACCCTGGGCCAGAGCCGCGACAACTACGTCGCCATTCCGATCACGACCTATTTGAAGCAATTCGGCACGCACAGCAACATCCGCATCTTTGGAAAAGCCAACGGAGTCGGCGCTCAACTCGAATCGGCAATGGACGAGGCCCGCGTCATCGTGCGCGCCCGCCGTCACGATCTACCCGGTAAACCCGATAGCTTCGCGGCCGAAACCAACCAGGGTTTCCTTAGCATCTGGTCCAGCCTTAGTAGCACGTTTTTCATCGCCATGGTCGCGATTGCCGCCATTTCGCTGGTGGTGGGCGGTATTGTCATCATGAACATCATGCTGGTGTCGGTGACCGAGCGCACCCGCGAGATCGGCATTCGCAAAGCTATGGGAGCGCGCAGTCAAGACGTTCTTCTACAATTCCTGATCGAGTCCGGGACCATGGCGCTGGTCGGCGGTATGTTGGGCGTGATTTTTGGAATTGCATTTGCCAAGGGCATTACGGCGCTGATCGGCATGCCCTCCTCAATCGAACTCTGGGCGGTGGCCGCTGGACTGATTGTTTCGACCAGCGTTGGCGTTTTCTTTGGCGTCTATCCCGCCAAGCGGGCAGCCCGGCTCGATCCGATTGCGGCCCTTAGGTTCGAACTATGAGACTTGACTTGATCAGCGTTGATCAGCGCAAATCTGCGGCGCGGTTTCCTTAAACATGATGCGCAGGGGCGATTACGGCGAGATAGTCCGAATGGCGGTAGACACCATTCGCAGCAATAAGCTGCGCTCCGCCCTGACCGTACTCGGCATCGTCATCGGAGTGGCCGTCGTCATCGGGATTTCTTCGATCGTCCGCGGCATGAACAATCAATTCCAGCAGGCGATCACGAGTTTTGGCTCGAACATTATTTTTGCCTTTCATCAGCCCCTCGCTTTCGGACGGCCCACCGAAGAGATTCGCAAGCGCCGGGAGCTGACCTTCGACGATGCCATGGCCATGAAAGACCTGCCCCACGTCAAGGCCGTGGACGCTACCTTGCAATTCATCCAGCTGGAATTTGGCCAGGGCACGTACGTGGTGAAATACGGCGACCACCGCGCCAAAAACACCATTCTCGAAGGCGATTCCGGCTCCTTGAAAGACGTTTACGACCTCGCGCTGACCTCGGGCCGGTGGTTCAACGAAACCGATGACGAGCATCACTCTGCGGTCATTCTTCTGGGATCTGAAACGGCGGCGGCACTGTTTCCGAAAAGCGAAGCGCTGGGCAAGGAAATCAACATCGAAGGCCAGATGTTTACCGTGATCGGAGTGGTGGAACCACAGAAGAATGTGTTCAACAGCGGCAGCAATCCCAACGACAATATCGTGTACTTCCCGCTGACAACCTTCCGCAAGCTGCACCCGGAACTGAAGCAGTACTGGATCACCATCAAGGCCACCACCCACGACGACATGCCGAAGGCCATTGATGAGATGCGTGAACTCCTGCGCCGCCGCCGCAAAGTGGCGCCCAACGCTCCCGACAACTTCAATATCTTCACCCAAGATTCGCTTTCCGACGTTTGGAACCAGATCACGGGCGCGGTGTTCATTTTCATGTTCGCGGTGTCGAGTGTAGGGCTGATCGTGGGCGGCGTGGGCGTGATGAACATCATGCTGGTTTCAGTCACCGAGCGCACCCGCGAGATCGGAGTGCGGAAAGCGATTGGCGCGCGCAAGCGAGATATCCTTCTCCAATTCACCCTGGAAGCTATTACGTTGACCGCGATGGGTGGAATTCTCGGCGTGCTGCTGGGAGCAATCATTACCTGGACGATCCCGGCAATCTGGAGTTCGCTGCCCGCGCAGATGTCGGTCTTCTGGACCATCTTTGGTATCGCCTCGGCGGCGGTGGAGGGTCTGGTTTTCGGAATTTATCCGGCGTGGAAGGCCGCGAACCTGGATCCCATCGAGTCGCTACGCTACGAATAGTGTCCAGGTGCTTTGAAGGGGCGTGGCTTCAGGCTGCGCCTAAGTCCGCCTCAATGATCTATCAAACCGTCCGAGTTCTGGAAATCGTTGCGGCTCTGGCCACAGCGGGCAGCCTCGCCTACTACGCTCTCTGTCTGTGGAGCGCAGCGCAGTTTCTGCGAGAACGAAGAACCGGGGGCGCACGCGCCACCCAGGCTAACCCGCCCGTCTCCATCCTCAAACCGCTCAAAGGTATCGACCCCGAGATGTACGAGAACTTCCGCAGCCACTGCCTGCAGGATTATCCCGAGTACGAAATCATCTTCGGCGTCAGCGACCCCGACGATCCCGCTATCAAGCTGGTGGAGCAACTGAAGTCCGAATTCCCGCAAAACCCGATCCGGTTGATGGTCTGTCCCAGGCAGCTCGGCACAAATACCAAAGTCAGCAATCTTGCTCAGATGCTGCCTGAGGCGCGCTATGACTACCTGGTCGTGAATGACAGCGATATTCGTGTCGAGCCCAACTACCTGCGTCGCCTGCTCGCCCCCTTGGCGGATTCCGGCACTGGCTTGGTTACATGCCTCTATCGCGGTGTAGCGAATTCGACCTTGGGCTCTCGTCTGGAAGCGCTCGGAATCAGCACCGATTTTTGCCCGGGAGTGCTGATAGCCAGAGAACTGGAAGGCAGCAAGTTTGCCCTGGGATCCACCATGGCATTCCGCCGCCCCGATCTCGCCGCCATCGGCGGCTTCGACGCACTGGTCGACTACCTCGCTGACGATTATCAACTCGGCCGACGCATCGCCGCGCTGGGCCTGAAAGTTGAACTGTCGGATGTCGTGGTTGAGACCTTCCTGCCGCGGTACACGGCGAGCGAATTTCTGACTCACCAGCTGCGCTGGGCGCGGGCGGTCCGCGATTCGCGCTTCTGGGGCTACTTTGGCCTCGGAATCAGCTTCGGCCTGGTGTGGGCGCTGCTGACGCTGATTCTCGCCAGCGGCGCTGGCTGGGCCTGGGAACTATTGGGTGTCACGGTGGCCATGCGCTTCGCCGTTGCTCTCTTCGTCGGCGGGCGATTGTTACGCGACCGCTATGTCATGCGCTGGCTCCCCATGATTCCTCTCCGCGATGCCATCGCGATGATGGTCTGGCTGATGAGTTTCGCAGGCCACACGGTTTCATGGCGTGGGGAGCTCTTCAAACTACAGCATGGACAACTGAAGAAGATCGGCCGCTAGTTGGTGGCGAATTCCGTGTTTGCCGGCTCCGCCGGCGTGAGCAACTCGAAACGTCCGTCGGAGTGCAGGCGATAGCGATGTCCCCGCCAAACCACCGTATTGCCGAAAAATCCCGCAATCCAGAAACACAATCCCGCCAGATCCTCGAGCGGCAGCAAGGCCCAGTCCAAGCGGGCGCGGAGCACCTTGCCCGAAACTACACTCGCCGCCAGCATGCGCACTGCCAGAGTCAGGAGCAGCACTGGCCACCACGCCCGATGCACTGCGCAGAGCAGCAGCGCCAAAGGCAGCGGCATGGTGAACAACTGGCCCAGATAACCCAGCGGCCGCGAACGGCGCGTGCTTCGCGCCCAGCGCAAACGGTGCGCCGCGTTGCGAACCAGATCACTGCCGCCAATGTGGTGCTCGATCACATAAGAAGAGAGCATCACCCCGAAGCCCGCCCGCGCCGCGAACTTTCCCATCACGAAGTCTTCGGCCAGATAGTCCTTGAGCCGGCTGAACCCCCCAATCGAATGCAGTACCGAGCGTCGAGCCGCAATCGTCGGCCCCACCGCAAACCGCATTCCCTCAATCATCCTGGCTGCCAGAATTCCAGCCATGAAATTGGCATTCAACCCAGTAGCTTCCAACCGTGACCAGAAACTTGGTCCGGGAATCGCGCGGTAAGGGCAAGTGGAGATGCCAACTCGAGGATCCTGGAATTCCGCTCCCACCGTGCGCAACATGTTGGGGTCCACCCGCGTGTCGCTGTCGCTCATTACCACCAGATCGTTGGCCGCAGCTTCGAGCATCAACTCCAAGCTGTAAACCTTGGCATTAGAGTACCGGGGCTCGCCTGTCACCAGCAGGCGTGACGGAACCTGCGCATATTCGCCACGCAGCCTCTCGACCACCGCTACCGCCGGATCATCGGCTGAGCGAACCGCGAACAGAATCTCAAAGTCTGGGTACTTTTGTTCAAAGAACGTGCGAAGGTTGGATTCGAGTTCCAGGTCCAGACCGGAGAGTGGCTTTAAAATGCTGATCGGCTGCGGCGTCCCGAGCGCGGGTGGGCGCACGGAAAGGTAGCCCAGCGCAGCGACAATGGAGAGCAGAGAATACACCAAGGCGCAGCCGAGCAACGCGAGTAAAACGGCCGTCACGTCAATCCCCTCCTGGCTGCGGGCAAATGAACTTACCCAATCGGGACAGTTAATTATACGGGACATCCCACCCAGTAGGACACTGCTAGGAGGAGGTAGCGGCGTAGGCCAGTGACTCCGAGGTTTCCACGACTTCTCGAATTTTGTTGGCCAGCGCCCCTAAACTGAAGGGCTTTGACAGAAACCGCACGGTGACGTCAATGTTCCCGTGCCGCAAAACCGTGTTTTCTGCGTAGCCGGAGACAAACAGGGTCTTCATGTCTGGCCGCTCAGCGGCTAGTTGTGCAGCCAGTTGCGGGCCGCTCATTTTCGGCATCACCACGTCGGAAATCATCAAATGGATTGGCCCACTGTACTCCCGCGAGACCCGTAGCGCATCGACTCCATTCTCAGCTGTGATCACGGTGTAACCACAGCTAACCAGGAATTCATTAGTGGACGCGCGCACCGCGGCTTCGTCCTCTACCAACAGCACCGTCTCCCGCCCGCGAGGTGAAGTTTGCCCCATCTGGGGGGGCCGTTCCACCTCGCTCGCGCGGTGCACCCGTGGCAGATAGATCTTGAACGTGGTGCCGAGTCCGGGTTCACTGTACACCCAAATAAACCCCTCACTCTGCTTCACGATTCCGTAAGCTGTCGCCAGCCCCAGCCCCGTGCCTTTGCCCGCTTCTTTGGTGGTGTAAAAGGGTTCAAAGATGTGATTCAAGTGTTCCGCTGGAATCCCCTCGCCGGAATCTGAGACTGCCAGCAAGGCATATTCTCCTGCGGGAACGACCACATGTTTCTGCACGTAGGTTTGGTCGAGCGTAACGTTCGACGTCTCGATGGTCAGCTTGCCGCCCCGCGGCATGGCATCCCGCGCGTTGGTCGCAAGGTTCATCACCACCTGCTCAATCTGCGCCGGGTCCGCCTTCACTTTCACCAGATCTTGTCCCGGAACAAATAGCAACTGAATATCTTCCCCGATCAAGCGCGGCAGCATGTGGACAATGTCCTCCACCACTTTGTTCAAGTCGAGCACTCGCAGCGATTGCATCTGTTTGCGTCCAAAGGCCAGCAGTTGGCGCGTTAATTCCGCCGCCCGCCGCGTGGCGGTGATGATTTCGTCAATCTTCTTTCGGGATGGGTCTTCTGCTCCCAGCGAATCCAGCACCAACTCGGCATACGCGCTGATTACCAGCAGCAGATTGTTGAAATCGTGGGCCACGCCACCCGCCAGCAATCCGATGGCGTCCATCTTCTGCGCTTGCTGAAGCTGCGATTCCAGATTCCTTTGGTCGGTGATGTCCCGTCCGGTGGAAATGAAGTGGCTGATTCGTCCCGCTGGGTTTCGCATCGGCGTGATCATCTTTTCAATGATGAAGGTATCGCCGTTTTTCTTCCGGTTCATCACCGTCCCGTGGAACACTTTTCCCGAAAGCACCGTGTTCCACATTTCTTCGTAGAGTTCCCCGGCTTGTTGGTCGGACTTCAGGATTCCCAACGTCTGCCCAATCACTTCGTCACTCGTATATCCGGTCAGCTTTTCAAACGCCGGGTTCACGTATTCCAAAACACCGGCGCTGTTGGTGATCATCACCAGGTCCGGGGATTGTTCCACGCTGCTTCTGAGCTTTTGCAGTGTCTCTTCTGAAGTGCGGTGTTGCCGTTGCTTGAGGTGGGCTTCAATCCCGCTCAGAATATAGAGAGCCAGGCAGGGGCCGGTCCGGTTACACCCCTGGGGCTGGCTGCAGGCTGCGGCCTGGATCGCAGCCTCCATCCCCCCGTGGTTGAAGTACTCTCCCAGAAAAACCGCGGGAATGCGAACCTCAGTTCCATCCGGATGACGCAACCAATGTCGCGCGCCCCCATTCCCCTCGGGGTAGTCAACCAACAACAGGTCATACTCCGACGCCTTTAGCTGAGACCGGGTTTCTTCCCGGGTGTGGACGCAGTCGATTTTCATCTGCTCTGTCCCGGCGCGCAGCAGCAGATCACGCAGGTCGGTGAGGTCCGCCTGGCCTTCCCCGGCCAGCAAGATCCGCAGTCGCTTGCTGCCGTTTCCGTTAGTCTTTGTCCCTTTCATGGGCGCGCTGCTCCAGCTACCCTTTACATCGGAACGCAGCCGCTACAGCTTCGCCTCAGGAGGACAGATTCGAAGCGGAAAGTGATTTACCGTGCCATTTCAGGAAGCAGTTATTTTGCGGAAGTAAGCCAAACTACCGTAACCTGGACTTCTTGAGCGGCTGAATAATTTAAGAGAGGGACTCCCGGGCAGCGCTATCGCAGCTTGAGGGCTAGCAGTGCGATGGTAAGCGCCGCAACAAGCAACGCTCCCAAGGTATAGCTGTGGGCTTGAAACCAGGTTTCCTCCCGCCCCATCGCACTCAAGTGAGAGAAGGCCGAGGCATCCCCGCTCGGCTTGCGTTCGGCGGACCGTCCCGCTTGTTCACAATCCACGCACCACGTTCTGCCCTGCGAAACCGGGAACCCGCAAGCCTCGCAGCTTCCGATCTGGGCAGTTTCTGCCGGGGCGGGCGGTTCCGCGTTTGTGGAAGACAACTCTTGACCGACCTCGATCGGCTTTGCCGGCTCCATAGCGGCAATCGTCTTTTCCGGCACACCCTGGTCGCGTTCTGACCCTGAGATTTCCGGCAATGCCCGTTGCGCCGCATCGGCGAGCTCCACAACCGTCAGCGCCATTTCCGCCAGGCGTATCAAGGCGGCCACATCGCGTTCCTCGAACGCGGACTCCCGGTCCGCCACCAGTTCAAACACTCCCACCACTTCCTGTTCGCGAAGCAGCGGCATCACCATCGCCGACTTCACGCCAAGTTCGTGGCAGCTTTCACGATTGACCCGCGAATCACCTTCCGCATGGTCACAACGCACAAGCTGGCAACTACGAATGCTTTCTGCCGTCAATCCAGAGCCGGCTTCGATTTCTACTCCCACCTCAGCCGCCGCTGGTCCGGCGCCAGCCCGGCAGACCATCTCTCCGCCTTCGCGCAACCCGATCGAAGCCCCGGACGCACCGGTAAGATACTGCGCCCGCTCTGCCAGCAATTGCAGTGCAGCCTCCAGATCACGCTGCGCGGCGTCGGCCATGGATTCGCCGCGCGCTGGCGCTACCGCGATGCCAGTCGTGGCCTGGTCAAAAATGGTGTATTTGTCCATAAAAACGGGCTATGGCTGGAGTTTCGCTCCCCGGGCACCCAGAGTCAAGCGGAAGCCTGACCCTGGAACCAAGGTGCCAAAACTAAAGTGTTCGCCGCGGGAACCTTCCCCTACCTCTTCTTGGCTGGCAGGTACTTCTTTTCGATGGAAGCCACGATGACGTAGTTGGGATCGACCATCTCGTTCAAATGAATCCGCCCGACCTCAGACAACAGCTCATAAGCGTCCAACTCGGACAACCCATAATCCTGATGGATCCATGACACCAGCTCAGTGAAGGCAATCCGCAGGCAATCGTCCAGCGGGCGATACGCCCCCACGGTCATGATCGCACTGTCATTCTCAAACCGCGGCCAGCTGATCTTGTGGCCCTTGATCACATCCACCTGAACGCGCGCGTGCAATGGCACTTCGATCGCGGTACCCGCGATTTCACCATCGCCCATGGCAGCATGTCCGTCGCCCATGTAAAGCAAGCCGCCGGCAACGTTCACCGGGAAATACACCGTATTGCCCACACTGGCCTCGGGAGAATCCATGTTGCCGCCAAACTCCGCCGGCACAATTGAACTGCGTGCCTCGCCCCCAGCCGGTGCGACTCCGATGCAGCCGAAGAAGGGATGCAGCGGAATCCTGGTGGAGAACTTGGAGTCCAGCGCCTGAAACGTCGCCGTGTTGGTCGCGTGGTCGATGGGATAGAACCAGATTTTCTCCGGTGGCGGCGGCGTCAGCATCGGCGTGTAATTGGTTGGATTGATCGCGCCAAAGCCCGGCGCAAATCCTCCCACACCCTGATTGCTGTCCACGTGCAGATCGAGAATCTTCACCGCCAGCGTGTCACCCGGCTCCGCCCCTTCAACGTAAAAGGGCCCGGTCAGCGGATTGTCGCCCTTCGACATGCTCAGCGTGTCGCCCGGCTTTTGGATGGCGTTGCCGAAACAATCCAGCGTGTTGGTATCGAGGATGTCGCCTGCTTTCAAACGTGCGACTGGCGGCGCTGACGCATAAACGTATTTCACGTTGTTGATCGTAGCCTGATACTTGACCACGTTTTGCGCCAAGGCCATCGTACCCGCGAGAATCCCCACCACCACCGCCATCCTGAATCGCATAAATGATTTCCTCTGTGTTCTCTGTGTCCTCTGTGGTTAAAGGTTTCTACCCATGCCGCAGCACGACTCCCACCACTGCCGCGCAGCCAATAATAACCGGCTCCGGCACTTTCCACTTCAGCAGAACCGCCAGACTTGCACCCGCTATCAGGATCGTAGGCAGATCGTAAATCGATCTTCGCGCCAGCACCACCACCGCGCCGGCGATCGCCCCCGTCGCCGCCGCCGTTACTCCCCGCACGAATGCGTTCAATTGCGGATTCTTCGCCCAACGTTTGTAAGATGGCGCGAGTACGATCACGATCAGATACACCGGCAAGAACACTCCCAGCGCCGCCGCCGTCGCCCCCGCCACGCCCGCAACCAGATACCCGATGAAGCCCACGGTAATCACCACCGGCCCCGGCGTGATCATCGCCACCGCAACCGCATCCACAAACTGACGGTCGGTCAGCCAGTGGTGTTCGAGCACCGTTCCACCGTATAAAAATGGCACGATCGCCAACCCGCTGCCGAAAACGAACAATCCCGCCTTGGCGAAGTATTCGAAAATCTGCCACAGCGTGCCGCCCCCTGGCATGGCTAATCCAGCCAGCAGGAGGCCCGCCATTCCAGTGGCTGGTTTCCGCGAAGGCAATGCTTTTGCGATCATTGCCACCACCCCGCCCAGCAGGAACAACCAGATGATCTCGCGCGACGTCCAAGCGGTCGCGACCGCCAGTGTTAGGAAGATCGCCCACAGCAGCCGATCCTTGCCCAGAGTGAGCCTGGTCAGCTTCACCGCCGAGCGCGCAATGATCGCAATCACTGCTGCGCCGATCCCATAAAACATCCCTTGCATCCAGTTGAGCCCGCCATAGCGCACGTAAGCCGCCGAAAGCGCCAACACCATCAGGAATGAGGGCAGCACAAAAGCAATCCCCACCAGTGTTGCCCCCACAATGCCGGCACGGATATAGCCGAGATAAATCGCCAGTTGCGCCGCCAGCGGCCCGGGTGCCAACTGCGCCAGCGCCAGTCCTTCCACATAGTCTTCCCGCGCCACCCAGCGCCGTTTGTCCACTAGGTCCTGCTGCATGTGACCCGCGAGAGCGATCGGCCCGCCGAATCCGACTGTCCCCAGCCACAAGAAATAACCCACAAAGCGTGGGATGGAGACCACAACCGCCGTCGAGTTTTCGGTTTTGGCGTTCATCAACGTTGATGTGGCTGTCCGCCGCCCAACAGAATATACGACCGGCAAGAACACTTGACGGTCATACAAGCTTTTCTAGGAAATACTCGGGGGGACTAGCTGCGGGTGCCGGGTGAGGCTTGTAAGCCGAGGAATCGGTTACAAGAGAAGGCGGAATGACTCTGTTCTACTGCTTCTCGTCGCGCCGCCGCAGCCAATCCAGAAACATCTGCTCCAGTGGTTTGTCGTAACCCATCATCACGTGGCGGATGGTGTGTCCGCTCACGAAATGGCAGACTTCTTCTGCCAGATTCTTGGCGTGGTCGCCGGCCCGTTCCAGCGATTGGGTCATGAAGATCACTTGCAGGCTGGCTTGGCGTTGCAATCCTTCCGGGTTCTCAATGTGGCGGAGAAACAATAGATTGCGCACCCGGTCCATCTCCGCATCGGCGCGCAGCACTTCGACCGCTTTCTTTACGTCACGCTCCGAAAACGCCATCCCGACATCTGCCAGCATTTTCTCGAGAACCGTCGCCATGTGGGTTAAGTCGCGGGTGTCCTGCGGATCGACCCGTCCTCCCGCCGCCTGTGCGCTGCTGGCAAAGCTCAGCAGAAGATCGCCAATGCGCTCCAGAGAAATCATGAATTTCATACATGCCAACAACTCGCGGGCTTCGGGTTCGCTCACCTGAGTGATGGCCAGCGTCACCCCGTCGTCGATCTCCCTGTCCAAGGTGTCGAGTTGCTTTTCTTTTTCCCGAATCGTGTTCAGCAGCGAAGCTGACCCGGTCGCAATGCCCTCTGCCGCAGTAGCGGCCGCTTCTTTCGCCACCTGGCACGCTTCAATGGTGCGCGTCACCAGATGCGAATATGCATACTCCGGCAAGCGATTATTGGCGGCGGCCGCAGTCATAGCGTTGTCCCTCCCAACAGGCGACGGCGGAGGCACAAGAACAACTCTTCTGCGCCGCCGGCTTGGAGTGGTGAGCACAAGCCCAGCATAGGACGTCCTTTCGCCCAAGTTGTTAACAGCGTGTGAATTTTGGCGGCAGATTCGCGGCCCATCACGATGCTCTCGGCTCTTCCACCGCCGCCAGTGGCAACGTGAACAGGAACGTCGATCCGTGGTTCAGTTCGCTCTCCGCCCGGATGGCGCCCTCATGCGCCAGCACAATGTGCTTGGCAATCGCCAATCCCAGCCCGGTCCCGCCCGATTCCCGAGATCGCGCCTTGTCCACCCTGTAGAAACGTTCAAACAGTCGGGGCAGATGTTCTGAAGGAATGCCGCTTCCGAAGTCGCGGACATAGAACTCCACGCCGTGCTCCGCCGGCCGCGCCCCCAGCACCAGTTGGCGGCCGGAAGCCGCGTATTTCAGGCCGTTGTCAATCAGATTGGAGAACACCTGATGAATCGCCTCCCGGTCGGCGCTCACCGGTTGCGGCGCCGAGTATTCGACTCGCAGCTCGACCCCATGCGACCGCGCCAACTGTTCGAAGCTCTCGACCGCCTCATGCAGCAACTCTCCGGGCACCACCGGCTGCACGTCAAACCGCTGCTCGCCCGATTCCACCCGGGCCAGGGTCAGCAAATCCTCCGTCAGCCGGGACATGCGGCTGGCATTCTTGCGAATGATGTCGAGAAACTCGCGAGAATGATTGTTCTCCTCGGATCCGTCCAGCAGGGTCTCGGCATACCCCTGAATCGAGGTGAGCGGCGTGCGCAGTTCGTGGGATACATTGGCGATGAAGTCGCGGCGGGTTTTCTCGACTCGCTCGGTTTCGGTCAAGTCGCGTAGCACCGCCACCGCGCCTCCTCCCGGGAGGGGAGCCGCAGTTACTTCGAAGCTGCGGCCGGGAAGAATCGACGTGGCCCGCGCCGTCAGCACGCTATGGGTCTGGCTGGCTCCCCGAACCGCCCGCAGGAAATCCGGATCGCGCACCGTCTCCACTACTGGCGAACCCAGCCGCGTTCCCTGCGGCACCAGCCCATCCATGCTCTGGTTCGCCCACTGCACGCGATCGTCCGGGCCAACCGCGACCACCGCATCCTCCATGCTGTTCAGCAAAGTCTCCAGCTCATGCTGGCTGGTGCGGAGGGCGGAGAATTCCTTTTGCAGATGGCGTGCTGTCTTGTCGAGCCCAGCCGCTATCCGTCCAATATCATCGCTCGAGGTTTCTTCGATCCTCGCCGCCAGGTCGCCCGCAGCGACGCTTTCAGAGAATTGCACAATCTTCTGCAGGCGCTGCGCCAGGGATTGCGCCACCCACCCCGAAATTAGAATCGCTACAACGAACCCCGCCGTTGAACTCAACAGCAATTGCTCTCCGGGGACAAGAAAAATGTTCAGTACGACTGCGACCACGGCAATCACCGCTGCAAACCCTGCCAGCAGCTTAAAGAAAATCCGGTTCCTCACTTGGCAGCCTCAAAGCGATAACCCGCCCCCCGCACCGTTTTCAGATAGCGGGGATTTTCCGGGTCGGGCTCAATCTTCTCCCGAATGCGGCGTACGTACACATCCACCGAGCGCGGCGTCACGTAGGCAGTATCGCGCCACACCGAATCGAGCAGTTGATCTCGGGTGAACACCCGCCCCAGATGCCGGGCAAAGTAGTCGAGCAGCCGGAACTCCGTGGCCGTGGTAGTCACTGATTGTCCGCGCACGGTGAGCGTCATCGCCGCGGGATCAATCTCGATTTCCCCAATGCGCAGCGGCGACTGCGAAAGTGGTCGCTCGAAACGCCGCAACACCGCCTTGACCCGGGCCACAAGTTCCCGCGGACTAAACGGTTTGGGAATGTAGTCGTCCGCCCCCAGTTCGAGTCCCAGAATCCGGTCGGCTTCGCCGCTCTTGGCAGTCAGGAAAATCACCGGGATCGACGCCAGCGACGATGTCTGCCGAATCTGGCGGCACAATTCCAGCCCGTCCTTCCCCGGTACCATGATGTCGAGAATGAACAGCGTCGGCCGCTGCCGCTCCGATTCCGGCATCACCGCGTTTCCGGTGGGAAACAACTTCACCGTAAACCCTGCTCCCTCCAGATGATGGCGCACCAGGCGGGAAATATCGGGATCGTCTTCCACTACAAAGATGCTTGGCTTCACAAGCGTATTGTAGCCGGGTGCGCGCCAATTTCATCGTTTTGTAACCTGATTGAAACAATTGGGCCGGGCACATCTACGACGATTTTGTGATAGTCAAGACTTGACCCTGCACGCCGTGCTATCGGATGGGGACACTACTGTCAGGTAAACCCTTTGGCGGGGCGAACAAACGGCGCAAGCTTGTGCTAACGCCTGGTTGCAACATCTGGCCTGATCCCGTTACTGGGGCTGGACGTTCTACGACCTATAATTCCAACATGGCACTGTCTGTGTTCGTGCGGTGTCGAACATTACGGGGGCTTTCTGAGGCGACTACATGAAGAAACAAATTGCAGTGGCACTGCTACTTTTCGGAACCAGCACCCATTGCGTCGCCGCGCAAAAAAGCTTCAAGCCGATCACGGTGGGCATGGTGGCTCTGCTTGCTAGACCTCAAAAATACAACGGCAAGACCATCGAGACGTGGGGGTATCTCTTTATTGGTGGCATGCCCGAGCAAGACAGTCTGTGGCTTCGGGAAGAGGACGGCAAATTCATGCTCTCCAAAAGCTCTTTTGGCCTTGACCTGTCACCTGAGCAGCGCCAGCAATTCCGATGCCTGAACCGCACCTACGTTTTGATAACTGGAACTCTCAAGTCTAAAGGGCCTGATACACCGAGTTTGAACAGTGGAACAATCACACGGATCACTGCCTTGACTGGATGGTCGCCATATCGCCCACAGCCGTGTGAAACCACGACCTCGGATCATCCGACGCCCTGATTGCTCCGAGAAGCCGAAGTAGTTGCTGAGAAATCGCGCCATTACGCTCATTGAGGGTCAATGAGTGCTAACGCCTGGTTTCGACAATTTTACTTGTTGGACATTGCAAGCGGGAACTCAGAGGATGGCGGTCGTGTCTAACCAGACTGTGAAGAAGCAGCGACTTCTGCGCTGGATTGCCGTACCCCTCGTGGTGCTGTTCGTGGCATTCGGACTAGCCATTTACGCATTTGCCATCCGTGCATCAGCGAAGTCGATTCTCAAGGATGTTTCCGCACTACGAGTTGGTGTTTCCTCCACCGCCGAGGTTGAGGCGGTCGCGGCGCGTCACCGAGGCTCACTGCGTGAGCGGCGCTGTGATGGTCAACGGTGCTTCGTCGCATTTGAGGTTTACAACACTTGGTTATATCGATTGAAGCTAGAACCGATCGCAAGATTCCGGGCCGCAGTCGAAGTGGATGGTGGAACGGTTAATTGCATCGAAGTCATGTTGTCGCGTGACACGGCGCTTTTCCCACGTCTCCCTCCGCTGGCATTACCGCGGAATACCGCGACGTGCCTAAGCACATGGTCGAATTTGCGTCACCGCCCTATTGGTTTCCTAGCCCGGTGGGAAAACCCTATATTGAGGTTGAATTGACCGCCCAAGCGAGTACCGCGCAACGTGAACACGCATACGCTTACTCTTTGGATTGCCTCACAAAGCTCGGTGGTGGCTGTGATTTGCCATGCGACTACCTTCCCCTTGCGTGGCACGACTGGCAGGCCGAACTGGAGAAGGCAGGTTGGGCCGGAGGATTCGGACCCTACTACCCAAATCGGAGCAGGTGCCAATAAAAGCTGGAGCGGCATTTTCTCATCCGATTGTTGGCGAAAAATCCCTATTACAGTCAAAACCCCTGACCGCATACCGGTCTGTGTTCGATACGCAGGGTCTCGCCAAGGCTCTCCGCAAGGTCGGGTTCAAGCTACTACAGATGGTTCTTGGTCAAGAGGACAATAAGAACTACCAATCCCGCAGGGACGGCGCCAACCTCAAATCTCGATCACCAAATTCCCCGCTCGGTCTATCCAGAACCTTTTCCCCGGAGGCACCGCCGTCGTTGCACTGTATTCGGTGACAATCGCCGGCCCCCGCAGTTTTCGCCCGGCCCTCAGTCCACCCCGCTCATAAACGGCGCTCACGACTTTTTTGCCATCGAAAATCACCGTCGCCTTCGTGAACCTCGGAGAGCTTGAACTCAGCGTCGCTACACTCGCCGACACCGAATTCCGAGACTTAATTCGCGCCCGCAGCCGCAACGTAACCAACTCCACTTCGCGCCCCGGATAAATGTATCCATACCGCCGCTGATGCTCGCACCGAAACGCTTCGATCATCGTTCGCGAGTACGGCACATTCAGTTCATATCCCTGTCCCCGGTAGCGAACGTCCACGCTCAGGACACAATCGACCTTGCCTTTCCATTCCTCGTGTCGAAAATCCTCCTCCGCCTTCCGTCGCAACCTGGCAAATTCTTCTGACAGCTGCTGGGCCGGCAGCTTGTCCAAAGCTCGCCACAGCACGGTGCGTGAATAATCCCTCACCACGTCGCTGACCAAAATCCCGTAAGCCGACAACGCTCCCGGCAGCGTCGGTACAATCACTCGCGGGATACCCAACCCTTCCGCCAATTCGCATGCGTGCAGGCCCCCCGCCCCACCGAAAGCCACCAGTGCGAATTCCCGCGGATCGTAACCGCGCTCAATCGAAACTACGCGAATCGCCTTTTCCATGGTTGCGTTGACCACTCGCACTACGCCCGCCGCAAACCGCTCGACCGAGAGTCTGACTTCCTGCTTCTTCAACCATTCCGCAACCACCCGCCGCGTGCGTTCCTTATCGAGCCTGAATTCTCCACCCAGAAAGCGATCAGCCTGCAACCGCCCCAGGATCAAGTTGGCGTCCGTCACCGTCGGTTGCGTGCCGCGTCCGTAGCAGATCGGCCCCGGGTCCGCCCCCGCCGACTCCGGTCCCACCCGCAGCGCGCCCGCCGCGTCGAAACGGGCAAGGGACCCTCCGCCCGCTCCTACAGTGTGGATGTCGAGCATGGGCACGCCCACCGGAAGCCCGGCGATTTCCGATTCTCCACTGACCCGCACTTCGCCCTTCACCAGCGCCACGTCGGTCGATGTTCCGCCCATGTCAAACGAAATGATGCGGTCGATTCCGCTGCGCCGCGCCATCGCTGCCGCCCCCACCACGCCGCCCGCTGGCCCCGAAAGCACCGTCCGCACCGGCTCCCGCGCGGCACTACTCAGAGCAGCAATCCCGCCATTCGACTGCATCACAAAGATTCTGGCCTTCCACAGCAGCTTTTCAATCTTTCCCAAATACCACCCCATCACCGGCTGCAAGTACGCATTGACCACCACTGTGCTGGTGCGTTCATACTCCCGAAACTCGGGCAATATCTGATGCGAAACCGACAGTGGCACTTCCATCTGGCTCAACACCCGCGCCACTGCATCCTCATTCTTGGAATTCGCAAACGAAAACAGCAACGAAACCGCAACCGCCTCAGGCTTCTTCGCTGCAACCCTCTCCCCCAATTCTCGCAACTCCCCAGTCGACGGCTCCTGCACGATTTCGCCTTCACTACTCACCCGTTCGTTGACTCCAAACCGCAAATCCCGCGGAACCAGCGGTTCCACGCGATCAAAGAAGAAGTCGTACAGTTTCGGCCGCGCCTGCCGCCCAATTTCGATAACGTCCTCAAACCCAGCCGTAGTGACCAGCGCCACACGCGCGCCTTTGCGCTGCAACAATGTATTGGTCCCAACCGTAGTGCCATGCAGCAGTGTGAGCGAGCCTCGCGCTCCGATTTTCTCCAATGCCTCCGCAATTGCCCGCGATGGATCGTGCGGCGTAGAGAAAACTTTCAGCATGCGCACGCGCGATCCCTCCACCCACACGCAGTCGGTAAAAGTCCCGCCGGTGTCGATGGCGATACAAAGCGGTTGTGCGGGTCGTCGCATGGAACTGAATCGGACGATAGCGTACCATCTTGTGCAGGATTTCTGTCGTTGATACCGTCGGCCCGCAGGAGTTACGCCATGCGCTATGAATTTCTGGTTGAGACCTACGCCACCGAGCGAATGAAAGTACTCAGCGTCTGGAGTGAGTTCCGCGACGGCGATTTACCCGTGCGCCCCAACCGGGACGACCCTCGTGGCCGCAGCGTCCATGAACAAATGGTGCATCAGTGCGTAAGCGAAGACTTCTGGCTTCGCACCATGCTCGGCATTGACGTGGGCGCTCCCCCGCTCCCCAAGCAGGAGACTCGCCTCGAGTTCATCAAGCGCTACGCCGAAGACTCTGGGAAACGGCTGACTGTATTTCAACAGAAAGACGAAGCCTGGTGGGAGGGCAATACTACGTTTTTCGACGTGCAACGAACCCGCGCCTGGGTGATGACCCGGCGCCTGACTCACACTTCCCATCATCGCGGACAACTGATGGCCATGCTGCGCATGCTGCGTCGCGATCTGCACAGCAACTACGGCCCCACCGCCGACACCGGGGGCCTGATGCAAAACCACGCTCCAACCATTTACGCCTACGGGAGCATTGCGGCGTTACTCGAAGGAGAAGCCGTGGGCGGGGCGAAGACTAAATTACCGGGAGCAGGAGGAAAAACCGTCACCGAGCGGCCAGGCGAGGTGTAGCCGCCATTGTGCAGAAAGACGCTGGCTTGAAGGGAAGCGCGCAACGAATTGGCGAAAATCAACTCCACGATCACGAACCGGGTCAACGAGTGCAAACGCATGTTTGCGACATTTATCCTGCTATGACGGTCTGGGGCCATAATACTTCGTAGGAATAGGAATCGGCTTATGACTCGTTTGCTTTGGCGTGTCGCCCAATTCTTCCTGATAGTGATATGCGTAACCACAACCCTAGCGGCTTCGGATTCCGATTTCGGATTCTTGTGGGTATGCGGTGTCAGGGCAGCAGCCCACCGAGGCCAACCTCAGAGACTTGTCGGTAACGTTGTGATTGGAGTTTATCCGTCGACAGGCAAAGGCCACGGAGAATCATTCACAATTACTGAGAAGACCGGATATGCAATGATTCCGCTAAGACCGGGGAATTATTGCGCTGAAGCGTACGGCTCCGATGGAAGAAAGTTGCGCTTAGACGAAGACACCAACGACGGACGACCAATCTGCTTTGACATCGCCGCACACAAAGTCGTGGAGGCCGGGGTGACCATTTCACATAACGTAGATTACAGACCCGACTTTCCATCGAAGGGCGTTGATTAACTGATGATACGTCGCCATCCGCTCGCCATCGGCCAATTAACATTTCGCCTAGGGCTTCATCAGCTCACTCGTTCGTAGCGAAAGCCAGCGACAGCAGCGTCTTCTGTTCCAGTTCGTGGGCCTTCGCCGATCCCGTCGCCGGACTTGGGCTGGCCGATCGCTTCACCGAAAGCACCGACCGTTCTCCTGCAAGGTTCCGCAGACGCGGCAGCATGTAGAACAACGCGCCCATGTTGGCGGGTTCTTCCTGTACCCAAACGATCTCACGCGCATTGGCATGACGCGCCAGTTCCGCCGCCAGTTCAGCTTCCGGAAACGGGTACAACTGATCTACGAACACGATCGCCGTCGAAGTATCTTTTCTTCTTCGCCGCTCCGCCCGCAATTCATGGCCGATCTTACCCGTACACAGCAAAACGCGGTTGCCGTCGCCGACTTCCTGATCAGGCACAACCCCTAGAAAATGTGGCCGCGTAAGATCCTCGATTGGCGACGCTGCATCCGGATGCCGCAACATGCTCTTCGGCGTGAACACCACCAGCGGCTTTCGCCACGACGACAACGCCTGCCGCCGCAACAAGTGAAAATACTGCGCGCCGTTCGAAGGCTGGCAGATCTGGAAATTGTCGCGCGCCGCCAGTTGCAGAAAGCGCTCAATGCGCGCGCTGGAATGTTCCGGCCCCTGGCCTTCATGCCCGTGCGGCAGCAACAACACCAGCCCCGAAAGCAGTCCCCACTTGTCTTCTCCCGCGCTCACAAATTGATCGATCACCGCCTGCGCCACGTTGGCAAAATCACCAAACTGCGCTTCCCACATCACCAGTGTTTCGGGATAGTCGCGGCTATACCCATACTCGAAACCCATCACCCCGGCTTCCGACAGAGTCGAGTTATAAATCTCGCATCGCGCCTGGTCTGCGGCGATATTCTGCAGCGGCACGTACTCCTGCTCATTCTCAATATCCACCAGCACCGAATGCCGCTGATTAAACGTCCCCCGCCGGCTGTCCTGTCCCGTCATCCGCACCGGCACGCCCGCCTTCACCAGGCTGCCAAAGGCCAAAGCCTCGCCCATGCCGTAATCCACCGGCCGGCTGCCATTCCCCATCTCCGCCCGCTGCTCCAGCAACTTTTTGATCTTGGGATGAATGTGAAAACCGTCGGGATATGTCGTCAACCGCTCCGTGATCGCCGCAAGTTCTTCCCGCGACAACCCCGTCTCCACTTCGTATTCCGGCTTGTAGCGTCCGCCTTTGTAGCCGTCCCAATACTTGGGCAACTCGCGCAGGGTCGGCTTCTTGCTGATGGATCCCGCTTGCTCTTGCGCCGATTCAAGTTCGGTGCGAATCTGCTGTGCCTGGGCCTGCGCATCGTCGATCCCCGTGTCCTCCGCGTAAATTTCCCACAGCGGAGGATGGTCCTTGATCGCCTTATACAGTCGCGGCTGAGTGATGGTGGGATCGTCGATTTCGCTGTGTCCCTGGCGGCGGTAGCCAATAATATCCACCACCACGTCGGTTCCGAACTGATAGCGGTATTCCAGCGCTATCCTCCCCATGCGAACCACCGCGTCCACATCTTCTGCGTTGACGTGGAAAATCGGAATCGATTGCCGACGCGCGATCTGCGCCGAAAAGATCGAAGAGTGAGATTCCCGGCAAGTCGTAGTGAACCCAATCAGATTATTAGCAATAATGTGGATCGTCCCGCCAACCGTGTAGCCCGGCAGATCGGAATAGTTCAGTGTCTCCGCTACAATCCCCTGCCCGGCAAATGCCGCGTCCCCGTGGACCAATAACGGCAAGTACTTTTCTCTCCCGCCGTCTCCCGCGCGGTCCTGCTTCGCCCGCGTGCGCCCGATGGTCACTGGATCGACCGCTTCCAAATGACTAGGATTTGAAACCAAATGGATGTGGACGGTCTGCCCGCTGCGGGTGACATAATCACCGGTCGCGCCCATGTGATATTTCACATCGCCGCTGCCCAGCGTGCTGCGCGGATCAACATCTTCGAAGCGCGCGAACACATCCTCCAGCGACCGCTTCGCCACTTGCACAATCACCGTGAGCCGTCCGCGATGGCTCATGCCCATCACCAGCTCAGTGGCTCCGCGCTGCCCGGCTGCATCCAGAATCTCGTCCACCAACGGAATCAGTGCCGTCACGCCTTCGAGCGAAAAGCGCTTGGTTCCCAGATACCGCTGTTGCAAGACCTGCTCGAACATGTCAGCGCGGGTCAGTTGATCGAGCACTCTCTGTTGATCGACTTCGCTGGGCGGCGCTTCCATGCGCTCCTGAATCCACCGCCGGCGCTCAGGTTCGGGGATATGCATGAACTCCACGCCCACGGTGCCGCAGTATACTCGCCGCGCCTCGCGCGCGAATTCGCTGTCGATTTGCAATTCAGGCTGGGCCGGAGGATGAAAGAACCCGAGTGGATCAAGGTCCGCCTCCAGGTACCCCCAGCGTCGAAATACTTCGAACACACGCTCGCGGTCGCCGTTCGGCGCCTCGAGCGCTCCTGTAGTCGTGCCGTTTGTAGCTGTCTTGGATCGCGCCATAGGTCTTCTACTAGGATAATGGATGCGTGGCCTTGCTGTCAGATTCAAGGGCAGAACTGCTGGGATTCTCCCTTTGCGCCCTTAGCGATCCCTTTGCGCACTTTGCGTTAAGGGTTTAGACCGCGAGGGTCGCCAAGTCTTCGCAGATCGCGAAAGCCACAGATTCTCATCGGTAGTAGAATGACTTTGATTGCCAGCCCCGCGAATGCGCGACAAATTTCATTTGTTTATCGCCGTCGGAAAAGCGGCCTTCATGACCGCCATAGGTTACTCCGCGTTGGTTCTCTTAGGTTTGAAGGTTGCGACGACACCTACGGGTCAAGGAGTACTCATCATCGCCGGGGTCCTTTTGCCCAACGGGTTTGCGGCTTGGTGGATGTTTCGGGAGCTGCAGAAGCAGTACACCCGACGCGAGTCCCAGGCAATTGCAACCGCATTTGGAGTGGTCACGCCGTTATCGCTGGCCGTGGCCGTCGTCCTTTCGCAAATACCTGGCGCGTATGCCGAAATGGTTTTGGGACGCCGCTTCATTCTACCGGCGATTTTCGTGTCGGTCACCGTCGTGACTACCCTCTTGGGCTTTGCGGCAAGTGCGTCTGTGTTGCGGTTCACGCGCCACCTCGACAAAGCCGAGCATCCGCAATCCCACGAAGCCTAGCCTGGAACAAGTATGTCTGCGTGGCCCGCGTTGACTGCTCCCTCGCCGTTGTCTACCATCGAAAAGACTTCAATCAAATGGCTAACGACCACGAAAAGGAAGCCTCCGCCCGCGCCAGCCTGCGCTTCGTCCAGGACGGCAACATCGTCGGCCTCGGCACCGGCTCAACCGCCGCCCATGCCGTTCGTCTGCTCGGCGAGCGCGTTCGTGCCGGACTGAAGATTCGCGGCATCCCTACCTCTACCGGAACGAGGACCCTCGCGCTAGCCGCCGGGATCGCACTCACCACGCTCGACGAATTCCAGCAACTCGACGTCACCATCGACGGCACCGACGAATTCGACCCTCAATTGAATCTCATCAAAGGCGGTGGCGGCGCGCTACTGCGCGAAAAGATCATCGCATCCGCATCGAAACAGTTGGTGATTATTGCGGATTCCAGCAAGCGGGTCGCAACCTTGGGAAAGTTTCCGCTTCCAGTCGAAGTCATTGCTTTCGCCGAAGCGCTAGTCGCAAAGAGGATCGCCGCGTTGGGCGCGAAAGTCCAACGTCGTCAATCTGCCGACGGCAAGCCGTTCATCACCGACGAAGGCCATCACATTCTCGATTGCTACTTCGGCCAAATCGTCGATCCGCCCGGCTTGGCGCGGGTTTTGAGCGACATGCCGGGGATCGTGGAACATGGGTTGTTCATCGGAATGGCCAGCGTGGTGCTAATTGCGACGGGTGATCAGATCCAGGAATTTCGCAAGAAGTAGGACTAGCCCACAATCTCCCGCAACGCCGCCAACAACTGCTCCACTTCTTCCATTGTGTTGTAATGCGCCAGCCCGATGCGCAAGAATCCGCCGTCCTTCTCCACATCAAGCCGTTCCGTAAGGTTCAAGGCGTAGTAGTTTCCATCCCAGGTAAAGAATCCGCGTTCCCCCAGCTTGGTCGCAAGCTGCAGCGGCGTGTGCCCTTTGATCCGCACCGCCATCGTCGGACACCGCCGGGCAAACTGTTTTGGATCACTAATGCCATACAACTTCAACCCCGGCATCTCCATCAGCCCGCAAATCATCCTCTCCATCAGTCCGTATTCATGTTTTTGGATCGCCTCGAACGCCGCCAGCAAAGCCGCACGTCGCGACCCTGCTGCGGGATTCACACTCCATCCCAAAGCCGCGAGATAGTCCACGCACGCCCCAATCCCGGCGATGCATTCATGGTTCAGCGTGCCCCACTCCCAGCGGTTGGGAACTGCGTTGCTGTTGGCACGCACCTTATAAGGTTGCAGCTTTTGCAGATGCTCGCGCTTGCCATAGAGCACGCCCATGTGCGGCCCGAAGAACTTGTAAGTCGAGCACACCAGGAAATCGCAATCGAGCGCGCGCACATCAATCGCTCCATGCGGCGCATAATGGACGGCATCCACAAAAGCCATCGCTTCCTGCTGATGCGCCAGCCGCACAATCTCTTTCACGTCATTAATCGTCCCCACCGCATTCGAGGCATAGCCCACGGCCACCAGCTTGGTCCGGCCGCCGATCTTCGCTGCCAGGTCGCTCATGTCGAGCGTGCAATCTTCTTCATGGATCTCCGCCATGCGAATCGCGACTCCACGTTCCTCGAGCGCCCGCCAGGTCGAAACATTGGCATCGTGGTCAAGATGCGTGAGCACAATCTCATCGCCGGGACGCAGTCCCTTGCCAATCGCGCGGCTCAACGCATAGGTCAGCGCCGTCATGTTCGCGCCGAACACGACTTCATCGGCATCGCATCCCAGAAAAGCCGCCATCGCCGCGCGCGCATTCGCAATCATCGCGTCGGTATTGCGGCTGGTCAGGTACGCTCCACCGGTGTTGGCGTTGTTGCGCTTCAGGTAATCCGAAATGGCATCAATCACCCGCTGCGGCACCTGGGTTCCGCCCGGCCCATCCAGAAACACCGCCGGCCGCCCATTCACTTTCTGCGAAAGCGAAGGAAACTGCGCCCGCACCCATGCCAGGTCGAAAGACGTTTTCAGCTCAGTTTGTAGCGTAGACAAAATAATGATCCTCTGAATATTTGATTTATCAGCCAACGACCGACGACGAACGACCTAAAGACCAACGATCGCCCTACCCCACCGCCCTCACAAAATCCGCCAGCATCCCATACGCCGTCGCTTCGAGTCCCGGATTGTTCTCCGTGATTACCAGTTCCGGAAAGATGTCCGTCTCAAGATACAAGATCGACGACGTCCCCGCGACCCAAGCCATCGCATCGCTCAATGGCACCTGCTCCGGCCGAACGCTCGCCTTCACCCGCGCACCGTCGCGCTGCGCCCGGCAAACCAGCTTATAAGGCTTGCCCGCAGTCCGCCCCGCGCGCACCGCTTCTCCGCTCAACTTCCCAATCCCCTCGCGCTCGATTTCCTCCAACCGAATCGGCACTCCCATAAGCACGGTGACCAGGGCCGCAACCTTCACCGCCGCATCCCAGCCTTCAACGTCGTGGCTCGGATCAGTCTCCGCCACTCCCATCTGCTGCGCCTTCTTTAGCGATTCCTCAAAGCTCAACCCCACCTCCATCCCGCCAAGAATCACATTCGTAGTCGAATTCAGAATGCCGCGAAAGGCGCGCAACTCGACCGCCGGCAGGTTGTCGCGAAACAAAGAGAAAATCGGCACACCATCCATCACCGTGGACTCAAAAAAAAACGTCTTTCCTTTGGCAGCAGCAAGTTCGCTCAGTTCACAGTAGGCATGAACCACCGGCCCTTTATTTGCAGTGATGGCGTGGGCTCCCGATTCCAATGCCGCCCGAATATGATCAATCGCCGGCTGCCCATCGGCCACACTCAGCGACGTCGCTTCAAACACCACATCCGCCCGTGCCGCGCACAACCAGTCCTCAACACCGCCCGGCCCGGACCCTACTCCGGTCTGACTTGCCACCGCATACTTTGCGTGCAACAGCAGGTCCAGCCCGCCCGCATCCGCAATCCAGCCCATCCGCCGCGAGGCCACTCCCGTAACTCGCCATGCGATTCCTCGCGCTCGTAGCTCAGCCTCTTTCTTCCGCAGCAGGCCCAGCAGCGCCCGATTGACGTTGCCGAACCCGAGCAGACAGAGGTTATAGGTGCGAATGGTGGTCTCCAGACACGGCTCCGGGGGCAACGCCCCAGCAACCTGCCCTAATATGTTTATCGTGGGGCAGGTCCACCTTGCCCACTGTCCCATTCAAAGAATCCCGTGTGTCCAATCACGCGTTCTGCAAGATCGTGTGCTGCTGACATGCGATCGACCATGACCGGAGCCAATAACGTTTTCTCGATCAACTTGCCGGTAGCGGGATCGTCCAGATTTATCTGTTGGAACTGCTCTTTAGAACGGCCTGAAAAACGCTGTCTGGAGGCGAACCAGTAGCGCACGGTCGCCTCTACTGCCCGAGCAAGAATGAGCATTGCGTTTGCGGCATCTCGATCTGCAACCTCAAAGGCGTCCTCGTACAGACATGCGGCTGCATAGCGCTGCCGTTCGAGCGCTGCTTCGGAGAATTGCGCGCCACGTTTGAGGCTCTCTCTCGCTTGCTCAAGGATCGAATCCGTCTGCGGCGATGATGAGTACACAAGGACGCCGGTGGTGAGCATGTGTGCCATTACAGGGCGGCCTTCCGCTGACTCTTGCTTCAAATAGCTCTCGATCCACTCAGGCGAATTCACGAAAATTTCAGTTGGGATACCCTCGAACCACTTCTGGACACGCCGCCGCCACGAGTGCCGATGAATCACGATGATGTCGAAATCGCTTCCAGGATCAGGGTTGCCACGAACGATGGATCCGGAGACCACGACGGCGAAGGGATCGAATTCGCTAAACACATACTCGGATGCCACGCGCAGGCCTCGTTCATAGCGAAGCGAAAGCGATGGAAGTGCAATCCGTGACGATTCCATAGGCCAGCTCAGCCCATCATCGTCGTGTGCTCAGGCTGGATCTTGTAGATGACCCTCACTTCGCCTGCCTGGCGGTAGGGATACTTGTCCACGTCCAAATACTTCTTCGCCATCTTGTCGATGTGTTCGTCCGCGCCGCGCTCGGTGATTTCCACCACCCGCCCCCGGATTTCAAGATATCGGTAAGGATTCTCAGGATCCACGATGGCCAGCGCCACTCGCGGATCGCGGCGAACGTTCTTGTCCTTCTGTCGCCCCTTGGCGGAGTTGAAAAGCACCAGATTGCCTTCCAGGTCGCACCAGACCGGCGTCACCTGCGGACGTCCGTCCGGCATGATCGTACTCAAGTTGGCAAACGCCCGCTTGTTGAACAGATCGCGATATTTCTCTGGGATAGCTCCAGATTTCTCCGGAATAGCTGCAGCCATTTCAAGCCTCCATGCGGTCGCACCCTGATCGGCGACCCAAACAGATTATATCCGTCCTTGCGGCATCACGTGCCGCAAGCTTCGCGACCTTTCCTCCGTGCACCTCTGTCCCCCTGTGGTTCAAGCTTTTCTCTGCAGACTCCACGATTAAAGTCTTTTTTTTCGACCGCAGGTTCCCTTCGCGGTTCACGCTCTTCTCCGCGTTCTCTGTCCGCCCTCTGCGAACTCCGCGATTAAACGCTTTTCCGCTAAACCTTCACCATTTACAATACGTGACTCACTGAAAAGCAAGCAGGCACGAAGGTCTGCGGTCGTCGCCGGACGGAAACCAACAATGCGTACTCGACTAGCCAAGCTACTCACCGTTCTCATTCTCCTGGCGGCCACCGCCCTCGCCGGCGACCGCGCCCCCCGTCCCACTATTGTCTTCATGACCGACTTCGGCGTCGTCGATGATTCCGTTGCCCTCTGCAAGGGCGTCATGTATTCCATTGCTCCCGAAGTTCGCATCGTCGATCTTACCCATCAGGTCACGCCGTACTCCATACTCGACGGCGCCCGCTTCCTCTACGGCGCCACTGCATACTTTCCCGCTGGGACCATCTTCGTCGTGGTCATCGACCCCGGTGTCGGCAGCACTCGCAAAGCGGTCGTTGTGAAATCCAAGCGTGGCCAATACTTTGTGCTCCCTGACAACGGCCTCATGACGCTTGTCCAGGACCGTGATGGCCTCGAATCCGCACGTGAGATCACCAATCGCGACTGGATGATCGGCGCCGCTCTCTCCTCCACCTTTCATGGCCGCGACATTTTCTCGCCCGCCGGAGCTCATCTCGCACGCGGTGACGAGTGGACCCAGGTCGGCCCCGAACTCGACATTGCCAAACTCGTCCGCCTGGACATCACTCCCGTAAGACTCGACGACCGTGGCCTTAGCGCTCAAGTCATCGCCACTGACGGCCCCTTCGGCAACTTGGTCACTAACATCAGTGGCGAAGACTTCCTCAAGCTCGGATACACGCGTGGTCAAACCGTGCCCGTGATCATCGGCAAGACTGAACTCAAGCTTCCTTTCGTGCGAACATTCAGTGACGTGCCCTTGCACGCACCGCTCCTGTACATCGACTCGCGTGGCCACGTAGGATTCGCAATCAATCAGGGAAGTTTTGCATCCATACACGGAATCAAGCCGCCGCAACCAATTTTCATTCCCCGCGCGGCCAGGTAGCAGACTGACTCAAGGAGGATTTTCATGAGCATCCAACGATTGGTTTTCCGTAAGTCTTTTCCAGTGATCCTGTTCGTCCTGCTCATGTCCGGCCTTCCTCTTGCTCAGAGCTTTCGCGGCTCCATCCGCGGCCAGGTGGTCGATCCCAATGGCAAGTTGATCGTCGGAGCCAAGCTCACTGCCAAGAGCCCTGCCACCGGCCTGGTTCGCGACGCCATCACCGGCGACGACGGTGCCTACGTCCTCGCGGAACTCCCCGTCGGCCTGTACACCGTGACTGCCGAATCCGCCGGCCTTTCGCCCGTCGCCCAGAACATCGTAGTCAATGTCGGTCTCGACACCACTGCTAACTTCGATCTCACCGGCCTCGCTCAGCGGACCGAGCAAGTAACTGTTGCGGCCAATGCTCCCATCATCGAACAGACCCGCGACGTTCTCGGCGAAGCCGTCGATCGTAAACTGGTCGACGAACTCCCCCTCAATGGGCGCGACTTCGGCAAACTCGTCGCCCTAGTCCCCGGCGTCACCGTCGAACCCGCAGGTGTTGCCGGCACCGAGTTCGGCTTCGGCCAGTTCAACATCAACGGCAACCGTGACCGCTCCAACAACTACACTCTTGACGGCACTGACAACAACGATCCCTACTTCAACAACTCCGCGCTCAATCAGGTCGGCATCACCGGCGCGCCTGCCACGCTGCTGCCGATTGATGCCATCCAGGAATTCAACCTGCAATCCCAGTTCGCCGCCGAATACGGACGCAACTCCGGCTCAGTGGTCAACATCATCACCCGCTCCGGTGCCAACAAGTTCCACGGTTCAGCGTTTGAATTTCTGCGCAACAGCGCTCTCGATGCTCGCAACTACTTCAACACTGAATCCCGCAAGACCCTGTTCCAGAACAACCAGTTCGGTGGATCGCTCGGCGGCCCCATCGTGAAGGACAAAACCTTCTTCTTCCTCGCTTACGAAGGACAGCGCGAGAACGTCGGCTCCGACTTCCTGCTTAACGTGCCCACGCAAGCCGAAATTGCTCAGGCGCAGGCCGTCGCAATCGGCACCGGGCAGATCACGAAGATTAATCCCGCGCTGACCAAGATCCTGGATTTCTATCCCCACAGCAGCACCGGCCAAATCGCATCAGTGGTCAACGACAAGAACGATCTCGACAACTTCATCGCCAAGATCGACGAGAACCTCACCAACACCGAACAACTCACCGGACGCTACGCCTTCGGGCAGAGCTACCAGATCTTTCCCCTGGGCAACAATGGGGGATTTGGCAAAGGCTCGCGTCTGCCGCAGTTCGCCCAGACTTCGCCCACCCGGGTTCAGGTAGTTTCGCTAAGCCTGCTTTCGACCCTGAGTTCGACTCGCATCAACGAAGTCCGCTTCGGTTACAGCCGCTATCGCACCTCGTTCAGTTCGCTCGACGCTAACTTTGATCCCACGAGCATCGGACTCGATTTTGGCACTGGCAAGCTGGGACTGCCCGAATTTGATTTCTCCATCCCGCAGCTGGAGAATCTTGGTGCGATCGGTTTCAGCGTTCCTCGCGGCCGCACCAGCCAGACCTACCAGATCCTCGACAACTACACCTGGCTGCACGGCAAGCACACCTTCAAATTTGGCGGCGAGTTTCATCGCGCCGATGTGGCTAATTTCAACGACAATCTGGAGCGGGGAATCTTTTCTTTCAGTACAAGCGGCCTTAGTCCGGATCCCGTCGTCGATGTGCTCGCCAATTTCTACCTCGGTAACGCCTCCGTGTCCGCCGACACCGGCAACACCCATCGCACCAATTACAACAACGGCCTCAGCTTCTTCGCGCAAGACGACTTCCGCGCATCTTCAACCCTCACTCTCAACCTCGGCCTGCGCTGGGAATACTTTGGCCCGCTCAGCGAAGCCAATAATCTTCTTTCTAACTTGGCGCCCGATGGAACGCTCGCCATGGTCGGCACTCACGGCCTCAACGGCGTTTACAATCGCGATTTCAAGAACTTTGCCCCTCGCCTCGGCCTCGCCTGGACTCCGCTCCCCAACACCGTGGTGCGCATGGGCTACGGCATTTATTACGACTACGTCCCGCAAGACTTATTCATTGCCAACTTCACCACCTCGGCCGGAGTCGCCACCAATCCCATTGGCCCCTCGCCCGTCTTCCCGATGGCCTTCCATCAGAACGCGTTCAATGGCACTCTTACTACTCCCGGACCGATTTTGACTGCAACCACCACCGGCCCTTTCACCATTTTCGCCACCCCCCGCAATTTCCCCACTCCCTACAGCCAGAATTGGAACTTCAACGTCCAGCACAAACTCGCGGAGAACACCTCGCTCGAAATCGGCTACGTCGGCAGCAAGGGGACACACCTGGTGCGCCTGTTTGACGCCAATCAGCCCGACGCGAACTTCAGCTTCCCCAATCCCAAGTTCGGCAACATGGACATGCTCGCCCCCATCAGTTCATCCGTCTTTCACTCCCTCCAGACCACGTTTCGCATTCAGGCCGTGCATGGCTGGTCGGGCTTTGCCACCTACAATTATTCGAAGTCGCTGGACGACGCTTCCGATGGCATCGACTTCACCGCCGGGGCCGCTTTTCCGCAGGATTCCACTGACCTTCCCGCCGAGCGTGGCCCTTCGACCTTCGATACCCGCCACCGTTTCACCGGAGCCGTGAACTACGACGTGCCCGTCTGGCACGTGCTGCCCAGGGCGCTCGGCACCGGCTGGGCTTTGAACTGGATTGCCAGCTTCCAGAGCGGCCGCCCCATTCCCATCATCACTTCCAACGACACCACCGGCCGCTCCTACTTCAACCAGCGCCCCAACGTCGTTCCCGGAGTCAATCCCATCCTGCCCCACTGGAATCCGTTCACCGGATACTTGAACGCGAACGCTTTTGCCCAGCCCGTGCAAGGAACCTTCGGCGATCTCGGCCGCGATTCGGTTTACGGCCCCGGCTACAAGAATCTCGATTTCTCCATCACCAAGAACACGAAGATCTACGAACGCCTGAACTTGCAACTGCGCGCAGAGTTCTTCAACATCTTCAACCATCCCAACTTCGCCTTGCCCGCCGGAAGCATCAACCCCGGTCTCGCACCCGCCGGCCTGATCTCGCAGACTCCAGACGTTGCTCAAGGCAACCCCGGCCTCGGAGGCGGCGGTCCACGCGTTATCCAGTTGGCCGCAAAGTTCACGTTCTAGCAAGTTAGGGATGATGCGGGTTGGCCAAAAGGGATGGGGGGAGTAGCGCTTCAGCGCTGTGCAACATATACGAAGCGGGACAGACGGCCCTCCCGCGCAATTCGGGCAGTGACCTCGAGGAACTCCTGCTGATCGTCATAAGTCCGGCCGCCCTCGATCTCATGCAGCGCGCTGCTCCTTGCTGCCCGGGCCGCGTGTCTTGCCTCGGCAACCTTGGCCATGTTCGCGGTTACATCTTCACAGACCAGCAAGCGCAATCCGCATTCTGCAATCACGCCCTCATCATAGCCGCGGGGAACAAAGAGATAGAAACTCGTCGAACTGCGCACTGCGATCTCTGCATTCGTCAGCGCTCCAGTCACAGTGATCGGATCGGTGAACAGCATTTTTCCGCCCGGTTTCAGTACGCGGGTCCACTCCGCGATGACGCGCGGTCGGTCGGGCAAGTGATTGATCGCGTCAATACAAGTGATGGCGTCAAAGCTGGCGCCGGAAAATGGCAGCCGCTTGGTGGCGTCGGTAGTACGAAAGAGGGCCCGCTCCGCCAGGCCCCGCTGGGCTGCAAGAGTGTTCGCGGTCTCAACCGCCTGTTCATGAACATCAATGCCGACGACCGAACAGCCAGTGGCAGCGGCGACGCGCAACGCCGGGCCTCCCGCTCCACATGCAACATCGAGCAGGGTTTTTCCTGGAGAAAGGTTGAGCCACTGCAGAAACCGGTCCTGCTCGTCTGCCGTCAGCCAGCTATTCTGTCCAATGTCCTCGCCAAAAGATTCACGACGGATCTGTGCGTACAACTCCGCTTCAAAGTTTCCGTAGATGGCGTTGTACTGCGCCGAGCGAGGAACCGAGTTGGATTTTGTCATCGTGCTCTCGTCACTTCACGCCATCGGCGTCCACATCCTTCGCCATATCTCCCAGCACCGCCCGCAACAACGCCACAAAATCTCCCTTCACCCGCTCCGCGGTATCCAGCACTTCCTGATGATTCAACGGCTGATTCAGAATCCCTGCCGCCATATTGGTTACACAGGAAATCCCCAGCACTCTGATCCCCATGTGCCGCGCCGCAGTCACTTCCGCAATCGTGGACATCCCCACCAAATCCGCCCCAATGGCCCTCAAATACCGAATCTCCGCCGGCGTCTCATAACTCGGCCCCAGCAACCCGGCATACACGCCTTCATGCAGTGTCTTGCCCAACCTCTGCGCAGCCCGCATTGCCATCTCCCGGTACGGCTTACAGTACGCCTGCGTCATGTCAGGAAAGCGCGGCCCGAAATGCTCGTCATTTCCTCCCACCAGCGGATTCTGCCCCTGCAAGTTAATGTGATCAGAAATCACCACCAGCGCGCCCTGCGTATACTTCGTATTGATCCCACCCGCCGCATTGGTGACGATCAACGCCCGAATTCCCATCCGCCCCAAGACCCGCACCGGAAACGCCACTTGCTCCGCCGAATATCCCTCGTAAAGATGCACCCGCCCCTGCATCGCCGCGACCGGAATGTCTCCACATTTCCCGATCACCATCTGCCCCGCATGTCCGATCGCGGTCGATTGCGGGAACGAAGGAACCTGCGAGTAGGGCACTCGCACGGCCTCGCTCATCGCGTCAGCAAACGCACCCAGGCCCGATCCCAGAACCAGGCCGATCTTCGGCCGCAGCACTGTCTGTTCTAGGAGAAATGTACTGGCGTATTCAACCCGAGTGAAAGTGTCAGTCATGAAGCACTTAGCATTTAGCGATTAGCTTTCGGAAATCATGGCCCTGCGAAGATTACCACCGGCCGTAATGGCTAAGCGCCAACTGCTAATTGCTGAGTGCTGAATGCTGAGTGCTGATCGCTCTTTCAAACCCCTCCAACTCCCACTCCAACCTCCACTGCACCGTAGCCCGCTCACTGCCATCAAGAAACTTCTGACACGCCGCCGAAGGCTTCCCGCCCAGCGGACCCGCACACGCTCCCACCACCCGAAAACTCTTCGCGTCGCTCCATAAACTCGCACCCGGCAGAAAACTATGCTCAAGCGAAAGCCGAGCCATGCGCTTCAATTCTTTATACGAGATCCCGTACTCCTCCACCGCCCGCAAATATTCATGCGTCATATCCGACCGCGAAACACCCTCATCATCCGTCGCCAGCGCCACCGGCACTCCATATTTCATATACACCGGCAAAGGATGGTCATCGCCCTTCACCCCAAGAATCACGTCATTCGACGTCAAACAAATCTCCACCAGCACATTGCGCTCCGCCATCTCCCGCATCAATCCCAACGGATCGCGCTCATTCATCACATCCACGCCGTGCCCAATCCGCTCCGCGTGTCCCCGCTCCACCGATTCACGCATATGAAAAGTCAGTCCTTCCGGCGGCACCAGGCCCATCGCCAACTCGCCCGCATGCAAGCTGATGTGCACCTTGGGATAAATCTCATGCAGATAATCCAGCATCTTCATGTGCAACTCGAAATCGTGCATCGGCACGTACCAGTCTTCCGGCATCACCAGATTCAACCCCACAAATCGCGGGTCCGTGGAAGCCAGCTCGCATCCCAGCAATATCTGCGCAAACACCTGCTCCCGCGCCAGCCCCCGCAGCACTTGATAGAGATACCGCACCGTGACCTCGCATCCCGGCTCAGCTTCTCGTGTGCCGCACTTGAGCTGACCGCGCATCTTGCCCTCGTCCTCGGTGAGTTTTCTGCTGGTTGCAGCTGTAACATCCTTCAATCCGCCAGCCAGCAACTTGTCCCGCAGCTTCGGCAATTCGTCATCCCATCCGACTTTCGCACCCAGTTGCGCGGCCTGCGCTCCGTCCGCGGTGTGCATCAACTCCAGAAGCTGTAGATGGTCCGCGGCCGCCTGCGCTGCTGTCTCCGCAATCATCTCGGCGGTGTGGTTGTGTGACGCCAACCCGAACTTGTCGAAGGTCGCAAAAAAGTGATCGTGCCCCGACTCTTCTCCCTGAATCCAGTTCCGCATCGACCAGCCATCCACCATCGTGTTGTACAGAACGTGATCGCCATAAGCGCAACTCACCGCCGGCTTGCTCGTGAACTTGTCGCACGAAGCATCGCAAGGCGGCGCGATCATCACCGCCGTGGTCCGGTCCACGCATAGTCCGTCATCCGCCGCGAAGTCAATCCAGCTTTCGGCATAGATGCTGCCACTAAGATGGTTATGGAGATCGCCGCCCTTGGGCATCTCCCGCAGGAAGGCCAATGCCGGCAACGGCTGGCTTCTCACCGACTTCAAATAAGCCGCCGTCCGCTCCTCAGCCGTAGCCTTAGGTTGCGCCCCCGCAACCGCTGGCGAGAGTCCCAAGGCAAGAATCACAATCCAACCCGCAATCCTTCCCACGAATCCCTCCTTAATTCTTAGGAACTCGAAATTGTAACCCCTCCAGCTATGCTTGGTGGGGCCTTCCCTGAAACCCTTTTCCGAAGCCGTTTCTCCCCGATTTCAACAACTCGCCGCAACCTCCATCCCCACCCTCAATTCGCTTCTCCTCCCAAACAATCCCCGTCAAGTCCACTTTCGTAGGTATTGCGGCCTCCATCTGCACAACCTTCGCTGCACCCCCCTGTGAACCGCCTGCACTCCGCTGAATTGCAAGCACATGCAGCCGCGTATTTTCTATTGACTGCATAAATAGAAGGAGTAAAACCAATCTCGTTCTTTGACAACTTCTAAAGTTTTTCCGGTTGGTGCGGCGTCCGGGGCTCGAGCCCAGTCACTCTCTGCATCGCAAGATGACGGGGAGAAGGCAGGCAAGGGTCTATAGCAAAGTGCTGGTCGAGGAGAACAGGAAGATCTGTCGGAGGCAAGATAGAGTCCCGAGGCGTTGGGTTGATTTGTCCAGTTGGCGGTAAGCCCGGAGCCCGAGCTAATGATCGCGCATCGCAACCCGCAAGGGATGCCGTGAGAGCAGGTCAGGCAAGGGTCTAAAGCGAGCTACTGGCTGAGAGGAATGATCCCAACACCACCTCGGGACTCTTAATTTGTTTGCAGTAGCCCGGGGCCGGTAGCTGGAGGCTTGGAGCTAGGTCTCCCCCAAATGAGAATGGCTCTGACGCCCTGCGCCACGAGTCGCTAGCTTCCGCGCTGCTAGCTACCCGCCACGGGCTACCTACGGTTCCCCTACCACCTCCGACCTTTCTTTTGGAACCAGCCGCGCCCGGAAAATCGTCGACGTACCCGACTCTCCCACCGCATCCACATTCACCTGGTAGCTTCCAGGCGGCAAATTTTCTCCGAATGGAATCTCCATGGACATGGTGTTCGGCTTCATCGGAAAGCGTTGATACCCAAGCGCAGTCGCACGCCCATTGTCATCCACTGCCACCGCAATAAATGTCAGATCAAAATCCTTGTCGGTCTGGTTTGAGGCTAATACGCTGCCCTCAACCCGCTTCCCATTAACCGCCGGATATTTCCCCCACTCTAAAAGCAGCCCCGCCAAAATCGTTAGAGTCAACTTCTTATGCTGCTCGTAGCCAGGACTGCTGCTGTCCCGCACCGTCACCGTGAAGTCAAACGTACCGACTTCCGTTGGAACTCCGTGCAGAACTCCATCGGAATGAAAATCAACGCCCGCCGGCAGCTTCCCGTCCGTAATCTCCCACGTGTAGGGCGCGCCTCCGCCGTGAGCCAGCAAGTGAACTTCATACCTCTGCCCGGCAAATCCCTTCGGAAGCCCATCGACGCGAATCGTCAGCGGGTCCACTGGAGCCCCGCCCTGCTGCGCCGCGCAGATCCCGCCGAGCGCCAGTCCCAGCAAGCCAATCCAAATTGCCTTTCGACCCATCACCTCACCCCGCCCCCCAGGAACTCATCCACTGCCTTGATGAACATTCCCGTCTGGTCCACAAACGTCATATGCCCCGAATTTGGCAGCACCACCATCTTCGAACCCGCAATCTTCTCATGCATCGCCTGCGACAACGCCGGCTCGCACTCATCATGCTCACCCACCACCATCAGCGTCGGCACTTTAATCGCCGCCAACCGGTCCGTGTACTCCACCGACTTCAAATTTCCATCAATAATGAACTCCCCATGCTCGCCCCACATCTCGCGATACAGGTCCCATGCCTCTCCCAGCGCCGTCGGATCATAATTCGGGTCCGGCCGGTTGTGATACACATACGGAAAATATCCCTCGCCCCACGCCGCAATCATGTATTCGTTGCTGTAGCGGTTCTTCTCGTAATCCTTGCCGCGAAAAAGCCCCTGGGCTTCCAGGCGGTCAATCCGCTCCCGCAGCTCCGGCGCCATGTTCTGTTTCATGCGCACGAAAACCTGGTTCATCGCCGCCGAACTAGACCATGTGCTAGCCAGTATTAAGTGACTCAAATTGTGCTGATACTTCAGCGCATAAGCCTGTGCCAAAGCTCCGCCATAAGAATGACCGAGCAAGTCGATCTTCCCCAATCCCAGCCCCTGGCGCACTCCTTCCACGTCCTCCACCATGTTTTCGATGGTGTAAGCCGCCCGGTCCTCCAGCTTTTGCGATTTCCCCGAGCCCCGCTCATCAATAAAGATGATCTTGTGATGCCGCGCCAGCGGCAGCAAATAAGGCAGGAAATAATCGTGCGTCGATCCCGGTCCGCCATGCAGAATTAACAGGGGCTCCCCGCGACCCATCATCGTGTAATAAATCATTATCCCGTTCGCATCCACGAAGCCGTCCTGCACGGGATAAACCTGATCAGTTTGAGCAGCCGAGAAAAGAGCCACCGAACAACCCGCAGCCAGAACCAGTAAACGTATGACGATTGAAGTTTTCATGATCTCGCCATCCTAGCCTGTTGGCCAGCGGCGAGCAATCGGCAGAAACCAAGAACCAGAAACTGAGAACAGAGAACTGAGAACTGCACCTAGAAACTAGAAACTGTTTCCCCTACCCGCTAACGAGCCTGCCAGCCAGGCACCGCGTACCCTGGAAGCGCCCGCGGAACTCGCCCTGCTGGTGGGTGAACAACCGAAGTTTTAGAAGTCCTTCCGCCGCTCGAAGCCCACGGCGGACGCGGCACGTACCGGCTCATCGCCCACTGCGTTGGTTCCGGCTTCGACTCACGCGCCGATGCTCCGGCATCGGGAGACGCTCTCAAAACTGCATGACCGGATGTCACGCCAGAGTTCGAAGCCACAAAACCCTGCGGAGACCGAGCCTCCGGTTGCGTCGGCTTATCGTCGGAGCCGAAAGGTATCCCTGCGGAAGGTTTGCTCGCCGTCTTCTCCCAAACACCATCTCCCACACCTTGTATCTTGTGCTTCGTCGACTTATTCCCTTCCACCGAGCTCGGCGCATCACGCCCCGTCTGGCTTTCTGACTTATGCAGAGCCGCTTCTTGTCCATCAACCGCAGGAAAAGCAGCCGGCGGATTCGCTCCGCTGACCGTCGCCGACGCAACCGCTCCAGCCGTGCCACTCGCCGGCTGATCGCCACTGCGCCCAGCCACGCTGGTCCCGGCAGCCGCTTCAGTCCCGGATACGCCAGAACCCGCGCGCGCATCTGCATCCGCCGCCTCACTCAATTCAGCCCGCTTCAACTCAGCCTTTCGCGTCGAAGCCGACAACTGATTTCGCGCCGCCGATTTCAGATACCGAAAGAATCGCGGCTGTCCACGCTCCTGCCAATAGGGTGAATCATAAAATTCCATCCCGCGCCCCGAACGCATCGCACTAAAGAACGAATGCTGCACCGGACTAATCACGATTCCCACATGTCCACGCCACACCACCAGATCCCCCGGCTGCGGATGTATAACCCGCCGAAACTCTTTAGTCCCTCGGTAAAGCTGTGTGGAATTCGCGTATGCGTAGGTAAAGCCCGCCCGCTCATAGATTTCGTGTACCAGGTTTGAGCAATCGGCGTTGGCATCCGTGTGGCGCGATTCCAGCGCCGCGCCAATGATCGTCAGACCCTGATCTGAACTCACCAGCCACGGCGCAATCGCATCAGCCTCACCAATGGTTCGCCGCTCCGTCCTTGAACTTCCCGCCTTCTGTCGTTCACCCGACGCACCCGGAACGAGGGCGCACAGTACCAGCAGTAGCCCTACCCTCTCGCAACCCCGGGAATGGATGCCGATTGTCATGACAAAGCTAAGGTCTAGTTCGCCATAAGCACCCTCGAACCCCCGCGTGGTGGAAAAGTTTCGCTTCTTTCTTGAGACAATTTCTCCCCTTGCCTTTGCCCGTTCCTGTGCTACACTCCCCTCCATCCAGGGGTCGCTGGATATGGGGCGTGCTCCTTACGAAGTCACTTAGGAGTCGCCATGCCCCGCAAATCCCTTGCACTAGCGCTAATGCTTCTCGCCGTCTCGGTCGCAGCCCACGCTGCTATCCGCGACATCATTCCCGCAGGCACCATTCTGACGTGCACCTTGAATGAGCCTAACTTCTCATCGAAAACCGCCATGGTCGGCGACCCGGTCCTCTGTCACCTCGGGCCTCTGGGCACTTTCGGCCACTCCGCGTTCCCGCGCGGCGCCATGCTGGGCGGGCATTTGCAAGACTACAAAGATCCCGGCCACTTCGTCGGCAAAGGCTCGCTCGGACTCGAATTCGACCGTCTGGTTTTGCCCGGAGCCGAAACCCTGCCTTTGTCCGCAAAGGTAATTGCCGCTCCTCACATGAAGGTTGATCGCCAAGGCGAGATTCAAGGCAAGGGTCATCCCAAGCGCGACGTAGTTGAATGGATGATTCCCGTCCTCTGGCCGCTCAAAGTCATCACGCTCCCCTTCCGCGGTCCCTACCCCGCGCTGAAAGGAGAAACGCGGCTCTCGCTTCGTCTGATGGAAGACGTCGAAGTGCCGTTCCCGGTCGCCCGAAACCTCGTCCCCGCGCCGCCCTGGGCCAGCCCGAGCAGCTACCGCGGTTCCTACGACTCGTCGGGCTATAGCGCGACCAGGCCCGTCTCCGCTTCGTCGCGAGATCAGTCTCCCACCGTGAAGCCAGCTGTTTACACTTCAAGCAGCCAACCGGCCGCACAGATTTCCACGCAGCCGAACACTGAGTCGCCGATGACCATCATCGCGCTGAAGAGTGGCGCTGCCATTGTGGCCAGCCAATACTGGCTGCAAGGCGGAGCCATGCACTGTCTCTCAACCAGCGGCGAACAGAAGCTTCCGCTGGAGCAAGTTGACCTCTACCGCACCATGAGCTTGAACCATGAACGCAACGTGGAATTCGTCCTGCAATCCCGGGACACGGTAGAGCAGTAGCTTCGTTTGGAGGGCGCGCGGGTTCCGCGCTCGCTTCGACTCTCGCGGGTGCCCCGTCCAGGCAGGTGTTGCTTGGGCGGGGATCTTTCTACACTCGCGTGGGGCGGACACTCTTGTCCGTGGATCGCCACGGTCCACGTAGGTGCAGAAGCGCATGGCCCTCTGTCATCCTGAGCGAGTCGAAGAGCCTGCCCTGAGCGAAGCCGAAGGGACCCCATGCCTGTCGCGTTCCGTGTCGAACCCGGCAAGGCGTTCTCGCCAAGCTGCCGACCGTGCGGTGAGAAACAACCCGGCGAGAACTACCCTAGCGACGTCGATTCAGCCGCGGAGCGGCGTCAGAATGCAGCCCACGGCGTAAGCCGTGGGTCCGAAAGTCAAAGACGATCAAGCTCCGGAGGAGCGAAAGAAATAGCGTCGGGGCCTCAGGCCCGTCTCTCACTCCCCAAAACTTCCCTAACTTTCCGCGACAGCATCTGCAGAGTAAAAGGCTTTTGCAGAAACGCCGTCCCCGCTTCCAGCACCCCTTCATGCACAATCGCGTCTTCGGTGTATCCCGAGAGATACAGCACCTTGGTCTGCGGATGCGTCGCGCACAGCCGCGCCGAAAGCTCGCGTCCGCTCATGCCCGGCATCACGACATCGGTGATCAGCATGTGGATCGGCTCCGCGTGATGTGTCACAATCTGCAACGCCGCTTCGCCGTTTTCCGCTTCCAGAACGTTATATCCCCTCAGTTCCAGAGTCTCGCGCACCAGTTGCCTCACCGATTCTTCGTCTTCCACCAGCAACACCGTTTCCGATCCCCCATGCTGCGGCTGGCTGATCCGCACCGTCCCCACCGGCTCCGCCGATTCTTCCACCCGCGGCAGATAGATACGGAACGTCGTCCCATGTCCCAACTCGCTCTGCACCAGCACGTAGCCGCCACTCTGCTTGATGATTCCGTAAACCGTCGATAGCCCCAGCCCCGTCCCTTTGCCTTTTTCTTTCGTCGTAAAGAAAGGCTCAAAGATTCGGGCCTGCGTCTCTTTATCCATCCCATGCCCGTTATCGCTGACCGAAAGCATGACGTAAGCGCCAGGCTGTATGTAGCTGTACTCCCGCCGAAAATCATCACCCCCGAGATTCGCATTCGCGGTTTGGATGGTCAGCTTGCCGCCCTCGCTCATCGCGTCCTTCGAATTCACCACCAAATTCATGATGACTTGTTCAATCTGCCCAGCGTCGGCGCGAGTGCGGCCAAGATCGGCAGCCGGCACAGTTTGCAGCTCGATACTCTCCCCAATCAGCGGCCGCAGCAGCCTCTCCATGTCCGCCATGATCACATTCAAATCCACCACTTTCAGTTCCAGCAGTTGCTTGCGGCTGAAGGCCAGCAATTGCCGCGTTAGGCTGGCAGCGCGTTCAGTAGCGTGATGAATCGCCTCAATCTTCGGATACAACCCATTGCTCTTGCCAGTGTGTTCCAACAACTGCTCGGTATATCCGCCGATCACCATCAGCAGATTATTAAAGTCGTGCGCGACTCCGCCTGCCAACCGCCCCACCGCTTCCATCTTCTGCGCCTGGCGAAACTGGTTTTCCAGCACTCGTTGCTCGGTCACGTCCTCGGCAATCATTTCGAGAACTTCCGCGCTTTCCTCCGGACGCCGCACTCCCCGCCCACTCAGCCGCACCGTGATCACTTTCCCGTTCTGCCGCTTCCAGCGCACTTCCATGTTCCCCGGCCCCGTGCCATCGCGGAACTGGCGCATCAGCCGTGACAACTCCCCCGCATCCACAAACACATCGCGCCTCGGATCCAGCGCCAGCACTTGCTCCGCGGAACCGTATCCCAACATCGCGATCAACGCCGGATTCACATCCAGAAAAGTTCCTTCCAGGCTCGAGCGATAAATTCCATACACCGCACTCTGCACCACCGACCGATATCTCGCCTCCGACCGCCGCAGCGCCTGCTCATTCCGCTTGTGCTCCACCGCGCTAGCCACCTGCTGCGACACGAACGTCAGAATGTCTTTTTCCTTCTCCCCAAACCGCACATTCCCCGAATAGCTCTGCACCACCAACGCACCAAACGTGTTGCCCCCAACTTTCAGCGGAACTCCCAGCCAATCCAGCGATGGTGCTCCAATCAGCTCCACATCCCCGCGCTCCACCAGCTTCTCAAAGACCTCGGGAGTGCACAGCAGCGGTTCCCCCGTCCGCAACACATGTTCCGTAAGCCCTTTCCCCAGCTTCTTACGCAAGGGCCGCGGATCCTCATCATCCACAAAGTAAGGAAAACTCAACGTCTGGGTTTCGGCATCGTAAAGCGCAACATAGAAATTGCGCGCATACATTAGCTCGGCCACAATGTTGTGCATCGCGCCATAGAATTGCTGTAAGTCGTCCGGCGAACTGGCTTTTTCCGCGATGCGCAGCAGCGCCGCGCTCAGCGCCTCCGCCCGCTTCTGCTCCGAGATGTCGCGATACAGCGCGCACACTCCCATCTGCTCGCCGCTCACCACCACCGGCGCGCACGAGATCAGAACATCCACCAGGCTGCCGTCCTTGCGCTGCCGCTTCGTCTCCAATACCACTTTCTTGCCCTTGGCCAACTCTTCCTGAATCCATCGCGTCTCCGAACTGCGGTCCGGCGGAACGATCAGCTCCTCCAGTGTCCGCCCCAGCGCTTCTTCCGGACGAAATCCGAATATGCGAGTGAACTCGCTATTCAGCCGGATGATCCGCATCTCCGTATCCAGAATGCTGATCGCTTCCGGCGCGCACTCCACCAGTTGTTCGAGATAGGCTCCCTGCAGTTCAGCACTTTCGGGGTCGAGGTGGGAACTTCCAGAAACTACGGCGGCCCCGGAACCGGGCGCCGAGAGTGCCGCAGCATTGTTGTGCAACGCCTCCCGCAGAAATCGCACCCGTACGTGGTCAGCCGACACTGTCGGCCGGGTGATTTTGTCACCCATCTAACTCCTCCCCATTGCAAACCAGAGCCAAATCAAGATGTTAGATGGCAGAAGGGCGGCCTAAAAGTTACCGAGGTAATTCCACTGCAGCAATCTACAATTCGTTCTCCAACATGCCGCACACCCGATGCAGCAACTCCCGCTGTTCCTCATTCAGAGCTAGAAATTCAAATCCATGCCGCAAGCCGTCGCGGTACCGCGCCAGCGCACGCAACCGCATCGGAACCGACGCCACCGGCAGCGACAGTTCCATGGACACCACTTCACCCGGCTCCACTTCCCCCGTCAGCGTTGCCCCAATCCCGTCCTCTCCCAGCTCCGTCGATCGTCCCCACATCGACGCCGATCCGCCCCGCCGGAACACTTCCACCGAAACTCGAATGTCCGCCGGATAACGAGGGAAACGCCTCGGATTCGGCGCCGAAGCACTCGGGTTGGGTACGCAGTCGTCCATTCCGCTAATTTCCGTGCAGCGCGTAGCCCGGCTCCAACGGCAGCTTTCCGCCCACCTTCAACACCGTGACCCCGCCGGTGATGGCATAAACATCCACCAGCCCCACCGCTCCCGGGCTCGACTCCACCTTTTTCACCACTGCTTCGTCAGAATCCATCACCACAATTGCCGGATGGTTCACCCGCGCGTGGTTGGCCGCGCTGATCAGGGCCACCACCTCTTCCTTCGAGACGCCGTACACCTTCTCCAGCACCAGCCGCATCTCCGGCGACGCCGGATCGCGCATCACCAGGCTGACCGCCTTGCCATCCGCCCAGTGCTCCGTCTGGCCTTTGCCGATCTTCACCAGCTCCGCCATCGACACTGCTTCCACGTGGTTCGTCTTGTTGGAAACCAGCGCGAAGTCCTTCGCGGCAGCCACTGCTGCCCAGCCCAGGAATAACCATGTGACCGCAAGAACTCGTGATCGCGACAACCGCCCTCCCCAAACCCGTATGACCTCTGATTCTCTTCCAAGCAAGCCACCGGCTCAATAACCAGAAGGATGATGTACCACTAGAAGCAACAGTGCTGGTTTATCCGTGTGATCCGCGTAAATCCGTGGCAAGGTTTTCGCCCGGTGCCTACTCCGCTTTCACCACCTTCACTCCCTCCAAAATCCCCACCAACCGCTCCACCCACGCCGTATCGAAATCCCGATCGAATTCCAGCGACAACAACGCCGCGATCTCTCCCTCGGTCCGCTTCCCATCCATGAAGTTCATGGCCTCGAACGCAATCAACGCAAACGGCGCCTTCTCAGGCAGCCCGCCGCCCGGAGCCTCGCTCGCAAACCGGTCTTCCTGTTCTCCCCACCATTTCTTGTCGTTGCTGGACAACGCCTGAAACAACGAAGCATCCACCGGAGTCACTACCAGCCGATGCGGAACACGCCCCGCCTTGCTCGCTCTCGCCCAGCCATCCGGATCGAAGACTTTCGCCCCAGTCTCCGGCTCGGAAGTCATCGCTTCCAGCGCCTGCTGATACGCCCGCAACCGGACACGTGCTGCCGCCGAGTCCGGGCCGGCCGCGACCTCCCCAATCCGACCCGCATAATCGGAAATCATTCCGCTCCTCGCCACCGCCTCTAGCCGCCGCTTCCCATCGGCATCATCCACCGCCGCCCAATACGCCGCCGCACTCGCCAACACTCCGACCCGGCGAAGTTCCGTGGCATCGGTCTTGTCCGGCGTATCTTCGCTGGTGTGGTGCGTCCAATCCGGCTCATGCCCCAGCATGGTCGCCGGAATCCCCAACCCAAGAAACACGTCATGATCGCTGCCTTGCGCGTATGCAGTCATCCCCGCCGGCCAATAGTTTCTGCTGCCTGCGGGCGCAAAAAGATTAGCCTCACGCGTCTGCGCCAGAACATCCGCCATCCTGGCGTTCAGCGATCCGCTCACCGAATCCGGTGTCCGCGTGATGTAAAACCGCGAGTTGGTCTTCACCGTGTCCTCGCCCACCATGTCCATATTCAGGTTCAGGGCAATGCACGGCCCCGGCTTCGCCTTGTTCGCGGAATTCTGCCTGGGATCATCCCATCCCGCCGGATTGCAACTTCGCGCTTCCGGATGTTTCGTGATGTAGGCGAACGTGCCAAAGAACTCCGGTACCCACATAAAGTGGAGAGTAAACGCCGGCGCTGGCAGTTTCCCGGTCGCAATCAGCCGGTGCAGCGTGCGCGCCATCTCCAGCATCGCCGCCGAACCGCTGGCATTATCATTCGCGCTCCACTTGGGATGGTCGAGGTGCCCGGAGATCACCACGTCAGTCTCCGGATGCTGACTCCCACGAATCCATGCGTGCACCACCGTGAGCTGCCCCGGACCCAGCGTGGCGTCGATCTTTCCATGCACCTGCACCGGGCCATTGCTCATTAACTCCCGCAGTTGCGTGTATTGGTTCTCTGAAATCTGAAATCCACCGACCGTACTGTCCAGTTCCTCCGCTCGCGGCCAGATCCCGTTGTAGCGGACCATGTCAGGATGGTCCGCCCGATCCCCCGGCGGCGGATAAATCACCACTCCCACCGCACCCCGTTTAATAGCCGCCGCTCGCACCACCACCGCAGCGTACCCGTAAGCCAGCGCCACTTTTCCGCGAACGTCCTTGCCTTCATAGTCCCGGTCGCTGACCCCCGCTCCCACTTCGACCAGTTCGCCAGTCCAGTCCCCGCCTTTCGAATACGTAGAAACGCACATCGGCACATCGCTGAAGCGGCACACGCGAAGAGGCACAAAATTGCTCGTGCCTCCAACGCTCTCCACCCACAGTTCCCCACCCCGCATGTCCCAGCCCATCGGCGAAACATAGGTTTGGTAGCGGGTCTCCCCATCCGAGGGAAATTGCTCCAATCGCGCCTCAATCCCCCAATCCCGCAACTTGGCCAGCACAACTTTGTCCGCCACCTCCGCCATCATCGGACTGCCCTGTATGCGGTGATACTGCACAATCTGTCGATCGTTCTCCTGCGCCGCCTCCCCGGAATACTCGCCGGCAATCGTGTTAAACACAGGCTGAGGAACCAAATGCTGCCCCACAGCAGGAAGCACTCCGATGAGTAAGAAAAGAAACGCTCGAGATTTCATGCGCACAAGACTACAACAAACCCCGAAATCTGCCGATGCATTCCTCTGTGGTACTCTGTGCCCCCTGTGGTGAAGGTCTTGCATATCCGCGTGATCCACGAAAATCCGCGGCGGCTTTGCTCTTCATCCAAAAGCATCCTCGATGCCGGTACAATCATCTGTAACCCAGGAGGAAAATCATGCCCCACGAACTGCCATCACTCCCCTATGACTATGCGGCTCTCGAACCCGTCATCGATACCCAAACCATGAAGCTGCATCACGATATGCACCACGGTGCTTACGTGAAGAACCTGAATGCCGCTCTGGAGAAATATCCCAACCTGCAATCAAAGAAAGTCGAAGAACTGCTGCGCGATCTGAATGCCATTCCCGAGGACATTCGCACCACCGTCCGCAACAATGGCGGCGGCCACATGAACCACAGCATGTTCTGGAAAATCATGAAGGCCAATGCCGGCGGCGAACCCACTGGCCCCATCGCCAAACTCATTCAGCAGACCTTCGGCACCTTCAATGACTTCAAGACAAGGTTCAACGAGGCTGGCGTCAAGCAGTTCGGCAGCGGCTGGGTCTGGTTGGCAGGCAAGCCCGATGGCAGCGTGCATATCCTCAGTACGCCCAACCAGGACAACCCCATCTCCCAGGGCCTGTTCCCAATTCTTGGTAACGACGTTTGGGAGCACGCCTACTACTTGAAGTACAACAACCGGCGCCCCGAATATCTAGCAGCCTGGTGGAACCTGGCAAACTGGGAAGAAATCAACAAACGCCTCGAGATCTTCCAGTCCCACCGCGAACCCGCGATGGCAACCAAGTAAGAAAAGCCCCAGATCGGGAGGAGGGGCAGGCGTCCAAAACGCCTGCCCTTGTTTTCTAAATCTGCGTATTCTGCGAAATCTGCGGCTTGCATGGTTTCCCCTGTGCTCCGCTGTGCCCTCTGTGGTTGGGTGTTGGTTTGATCCGCGTGATCCGCAAAATCCGCGGCGAGTTTTTGCTTCTGCATTTCCTGTGCGTGATATGTGGAAATGTCGCATCTGCGGCTCCAGTTGCACCAATATTTTGGAATTGACCCGACCTCATCCCGCGAGTAGATTCTCCTCACCCTCAAACAAGAATTCAGCCAGCATGCGATCACAAATTCACTTTCCCTCCCCCAAGGGTGAAAGCATCGTGAGGAAACCGTCCGCAGAATGGAACATCTATCGCACGCGCTTCTTGATCAAAGCCAAACAACTCACTCAACCTTTCGCGTTCGTCGACGCACTCGGTCGCGAGCACAGTGGCCAGGCGGGTGACTACCTGGTCGAATCCTCCGATGGCACCCGTCGCATCGCCCAGCGCCAGATCTTCGAGGACATCTATGTTCTTATGGGCCCGGCGGCGGCCGACCCGTGGCCCCCAATCGGTCCCGTTTTGGGTGCCAAATCGCCCTTTGTGGATAACCGGGGGGCTAATGGGCATCTACGCCGTTAATTACTTTGAGATACAATATATAGTGATTAGCTCTTGACAGCCACAACCGGCGGGAGTACTGTTTCCATCCCATAGGCAGTATTGATGGACAAAAAACAGGGGCGGAGAACGTGGCCGAGGTGACCCCGTACCGTCCCGCCAAAACAGTAAATTGGCGGTGGCCGTTCCCCGGTCTCCCCCTCGGGGAACGACAACTTTTGACAACTTTGGCTGTGCAAAACACCTCGATCCGAGGGCTCGAAGTCCTTTCGGAATCGGGAGGAGTTGGAAGGTTTCAGCCGCAGAGCGGCGAAAGAATGCAGCCCACGGCGCAAGCCGTGGGTAGAGTAACAATAATGACCCAGCCCCGGAGGGGCGAAAGAGGTTCCTGGATTTTGGGTGGCGCAGCGGTTTACCGCTGCGATCTAACAACAAACTGACCGGCTTTAGCCGCTGAGGTAATCAAACGGCGGAGCAAAGACTCCGCGGGAGAATGAAAGCAATGGCCGAAATCACTGAGAAGCGAGCCCCCAACGCAGTCGAGACTTCAGTCCCGGCGACCACCCCCACCTCCCGGAAGTCTCCCGGCCTAACTTTCCGCCGCCTGTTCACCAAGCTCGGCGTCTCGCCCTACGACGAGATCGAATGGGAGCTTCGTACCGCCACCATCACCGACTCCCAGGGCGGCATAATCTTCGAGCAGAAAGACGTCGAAGTCCCCAAAGACTGGTCAATGACCGCCACCAACATCGTGGCCTCAAAATACCTGCACGGAACTGTCGGCACTCCCGAGCGCGAAACCGGCGTGCGCCAACTCGTATCCCGCGTCGCCGAAACCATCCGTGACTGGGGTCTATCGCAAGGCTATTTCAAGACTCCCGAAGATGGCGCCACCTTCCATGACGAACTCGCCCACATCCTTCTTCGTCAGTACGCGGCTTTCAACTCGCCCGTCTGGTTCAACGTAGGCTGCGACCGCATCGAGCCTAACTCCGACGCCACCAACTGGCACTGGAATCCCGCTCTCGGCCGCATCGAGTTCGGCGTCACCGGCTACAAGACGCCCCAGTGCTCCGCCTGCTTTATCAACTCAGTAAAAGACTCGCTCGACAGCATCCTTACCCTGGCCAAGACCGAAGGCATGCTCTTCAAGTGGGGATCCGGCACCGGCACCAATCTCTCCACGCTGCGCTCTTCCACCGAAGGTCTCAGCGGCGGAGGCACTGCCAGCGGTCCGCTCAGCTTCATGAAAGGTTTCGACGCCTTTGCTGGCGTCATCAAGTCCGGAGGCAAAACTCGCCGCGCTGCGAAGATGGTCATCCTCAACATCGACCATCCTGACATCATCGACTTCATCGAGTGCAAGTCGAAAGAAGAAGCCAAGGCCCACGCTCTCGTCGCCATGGGATACGACGGTTCTCATCCCGACTCCGACGCTTACTCTTCCATCTTCTTTCAGAACGCCAACAACTCCGTGCGCGTGACCGACGACTTCATGTACGCCGTCCTCCGCGACGCCGACTTCTCCACCCGCGCGGTAAAAGACGGCCGCCCGATGCAGACGTTCAAAGCGAAAGAACTAATGTTCCGGCTCTCCGACGCCACCTGGCGTTGCGGCGATCCCGGCATGCAATTCGATACCACGGTAAACCGCTGGCACACTTCGAAGAACACGAATCGGATCAACGCATCGAACCCGTGCTCCGAATACATGTTCTTGGACGATTCCGCCTGCAACCTGGCCAGCCTGAATCTTCTGAAGTTCGCGCCCAACGGCACCTTCGACGTGGAAGCCTATCGCCACGCCGTCGACGTCCTGATCACCGCCCAGGAAATTATCGTTGACAACGCCGGCTATCCGACTGAAATGATCGGACGCAACTCCCACGACTATCGTCCGCTAGGTCTAGGCTACGCAAATCTCGGCGCGTTACTAATGGCCGCCGGCCTACCCTACGACTCCGACGCCGGCCGCGACTATGCCGCCTGCGTAACCGCCATCATGTGCGGCCAGGCATATCTGCAATCGTCGCGCATAGCCGAACTATGCCCACCATTAGTTCCAGCCACCGAGCCCACGCAAAAAGGCCTGGCCGAAACCAATCTCGGATCCAACGTAATGCCCGGAGGCGCATGCCCCGGCTGGTACATAAACCGCGAACCATTCCTTGATGTCATCCGCATGCACCGCGCCTCGGTCAACAACATTAATAAGACCAACGTCCCCGCCCCACTCTTCGAAGCCTCCAAAGCCTGCTGGGACGAAGCCCTCGCCTCCGGCGAAAAACATGGCTACCGCAACTCCCAAGTAACCGTCCTGGCCCCCACAGGAACAATAGGCTTCATGATGGATTGTGCGACAACCGGCGTTGAACCTGATCTCGCGCTTGTGAAGTTCAAGAAGCTGGTTGGTGGAGGCATGATCAAGATTGTCAATCAAACTGTGCCAACCGCGCTGTTCAAGTTGGGGTACTCGCATGATGAGGCTGACAAGATTGTTAGCTACATTGATGCTACTGGGACCATCGAAGGGGCGCCTCATATTAAAGACGAGCATTTGGCTGTGTTCGATTGCTCGTTCAAGCCGGCTAAGGGCACTCGGTCGATTTCGTATTTGGGTCATATCAAAATGATGGCGGCGGCGCAGCCTTTTATCTCCGGCGCTATATCGAAGACGGTCAATCTGCCGGAGAATGCTTCTGTGGAAGACATCATGGAGGCTTACATCCAGTCGTGGAAGCTGGGTGTCAAGGCGGTGGCTATCTATCGCGATGGCTGCAAGAAGTCGCAGCCGCTTAGTGCTGCTGGAACGAAGACTGCCGAGGCCTCGGGCAAACTTGCGGCGCCGGCGGTTGTCGAGCCTGACTTGGACGCGCCTCCGCGGGCGGTGCGTAATCGGCTGCCGGAGGAGCGGGCTTCGATTACCCACAAATTCAAAGTGGGCGACCACGAGGGCTACATCACTGTCGGGCTTTATCCTGACGGCGAGCCGGGAGAACTTTTCATCACCATGGCCAAAGAAGGCTCGACGGTCAGCGGCTTGATGGACAGCTTCGCCTGCGCGGTATCCATCGCGCTGCAACACGGGGTGCCGCTGAAACTACTGTGCGAGAAATTCGCCCACACCCGCTTCGAGCCCAGCGGCTGGAGCGGCAACGGCGAGATCGGCTTTGCCAAGTCGATCATGGACTACATCTTCCGCTGGCTCCAATTGCGCTTCCTCACCGGACAGCAGCAGTTGCTGTTCGAGAATCTGCGACTGCGGCCGTCAGCACTCAGCACTCAGCCTTCAACCACTGGCGATTTGACCAGCTCTTCGCCAACGACCAACGACTTGCGGCCAACGACCGGCAGTGTCCACGCCGCTGACAACCTGGCCAGCCTCGTCGACCTGGGTGATGCTCCAACCTGCAGCTTCTGCGGATCGATCATGACCAGAAATGGAAGCTGCTACCGGTGCATGAGTTGCGGCAGTACGAGCGGGTGTTCGTAGTACGGTGTATGGGGGAGCGTTGTTGAGTATGCATCATTGTACAGTATATATACCTACAATGATGCATACTCAAGCTAAACAAAGCTCCCCCAATGGCTTGATGTCAATTTCTACATCTTTGGGGTCGAACATGGATGCAATATGCTACATGGATAGGTATATATACCTATCCATGCCGTGTGTCGACAGACAGCCAATCGGAATGTGCTGCATAGGTTTAGGCGAGATGCAGCCAGCTATGATACGATGTCTCCGTAGGTATATATACATACGGAGACCATAAGATGCCTGGCCCGCCTTCTCGGATGACGATTGCGAAGTCCGACATCATCCGTGTCTTCGATACGAACCCAAGGCGGGTTTATGCGTGGGAAGAGCTAGGCCGGATCCTCTCGAATCATCGAAACGAATGGCGCCTTACGCAGCGGGCCACGGTCGAAGCCTTCAGTGCTTTTCTACAGGAAAAAGGTCAACTCACTGTTGTCGAGCTAAAGTCGAAGAATTACCGGTCAATAACCCGCTATATTTGGGGCCAAGCTTCCCCTTACGAAATAGGATTGTCCCTTAAGCCTCGCGCATACCTATCACACGGAACCGCGGTGTTCCTCCATGGCCTGAACGAGCAACTGCAGCCAGCCATAATTTACGTCAACCAGGAGCAATCTCCGAAGCCACGGCCTGTCGGTTCGTTATCACAGGAGGCGATTCGTCGCGCTTTTTCGAATCAGCAACGACAATCGAACTTTGTCCTTAGCTACGACAGGTGGCAGTTCTTGCTAATCAGCGGGAAGGACACGAGTCGCTTGGAGGTGGGGAATCTGACCGGACCGGATGGAGAAAATCTAGATGTCACGGGAATTGAGCGAACCCTGATAGACATCGCTGTTCGCCCCGCATATGCGGGGGGAGTGTATCAGGTTCTAGAGGCTTACAAATCAGCTAGAGACAGGCTTTCTGTAAACACTCTAGTCGCGACGCTTAAGAAATTGAACTATATCTACCCTTATCATCAGGCGATCGGGTTCTACTTGCAACGCGCTGGGTATGAAGAAAAGAGGTGGCATAGACTGAAAGATCTTGGGCTCAACTTCGATTTTTATCTTGCGTATGGCCTGCGCGACACGGAATACGACCCGAACTGGCGCCTATTTTATCCAAAGGGCTTTTAGCGCGAGAGTTTTTTCCACAACGAAATCAAAATAGTAGTCGAAGCCTTCTAGGGGTCCGGTCACGGCTGCCTCAACTGATGGCCAATCGGGCTTATGTTGCTCTTTGGACTTACCTATGCGCTCAATCAATTCAAGCGGTACATTTTTCGCCGCGAAGATGTTCCGCGCGAGTTCCACGTTTTTAGGTGACGACAGGTCCACCCCAGCTTTGGTTATCAATACGTAGATGTCATAGAAGTCTCGTGCCCTCGCGGTCTTGTTCATGCGTTGCTCGTATTCTGGCATTTGCTGACATATTGCCCTCAGCTTTTCGACGGCGATCATCTCCGGGGTGTACACATAAACCGTGTAATCATCGAGCGCGGCTTCTACCTTCCCCTTGCAGAATTCATATTTACTGAACTCGATCCTGAATATTTTTCGCTCCAGGGGCCCAGTGACCAAAGCGTTGCGGCGGATCGCATCCATATCCCCCTGCAACTCCCGGTGTCTTGCCTCCGGGATCAGCTTAAACTCTACTATGTACCCACCCCATTTCTTGTCGTGCCGTATCCCTTGAATAGCAGGCCGCGGTTCGAATTTTTCGTCAACTAGAACGTATCCTGCAGCCACGAAACGCTTGCGCAGACTCTGAAAGATTCGTGTTCTTGTGTCCTCAAAGTCCTCAAAGTCGCCGTCGATTGAAAGATCCACATCTATGGAGGTCCGTCCACCAAAACCATATACCAAAGCCAGGGCATTGCCGCCTTTCAGGACTAGTTGCTCCATTAGCGTGTCGTCTGAAAACATTGCAATAATGACCAATCGCCGGACGTCCTCAAGATTCATTCGGCGAATATAGCATGCGGCTCGAGTGGGTCGACGCGCGACGACTTGCCCGCGCACCGCGGCTGTCGCCTGCGTTGCCTCGCGATTATCGCGCAAAAGGAACGCTAGGAATTGGGGCACCCCGTGTGGTGGTGAGGGCGAGAGAAAGCCTCGCGGGGTGGTGGCTAAATAACCACGCATGAAGAGAAAATCAGGATCGTCGAGTGACGCGAAAGGAGGTGGAGGACAGTTTGGCCTCTGCGTGCGGAACGAAGGGTATCCGGCTGCTTTGGAGCTGCGGAAGGTGTATCGGGTGCTGGTCGATGAGCATGCGTCGAGGCGGCGTCAGGTGCGGGTGGTGGATGAGTCGGGAGAGGATTATTTGTATCCGCGGGAGTGGTTTGTGGCGGTGGAGTTGCCGCTGGGTGCGGAGTTTTAGAGGTTCGTGGTAGTTGCACCTTATTGGCGTCTAGTCTCATTGCTTGCCTCCTTCTGCACGGCTGAAGCCGTGCCCTGATACGAATCCAAGATCACATTCTAACGGACAAACGCGTCCACCCAGACGTTGCTCCGTAGACCTCCAGCGCGCTTCGATAGTCGAGGCCATCTGCTCACTCGTTCTCTGTTGACCCGCGCAGCTAGTAACGCTTATGGTGTCGGCATTGTGGACACATCTAATTCAAGCGCTGGCATGGTGACTTACCGCGGGGCGACGTATCCGTGGGAGTGCGATCAGGTCGGGCACATGAACATTACCTGGTATGTGAGCAAGTTCGATCAGGCGAACTGGAACCTGTTTGCTGCGGTGGGAATTACGCCGTCGTACCTGCGAGAAGGGAAGTTCGGCGTGGCCGGGGTGCAGCAAAACATTAGCTACAAGCGCGAGCTGATGGCGGGCGACGTGATTGAAGTGAGATCGCGGATTCTGGAAATCCGCGAGAAGGTGATTCGCTTTCTGCACGAGATGATGAACGCCGAAACGCAGGAGATTGCCGCGACCTGCGAAATTACTGCGGTGCATTTGGACCGGAAGACGCGGAAGTCGTGTGCGTTTCCGGCGGCGGTGCGGAAGGCGGCTGGGGAGCGGATAGGGTGAGGCCTGTGATTTTCTGAACGTCGTTTCGGGCTGCGGCGAGAGGAAGCAGATTCCTCGTCGCGGTCAAACGGCACGGCCTTGCAGCCGTGCCCTTACGATTGTTACGAATTTTACTGGCGGTCGTCAGCCGTGGCCGTCTCCTGGAGTCGTTCTCTTGGTGCTTCTCAGAGTCACCGTGTCCTGTGGCAGTGCAGGCGGCTGCGCCGGGGGCTTCGCGGCCTGCGGGTGCTGGGTTGGTTTGGGTTGACTATTGACGTGTGGCTGACTGACGGAGTGATGCTGGTAGTCATGAAAGTCCTCCGGTGGTGAGTTATCGACAGGCTGTGGAAAACCTTTAGGCTTCCCAGGGTGCGCTCCCAAGTACTTTTGTCTTCATATATATGGAGGTGATATGCCGGAACAGGGTCAGCCCGAAAAGGAATCTTGTTCTGAAAACAGAACAAAACCGGCCGGGCTGCCGGGAGTTCGAGAAAGCGGTGTAGAAAGGTGCTCCCCCAAGATGGGGCCTTTCATTCGAGCCACCCCCTCGTGCGAGTTTGAAAGGCCCCAGTGGTTCTGCTCGGATCCCGTCCCGTAACCTTTTCTGTTGGCGACAGTTTATAAAGTTAGGTCAACGATGGTGGCAAGACCACCGGCGTCGCGGCGGTCCCCGGAGCAGACGGATGAACGTCTGCTGGTGGCGGCTGCGCAGAAGGATCCGGATTTGGCGAGCCTGGCGCGGGTTGCGGCGGAGTTGACCAGCCTGCCGCGGCCGGAGTTTCGTGCACGTTTGAAATCTGAGCTTTTGACGTCCGATTCAGAAAGGAAGACGACTATGGCAACTGCAACCGAAGCGGTGACACGAATTCGTCAGACGGCCGCGCCGCGGCTTCGTATCAAGGGCGCGGCTGAGGCGATCGAGTTCTACAAGAGAGCTTTTGGAGCGCGAGAAAACATGCGCTTCGCCAATGAGGTGATGGGGCTGATCCGCGCGGAACTCCAGATTGGCAATGCGACGGTCATGGTGGCAGAGGAGTCTCCGGACCACGACATGCTGGGGCCGCAGGCGTTGGGTGGGTCGCCGGTGACGTTTGAAATGTTTGTGGAAGATTCCGACGCGGCGGTGGAGCGGGCGGTCGCGGCGGGTGCGAGAGTCACTTCGCCGGTGCAGGATCATTTCTACGGATACCGCGCCGGGACCGTGGCGGACCCGTTCGGCTATAGCTGGACGATTGCCACGGTGAAAGAAGAAATGTCGGTGGAGGAGATGCATCGGCGGTTTGAGCCCATGATGCAGCAAATGTTAAAGAAGCCGGCGGTGAATCCGGTTCCCGAAGGCTACCGCACGGTGACGCCATATATCGTGGCCGCGGATGCCGATGCGCTGATTGAGTTCCTGAAAAACACTTTCGGCGCGGAAGAGAGGTTCCGGTCGGTGGGATCGGCGGGCGGACGCCATGCCGACATTCGCATCGAGGATAGCGCGCTGATGGTCGGCGGCGGTGGCCCGGGGCTGGCCTGGAAGGGAGAGCCCATCCCCAACGCATTTCATATTTATGTGCGCGATTGCGACGCGGTTTACCAGCGGGCGTTGCAGCAGGGGGCAACTTCGATTAGTGAACCCACCGATCAGCCTTACGGTGAACGCTCGGCGGGTGTAAAGGATGCGGCGGGCAATTACTGGTACATTGCCACTTACGAAGGCCCGAACTACAAATGGGAAGGCGCGCCCACGGTTCAACCTTATATGCATCCGCTGCGGGCAGAGCCGGTGATTGCGTTCTTAAAGCGGGCGTTCGGCGCTCAAGAACTGGGACGGCATGCGTCACCGGATGGCGTGATTCATCACATGATGCTGAAAATCGGCGATGCGTACATGGAGATGGGCGAGGCGCACGGCCCATATCAGCCGATGCCTGCGATGTACTACCTCTATGTACCCGATTGCGATGCGGTTTATCAGCGCGCCCTTAAGGCGGGAGCCACTTCGATTGCCGAGCCGGCCGATCAGCCTTATGGCGACCGCAGCGGCGGGGTGAAGGACGCATTCGGCAACCAGTGGTATATCGCGACGCACATTAAGGATGTGGAAGTTACAACTCAGTCATAAGTGGCCGGACGGTTTCCGAGGGGATTTGGCTGATGAAACAGCCCTCACGCCTATCGTGATGGGCTTTTCTACGGTGTGATGGTGACAGCACCCACTCCGTCTCCGAAGCACCGCCCGGCTTGTTCTGTTTTCAGAACAAAAACCATTTTCTTCCCTGGGCCGCGGCGAATGGGTGTATAGAGCACTCGGTTCTCTTGACGGCAATTGCAATGAACCTTGCTTAAGAGAGGAAAAGCAATGAAATTCACCGTTTTGTCTTTGACATGAAGGGATTTGTGGGATAACGTTAGCGTCCGTAGTACGGGGCCCCGTTAGAATCTTTCCGCTGTGGAGGTCCTCAAAATGATCCGCTTCGCTAGTTCTCTTTCTGCTTTTCGTGGTCATCCGTCATGAAAACTCGATTCTTTCTACTTGCGCTGCTGTTAGTGGCATCGCTGGCCCGCACGCCATCGGGCAATCTGTGGCGGAGGGTTCCCTGACGGTCCCGATCTCGCCTTCAGCGGCCGGCGTGAACTGCTCGCCCGCCCCATGTGTTTTGCCCGCGACGCTCGCGTCGGAGGGAACCAGCGCTGATATTTACGCTCCGGTCGCCGTGAACCCGAGAAATCCGGCGCAGCTGATTGTGGGAAGCGATGACGGGAACTGCGGCCATGACACTCGGGTTGGCTTTCATGTGTCGAGCGATGCAGGGTCGACCTGGAGCACCACATGCTTGCTCGGGCTCAGCGCATTCGGGCTGGGGTTTCAGCCCGGCGACCTTCCTCTTGTGCGGTATGATCTAAATGGGGCAGCCTATATCGCCGCGTATTACCAGACTCCCCCCGGGCCCCTCCAACCCTCGCTCATCGGCATCGAGAAATCAACTGATGGCGTCACCTGGAGCGCGCCCACCGTGGCCTTGGGCAACGGCAGCTCGGGAATCGTTTATGCGTCTCTTGCAGTCGATCAGATGCAGAGCAGCCCTTATGCCAACAGCATCTATGTTCTCGGCATCAACTTCGCAGGGCCGACTCAGGTCTTAGTCTCGCGCTCGCGCGACGGCGGAAACACATGGACTACGGCGCAGCTGGCCACAACTCCCAACGCAGATGAGTATAACCCCAGTCTGACCATCGGCATGGATGGCGCCCTCTACGCCGCGTTGATGCGCTGCACCTTCAATGAACAAGGCTTTCTCTGCGCCAACGACACGGACTACATGGTGTTCTCGAAGTCGAGCGACGGCGGCGTCACGTGGTCGCATCCCAAGCTGGTCAGGAGCGTTCACGAAGTGCCAGACAGCTGCGGGTGCTTCCCCTTCGGAACAATTCCAAACACTACCGTATACGCGTCCAATACACCCGCGCTGGCCGTAGACAACAGCAGTGGACCGTACTCCGGACGTCTGTATATAACGATGTTCGAGTGGACGGGAACCTACATGCGGGTGCTGGTGATTCATTCGTCGGATGGCGGCAACACCTGGTCGAAACCAGTCCCGGTGGCCCCGGCGCGCGAGACGCATGATCAGTTTTTCCCCTGGATTTCGGTGAGTCCGACCGGGCTGGTGGGCGTGAGCTGGTTTGATCGGCGCAACGATCCGGCGAATATCGACTATCAGGCCTATGCCGCGATCTCCACCAACGGCGGCGAGAGCTTCCAGCAGAACGTGCAGTTGACGACTGCATCTTCGAATCCAGACAATAACGGGTATGACGGCACTCTCGGCCGCTATGCTGGCAACACCTGGGACGGCCCCAACTACTTCATCGCCGCCTGGATGGACACCAGCAACGGCATCAGCAGCCAGGACTACGTCGGCGGCATCCGGTTGCACTGAGCCAGGCGGAGAAGGAGACGAGGGTATATCGATGTTACGCATACGGGCAACCGCGATCCTTTTCTTCTCGGCGGCTTCCTTGCTGCTCGGACATGCCAACGCGCAGACGCGCGGCACTGTCCGTCTCGAACCAATCACCTGTTCGCCCGCACCGTGCGTACTTCCGCCAACCCAAGCCTCCGAAGGTGGATTCTTCGTAAATAGTCCTGCGATTGTTGCCGATCCGTTAAATCCGGAACATCTGTTGCTGGGGGCCAACGACGATAACTGCCCCCAGGGAACGGGCCTCCTCGCCGCCTACACGTCAAACGACGGCGGCTCGTCCTGGAGCAGCCCTTTTTGCATGCCTGACATCACCGAGGGCGTGGTGATGTACTTGCCTGCTAACGACGCGACAGTGGCCTTCGACCGCAACGGGACAGGCTATGTCGCGGGATCGTACTACCACAAATACGCAGTAGCCACGGGGTTTGTGGCCTTCGCGAAATCCAGCGACGGAGTGAATTGGAGCCCGCCGGCGGCTGCGCTGGAGGTTCCCAATAGCCTTACTGGCTACAGCTGGCTGGCAGCGGATACGAGTGCGGCAAGTCCTTATGTGAACCGCTTGTACGTCTCTGCAGTGGTCATCGGCCCCCCCGGGCAGCAATACGAGGACACGGTCGTCGTCGCGCACTCGTCGGACGGGGGCGTAACTTGGCACCAAGCCAGAGTGGCGCCGACGCAAATCTCCCCGAAGATGGACTTTTACACCAACATCGCGATCGGCAAGGATGGAACCGTGTACCTGACGTGGATGTATTGCAACACTGGCCCCAACGCGTGCGGGGACGATAGGGCCGCCATGGTGTTCTCCAAATCTAGCGACGGCGGGAATACATGGTCGTCTCCCACCCTGATGACCGTAGTTGTGCTGAATCAGGAGGGCATCCCCAACACCAGTGTGGGGGCCGACAATTATCCCGCAATCGGCGTTGACAACAGCAACGGCCCACACTCGGGAAACCTCTACGTGTCGATGTACACGTGGACTGGCACATACCTGAGGGTGCAGATCGTCCGTTCGACGGATGGCGGCACAACTTGGTCCCAGCCCGTGCCAGTTGCCACGGCCAGCGACACCCACGACCAGTTCTTCCCCTGGCTGTCTGTTAGTCCGAGGGGGCTGGTCGGAGTAAGCTGGCTGGATCGCCGTAACGATCCGGCCAACGTCGACTATCAGGCCTTCGCTGCGATCTCCAGGGATGGCGGCCAGACCTTCCAACCCAACGTGCAACTGACGACGGCCTTCTCCAACCCGGACGTCAACGGCTATCCTCCTGGCTGGATGGGCGATTACACCGGCAACACCTGGGCCGGCCCGAATTATTTCATCGCTGCCTGGATGGACAGCAGCAACGGCGTCGATATGCAGGATGTAGTCGGCGGCATCCGTCTGCACTAATTTTAGGAAGGAGGGAACTATGGAATGGACCACACCACACTTTGAAGAGATCAACCTAAACTGCGAAATCAATTCCTACGCCAGCGCAGTGATGTAGCGCGTGGGTTGTGACATCACCCACTCATTCGCAAGAGCGCGAATGAGCGCGGCGCCCCGCCCGGAAGTATTATTAGGTCGAGGGATAGGAAGCCGTAGCCCCCGTCACCCCGCAGCCCGCGTGCTCACAAAGATCAGCTTCACGCATTTGGGGCATCGGCACTCGTATGCTGGATCGCCCGGACGCGTGGTATGGCCGCAGCGGTTGCAGATGCACCGGCCATCCACATGAGCGACCATGGGGCGAAACTCATGATCGAGTACGCAATAAGGACAGCGTACGGTTTTTTCCATCTCCGTTCCTCCTTCGTCGGCTGGTTGACATGGGGACCAATCAAGGCCCTCGAAGTGGCGATGTTGCAGGAGTATTTGCAGAGCAGCGTACGTCTAATTGTCAGAACAGGTAAATGGCCCGATTGGGTCAGCAAGGAGCACGATCTGGGTACAAGCTTCTTGCGGAGGCCTGCCGCTCAACCGGCGAACTTGGGTTGACGGTTGCTGCTCCGCCTGCCGCCGAGCAACAGAATTCCAAACAGGCATCCCGCAAGCTCGAGCCCTAGAAGGGCGTAGACACTTGCGTCGAACCGGGCAGTCCAATCACCGGATGCCACCATGAAAACGTTGTTGGCCGATGCATGCAGGAAGTGCTCATAAAGATCGGCACTCAAAGCAGCCAAAAAGAAAATCAACGACACCCACCCGGCGAGCTTATCGCTGAGCTTCCATAACGCAATGGATACGGCCAAATGCCCCAACGTTATCATGGTTATGGCCAGCCAACTAACGTCGTTGTTTGGGGCTGGCAGAACCTTGGATGCAAGGAACAGGTGCCCGACTGCGACCATCCAGTGTGCGACAACAATTAGTAGAGTGAGCATGCGTCGTTGGGTCATGGGTTGATGGTTTTCCTCCTCGACGGATCCTGCTCCCTGGGCGCTTACCGCGTCGCCCGCCCTTTAAGTTTCTCACTATATGTACTATCACGACCTGCATCTTCTTGGTGTGGCTTTCATCCAAAGCAGAGTGCATTCACCTTACGGTCTGCGGTGTCCAGCCGAAGCCAGGAGTTGATGGATGTTTGAGAGTATTCTCTGCCAGGTAACGGAATATGATCCTGATGTCCTTGAATCCCTGATCGGGCTCGCAGTCGAAATCGCTCGCGAGGGTCGAGAGGGCAGACGCGTTGGCACGGTATTTACACTCGGGGACGAGGACGCCGTGCTCGCAAGATCCAGGCCGTTGATTTTGGATCCGTTATCGGGGCATCCCCAGTCTTCACTGCACGTCACCAATCTCAACCTTCGCGGAACCATCAAGGAGTTGGCGCAATTGGACGGTGGATTCGTGGTGAGTCGCGAGGGAATTGTCCTTTCCGCCTGCCGCTACCTTGATGCCGTGTCCGCGCAAGTGGACGTGCCGCTGGGACTCGGCAGCCGCCACATTGCCGCTGCCAACATGAGCGCGGTTACGAACGCGGTTGCCATCGTGGTTTCTGAAAGTTCGGTGGTGCGACTTTTTTGTCATGGCCAACTGGTCGGCGAAATCATTCCCGAACTTTGGATGATGGATCATGCAGCGCACCTGCGTGGAAGCGCCAAGCGGGAACAAGTCGGTGACCTCACGATTTTGACGCCAAATCTGCGCTGAGCCGGGTGGCCGGTCTCTTGGGGTTCTCATCTTACGCAACGACCGGACCACGAGTTTCTACTTTTCTCATGGCCTTTGCAGTTCACCTCATGCGGCGGAGATCTGGGCTCCTCTTGTCTCGACAACGTTGTGCGCTGACGCAGCGGATGAGAACAGAGATATGAGACCTTCGACCAGTGTTGGGTGAGTCAGAACCGCATCGCGCAGCGCAGTGTAAGGCAGCCCGGCAATCATCGCCATCTGGACGGCGGCCAGGGTCTCTCCCGCACCGACGCCGAAGGCCGATTTCAACAGACTGCCACCTTGGATCATTCCACGCGAAATTGAGAGCGAACCGAAGGGCGGGTGAAAAGGGCCCACCACCAGATGCTGACCAGAGCCAAAATCGGAAGTAATATCTTGTCAACGGGAACGATCTCGATTACGCCGGGCCGATGACGATCAAGAGTTAACTCAAGAACGCATGAAGAAATGGGAAGCGTCGCAAGACAAAGCGTCGTTGTTCTTGCCCATCCACGGAGGCGTAAGAGCCCAATGGATGATGCCGCAGCAACAAGGCTGAACAGAAACGGAAGCCCAAGAAAAACAAAAAACCTAATTGGGAACCTCGCGAACTCATGGGCTGAAAACCAAACGGTCTCCCATAAGTAATATCCACATATGCAAAGAAACGGCACAGACCCAAGGAATTGGACCACTGCGACAGCGATGACCGAAGGCGATGGCCGATTATTACGGGGTTGCTGCGCGGATAGTGGGTTCATATGGCATTTTATTGTTGCACTCGGTGCCCGGGACAGACTGAACGTTCCTTAATTTTCGGAGGCAAGAATCGGGAACGTCCAGTCTGTCGCCGCATTTCCGTCACCAGGTCCAATTCTTCCTGCTGCGTCGTCTTAAGTACTAAGCAGATGAGGTGCCTTCGGCGCGGATCACGCAACTTTTCCTTTCTGGGCCTCAGGTTCGCTCTCAGCTCTCCTTGATTTCACCAGATCCGCTGCCGACGCTCCCTCAAGCGACAATCCATAGCCGACTTCTCGAACAATGCGCTCTTTCAACGGTTGAATGAAATGTACGCGCGTATTGCGACGGGTGACTTCGGGAGCCTTCAAGTACAACGTGGCCAGTTCGCGCGCCCGGCTGAGCGCCTTTCCGTTCGGCACGACCTCTGCAACCACTCCCCATTCGTGCGCCATACGCGCCGATAGAGGCTGTGGATTGAGCAGGAACGCCTCTGCTCGTCCCGCCCCGGCGCGATAACTCCAGGTGGTGAAGATTCCGTCGCCGGGCGCGACCCCCGAGCCGAAGTGTGCGACATCCTGGAAAGTCGCACCCTCTCCTGCCACAATTACGCTCGCAAGTAGCGCGTAGTCGGAGTGCACATGGGCTCGTCCTTCGATTGCCGCGATCACCGGCACGCGTATGTTAGATATGTTTTCCAATGCCTGAACACCTTCATCGTGAACCTGGCTCCAAACGCCGGGATCCGCGACGTTGCCGAAGGAGGACCAATCGATGTCAGGAATGAACTCCCCGCCTGCGCCGGTAAGGATTACGATCTTGTTCGCTCGATCTTGCGAAATCCGGTAGAAGGCATCGACAAATTCCGTGTGAGCGTGTGCGCTCATAATGCACGGTCCGCCGTCGCTGCTGAATTCAGCAACCAGCACGCCTTTGTCATCTCGTGTCAGCTTTAGGTTGTGATAAGCGGCAAAGTAGTTATCTTGAAGTTGCATCGTATTCTCCTCTCTGTGTTCCCTCCGGCTTTCCGTTCTCGTCTGAAGGTCTGATGAGCCAACGATTACTTCGCCGGCTTCCGACATCCGTGCGCCAACCGGCGGATGGCTGAATGCTAAATGCTAAGTGCTGTCCTTCGCCCCCATCCAATTCTGCAAGATTAGCACCACCGCCATCTGGTCCACCACTTCCCCTCTGCGCTGAAATGCGGGACAGAAATGTTGGGAAGCGTGGGGACATCCATGATAAGTAAAGTCAAGAGGAGACAGAGGTCTCCTGACGACAATCGCTTGACGGCATTCCCGTTCGGGTGTAACTTGTGGATGCTGTCGGGGCTGTTTCCGCGTTGTATTTACCCTCGTATTCGCCTTCCAGGAGGTCGCTTATGTCGGCACCTCGCCACCTGCTGATCTGGCTGGCCTTCTGCTTGTTTGAGGTGTCAAGGTGACTATTCGGCTCCACATTTTGGCCTTTGCGCTTTTTGGCGTGATTTCGTTGCCCATGGTGACGCAGCCTGCCACCGCGCAATCCGTCGGCAACGAGGCGTTGCGCGGTACGGAGTCTCCCAGCTTTTCCTTGGACTCTCAGCCGGGCTTGACCTGCTCACCTGCACCCTGTGTGCTGCCGCCGACTCTGGCCTCGGAGGGGACGGGTTTCAATCTAAACTCCCCTATAGCAGCCGACCCCTTAAGTCCGCGCCAGTTGATCGTAGCCAGCCTAGACACGAATTGCGGCCATTCGGATTGGGGTGGCATCCATATCTCTAGCGATGCGGGCTCAACTTGGAGCACTAGCTGCATGGGCAACCTCTTTGCCTTTGGCCAGCTCTGGGATCCGCTGGGCCTTCCCCTCGTGAGCTACGACTTAAAGGGGTCCGCGTATGTCGCGCAGTACTATCAGTATTGCCAAAGCGATGGGTTTAACTGCTATTCGGTCATAGGCATAGAGAAATCAACCGATGGCGAAGCTTGGATGGGTCCATTTACGGCGCTGGGCAGTGCGTCTTCGGTGATCTTCTGGGCTTCGCTGGCTGTCGACCAGACGCCAAGCAGCCCTTACGCCAACAGCATTTACGTCTTTGGTACAAATATCGCTATCAATAGCCAAGTCTTGGTTTCCCGGTCCCGGGACGGTGGCAGCACTTGGAACGTCTCGCAGCTCTTTGTCGATAAGCCTCATGAACTTACCTTCGACTACAACCCAAGCCTTACGGTAGGCAAGGACGGAACGGTGTATACGGCCTGGATGCATTGCCCTCTTATCAACGGCAACTACTGCGGGAATGGCACCGAGTTTATGGTGTTCTCGAAATCCGCTGATGGGGGCGTGACGTGGTCGCCGCCGAAGTTGGTGACGACGTTGAAGGAAGTGCCCAACCAGTGCATGTGCTTTCCTTTCGGGTTAGTCCCGAACACAGACATTGGGGCGCCGAACACGCCTGCGCTGGGCATAGATAACAGCAACGGGCCATTTGCCGGACGGCTCTATGCAACGATGTTTGACTGGACCGGAACCTACATGCGGGTGCAGGTGATTCACTCCTCGGATGGGGGAACGACGTGGTCGAAGCCGGTGCCCGTGGCCCCGCCAAGCGATACCCACGACCAATTTTTCCCCTGGCTGTCGGTTAGTCCTACGGGATTAGTCGGAGTGAGTTGGCTGGACCGGCGAAACGATCCTGCGAATATCGACTATCAAGCCTATGCCGCGATTTCTTCCGATGGCGGCGAGAGCTTCCAGCCCAACATTCAGCTCACTACGGCGTTCTCGAATCCCAACAACAACGGAAAGAACGGCCTCGGCAGTTACGCTGGCAACACTTGGGACGGGCCCAATTACTTCGTTGCTGCCTGGATGGATACCAGCAACGGCATCAGCAGCCAGGACTACGTCGGCGGCATCCGGCTGCACTGAGTTTAGAAACAGGAAAAGTAATCTGCGTGTTCCGCGCAATCTACGGCTAAGACTTCTGCGGACACCGGTAAATACGCCAAGCTTTCCCTGTGTCTCTGTGCCTCTGTGGTGAATGGTTTGCCGGGTGATCTGCGTGTTCTGCGTAATCTGCGGCTAAGACTTCTGCGGACACCGGTGAATACGCCAAGCTTTTCCCTGTGTCTCTGTGCCTCTGGGCGGAAAAACCCGGGACGGACTAGACGTTCCCCAATCATCCGGCGAGCTCCCGAGGTCTGTAAGGCGGCCGGCGGGTGTCCGCCCATAAGAGCGATCCCCACCGTCTCTGGGCTGAATGCTGAGTGCTGAATGCTGAGTGCTAAATGCCAACTGCCAACTGCTAAGAGCTCCCCTTCGCCTCCATCCAACTTTGCAAAATCAGCACCGCTGCCATCTGGTCCACGACTTCCCCTCTGCGCTTGATGGACATTTCAGTCTCGCGTAAGAGCCGGTTGGCTTGAGCTGAAGTCAGCCGTTCGTCCCAAAGGTGTACCGGCAGCTTGAATCGCTTTCGCAGTTCTTCGGCGAAGAGTTGCATTTTCTCCGCCTGGATTCCCTCCGCCCCGCTCATGCGCAACGGCAGCCCGACCACGATTTCAGACACGCCGTGCTCACGGATGACCTTTTCCAGCGCTGCCAGGTCCGTCCGCTTATTCTGCCGTTGGATGGTCGCAAGCCCCTGCGCAGTGATTCCCAGCAGGTCCGATATGGCGACGCCGATTCGCCTGGCGCCGACGTCCAGACCCAGCACGCGCGATAGCGTCCGCCCGGCGCCGTCAGTTGGTAGGGATGGCACCTCCGGATTATATGTCGGGCAGAAAGCAGGAATTTGTTTTACGATATCCCGGTCTTCGCTCTGGCCCTCAGAGCGCGCATTCATGGCAGACGACGAAATACAATTCGAACGCGAGGAACTCATCCCGCCAACGCTGCCGGAACCACGGCCAAAAGGACGCCGGCTGCACTGGTCGCTGAACATCATTGGAATCGCCGGCGTCCTGGCGCTGTGCTATTACGGCGAAGCCATTCTGGCGGTCATGCTGATCTCGGTGCTGCTGGCGTTTGTGCTGGCCCCGGTAGTGGATTTCCTTTCCTGGCTGCACCTGCCCCGCGGGTTGGGAGCCTTTGTCGCGATTGTGCTTCTGCTGACCGCGATCATGACCATCGTCTACTACTCCTATAACAAGGCGGTGGTGCTCGTACAGGATCTGCCGAAGTACACCACCCGGCTGCGCGAGGACGTCATGCGCTTCAGCAAGCAGGCCGAGAGTCTGGAAACTCTGGGGGAGGGATCGGAAGAGAAGGACGTGATCAAGGTCCGTGCTGCGACCGGACCGAGCGACTTGCTGACTCGCGGTTTCGGGTCCGCCGGCACGCTGCTGCTGGCGTGCTCATTCGTTCCCTTCCTGACCTTCTTCATGTTGACGTGGCAGCAGCACGTGCGCTCAGCCACCGTCATGCTGTTTCCATTGGAGAGCCGCAATACTGTTTACGTTACGCTGGGATTGATCTCAGCCATGGTCCGCAGTTTCATGGTCGGCAATGTGCTGATCGGTTTGGCTCTGGGCGCCGTCAGCACCTTAATATTCGGACTTCTGCATCTGCCTTTTTTCTATTTCGTAGGCTTCATCAGCGGATTTCTGAGCCTGGTCCCTTATATGGGTCTGCTGCTGGCAATAGTGCCTCCGGTATTTGTCGGCCTCGGACACGTGGAAGTCACCGATCTCTTGACGATCGTCGTGACGGTTTTGGGATTACACATGATCGCGTTGAACGTGCTCTATCCCAAGTTCCTGGGCAACCGGCTGCAACTGAATCCGCTGGCGGTGACGATGAGTTTGCTGGTGTGGGGCAGTTTGTGGGGAGCCATGGGCCTGCTTCTAGCCATCCCCATTACCGGCGCGATGAAGATCGTTTTTGACCACGTGGAATCTTTAAAACCCTACGGTGCGTGGCTGGGGGAGTAGTCGGCAAGCTGCTCTGCCCTATGGAGTTACACCCCCCGCCAGCAAAAAGCCCGCTACGCGGGCCTTCTAGACGGCTGGAGCCGAACGGCTCAATTGCCATTCCCCCCGGTTTTCGATAGCATAAGAAGGTGCTGTTCTTCAGTGTTTCCGCTTCCCAAGGGTGGTTCCGCATGTTAAGTAGCGACGGCAGCTTCCACATCGGCGATAAGGTAGTTTATCCGAACCATGGCGTTGGAATCATTGAGCAGATTAGCTCTCGGACTATTGGCGAGACGGTGGAGAAGTTCTATTTGCTGAAGATCAAGGCCAGCAGCCTCAAGGTCATGGTTCCCTTCCACAATGTGAATATGGTGGGATTGCGGCGGGTGATTAAGAATGGGGACATCCAGAAGATCGTTGATTTTCTGCAAGATGGCTCGGCTGACAGCAATGCTGACTGGAAATATCGTTATAAAGAGAACTCTGAGCGCATGCGCACTGGGTCTTTGCTCGAGGTCGCCGTCGTATTGAAAGGCCTGATCGCGCTCAACCAGGCCAAGGCGCTTTCATTTCGGGAAAAGAAGATGCTGGAGCGGGCACGCTACCTGCTGGTCAGCGAACTCGCGATGGCCAAGAATTGCGAAGAACCGATGGTCGAAGAGCTGCTCGGCAAAGCCCTTAGCAAACACGGCCTGCGCTTCCCGGAAGCTTCCGAATTTCAAGCCTAGCAAGATCTTAACCACAGGGGACACAGAGGTTCACAGGGGAATAAGCTCTGTGAAGCTTTGTGTTTTTGAGGTTTATAATTCTCCTCGCATGACTGAGTTGATCAAAAAGAAGCTGCAGGACGAGATGAACCTCCTCGAGCACGAACTCGTCCACGAGCTTCCCAAAGAGATCAAGCGGGCTGTGGCTCTTGGCGACCTTAGCGAAAACGCCGAATATCATATGGCCAAGCAGCGCCAGGAGTTCGTCAAGGCGCGGCTGCGCCAGCTTGGCCAGCGCATGGCCGACTTGTCTTTAATTAACATGGATAACATTCCCAAGGACAAAGTCGGTCTGGGTTCGAAGGTCAAGGTTTACGACAACACCAAGAACGAAGAAATGGAATACAAGCTGGTGACCACGGAAGAATCCGACGTGGCCACGGGAAAGATTTCGACCAGCTCGCCCATCGGCCGCGCGCTTCTCAACAAAAAGGTCGGCGACACGGCTACCGTGGTCACTCCGAACGGCAAGCGCGACTTGGATATTCTGACTTTGAGCACGATCCACGACGAGGCCAGCGCCTGACATGGCCATGGCTTACTGATATGACATGGACCTCCGCCTTCGGCCGGGCTTGCGGGAAACTGCTGAATATCATTGTGCGCTGGCTGGCGTTGTCGCGAATCAATCCCAATGTTCTGACGTTCATGGGGTTGGTGGTCAACACCATCGCTGCCATTCTTTTCGGATACGCCAACAGCGAAAATCAAGCGCGCCTGTTCCGCCTTGCCGGCCTGGTCATCATCGGCTCGGGCTTTTTCGATTTGGTGGACGGCGAGGTGGCCCGCGCCACCAACCGCGTCACCCGCTTTGGCGGCTTCTTCGATTCCGTCATCGACCGCTACAGCGACGCTTCCCAGTTCCTCGGACTGCTGGTGTTCTACGCGCGCGGCGAGCGCTTTGTGTACGTGGTGCTGGCGGCGTTTGTGATGGTCAGCGCCATCATGGTCAGCTATACGCGGGCGCGCGCCGAGTCGCTGATCGGCTCCTGCCGCGTAGGATTTCTCGAGCGTCCGGAACGCCTGGTGCTGGTGATCATCGGAGCATTGTTCAATCGCATGGCGCCGGTGCTGTGGCTGATCGCCGTGCTGTCGACGATTACGGTGATTCATCGCATGCGCTATACCTGGACCCGGACACAGGATTCGCCGGTTGGGGCGAAGGGGCAGGCCGCGTAGGGTCTCTCTGTCGGAAGAGCGCCGGAACGGGAATGTTCGAACTGTCGAGGCCCACGAATATTGTTGGCATGCCCGTTGGTGGGGTTATTCTGTAGATGTTTCGCGAACGGTGTCCAGTACCCACGTCAGAGCCCCGGATGTCCTCGGGGCTTTGGTGTTTCTGGGGACTCCCTCCCGTGCCTTGACAGGGCCGGTGGCAGAGTTATTCTGGAGTTGCTTCGCGGGCGGCGTCCAGTATCAGCCCCGGCTCATTGCCGGGGCTTTCGTGTTTCCGGGAACTTATCTTCTCAACTACACCATCCGCGGCCCGCGCTTCTTCCCGATAGACGGGATTCGTGCTTGCGCGAGTCCCGCGAGTCGAAGGAGCCCGGTGCGGCGAGCAGAGGCTGGAATGCTGCAAGGCATTCTCACAGTGCTTCATCCAGAGTGGGGTGAGAATGCCTTGTCGCGCTGGTGCTGCTGCACGTGGGTATGGGGTCCTTCGACTCCGTAACTGCTTCGCTTCGCGAAGCAGTTACTACGCTCAGGATGACAGGTTTTGTGAGGCGAGCTCTTGCCGAAATGCGACGCCGGTCAGCTTTTGTGGAGCCATCCCCAGCCGGAAGGCGCATTTCGGGAACCGACACCACAAAAACACTAAATATAAGCATCGGCTCTCCCCAACCTCTGTCATCCTGAGCAAAGTGGGCCTTGCGCTTGCGCGAGGCTCGCGAGTCGAAGAAGCCCGGTGCGGCGAGCAGAGGCTGGAATGCTGCAAGGCATTCTCACTGTGCTTCATACAGAGTGGTGTGAGAATGCCTTGTCGCGCTGGTGCTGCCGCACGCGGGTATGGGGTCCCTTCGGCTTCGCTCAGGGCAGGCTCTTCGACTCCGTAAACAGCTTCGCTTCGCGAAGCAGTTACTCCGCTCAGGATGACAGGGGTTATGAGGGAACACGCGGGCCGAATTGGGAATAATTCGGCCTATTCCGGGTTTGGGAAATGGCTGTCGAAAGTTTTGTCAATATGGAGAAATTACACGAATGGGTCTATCCACTTAGAAGCATGGCAAATATAAAGTTCGAAAGCGTGTCTCACTTACCTTTCTAAATCGCTATAATTTAAGTATAGGTACTTAATCGAAGGCGCGGCCTGGCGGCTGCGCCTTTTTCTTTTGGAGTGAATCATGAACGATGCGGTGAATATGATCAAGAATCCGAAGCGGCGGGGGGAGTGGGCGGAGTTGCGGTTTATGGCGGCGGCTGCGGAACATGGGCTTAGCGTTTCTAAGCCTTGCGGCGATTCGGAGCGCTATGACGTGGGAGTGGAGAGTAATGGACATTATCGGCGGGTGCAGGTGAAGTCGGTTTCTTATCACAAAGGCTTGTCGTATCGCTGCGGGATTGGTTGTTCGCGGGCTTATAAGAGCAGCGAGATTGATTTCTTCGCGATCTTTGTTGTGCCGGAGGAGATTTGGTACATCGTGCCGGTGCAGGCGGCGTTGGCTACGGGGAATCGGACGCTGTGCTTGACTCCGTCTAGGAAGAGGAACCGGTATGAGATGTACAGGAATGCCTGGCATTTGTTGGGACAGCGGGCTTGGGGGACGGGTGGGAGTTCGGTGGTGGTGAATGGGGAAGTGTTTCAGGTGGGGTGATACGGATAAGAGCGTCTAATCGCAGGGATCGCTGAGAACGGCCGCGGAGTTCGCGGAGAAGGGCTTCACCACAGAGGACACAGGGGACACAGGGGAATTCGGTCAAAAGCTTTTGATCGTAGAGATCGCTGAGAAGGGCTTTACCACAGAGGACACAGAGGGCACAGGGGAATTCGGTCAAAGGCTTTTAATCGCAGAGATCGCTGAGAACGGCTGGGAGTTCGCGGAGAGGAGCTAGCTTCAGGGGGCACAGTGTCTTCACATGGACATCCCGCCCAACCTGCTAAACTATCCGGTCATTTCTTCTGGGAGAAAGATTCTTGCCGATTGATCCGGTACTTCTTGTGCATGGCGGGGCTTGGGCGATTCCTGATGACATGGTTGATACGCATTTGGCGGGAGTGCGCGCGGCAATGGCTGCGGGATGGCGAGTGTTGGCGGCTGGCGGCGATGCGCTGGATGCCGTCGAGGAAGCTGTGGTGGTCATGGAAGACGACGAGACTTTCGACGCCGGGCGCGGCAGCTTTTTGAATCGCGATGGCAAGGTGCAACTGGACGCGCTGATCATGGACGGAGCGACGTTGCGGGCGGGCGGGGTGGGATGCGTGGAGCGGTTGCGGAATCCGGTGCGGGCGGCGAGAAAGATTTTGAGCGAGAGTCCGCACGTGTATTTTGTGGCGGAGGGCGCGGAGCGGTTTGCGGCCGAGCATGGGATTGCGCTTTGTAAGAATGAAGACCTGGTGATTGCGCGCGAGGTGAAGCGGTTGCAGGAAGCGCAGGCGAAGGGAGCGGAGGGGCAGCCGGATTTGTTTGCGCCGACGGATTCGCATGACACAGTGGGGGCGGTGGCGCTGGATGGATCGGGCAACATTGCGGCGGCGACTTCGACAGGCGGGACTTTGAATAAAGCTCCGGGGCGGCTGGGGGATTCGTCGTTGATTGGGTGCGGGTGTTATGCGGATAACAAGACGGCGGCGGCTTCTACTACGGGGTGGGGCGAGCCGATCATGAAACTGGTTTTGGCGAAGTGGGCAGCGGACCGGGTGGCGGCGGGGAATTTGCCGGAGTGGGTGGCGGCGGAGGCGATCCATTATTTGGAGGCGCGATTGCAGGGGCATGGTGGCATGATTTTGCTGGATGCGCGGGGGAGATTTGGGATTGCGCATAATACGCCGCGTATGGCTTGGGCGGTGAAGACTGGGAAGCAGGAAAGCTCGGGGATTTCTCGATAGAAACCTTTAGCCACGGATTTACGCGGATACACACCGATAAATCAAAGGCCTCATCGCAGAGATCGCTGAGAACTGTTGCGGAGTTCGCGGAGAAGAGCTTTAACCACAAAGGGCACAGAGAACACAGAGGAAAACATTTTAGGGCTTGCTCGCGCGGGCTAGGACGCCCGCGCCTGCTTGACACAGCTTAACCAAGACAATCCCTCACTGTGATTTATCTTGCTTTCAGGTCTCTAGTGATGTAAAACCCTGCCGTTCGCATCTTCTGGAAAATATGTCTGCGCTAAGGGCTGCCGAAGAAGTTCGGAGAGGCCGTTGCCTTCAGAATCCCACACAGGAGAAGACCGTATGACCACCCGGAAACTGGTGTCTGTTGCTGCTCTCATGCTGCTGAGTGGGTTTGCGTTCGGGCAAGGGGTGGCCACGGGCGATCTGCAGGTTACGGTGAAGGATCCGCATGGGAATCTGGTGACCAATGCGACGGTCACGGTGCGAGATCAGGCGAAGGGGTTGGAGCGGTCGACCACGGCGAATATTGGCGGAGAGTACCGGGTGGTGCTGCTGCCGCCAGGGAACTACTCGGTGGTGGTGAAATCTCCGGGTTTTGCTGAAGCGGAGGCCCAGAATGTGGCGATCACGGTCGGGGGAGTGGCTGATCTTCCGATATCGCTTTCGGTAGAAGGCACGCAGGTGGTGGTCAACGTGAGTGGGACGGCGGAACTGGTTGAGACCACGCGCAGTTCGTCGACCGACACGATTGGGCAACGGCGCATCGACAACCTGCCGATCAACGGGCGGAACTACATCAACTTCGCGCTGACGGACTCGCAGGTGGTGCGGGACAACTCTCCGAGCATTGGAGCGGCGCCGACTTCGGGACTCAACATCAGCGGGCAGCGGGCGCGGTCGAACCTGGTGAATGTGGATGGGGCAGATGCGATTGACAACTCCACTAATGGAGTGCGCTCGACGGTTTCGCAGGAGGCAGTGCAGGAATTTCAGATTATCAACAACAGCTATGCGGCGGAATATGGGCGCGCCGCGGGAGGGGTGGTCAACATTATTACGCGTTCCGGGTCGAACGACTTTCATGGCGACGTGTACGGCTACTTGCGAAACCGGGGTATCCAGGCGGTGAATCCGTTCAGTACCACGCCTGATCCGGCGTACACGCGGGTGCAGGCGGGGGCTGCGTTTGGCGGTCCGATCAAGAAGGACAAGACGTATTTCTATTTCGCTTACGAGGTCACGCGGCGGCATGAGACCGGTTTTTCCAGCATTGGGCAGGGCAACTTCGATTTGGTTCCCTTTAATAGCGCGCTGGCGGGACTGCCGTTTGGGACGATACAACTGACGCAGCAGCAGGTGCAGTTTCTGACCAACCCCGCGGTGCAGCAGCAGGAGTTTCTCAACCCCGCGTTCGGACAGGAAGTGGGGCAGTACGCGGTGCTGGCCGCGGCATCTTCTGGAATGGCTTTGAATGGCGCGTGGCCGACGTCGGTGGTGCAAGCCTTGACCCGTGGTGCGCTGTCAAAATTTTCGGCTTTCCCCACGAGTTGCGCGCCTCCGGGGCCGTGTTTTGTGCCGTCGGCGTTCCAGACACTTAATTCACAGATCGGAAACTTTCCGATTTTCGAGGGGACAAGCCTGTATTCACTGCGCATTGATCACAACCTGACCAGCAACAACCGGATCATGCTGCGGGCCAACGTAAGCCCGAGCACGGTTACGGGAATTGAGGTGAATGGGGAAAATCAGGTTTTCGGGCAGAATTCCTTTTCGCGTACTTCGCAGCAGACCTATCGCGACGTCACCGGAGTGTTTCAGGACACTTGGACCATTGGCAACAACAAGGTAAACCAATTCAGCTTCCAATATGCACGGCGAGGTTTGTCTTATTTCTTTTCCAACTCGCCGGGTGGCGCGGATGTAGCGGTGAATATTCCGGGATTCGCCTTCTTCGGTCGCGAGCCGTATTCATTCATTCAACGGGTGGAAGAACGCTACCAGATCGCGGACAACTTCTCCTGGACGATGGGACGGCACGATACGAAATTTGGAGTGGACTTCAACTACATCCCACTTACAGCTACCTTCACGGTGAACTACGGCGGGGAGTATACGTTTGGGGCGCAAGACGTTTTTCCGGTGACGATCGCGGCGCCAGCGGGAACGGCGTTTCCGCAGTTCAATGCGATTCAGGCTTATGGAGCGGGTGTGCCGACCGACTATGTTCAGGGTATCGGCAACCCCCACGATTCGTTCTCGAACAAACCGCTCGGACTCTATTGGCAGGATTCGTGGCGGGTGCGATCAAACTTGACCTTCAACTACGGGATTCGCTACGACGTGGAGTTTCCGCCACAACTGGCGGCGCCGAATGCTCTGGGGCTAGCCGCTTACAACCAGCTTGGACTGCAGAAGGGGATTCAAACGGATACCAACAACGTTCAGCCAAGAATCGGCTTGGCGTGGGATCCCAAGGGCGACGGCAAGACGGTGATCCGGTCTTCTTACGGCATTTTCTACGACCATCCGCTACTCGGATTGTATTTCCTGGGTGACGCGTCGGACGGATCGAGGAGCGGGCAGGCGTTGCTGTTCGGAGCGGCTCCGGGATGTAACCCGCAGGTGCCGCCGCTGAGCCTGACAGCAACCAATACTTTTCAGGGACTAGCGGGGAACTGCTTCCCGGCGGCGGTGACGGGATTCGGCTATGAGGCGAATCAGCAGATGTTTAATTCATTCCTGCCAAATTCGCTATTCATTAATCAGGGGTACCTTGCGGCCGGTGTGCCGCTGGTGAACCAGCCGTTTGGCTATCCCCAAGCCAAGAACTTTGTGTATGCGTATTCACAGCAGGTGAACTTCGCAGTGGAGCACGATTTGGGCGGCGGTTTTGCCTTGAATCTGGCATACAACTGGAATGGCGGGCGTCATCTGAACCGCCCGATCAACGCGAATACGGTGCGGGGAGACTTGCTGGTGGAGAACTGGGAAGCTGCGTTTGCGACCAATCCAGCGGCTACCGGCTCCAACCCGCTGGGCGTCGCCTCGTGCGGACCGAGCCCCTTTGCTGGCTTACCGGGAGCCATGCCTTTCTTTGTCCCAGCCGCGCTGGTCAGCGATTTCCGGCCGGGCGGACTGAATCCGTCGCTGGCGGCGGTGTTTGCGCCTTGCGTGCCGCTGGCCCAGGCCGACCTGAAAATGGCGGGACTGAATGCCGCGTGCAACCCGGCTACGCTGGCGAACTGCGTCCCGTTCAGCGACATGGATGCGAATTTCTCCAACGGCAGCTCGAACTACAACGGATTTACGGCGAACCTGCGGAAACGGTTTGGAAATCATTACGAGTTTCTGGCTTCGTATACGCTGTCGCACTCGATCGATGACTCGACCGACTTGCAGGCTCCGCTGGCGCCGCAGGACAGCTACTTTCCGCAACTGGAGCGCTCGAACTCGCTATTTGATCAGCGGCATCGTTTTGTGTTCAGTGGCGTGTATCAAAGCGGAAGGCTTGCCGGCGGCGGCTTTGTCAGCAAGGTTTTCAGCGACTGGACTTTCGCTCCGATTATCGAGATAGCCTCGGGAAGGCCGTACAACCTGACAACGGGCAGCAGCGACAATTTTCAGTTCGTATCGAGTGGTGGCCGGCCGAATGTGGTTGCTGCCGGTACTCCCACCAACGCTTGCGGCTTCCAGACGGTGGCTTCGCCGGTCTCACCTACGGGATTTTTCCAGGAGCCCTGCTTTGCCGACTTCACGCCCCAACAACTGGTGGCTCCCAACGCATTGCTTTTGCTGGATGGCAACTTTGGCCGCAATGCTGCGGTACAACCGTACACTGTGTTCAATGACGTTCGACTTGCGCGCCGAATCTATTTCGGCGAACGCGTGAATATGGATTTTATTGTGGACATGTTCAACATCGCCAATCGCTTTAATGTGGCGCAGGTGAATCCGCTTTACACCAACGCGGGACAGGCTACGGCGGCTTATGATCCGCGGCAGTTCCAGTTTGCGATGAAGGTGAACTGGTAGGCGGGAAGATCAATCACCACAAAGGACACTAAGGTTCACTAAGGATAAAACTTACCACAGAGGGCACAGGGGTTCACGGGGGAAATCCTTCGCGGTTGGGTTTCGGAAGACTCCTGCTACACTCTTGGCATCTTTGCATTCTTGGCGCTTGCCGGAGCTTCACCCTACATGTCAGAAAATTACACTCCCACTGCGCGCACTCGATTGGTGCGCGAGGCTGAGCGTGCGGTTTACGACCGCGCCGCTGCTTATCGGATTCTTGATGAAGGCTTCATCTGTCACGTGGGATTTGTGGTGGATGGGCAGCCGTTTGTGATTCCCACTGGGTATGGACGGGTGGGAGATAACCTCTATATACATGGCTCGGCAGCTAGCCGCATGCTGCGGAACTTGGATCAGGGATTGGCGGTGTGTGTGACGGTTACGCTGCTGGATGGGCTGGTGCTGGCACGATCGATATTCAATCACTCGATGAATTACCGGTCGGTGGTGGTTTTGGGGACGGCGGTGGCGGTGCAGGATCGTTCGGAAAAGCTGGAGGCGTTGCGGCTGCTCTCGGAGCACATTCTGCCGGGGCGATGGGCGGACTCGCGACAACCGAACGAGAAGGAAATCAAAGCGACGCTGGTGCTGCGGCTGCCGATCACGGAGTTTTCGGCGAAGGTGCGGCAGGGGGCTCCGATTGATGATGAGGATGATTATGGGTTTTCTACCTGGGCGGGGGTTATTCCATTGAGCATGGTGGCGGGAGAGCCGGTGGATGATCCGAGGTTGATGGCAGGGCAGGTCGTGCCGTCGTACGCAAAGGGGTATTCGCGGGTGCGGTGAGAAAGCCGTTCACCACGGAGGCACGGAGACACGGAGAAAACCTGAAGGCGTTAACCACAGAGGACACTGAGGTTCACAGAGGGAAGCACGGCGGCCAGAATTGGCTTGACTGAGTGGGTAAAGAATCATATCTTTACTGTAGGGGTTAGGGGTAAAGAATGAAATATTCCAGCACCATCAGCAGCAAGGGGCAAGTCACGGTGCCGCAGGAAATCCGCCACCGGCTGGGGCTTTCTGCGGGAGACCGGGTGGAGTTTGTCGTCGAGGGCGAGCGAACCGTTATTCGTCCTTCGCGGTCCACGGCCAGCCCGTTCGACAAGTACAGAGCAGTGCTGGGCACGTTTCCAGGCGGCAAGCAGGAGATCAACGCCTGGGTGGAAGAGATGCGGAGCGAGCGGGGACGCAAGTGAGGACGGCCGTGGACACGAATATTCTTTCCGCACTGTGGTCGAGCGAGCCGTTGGCCTCGCAAGTTGCGGCGCAACTGGCGGAGGCGCACGCACGCGGCGGAGTGGTGATTTGCGCGCCCGTGTATGTGGAATTGTTGGCGCATCCTTCGGCGAGTCAGAGGTTCGTGGATGAGTTTCTGGCGGAGACGGGTATCTCGGTGGAATTTGAAATTGAAGAGAGCGTGTGGCGGCATGCGGGCAAGAGTTTTGTGGCGTATGCCCAGCGACGACGGCGGTCCACGGGAGGGGCAGCAAAGAGATTGTTAGTGGATTTTCTGGTGGCGGCGCATGCCCAGCTGCGTGCCGACCGGCTGATGACCCTGGACGCCGATCGGTATCGGCGTGATTTTCCCCAGCTGCGAATCGCGTAAGCCACAAAGACACAAAGGAAATTCAACAGCGACCACCACAGAGGACACTGAGGTTCACAGAGGCAGGCTTGCTTGGTTCACGGTAGGAGCAGTAACTTCCCTGTCGTCTTGCGGGCTTCTAGGTCGCGGTGGGCTTGCTGGGCGTCGGCTAGTTTGTAGACGTGGGCGATGCGGAGTTCGAGCTTGCTGTCTTCCATCATTTGAAATACCGCGCTGGAGCGGGCACGCAGCTCCTCGGTGGTTGCCATGTAGTGAAAGAGCGTGGGGCGGGTGACGAAAAGAGAGCCTTTGGTTGAGAGCTGAATGAGATCGAACGGGGGAACTGGGCCGCTGGCGCCTCCGAAGAGGACCATGTAGCCACGGGGCCGCAGGACGTTTAGGCCTTTTTCGAAAGTAGTCTTGCCTACGCCGTCGTAAACCACGTCAACGCCTTTGTTGTTGGTGAGACGCTTGGTTTCGGTCTCGAAATCGGCGTGGGAATAGAGGATGACTTCGTCGGCTCCGGCGTGGCGGGCGAGCTTGGCCTTTTCTTCGGTGGAAACGGTGGCGATGACGCGGGTGCCGATGTTGTGGGCCATCTGGACGAGCAGGGCGCCGACGCCGCCGGCAGCGGCGTGGATGAGGGCGGTTTGTCCACGGCGTAGCGGGAAAGTGTCGTGGATTAGATAGTGGGCGGTCATGCCTTGGAGGAGTGCAGCGGCGGCTTGTTGATCGGTGACGCCTTGGGGAATGCTCACCAGGCGATCGGCGGGGACGGCGGCGTATTCGGCGTAAGTGCCGAGGATGCCGGTCCAGGCAACGTGGTCGCCGGGTTTTGCGGAAGTGACATCGGAACCGACGGAGGAAACCGTGCCGGCGGCCTCCTGGCCGAGGACGAAAGGCAATGGAACTTTGTAGCGGCCCTCGCGCTGATAGGTGTCGATGAAGTTGACGCCGCAGGCGGCGATCTTGATGACGGCCTCGTTGGGTTTGGGCTGGGGGACGGGAAGATCGACGAGTTGCAGGACTTCGGGACCGCCGGTTTGGGAGACCTGGATGGCTTTCATGGATTAAATACTATCGAAAAAAACAGTTATCAGTTGTCGGTTCTCGGTTGTCAGTAGAAGGGTGTATAGTTCTCTGCTTACCCTGGGGCGGTTGAGTTCTGATCTCACGAGAGGCGTCTGTGAATCTGCCTGGCAAGATTTTGATCATCAGTCTGTGGTTGTCGTCTGCGCTTGGCCTTTCCGCACAACAGGCTGACCCGGTGCTGAGTGCGATGAAGGGGGAGTTGAACCGGTCGTTTCAGAACCTGAAGAAGGCGACACCGCCGCCGTATTTTCTGTCGTATCAATTGACTGACAACCGGGCGGTGGTGATCACGGCATCGTTTGGGGCACTGACGGGCAGTACAGAGGGGAAGACGCGGTTGTTAGATGTGGACCTGCGGGTCGGCGATTACAAGCTGGATAACACCCATCCCATACGGGAAGGTTCGGCCTTTGGGGCCTTCGGCGAGCGCATGGGCGAGCCGAGGATGCCGTTGGATGACGCGCCGGACGCACTAAGCGTAGCGCTCTGGCAAGTCACGGAGAACCGCTACCGCCGGGCGGTGGAGCAATTGGAACACGTGAAGGCGAATGTGCAGGTCAAGGTGGAACAGGAGGACCGTTCCGGAGATTTTTCTGCGGCGGGAGTGGAGAATTATAGAGAGCCGATTGCACCGTTTTTCATCGACTCGAAGATTTGGGAGGAAAAAGTCCGCAAGTTCAGCCAGCCATTCGCGGAACACAAGGAGATCATCGAGAGTTCAGCCCAGATCGATGCGGAGATCGAGACGCGGCGGTATGTAAACAGCGATGGGAGCCAGGTGCTGATGTCGAGCCCGTTCTACCGCCTATCGATTTCGGCGACCGCCAAAGCGGACGACGGGATGGAGTTGCCGCTGCATCAGACCTACATGTCGTTCCGGCTGGATGGATTGCCGGGAGATGCGGCGGTGCAAAAAGACGTGGATCGGATGGTGCAGACGCTGCTGGCACTGGTTCGAGCGCCGGTGGCGGAGCCGTTTACCGGGCCGGCGATTCTTTCCGGGCGGGCGAGTTCGGTTTTCTTCCATGAAATTTTTGGGCACCGGATCGAAGGCCAGCGGCAGAAGAATGAGGATGAAGCCCAGACCTTCAAGAAGAAGGTGAATCAGGCGGTGCTTCCGGATTTTATTTCGGTGTATTCAGATCCCACGCTACACCAACTGGGTGAAACGGAACTGGTTGGCTACTATCCTTACGACGACGAAGGCGTAAGAGCGCGGCGAGTGATGATAGTGGAACGCGGGGTCTTGAAAAACTTCCTGATGTCGCGCACACCGATCGAGGGGTTTTCGTCTTCGAACGGGCATGGGCGACGGCAACAGGGGTACAAGGTGGTGGCACGGCAGTCGAACCTGGTGGTGGAGTCTTCAAAGCACGTATCGCGGGCCGAACTCAAGCGGATGCTGATCGAACAGGTCAAGGCTGCGAACAAGCCGTATGGACTGCTGTTTGATGACATCGAAGGGGGGTTCACTTTTACCCAGCGAGTCATTCCCAACGCATTCAATGTACGGCCAACCGTGGTGTACCGGATTTACCCCGATGGTAGAGAAGAGTTGGTGCGGGGAGTGGACTTGATTGGGACGCCGCTGATCGCGTTCAGCAAGATTCTGGCGGCCGACGATGACGTGGCGGTGTTCAACGGGGTGTGCGGAGCGGAATCGGGATGGGTACCGGTCTCGGCCAGTTCGCCGGGCCTGCTGATTTCACAAATCGAAGTACAGCGCAAAGAGAAATCGCAAGAGCGGGCGCCGATTCTGCCGCCCCCGGCGGCGGTGCGGGAGAAGTGAGATGAATGTAACCTTACGAAGGGTGGCGTTGGTCTGGGGAGTGCTGGGTTCGCTGTTGCCCTTGACAGCGCCGGCACAGGACGACGTGGCCATGCGAGCTATGCAGGATGAACTGGCACGCTCCGTGAGCCAACTGCAATTGCAGCAGATGGACAAGCCGTATTTTCTCGCCTACCGGATGGACGAGATCAACGAAACCACGGTTTCCGCGAGTCTGGGCAGCCTGACGCTGAGTCAGCCCAGCCGCACGCGACTTATCGGGGTGGAAGTGCGCGTTGGCGACTATGCGATCGACAACAGCAACTACATTTCGATGGGGAGTCTCCGGGGCGGAATGGCGGGAATCCTAAGTAGCATCAGCCAAGCGCCGCTTGACGACAACTACCAGCAGATCCGGCGTCAGTTTTGGCTGGCGACGGACGCGCAATACAAGAAAGCGTTAGAAGACCTTTCAGCCAAACGGGCAGCACTGAATATGAGAAAGGGCAATGAGGTTCCGGATTTCAGCAAAGAGAGCCCGGTCCGCGACAACGAGAAACCGGTTAGCGGCGCCGGGCCCGGCGACCTCGAGGGGCTGGCGCGAGCGCTATCGGCGGTATTCAAGTCGTCGCCGGAGATCTACACCTCGTCGGTGGACGTGGTCTATCGCGATTTCGTAACTCGATACGCAAACAGCGAAGGATCCACGTTCCTTCGTTCACAACCGATTTTGAAGCTGCAGGTGACGGCACAGACGCAGGCCAACGATGGCTTGCCGATTGCGGATTCGATCGAAGTGTTTGGCCGGTCGATGACGGATCTACCGACGCGAGATCAACTGGTGGCGCAGGTAGGCGAGATGGCGGCGCGCATACTGAAACTGCGGTCTGCGTCTTCCATGGAGCGCTACAACGGACCGGTGCTGTTCGAAGGAGCGGCGGCCGGGGAAATGTTCTCCCAGGAATTCGCCACTGGTCTGATGGCAGTGCGTACGCCAATGAGCGATGACTCGCGGTTCGAGCTGTTCTTCAACCAGATGATGGCCCAACTCGGGGGTGGTTCGTTCGTGGACAAGCTGGGCGGGCGGGTGCTGCCGGAGTTTCTCAGTGTGACCGACAATCCGCTGCAGGCGGAATACCAGGGACACGCGCTGATGGGCGCCGCCAAGGTGGATGACGACGGGGTGAAGACCCGAAACACCGTGCTGATCGAGCATGGGGTTCTGAAGACCCTGCTGACAACCCGGGCACCGGTGCGGGCAATCCCACAGAGCACGGGTAGCCGTCGGGGATGGGGCCCAGCGCCCAGCAATCTTTTTGTGACCTCAGACAAAGGGCTGAGTCCCGACGAGCTGCGCAAGGAACTTCTGCGCCGGGTAAAGGAGCGCGGACTGGACTATGGAATTGTGGTACGACGGGTGGGGGGAGGGTCGGCGGCATCGTTCATGAAGATGGCCGCGCGAATGGCAGGGCAATCTGGAGCAAACACGTCGAATTCTATCTCCGAGGTCTACAAGCTGTATCCGGACGGGCGCGAAGAACTGGTCCGAGGTGTGGAGATCGCGGAAATGACGCCAGCCACGTTTAAGGACGTGGTTGCCGTCGGTGCCGCACCGGTGGTGTACAGCGATGAGTTCGTTCCCAGGATCGGTGCGCTCTTCTCGTTGGGAGTTTCCGCAAGCTCGAACGTCCCGGTGGTATCTTGTGTAATCCCGGCGATGCTGTTCGAGGAGGTGTCACTAGTCAAGAGCCAAGGCCCATTTCCCAACCCTCCGATTTCCCCCTCGCCGCTGGCCAAACAGTGAGGCACCGGGATGGCCGTGGTAACATGCCCAACCGGTTCCAAAGGTAACCTGGGCCACCCCGAATGCGGATTGACCCGTCTAATCCATGATAGTAGCATTAGCTGATCCTGTGGAAACTGTGGGTGGTCGCTGTAAGTAACAGATAAATATGAGCATAGGGAAGCGCTACCTGCAGATCGCGGGAGGGATTGCCTGTACCCTGGGCAGTCTGGCTTGCCAGACCGGATCGCGTCCCGAGGCGCTGCTGCCGGCGAAACAGGCGAGCGCTCCGGCTATCAGTGTTGCTGCGGCTCCTGCAGCTCAGGCCCCGGCCAAAACAAAGCCCGCTCCGGTGGTGCCGCCCCAGCCCGAAGTCAAGACCGATGCCGCAGCAGACCTGATCGCGCAGGTGGAAAAGGAATATCAGGCCGGCCAGTCGAATTACCAGGCCGGACACCTGGAAGCGGCGAAGGAGAATTTTGACCGCGCCTTTAACCTGCTGTTGGAGAGTCCCCTCGATGTAGGTTCGGATGAGCGGTTGCAAAGGGAGTTTGACCGCTTATTGGATGGAGTGAACGGCCTGGAGATGCAGGCGTTGCAGCAGGGGGATGGATTCACCGAGCAAAAGTCGGAGCCGGCACCCATCGATGAAGCCAATGAAGTCACCTACCCGGTAGATCCTAATATCAAAGCGAAGGCGGAGGCGGAGATCAAGCAGACGCATTCCGATCTGCCGCTGATGATGACCGATCCGGTGGCGGGCTACATTAATTATTTTTCGACGCGGGGACGGGGAACGCTGGAACGGGCGCTGGCGCGAAGTGGACGCTACCAAGACATGATTCGGAGGGTTCTGAAGGAAGAGGGAGTGCCTCAGGACCTGATTTACCTGGCGCAGGCGGAGTCGGGATTCCATCCGCTGGCGGTTTCGCGGGCGGGGGCACGTGGGATGTGGCAGTTCATGGGAAGCCGGGCAAAAGGGTATGGCTTGGAGCGCAACTGGTGGGTGGACGACCGGCAGGATCCGGAAAAGGCCACCCGGGCGGCGGCTCATCACCTGAAAGATTTGTACAACCAGTTCGGGGACTGGTATCTGGCGATGGCTGCCTATAACTCTGGGCCGGGAACGGTGCAAAGCGCGGTCAAGCGGACCGGCTACGCGGATTTTTGGCAACTGTACAAACGGAATGTGTTGCCCAAAGAAACGCGGAACTATGTGCCAATCATTATTGCCGTGACCATCATGGCCAAGAATCCACAGCAGTATGGGTTGGAGGATGTGGAGGCGGACAAGCCGGAGCCTTATGACGCGGTGGAGATCGATTATCCGGTGGATCTGCGGCTGGTGGCAGAGTGTGTGGACGCTTCGGCGGGCACGTTGCAGGAACTGAATCCGAGCCTGCTGCGGCTGACGACGCCGAAGAATCAGGAGTTCGAGCTGCATCTGCCGGAAGGCAGCAAGGACCATTATTTGACGGCGATTCGGGCGATTCCGCCGGACATGCGAGTGTGGTGGCGCTACCACAGCGTGGCACCGGGCGACACGCTGGCCTCGGTGGCCAAGACTTATCACAGCAGCCGCAAGACGATCGCGGAGGCAAACGGGCTGGGCGAAGACGACAAACTGACTCCGGAGAGCAAGCTGATTATTCCGGTGTCACCGGGCAAGCATCCTTACAGCGAGGGTGAGGCGGCATACGCGCGGCATGTTACCCGCTACAAGGTGAGAAGGGGAGACACGGTAGAGAGTGTGGCCGACAATTTCGGCGTCCCGCCCACAATGGTGCGGCGATGGAACCACCTCAAGGGCGACAGTCTGGGGGGGAGGCGGGTGTTGTACGTGCGCCTCCCGGTGACTCCGAACTTCGACGAGAAACGTTCGGCGGAGCCCGCTAAGTCGAGATCCAAGAAGACGTTACATGCCGCCGGCGCTAAGAGCCCGGTGCGGCACACGGTGGAACCGGGAGAGACGCTGTACTCGATTGCCAAGTCGCATAACACCACCGTAGACGCGCTTAAACAGCAGAATGGAAACCTGGCCACGCTGAAGCCGGGGATGATCCTGCTGATCCAGAGCGGGCGATAATCTTCTGTTTCTTCCGGCTTTCTTTCCCGTGAAGGCAATTTCAATCTGAGAATCGGTTAGCATCCAAGGGTGCTGATCTGCCTCCGCTTGTCGCTAATCAAGAGAGAGAAAAGAATCCTAGTTCGGTGTAATATGCAGGGGAGTCGGAAGGCACCAGGTATTTTTGTTACCGCCGGGCGAAAAACTGCTGTGCTATAATCGCGCCCCGTCGTCAAATGAAGTGAAGGCAGCTTTCTTCTTAGTGCTGGCATTGGGTGGCATCCGGTCAATCGGGCAACCGGACAAATTCAGGAGGATGAAGATGACTTTTTACGAGACCCTCTATTTACGGGATGATGAGATGGACGAGTTTGGCGACAGCGGCGCGTACGGGGAGTCGCTGGAGGAAGACTACGAAGAGGAAGAGGAGGAGGAAGAGGCCGAAATGCCGGCGATGAGGGAGCCGGCGCCGATGGCTGAAGTTCCTGTCCCTGCGATGCCGATTTCGAGCGGAGGGGGCGGGGGAGCACCCAAGGCCGCGCCCAAGAAGGCGGCAAAGAAGGCTGCTCCCAAGAAGAAGGCTGCCCCCAAGAAAAAGAAGAAGGTTGCCAAGAAGGCAGCGAAGAAAAAACCGGCGAAGAAGAAAGCTGCCAAGAAGAAGCCAGCGAAAAAGGCGGCAAAGAAGAAAGGAAAAAAGAAGGCCGCTCGCCGGCGGCGTTAATGACAAATTGAATCGCAAACGGACTGGCCGCAGCTTGATGCTGCGGCCTTTGTTCTTGGAAGGTAGGTGCCCGGCGGCTTATTTCTTCGCCTGCACGGCGTTCAAGCACCTGGCGTAAAGCTCCAGCAAGTGAGTGGCGTATTCGTCGGGCTTGGTGGCGGCGCCAGTACCCTGAAAACCCACGCCGGACGAAGTGGTGCGGCCGTAGCCAGTGGTCATGGCGACAAATTTCATCAAGTCGAGGGCGATGTCTTCGTTACGGCGGGCGCCCGCAGAGCTGGAAGGTGCTTCGTCCATGAAAGCCTCCGTGGGAATGCGAATACTGGGAATTTCGTCATCCATCTGAGAAATCCGGCAGAAAATTGATGATAGCACGGGCTCGAACGGGAACGAGCGCTACGCGGCACGGGGCACCTCACTCATCAGGGCGAGGAGGTTTTGCTCGGAGTCGCGAAAGAAGGTCATCCAGAGATCGTGGTCGGGCATGCGGGCCAGGAAATGAGGCTCGTCTTCGAAATGGACGCCGGCGGCGAGCATCTGGCGGTGGGCCGCTTTGATGTCAGGCACGACAAGATAGAGGACTGAACCGGGGTGATCGAATTCCGGCTTCTCGGGCGGGGAGAGCATGAGGCGCACGCCGTTGCAGTCGAAGAACGCCAACTGGCCGGCGGCGAATAAAAAGGGCAGTCCGAGCTTATCCCGGTAAAATGCGGTGGCACGGGCGACATCGTGGACATTGATGCTGACCTGGCCGAGGCGGGTGATACCAAGGGTTGCGGGTGCGGTCATCATGGGTACTTTGCCTCCATCGTAAGATTAGTTAGCATAGCTAACAATATTTAATGGCAAAAAGCAAGCGAAAAACACGACGCTCCGCAGACGTGGTGGGAGTGGCCGACCGGCTGCATTCCGCCGCCATTCATCTATTGCGGCGGGTAAGAAAGCAGGACCTGGCGACCGGGGAAGGACCGGCGCGGCTCTCGGCGTTGTCGGTATTGGTGTTCGGGGGTGCGATGACTCCCGGGCAACTGGCGGCAGCGGAGCAAGTTAAGCCGCCAACGATGACACGGATCGTGGCGGGCCTGGAGCGGAGCGGACTGGTAAAGCGTATTCCCGATTCGTCGGATGCGCGGCGGGTACGGATTCAGGCGACGGCAGCAGGAACACGTTTGTTGCAGCGCGGGCGCAAGATGAGAATTGAGTATTTGGCGAACCAACTCGACGGACTCGCCGACAAAGACCTGGCAAGCGTGGATGAGGGGGTCGAGATTCTGGCACGGGTGTTGCAGGAGTGGAAGTAAGGACGCGGCGGCCCACCTCAGGTTTCGACGCCAACATAACAGACCCGCCCTATGAGATAGTCCGCTGGTTTAACGCCTTTTCCCACACCCAGCACGTCCACCGGATAAGCCTGATTATGCGGCCGCAGAACCAGTTGATCGCCCGCGACTTCCACGTACTTGATGGTGGAAGCGCCGTTCTTGTTGACGGCATACATGTTGGACTCGCCTTTTCGATAAGGCTTCAGTGAGTTGTAGTGACGGTCGATGAGCACGGTGGCGCCGGGGAGGAGGCGAGGATACATGCTCATGCCTTCGCGAGCGTCGATCTTGATGAGGACAAAGCGTTCCCAGCGCTCACGGGCAGTTTCCATTTCAGGGCGGAGGCTGCGCAGGAAAACTTTCTTGAACTTCAGGATGTCCTTTACGTTCATGCTCATGATGCGAGACTCGGTGGCAGCGACGCCGCCATCGACCAAGAGAACGTCCTGAAATTCATCTTTGGCGGGGGGCAGGATGCTGGCACGCCGGTTGATTTCGGCAGGATCGAGAAGGTCGAGGACGGAGAGATGCTGGACCGTTAGAACTCTGTCCATGCCCTCGAGGCTGAGGCCGCGTTTGCGATTGAGAAAATTGGAGATATGAGCTTGTCTAAACCCCGTCTGGGCGGCCAGGCCAAGGCCGGTTAGCTCTCCCGCTTCAATGCGCTGCCACAGGGTGTTGCGGAGATTGTGCTGAAGAGTTTTGAATTTCATGTAGCGAGTCTACCAGTTGTCTATAGCGCGATGCTATTGTGAACAATTGCAGAACATCTCGGAGAGCCTGACGAAAGCACGCAACTTATAATCTTTACAGAAGGGACGCTAGGATGTGAGCACAACCGTTCAACATGGAAAGGGTATTAGCAAAACGATGAAAACCTGTTAGAGATGATCGGCCTTATTTCCAGCGACGGTGCCGCATATGCCGAGGAGCCTGTCCGGAGACGAAGAATCAGCAGGTGACACGGCGTGCTCCGGGAAACACCGTAAAATGAAGGAGCGATGGATATGACCTGGATCACCGACCGGATTGCGGTCGGAGGCGGCATTTGGACAGAAGAGCACATGGCAGAGGTGGCGCGCACAGGTGTGACCCACGTCCTCGACATGCAAATTGAGTTTGACGATACGGCGCTAGCGAAACCGTTTGGGATCCGAGTGTTGTGGAATCCGATCGACGATGACTTTCAGCCAAAACCGCCAGAAATCTTTGAGCGTGGGGTGAAGTTCGCGCGGGAGGCGATGGCCGAAGATGGAAAGCTTTTCATCCATTGCGCCGCGGGAATCCACCGGGCGCCGATGATGGCGTTGGCGATATTGTGCTCGACAGGGTGGACAATAGAGGAGGCACTGGAAGCGATGGAGACACGGCGTGCGGTGGTGGATTTTGCGCCTGTGTATGTGGATAGTGTGAGGCAATACTTAAGACAGGTGGGAGCGGAGAAGTAGGCTTTATTGCGTCAGAAAACGTCGGACTTGCCGGTGATGTGCCCGCTGTTCCCAGTCTTCCGTGCTTCTTAGAGCCGATTGGCAGAGCTGTACCGAGAGTTCGAATTCGCCTCCCTCCGCCATTCAGTCTGGGTTGCAGAGAAACCAGTTTGTATTCCGCGTAAAATCGCTCGAAAACGCCGCAATTTCGCGATTCCCGCTCCGAAACCGGACTGGAGAGAGTGTCTTGCTGAACTCCCATAGGCGAACCTTCGGGCCATTTTCTCTGGAGAGCAGAAACGCAGTCCGGTTTCGAGGAGTTCGCTTGGCGAATGCAATGCGATCGCAAACTCGTCATCTGGCAGCTGTCACGCCATACAGGTTGCCCGCAGCGTCCAGGATAGCCCCCGTGTAGGGTCCCTTTCCGTCTTCTCCGCCCGTGAAGCTATACAGGATAGTTTCCTTGCCGGCGGCATTAATTTTGAACACGGTACCGCAGTTATAGGTCCCGCCCCCTTCCGTCGTCCCATAAAAGTTGCCCGCCGAATCTTCCACCAAGGGCGCACTCCGGAAACATGCCATCCGGTGAACCCTTGAACTGGTACAGCTTCTCCTTGCCGGCCTTAGTTAGCCTGAACACAACTCCACACCCGTACCCAGCGCCACCACAGGCCTGGGTGAACTGCCCACCAACCATGGTCGTTCCGTAGAAGTTTCCCGACGCGTCGCGAAGCAAACCCGCTGCAGGACTGGCTCCGTTTGGCCCTTTGAACCTAAAAAGCGCGACCTCCTTCCCGGCCTTGTTCAGTACGAACGTCGTGCCGCAGCCGGGGAGGAAGTCGTTGGAGCAGTTGGTTCCGGCACCGCCAAGGCTGGTAGTGCCGTAGAGGTTCCCTGCAGTGTCTCTGACCAGTACTCCCCCCGGACCCGCGCCGTCAGGCCCATGAAACGTATACAGCACAGTGAACGTCTGCGCGGTGGATTGAGTGGGCAGAACTGCCGATAGGAGCCAGAACGTCAGGAGGATCGCAAAGGCCGCATTTGCTGGAAAGGAGAATCGTATTCCTCGCATGGTTGCTACCTCACTACTTCAAGCGGCGGGGCGGTGGGGGTAGGGCTAGAGCCGCGGCCAGCGAGGAGTTTAGCACGGCAAAGCCGGTAGTTGGCGTAAATGCCGTCATCACTCATTGACCCCTGTGGCTGGTGTTTTGAGTGATAACGCCTGATTTCGTCAGTTGTCCGGCTTTTGGGCGCTCGCACGACTCAAGCTGATTTCTTCACGAAGACGATGACAGTTCTACGTGCCAGCCAGCTTCATCCAGAAGGTAGCGACGCCCGCAGAGCGGCGCGGGAAGCTCTACACCCATACCACCGTCGCCCAGTCGTTCGACGATCTGGTACCGGCCCGAGCGTTTGACCTTTTTGACCAGAGTACGCATTCGGAACTGGAGGTTCACCCGCGCTCCTATTTACTAGCGGTCGCGAAGACTGTAATGAGATGCGATAAGCCGCCACCTGTTATTGATGTTCATCCAAACGTCGGTCAAACGATCACGGTACTCGTACGGTTTCCCCTTTTCGGTGCCCTTTTCGCGGTACCCACCAGTGACCACAGCTGTGTTGCCGTGCATTCGAACTTGAAGATCCGACATTTCTGAAATCTCTACGTGCACAGTGGAGTTTCCGTTGTGAGCAATGTACCCAGGTTTGCTGAAGGTGCTTCCATCCTCAATGGTGATGATGAAATCGTCAGCCAGCAGAGAATCCATGGCTGCAACATCCCCCCGCTTGTAGACGTCATTCCATTTCTTCTCAAGTTCAAGAATTTTGGATGCCACGGTGTCGCGCTTATTTTGTGCGACAGCGAAATCCAAAGCCCAAACTGCAACGAAAGCAAAGATAAGAAGTGGAATTCTGATTCTCATGCGTCGACTCGGCAAAAGCTCCTTGACTTCCAGCGTCTTTGAGTTCATCCCCTCCAGGAGCAGTCCGGCGTTGTCCGCAATGCAATCGCATATACACGACATTTGCGTGGCCGTCTACTGCGGTGACTGTATTGTACGGCGGCTACCCAAATGCGTTAATCGCTGATGCCAGGCCGGGCATTCTCCTGTACGCGAATCGGCAAGAAAAGCAATACGCCGAGCTTGACGGAATCAGCCTCCGGCCCGGAAGAACTGGAATAGCATGCCAATCCTCTGGTGGTTTGTGGGATCTGCACTCGTCAACAGCTTTCCTTTCAATACCACCGCCATAGGTAAGCAGCAACATGACCCAAGGTTGAAAGGACCACGAGTCCATGATGGGCAAATGTCAACAGATTAGAGCCAGGGAGGATCAAGCAGAATGCGAACACTAATTGTTATTTCTGTATGTGCATCGCTGGGTGTTTTTGGATTGGCCGCCTGTGCGCAAAACCAGGTAGCGAACTCCGGTCGTCAAACGCTGAATGCCTATTCTGTGGTCATACCCGCCTCCAACTTCGATTTTGAAGCGGCCAAGCAGGCGGAGATGAACGGCACCGGCCTAAAGATTTTCACCTATAGCATCGACGCGACCAAGGACCAGAACATCTATTCTGGCGCTATGGTTGGCAGCAGCCCTTTCGCCAGGAAGAAAGTAACCACCAACATTCCCACCTACATCATTCCGGTGATTGTGGTTATTGGTGCCACCGCCTTTGATCCAACGGTTGCCGATACCACCTGTATGACACCGCCCAACGATGTCCCGCTCACAGTATTCAGAAACTCTCCGTTATTCGTAAAGCCGGCTTCCAGCTGGGTGATGAACGGGGTGAATGTGGGCCAGGGACAATATATCGATGCCTTCCAGCGGGCAAACTTCTGGTCGCAGGTCGGAGGGACCTCATACAATGTGAATCTCAGCCCAATTACCGTGCTGTCCCCAGCAACCTATAATGTGCCGGCACAAGACGGAAACATCATATCCGACGCCCTTTTCGGCAACGGTGGCTGTGGTCCGAACGTCAACAATCAGGGTCTCGAAGGCGAAATATACATCAATGACTTCGACAGTTGGGTGACCGGCACGCTTCTGCCCAGGTTCCCGCAGATCACTTCCGGCACCCTGCCGGTCGTTCTACTGTATAACGTGGTGATGGGCCTCACGCAGCCTCCCAATGTGGCTGAATGCTGCGTCATTGGCTACCATGGCGCGACCAATGGACCACCATCCGGGCAGACCTACTCCCCGATGGATTTCGATACCAGCGGAATCTTTGGAAACGGCTTGCGGGACACCTCCGCCTCCGCTCATGAAATCGGAGAGTGGATGAATGACCCGTACGGCACAAACCCAACCCCTGTGTGGAGTTCAGGACAATCAGCTGGGTGCTCTAGCGGTGGCCAGAACAATCTCGAAGTGGGTGATCCGCTGAGTGGCATCAGCAATGATTGGAGCGTGACCGGTGCCAACGGATTCACCTACCATCTTCAGGAGTTGACATTCTTCTCATGGTTCTACAATGCCGATGATATTGCTTCGCTCGGCTCCGGTGGCTATTTCTCAAATAACGGGACTTTTAAAGGCCCCTCTGAACCTTGTCCGCCGGGAGGTACGTACCCCAACTAAAAGGCACCCGGAAGAACTGGGAGAATGGCAACTCGCCATTCTCCCACCCTTCCGCTCAACCTTTCTGCGTTGCTCTGTCAACCGCCTGCGTCGAACTCGTGGCCGGGAACGGACGGAGGATAGGGTCGGCAAGCAAGAAAGTTCTAAAATCGTGCGGGATTTTCGATGCATTCCGACAGCCCCACCAGGCACCGCCTTGCGATCAGCGCACGCGGCCCGTGTTTTGAAACGAGTTCCTCCCAGCTTGCAGTAAACGTGCAATGACTTTTGGTCGGGATCGCCCGCAAGCTGCAAAAAAGCATGGTAGGCGCGGCAGGAATTGAACCTGCAACCCTCGGATTAGAAATCAGTTGCTAAGCAGGTGGGCTCGATAGTTTTCAACAGTCTAGGATCATGCTCGAGGCCCTGAAGTGGGCAGAAGCGCTCTCAAGTGGGTTGGAACTTGCAGTGAAACTTGCAGTGAATGCGGCAAGTGTTTCCGAGCAACCTCCGATTGTGCGGTACAACTTGCCCTATGCTGCGAGGATGGGGCGATACTCCTCCACTCGAATCGGCTTGCCCCCACCATGACGCCGTTCAAGTGTGATATAGCTTTCTTGGCTTCAAGGTCGTTGGTCATTTCGACAAACGCAAACCCACGTGAATATCGCGTCTCAGGATCGGTCACGATTTTCACTCCCTCGACTGGTCCGTAGGTTTGAAACAGCTCACGAAGCTCATCTGGTGTCCTGTTTGAGCCAAGATTTCCCATTAGCCTAACGCCTCAGATCTCAGAAGTGCCTCGGCTACAGACAAGCCTTCGAGTTGGGACCACTTCCCTTGCGGACCAACTCCTCTTTCACAAGCGTGTGCCACAATGGATTTTTGATTTTCCTATACATCCAGAACACGAACGTGTGGTCCACACACGCCAAGCGAAAGATACTTTCAGAGGCAACCGGCCATTATCTCCCACCATCGAAATCACCGCACAGGCTAACCCTCCGGCAGGAGCCAATCCGATGTTTAAGCCCCTCACAATCCTTTGCCTCGGCGCAGCATTGAGCCTAGCCTCTGCTTCAGCGCAAGTTTCGCTGTCGACCGGTTCACAATCCATTCTATCCACCAGCGCCCCAGTGGCTTACGTTTATGTGGCCAGCTCTCCCGGAAACGGAGAGCCGAACGTTATCGTCGGATATTCTGCAAGCTCGAACGGCGCGCTTACCCCCATCCCTGGCTCGCCCTTCCAGCAGAACGTCGGTTCCATGGCGGTGAACGGAAAATACCTGATGGCTGTGAACAATTCGACCCCTCCGAACATTGACACTTTGCAGATCGGATCGAATGGCGCATTGACCTATGTAACTTCAACCTCGTGTGCTCAGATGGATAACGGGTGCCTGGCGGTATTCAACTTATTCTTTGACCATACCGGCAGCGATGTTTACGTGATGGAGCTCGACGAAAACGACAATGACAACACGGCGTCTTTCGCCGTGGATAAATCTTCGGGAGCCCTCCGCTATCTGGGTGACACCATCACCGGGGCGTTTCCAGGCGACTACACGAGCACATTTTTTATCGGCGATAACGTTTATGCGTATTCGGCCGACCAGTCTGGCTGCATGTACCCGAGCATTTACGGATTTCAGCGCGAGAGCAGCGGATTTCTCAACCTCCTCAACATTCAGTTCAATGTGCCGAAGCCTCCCCCGGGAGTACGCATCTATTATCCGGACCTCACGGTGGCCGATCCCAACAACAATCTTGCGTTTCTTGAGCAGCCCGCCAATCCGCCTGGCTGGGCCGCTGGGCCTTTGCAGATCGCCGTTTACGCCGCCGACGCGAACGGCAACATCCACACGAACAGCACC